>NZ_QEAS01000011.1:237870-239473 GCF_003130405.1 Pararcticibacter amylolyticus
TATGAAGAGGTTGGGAGATAAAAGAGTGGTTAAAAAAAAGAGAGTGCTCCGGAAAAGGGACACTCTCTTTTACTTTAAGACCTGTTGTCTTAAGACCAAAGTCTCAGGACTCAAATCTATAGGAGCTTATTTTAAGAACTTAAAGTCTTTGCCGATAAAACGGGCAGAAGCGCCAAGTTCTTCTTCGATACGGATCAACTGATTGTATTTTGCAATCCTGTCTGAACGTGAAGCTGAACCAGTTTTGATCTGGCCACAGTTTAATGCTACTGCTAAGTCGGCAATAGTAACATCTTCTGTTTCGCCAGAACGGTGAGACATCACTGAAGTATAACCATTAGTTTGAGCTAATGATACTGCGTTGATAGTTTCAGTTAATGAACCGATTTGGTTAACTTTTACAAGGATTGAGTTACCAGTTTTGCTATCAATACCTTTTTGAAGACGACTAACGTTAGTTACAAATAAATCATCACCAACTAATTGAACTTTATCGCCAATTTTGTCAGTTAATAATTTCCAGCCATCCCAGTCATTTTCGTCCATACCATCTTCAATAGAAATGATAGGGTATTTTTGAGTTAACTGAGCAAGGTAATCTGCTTGTTCTGCACTTGTACGTTTTGCACCTTTCTCGCCTTCAAATTTAGTATAATCGTAAATACCGTCTTTGTAGAACTCAGAAGAAGCACAATCAAGAGCTAAGAAAATATCAACACCTGGTTTGTAACCAGCTTTTTCAATCGCTTTTAAGATAGTTTCAGCTGCATCTTCAGTTCCATCGAAAGTTGGAGCAAATCCACCTTCGTCACCTACTGCGGTAGATAAGCCTCTGTCATGAAGGATTTTCTTAAGGTTATGGAACACTTCTGCACCCCAGCGTAATGCTTCAGAGAATGAAGGAGCACCAGCTGGCATGATCATGAATTCCTGGAAAGCGATAGGAGCATCAGAGTGAGAACCTCCATTGATGATGTTCATCATTGGTATAGGAAGTGTGTTAGCGTTAACACCACCAATGTAACGGTAAAGAGGCTGGCGGCTTTCTTGTGCTGCTGCTTTTGCAACTGCTAAAGAAACACCTAAAATAGCGTTTGCGCCAATTTTACCTTTGTTCTCTGTACCATCAACTTCGAGCATTAAAGCATCGATTGCATTTTGTTCAAATACATCCATGCCTTTAAGTTTCTCAGCTAATATTTCGTTTACATTTTTAACAGCATTTAAAACACCCTTACCCATGTAAGTTGCTTTGTCGTTATCACGAAGTTCAACTGCCTCATACATACCTGTTGATGCACCTGATGGTACTGCTGCACGGCCAAGGATACCATTTTCTGTAATTACGTCTACTTCAACAGTAGGATTGCCCCTCGAGTCGAGGATCTGGCGGGCGTGTACGTCTAAAATTAAGCTCATTGTCTTTTTATATTAAATTTTACCTAATTGGCTTTTGCGGATTTCCTTCTGTTATAAGGAGTTCCAATTTGTTCTTTTTCAAGTTAACAGGCTGGCCAAAAGTAGTGTTTTTGGCGGGTTCAAAAATAATCAATGTTACAATAAATTGTGATTTAGCTCATCGCGGCCCCGCCGGGATTGGCTT
>NZ_QEAS01000011.1:239569-239642 GCF_003130405.1 Pararcticibacter amylolyticus
ACTCCTGTATTTGTTTATTACGCTAAATGGAGGCAGAATTACTTTAACCCAAATCCATTTACGCTTTTCGGGA
>NZ_QEAS01000011.1:239678-241658 GCF_003130405.1 Pararcticibacter amylolyticus
AAAAAGCCGCTTGACTTACAAGTCAAACGGCTTTTTTGTTATTACATCATGTCAACGAACTGATCAAATAAGTAACGCGAATCGTGCGGGCCCGGAGATGACTCAGGGTGATACTGCACAGAAAACGCTTTTTTATCTTTTACCCTGATTCCTTCGATCGAATTATCATTCAGGTTTACGTGGGTGATCTCAACCTTATCCGAATTGCGCACATCATCTGCAATAACACCAAACCCGTGGTTCTGCGAAGTTACTTCACAATGATCAAGCACGACGTTCTTTACGGGGTGGTTCAAGCCGCGGTGCCCGTTGAACATCTTTTCAGTGCGGATGTCATTCGCTAATGCGAGCAGCTGATGCCCAAGGCAGATTCCGAACAAAGGCTTGTCGGCTTCAAGAACCTTTTTTACCGTTTCTATAGCGTAAGGCATAGCTGAAGGATCGCCGGGGCCATTCGAAATGAAATATCCGTCGGGAGCCCATTTTTCCATTTCTTCGAAAGAAGTTTTCGCAGGGAATACCTTTGCATATACATCCCGGTGATCGAAATTGCGCAGAATATTCTTTTTTACACCCAGATCCAGCACGGCAATCCGGTGCTGTGCATCTTCCTTTCCGTAATAGTAGGGTTCTTTGGTGCTTACCTGGGATGATAGTTCAAGTCCATCCATTGACGGAACCTCAGCAAGCTTTCTCTTTAATTCATCAATGTCAAGAATCTCGGAAGAGATGATGGCGTTCATCGCTCCCTTGTCGCGGATATGACGAACCAGAGATCTTGTATCAACATCTGAAATGCCAACTACATTTTGCTCCTGAAAATAATCCTGGATAGACTGCTCTGACATCTTTCTGCTGAAGGCAATGTTGAAGTTCTTGCAAACCAGCCCGGCAATTTTAATGTCACTTGACTCCACTTCTTCGCTGGTTACTCCGTAGTTGCCGATATGGGCATTGGTGGTCACCATGATTTGTCCGAAGTAGGAGGGGTCGGTAAAAACCTCCTGGTATCCGGTCATTCCCGTGTTAAAGCAAATTTCCCCGGTGGTAGTTCCGATTTTACCGGCTGCTTTTCCGTGGTATACGGTTCCGTCTTCCAGTAGCAGCACAGCAGGCAATTTGATATAGTTGATCATCTTAATTTATGTGGTATGAATTTTTAATATTCTGTTCGTTGATCGTTTCATTCAGCCATTCATTTGCAATGAACTCCACTCCCGGCCCATAAGCAATAATCAGTCCTTTCCCATCAGAATCCCAGAGATTAATGTCAGAAAATAAATGAAAAAGCTTGAGTTTGCCGGTAGAATCACCGGAGTCAGAGTACAACAGGCTGAAGCAGTTGTCTTCAATTTTCACGGGAGACAAAGGTAGATAAATAATATGAATTGCGAAAGGGATATTTGCAGATAAAGGGTTGGACTTAGCTGCTTATTCTTAATTACAGGAAAGTGCCCTGCGAAGCCAGACCGAACGGAGCAGAGCGGTCTTAGTTATTAAGCCGGACATTCTCCTGATCGGCGTCTGATCAGTAACGCTACTGCAACGCTTTCCCTACGCTTTTGCTTCGGTAATTCCCGAACGGAAAGCGTAGGGAAAGCGTTCCGAAAGCGTAGGGAAAGCGTTGCAGATCAGAAGCCAATCAGGAGACAACCCGAACGAAATAACCGCTTAGGCTCTTCTTCCAGATGGCTGAGCTCCTGCAGGCTTTTTCTGTTTTACTACTGTAGTGAAATTTGCTGATATGTTCGGCTGGAAGCTCATTCGACATGCATTAAATCTCTATTTTGGAGACCGTTTTCTAAAAGCTGACACACTTAATTGAACACTACCTTAACCAGAACCAGTACAGCCAATTCAGGGTGTCCATTCCTAAAAAAGCTATACACAAATTAAAAAGTGTATGGAAAGTAAAAGAAGGAAAGCGAAGTCAGAGAGAGAGGGAAAGCATACGCCCTTTGACAAGCGGGAAATTAAGAA
>NZ_QEAS01000095.1 GCF_003130405.1 Pararcticibacter amylolyticus
TATCCCCCTTGCCGCCGCCATAAGCACCGATCAGAACTACATCCTCACCTATACCCCCCGCGAGCCCTTTGCCGCCGGCACCGACCTGTCCGCCAAAAAGACCTGCGAAGTCATGATGAGCGTGCAGTACTTCGACGGCCTTGGCCGCCCCCTTCAGAATGTGCAGGTCAAAGGCAGCCCCCAGGCCACCCGCGACCTGGTCACCCCCTTCGAATACGACTCCTTCGGCCGCGAAGCAAAAAAATATCTCCCCTATGCCGACCCCAGCGCCAACGGCAGCTATAAAGCCGGGGCCTTGACCCCCGGCGGCGGCATCATGACCTTCTATAACCCATCCGGCAGCGAAGCGCAGCTGCCCACCGGCGTCCCCCGTATCCCGTCCCCCTTTGCCGAGACCCGCTTTGAAGCCTCCCCGCTCAACCGTGTAGAAGAACAAGGAGCCCCCGGCAGCGACTGGCAGATCGGCCAGGGGCACACCCTGCGCCAGGGCTACTACAGCAACAGCGACGCCACGCTGTCCGAAGGCAACGGCAGATGGGCAAAACAATACGGCGTCAGCATCGACGCCAGTGGCAACCGCAGCCTGAAAGACGAAGGCAGCTACGGGCAGAACCAGCTCTATGTCAGCGAGAC
>NZ_QEAS01000096.1 GCF_003130405.1 Pararcticibacter amylolyticus
GGGATCTGCCAGGACAGCCAGGGCAATATCTATGTCGGCAATAATACCGGCAATGTGATCCGCAAGATCGTCGTGACCCCGGCCTTCACCATCAGTCCCGCATTACCCGCCGGCCTGACGCTGAACTCCGAGACCGGCACCATCAGCGGGACCCCAACAGTATCCAGTCCGGCTACCACTTATACCATCACCGCCCGCAGCAGCAGCGGTACCGGCAGTACCACTATCACCTTTGCCGTGACCAGCGGAGGCCCTCAACCCAGCCAGGACCAGAACTACATCCTGACGATGACCCCAAGGAAGCCATTTGACGGAACAGCCGACATCAAAAGCAAAAGCGCCAATGATGTCCAGTCCACCATCCAGTATTTCGATGGCCTGGGCAGGCCCCTTCAGACCGTACAGTATAAAGGAGCCCCATCCCAGAACAAGGACCTGGTCGTCCCCAACGAATACGACGTCTTCGGGCGGGAAGCAACGAAATACCTGGGATATGCCGATGTCAATAACACCGGTTCTTACAAACCGGCAGCCCTTAGCAGCCAGCCCGCTTACTACACGTCCCCCGGATCAGGAGTGAGCCCCATTCCATACCCCTTTGCCCAGACCCGCTTTGAGCCTTCGCCCCTGAAC
>NZ_QEAS01000097.1 GCF_003130405.1 Pararcticibacter amylolyticus
TAACTCACTTTAAAAATACGGATAATTAATGAAGATAATTTGTGTGCCAAAACATGACCAAGCACTAAACCGTTTGGAATTCGATGAAAACATAGAAGGTGATCTTATTGAGATATCAATAACTGAACAGGTTCATTCAAAGTTAGAGAATATAGGCTTTTTTGATTCCATTAACAGGTTAGCTGGCTCGAACATTGACAATTTTGAAGATGAGTCTATAACTGATAAAAAGATTCTTCAAAAATTGATGGATAGTGACGTTTTAGATGAAAAACGATATGACACTTTAGGTCTTGAAGTGAAAAAGATAAAGAATTTATTTGAAGAAGCTTTAAAATACCAAACTGGAATCTTTTTCTATTTTTAGTACTTATTCAGGTTGTATCCGGACAAAATGCAGCAGAGCAGGAGCATGCCGTGCTCATTGAACTCAAGCAATGGGACAAGGACATTCAAATAACCGACAAAGACGCAATGGTGCGCACACGCTTCCGGCAGGGCTTTATAATCACGTACATCCCAGTTACCAGGCCTGGTCATATGCAGCCCTATTGCAAGATTTCAACGAAACAGTCGCAACAGACAATATCCAGTTAAAACCCTGTGCCTATCTGCATAATTGT
>NZ_QEAS01000098.1 GCF_003130405.1 Pararcticibacter amylolyticus
ACCCGCACGTTCCCCTGGTAGTCTTTGACCATGTATTCGGCCTTCAGGCTGCTGCCCGTGTTCCGTACCCGCCCTTCGGCCATCCCGAAGTACGACAGCGCCCCGTTCTCGTAGACGAAACCGGCGATATAGTCGGTGGTCTTCTGAAGGCTGTTGTTGTCGTACTGCTGCTTGCGCACCAGGACCCCCGTGGCATCGTAGGTATAGCTGATATAACGCCCCGCGGAGGTGGTGATGGTCACTTTCTCCGTCCGCCCCAGGATGTTGTAGCTCAGCGTGGTCCCTTTTTTAGGGTCACCCGTCAGGCTCCCGCTTTCATCATAGCTGTAGGCAGCAGCAGAGCCGGTCAGGTTCTTTACCCCCAGGGTGCTGCTGCCCCCGTCGCTGAGGCTGCTCAGCCGGTTGCCTTCATAGCTGTATGACAGGTTGTCCATCGTGATGATCGTCCCGCTAATATACGCATTCCGCTGAAGGGACAGGATATTGCCGTTCTCATCGTAACGGATATTCTTCTCGTCATAGGCCCCGGCGTTCCCCCAGCTGCCGCCTGAGGGGCGCTCCTGGTACAGGGCGTTCTTCAGCCGCTGAAGGTTGTCGTACTCAAAACGGTAGCTCCGCTC
>NZ_QEAS01000099.1 GCF_003130405.1 Pararcticibacter amylolyticus
GACAGGGTGCCGCCCTTGTAGTGCTGGACGATGCTCTTGGCCACCCGGCCTTCGTCGTCGTAGTAGTTCACGCTCCACAGCATGTGGGCGGGGTTGTTCAGCACGGCGGTACGGGTGGCGGTCAGCAGGCTGTGGATCATCTGGCTGCCATCCCGGGCGTACCCGGAGGGAAGGCCGGGGATGTTATAGTTGTCGTAGTAGCTGACGGTCAGGGGGGTATTGAGGTTCTGGGGGTAGCTGACGATCTGGTAGTCGGCCCCGGGGGTACGGCTGTCGTACTGGGGGGCGGCATAGACGAGGGCTTTCAGGGCGGCGGGGTCTATGGCGGTATTGCCATTGTTCCATAGTCCGGTCATGATCACCCGCCCGAGCCCGTCGTATTTGGTTACCTGCCACTGGTTCTTCTTTCTTTGCTCTGCGTCCTGGCTGGCCACGACTTGGTCGAGCTGATTGTATACCTGGTACTCCCAGCCTTTGCCGGGGATTTTTTTGGCACTCATCCGGTTGCGCTCGTCGTAGCGGTACTGGTAACACAGTGCGTTTTGTTTGTCAGGGCCGGGCATTCCGCTGTCGGCTTCTGACTTGGGGGGAAGGACATAGCACAGGTT
>NZ_QEAS01000100.1 GCF_003130405.1 Pararcticibacter amylolyticus
AGCGTCATTGCCGAGGCATCGCTGTCGCTGGAGGTGCCGGTGACCGTGAAGATCGGGAAGGAGCAGTTCCAGATCGGCACCAAAGAGGAGTTCCTTCACCGCCGCTTAGCCATCCAGGCAGCGCGAAGGCGGGCGCAGATGGCTTCGCCCTATAACAGGGGAGGGAAAGGGCGAAAGAGGAGCATGAAAGCTGTGGAACATTACCGCGACCTCGAAACGGATTACATCCAGCAGAAGCTGCACCTGTACAGCCGCAAGCTGATCGATCTTTGCGTGAAATACCGCGCCGCTACCCTGCTGCTGGTGAACCAGCAGGCAAAGGAGGATCTGGCCAAAGAAGATGAATTCCTGCTGCGTAACTGGGGGTACAGCGGGCTGAAGGAAAAGATTGCCTATAAGGCAGAACGGGCGGGGATTGAGGTAATAGAAGAATAAAAATAAATAGCGAGGCTGCCTGCACAGCCGCAGGGTGAGGCTTGAGAGCGCTCGCTAAGCAATAAATACATGCAGCTGGCGGCTAGTCCGTTGTTGCCGGAAGTAAATGATAAGCATCACTTTTTTCAAGCTAAAAAGCTCATTAGTTTTGAACATAACA
>NZ_QEAS01000101.1 GCF_003130405.1 Pararcticibacter amylolyticus
CCATCTACCAGGACCTCTACGGTCGCGTTGGGTTCTGTCACACCCTTGATCGTCGGCGTGGTCGTGTTCACATGACCGCCGTTACCCGGAGCGTCTGGTGTCACAGGTTTATCCGGGTTTTTAGTATCGACATCAATTTTGATTGGATCAGATTCCGGACCCGTGTTTCCTGCCTGATCGGTGACCTTGATGGTGATCTCATGTTCGCCTTCAGTCAGCACCGGATCAAAGGTGTATTCCCAATTGCCGTCACCGTCAGCTTTTGCTTCACCAACTTTAATGCCATCTACCAGGATCTCTACGGTCGCGTTGGGTTCTGTCACACCTTTGATCGTCGGTGTGGTAGTATTCACATGACCGCCGTTACCCGGAGCGTCCGGTGTTACCGGTTTATCAGGATTCTTAGTGTCGACATCAATTTTGATTGGGTCGGATTCTGCACCCGTGTTTCCTGCCTGATCGGTGACCTTGATAGCGATCTCATGCTCGCCTTCGGTCAGCGCAGGATCAAAGGTATATTCCCATTTGCCGTCACCGTCAGCTTTTGCTTCACCAACTTTAACGCCATCTACGAGGATCTCTACGGTAGCGTTGG
>NZ_QEAS01000102.1 GCF_003130405.1 Pararcticibacter amylolyticus
GCCGGGGGTGGTGTAGGCGGCCAGTTCCAGGCGGTTGAGCTTGTCGTAGGTGTAGTCATAGCTTTGCTTCTCCTGGGGAAAGCCGCTGCTGGCGGGGACTTTTGTCTGCCAGCTGAGGGAGGAGATATTGCCGTTATACTGCTTCTTTGCGGCGTCTGCATGGTCATTGTACTGCAGGTTCATCCCGAATACTCTTTCTGAGGTGGGGCTGCCGGGGTCATTGATCTGTTTGAGCCAGCCCCGCTCGTTGTACTGGTAGGCGATCTTCTGGAGAAAGGTATTGCCCTTGTCTTTTGAGTGCAGCCGCTTTTCTTTGAGCTGACCGATCTCATTATAGGTATTCTGTGCCAGCAGTACCTTGTCCCCGCTGCCGATGGTCTCCCAGGTGTTTACTTTGCGTCCCATATGGTCGTATTCATACAGGGTAAAGATCTTTACTTGTTCGGTGCTGTTTACTTTATGGTGGCGGGTGCTGGTGAGCAGCTCATCGGTGAAGCTGTAGGTGTTGTCGGTTTCATCGTAATTGCCGTCTGAGAGGGTGCCGCCTT
>NZ_QEAS01000012.1:0-36357 GCF_003130405.1 Pararcticibacter amylolyticus
CTATGACCGGAAGGGCTTTTAACCAGGCGCTGTCGGAGCGGCGGTAGCCTTCTTTCATGAACTGATCGGTCTGTGCCTTAATTTCTGCCGGAATATCGGGGTACTGCGCGTGGGCGGAGCCTATGATGCCCGCAAGTAACGGAACTAAAAAAATCCTTCTCTTCATCGTTCAAAATATACTATAACCGGAATATGTGTGTTTCCTGATCAATCAAAATGATATATCATTTCAAGCTGCCGGTTTTCTGGTTAGAATCTAAGCAATTCAAAGATGCAATAAGAACGATTATTTTTTTTGTATTATTTTCTCATGGTGATGTAGGATATTAGCAAGGGAAAGAGGCAGATACTTAAACGAAAAAGCCGCCCGTTTGGCGGCCTTTTCATTTCTACCATTCCGGGTTTTGCACCAAAGTAGGACTTCGCTGCAGCTCCGTATACATGATAGGGAATAGATAATGTTTAGTTGAAAATACTCTCTCCTCCACACAAAACCGCTCCATTTTATATTTTACGCCACTGATTACAATCTTACCGTCATCGGCCTGCACAGGCTTCATGCCATTAATCATTCGCTGGCACTTAGGATAAGCCCCGTTATTGTCTTTCCAGTAGTTTTGAGATCTTTCAGTATTCGATGATCCCGCTCCTTTCCAAACAGTCTCTTTAGCAGTTTCAACGACATTATTTGGTTCCAGATATAATCTGCATACCCATGGCCTCTTATCTTCATAGAAGAACTCCACACGGCGTTCCCGTTTTATATAATCTCTCATTACGGCTGCATCCATTTTAGCAGAAGGAGGCATCGGGAGCATAAAAGAGCGGGCTCTCACCTTATTGATCATATCATAGATCTCCTGGTTGGGGCCACTGCTTTCATTGACCGCCTCGCAGTAGATATATATAAACTCAGGTAACCGCCAGACAGGAGGACAATTGATATCAAAGCTTCCGCTTTTGTTGTAGGCTTCTTTCTGGAACTTCCGTAAATAATATCCCGTGGTTGTGGCATTCGTTGCACCTACTTTGTCTGATCCGGTAGCGGTATTCACAGTTTTTTTATTGTTACTGTTGTCCCGGTAAGGAGCTCCATGATAAATGATATCACGGTAAAAACGGGGATCGCGACGAAGATAAGGGTTAGCATCATCATATCCGGCGGTTCTGGCTGCAGCAGAGTAAACAGGATAACCATATCCGTCAGGAGCCATATATTCATACTCATCCACCTGCTCCTGCACTGGCTGCTGGCGCGAAGACCCGCTTCTGCTCGGAGGGTAAATATCACCCTGCCATGCCTGGTTCTTATCCCTGGCAAGAAAAAATATCGCCTCGTTTTCAAACGCATTCATGTCATAATACATATCCCACAGGCGCGCGTAAACAGTAGAGTTATTCAGGTCCTGGTTATTATTGTCCTTAAAATCCGTCTGATCATGCCTTTCGTACAAACTATACCTTGTCCTTCCCTCCACCTGAAAATTAATCACAGCAGCGGCCGCATCCTTTGCCGCCGTCCAGCGTTTCACATCATAAGTATATTCACTTTCAAACTGACGGGTTCCTGTATATCCGAATTTATCTTTCGCTCCATTGTAGAGAGGAGTAGCGCCGATCCACCTGGCAACTGCGATCAGGGCTAAACAGGCTCCTTTTTCTACCCTTCCAAAATTGATATTTGATTGCCCGTAAAATCCAGGCACTCTGTTGTAAGCTTCATTCGCATCAGCAACGATCTTTTCAATGACTGCATGTACCGACTCCTTTTTGAACTGCATCGGGTCGTCACTCTTAATCACCTTATCTATATAGGGAACCTCACCATACAACCTCAAAAGCAGCAAGTGGAAATAAGCCCTCAAAAAATAAACTTCACCGATCCTGCATTGCAGGTCGCCCGGCTGAAGCGGATTATCCGGAGTCTGGTATTTTTCGACGCCCTCAAGGATGACGTTTGTATGCCTGATACTGGTATACAGTCCTTCCCAAAACTGCCCGTTGTTATTACCCGGTATCGAGTTAGGGTTCCAGGCGCCCGTGTTGTAATTATTCGTGATATTCCCCTCTACTGTAGATCCTTCACACTCATCGGTTATGGCTGATGACGAAAAATGAGTGAAGAATACCAGCGGGCTGTTCGCCTTCCTGGCCCGGTAATAAGCTTCACTCACCAGCTTGTCGACTTTCTCATAACGGGAGAATACCTGTTGTTCCGTTATCTGGTCGTCCGGCTCCCTGTCAAGGAAACTATCGTTACATGCAAAAACACATAACATCGTAATAATGAATCCAGCCGTATATATTGCACTTTTCATGTCGTATGTACTTTAGAATGTTACGTTAACCCCAAAATTGTATATCTTCTGAATCGGGTACCAGGCACCCCAGCCGTCTCCGGTTTCAGGATCTATATCTGCACTATCCAGGCCGTCCCAGGTGATCAGGTTGAGGCCCTGTGCATAGATTCTCACCTGCTGGAGGCCTGCAGCTTTTGTAAGGCGCCGGGGAAGGATATAGCCGACTTCCATATTTTTCAACCGCAAATACTTCGCATCATACAAAAACAAACTGCTCCTGTCGTTTTTATTGTTGTCGTGGGTGCCCATATGCAGAGCAGGATACGTAGCTGTCGAAGCAGTCTCCGGTGTCCACCTGTTAAGATGCATACCTTTAACTTTGCCTATTTTATCCTGGTCATACTGGGGAAAATCCCAGGCAGCCGCTCCTGACAACAGTATAGATGTATTAGCAGCACCCTGGAAGAGGAAGCTGAGATCGAAATTTTTATACTGTACACCCAAAGGTATTCCGAATTGGATCTCCGGACTCCGGGGATGTCCCATTGAGGTCCGGTCATTATCATCGATCACCCCGTCGTTGTTCAGATCTTTGTAAACAGCATCTCCGGGAATGAGAGTTCCCCAGGTCTGGTAGCCACTTTGGTTGAGTTTAGAAGCTTCCGCGTCATCCGATACAAAATGATCAAAGACGTACACATAATTAAGTCCCAGGCTCTTTCCGGTTTCCTGACGCCAGCCATCCTGCCTCGGTATTTCATTCATGTAGATGAGCCTATTCCTGGCGAACGTAAAATTGGGTTTAATGTAGTACCTGAAGTCTTTACCGATCTTATCATCCCATGAGAGGTCAAAGTCGATACCCCGGTTTCTCACCTTTCCGAGATTTACATACGGAGCACCTTTACCCACCACCGAAGGGAAGCCGACCTTATTATTTCCATCATTCAGGTTGGTAATAATATCATACCTGTCTTCATTGAAAACATCAATCGTGGTACTCAACCGGTTGTTAAAGAAGACCGCATCCAGTCCGATATTAGTCTTCTTCGCCTTTTCCCAGGTAATAATTTCATTTGGCAGGCGCCCTTCCACCATACCCGTACTACTGCTGCCAAAGTTCTGACCAAAGTAGAAGGAATGGTCGGTCGTATTGTAGTAAGAAAGGTAAGCAAACCTGTCGCCCGCGATCTTATCACTACCCACCAAACCATAAGATCCCCTGATCTTTAACTGATCCAGCCAGCCTTTTGAAGACTCCATGAAACTTTCTTTGCTGATGATCCAGCCAAGTGAGGCAGCAGGAAAAAATCCGTACCGTTTATCCGGAGCAAAGTTTTCAGATCCATTATAGCCAAAGTTGAACTCCGCGAGATATTTCTCGTCATAGTAATAGGACGCCCTGCCGGTAATACCCTGGTAACAATAGGCAATATCCTTATCTGAAGTCCTGAGAGAACGGTTGAGAAGTACCATTCCCGAAACTTCATGAAGCTCATCAAAGGTCCTGGCATAATCAGCCCTGAACTGGTAATACGTTTTACTTACATGAGCATTTGTACTAAGATCGTTGCGAAGGGTCTGATCGATCACATATTTATTACCATTCTGATAAGCTCCATCATAATGTCCAGGCTCCATATAAACGTCTGCTCCGCTCGCAGGCACAAATGTGGCGTAACCGGGATACTGTGCATAACCTTCCGAGTAGTATTCGACATCTCTTCTTAACCACCGTCCTTCCGAGGCATCGTATGAAAATGAAGCTTCAACCTTCAGCCCTTTTGTAATAAAATCAAGGTTATGACCAAGGGCAAAGGTTCCATCCAGGTATGTATTCTTTTCATTCTGGTAACCGGTCCTGCTTAACTCGCCCAGGACATTCAGCCTGTTGATATTATTCCCATACAGCATTCCGTAAGGATTATTTACCTGGTAAGCGGCATTCGCCGCATTCCCGTTATTTTCCAGTGTGATAGGAAGATAGGAAGGCTGCGTAATAGCCAGGGTAATTACCTTCCCGGCAGACGTTCCCGGTGATGTCCGGTCTGTAATACGCGCGCCAAGGTCCAGGCGCGCCCAAAATCTCTCTGTAATATTAATATCAATGTTCGATCTGAAATTATACCGTTCAAACTTAGATTCCACATCCGCATTCGCGTCGTTGATATGTTTAAAGTTTCCTCCCTGGTTAAAGAGATTTCCCAAAACATAATAGCGGGCCTTGTCAGTCCCCCCTCTGATCGAAAGAGAGTAATCCTGTTGCGTAGAGGTTTTGAAGATATAATCAAAATAGTCCCAGTTATATCCCAATCCATCTGAATTATCCCCTTTAGCCATCCTGAACTTATCAATAGCATCCTGGGAAAATAGTTTAAGAGCTGATACGTCGGATCCATTCATCTTCGCATCATTTATTTTCGCCTCATTGTACAGCATAGCGTAGTCGGCCGACCCGAGGTATTTTGGAAATTTTACGGGATTGTTATACCCACTGGCCAGCTTGAAATTGACTGTTGCTTTTTCCGCAGCCTGCCCGCGCTTGGTAGAGATTACGATAACACCATTGGCTCCCCTGATGCCATAAGCGGCAGTTGCCGACGCATCTTTCAGTATAGTAAACGTCTCGATTTCGTCGGCAGACAGATAGCTCATATCCCGTTCAACCCCATCTATAATAACAATAGGCGATTGATCCCCATACGTTGCTTTCCCCCTGATGAAAATCTCACTCTTATCTACCCCCACTTCTCCACCTTTATACTGATTGGCGATCAGTCCGGGTAAGCGGCCTGCCAGGGCGTTGTTTACATTGGCCGTTGGACTCTGCTGCAGATCTTTGGTGGTAATGGTAGCAACCGATCCGACAAGGGTCTCTTTCCTTTGCTTGTTATAGCCCACCACCACTACTTCCTGCAGTGCCCGGGAATCTTCTACCATGTACACCTTTACCTGCTTCTTTCCCTGTAACGGCATTTCAGAAGGCTGAAAACCCACGTATGAGAATACCAGTATAGCTTCAGCATAGGGCACCTCTATGGTGAATTTCCCGTTGGCGTCTGTAACAGATCCGAGCTGCGTCCCCTTCACCCTGACGGTAACCCCGATAAGCGCTTCACCATATGTCCGGTCATAGACAGTACCAGTAATTCTGACAGGAGGCGAGGCTATATCAGGCGGATTAACGCCTTTATATACTACGACAGTCTTATCATCAATCACATAACTTAATGACTGATCCTTGAAACATGCTTTCAAAACAACTTCCAGCGGTATATTTTTAGCGTGAATATCCACTGGAACCGTTTCCTCCAGCATTTCCGAATTGTAGATAAAATTATATCCCGTTTGTTTGTGCAGGATATTGAATACATCTTCCAGGGAAGCTTTATTCACTTTAACAGTAACACTCTGGGCTCTCGTTACTGCTGAAGCCTGCAATAAGGTTCCTGCGATTAACAGTATTATGAGCTTCATAATAATCAGCGGCTTAAAAAAAGGCAAAGCAATCCCCTTGCATTTAAATTCAATGTTGATTTTGTACATTTGGATGTTAAGTAAAATGCGTGAAAAACTTTTCTTGACAATTGCCTCAGGCAACCGATCGGGTATGTTGGTAGCATCCCGATCTTTTTTGATTGGTTGTATTCTTATTTCATAACAGTTATTCTCCTTCCATCAATTTTAAAGTGAATTGTATTGGTTAACTCGAGTTTTTTCAGCACCATCTGAAGATCTGAATACCGGGACACCGTACCACCGAACCGCATTGTTTTCAGCCCGCTTTCATATGTGATCTCAACATCATACCACCTCGCTATTTTATTCATAATGGTATGTATATCTTCATTATCAAACTGAAACAAGCCATTCTTCCAGGCCATGACATTCTCTGTGTCAACATTCTTTACTTTCAGTTCACTCTGCCTGACAATAGCCTGCTGGCCCGGAAGGAGTATTTTAGACTCCCCTGTATTGACCAAATTGACACGGACACTTCCTTCCAGCAGCGTTGTCTTACCAGTAAGTTCGTCCTCATAAGAATTGATATTGAAATGGGTTCCCAGAACTTCCACAAGCTGCTTTTTACAAGCTACTTTAAATGGCATCTGCCTGTTGCCGGTAACCTCAAAATAAGCTTCACCTTCCAGCTCCACTTTCCGTTCATTCCCACTGAAGGCCAGAGGATATCTCAGCGTAGATGCTGAATTCAGCCAGACTTTGGTTCCGTCCGGCAGGTCAATTTGATAAATTCCTCCTCTTGGCGTCTGCATCGTATTAAAATTTTTCGCTGCAGCTTCAGCATTATCTGAAATTGCCCGGTAAACAATTTGCCCGTCGCTGGCTTGCGAAATCTCAACGCCCGTCTGTCTGACAATGGTTCCTCCTGATCTACCGTCGAGAATGACCTTTGATCCGTCAGACAGTATCAGCACCGCCTTCTTGCTTCCGTAAGTAATTGGATGATTAGCAGGATGCGTTTTCTGGACGAAGCTGGTAGCCGCCGGCCAGCGAAGTGCGAAGTACAAGCCTGCTGAAAAAATGATCAGTACAGATGCGGCCGCAACTATCCGGGACAAACTGTATAATTTGAAAGATTGGCTTCCCGTCTTGCGGGTAGTATTATTTAATCTCTTCCAGATCTCCTTTTCCAACAGCTGCTTTTCGTTCTCTAAAAGCTCATCCATACCATTATCTGCACTTTCAAAAAAGTCATAATACTGATCCAGAAAGCGTTTTTCAGATTCCAGCGCTTTTCCGGATATCACTTTCCGGGCAATTCTTTGCAGATATTTATTGGTGTAATAAGATCTTCTCATTTGTCATTTCTTTTTTCATCAGTTAGTATCACCTCTTTAGGGATGCCAGGATTAGAACTATCTGCGATCTTTTTGGCTGCACTGGCTTAATTTCTTTTCTGCTGCTTATTATGCTAAAAGGTTTTAATGCTTGTTTTATAGATAGTCTGAAAACAAAGAAAAAGTCCCAAAACTATTTTTACTTTTTTTGAGAGAGGGGACGGAAGGCAAAAGAACCAGGCATAAAACGAACCATCCGAGAAGGTTTGCTCTGAATTATTTAAAGTATGAATACAGGATCATGACAACACTGAGGTAATGCCCAATATAGCTCTGCAGATCGCGCAGGGATGTTGCCAATTGATTTTGAACTGTTTTTTGGGATATGTTCAACAGGACGCTGATTTCTTTCGTGGTTAAATTTTCCATATACCGCAATTGAAAAATCTTACGCCGCTTTTCCGGCAGTGTCTCTATCCAGAGCGAAACAAGATGTTCCAGCTCACTATACTGGAACCAGGCATCTGCTGTTAAAGATGATGCAGCCATATTCTCGAAGGGCTCAACAAAATGAGGGCTCATCCGGCCCTTAGTCATCAGGCTATATATCTTGTATCTAACCGCAGTGTGAAGATAAGGTGACAGGTTTTCGATATCCTTCTTATTACTTTGGTTCCATAGATCAGCAAAAACATCATGAACAATGTCTTTACAGGTTTCTTTGTCCCTCAAACGCTTGCAGGCTACCTTATAGGAGGATTCCCAGTTTCGCTTATAGAGCTCTTCAAAAGCGCGATGATCCTGTACTTTCAATAGCATTAAAAGCTCTTTTTCATCTAACTGCTTATAATTAGACATAAATCTGGTGATGCGAATATTTTTTAAAAAAACTAAATTTCTATCACTTTTTATAATGTCTTCTCAAGTTATAGTTATCAGAAAAATTGATGTGATATAAGCGGTCAGAAGGTATAAAATCTGTTCCTGATACATCTGTCAGGAGATAAAGTTCGCTGGAACCAGGATATTGGCAGACGGCCTCTGTTCATCCCCGCTGTGTCACGTAGCGTTCATTTTTCTACGATTTTGCCGAACGTGTCCGCACGAGGGGGCGGCCGAGTCTCGAACCAGCTCACCAGCGGTCCCGACTGGTTCCGCACGAGGGCCTCACTGGCACTTAGAAAGAGGCTAAAGACGGTACGTCCCCCTACTCTCTGATCAAAATATTCATTAGCTGATTGCCAGCACCAAAGCCTATTAATACAGGTACACTAACTGAAAAGACAGGCAGTTTCGCACTTCCAGACGATTTTGATACTGAACAACTTAAAATGCCTTAATTTAAATAAAATTCATTGAATGCTTGATTAGAGAGCAATAGTCTAATACTATGCAATCAAATATTTCCGCCATTTCTTCAAGGTTATCAGAAAATATCGTTATTATTCCTCTATCTTTTTTTCTCTAGTATAAATAGAGACTGTTTTCAGTCCACCTCTCAAAACGCCATCGCCAACATCAATTCTGAGTTTGATGATTTTTTTGTTCGGCACAACTGAAATCTCTAGCATTCCATACACTCTTTCCTTACATTTAAAACACCCTGGTCTATAAGCTGGCGTCCAACTTGTTTTTTTGAAATAATTAATGATGTTTAAAAGCAAACTTTCATCATTCCAGCTTTCCCCATATATTTTCCCGTCTTTAGAGATTTCGAATCCATAGTTGTAAACTTGATAATCATCATCATCCCGAAGCTTACGATATAATTCTTTAACTCCTTCGTCATGGCTCCAGAATTTAGTAAAGCCAGCCTGATCCGTAAACTTAGGCCAAACTAATTTTGCAGGATACACTTTGTATCCCGATTGCCCAACGTTTTGATATCCAAAATTCAGCAATAGAACAACAGCAGTTAAAACGTTAATCATTTTACAATTTTGATTGGTGTCGTTGAACTTGTTGATAAAGAAATTGAACGCAAAGTAGTTTGCCCTCCATCGGGCAAAGCCCCTTTTTTCGTAATCCAGATTTGCTTTCAATTTAGGATAAGTACATCAAAAGCATTTTTTAGTAAAGTGCCAGATATATTTAAGTATACTCTTGCAAAATGAATTTAGAAGAAAATAGAACAAATACGCAGGCAAAACAAGGTAATTTAATAAGAAGAGGCTACATTGTGCAGCCTCTTCCAGAACTTTAGCTATTTATTTCTGCACTTTCACACTAATATCCAAATAGGGCTTCTCTTCCAAGTCCTTAGTCAAAGAATTTATATAGATTGCGCCGTATTTACCTTCCGCAGTCAGAAAATAGATCAGGTTTCCGCTTGCCAAATTTGTTGTTGTCTGTTTAAGATTAATAGCGCTACCTGCCTTTGCTGCGGTCTCGATCGATTTTGCAGACACTAGTGTAGTGTTAAAGATAGTGAGCCCTCCACTAGCTGGAGACTTAAAAAGTGTTGCCTTTTTTTGCCAGGTACTAATGTCATAAACGCCTAAAGGATTTGGGGTAACATTTAACGCGTAAATATTATACCTATATTCAACTGTATTAGTGGTGGTATTGATCGTCCATGTCCTGTATAACCCAAAGTCTATATCTGCAGAGTTTTCTTTCCCGCTTGTATAGCTGAATACTTCCCCCCTTTGTATTGAAAAGTAACAGGGAGCTACCCGGGTGGCTGTATCAGGTGTATAAAGCCTTCTATTGGGATAATGAATATAGCTCGGTCTGACTTCTATTGTAACAGATTTGCCACCATCTCCCATATAATAGTTCTTCTTGTTCATGGGATAGATTCTATAACTGGTTTTGCCGTCCCGCAACATTGTTAATGTAACCCGTCCGGAATATTCTCTTCTTTTGGTTTCATCGGTTATAGAAGTGGAGGTCCGTTGCGGCTCAGTTCTGCTTCCTTCAGATTTTTCAACAACAATATAATACATATCCTCTTTTGCAGAGGTAATAGTATAATCAATATACACCACGTCTCCGTCATTTACCAGTTTGTAATCAGTTACACTCAGGGGATCATCGCCATGAAATGTCACTGAAACATCTGTAAACATGTTAAAAATATTCTCTGATTCCTTTTTGCAGGATGTTGCAATAAGCATAGCTATTACAGAGATGTAAAGCAACAATATATTTTTACGTTTCATTTTTCTTCAATTGAGTATGCAACATTATAAAACTAGTCAGCAAGTGGATCAAATGTACCGCCGGACCAGCCAATAGTGGGTTGTATATTTACGCCGGTATTCACAAAATCATCATGAAAAGTATAGAAATAATGAAATTCAGGAATGTTATATGGCTGATATCCCGATGGGGTGACAATAACTTTACTGAAGTATTTACTATAAACAGAACGATCTTCAATATTAATTGTCTCTCTGAATCTTTGGCCGGTAGAAGGATTAACAATATTCTCTAATTCAGTTTTATAGTTTGAGTTTGTTAACCTGATTTCAATCGTAGTCAAACTACCGCTTAATAAATGCATTCTGCGTGTCCTGCGCAAGTCAGCATTGCGCTTATGCTCAAATGCAAATTCGATCATCCGCTCATTTATAATCAAATCGCGCATTTTTACCTGATCGGATGCAGCACCTAATCCGTAATCATTACCAGCAGTTCCTTGTTCAATACCGGCCCTTACTCTTATTTTCCGAACCATATCTTTAGCGAGTGCCAGATTACCGGTTTCGTTAGCGCATTCTGCATAATTCAAAATCACCTCCGCAAATCTCATTTCAATCCAATCCATTCCGCTTCCCCCAATGTTGCTTGAATATGCTACCGATGAAGTCGGAAGTGAGGGTGTAGTAAAACGCTTGCAGTATACCCCCATTAGCGTTCCCTCGTTGATGGCGCCAACATAAGTCCATTGTTTCCTGGTTGAATTTCCGCTCAACGGCCACTCACCTCCATTATAGGCTATTGTCGCCTTAAACCTAGGATCCCTGTTTTGCCAAAACATTAAATCGTCATATGGGTAGGCACTCTGGCCTATCTTATTGCCGTCCGCCATTGGATAGGCATTCAACAACAGAGTAGTAGCTCGATAACCATTATGCGGTGAGCCACCTTCAGAGCTCGGCCTGGATCTTCTCTCGCCATCGTGGCCCCGTCTCTCTATTGTACTGCTATAAGTGCGCACCATAATAACTTCCTTATTGGCTGTACCCTCCGTTTGAAAGATAGTTGAATAATTCGGATGCAGTTCCCGACCAGAGGCCAAACATAGATTGTAAGCTTCTTCGTTTGCCTTAAGAGCCTCATCCCATCTCCCAGCCTCGTTATTAGGATTGAATTGTGGACTTGCCCAATACAGAAGGACTTTAGCTTTTAAGCAGGTCGCCGCTAATTTTGTCAACTTCCCTCTACCGTTTTCATCTTGCCACTCAATGTTATTTAGTTTATTGATAGCAGAGTCTAAATCCGTTATAATTGCCTGGAAGCACTCCCTGGCGCTAGCTCTTCCGCTAACTTGAATATTTTCGGGATCCTGGGGTTCCAGTACAAGAGGAACACCGCCATATACCTTCACCAGATCAAAATATACCATTGCTCTCAAAGCATGGTATTGCCCTAAGATAGCTTTCTTTGAAGATTCAGGCATAGTCCCTTGCGGGATAAACTTAATAGCATTATTACAGCGGGAGATATCTAAATATTTATTGTTACCGGCATTGAAACCATATTTATTCCCCACAAACCGGACGTCATTATTGCCAAGTACTCCTTGTAACCCTAATGCAGCCCTGGTATACTGATCAGAAGTTGGAAAATAATTCTCATCACTTGCATAATGAACACCAACACGGCCTCCGGCGGTCTCTGAATTATTATCCTGGAAGGGAAACTGAGGCATTACCACCTCGTATGTTCTATTCAGATGCAGCTGAACAGCCCCTTCTGTACTCCAAATTGCAGCATCCATTCCGCCTCTATCTCTCAATTCGAAAAACTCATCCTTATTTATACATGCTGTGAATGAAAGTGCTGCTAATGTATATACTAAATACCTTCTCACAGTTTGTTTATATCTTCTCATCACTCAAAAATTAAAAGTTAACACTGAAACCCAAAGAAATTGTTCTGATGGTTGGATAATCATACGCCGTGGATGTATACGGATCCTTATACTTTAACGGGTTTACGATTGTCCATAGATTATTTCCGGTTAATAAAGCTCTTGCTCCACCTATTCCCAACCTGTTAGCCAAAGAAGATGGTAGCTTATAACTTAAAGTCATATTATTAACACGGATAGTAGTTCCATCCACAGCCCAGAAATCTGAGTTTTTGCCGATTGAAGGATCGTCAAACCTTGGATACTTTCCCTCCATCGGATTTTCCGGTGTCCATCTATCCTTCCAGATAGCGAGAATATTTCTGGTATTCGAGGGTGCGCTACGTGCCTTACTGTCATAAAATACTTTTCCGCCCAGTTTGGCATATATACTACTATTCAGACTAAAAGCTTTATAGCTTAAATTAAGTGAGATTCCGGATGAAAAGAATGGGTTTGTATTATTGAATAATGGAACCATATCATAATCATTGATAATACCATCGCCATTCGTATCTTCATAACGCAACCACCCTGCCTGAGGGGCTTGCGCATACACCGTATAATTCGGATTTTCCAGTAAAAAAGCGTCAACCTCAGCCTGTGTTCTGAACATTCCGTTTGACTTAAGACCGATGTTTGAACTATTATATTTTCTTGGATCCGTTCCAAAAGTCAACCATTTTGTAGCGCGATTCTCCTGTAAGTCACCAGGAGTATAGATTACCCTGTCAATCACAGAATTGCCATAGCTGAAGTTTATGCTGGTACTCAAGTTCAGATCTTTTGCCAGCTTTGCTTTGTATCCAATATTAAATTCAGATCCCCAGTTATATGCTTCTCTGTAATTTACAGCCGGAGCTAAAAACCCTGCATAAAACGGAAACCTGTTATTCCCGCCTTTATCAAAACCATCATATGTATAATTTCTGAAGACTTCAACACTTAAATCCAGTTTATTATTGAACATAGACAGCTCTACCCCCGCATTGAAAGTTTGCTTCTTTTCCCAGGTTATATCCGGATTGGGGAAGACAGATGGATTTATTCCATTGGTATTTGTATTTCCATAAAGATATCCGTTCGTCACATCTACCGTATATCTTTCCTGCCACAATCTTTGGTCAATACGATCGTCCCCTGTGATACCATAATTCACCTTTAATTTCAAAAAGTCAATAAAAGGTACATTATCTTTAAAGAAATCTTCTTTACTCACCACCCAACCAAGGCCAATGCTGGGTGATAAACCCCAACGGTTCCCCGAAGCGAAGTTAGAGGAAGCATCGAGACGTGCTACTGCCTCCAAAAGGTACTTTTTGTCGATATCATAATTTAAACGACTAAAAAAGGAGCGTTTGGTAGTTTCGTAAATTTGTCTTGAATGCCGGGTCAGCGTATTCACGTCAAATGCCCAATAATCATCAGATCCGGGAATGAGCTGATTTTGCCAATAAACAGTCAAATCTTCGGAGTCTGAAACAGATTGTTCACCTCCAACAATTATATCAAAGCTATGCTGACCAAAAGTGTTTCCGTACTGTAAAGTAAAAAAGCCCTGGTAACTATTGCTTCGTTTCAGACCAGGTTGAATCTTACTGTTTGCTGATGAAACGGCATCAAATGTCTGTTTAGTGGGATCAGGATTTAACTCGGTGCTATAAAGCGCCGAATTATTTCCCATTCTCAAGAAATTATATAATTTATAGGGAGCTTCATACACTGTTCCTGTAGAATTGTCCCCTCCCTGAGAAACCTGTAATTTCGCCGTTAAACCTTTTAAAAAACGCGGCTGGTAAGTCAAGCTGGCATTAATACGATATCCCTGAGTTTTTCTGTCGTCGTAATAACCTGACTGAAGAACAGCGAGAGGATTTTTTAAAGAAGCGTTGTTAAAATTAACAGGCATTCCATCAATACTGATTGGAACCCAACGAGGCACTGAAATCATTGACTCAAAGAAGGATTGGTCGTCCTCAGTGACGCTGTTCTTACTTTTCCGTATTGTATGATCAACATTAAAAGCAATATCTGCTTTTAACCCTTCCAGAATAGTGGCAGTTACACCACTCCTGAAGCCATATTTATCCTGTTTCAGCCCGGCATAATTACCATTCTCATTCTGATAATTGCCTCCTGCAAAGAATGTAATTTTTTCACTCCCACCAGATATACTTAAATTATGTCTTTGCGTAAAAGCTGATTTCCACAGCTCATCGAACCAGCTCTTATAGTTTAATCCTTTGATGTATTCCAGATCCTCTTCTAGAAAAAACGTGTCACCGCCTTTATTAAAGATCCGGTACGTATCATTTAATAAAACGGCATGATCATAACCAGACAGCATATCCGGCGTACTCGCCGCATCAGACACGCCGAAGTAGCCGTTATAACTCAGGCTGGGCTTTCCTTCCTTTCCTCTCTTTGTGGTTACCAGAACAACTCCCTTTGCTCCAGAAGCACCGTAAATAGCAGCTGATGCATCTTTCAGAAATGTAAGATTCTCGATCATAGAGGGGTCGATTGCGTTGAAAGCATCTCTTCCAACAGTAATCCCGTCGACAATATAGAGGGGTTCGGCAGTTGTTCCAGCAGGCGATTGTTCAGAAATACTGGCATTTCTAATGTTTAAAGTAATCGAGGCACCCGGCCTTCCGGATGTCTGGTCCACACTTACACCAGCAATTTTATTACGCAAGGCTCCTGCTATGTTCGGAGCCGGAATATCCATTAATTCTTCACCGCTGATAGTAGCTACTGAGCCGATCAGCTCTGATTTCTTTTTCGTGCCGTAACCTGTCACCACAACCTCATCCAGTCCCTGGGTTGATTCAGCCAGTTCCACATTAAGTTGCGTTCTTCCGTTAACTGCAATTTCTTTTGTGGTAAATCCGACATAAGTAAAAACCAGTGTTTCATTGCCGGTAGGAAGATTGATCCTAAATACGCCATTTACGTCTGTACTGGCACCAGTGCTTGTTCCTTTAATCTTAACAGAAACTCCAGGTAAAGGCTCCCCTTTACTGTCTTTGACGGTTCCTGTGAGGTTAACTCTGGCCGTAACCTCCGAACGTTCCCGGTTCGTGGCGTAAGAAATACCTGGCAGTCCAGATGATAGTACCAAAAAACATATAAGCCGCAGGCTAATTCTCTGATAGAGTTGCTTTTGTAATTTTCTTTTCATATTCCTTTCGTTAATTTGTAAAGTCAGACCTCTCCCAGCACCTTTTTGAAGGTGGAATTCTTGAAGATAACCGTCCTTATGAGCGGTTGAAATGATTGATGCGGTGGTAGCTTTCTCTATGACATAGTTGATTTCTATCTGGTTAAAAATTGGTTGGTGATTGTTTATTTTGATTTACACTTCAGTTTAACCGAGTAAGTTGTTAAAAAGCAATTCTTCCTTATAGAACTTAAAAGTTAATCGCAGGTTGTTATGTGTTTGTTAGTTTAAATCAGTTAGTTAGTCTATAAAAAGAACTTTATATAACAAATATAACCAGATGAAAATGGCTTTTCCTATATTATTTTTCCAATATTCTGTATAATATTAGCATTCAAAAAAAGCCCACCAGTTTCGCCTGTCATATCGCTATCTTATCAAATCTCCATTTTTTTAACAAAAATGAACACAGTTTATTAATTGGTTAAGATAGATAATATCAAATAATCAAAATAAAGATCGCTTTCTTACAACTTACAAGCCCGACATAGGACGTCTAATAAATAGGCATTACGAATATAACATGCTAAAGATTAAAAAGGTGTTAGGTACTAATCCTTTAAGATAGACGCGAACAAGATTGATTTTGGGTCAGCTGAAACTTTAAAGTGCAAAATTGCTTGAATATTCAACAAACTGATACAAAGCAAGTGATATAAAGACCAAATCATTCAATAAAAAAGGACGTCTCATTATTTATAAGACGTCCTTTCAACAAGCTAGTACCTTGTATACTATTTTATTACTTCAATGGATCAAATGTTCCCATTCCATTTAAGCTATTCCAACCTGTTGTTTGTTCGAGGTAAGGAGAGCTTGTAAGTACATTCTGGTGTAACCCAAAGAAATAGTATTCTTTATACCACGTGAATTTCCATCCAGCAGGGTTAGTAGGATCCAAATCATCCTTAGAGGTAACCTTCAAATACTTGTCGTAAAGTTCATCAATAGGGGTTGTTTCACGATCAGCTAAACCACCAGCGATTAGTGGATTGGCAGTTCCGACATAGTCAGTCCCGTCAGTCTTCTTAACCACAATCCGATAACCGGTTCTTCGTGTTCCATTCAAAGGTCGCATCTTCAAACGAGCCAGGATAGCATCACTTACCTCATCACCACCAAAAAGCATCCACCGTCTCAAATCCCAAAAACGCTTATTTTCGTAGGCAAATTCCACTTTACGTTCGTTCAGGACAGCAGCAAACAAATCGTCACGATCTGTTATATTACTAAGACCATAGTTTCCATCTAAGTTCTCAACTCCAGCTCGCTCTCTAATAGACCTAATAAGATTCCGGCCTTCCATCAGTTTATCACTTCCAATAGCAGACTCTGCGAGATTGAGAACTACTTCAGCGAAACGCATTTCCATAAAGTCAGTTCCGCTGAAATTGAAATTACCAAGAGCGCTTGAAGCACTAGGGTTACTAGCCTTGCATATGTATACACCGCTGGCATTAGGATTAGCCTCTGCAGCACCATTATAGCTTGATGCCGATGCGCTTTGCTTCCAAACGTAATTCCACAACCTGAAATTTACAACTCCCGAAGTTCCGACATATGGCCATGATGCACCAGTATAGACAAATGTCTTATAAAATCGTGGATCACGATTTTTATAGAATTTGTTTTGATCATATGTATATGCAGAGCTTCCCGCCATCTTTCCATCTTTCATCGGAAACGATTCAATCATTTCCCTAGTGGGAGAGATCGAGCCACTTCCTCCTGCAGATCTTGGACGAATAGCTTGTTCCCAACCGTTATTTTTCTGTGCATTACCGCTTTGAACGTTGTTAAACCCAAAGACAATAACAGCTTCCGGATTAGAAACTTCCTGAAGGAACATATTCCCCCATGCAGTAGCATTTTCAAGTGAACCGGTTTTGTATAATCCAAATCCGTTAGCTTCCAACAAGTTTTTCGCAGCAAGGTTAGCATCATATGCTCTCTGCCAGCGGGTCTTGTCGTCATTTCTATTAAAAAGCGGACTGGCCCAAGTTAACAAGGCCCTGCCTTTTAAAGCAGCAGCACCACCACTGGTTATACGACCCCAATCCGAGCTAGGCCAGGAACCAGGAAGCAAACTTTGCGCCATATCCAAATCAGCAATGATTTGATTTAAGGTTTCCTCTGAAGTACTGCGTGGCGTTTTAGTGTCTTGAGCATCACTGGTCGGTTGTTGAGGGGTCAATACAATCGGTACTCCTCCATAAAGTCTCCAAAGCTGAAAATATTGCCACCCTCTCCAGAAGTAAAGCTGTCCCTTTAACTTATTTTTCACGTCGTCAGCCATTCCATACTTATCCACTTCAGTAAGAAATACGTTAATTTCACGAAGTCTTGTCCAAGTATTATTGGCCATACTGGTACCCATTCTTTGGCCGAAGTACTTATCTGCATGATCAAATTCGTAAGATATTTTCGCCCAAACTTTATTCCAGGTAGTCTCTCCAGCTAACTCTTCAGTTGTTTGTGTGAATACATTATTATACCCACCATTATCTGTAGCCGACTGGTCTACTATAAAAGCCTGCGCATTTCCGGCAGGGAGGAACATTCCATATACGTAGTCAACATATGCCTGCGCCAAGACGGGATTTCTGAAAGTTTCCTCATCAACTGCACCGTAATCTCTCTTCTCTTCTAAAAAATCGTCCTTACATCCAGTAGCTATAGCAACTAAAGCTACAAGCATATATATATATTTATTGATCTTCATTTCTTTTGCTGTTAAAAGTTACAATGTCAAATTGAGCCCGAATGAATAAGTTTTCAATGCAGGATAAGCATCCCATGCAATAGACGGATCTTTATATCCAAAAGGATTATACAAATTGAACGGGTTAACACCACTTAAATAAAGACGGGCATTGCTTATCTTCATTTTGTCAGTGATCTTTTTAGGGAGGCTGTAACCCATATTTATACTAGCAATCCTCATTCTGAAAGCATTTACCTCCCAAAATTTCGAAGATTTATCGTACATCTTATCCCATTCAGGATTAGGCATGGAACCAGACGGATTCAGCTCAGGATCATAAACATCCCCCCAGATTTCAGGTAAGCTTGTAAATACCCTGCTTATGTCATTGTTCAGTTTCTTCCTCTCGCTCCTTTCAGACCATCCTCCAAAGCTACCAGCGATTACACAATCAAAACTAAATCCTTTATAACCAGCCTTTAAAGTAGTACCGAAACCATAATGGTTATTTGCTCTTTTCTTTAACTGAACTTGGTCGTTTTCATCAATAATACCGTCAGGAGCGGCAAATGTTCCATCCGCTTGTAATGGCCCCCGAACATCACGATAATATAACATCCCCTGTTTAAGATCGGCGACAGTACGGATCGTCTGCCCAAAAATAGACGTAGGATGATATGTATCATAGTAAGCCTGAATCTCCTCCTGGCTTCTGAACATACCTAAATAGTCGTATCCCCACTGTCCTACATCACTGGACTTTCCTGGTCTTTCTTTCCAAGGATATAATATATCTACGGAATTGTAATCGCCCTTAACAACTTTATTATCTGCCCAGTTAAAACGTGCAGAAATACCGTAGTTAAAATCTTTACCAACTTTCGAATTCCAGCCAATTTCAATTTCGTAACCGAAAGAATTAGCTTTTCCGTAGTTCTCTGATGCTACAGAGCCACCGACTGTTACAGGTACACTACCAACCCTTTGAATTAATAGATCGGATCCGTAATTATAATATCCTTCTATTGTAGTAGAAAGTCTTTCATTAAGGAACCGGGCATCAATACCTATGTTATTTTTAAACTCCTGTGTCCAAGATGCACCACGATTAGGAGTTACTCCCATTTTAATACTATTGGTACTATTATTATTACCTCCGAATACAGCACCTTTACCTTCTTCTAAAGTGTAACGTTGCTTCCATGCCCAGGCTTGGAATGTATCGCTTCCGAGCAAGCCTGTCGCATATCTTAATTTAAGGAAGTTTATGGCGTCAATCTTGAAGAAGTCTTCTTCCGAAATAACCCATCCTAATGATCCTGAATAGAACTTACCCCAATAATTCTCGGGGGCAAATTTAGTTGAAGCATCTGTTCTGAAGAGGAATTCAAATAAATACTTCTCTGCATAACGGTAGTTCACCCTCGCAATATAGCCAAGCGAACCAGATTCACTCCGAAGAGTTCTCCCTTCGTATGTTCCGAATGCGGTATTAAACTGTCCGTTTGTAGCCTGGATAGGATCATTCCTCCAAACATCTTCCTGCTTACTATCTGCGTCTCCTCTTTCTACTGTAAATAACCCGCTAATATTATGTTTCCCAAATTGCCTGTCATAATTCAGAATAAAGTTCATTTGAGTATTACTCGTATTCAGATTCGAAAAGTATAGACGATTCCCATTACTTACAGAAACGGTAGTGTACTCGGTAGCACCATCATAGATATGACGATGCTCTCCCAGCCCTGTAAACTGATAGACGTCATATTTTGTTCCGACTTGGGATCCTCGTGAGCCACCGTTATTACGGGAATAAGATGCCTTCGCATTCAATCCTTTCACAAAAGGAACCTTATATTCAGCAGACAGGTTTACAGTAAAAAATTTCCCATCCGTTTCAGCAAGATTCCCAAGTCTTTGAAGTTCATAGAAGTGATATCTGGATAAATCGTTATTTGTACCGGGTAATTTGACAGGTAAACCGTTTATATAAGTAGGAATATAACGTGGGGTTAGCAAAAGATTTTTATAATCATCTTCTACACCTTCTCCCGAAACCTTATTAAATGTCTTGACCTGGTTATCATTATTTCCGGATACTTGTAATGAAACTTTTAAATTTGACGCCACTTCTACATCTGTTCCAGCCCTAAAATTCCAACGGTCATAATCAAGGGTGCCTAGATTTCCATTTTGTTTGGTGTATCCAATACTTCCAAAATATGTTGCCTTTTCTGCCCCCCCACTTACGCTAAGATTATGACGAGTGTTATAGCTTGAAGACCAGGCACCATCCAGCCAATCGTAATTAAGTGATTTAAAAGCATCCAGTTCATCTTGGCTGAAAACAAAATTACGGTAAGTGTCGCCAGAAACTGCAGCTGTCTTGTTCGAACCATTGGGGCCGTTCATTACATTGAAATACTGAGCGAACTCATAAGCACTCATCATCTTTGTACGATAGGCCTCATCGCTGATAGCAACAGATCCATTATATGAGATCCTTGGTTTCCCTGCTTTACCTTTCTTTGTGGTAACCAGAACAACACCGGCTGCACCTCTTACACCATAAACAGCTGCAGAAGCATCCTTAAGGACTGAAATACTCTCAATTTCAGCAGGATCCAAATTATTGAAAAGACTCGCATCAGGTTGATTCTGTCCATCCATCTGTATTACACCATCAATAACATACAGCGGACTTTGCTGTGCGCCCACTATCGGATTTCTAATGGTCAGCGATGCTTTCGATCCTGGTCTAGAATTACCACCGCTAACACCAACCCCCTGAAGTCTTCCCGATAAAGCAACGCCAATGTTGGTAACCGGCAAATCAGCAACCTCTGCAGCCTTGATATCTACAACAGAACCAGTCAGGTGAGCTTTCTTCTGAACACCATATCCCACTACTACAACTTCATCAAGAGCCTTCGAATCTTCTAACATCTTGATGTCTATTTTGGTCCTGCCATTTGCTACAACCTCCTGAGATTTGAACCCAAGATAAGTGACAACGAGCACCTCGTTTCCGGTAGGAAGGTTTAGTCTGAAAACTCCGTTTACGTCAGTGCTTGTACCTGAATTTGTACCTTTAATTTTAATGGAGACACCTGGCAAAGGTTCACCTTTAGTATCTGTTACAGTACCTGTCACATTTACTCTCTTCATAGTCCCCAGCGTAGTGCGGTCGTTAGCCGCCCCATAGGAAGTTCCGGGGGCAAAGCCGGATAGCAACACCCCGCAACATACAAGCCTGAAGCCGATAGTTTTGAAGAATTGCGTTTGTAATTGTTTTTTCATGTTCCTTTGTTCGTTTATTTATGTATAATTCTTCCCTATGTCCTGCTAAAAGCGTGGCAATAGAGACAATCGCTCAGCAACAGCGATTAAATCAGTTATTCTGCAATTTTATGATTGATCTTCCAGATGGATCATCTTTGAACTAAGCTATTGGGAGCTTAATTCCTGTTGAACTGCACTCAACAGCGTTTACTGTCCTTTCTGTCTTTCCTTCAACTTCTTTTCCCACACCTCACGAGCTGTTTTGGTGTCAACCCCTTCTGCTGTAAGATAATTATTAATTCTTCCCTTGTATTTTCCAAACCACCAATGTTTCTTTTCTGAAGATTCGGCATCCATGGCATGCTCTCTTGCTTCAGTTAGATCTGATAATATCCTTGCTTTTTGTTTTTCGTTAAGAGTAGGCAGCATTTCAAGGTATGCCTGGTAAGTGCCGGGCAATACGTTGTAGGTCATGCCGTCTTTCACTTTTTCTACCTGTTCAGCACTCAGTTCTTTTGATAAACGGGAAATATATTTCTTGTGAAGCTTGCTCAATTTCTTCTCTTCAGCTGCTTCCAGGTTTTTGATCTTTGCTTCAACCGCCTGCTTGTCTTCTCCGCCCTGCTCCTTTAAAGCCTTTATCTTCGCTTTCCTGGCATCATGAAAAGTATTCAGATCCCGGTATTGCTGTGCAATAATGTCTGTGACCTTTACAGACTTCTCCTGATCTGAAATCCCCAGGTTCACAACAATCTTTTCTGCCCTCTGAGTAATCACCTTTGTATACTCAGCTTCTTTATCCTTCGCATTCTGGTCCTGTGCAAACGATCCCGCTCCTGTTCCAAGAAACAGGGCCAGTGCAACTGAAACCCTCTTCAACAATTTGTACATGTACATTTATATATAGTGAATAGTTATGTTCTATCCTAGTTTTACATCTCCGCAGAAATGTACTTCAATACCCAGCTCAGCCAATGCTGCTGCCTTAATACGGCAAGCTTTATAAGCACTTTCCTTATCCGGAGTGTAAACCACCTGAATGTGATTTGCTTTATGACGTGCCATCATCTGATCCCTGCTGACACCATCAAGCACAGCATGCATGATGGGCCACTGCGGATTTGTTTCGTTAAAGCGTCTTTGGGTTTCTTCTTCGGGAAGATACACGCACTCTCCTACTCCCAAATCACAATGCAGCTTATTATCCATCACAAACACGCGGCTCCACACAATCGGTCCCGGCTTGCTGACACCCTTAAGTGTGCCTCCACCGAACGGAAAGAACATAGGTGGTTGTCTTAAGCTTTCCGCCCCTTTGTACCCATCAATGAAATGAGATGCAGGTGCTGCTCCCGAGATGAGGAATACCCATACAAAGTCATCCACTCCTTCTCCGCTGAAGTGTTCTCCCCAGCGAAGATCATGAAGGGTATTATCTCCGTCGAGGCCAAGCTCTTTCCAGAGCTTGTAAGTAACGTATCCGTCAATTCCGGCGCATTCATCCACCTCGTTGAAGTGAGGTAACGCCTGTCCGGCAAATAATTCTTCTCCTGATTCGCTGTATACCGGAGGGCGGTCTGTATTGTTCAGTAAACCTTCTGTCAGGTCACTTGCAACTGTCAGGTCCTTTAAGCCCTGCTGATATTGAATACCTATCGTTTCGCAACCAAATGTGTCGGCTATGCGAACAGAAGCAATGTACATTTTGCATTGCTCCAGGGTTTGTTCTCTTGTTAATTCATTCTTAGGGTGGGTTCCCCAGTTGAAAGACATTCCTTTTCCGAGCATCCAGTTCAAAACAGCTTCAGCATCGGCATCACTCACCTTTAACATGGCTGCGTACAACGCTGACTGGCTTAGTCTTTCCTTAAAAATTCCGGTTGCATGAAGAAGGTCATCAGGAACAATCGCATTATACATCCCCATACACCCTTCATCAAAAACGCCCATAATGGATTTTCTTTCCCTCAGTCTTTTTGCAAAGCTACGTCCTGTGAGTTCATCCTGTACGGGAATTTTCACCAGATCGAAATCTTTTACATGGCTCTGATCATGTCTGATATTTCCGGTAGCCAACCACTCGCTTAATCCCTCCTCAAAAAACTGATCGTCGAAGTTTACGCTCCAGAGGGTACTGTACTTTACGCCGGCCTTTGTTAAAGAACCATTCAGATTTAACATACCTACCAATCCGGGCCACATTCCGCTCCAGTTTGCCAATGTGAGGACAGGTCCTTTATGTGTAGTTAATCCTGCAAGTACGTGATGAGAGTATTGCCATACGCTCTCTGCAACAATGATAGGCTGCTCAGGGTTGATATTCCTGAAAACTTCCATTCCCATCTTCTGGGAATCAATAAATCCATGCTTTTTTTCAGGATCGTACGCGTGGGCACGCTTAACGGTCCATCCCTGCTTCGCAATGGCTGCTGTCAGCGCCTGCTCCATAGCTTCCTGTGTTGCCCAGCAATCCAAATTAGCTGAGAGACGGAGATCACCACTTGCTACCAGTAAAACCTCTTTTGATTCTTCTTTCAACATTGTACAATAATTTGAAAAAATAGTCCGGAAACACAACCTGTGAACTACAAAATACCCAAACGCCTGAACGTTTTGTTATTTCGGTTTATCTGGTTTAATAACCGGATATCGTTAAGTTTATAACTTCCCTTTCGCTTTTTAATTAAGGAATGAAACCACACAAATATGCATCTCCCCGTAATACTATTGTTGCATATTGTTATCCTATTTCTGTACAATCTTACCATCTGAAATTCTTACCTTTGTGGCATTGTTACTTCGGTACAAATAATGAGAGAGATTAGTAGAAAGCATGAAGCCTTTATTTCATAAAGTCCCGGTTAAACTCCAGAATTCGTTCAGCGCAAGGCATGATGTGGCACCGAATTTCGGTACGGTGTGGCACTATCACCCTGAACTGGAAATTCAGTATGTAATTAAAGGCGAGGGAGTCCGTTTTATAGGTGATAATATCAATAACTTCTCATCCGGTGAACTGATCCTTCTCGGAGAAAACCTTCCGCATACATGGCGATGTAATGAAGCTTATTTTCAGTCTAATCCTGAACTCGAAGTGGAAGCCATCGTCGTTCAGTTCCTGCCCGACTGCCTGGGAAAAGACTTTCTTAATCTTCCGGAGGCGTACCTTATTCCCAAGCTGTTTGAAAAAGCAAAACAGGGAATGGTGATACAAGGGAAAGCAAGAAAGAAGATGAGTGAGCTGCTCATTTCAGCAGTCAACGCAACCAACCTCGACCGCGTGATCATCCTGATATCCATTCTGAAGACCCTGGCGGAAACCACAGAATACACCACCATCACCACAAGTCAGCATACATTCACTTCTTCAACAGAATCCGATAATATCAGGCTCAATAAAGTATATAACTATACTCTTTCTAACTACAAGAAGGAAATCAGCCTGGAGGAGATCTCCTCCCTGAGCAACCTGAGTGTTACTTCGTTCTGCCGGTATTTCAAGCTGATGACCAAGAAAACATACTATGATTTTCTTATCGAGATCCGCATCAGTCACGCTTGCCGGGCACTTATTGAAGATAAATTACCTACAGAAGTTATTTGCTTTGAATGTGGTTTCAACAATGTTTCTAATTTCTACCGGCACTTTAAAAAGGTGACCGGGATGACACCACTGGATTATAAGAGAAAATATTTGAATAAACCGTAATCAGTTATGGATTATGAGTTATGAATTATCAGTTTGCAACTTAGTTCACTCATAATTCATAACTCATAACTAACTACGCTCAGCTGATTGCCAGCTTAAGATCCAGCTCCTGCTGGAGATTTGTATAGTTCTGGAACAGTGTTTCTATTTCGCGGGTAATGGAATTGGTGAATTCGCCCACTTTCCTGCGGGTGAATGTTGAAATATTCAGTCCGCGTTTCTGAAGAAAATATTTAGATACAACCGGATATACATTGTGCATCACGTCCATGTTATCGATGAGGAATTGCTGAACCTTCTGAACTTCGTCCTGGAGGGAAGCGTCATTATAGTGATCACATAACCAAACGATGAGCTCAGGGAAATAATTGCCCTGGATACAGGAGAGGCCTTTTGATCCTGCCTTAAGAGATTCAACAGCATGTACCATGTAGGCATCGTATAGTCCAAACTCAGGGTATGACTCTGTTGCAGCCAGTTTGGCTTTTATCTGGTCGATATCAAGGCAAGTGTCTTTGTGGTAGATCACCCGACCTGTATCCACAAAAGACTTCAGTTGCTCTGCAGATAAAAGTCTCTTGTAAGGTACCGGACATTCATAAAATCCCAGGGGAATACCGGGAGTAAGGTGAAGCAATTCAAATACACGTTCGTTGAATACGGCATCACTTTCTTTTTCTCCGGCAAGCAGGCTGCTGATCATGATTACCGCTTGTGTACCGGTATCGTGTACCCGCTTTACAAAGTCAGCCTGCTTTGATATCTCTCCGCCAAAGGTTCCTGTTGCTACAACCGGCACCTTCCCGTCTACTACTTTAATGACATGTTTTATAGCGTCCAGCCTTTCCTTGTCTGTCAGTTCAAACATCTCGCTCGACAGGCAATTGGCAAATAACCCGGAGGCTCCGGCTTCAAGGTATATTTCTGTAAGTTCTGTTAAAATGTTATAGTCAATTTCTCCATTGTCTTTAAACGGAGTGAGCATCACCGGAATAAATCCCTTCTTCTTATTTTCCATCGTTATATATATGTCAGTTTATATTCTTTCCCTCTGGGTTCCGGTAATGTTGTAAGCTATCAGTGATCAGCAGTCGGCTATCAGTTGCAAGAGATCCATCTTAAATTTTTAACTCTCTACTTTAAACTTTCTACTCTTAACTTTCAACTCTCCACTTTAGACTCTGTTCCCGTCTCTCGTCTCCTGAACTTCGTTAACAGGATACCGGTAAGAAAAATCACCAGTGTTCCGATCACAATGATCATATTGATATGAAGCGGATTCCTGAGATAAGCATATTCATCAGGAAGGTTACCGGAAAGTGTCATCCAGATGATTACCAGGATACCGATGATAGTAGCTATTAAAGCCTCGTGATTACGTGTCTGCCTGCTGATCATACCCAGCAGGAACAAGCCCAGCATTCCGGCCGCAAATATTCCTGAAAGCTGCCACCAGACATCCAGCACGCTCTTTACTCCGATCATAGCGATCCCGGTTCCCATCCCCAGCAGACCAAATACCACTGTTGCTATATGCAGCAGCTTCAGTGTCTGCTTTTCGTCAATATCGCTTTTAAAGTATCTTTTATAAATATCGACGGAGAATACCGTCGCGGATGCATTCATTCCTGAACTGATCGTACTCATAGCGGCCGAAAGGATCGCTGAAACGATTAGCCCTACCAGTCCTGCGGGGATCTTCGTCACCATAAAATGAGGCATCACTTTGTCGCCGTAATCAGCAGGCTGAAGGCTTGAGGCAAGCTGGGCTATCTGATCCTTACTTGCTGATAAAGGCAAGCGCTCTGCTGCCACCTGCAACCGGATCCCTTCTATCAATTCAGGGTGAACCTGGTAATAAGCAAAAAGGCATGTTCCAATGATGAAAAACAACAACGAAGCCGGCACATACATCCACACACAAAGCCAAACAGACTTGGACGCTTCCTCAGCCGACTTAGCAGTATGATAGCGCTGCACATAATTCTGGTCCATCCCAAAATTATTGAGGTTAATAAAGAACCCGTACAAAAGGATCACCCAAAAAGAGGAAATGGTTAAATCAGGAGCGAAACTGCCGAGACTAAATTTATCGTTCTGCTGGCCAATCTCCATGATCTTTGAAACACCTCCGGGCATCCCCTGGATGATCAGGTACAGGATCAGTACGGCTCCCAGGGTTTTGACAATCCCCTGCACCACCTCTGTCCAGATTACCGCTTCTATCCCTCCCATTACTGTATAAATAATGATGCAGATCCCCATTACCAGCATGATGGACGACATAGAATACCCAGTTAAAGCCTGAAGGCTCAATGCGATACCAAAGAATACAGATCCCATTCGGGCTAACTGCGTCAGCAGGAAGCAAACCACTGCATACGTTCTGGCCCAGGGCCCAAAACGGTGCTCAAAATGGGTGTAAGCCGATATCTCGCCCGTACTTCTGTAAAAGGGCACAAAGTACTTGGATGCTACCCATGCCGCCAAAGGCATGGAAAGACTAAAAACAAACGAATTCCAGTTAGATCCAAACGCTTTACCGGGTACCCCCAGGAAGGTATTGCTGCTCAGGAAAGTCGCATAGATCGATATCCCGATAGCCCAACCCGGAATCAGTCCGGAAGCTTTTGTAAACTGCTCTGCATTCTTATTTTTCCTTGAAAAATAAACGCCAACGAGGATCATCCCCAGAAGATAAATTGCTATAACAGCAAGATCGAAAATTGGAAGGCTCTTCATATTATTTGTCAAATAAATCAGATTTATTTGATGCGTTCAAATTCGTTAGTTTTAACAGTTATAGCAGCGATCATTTAATACAAAACTACTTTTGGCGAACGCACCAATCATATATCATTTTTTCAAGCTATTATAGGATATTAGCATGAAGCAGGAAGCTTTTAGCCATCAGCAGTCAGCCTTTCAGGAACCAGATGTCAGGATAAAGTTACGGCAGCTTACTATAATACTAACTGCCATAACTTACTACTTACAACTTAATACTTATAACTTTACTGCACATCGAGGCCGGAAATCCCCAATCCCTCCGCATTCACAGAGATGAGGCGAACCTTATAGGTACCAGCATTGATCATGGAGCCACTGGAAGTAGGATAATAGTTCCACTTTCCTGTTTTGCTGGGCGCCAGTTCAACCATTTCCTCTTTCATTAGTGTACCGTCAGCAGCAAGCAGCTGAAGTTTTGCACTGAGATTATGGGTGAATGTATTGGCATACTTGATGGTGAATGAATAGGTATCGGCAACGCCGACAGATATTGTCCACTCTAAGGTATCACCGGATGGCTTTTTGAATACCACCGCGTCTTTTTCATTAACAGTTGCCTTTTCAATTCCGGCAGTCAGTGCTGCCTGTGGTGCTTTATAGCCTTTGACCGGTTTAAGATCGTAGGCAGGCGCAAGCGTGGTGGCCGGCAAAACTGTAACTGTATACATCGGCGAAGCGGGGTTATTGGCTTCCAGTTTTACTGTCTGCCCTTTCTCTACCCTCTTCCTGTATACTTTAAATTTATTTCCCCTGTTATCTTCTATGACAGTCTTTGTATCATCATAGCCCTGCATCCAGGATAGCACGCGGGCCTTTTCATCCAATCCTACAAATACATCAGATTGCGCGTTGACAGTAAATTCCAGTCCCGACAGTTTTCCGGATGTTCTGATCCATTCAGCACCGTAAAGATTTGAAGGCAGAGATGAAAATAAAACGGCATCATCATCATACAACTTATCCCCAGTGTTAAGCCAGGTCTGTACTGCGGCGACAGCCCCGGTACCGGCAGTTTTCAGGCTTCCGATTAACAACGGAGATGCCGCGGCTGGTTTTATGTCCCTTCTGATTGAAGCAACGGCAATCGCGGAAATTAAAGCTTGTCCTGAATTCACTTTAGGGAAAGAGATGATCAGCTGACCGCCGGTTACCTTTACTTTCACCGATTTCTTCAGAGCTCCGTCATGTCCGGCTTCTTTCCAGATATCGAGGTTTTTGATAACGGTATTTCCGTTCACGGCAACATCGAACAGGCGCCAGCCGGAGCAATCCATCCCGCCTCCGGTACCAAGCCATGGTTCTGTGAAATAAAGTTCTACCATGTATTCACCGTCAGGAACCGGGAACTGATAGGATAATTTATCCCTGCCATACCGAAAAGTCTGAAATAAAGGCCAATCCTGGGAGCCATTGATAGGATCATTCGTTTTTCTCTGGCTGGCAAAGAAAGAAGGCATTCCAGGATAATCGTCTGTCCATGATCTTGAGCCCCAGGTAGCGGCGTCAGTTCTGCGACGATCAGCATTCCACATGTTGCCGTTCTGATCGGTATAATCAGGACCACCGCAGTTTACACGGTACAGGTACTGATAACCTTTTTGAGGAACTGTCAGGGGCTTCGCCCCATCTAAAAATACATGGAAGCCGGGAGCCTTGGGCAGGTGATTTAAAACGATATAATCTTTAGCAACTTCTTTTCCGTTTACATAGCCTACTGCATACAGCACATTATATTGTATATCGGCTTGATTCCATTGAAAATGTGTACCCACGCCATCTCGCTTCCTTCTCCCCAGCGAGCGATTCCGGACATCATTAAATAACTCTACTTCATCACAGTTTGAATAGATCGTAATACTGTCTTTTTTTCCCGGCTTTGTCCACCTGTCAGGCCAGGTATGTGAGGCGATGTACACCATAGGCTCTTTATCCTTTGGTGCATAATTTGCCCTGAACATATAATACACATCAAGAGGTTCTTCCCATGGAGTTAAAAGCCCCTTATAGTTAACAGGGCCGATCCTGTCAATTTCTCTCAAACCTTCTCCCCCCTGTACCCTTCCCGGGTTATCGTGCGAAGTGAAGAGCCAGAAATAATGCCCGCTGGTCTTATCCTTCACCGATTCGGCCAGTTTCACCTTCATTTCCATTAATTGAGTCATCCGGTCTTCACTGAAAACACCATTTTGATTGAACGGACCTTCGGTATGCAGATCTAATGTCCGCCAAGCTCCGTACTCTCCTATCAGGACCTGTCTTTGCACATCTTCTGCATATGTTGCAGGATTCCCTCCATAAGTGCCCGTCCAGTTTTGCGGAACATCCCAGTCTGTACCTGCCCCCCCGTTACAGGTAGTCACCTTCCTTTGTGAAGAGGCTGTCGGATCGAGTTGCCTGATCATCTCTGTACATTCCCTGGCAAAATCTTCAGGAAGAGTGCTTTCATTCTCAAGTCCCCACAAAACGATGGAAGGACTGTTCCTTCGTTCTTTCACCCAGTCGCGCAGCAGCTCTTTGAAGTTCTTTCTGAATTCAGGATTGTCAAACCAGACGTGCGCAGCCATCTGCGGCCACCACAAAATACCAAGCTTATCCCAATACTCCTGGTAACGGAGATTGTGAGGCTGATGAGCATCCCTGAACGAGTTAAAACCCGCTGCTTTCATCTGCATCACTCTCGAATGGATCTGCTCCGATGTAAAGGCGTGACTTTGCCCGATCAGATGTTCGTACTCGGCTATTCCGTTGATGAATACCGGTTTACCGTTCAGATAAAATCTTTTATCATTGGAATTCCTTCCGACCGGCCAGCTGATCCACCTGATACCGTAAGGAGTTGAAATGCGATCGGTGATCTTTCCGTTTTCGATCACTTCAGAAACCAGGCTATATAAGTAAGGATCCTCAAGCGACCATAAATGAGGATTTATAATTTCAGGCGTATTCTGCTTAACAATCAATGTTTTACCAGCCGGTATATTTTGCTTTGACCGGAGTTCGGATACAAGCCTCCCGTCTTTCGCTACCAGGCGGCTGACAACGGTTACAGCTGCCGGTTTGCTGCTGTAATTCTTTACTTCCGTCTCTATATTCAGCCTGGCAGACCGCGCAGAAATAGTGGTATCATTCCAGATATGAACACCGAAGGGTTCAATCCTCACCGGATTGGTTACGATCAGGTGCACCGGCCTGAATATGCCCATTGGCTGCGCCCCTTCTGAAAAGCCGCGTTCTTCTGAACAGCCGCCGCATACCCAGGGAAGATCCCTGATCTCTGCCGGATGATCGGCCTTTACCGCGAGCAAGTTAGGAGAGCCATTTTTCTTAATAACATCCGTAACATCGAGGGTAAAAGAAGTTCGCCCACCAGCATGATAACCTACTTTCTTTCCGTTCAGCCACACGGTGGCATAAGAACCTACCCCTTCAAACCACAGAAAATATTTTTTTCCCTGCTGCACCTCGTTTACCCTGAAGGTTTTCCGGTACCAGGAGAAACCATGACGGTTTCCATGCATCAGACGCCTGTAGCCTCCGTACTCATCCCAGTTGTGCGGGACGTCCACCTTCTTCCATTTTTTATCATCGTACCCGGTTTTTTCAAAGCCGGCGAAGGCATTTTTATTCTCATCATTGGCTATGGTATTCCAATCACTATTTAAGGAAATACTCTTTCTCATCGCAGTTTGTGCTGATACCAGCGATAACTGCATACTCACGTAAAGACAAACTAGAATAAAATGCTTCATAAAGAATAGCTATTGGCTTTTAGCGTTTGGATTAAAGACTAAAAGCAAGTAACCCATACCAGAAAGTGGCGTTCAACCGTAATTTAAAATTGTATCTTTTTCAGTTCTCCGTCGAACTGGTACCTTTCTCCTTTTGCCGTTTTAATCTGGAGGATTTTCTGTCCGTAGCGGAGACTACAACTGCCCCCCTCCTTTGAAAGGATCTCTACCCGGTTTAACTTACCGGCATTCCAGGAAAAACTGAGTTCAAATCCACCGCGGGCGCATATCCCTTTAACATCTCCATCCGGAAATGAGGAAGGAAGTGCGGGAAGAAGGTCAATCAGTTCATTCTGACTTTGCAGAAGCAACTCGGCAATCCCCGCTGCCCCTCCGAAATTTCCATCGATCTGGAAAGGTGGATGGGCGTCGAACAAATTGACATAAGAACCAGCTCCACCATTTTCGGCAGGGCTTAACAACATTTTAATCAGATTATAAGAATGGTCCCCCTCTCTGAACCTTGCCCATAGATTAATTTTCCAGCCAAGGCTCCAGCCTGTTGCAGCATCCCCGCGGTAAATAAGCGATTGACGGGCGGCTTTCATCAGATCAGCGGTATGTTCCCAGTTAATTTCATTTCCGGGATATACAGCCCAGAGATGCGAGACATGCCGGTGTTTATTGGTGGTATCATCTTTATCTTCCAGCCATTCCTGCAGTTGTCCGTACTTACCAACCTGGTTAGGGGCAATCTGCTTATACTTCTGCTGAAGGGTGTCGGCAAGGGATTTATCCGTTTGGAGTACAGACGCAGCCTGAATACAATTTCTGAACAGATCGCGGATTATCTGATGATCCATCGCAGGACCCGCTACCAGACCTCCCTGCTCAGGGGAATTGGACGGTGTACTGATCAACCAGCCTGTACGCGGGTCTTTTACAAGGAAAGAATTAAAGAATAAAGCCGCATCTTTCATAACAGGATAAGCCCTGTTTTTCAGAAATTCTTTATCCTGGGTATACAGATAGTGCTCCCAGAGATGGTGGCACAGCCAGGCGGCCCCTGTCACCCAAATACCATGGGTTGAAGAGTTAATTGGCGCAGTGCCTCTCCATAAATCTGTATTATGATGCAATACCCATCCCGGGGCGTTGTAATGCATTTTTGCAGTCTGTCTTCCGGTAGACCTAAGCTCGTCGATCATATCGAACAGAGGCTGAGCCATGGGGGATAAATTAAGCATCTCCGCAGGCCAGTAGTTCATTTCCAGATTGATGTTCGTAGTATATTTGCTGCCCCATGGTGGGGTCAGCAAATCATTCCAGATACCCTGCAGATTAGCGGGCCGGGTACCGGGTCTTGAACTTGATATCAAAAGATATCTTCCATATTGCACATACAGTGCGGCAAATGAAGGGTCCGATACCGAAGCAAATTGCTTCAGCCTTTCGTCGGTTGGTATATTGTCCCTGGTATCTTTACCAAGGTTAATAGAAAATGTATTGAAGTACTTCTGGTACTCTTTAACATGCGCATTTCTTACGGCTCCGTAAGTTTTACCGGATACAGATGCTAACGCTTTCTTACACGCCAGGGAAGGATCGCCGGATACGTCCTTGTAGTTCTTATAGTTTGTACCGGCTGTCAGATATAGAGTAACAGCGTCTGCGCCGCTAATATTTATTTTATTCCCGGATGCGGATACCTTTCCTTTCGATGTCACAACCCTCAGATAACTTTCACCTTTCAATACGCCATTACGCACTTTCAAAGAAAGAGCGAGTGTCTGATTGTCTATTTTCCTGACAGATGAATACTTATGGGGACTGCCTAAACCCGCAGAGAAATGAAGGCTTCCCGGCTTACTGGCACTGATATGTACCGCGATAACCTGATCCGGCTGGCTGACGAAATATTCACGGGTAAACGTGACGCCGTTAACTTTGTAGCTTGTGCGGGATACGGCGGTACGAAGATCAAGCTCCCTCCGGTAATCCGAAGTCTTATCATGTCCCGGGAAATTAAGAAAAAGATCACCGAAAGGCTGATAATCTGCCTGAAAACGCGGAACAGCTGGAGGTTCATCGTTCTGCACCAGGAATTTCCATGCTTTGCTTAAAGACAGCGCGGAAGATTCCTGTTCTCCTTCCGGATAAACCAGTAATTTCCGGGAAGTATCTTTATATCCGACAAAGCCTCCTTTGTCAAAATAGTTGAGCACCTGAACAGCAATATAATTCTTTCCGGGTTTAACATCAGATGCAGATAGTTTATATTGACGTCCCGCCCCGGCATCATCCATACTGCCGATCAGCTTGCCGTTGACATAGGTAAAGTCCTGATCCCGTATTTTCCCGAGATCCAGAACCAGGTTCTTCCCCTTCCAGCTTTCGGGCAATTCAAACGTCGTTCTGAACCATATAGCCCCATCAAGTCCCTGCCAGCCAGCAGCCTCCCAGCCTTCCGGGGTGGGCACTATCATTTCCTTCCACTTGCTGTCATCGTAATTGACAGCAGAAGGATTTCCGGTAAGCCCTTTCAGTGCACGCATTTCTTTAAACCATACATCCTTATTTCCGGCACCCGACAACACTCCCATAAACTTCTCTGCCGCCAGTGCTTCTGCCTCTTTCTGCTTTCCTTCGAAAAGCAACTGCCGGATCTCAGGCAGATATTTTGAAGCCCCTTCCCTGCTGTAGACTCTGGGCTCACCGGTCCATAACGTTTCTTCGTTAAATTGTATCCTTTCCTGCCCCGGACCTGCAAAGATCATAGCTCCTAAACGCCCGTTCCCTATAGGCAAAGCATCAGTCCACCTGGCAGCAGGATCCTTATACCAAAGCTTCAGATCCTGTCCTTTAACCGGGGCACACAAGGCCAACACGCCCGTAGCCAGGACAAGCTTTTTAAACCAGGATATCAGATATGAGAAATAGGGTATTGTCATGGTGTTTTTTTGCTATCGGCAGTCGGCTATCGGCAATCAGCTTTTAAAGCTGTTAGCAATTGGCTTCGGGCCGTTAGCTTCCTTGTTTGAACTTTGAACTCTCAACTTTGAACTTACTACTTACCGCACTATTCAGCAATAATTTTCTCTTTCACTGCCGGGTCCTGCACAACGGGGGTTTTTACATTTTTGAAGTTATTATTTTTAAGGGTTATACCTTTAGACTGCTCACCATTAACCTTTAAAAATGTATCCGTACCGGGCGCAGGGAACGAATTATAGAAGAAAACATCTTTGGTATTCGTCAATTCGGCTACAGGCACCCCAGGCAATGGTTTCAGGCTTTTCAGTCCGTTTGCTACCAATGTCGTCACGTTTTCCGTTTTCAGAACCGGGCCGGCTTTTGTATTGACATGAACATTATGGAACTCTATGTTCGCTGCATTTTTAATATGAAAACCAGATTCGGCGTCCATATTAATATCATTAAAGGTGATATTTTCTACCGGCATTTCTTCGAGCCCGTTTATATAGCATGCCTGTTTCACTCCTGATGCCGTAATATTGCTCAGATGGATATTCCTGAATGCAGGCGTTCTCTCTGACACCGGTTCAGGCTGTGTTTTTGCATACTGCAGATCAAGTACGATAGCCTGTTCCTGAATGTTTTTCATGATGATATTATCCACCCTGATCTCTTCTACAACACCGCCTCTGCCTCTGGCAGACTTTATCCTGATACCCCTGTCTGTGCCATCAAATACACAATTCGAAATGGTAATTTTCCGGACATCTCCGGACATTTCGCTTCCAATTACCACACCACCATGTCCTGACAACATCGTACAATTGGTGATGGTGTAATTTTCTGCCGGTGCAGCCATAGCTCTTCCAGGTTTATCTTTCCCTGATTTAATAGTGATACAGTCATCCCCTACACTTATATGACAGTTGGAAATATGCACGTACCTGCACGACTCAGGATTAATTCCATCGGTATTAGGAGAATGAGGGTTGTTGATCGTAACTCCTGTAACAGTAACATTTTCACAAAACTCCGGGTTTACGGTCCAGAACGGAGAATTCCGGATAGAGATTCCCTCGATTAACACATTCTTACAGAACATCGGCTGAATAAACGGAGGGCGAAGAAAGCCCCGCTTCATCTGCTTAGGCTCATCCGGAAGTAAAATATCCTTATTCAGGTCATCGAACATGTACTGCCATTTCGACCTTGGCTGACCTTCTTTGTAGCCCTCTACAAAATCCCACCATTTCTTTCCGTGCCCGTCAATAAGCCCTCTTCCCTTAATGGTGATGTTCTCTGCTTTATAGGCATAGAATAAAGGAGAAAAACTCGTTACATCAACCCCTTCGTAGCGGCTCTTCACCATTGGCAAATAATGGTCAAAGTTATCGCTGAAATGTAATTCAGCACCCGCTTCAATGTAAATCGTAATATTGCTTTTCAGGTGTATGGGACCGGTCAGATACTTACCTGCCGGAAAATAGACAGTACCACCACCCGCTTTGAAAGCCGCATCTATAGCTTTCCTGATAGCATCTGTTGCCAGCTTACTGCTGTCATTCTTCGCTCCATACTTCAGAACATTATAGTGTTCCTGCGCAAACCCGGACAGGGAAGCAAACAAAAGTGCCAGACACAATGCAAGTTTGCAGGAAAACTGTTGTCTGCTGTCAGCTTTTAGCAATCTACTTTCGTTTAAGCGCCCCTCATCATAAGTGAGCTCTGTACTCGTATATATCTTCGTGTTGTTCATATTTATTTTG
>NZ_QEAS01000012.1:36425-36533 GCF_003130405.1 Pararcticibacter amylolyticus
TTATAGTTATCACATATCATACTCCATGTCTCACAAACTCGCTTCCCCTATAATACCATCCCTGCACTGCTCACTACTTTCTCTTTTTCACTTCCGCCCCCTTAAAAT
>NZ_QEAS01000012.1:36563-38151 GCF_003130405.1 Pararcticibacter amylolyticus
CCCCTACATCTTCCCCTTCACATCCTTCAACTTTGCTGAGCTGATGATCTGTTTTCCATCAGCAAACACCTTCAGGCCTTTTCCCCTGCCGTACTTCTTACCGGTTTTATCCCAAATGATGGTTAATTGTTTTCCGTGATAAGTGACATTATCAAGGCAGAACCAGTCCCACTTATTTTCAGGGACCAGGGGACAGATCTCTACGATGTTATCGGGCCTGGGCTTCAAGCCAACAAGGTCGCTGATGACCAGGTCACAGAATCCCGAGTGATTATAGAAGCGGCTTCTTGGGATATCACCTTTAAGCCATTCTCCCGTTTTTTCATCCTGGTATTCGCCGATATACGTTTTGCCGTCGAGCACATGAGACATGGCATAATTATGAAGTTCGTTATAAAAGTTATCGGCAGTCATGCTTCCCTGCTTTTTATAGTTCTGAAGCAGGTTTGACAGCCCCTTTAGCGTCTGAGTAGTAGCAAAGGGCCATATAGCACCGTCCCATTCACACCCGTGACCGGACCCTCTGGTTCTGAAGGTAGGTTCGCGACGTTCCGCAGTGGTCAATCCCCAGGGGGCGTTAAAGCCTGCCGTATCAGTGAGCTGATTCCAGGCCTTTGCATATTTTGCCTTATCATCAGGGAGATTGAAATACCAGGGAATAAAACCTATTGCTTCCCGGGGCGCAAGTTTACCATCTTCCTTCAGGGTGAGGAAAAAGGAAGCACTATCACTCCATAAGCTATCTGTTACCAGTTTCTTTAATTGGGCTGACTTATTCTTGTATACTTTTACCAGGCTGTCATTACCCGCCATTGCAGCCATCTTTGAAAGAGCCAGTGCATTTGCATACATGTATGTACTGATAGTTGGTCTGCGGTTTTTCACTTTTCTACCACCACTTACAGATTCTTCCATTCCGTCCTTTACATCAAACTGCCAGAATAAGCCCGACGGCAGCTGTTTTTCAGATTCCCACTTACGGTAGTCGGCATCAAGTTCGGGAAGAAGAGCCGTTACAAAGTTCTTATCCTGATGAACGAGATACCTGTTGTAGATTGCATCGTCTACCCAACTGCTGAAAGCATGAAAACGGGGTGCCGGAAAGGTTTTGTCTTTTAAAACCCAGAAGTGAATATACTGATCAAGATATTTCTGATCATTCAGCCAGCGTCCTTCATAAATATGATGTCCGAGTGCACAGCTTATTGCGTTATATTTTCCTGCATGCTTTACCGGAGTGATAAACTCAGTAAAAATGAAACCTGCCGGCGTTTCCTTAAGATGCTTTCTGAATGTCCACCACCTGTAGTAATAGATCTTCTGAATAGCGGAATCGGGACATTCAAACAAAGGTGCATTTACGGCGATCCACTTGGCAGCATCTGCATTGGAAACATAGTTCTTTACATCCTCACTATCCAGAGAATTAAAATACCTGGTATAATTCTCTAATAATCCAGTTCCCAATATCTGGCTTCTCTTCTGCCCGAAAGCATTCAGCCCTGATATTATAAGACAAACGACGCCTAATAACTTAAAACTCTTCATCATTATTGTTAATATGATCGTTAGCAGCGGTCAATTCCCG
>NZ_QEAS01000012.1:38259-42978 GCF_003130405.1 Pararcticibacter amylolyticus
TTTATTCAAACAGCCAGTCAATATCTTTCTTACTATCAGGCAAGCCCACCCCGGCATCATATAATCTCATCGGCTCATTTTCATCTATAAATCCTAAGATCACCGCAGTTCCTTTTGCTAAAGTTAGCGTATGTGTACCCGGTTTAAAAGAGTAACTGTGAATATTCACAGGAGGGAATCCTTGCAGGGCCAGGGCATTGGCAATCTTGATTTCCGACTGGCCATAATCATTGGCACTGGCGTCATGTTCCAGATCAGGAGGAGGCAAAAATCCAGGAGTCTTGCTGTTAAAGAATCCTACGAGCACCTTTACTGCTTTTGAAGAACTGAACCTGAGACTTGTACCTTTGGTCTTTTGCTCCGCACTTATCATCCTGACACCTTTTAACCCGGCCAGCTCTTTTGCAAAAGCAGTAACGCGGGAGGCAGTATCGGCTAATGCCTGCTGGCCTTCCTGGATAGTGAAGTAATCTTTAGCTCCGGATAAAATCTTTACCGGGACATTTTTATACGGTTTAATCTCTTTTTGCTTTCCTGAATTACCTGTTTGCTTTAACGAGTCTATACTTCTTTTAAAATGAACAAGTTCCTCTTCAAATCTCGGTAAAACCTCTACCCAGGTTTTATAGGTAGCATCTACTCCCCTCACCGGTATTTTCCTTTGCATTGTTTGCATACTGTTAGCGTACAGGTAAGTATCCTTTGTCAGGTCAGCAAGCTTCCTGTAGTGGGCAACACTGCGTTCAAGATATGGAACTGCTTTCTCAAGATCAGCAATATCATTAGAATATTTATATCTGAGCACCCACAGAGCGGCCCTTACTTTTTCGGCATAAAATACTGCAAGCTCATTGTAGCAATAAACGTCGTTTTTTAGTCTTAAAAATTCTTCTTTATCCTGTGCTACCCCTGATGCAGCTCTATCGATTGCCTCCAGGGCCTTCCTGCCGTGTTCAGTTACTTCATCAGCAACCTGTACCGGAGTTTCACCGATATGTTTTTGCTTCTTCCATTCCTTCTCGGCATATTCAATGATCATCTCTCCTTCAGGAGCTTCAGACTCGTACATCAATGTGAAAAGATTATAGCGGAAAGGATTGATGAGCTGGGTCATGAACATGCCCAAAGTGAGGGTTTGACGGTTCCCGTCTGTAATCCCATAACGTCTCAGCAGTTTGGGAGCAATCTCGCCGGTTTGCTCGTAAGCCTCCAGGATATCTTTTCCCTTTTCCTGATTGGTACCAAATTTACCGGCCAGTAATCCAGCCCAGTACTGTACTTCCTCATTTCTGTCCCGGCGGCAATTCCAGGCGTAGCGCGCCCACGTTTTATACCAGATCCAGTCACGGTCTATCTGAAGCTGACGTCCCTTCACGTTATCTGCCGTATAAGGCCAGTCCCAGTAAGAAGCCTGCGGATATAAGTGTAAGCCATTGGCTTCGTATACATCGTGCATAGCCTGAACACTCTTCTGGATAAAGTCGGCCGACCCGTACCTGAAAGGCTCAAGATTAGCAAGAATATGAACATTCTCAATATGTACTGTTCCGATCCGGCTCAGGGTTCTGTGCAAATCCGCCCAGGTTCCCCTCGGTGTATAAGTGGTTAGAGCTTCGCCGTTGTATTTTGCCATCGTATATAAGTTTTTATATACCGGCAAAGCAGCTTTCATAACCCGGGGTGCATCCGTATCATGCGCCCTTAAAACGATAGGAGGTTCTTTCGTGATTCCCAGAGCTTTCATCCCATCCTGAACTCCCGGTATAATGGTTTTCGTAAACCAGTCTACATCATCCTGACCAACTCCCTCCATAGCTTCCCCCAGTGTAATGAGCAAACCTACGTTCGGGTATTTTTCAACAAAGGCAGCAATTGACTTCCGGGTATAGTCGGCAATAACGGGAATGATCGGACGGTTTCTGTCTTGTGTCTTAAGCTGGTTCTTCTCAGCAAAAGGTTTTGATACGATAATATTGTAGAACATCTGGATCACCCAGATACCCCTTTTATCTGCTTCCTGCGTCAGGAAGCGAAACATTTCTTCATTCTTTTTGAAAGTAGCGTCGTCTACTTCTACTGCATAGGGGTAGTCTTTCAGCTTTACCAGCGAAGCAAATGGATGGCCGTTCCACAGATAAAGAGAATTATAGCGGTTTTCGACCATCATGTCCAGATACTTTACCCAAAGGGCCTTATCATAGAACCAGGGAAAAGACTCAGGAGTATAGGGATACTCATACACCCCTCGTCCGGGCAGTAATTCAGGCTTCTGAATACCAACACAGGTACCCCTAAGCACCATTTCCGGCTTATCAGAAAAAGATATATTTTCGGGAAGCTTGCCCAGTTTTTCTACCCTGCCGGCAAGTTCAAGGCAGCCGTATAATGTACCTGACTCGTCAAATCCGCTCACTGCGAGCTTGTTTTTACCTCTGGACGCAATTGTAAAGCCTTCTTTACCGGAGGGAGCCGTGATATTTCCTGCTTGTTGTATCAGCTTATCAGATATCCTCCCAATGACCACAGAAGCTTTGTTTCCTGATGCCTTATCCTGCTGGAGAAGGGTAACTGTATAACCATTTTTTTTCAGTATTTCGGAAAGTCTTTCTGCTCCAAACTTAATTCTCGCTGAGGCAGTTGCGGGAATAACAACAGTGATCTTTTCACGTTGCACTGAAAGTGCAGGCGCAGCGGATACTTGTTTGCAGAATAGAAATACAACAAAAGTGAGTACATAGAAATGGAAGAAACCCTTCATTCAAAATCCTTTTTTTGGTTGTGTGTGTTCGTTTAATTTAATTATGTACTGTTACTGTGGTTAGTACGTAATAAACTCCAAAAGTAGTATAAGGCAAATGGGCTTTTTTATATCATTTTCCCATCATATTGTATCATCTTATCCTCCACGAAAATGTTACTGACACAATAAAGGGCAGAAGGTTTACTGCTTCTGCCCTGTGTAAATAAACGAAAAGGACACTCCGTTAATAGCCGGGGTTCTGACCGAACTCATCCCTGTTAAGTAATGAGTTTAGTTCCTCCTGACGGATAGGTCTCAGAACGTGATGCGGCTGTACCTGAGTAATATCGGGATTACGGGAATTTATAAACTGTACAAACTCCTGGCCTCCCTGTCCTTTCAACACGCGTTTGAGATCAAACCACCTCTGATATTCACCAGCAAACTCCCTGGCTCTTTCTTCTAAGATGAAGTTGGAGTTATTAGTCAGATCTGCCGCGCTAATTTGCATGGCGGCTTGCTGCCCGGGCAATGCAGCTCTGGTCCTCAAAACATTGATGAAACCGGCGGCCTCATTAAGATTACCCAACCCATATTCTGCTTCTGCGGCAATAATGTACATTTCGGCTAAACGCATTACCATGATGTCGTTGAAACCTGCCTGGGAATTCGGCGCGGTAATATTAGGATCCATAAACTTACGGAAGCTGACGAAATCGCGTCCGGTTTTGATTTTACTATCAGTTCCGTACACATCATTCCTGTCCAGAATCACATAAGGACGGGTCGATTTATTAGCCACTACTTTTTTGGTAATTACTAATGCAGTATCTCCAATGTTTATTTGTTTACCAACAAGGCTGGCATCTTTTTGGTAAAGAGTGACGTCTGCGGAAGTCCAGGTATACACTTTGTTTGCAATCCACACTTCCTGAAAGGAAGCATTATATCTTGCATCTGTAGCTTCGTCAAAATAATCCAGAAGCGTCAGGGTTGGCATCAGCCTGCTTGCGCTAGGGTTCCCATAAGCTATACTTTGCGTAAGTGCCAGCTTATTTGTATAGTTGTTCTGGAATGTCATGAACACTCTGTTCCCATTCTGGTCAATATTAAGCAAAGGATTGGTCGAGTTACTGACAATATACAGGGCTTCCTTATTATTCTTATTGTTTGACGGATTCCAAAGCTGATCGTAACTGCTCCAAAGATCAGTACCGAGCTCGCTCTTCCGGGCAATAACGTCTTTAGCAACATCCCGTGCTCTGGTGAAATAAGTATTAGCTTCAGAAGTGTTTCCGGACTGCTTCGCATAATAAGCTCTCGAAAGCAGAGCACGCGAAAGAAATCCGAGTGCCGATTTCTTGCTCGCTCTGCTATATTCGTTCCCCCAGAAACTTTGTACAGGAAGATATTGCGCTGCAAATTCAAAATCGGAGATAATCAGGTCGTAAAAATCGGATACAGAACTCCTTGTGGCCGTCAGCAGCGGTTCTTTTGTCTCTTCTGTTCTCAGCATTACCCCTCCCCAGGTTTCCACGATATGCCAATAGTAAAATCCGCGTAAAAAACGGAGTTCGCCTTCTCTGCGGTTCCGCTCGTCTACTGAGGTAAACCCTGCTTGCCCGATACGGTTGATACCCGCGTTACATATATTAATGGCTTTCCAAACAGATATCCATGCAGCCCTGTTAGGATTCCCTGTACTCGCAGTTAATCCCGAATACTGCGTTAACTGCTGGGCATAGGTACTTTTATCCTTATTGAACCATAAGTCAGTTCCTGATTCCGCCATAAAGATGCCGTCTTCTTTACCATACCAGTTACGTTGCTCAGAATAAGCACCGTTAATATTGGTTATAAAGCCCTCTGGCGTTGTCCACACATTCTCGGCAGTTGCCCCCGAGGGATTGTATTCGTCAAGATTCTGACAAGAGGACAACCCTGCCATCAAAGAAATAAACAGCACAGGTCCCAAGGTA
>NZ_QEAS01000012.1:43008-55564 GCF_003130405.1 Pararcticibacter amylolyticus
AAATGTTAAAAACCAAAGTTTACTCCAAATACCCACTGCCTGCTCAAAGGAGCAGATTCACTCCCTCCTCTCTCCGGGTCATAATCTTTGATCAGATCGTTCTTTGTAAAAACCAGCAGATTGGTTCCGGTAGCGTAAATACGGACGTTATCAAGCATCAATTTCTTTGCGGCATTTTTAGGTAAAGTATAGCCTACTGTCAGGTTCCTTAATTTCAAATAAGAACCATCGACATACGTTAAGGCTTGATATCCCGTATAACCAGGGTAAGAATTAATAGATGCTGCTGCCCTTGGTCTCGGATAGTCGTTAGTTGGATTTTCAGGTGTCCAGTAATTCAATATAGCTGGACTGTTACCTGCTCCCGAGGGGTTATAACGTCCCAGGAATTCGGCATCTATCATTTGTCCGTACCGGGCAAAAAGATAAAAGCTCAGGTCAAACGCTTTATAGGAAAAGTTATTCTGAAATCCGGCAATCCAGTCGGGAACCCTTGATCCTATATAGGTCACATCTTTCTGTGGGTTAATAATATAGTCACCATCCAAATCTGCAACCTTGATATCTCCAGGTTCGAAAGGTCTGCCTCCAACAGTGTATTTCCTTGCTTCTTCTGCTTCCCAGGTTTGCCAGATACCTAATTTTTTATAGGTATAAAAGGACTGTATGGGTCGTCCCAGTAATAGAGAATTTTCTTCGATGTTGTCAGAAGCAAGAATATTGTTTCCATCAATAAGCTTGGTAATCTTTTCCCTGTTTCTGCTGAAAGTTAAAGTTGAAGACCATTTAAAATCTTTACCTTCTATATTTCTTGATGTCAAAGCAAGTTCAACCCCTTTATTCTGGGTTTCTCCTATATTCTCATAAACCGTTGAAACACCTGTTGACCACGGCAGAGACCTTGGCAGTAGAATATCACTGGTTACAGTTCTGTACCAATCAGCAGTCAAACTTATCCGGTTTCTGAGCAGAGAAAGGTCAAGGCCTATATCGAGAGTCCCCGACTTCTCCCAGCCAAGATTGGGGTTCCCAATCACAGAGCTAAACTGGAACATGTAGGCTGCCTGATTCCCAAAACTCATCGTGGAGTTACCGATCAACTGGCTTTGGGTTCCATATACCGGAATGCTGTAGTTACCAGAGATGCCATAACTTGCTCTTAATTTCAAATTGGAGATTTGTTCAATACCCTTCATGAATGCTTCGTCACTCACATTCCATCCTATTGCTGCAGAAGGGAAAAAATCCCATTTATTGCCGGAGGCAAGTCGTGATGCCCCGTCAAAGCGACCTGTCATAGTTAACAGATACTTTCCTTTATAGCTATAGTTCAATCTTCCTGCATAAGCAATATTGTTAGAACCAGTGTAAGGAGAGCTCACCAGTCTTCCATCTGCAGAGGTAAATCCCAAACCATAATACAAAGGAGACGAAATTGTCTGATTAATTCCAGAAGCGGACGTAACATCTCTATCACTCTGAATGTAACTGGAGATACCTGTGAGCGTTACAGAATGTTCCTCTATATCCCTCTTATATGTAACGATATTATCCCATGTAAAATTCCTGTCGAAAACCGACTCAGACGAAGTATAGGGAGTACCTACATTATACCGATTGATGGACGTTTTATCCCGGTAAATACCCTGTCTTGAGGACGTCAGATTCGCGCCGAAGTTTGAGCGGATAGTAAGCCCCTTTACAGGAGTTAATTCGAGATATCCGTTAGTAATAATATTTGACCTGATAGTGTTATAACTGGCGATATAAGGAGTTCTTTCGTCGGCAAGCGGACTTACCTTGTTACGATCCTGGGCAATAGGGTTAATATTGACAAGTCCATTCTCATCATAGGGTAAGCCAAGCGGACTGATAGTAATAGCCTGAGACAACGGGTTGTCCCGTTGATTCTGCTTTGAATACGCAAACTGGCTTTGTACTCCTACCTTCATCCATTTGTTGATAGTTTGATCCAGATTAAACCGTGCATTGTAACGGTTATAATCCTCATTTCTCAGCATCCCTTCTTCATTGAAGTATCCGGCAGATGCAAATACTTTTGTTTTTTCAGAACCACCGGTGACAGTTAAGGCATGACTTTGCTGACTTCCGCTTTTTGTTAACAAGTCAACCCAATCCACCCACTGCCCTGCTTGATATGCCTCCCATTCTCCGGGAAAAGGAGAAAAAATGCTCTGATCATCCGAAGGACTCGTCCAGGTGAATTGCCCTCCCGTCCTAGTATCATCTTTCCGGTAAGCTTCCCTGCGCAGAGCCAGATATTCTTCGCCAGTCCTGGCCTTTGGAAACTGATAATCACTTACCCCATAATAACCGGAGTAAGATACTTTAGCTTGCCCGGAGGTTCCTTTCTTAGTGGTTACGATAATCACTCCATTTGCTCCCAATGCCCCGTAAATAGCTGTAGACGAAGCGTCTTTCAAAACTTCAATAGATTCAATGTCGTTCGGGTTCAGATCATTGATACTTCCTCCCTGAATACCATCAATAACATATAACGGGCCGTTACGTGATGCCATATCGTCGTTATTAGCGATTGAACGGTTTCCCCGTACAATAATATTCGGAGCAGATCCAGGTCGTCCTGAACCTCTTGTAATATCCGCTCCCGGCACTCTTCCCTGGATCGCCTCTACCGGATTATGGGTAGGAATTCGGGTGATGTCTTCCGATTTAACCGAGGTAACTGCACCCGTCAAATCTCTTCTCCTTACCGTTCCATATCCGATCACTACTACCTCTGAAAGTGCTGATGCCTCTGGATTGAGGGCTATCTTCAAGCCGTTCTGACCTACCTGAGCAGCAACTTCTTTCGGCTGAAAGCCAATGTACTTCACGACCAGTGTCACATTACCTGTCGTGGTAACTCTTAATGTAAATCTTCCCTGAACATCTGTAGAAGCCCCGCTTGTGGTTCCTTTCACCAGCACACTTGCTCCGATGAGAGGTTCTCCTTTTTCATCTGTAATCGTACCGCTTATAGTACCCTGCTGGGCACTTTCTGTAGCAAGAGGCTTGATGATCACCATATTTTCCATCACCTCGAAGGTGAGGGGCTGATCCTGCAGCACCTGCTTCATTACAGTCTCGATCGGACTGTTCTCCGCCAGAACATTTACCTGCTGATCCAGCTTCACCTGGTCCTGACGGTAAAAGATCGTGTAATGGCTGGTTTTCTCTATTTTCCTGAACATCTCCCGGACGGTCGCGCGGGATTCGTTCATGGTAAATGTATTCTGGGAATAAACAGCGGCATTCAGCTGCATGATCCCCGAAAAAATCAGAAATGTAATAAGCTTCATAGCTCTAAAGATTTTTTGCCTTACCAAAGGTTGAGGCAATAGATTTCCTAGTAGAAAAATCATAGATTTGAATCAGTTATAATTTAACATGGCTGTTCCCGTCTTAGCCGGTGGGACACAGCGATTAATTAGCACAACCGGGATGTTAGCCGCATTCCGGTTTTATTTTAATAAAAAAGTCAGTGATGATGTCGTTCTATTTCATATAATTCCTTTTTTAGGTTAGTCATCTATTTAGCTAGTTTTTTAATAATAATTTCCGAATCGTTTATTGTATATTCCATTGGTGTTGTTTTCTTGATGATCTGAAGGGCAGATCGAATATCCCGGATATCTCTGAAGGTCCCTGAATATTCATACTTCTCCAGATCGGGATCCTGAAAAGTAATTTTCACGTTGTACCGCCGTTCAAAGTCATTCGCTATTTTTCTGAAGCTCTCCCCGTCAAAAACAAGGAAGTTATCTGTCCACCCTTTATATTCCTCCATCTGCGCAGGTGTAACTTCAACGAGTTTAATAAGTTCGTTATTATCGGGCTTTCGGGCAGGCTCTGCAACTTTTTTATTGCTTTTATTCAGCACGGGCGTTTTCACTTTCAAAACCTGCTTTTCGCTGAGAAATACCTTTCCTTTTTGAGGATTGTGACTTGAGAACTTCCCTTCAACAGACACTTCACCTTCAAATACCGCCATTTCAAAATCAGGCTCATCTGCATAGGCCTTTACATTAAATACGGTTCCGATATCCCGGATCACAAACTTATCTGTATTAAGAAGAAAAGGAATATTCCGCTCCGAAGCGGCTATATCAAAATAGGCTTCTCCGTTTAAATAGACAGAGCGCTGCTCTTTCCCAAAATTCTGGTTATACCTGAGAGTGGTTCCTGCGTTGAGCCACGCAATGGTGCCGTCAGGCAAGGTAAGCTTCCTGGTCGTACCCTTCGGAACACTTATTACAATTTCAGATCTGCCTGAAATTGAATTTCCAAAAGGGTTTAGATAAAAACCGATGGCACAAGCAAGCAGAACGACGGCGGCAGAAGAAATCCAGATGGCGCGGATGCGCCTGATACCTGTCCTTTTTTGTATGTTGGTTTCCTTTGCAAATTTTTCATAGGCGAGGTCTGGATCAATGGAATGATCTGCATACAGAGACAGGTGCCATGTTTCATATAGCTCTAAATATCTCGCTTCATTCTTTTCATCCGCCCGAATCCAGTCTTTTACCACCAAGCCCTCTTCTTCTGATGCCTGACCTGTAATATACTTTACGAGTAAATTTTCTATCCCTCTTTCCATTTGAACTGTGATAAGACAACTAAAAAGTCCGCAACCCCCAATGCACCTTATTTTTTTTAAAGAAATATTTCAGAAAGTATCAGCAGGAGTGCAAGAAGATATTTCAGGCTTTGCCTTAACTTTTCGAGAGCGATCGTTATATGCCGTTCAACGGTCTTCTGAGAAATGTTCAGGCTCCTGGCAATCTCTTCATTCTTAAAATGCTTATGACGGCTAAGCTTAAAAACTTCGCGGCATTTTTCAGGCAAGCGTTCAACGGCACACTGTATCTGCTCTGCGAGCTCCTTTTGCGAATATGAATTGCTTAATGATGTTCTCACCTCATCAAACAGGTTATTCCGGTAAAGGTAGTTCACATACTCGTTTTCAATCTTCTTATGCTTCAGATAATTCAGGCAACGGTTTTGAACCGCCTTATACAGGTAAGCTTTCAGCGATTCATTGAGCCGGATCTCCTTCCTCCTTTCCCATAAAAAGGTAAACATGTCTGATACTACCTCCTTTGACATATCCAGGTCATTGAGAAAACGGTTGGCAAACAGACTGAGCTCCACATAGTACCGGCGAAAAACAGACTCAAACACTTTTGGGTTGTTCAAATCAGTATCCTTATTCACAGGTATTTTTCCAGCCATATCAGGGTCAGCAGTATCTTCTAATGCGATGGTACGCATTCGCGTTTTTAGCGTAACCGCCAAATATAATTTATTTAATCTATTCCTTCCATCGCTCACAACAGACAGATAGCAGGACAGGTAAAACTACTGTTATGGCTGCGTGTTATCTGGATAAATAACCAACGATGAATATGAAGCCTAGTTTCTCAGATATTATCAGTTCGGAAAAGCCTACGCTTGTGGATTTTTCTGCCGAATGGTGCGGCCCATGCAAAGCTTTGGCTCCAATCCTGTCCGAGTTAAAAGAACAGATGAAAGATAAGTTGACAATTCTGAAAATAGATGTCGATAAGAATCCCGCAGCTGCAAATGCCTACAACGTTCAGGGCGTCCCAACCCTGATCCTTTTCAGGGACGGACAAATAAAATGGCGGCAATCCGGACTTTTGAGCAAAGCGCAGTTGCAAGATGTGATTAATACGTATTCATAAAAACATTTTCCCGCCAACATTGATTATCTTGTAAGACTTAAATATGGATCAATCTGTTTTCCTTTTGGTACAAGATTCTCATAATGCCTGCAAAGAAGTGATCAGGCACAGGGATGGAGATTTACGCGTACGGGTGTATTGTCTCGGAAGGGATGAGTTCGAAGCCGACCCCGATGAACTTCAGTTTTACGGAAATGATAATGGCGAACTGCTGGCATTTGAAACTTCCGGATATGACGGAACTGATCCTCTATTAGTCATCGAAGCCATCAGATGGTATGCCGACTACATCGACAATCCGCGGATGGAGATACTCGCAGAGGATCCACGGATATCTGACGCTGACGCGACCTATTAAGATTGCAATACCCGTCTGTTTCATCACGCTTAATTGCCGGACAAGTTCGACAAGACATAAAAAAAAAGCTCCGTATCCGGAGCTTTTAAAGATTTGTTTGCAATGTGCCCGAGACGAGATTCGAACTCGTACACCCAAACGGGCGCCACCCCCTCAAAGTGGTGCGTCTACCAATTTCGCCACCCGGGCAGGGATTGTTTAAGAACTTTTGTTTCCTTCTGGGTGACCGGGGAGAGACTCGAACTCTCAAGGGAATTCCCAACGGCTTCTGAGACCGCAACGTTTACCAATTTCGCCACCCGGCCAGAAAGGACTGCAAATATATGATCTTGATTTGAAAGTTCAAATCTATTTTCTTTTTTCTATTAACATTCTAAAATAAGCCCGTCGTAGGCCAGCCTGATACCTTCGGGCAACTCACTGTCAACCTCGGCATGCTTCCCCATAGTATGACTCAAGTGGGTAAGGTAGGTACGTTCCGCTTTAACCTCCCTGGAGAAAGCAATAGCTTCCTCCAAAGTAAAATGGGAGATATGGCTCCCCTTCTGGAGGGCGTTCAGTACCAACACTTTGGTTCCTTTTATCTTTTCTGCCTCCGCCGGACTGATAGTTTTTGCATCGGTGATATAAGTAAAATCCCCAATCCTGAAACCTGATATCGGGAGACGGAAATGCATGACTTCTATAGGGGTTATTTCAATTCCCTGTACAGAGAATGGCTGGGTGCCGATATCATGTAAATTGATCAAAGGAACGCCCGGATATTTTTTTTCTGAAAATGCGTAGTAAAAATCACGCTTTATTGCCTCCTGTACTCTCGGGGTGGCGTACACATCCATCGCCCTCTTCTGGAAATAATTAAAAGCACGGACATCATCCAGGCCCGCTATATGATCTTTATGTTCATGTGTAAACAAAACTGCATCCAGCTTCCTGACTTTCGCCCTCAGCATTTGATACCGGAAATCGGGTCCCGTATCTATCACAATATGCTTCCCGTCTACCTGCAAAAACACAGAAGTACGCAAACGCTTATCATGCGAATCTGAAGATGTACATACCGGGCAGTCGCATCCAATGACAGGAATGCCCTGCGATGTGCCTGTTCCTAAAAAAGTTATAATCACAATTGCAGAGATGTTTGTTTTAAATGATAAAGAAACTGCTTTTGTTTTTCGTCGAGCAAACTTTCGTTTATCGGAACCTGCTGCAACAACTCTGCAAGTGAATTTATCTTACTCTCAAGACTGGAGAACTTGTTGACCACAACCATTTTACTGCTTTCCAGAAGGCAGGCTGCCGTTTTAAAATTTCCTTTTTCATAACGTACCCGGTAGTCAAGGGCGTTTAATATATGCTCCAGCTTATCCAACGTATATGGTGTATATGAAAGTGCCATCAGCTCAGTAATTTCGGTACACGAAGTTACGATTTCAAACGGATGCCTGATGAATTTATCTCAAATCTACCAGTTCTACTCCAGGATGCTTCTTCGGATCAAACGCAAAAAATGACTCTGCAACCTTAACATTGGGAGTAAACGTTTTTATTGTATAGGTATAGTGGCTGCCGTTCTTATCAAAAATAAGAGCCTTCGTAATCTGGCGGCTTAGTTTGTCTATATTTAAGCGTACCTTAAAGAACGACTGCTTGTTGTCTGTCGGACTGAGATCGATAACATGATACACTCTCCCACCCTGTTTAACATCACCCGTGTAGAGGTATTTAAATCCCTTTTCATAGATGGTGAAGATCTTGGCAGGGTTTAATGATTTACTGCTGTTATCGACAGCACTGAGCTGAACTTCTTTGTCGGCCTTCAGATAGCTCCACTGGTTCTTCCCGTCGCTGATCAACTCCTGATCGTTCATTGACACGAAGTATTTATTTGTCCTGGGTTGAGTATAAAGAGTCCCTGAAACCGTCTGGTTTATTTTAGCCTGCGGATTATTAATAGTATAGGTAAAATCAGTCTTTATCGTGCTGTAAGAGGAATATTTTTTACTTACCGCCGCTAATATCGCTTTTGCTTTTGCATCTGTCTGCGCTTCGGAAGCAAACACGCTGAATATGATTACAAGAGCACTTAAGAAAATTCTTCTCATCTGGTATTTTGATTTGTAGTATTATTTCCACCGGTACACCCTGGTGGCAGATCAATATATTGGACACCATTTACCTGAATTGGTTTAAGTGTTCCTTAGATAACATCTGTTAACCTTTATTTAGATTTTCCAGGAACTGTTCCAGCGCATAATCATCGGGCAACAACACCTCCCTAGCCTTGCTGCCCTCAAAAGGCCCCACAACACCTGCGGCTTCCAGCTGATCAATAATCCGGCCTGCCCTGTTGTAGCCAAGTTTCAGTTTCCTCTGGATAAGCGAAGTCGATCCCTGCTGATGCATGACAATAAGACGTGCGGCATCCTCAAACAGGGGGTCGCGGTCATCCGGATCAAAATCTTTGACACTCCCGCCCTCTCCATTTTCATCAAAGTATTCCGGTAATAACCATGCGGACGAATACCCCCGCTGCTGCCCGATAAAATCTGAGATCCGTTCTACTTCAGGAGTGTCGACAAAAGCACATTGCAACCGGATAAGATCGCTTCCTGTAGACAAGAGCATATCTCCCCGGCCTATCAGCTGGTCTGCTCCTCCCGAATCAAGAATAGTACGGGAGTCTATTTTAGAAAGTACCCTGAATGCAAGACGTGCCGGGAAGTTCGCCTTGATGGTACCCGTGATAATATTAACGGAAGGACGCTGTGTGGCAATGACGAGGTGTATGCCCACTGCCCGCGCAAGCTGTGCCAAACGTGCGATAGGAGTTTCCACTTCTTTCCCTGCAGTCATCATCAGGTCGGCAAACTCGTCTATCACTAATACGATAAAAGGAAGGAACCGGTGCCCCTCTTCCGGGTTCAGCCTGCGGTTGACAAACTTCTGATTATATTCCTTCAGATTGCGCACCTGTGCATTTTTCAGCAGATCGTACCGCTGGTCCATTTCAATACAAAGAGAATTGAGTGTGTTGATCACCTTTTTTGTATCGGTAATAATGGCGTCTTCTTCTCCCGGCAGCTTCGCAAGGAAATGCCTTTCAATTTTCTTAAAAAGGGTTAATTCGACCTTCTTGGGATCTACCAGCACAAATTTTAACTGTGAAGGATGCAGTTTATAAAGAAGGGAGACCAGGATAGCATTAATCCCAACTGACTTACCCTGCCCTGTAGCACCGGCAACAAGAAGGTGCGGCATTTTCGCCAGATCAGCAATGTACACTTCGTTAGAGATCGTCTTACCGAGGGCTATAGGCAGATCCATTGTGGTGTTCTGGAACTTCTCCGTAGCCATCACAGAGCGCATGGCCACCATTTCCGGTTGCTGATTCGGCACTTCTATACCGATAGTTCCTTTTCCGGGCATCGGTGCTATAATACGGATCCCAAGAGCGGCAAGGCTCAGGGCAATGTCGTCTTCCAGATTTTTGATTTTGGAGATCCTGATGCCCGGTGCAGGGATAATCTCGTAGAGGGTAACAGTAGGACCAATTGTAGCCTTGATCTTGTCAATCTCTATGTTATAATTATTGAGAGTCTCAACAATCTTATTCTTGTTAGCCTCAAGTTCTTCAGCACTGACAGAGATTTTTCCCGAGCGATGGTTGTCGAGGAGGTCAAGTTGGGGATGCACATAAGAAGAAAGATCTAGTTTTGGATCATACTGTCCGAACTGCTCTACCAGTTCACTGGCAGTCTTCTCCTCGGGTGTTTTCTCAATAGTCAACTCAGGCTCCTGTTTCACCTGTTCCCGGCTTTCAGATGATCTCTGCACCTGGGGCTTCATGTCTGATGTTTCATCCGGGGCAACTGGTTTCTCAATATTAAATGCAACAGTTGTCGCCGCTACAGTTTCAAGCGGAATATGACGGACCGGCAATTCATCTAAGGAAGAATCTGTTTCGACTGCAGGCATTACCCGTTGCTGTGTCAGGGGCTGAGGTCTGCGTTCTTCTTCCGGCCTCTCTCCGGTTCTTGCCCTGTTTCTCCTGCTGCTGCTGTTGAGAGGAAACTCAACAGGCTCAGACTTTATTTCGTCTTCAAGCTCCACTTCGTCCGGCACAGGAGGAACATCCAGCGCCATCTTCTTCTTCCTCTCGGGGATTTTAAAGTCTATATTATATGCAATTACAAGAGCTGTTAAAGCAGCGAATGCCAGTAATCCTGCAATTCCCGCATTTCCTATCTGAGCCTGCAATAGCCGGTTAGTCCAGAACCCGAACTCCCCCTCGAGGAAATGCGGAAAGTCGGAAGTAAAACTGTGGAAAAAGGCCAGTGTCTCAGAAATAAATACAAGAAGAAAAAAAGAATAGCCGAAAGTCTTCGTAATAGAAGCTACTTTGACCTTAAAGAGCAATCTGTATCCAACAATAAAAAGGATACCTATAAAAAGAAAGGAAGCCACTCCAAACCATTTATAAATAAACTGGTGCGACAGCAATGCCCCAAACTTACCAAGCCAGTTTTCTACTACCGGAGGCTGAGCGCCGGATTTCACCAGTTCGTCATTTGTGCCGAAGAGACTATCCCATCCGCCATTTAATACATAGCTCTGATCATCCTCCCAGGTAAACATATATGATGTAAAAGCAACCAGGAAGTAAAGGGATAAGACCAGGAAGAAAAGCCCGAGTATCTTCACCGCTCTGCCATTGTTAAAAGTAAAGCGCGGCAATATCTCAGCCCTCTCCTTATTCAGGCGTCCCCTTCCGGCGACCTTTGAATTATCCTCTTCCCTAAACGTATTCGATCTGAACTGATTTCCTCTTACCGGCATTTTTCCAAGCGGATTTAAAGAGACAAATATAAAAAAGTTTTTACAGGGCGGGGGTGAACAGACTACAGATGTATACCCGGAGATAGCCTTTCAGCTCAGTATAAAAACTTTGCTGTAAATAAAAAGGCTAAAAATCCCAGATCCTGGTCCTGATCCTCTTCATATAATTCCTTATCCCGAGCACAAAAGCGGCAAGGAAATAAAATATCAGGGGGAACCCCACTGCAAGGAAGGATGAATAAATGAAGAAAAGGCGAATTTTGGAGATAGACATATCAAACCTTTCGCCAAGGTAAGTCGAAACGCCGAAAGAATACTTTTCAAAAAAAGCGATAATGCGCTGTATCATGTCAATCGTAGTTAAGGATCTTAGCTCCAACATTACAAAGTAAGCAATTTTTTTTGTCACACCACGATTTTTTTAACTGAAGAAGGGCCTGCGACTCTCCGGCGTTCCGGGGGGTGACTCCTATAGATCTAAAACCGCGGATAATACTATTTGTTTCAGGCGGCAGGGTTTCAAGCAAATGCAGTGCTCTGCCTGTAAACACATCGTTTCCAATATATTTGCCATAGGTAAAGACAGTCGCCGCAACCGTGTTAAGCAGAATATTGTTAACGGATTCGGTACCGGGTTGTGCTGATATCTTCGCACACAGTTTTCCAAGGCGGTAATGAGTCTCCCAGTAGGGATCAAGGGGTAAGTCCTTAAAGAGCTTTGCAATTTCCTTCACATCTGCCAGCTCCAGTATTTTAGAGAAGAGATGAGCTGATTTTAATATCAGCGCTGCAAACTGTGCAAGCCTCAGCGTAGGAAAATTTTGCGGATGCAATCTTAAAAACTTCCAGAGATACGGGTCTATGGGGGAAAGGTGATATTTCCTTCTCAAAAAGCCGTACTCTGAAGCCAGACTCATGGTATAGGCATCCGGATCCTCATCATAGAGAAATCCGGCCTGCCCGAAAAGGAGGGCTTCGATCTGGAGGGGGCTGTTCCGGTGCTTCCCGAGTATTTGCTGGGGGAGCGACCGTGCAAGGAGCTCGAATGGCAGGGCATTTACCTTGAAACCAAAATTACGGGCAAGAAGGATATAGAAAGCATCGTCCCAGCTTCCTCTGCATTCAGCCACAAGCTTCAGCACCTCCGACGACTTTTCCTCCAGCCGTGTCGTCAGCACCCTCGACAACCAGTTACCCATATAAAGATCAGCGACCTGGCCAATTTGCTTCTCACAGGGGATCCATGACATATTCCGCATCAATTGAACATAGCGGTTTTCTATGCCGGGCTTTATATGGTTTTTCAGCTCAAACGCAGGCGGCTCCGTTCCGTCACTTCTGAAGATCTGCCTGTCATGTTCATAAACAATGTGGAGAATGACGTTATTATAGGCGGGATCTTTCGTATGCCCGTGCCTATCCCAGTCAGAGGAAGAAATATGAACTTCCGCATTACCTGCCCACAAAGTCTTTCCTATCCGAAGTTTTATATCTGTAAAATCAGGGCCAGCATCCCGGTTATAATATCCGGGAGACACAATTTCAAAGGGCTCTCCCTTCGTAGTAGTGAGATTCTTTTGCTCAAACAGCCTGTATTTCCATATGAAACAAATAAAGTCTTCGGACATGT
>NZ_QEAS01000012.1:55603-55767 GCF_003130405.1 Pararcticibacter amylolyticus
ATTAAGTCGCGGGGACTGAATTTAAGTATACGGTAATATCATCACCATACTAAAAACAAAATCCGAAATCCAAAGGTTCAATTTTGCTCAAATTTCCTGCTGTCTATCAAATCTCACAAAGATCTCATCCTCTTAAATCTCGTTCCACCAATCGTACCGCCAGC
>NZ_QEAS01000012.1:55798-59439 GCF_003130405.1 Pararcticibacter amylolyticus
ACTTACAACTCCCTCACCCACTTCTCCATCTCCTGCTGCACCGCTTGCGCGCCGGCAGCTGCCGCTTCGGCGAAGTCCGTACCTGAGGATGCATATATAATAGCGCGGGACGAGTTGACCAGCAGTCCGCATTCCTTATTCATACCATACCTGCAAACCTCATCCAGGCTTCCCCCCTGGGCTCCAACGCCCGGGACAAGTAAAAAGTGATCCGGTACGTGTTTACGGATGGTGAGAAAATCCTCTCCGCGGGTAGCCCCCACCACAAACATGATATTTTCTTTACTTCCCCACTCCCCTGATTTTTGAAGCACGGATTCAAACAGCATATTTCCGTCAGAAGAAAGATACTGGAAATCCTTGCTGCCCTCATTAGATGTTAAAGCAAGGATGATAGCCCATTTCTCAGGAAACTTAAGGAATGGTTTCACCGAATCAGCTCCCATATAAGGAGCAACTGTGACCGAATCAAAGCTCATTCCGGATGATTCAATATTAAAAAAGGCTTTTGCATACATTTCAGATGTATTTCCGATGTCGCCGCGCTTCGCATCTGCAATACTGAAGCAATCTTTAGGCAAGTATTCCCATGTTTTTATGAGGCTTTTCCATCCTTCAATGCCACGACTTTCGTAAAACGCTGTATTTATTTTATAGGCAACAGCAAACTCCCGGGTGGCATCAATAATCTGCTTGTTAAACTCAAAGACAGGGTCTTCTTCATTAAGCAGGAAAGCCGGGATCTTCTGAATATCAGTATCAAGCCCAACGCACAAAAAAGATTTCTTTTCCCGTATTTGTCCGATTAATTCCTTGCGGTTCATAAAAATTTTAAGATCGAATGTATTTATTAACAGCCTGCAAAGAAATTAAAACAATGCGGCGGGAGGAAATTTTTTTCACTTTTTCTTGCTTCTTTAAAATTATTCCGTTAAAATTGTGGCGTTATCTCAAAATGTTTGTCCTAAACATCACAGGAAAACTCCTTAAGATTTCTTAAAAAATGTTTTTTTGCTGATTGCGGATTTACTCTTTATATAAACAAATCCTACATAATACTTCAAAATTGAATGGAAATCACTGAATTGAACGACAAGCTTGTATCTGAGCTTCGTGAGATCGCCAAATCCTTTGGAATAGAGGGAGCTGATGCTTTACGGAAAGCAGAGCTTATAAATCGGATTAAAGAGCAGCATACACTTATTGAAACTGCACGTCAAAATACACCAGCAGAAGAAACTGAAGCCGCTCCTGCCGCGGAAGAAAAGCCACGTAAACGTACCAGGGCGGTAAAAGCGAAAGCAGAAAAACAGCCCGAAGCAGCAACTGAACCGGCATCATTATTTGATACTCCTGCCGAGCCGGCTGCGGCGCCAGCTGAAGAAGCTCCGGTAGCTCAGGAGACTCCTGCGGCGGAAGTTCAGACTCCTGAAAGCCAGGAAACGGAAGAACAAAGCCAGGAAGCTGAAAGCCCTGCATCTGCGGAAGCTGAAACAGAATCTTCAGATTCAACACAGGAAGAGAAATCTGAATCAGGCGCACGCCCCAGAAGAAAAATCAAATTAAAGGCTCCGGGAACAGAAATTGAAATTTCAGCGCCACCTGCTCCCGTTGAACCAAAAGCAGAATATACCGCACCTCAGCGGGTTGAACCCAGGGTTAGCTATTCCAGCCGCAATGCTGAAAGCAGCTATGAAGACAGGTATCAGGATGGAAGACAGGAAACTTCTTCACAACTCCCGGCTACCAACCTGGATTTCGACAATGTTATCGTCAACGAAGGTGTTTTAGAAATAATGCCCGACGGATACGGATTTCTCCGTTCATCCGATTATAATTATCTCACCTCTCCCGACGACATATATGTATCTCAGTCACAGATAAAATTATTCGGTCTTAAGACCGGAGACACTGTAAGAGGAAGCATCAGACCTCCGAAAGAAGGAGAAAAATATTTCCCTCTTGTAAGAGTAGAAGCTATCAACGGCCGGGTGCCGGCAGAAGTGCGCGACAGAGTACCATTTGATTATCTTACTCCCTTGTTCCCATCTGAGAAATTGAATCTTTTCCAGGACACAGGGCATCATTCTACAAGGATCATTGACCTGTTCACCCCGATCGGAAAAGGTCAGCGTGGTTTAATCGTGGCCCAGCCAAAGACAGGAAAGACGATGCTGCTTAAGGATGTGGCAAATGCAATTGCCAAGAACCATCCGGAAGTATACCTGATCATTCTTCTGATCGACGAACGCCCCGAAGAAGTAACAGATATGGCCAGAAGCGTACGCGCGGAAGTGGTTTCTTCTACTTTTGACGAGCCTGCTGAACGTCACGTAAAGATTGCCAACATCGTACTTGAAAAGGCAAAAAGAATGGTTGAATGCGGCCACGATGTCGTCATTCTTCTTGACTCTATTACCCGTCTGGCACGTGCCTATAATACAGTAGCGCCTGCTTCAGGTAAGATCCTTTCAGGTGGTGTGGATGCAAACGCCCTGCATAAACCAAAGCGTTTCTTCGGTGCAGCACGTAATATTGAAGACGGCGGTTCCCTGACGATCCTTGCCACAGCGTTGATCGATACTGGTTCAAAAATGGATGAAGTGATCTTTGAAGAATTCAAAGGAACAGGTAATATGGAGCTTCAGCTTGACCGCAAGCTTTCCAACAAACGTATATTCCCTGCTATCGACCTTACAGCTTCAAGTACAAGAAGAGATGATCTTCTTCACGACCGCGAAACACTTCAGCGGATCTGGATCCTCAGAAATCACCTTGCTGATATGAATTCCCAGGAAGCAATGGAGTTCCTGCTCGGCCAGATGAAAGGAACCAGAAACAACGAAGAGTTCCTCGTTTCTATGAATAGTTAAGACAAAGTACAGGCAAATGGAGGAAAGTGTGAGACACTTTCTTACCTTTGCGCCTGTACTTTGCTTTTTACATGAGAAAACATATACCAAATGCGATCACTTGTTTAAACTTGTTTAGCGGGTGTATTGGAGTAACTTTTGCATTCAACAACAACTTGATCTATGCAGGTTACGCCATTATTATCGCGGCACTTTTCGATTTCGCTGACGGACTGATTGCCAGGGGGCTTGATGTATATTCCGTTATGGGAAAAGAGCTTGATTCGCTTGCCGACATGGTAAGCTTTGGTTTTCTGCCCGCCTCGATTGTCTATCAACTGTTTCTTGCAGCACCTCAACTGGGCGAGTTAAGTGTTTATCTCAATTACTCAGCTTTTATAATCGCGATCTTTTCAGCATTACGCTTAGCGAAATTTAACATCGATGTGAGACAATCCGATCATTTTATCGGTCTGCCGACACCTGCGAATTCGCTTCTTATCGCATCCCTTCCGATGATTATCGCTCAATCAGGAAGCTTCTGGTCGAGCTATATTCTAAACCCTTACTTTTTGTTCATTTTCAGCCTGGGAACAAGTTTTCTGCTGGTAATGGAAGTCCCCCTGATCTCACTGAAGTTTAAATCTCTGGTATTCAAAGAAAATACATTCCGGTACATTTTACTGCTATCAGCCGCAGTTCTAATTCTTCTATTCAAGTTTGCCGCCGTTCCCGTGATTATCTTTATCTATATCGCGTTATCAGTTGTGCAGTTTACATTGATGAAAT
>NZ_QEAS01000012.1:59533-59615 GCF_003130405.1 Pararcticibacter amylolyticus
GGCTAGCTTTTTGCAACCCCAGTATATTAGCTTCACAATCAGCTCTTCGCCTTGAGTCCAAGCCATCACCTACCTATTGTCC
>NZ_QEAS01000012.1:59665-62507 GCF_003130405.1 Pararcticibacter amylolyticus
GCTCCCCAGTTCAGTCCTGATCTTCCGGAGGTCGTCATAAAGTCTATCGAATACGTTGTTCAGATAGTTGAATTGTTCTTCAATTTCTTCAGGGTGATCAAGATCACGCGCTTTGCGCTCTATTTCAGCCATTCTTTGCCGTGCGGCCTCGACACCGATGAAGGCAAGTGTCGGTTTAATCTTGTGAGCGACTGCCGCAGTTGCAGTCCAGTCTTTTTCTTTGATTGCCGTAGCCAATTGTTCGAAATAAACAGGAGTTTGTTCAATAAAGATATCAATCATATCAATAATGAACTCCGCGTTTCCATCCGCAATGTCATTGAGGTATGACATATCGACTTCGAAGTTGTTGTTGGTTTCTTTAGACATAATCGTATTATTGTACCGTTCTACGTATAACTCATCCTGAAGCGTGGCAAGCAAGTCCTGTATCGAAGTTTCTAAAACCGGGTGCCGCATACCGGGAGCAATTTCCGCAAGAGGAGTTAAAACAAACCTTCTTTCCTGTAATAAAGGATGAGGGATCGTCAGGTCCGGCTGACTGATTACCAGGTCGTCATAAAAAAGAATGTCAATGTCCAAAGTCCGTGCACCCCATTTCAGAACCCTTTCCCTGCCCAGCGATTTTTCGATCGCATGAATAGTTAACAACAAATCATCTGCGGGAAGCTCCGTTTCAACACAAACCGCCTGATTCAGAAAATCAGCTAAATCAGTATTCCCCCATGAAGCCGTCTGATAGATGGCCGATGATTCCTTAATTTTTCCTATTTCTCTTTCAATGAGAGACCGGCCCCTGCGTAGATAATCTAACCTGTCTCCTAAATTGCTGCCAAGTAACAAATAAATCGTGTGCATAAACCTTAATCAGGTTGTAACGTTTCAAATATATTTATATCTATTGTATACTTGCACATATTATTATAAGATTAGCTTTCAATGAAAGGTTTTTTCAAAGTTGTTTTTGCGTCGATGATCGGATTTATCCTTTCAGCTGTGGTCCTGGGCATATTGTTTATTGCCATCATTTTTGCAATCGTCTCTGCATCAGACAATGAGACAGTTAACGTTGAACCAAGTTCAGTTATGCACATGTCCCTCAATATACCCATAGTGGAGCGGACAATAAAAAGTCCGCTTGACGACCTGGATTTAGGGGGGCTGGGGACTCAAAAAAAACTAGGGCTGAATGATATTCTTCTCGCCTTAAAAAGGGCGAAAGAAGACTCCAACATCAAGGGTATTTACCTTGATATCACCGGGGTGCAGGCCGGTATGGCAACGATTGAAGAGATCAGAAATGCATTGATCGACTTTAAAAAATCGAAAAAATTCATCCTTGCCTATAGCGAAGTGTATACGCAGGGAGCTTATTATCTTGCCTCCGTGGCCGACAAAGTCTACATCAACCCGGAAGGCCTGCTTGAGTTTACAGGTTTCAGCTCAGAGATCACCTTCTATAAAGGGACACTTGAAAAACTTGAAATTGAACCACAGGTGATTAAGGTGGGGACTTACAAAAGTGCTGTTGAGCCTTTTGTCCTCGACAAAATGAGCGATGCAAACAGGCAGCAGGTCACATCTTTCATGGGGTCTATGTACGATCACTTCCTTTCAGGGGTATCGGCATCCAGAAAAATCGAAAAAGATTCCTTATTCGCCATTGCCAATGAGCTGAAAGTGCAAAGTGCATCAGATGCTGTAAAATATAAACTCGCTGACGGAACGCGGTATAAGGATGAGGTAATTGACGAACTGAAAAAATTAACTGGAACCGATAAGAAAGACGATATAAAATCTGTCACACTTACAGGCTATATCAAAAATAACAAACCGGAGAGCGGTGATATTAATAACAGGATTGCTATCGTTTATGCCTCAGGCGAGATAACCGGAGGAGAAGGAGACGATGAAACGATCGGTTCTGAGAGAATTTCGAGAGCAATCAGGAGAGTGAGAACGGACGATAAGATCAAAGCAGTCGTTTTCCGGATTAACTCTCCCGGCGGCAGCGCGCTGGCATCAGATGTAATCTGGAGAGAAGTCGCTCTCACCCGTAAAGTTAAACCGGTAATCGTATCTATGGGAGACGTTGCTGCTTCCGGCGGATATTATATCGCATGTGCGGCCGATTCTATTTTTGCTGAGCCCAATACGATTACAGGTTCTATTGGCGTGTTCGGAATTATCCCTAACATGCAGAAATTCTTTAACAATAAGCTCGGCGTCACATTTGACGGGGTTAAAACAGCCGCCCATGCCGATCTTGGTTCTATTACACGCCCCCTGACCGATGCAGAAAAACTGATCATTCAAAAAGAGGTAAACCGCATTTATGGCACTTTCACCAAACGGGTAGCGGATGGCCGTAAGAAAACACAGGAATATATCAATCAAATTGGCCAGGGACGTGTTTGGAGTGGTTCAGAAGCTTTAAAGAACGGATTAGTTGACCGCCTTGGAAACATAGACCAGGCCATACAATCCGCAGCGAAAATGGCTAAACTTAAGGATTATAAAATGGTATCCTACCCTTCACAGAAAGATCCTTTGGAATCCATTTTTAAATCAGGAGAAGATAAACTCAGGGAACATTTTGCCAAAGCAGAGCTCGGCGAACAATATCAGTATTACAAACAGCTCAAAGATGCCCTCCGTTTTACCGGCATTCAGGCCCGGTTACCTTATTCTATTTCGATCAGGTAAGGTATTCAGCTATCAGGGGTTGGCTGTTAGCTTTTGGATATTGAATATTGTCTCCGCAATAGTATAAATTATAAAGGACAATGGTTTTGGCATTGTCCTTTATAATTTATACTATTTATACCGCGTCCGCATCCCA
>NZ_QEAS01000012.1:62540-67737 GCF_003130405.1 Pararcticibacter amylolyticus
CCCAACCCTCACTTCCTCCCCAGCAACTTCCTCATCCTCTCCCCCCATCCCTTTCGCTGTTTAGAATCTCCTCCTATCAGATACGCATAAGGCTTGAGAGATTCTATATTATCAAACAGGATTTTGGTAATGCCCAGTAAAGGAATAGCGAGGATCATCCCGGCAATCCCCCAAAGGCTCTCTCCCAGCACCAGAACCACTATTGTGAACAAAGGATTAATATTCACCTCAGCACCTACCACCAGCGGCTCCAGGATATAAGATTGAATGAACTGAACAAAGAGATAAGTACCCAGGACTCCAAATATCAGCCCGGAACCTTCCCCCTGGGAAACCGCCATCAGCACTGCAATTCCAGTCCCCGTAAGGTTTCCGACAAAAGGAACAATCTCCAGGATACCGCATAATATCGCAAAAAACACCGCGCTTTTAAGCCCAGCAATAGAGAACCCGATGCTGTAAAAAATCCACAACATCACAATCATCATAGAGAGGCCCGAAAGATACTGGTAAGCAACCTTGGCAGACTGGCTGATCACTTTCTCTGTACGGTCTATTTCTTCAGCGGGGACCAGCATCAGGATAAACTTTTTAAGCCGGTGCCTGAAGTAAATGAATAAAAAAGCGTAGACCGTCACAAGAACAAAATCTACCAGCACCCCCATTGTTCCGGTGACCATGCTGGCCATCTGAACAACTCCCGAAGATTGTTGCTGCTGTTCAATGATCTCCTTTTGTTTCTCACCTGAAATCCCGATCGCCGTACTCAGAAAGTCCCGTATCTTTCCAATCAGGCCGGAAATCTGCTGCTGCATCTCCGACACATCTGTTGCCAGGTCAGACACCTGCCACACAATGAGCGCTAAGATCCCTCCCGCTATAAGCAACAGACCGAGAAGACACATCACAATAGCAATACCTTTGTGAATGCCTTTTCTTTCGAGACGACGGCTGAAGGGCAGTATTAGAGTGGCTAACAGGCCGCCGAAAGTTAAAGGGATCAAAAATTCACGGGCGAAATAAAGACCGCCAATTATGAGGAACAAGAGCAAAAGGGTCTGAACCGATTTCGATATGGATATATTCTGTGCCACCCCCCTGCTAACAACACAAAAAGAAAAATAGTTTTGAAACGGAGCCCGCATTGCATGTCCGCATGGAGCTTTTCTTTTCCTGCAAACACCTTTTATATGTATGTTTGAAAAAATATGGAGAACAAAACCATTGCACGGACATTAAGGCTGCTTAGTCAGCTAATGGAACTGCATAACGAGAACCCGTTTAAGGTTAAAACAATAGCTTCTGCTGCTTTTACAGTGGATAAACTCCCTTATTCCCTCTCAAAAAAAAGCCTGCCGGAGATCGAAAAGATCAATGGAATAGGAAAAAGCACAGCCTCTAAAGTCTGGGAACTGATTGAAACCGGATCTCTTGAAGAGGTAACAACCCTGCTAGCCCAAACGCCGCCCGGAATCGTGGAAATTATGAGCATAAAAGGTCTCGGCCCTAAGAAAGTGCTGGTAATATGGAAAGAACTGGGAATAGAAAGCGCTGGCGAACTCCTTTACGCATGCAATGAGAATCGTCTTATTGAAGCGAAAGGTTTTGGACTGAAAACCCAGGAAGAAATCAGGAAAGCCATAGAATTCAAGATGGCAAATGAAGGGCATTTTCTTTATGCACATATTGAACCAATGGCAAATGTCCTGCTGGATACGCTCCGGCAAAGTTTACCGGGTACCCCTGTATCCTTCAGCGGAGCATTCCGACGCAGATGTGAAGTGCTTAGCAAAGTAGAATTTCTCATCGGAAAAGATCTCAGCGACGACATCGGTTTATACATAGAGTCACTGGAAGATATTAGTGAAATAACCAGGGAAGAAGACAGGATCAGCTTTACCACAAATGCCGGGGTGAAAGTCGAATTGCAATTCTGCCCGGAAGAAAGATTTGCCCTGGAACTGTTTGAACGGACTGGATCAGAAAAGCACGTCAACATGGTGAAAGAGCTCCTGGCAGGAGACACCTTCCTGGCAGCAGATGAAATCCAGCTCTATGCGCGTGCCGGACTTCCGTTCATTGAACCTGAGCTGAGGGAAGGGCTGAATGAGATTAAGCTGGCGGAAGCGGATAAACTTCCTGAATTACTTGAATATACAGACCTGAAAGGCACGCTCCATAATCACAGCACGTGGAGTGACGGGGTGAATACGCTGGAAGAAATGGCGCTGTACTGCCGGGATGAACTTCATCTGGAGTATTTGGGGATTTGCGACCATTCGAAATCTGCTTTTTATGCAAAGGGACTCAATGAAGAACGTGTGCTGGCGCAGCACAGGGAGATAGACCAGATCAATCAAAAGTTCGCCCCCTTTAAAATATTCAAAGGGATCGAATCGGATATCCTGTTCGACGGATCGCTGGACTACCCGGCGGAGATCCTCTCCACCTTCGATTTTATAGTCGCATCCATCCATTCTGTCTTTAAAATGACGGAAGAAAAAGCAACTTCCAGGCTCATTGCTGCCATCGAAAATCCCTACACAACGATCCTGGGGCACCCTACCGGCCGGATGCTCCTCGCACGAAAAGGATATCCGGTAGACTTTAAAAAAGTAATTGATGCATGTGCCGCAAATGGGGTCGTGATCGAAATAAATTCCAATCCGTTAAGGCTTGATCTTGACTGGCGCTGGCATCAGTACGCACTTGAAAAAGGGGTGATGCTGTCAGTTAACCCGGATGCTCACAGCAACAAGAGCTTCCGCGACATGCATTTTGGAGTACTGACAGCCCGCAAAGGGGGCGTCTCTGCTAATAGTTGTTTAAATACTTTTAGTAAGGATGAAATAGAAGCATTCTTTAAACAAAAGAAATCAGCCAGATCTTGAAAATACTGATCATACGTTTAAGCTCAATAGGCGACATTGTCCTCACAACCCCCGTGATCCGCTGCATCAAACAGCAGATTAAAGGGGCCGAAGTACATTTTTTAACCAAGGCATCTTTTGAGTCTGTTCTCCGCAGCAACCCTTATATAGATCAGCTTCACCTGTTTAAAGGAGATCTGAATGCTACCACCAGGGAACTGAAGGCAGAACATTTTGACTATGTCATTGATCTGCATAAAAACCTTCGCACGCTCAGGATGAAGATGCGCCTGGGAGTAAAATCATCCTCCTTTGATAAACTCAATATAGAGAAATGGCTGCTGGTTAACTTCAAAGTCAACAAGATGCCCGCAGTGCATATTGTCGACAGGTACCTGGCAGCAGCAGCTCCTTTAGGAGTACAAAATGACGGCAAAGGACTCGATTATTTTCTTGAAAAGGAACACGACCTATCCGGTCTTCTTCCTCCTTCCCACCAAAAATATACAGGGTTTGTGATCGGTGGCCAGCATGCAACCAAACGGCTGCCGCAGGAAAAAATTATAGCGGCGTGCAAATTAGTAAACGCCCCAATCGTACTGTTAGGCGGAAAAGAAGATGCTGCAAGAGCAGAAGAGATATGCCGGGGCACGGGAGAATATGTGTTTAACGGCTGCGGCAAATTCAACCTCGACCAGTCTGCCTTCCTCGTAAAAATGGCTGATACGATCGTTACCCATGATACAGGGCTGATGCATATTGCCGCTGCTTTCAATAAGCGGATCGTCTCCATCTGGGGAAACACGGTACCCGAATTCGGGATGTATCCCTATAAAGCCGACCATCAAAAAATCATTGAAGTGAAGGGGCTTCCCTGCCGGCCATGTTCAAAAATAGGATACCCCGAATGCCCTCAGAAACACTTCAGATGCATGTACGATACCGACCTGGATCAGTTGAAAGATTTTATATAAAGTATTGTACATCTGCTCCCTTTTTTCTTATTTCGCCCCCGAGGAACTAAAAGCCTTATCACATGAAAAAATTATTTATTATCACAGCATTACTTTTCTCAGGTTCGTCCTTATACTCTCAGATACAGTATGGTTCAGGGGTACGTTTTGGCGTTAAGGCAGGGGTAAATATCTCGAGTATGAATATTAAGGGAGGAATGAGTGACATTTATCCAAGTCCGTCCTATAGGCTGGGATATAATATAAGCGGTATTGCGAATATTCAGCTCAGTAAAATCCTGTATTTTCAGCCCGGTATCTCCCTGACAGAAAAAGGGTTTAAAGCAGAGCGGAAGTCAGTAAAAGAGCTTTATTTCGGCGACATGGAGCTTTCACCCGAAGAACAGGTTATCAGAATTTGGTATAAAAGAGAGCGAAGAGCTCTCTGCGTAGAAATGCCATTAAATATTATTCTAAAATTTGATACAGGCAATGGTAAAATCCCGTTTGGAGCAGGCCCCTATGTCGCTTATGGGATAAGCTATAAAGACAAGATACACCAAAGAGCGGAATATAAAGGGATGGTACAATCAGAGGAAATAGAAAGAGACCTCTTTAAACAGGGAGCAAACAAATTTGATTACGGATTCAACTTTCTTACGGGATACGAATTAAACAACGGTCTTTTCCTCCATGGAGGTTATGGCTTAGGTTTAGGCAAACTTAATGATGATTCAGAAGGCACATCTGCCAAACATAAACTCTTTACCGTATCATTAGGCTTTTTATTCTAGCTAAAGAATTCTTATAATTGTGCAGCCCTTTTAAGGGCTGTTTTTTTATACCCAATGAAAAGATTACTTCTCATCCGTCATGCCAAATCCGACTGGGCAAATCATGAACTGCAGGACTTCGACAGGCCTCTGAACAAAAGAGGAAACAAGAATGCCCCGGAAATGGCTTCAAGGCTGTTAAACCAGAAACTGGTTCCAGAGCTCCTCGTAACGAGCCCGGCTTTAAGAGCCTTCAGCACCGCAGAATACTTTGCAGACGTTCTGGGCCTCGAAAAAGCAGGCATTGTCCAGGAAAAAGATATCTACGAAGCTTCATCCTCCACTCTCATGAGTATCATCAACTCATTTGACGACCAATACAATTTTGTCGCGCTGATCGGTCATAACCCCGGTCTTACCAATCTGGCGATCAACCTCTGCAACTGCGACGTCTACAATATTCCAACCTGCGGAATGATGCTTATACAATTCCCATTCGATCACTGGAATATGATCAGTTACTGGACCGGAGATCAGAAAATGTATGATTATCCCAAAAGCACCATCGAGTAACCCCATCTATATTTAGCTTCCCCCCCGG
>NZ_QEAS01000012.1:67781-75200 GCF_003130405.1 Pararcticibacter amylolyticus
TTAAGCCTGTACACCTTGCCCGGCAGGGCAACGATAAGCCCCTGCATCTCCAGGGATAACAAGGTCATAGAAAGCTTACTGGCAGAGAACCGGGTCTCAGCAAGAAGTTTATCCGCCGGCACACGTTCTTTAACTGCAAGAATGTCCGTAATTTTCTTTTCGTCTTCCGTAAGGTTTACGGGCAGACTTAGCTGTGATTTCCGCGACACATCCTTTACCTCCCATCCCATCAGGTATTCAATATCACGGATTCCCGTTACCAGATGAGCACGGTTACTTTTTATCAGATAATTACACCCCGAGGAGTACTGATCATTCACTCTTCCCGGAAAAGCAAAGACATCGCGGTCATACGAATTTGCCAGTTCTGCAGTGATAAGTGCACCACCGTTTACGGCAGCCTCTACAATGATCGTTGCATCAGCCAGTCCCGCAACAATCCGGTTTCGTTTAGGAAAATTCTCCCTGTCGGGATTTGTACCCGAGGGGAACTCCGTCAGCAGTCCTCCTTGCGGCAGCATTTTCTCTGCAAGAGACCGGTGCTGAGCGGGGTAAATACGATCAAGTCCATGTCCTACCACTCCTACAGTAGGAACCTCCTGCTTCAGGCAGGCTTTGTGTGCAATTCCGTCAATGCCGTGAGCAAGGCCGCTAATCACTAAAACATCATGCTGCTTCAGGTTTTCCACCAGTTGCTGCGTCAGTTCTTTTCCGTAAGGAGTAGCGTTGCGCGTGCCGACAATACTAATAATGCGACTACTGTTAAGGTCAGCTGCACCTTTATAATACAGCAAAACAGGAGCGTCATAACAGTTCCTCAGTCGGAAAGGATAGTCTTCAGCAGTAAAAAACAAGGTCCTGATCTTATACTTCTCCACGAAAGCAAGCTCTTTTTCAGCTTTCAGCAGGAACTCTTTTGCCAGGATACTTCGGGCAGTCTTCGGCCCTATACCCGGAATAGTTGTTAAGGAAGCCGATGTAGCTTTGAAAACAGAATCAGCATCTCCGAATTTCTCCAGAAGATTCCTCGCGGTAACCGAACCCACCCCGGGAACCAGGGTCAGTGCTATCTCATATAAGGAAGGCATACAGCATGTTATTGAGCTGGGAAATATACAACGAATTTGGTTTCAAAAAAATCCTCTTCGAAATATTCTGTTAAAGGGTAAAGGACGGTCTGCTTTAATCCCGTCTCTTCTATCTCCTCCTGCAAATCCCCGCCCTTGAGATACAGGACCCCGTTGGGCAGCAAATTCCCCGACTTTTTCTCAAACTTGCCCTTTATCCAGGGGTAAAAGTCTTTCAGCCTGGTAACCGCCCGCGAAACAACGAAATGAAACTTTTCATCCACCTGCTCTGCACGGGAATGACTGGCTTTGATATTCTTCAGCCCGATTGCATTCGCCACTTCGTTTACCACTTTAATCTTCTTACCAATAGAATCAACCAGGTGAAAGCTGGTTTCAGGGAACAATATGGCAAGCGGGATCCCCGGAAAACCACCGCCGGTACCAACGTCGAGCACCTTCTCTCCAGGCAAAAAGCTCATCACTTTCGCTATCCCCAGCGAATGGAGGATATGCCTGAGATATAAGCTTTCGATGTCTTTCCGCGAGATCACATTGATCTGGGCATTCCAGAATGTATACAGTTCCTCAAGTCTGTCAAATTGTTCTTTTTGCTGCGGACTTAGTCCGGGGAAATAATGGTAAATAATGTCAGAAGTCACTTATGGAATTTTTTTTCCTGCGGTTCAAAATATTAGCCATCAGGTCTCTCGCCCTGAATAACTGGGCTTTGACAGTACCCAGAGGCAGATCGAGCTGTACCGCGATCTCCTCATAGGATAATTCGTCAAAATACCTGAGTGTGATCAATGTCCGGTACCGCAACGGAAGTTTATCAACAATCAGTTTTATCGTCTCTTTCTGTTGTTTCTTTATGGAAGTTTCTTCAGGATTCAGGCTGTCGGCCTTAATATCGAGTTGCCTTTCCTCCCCCTCGTCATCGGTAAGGGAATGAATGGAAACCATGTTGATCCTCTTCTTCCTGATAAAATCAATACAATTGTTGGTGGCAATACGAAATAACCACGTGCTGAATGCAAAATCAGGCTTGTACTTTTCTATATTTTCAAACGCCTTCCCAAAGGTTTCAATGGTGAGATCCATTGCATCGTCTTTGTTGTTTACCATTTTCAGCGACATAAAATATATAGAATCTTTATAACGCTGCATCAGATCAGCGTAAGCCCTCTGGTCACCGTCTCTGGCTCTCAGAACCAGATTAAAGTCATTTACTGCATTCTCTGAAAAACTTGGATTTACTTCCATTTAATTTTTTTCTTAAATAAAGACACAATGCTTAACACGATAGTAAAAAAATTATAGGACAAATCCAATGCCGGAAACCACCACATTAAATCTTTACAGCTCAACTTCTTCATTACGGGATAATATACGATCGTTTGAATCAGCAAACGAAGAAGGTAGATTCCCAGTAACAGCCACCACTGAGCCTTCAGTATGATCAGTACGATAAGCAATAAATAAAACAGGATACCTGCTCCCCCCTGGATGGTCAGGAGCCATTTATCAGAGCTTTTATACGCCTTTCCCGCCCCCATATGCCTGATCTTCTGCTTCCAGTATGACGCGAACGTAGTTTTAGGTTCCGACCACACCTGGCTGCCGGCATTTATTTCAATAGACGTATTATCTTCCGTGGCATTCTGATTAACAAACAGATCATCATCCCCCGAAGGTATATGTATATGTGAGGCAAAACCCTTATTCCTGAAAAAAAGCGATTTCCGGTACGACATGTTCCTGCCAACTCCCATATAGGGACGGCCGCAGAGGGCGAACGATAAATAGTTGACAGCCGTATAGAAGGTCTCCAGGCGGATCAAAGCATTCAGGAAGCCGCCCTTTTTTATATACGGAGAATATCCGAGCACAATTTCTGTCTGCCCCGAAAAGTGCTGCTGCATCAGCCTGATCCAGTCTCGTGAAGCAGGAAAACAGTCGGCATCTGTAAACAGTAAATATTCATGTGAGGCAGCTTTAATCCCCAGCGTGACCGCAAATTTCTTCCCGTGTTTAAATCGCGCATGCTCATTAATTGTCACTACCTTCAGGTTTGGGTAGCTTGCAGAATACCTGCGAAGCAGCATATCGGTATCGTCAGAAGAGCAGTCATTCACCACCACCACTTCAAATTCGCTGTAGTCCTGGTCTAAAACAAGTGGCAGGTTCTTTTCCAGGTTCTTCTCCTCATTTCTGGCGCATATAATAACGGAAACAGGGTGGGCAACAGGAACGTCGCCTGCAGGGGTTTCTTTATAAGACCGGAGCCTTGCATGCCTGAAAATGATAAAATATACATGGATCAGAAAGGCGACCTGAAAAAGGATTAAAACAGCAAAATATAAATAGTCTGACAGCAAAATAAACCAAGATTAAACAGCCAAAGTTAAGCATTAACAGGAAAGGAAAAAGCCAAAAGAGCATAGATAAAAACCTTCCCGCAGATAGCTGATTGCTAAGCGCTAATTACTACCTTTGCCTGTTAAAATGAAGTTCAGATTAGAAGTAACAGATAAACTGTCGAAGGCGAGGGCTGGTGAAATAGAAACCGACCATGGGACTATCAAAACGCCCATATTTATGCCGGTCGGCACCGCCGGATCGGTCAAAGCCGTCCATCAGCGGGAACTGCGTGAGGATATAAATGCACAGATCATTTTAGGCAATACATACCACCTTTACCTGCGCCCGGGGCTTAATACGCTCGAACAGGCGGGAGGTCTGCATAAGTTTAACGGATGGGACCGACCGATCCTGACAGACAGCGGTGGCTACCAGGTTTATTCGCTCACTGAGGTGAGAAAGATCAAAGAAGAAGGTGTAACGTTCAGGTCCCACATTGACGGGTCTAAACACTTATTTACCCCCGAGGCAGCTATCGATATCCAGAGAACAATAGGTGCCGACATTATGATGGCTTTCGACGAATGCACTCCTTACCCATGTGAGTATAACTATGCACGGAAGTCCATGGAGATGACCCATCGCTGGCTGAAACGCTGCTGCGAACGCTTTGATACGACAGAAGCTAAATACGGATATTCTCAGACACTCTTTCCTATCGTTCAGGGTTCTGTATATAAAGACCTGAGAATGAAATCGGCCGAAGTGATCGCTTCTTTCGGCAGGGAAGGAAATGCAATCGGAGGACTCTCTGTCGGAGAGCCGGCTGAAGAGATGTACGCTATGACTGAACTGGTATGCAACATCCTGCCGCACGACCGCCCAAGATATCTCATGGGCGTGGGTACTCCGGTAAATATCCTCGAAAATATCGCCCTCGGGGTAGACATGTTCGACTGCGTAATGCCCACCAGGAACGCCCGTAACGGGATGCTTTTTACCAGGAACGGGATCATCAATATCCGGAATGAAAAATGGAAGAATGACTTCTCTCCCATCGATCCGGAAAGCGATCTTTTTTCCGACCTGCAGTATTCAAAAGCCTACTTAAGACACCTGGTGACAGCAAAAGAGATCCTGGGAGCCCAGATCGCGAGCATACACAACCTCCACTTCTACCTCTGGCTGGTAACCCAGGCAAGGGAAAAGATCATTTCCGGTGAATTCTATGAGTGGAAAAATAAAATGATAAAACAGCTTTCCCAACGTTTATAATAAAGATGCTGAACAGATATATCAAAATTATAGACTGGTACATTATAAAAAAGTACCTAGGTACTTTTTTATTTACCTGCGCCATATTTACCGTTGTGATTGTAATTTTCGATGTTTCCGAAAAGCTTGATGACTTTCTGAAGCGTTCGGCTCCCCTTTCGAAGATTATTTTTCAGTACTATGCAGGCTTTATTCCATTCTATCTCAACTTTCTTTCTCCACTGATGAACTTCATTGCGGTCATTTTCTTCACCGCAAAAATGGCCGATCAAACTGAAATTGTGCCGATCCTAAGCGGAGGAGTTAGCTTTAAGCGTTTTTTATGGCCCTATTTCATTGCCTCTTTCCTCATATTCTTCGTTACCCTCATCGGCAATATTTACATTATTCCTTTTACCAACAAACTGATGATAGACTTCGAGAATGTCTATATCAGCCCGAAGTCTGACAATTCAAAGTCGCAGACTCACATGCAGATAGATAAAAACACCTATGTATACATCCGGAACTTCGATAATATTCAGAAGGTCGGATACACGTTTATACTGGAAAAATTCAACGGAGACCAGCTGGTAGAGAAACTGATGGCCGACCGCATCGTGTGGGATTCCATCAAAAGAAAATGGAACATTGAGAATTACACGATCAGAGAAGTGAACGGACTGAAGGAAAATATGACGAAAGGCACCAGGAAAGACACGACCCTGGATATGAAGCCCGTAGACTTCCAGGTGTACGACAATATCTATTCGGCGATGAGCACCCGCGAGCTGGGTATCCGCATCGAAAAAGAAAAAATAAGGGGAACGGGGGTGATGCAGCTGCTCGAACTCGAGAAGTACAAGCGCTTTACATACCCCCTTTCGGCATTCGTTTTAACGCTGATGGGAGTCTCCCTGTCCTCCAGAAAGGTGCGCGGCGGTGTCGGACTACCCCTGGGTATCGGCATCTTCCTGAGCTTTGCTTATATTGTATCCATACAGTTTTCAACTATGTTCTCGCTTAAGGGAGGATTACCTCCTATCATAGCTGTTTTTATTCCAAATATCCTGTTCGGCGCGCTCGGTGTTTATTTAATGATTAAAGCGCCAAAATAAAATAATGTCTAAATATATTTCTTCAAACCGCAATTTGCTGGTAATGCATGGGACGGTAGTGATCTGGGGATTTACCGGCATCTTAGGTAACCTGATCACTGTGTCCTCCGTCCATCTCGTTTGGTACCGGGTACTGATCGCTTTTCTTACACTGTTCATCTATTTTAAAGCAACCAAAACACCTCTGAAAGCTGATCGTAATACGGTCATAAAGTTCTTTCTGACGGGTGCAATCGTAGGAGCCCACTGGATCTTTTTCTTCCAGTCAATTAAGTCATCCACGGTTTCCGTAGCCCTGGTATGCCTTTCCTCGGTTACTCTTTTTACTGCTATTCTCGAACCCCTGATCAACCGGAAAAAGGTCTCAAAACTCGAGATCTTTATTGGGCTTACCATCATCACAGGGATCTTCATGATCTTTAAATTCGAGTCCCGTTATACCCTTGGAATCAGCTTCGGATTGTTATGTGCTTTCTGCGCCAGCCTCTTCTCCATCATCAATTCGAGGCAGGTAAAAAAGCACCCCCCGCAGCTGATAAGTTTCTATGAAATGACCGGGGCATGGTTCTGGATTTCGCTCTTTCTGCTGCTCTCCGGAGGCTTCAATTCATCTATGAAACTGCACATTTCAGACACCATTTATCTCGTCATTTTAGGCACCGTCTGCACCTCCGTTGCTTACGTTGCAGGCGTCTCTGTGATGAAAGAATTATCCGCATTCCGGGTGGCGCTGATCACCAATCTCGAGCCCGTCTACGGCATCGTCCTGGCCTTCCTTTTCTTCGGAAAAAGAGAGCATATGACGGCGGGCTTTTATGCCGGAACACTGATCATACTGGGCTCAATTTTTCTCTATTCGTACCTCAGGAACAGGGTGATAAAAGGAAAGGTAAGCCGCCATGCACTGGCAGGGTAGGGGAGCTAAATATACAACACTAAGCTTACCGATAGTAAAGCACAAAAGCGACATCATGTGATGTCGCTTTTGTGCTTTACAGCCCCCGAAAAAACGAGTCAATTACAAGCTGGGACACCTCTTCGCCGGTCTTTCCTCCCCCGTCATCAGACAGCGAAAAACTCTTCCTAAAGCAACTAATTCAACCACACAATGACAGATCGTCATTAAGCAAAACATTCCTTCTTCCTTCTCCTCTCATCCATCCGCCTGTTGAAAGCTCTCCTCAGCATCGCCCGAAGAGCGGCTCTTGAAGCATCTTCTTCAGTACCTGAAAGGGCGGACCATGACAAACGCCATGGTTCCGGATGCAACATAAATCACCTCCCCGGCAGCTGTCTGCAAAACCTACCTAAAGAAAAATGAAAAAAAAGAAAAGCGCTTCCGTAAGACCGGCTCTGAAAAGTTTGCACAACGCCAATGTTATGCGATGAGTTTCTCCGAAAACTAAATATGCGACCCTTTACCGTTTTTATCCCCAAAAAATGGTAATTTAACAGGAATAAAACTAATATGTGAACAGATTAAAAACAATATATCAGTTTTTAAATCAAAAAATTAAAAGGTTTAATAAAAGTAAAATATCAGGTAAAAAAAACAAGAATTCCGAAATTTGACTAATATTTTTAGCACACCCCTTAAATGAACATAAAAAATCATC
>NZ_QEAS01000012.1:75251-106666 GCF_003130405.1 Pararcticibacter amylolyticus
CACAGGTACTCTCAGCCCAGGTCTTCGATGCTGAACAGAATCCGCCTTCACTGAAATGGTACCAGATCACCACCCCCGGTTTTCAGATCATCTATCCCTCGGCGTTCTCCCGGGAGGCACAGCGCATGGCCGCTACACTCGAAGCAACCCTCCCCTACGAGTCACGGTCCATCCGGAAAAAGCCCTCCCGGATTTCGGTCATTCTCCAGAACCAGGGGACCACGTCCAACGGTTTTGTGCAGCTCGGACCGCGTCGTTCAGAGTTCTACACTACCCCTTCCCAAAGCTTCGATTACCAGGACTGGCTCAACAGCCTGGTGGTCCACGAAATGAGACACGTGATCCAGTTTGACAAATTGACAGGAAACTTAAAAGCACCGTTTTTTGAAAAGCTTGCTCTTGCTGTCTTCGGGATAACACTCCCCCCCTGGTATTACGAAGGCGATGCGGTAGGGATGGAAACAGCCCTCACCCTGGCAGGCCGTGGAAGGATCCCCGAATGGCCGATAGCACTCCGGACAAATACACTAAGCGGAAGAAAATACAGCTACTCAAAAAACTTCTTCGGCTCCTACCGGGACCTGACGCCGGGCTATTATCAGCTTGGCTTTTTCATGAACGCCAGGCTTAGAAGAGACTACGGAACAGGGATCTCCGACAGCATACTCACCCGCATTGCCCGGCAGCCTCTCCGTCCCTATAATTTTTCAAATTCCGTGAAAAAATTCACGGGGCTGACTACCCGGAAACTCCATGATTCGACTATCGCCGAACTCGAAAAATTATGGGTCCGGCAGATCTCCGAAGTGAGCCCTGAAGACTACCCGGTCCTGAACAGGAAAAAGGACCAGACTCCCGAAAATTACCTGCTCCCGGTGACCACTCCTGAAGGGAATATTCTTGCCCTGAAACAGAGCCGTGCAACCACCCCTGAGATCATCGAAATCGACAGCTCGGGCAGAGAGCGAAAAGTGGTCAGCATCGGCGCACAGGAGAACGGATGGTTTAGTTACGCGGCCGGAAAAATTGCCTGGGACGAAATGCGGTTCGATCCAAGATTTCATCAGCGCTCTTTCAACGTCATTAACATTTTTGACCGGCGTACCGGAAGGGTCCGGCAGCTCACCCACCGCACCCGCCTCTTCTCCCCTACCCTCTCGCCTGACGGAAAAACAGTCATCGCTGTCAGCGTCTCCTACTCCAATCAGATCTCCCTGACAGAGATTGATGCTGGCACGGGTAAAGAGATCAGGACATACCCCGCCCCCTCCAACTACATGCTTCAGATGCCTTCGTTTCATTCTGACGGAACCAGGGTGATAGTGGTAGCAATTGCCCGCACGGGTAAAGCGCTTTATGAACTCAACAGGAAAAGCGGCAGCTTCACTCCGCTTATGCCATTCCGCCTCCAGGAAATACTCCGCCCCGTATACGCAGGCAACCAGGTGCTCTTCAAGGCCCACTTTAATGGGATTGACAATATTTACAGGCTTGATCCGCAAAACGGAGAGATATACCAGGTCACCTCAGCCAAAACGGGTGCGTTTAATGCGTTTTACGACACGATCTCCGGAAAGATAATGTTCAACACATATTCATGGACAGGATACGATATAGCGGCTTTAAATGCGCCGTTCGAAAAAAATCAAAACATCCGGACACTGAAAGATACATTTGTCGACTACGCGGCCCCCATCCATGAACAGGAAGGTAACATAAACGTCTTCGATTCCATCCCGCAAAAAAATTACCCGGAGAAGCGGTACCGCGAACTCTCCAACCTGTTCTATTTTCACAGTATTGTACCGGTTGCAGAGGATAACCGTTTTTTCGACGACTACAACCTGGGACTTGAACTGCAGTCGAACAATAAACTGAACACTCTCAGTTTCTATACCCGCTACCAGTTTAACAACGCCCTCAGGAAAAGCGAATACCTCGCAGGCTTTTCATATATGCGCTTTTTCCCGGTTTTTAACTTTGACTATACCAACCAGGCCAGGCTGATCTACCAGAGAATTTCGGCAAATGGCCGCACCACCTACACTCCTGTTTCTTGGAGAGAGAACGAATTTTCGGCCGATATCAGCGTGCCTTTAGTGCTCAACCGGTTTAATTATACTTACAGCTTCGGCGTTAAAGCAGGAACCAGCTATACCACCCGCTATGGCGTAGAAAACCAGCCCCGGACATTCATCCAGACCCTCGACTTTCCCATGCACTATCAGCTTTATTTTTCGAGGAACAGCCGCCGGGCGGGCCGCGACCTGGCTCCGAGATGGGGACAGAACATTTCGTTCACTTACCGCAACTTCCCATTCGAAAACCAGGTGAGGGGTTCACTTTTTACATTGAGGAGCAATGCTTACTTCCCGGGACTACTACCCAACCATTCCTTCCAGGCATCCTTCAATTACCGGGAAGGGTCGGGAAATTATGTCAATACAATAGACATTCCCAATGTCAGCGGTTATAGCTTCATGAGGCATACAGAAATTACGAAAAACACATTATTGCTCGATTACAGGCTCCCCCTTCTTTACCCCGACCTGGAGATGGGGCCACTTGCGTTCATCAAGAGGATCAAGGGAGGATTATTTGCAGATTTTGAGAATATCGGAAAGGGGAACGAATTTTCTCCCCGTTCTTTCGGAGCTGAACTCAGAGCCGACATGAACCTGCTCCGCTTTTACCTTCCGAACTTCGACGTTGGCGGAAAAATAATTTTTTTAAATGAAAAAACCAGCAAAAACCCGATCTTAGAGTTTATGGCAACCTATAATTTCTGAACATGAGCAGTAAAACGATCTTCATCATTATCATCACAGTGCTGGTAACCGTCATCCTGATGAACAACACGGAGGAAGTGGAGTTCTGGATCTTCGGCATAGCACGCGTCCCTAAACTGGCTGTACTGGGCGGCATGTTTGCCTTTGGATTTGTATTCGGATTCCTCGCAGGAAGGCCGCGCCGCAAAAAAGTGGTGATCAATGATCACTCATCACCAGCAAGCCCCACAGCCGAGCCCGACGACTTTCGTCCAAAGCTCAGCGACGAAGACCGCGACTATATCAGCTAACAAACACAGCCCGCGACAAATACGGCCCGGTCAGTAACCACTATACACTCCCGGGCCAACACTCACTGCATCAGCCGCCTGAAATCCCTGCATCCGCACCCGATTTCCCTAATCAACATATTAATCCTACCTTTGTCATGCTTTTGGTTCCCGGCTGAAACCGGGATTAAAAGGGAATCCGGTGTGAATCCGGAACTGTCCCGCAGCTGTAAGCTCCAATACCAACACCATCCTTTGTCACTGCCCTCATGCGGCGGGAAGACTGGTTCGAGGGGAGTAAGTCAGAAGACCTGCCACCAGCACTGTTATTCATAGCTTTCGGGGATTGGAGCTGGAATGAAAATACCGCGTGTATTTGCATACCCTCTTGCTCCCCTGCTCGCTTTGCATTTTAAATTAAGTCTGTAATATCATTATGAAACAAAAATTTTTACCAGCATTACTACTTCTTTCGCTTGCCATCTTTCAGGCCTGTAAGAAGGACAGGGAAGAAAACCAGCCAAAAGAACAGGAAACGATTGGTGTATACGTTCTTTACGAAGGAACGATGGGTCAAAACAATAGCGGAATCGCTTATTATGACCTGAAAACTTCTCAAAGCAACCCCGATTATTTCAAAACGGTAAACGGATATGACCTTGGTGAAACAGCTAATGACCTTCAGCAATACGGAAGTAAAATCTATTGTGTTGTAACAGGAAAAAAGGATGAGAAACAATCGTTTGTGGAGGTCATTAATCCCGTTACAGGAAAGTCGATCAAAAGAATATCGTTTAATGGCGCCTCTTCCGGATTTCTGCCACGTTACATCGCATTCCATAAGAACAAAGCGTATGTATCCAATTATGATGGTAAAATACGACGTATTGATACAGCAAGCCTTCAAATTGACGAACAGCAGGTGGAGACAGGAGGAGCAATGGAAAAAATGGCAATAGTAAACGACAAGTTATATGTAGTCAATTCCGACCATTATGACTTTCGGGATGCGCCCAACAAACACACGGTCTCTGTTATCGACCTTAACACCTTCACAAAAATCAAAGATATTCCGGTAACGACGAACCCCGTAAAAATCGCGGGCAGTAAGAATGGAGATGTTTTCGTTGCTTCTTCGATTCCCTGGGGAGGTATTGGCACTTATCAAAAAATCAATTTGCAGACAGATGCTGTCACGTCAACATTCAGTGCATCCATCGGCGACATCACAATACATGAAAACAAAGGCTTTGCTATTGTTGACCCATACACGAGCAACCCGGCTGTAAAGGAATTAAACCTTTCAACAGGCGAGCTTGGAAACAGCTTCATAACAGATGGAACTCAGCTGAAATCGCCCAATCGCATCTCGGTGAATACATTGACCAACGAAATCGTTGTTAGCGACGTACCGGATTATACGAGTCCAGGCAAGGCTTATTATTTTAAAGCAGACGGCAAACTTGCAGTTACTATTACAACTGGAATTAACCCGAATTCCGCTGTCTTTATCTACGGCACAAAATAATCCTGCATAGCTGAGTAGTTCTGGATCAGGCTGAACGGTTCGGAACTACTCATTCTGCTACACAAATCAAGTCCTTATCACCTCCGGAAATTCACATGCATGAAAAACTATACAACATGTCGTTTTTTCCAAACACTACCTGATCGGTGATCCATACAGACCACACAACTGCCGATTCACCGGAACAATACAACAAACATAACGTATGTGCAGATGGCCAGCATTGCCACTTCAGCCACCACTACCACACTTACTACTGCGTCAAACATTTTACTTCTCATGGCCTTTCGTTTTTTGGTTGATATAAATATAACGCTGTTCAGCTCAGGGACAAATGACGCAAGTCACCAAATAAACTGACTATCAACCAATTCAGCAAAAATCACCGATGCCAAAAAAGACAGGCATCCATGCTTTAAACAAGATTATTCAGCACAATGTCGCTCTAAGTAGTGCAAAGGCCATTTTACATCGTGCCCAGGATTAGAGACATGTGTTCCACGTGGGAAATCAGGTAAGTAAATACTCACTCATCCGATTCACAGCAAAGAAAAAAAAAACAGAATCGCTTTAAAAACCTTACACATTAATACAGAGCATCATATATTTATATATAAATCTCATCTCATGAAACATAAGCACCAATTTCCGCGCAGGCGATTTCTGAAACTGCTATCTTACGGAACCGGCGCCCTGGCGCTGACTCCCGCATTAAACTCACTGGCCGCCTGTTCACTGTTTCATCAGCAAAAGAAGCTTGGGATAGCACTCGTGGGACTTGGAGGTTACAGTACCGGCCAGCTCGCTCCCGCCCTTCAGGAAACCAAACACTGCCGTCTCGCCGGCATTGTTACCGGAACACCCTCCAAAGCAGAATCCTGGTCTTCAAAATATAACATTCCCGATAAGAACATATACAACTACTCCAATTTCGACTCAATCGCAGACAACCCCGATATAGACATTGTATACGTCGTTCTGCCGGTATCCATGCATAAAGAATTTACGATAAGAGCGGCGCAGGCCGGCAAACACGTCATCTGTGAAAAACCCATGGCGCTCAATTCGGAAGAATGCAAAGAGATGATCGCAGCCTGTAACAAAGCGGGCAGAATGCTTTCCATTGGCTACCGCCTCCATTTTGAACCCCACAACATGGAAGTCATGCGGCTGGGACAAAAAGGAATCTATGGCAGGATCACCTCTATCGACACGGCGAACGGATTTACCTATCGCGGAGATCCGAATGCATGGCGGCTGAAGAAGGCTTTGTCCGGCGGAGGCGCCCTGATGGATATGGGAGTCTACAGCATACAAGGCTCCAGGTACGCGACCGGGCAGGAACCTTTGTTTGTAAAAGCGACGGAGGAAAAAACCAGGCCTGAACTCTTTAAAGAGGTAGACGAAACGATCTTCTGGGAACTGGAGTTCCCGGGCGGGCTTATCGCCAAGGGAAAATCAAGCTATAACAATAGCTGGGGATATCTCCGGGTAAAAGCGGAGAAAGGAGAATTTGAACTGGAACCCGCATTCTCCTATGGCGGTATCGCCGGAAGAACATCAAAGGGACAAATGAATTTCCCGCAGGTGAACCAGCAGGCACTGCAAATGGATGATTTCGCACAATGTATTATGCAGGGAAAAGCCACCAGGGTGCCCGGTGAAGAGGGCCTTAAGGATATGAAAGTGATCGATGCAATCTACAAGAGCCTGGCTTCGGGAAAAAAAGAGCGGATTGTTTAAAAGATGCGGCCCCTGGCTATGGGCCCGCTTATTTCCGGTTTTATCTTCCCTGAGCCCCGGGGTTATTTTTCCTCCTTACGCCGCTAACCGCCTCTGCCTCCAGCGGATCTTCGGGCCAGGAGTGTTTAGGATAGCGCCGTTTCAGCTCTTTGCGAACTTCAAAATAAGTATTCTTCCAGAAACTGCGAAGGTCTGCAGTCACCTGCACCGGTTTAAAGCCGGGAGAAAGAAGCTGTAATACAACTCCGTTCCGTCCCTCGTTCACCCGCGGTGTATCAAGCATGCCGAAGACTTCCTGAAGCCTCACCGCCAACACAGGATCTGCACCATCAGCGAAATACTTTAACTTAATATGCGAACCGCTGGGCACTGCTATCGTGCGGGGAGCGAGCCTGTCAAGCATCAGCTGTTTCTCGTATCCGATACTTTGCTGTAAAACCTGCAGCAAGTCTATACGTTTCAGGTCATCCGCTTTTTTAACCCCGGCGAGATAAGGAGACAGCCATTCCCCGCTGTTCTCAAGCAGCTCCGCCGTGCTCACATCAGGCCAGTCTTCATCCTGCCGCCATATACGCAAGCTCAACATACGGTTTTGCCATTGTTCGGTCTCTTCAGTAAAGCTGAGCAAACGCTCCCCTTCCTCTTTTACCGCTTCCGTTATAACGCCGTTCGCTTGTTCTTCCGGAATATCCCTCAGCGGCTTTGATTCCAGGGCGATACTTCCGAAACGGAGTTCCCGCCTTGCAATCAGTCCCCCCTTCCTCGTATCCCAGGCAACGACATCGTGTGCTTCTGCCTGCGTATAAAGATCGGAGGGATTTACCGGGGCTGCTAAAAATATCTTTCCCAAACCTTTGCGGGCATCAAGGCGGGCAATCGCGATGCACGCCTCATGTACCAGTTCATCCTCAGATCCCAAAACAGCAGCCTTCCCATTGGCAAGCTGAAACTGGCCGGCATGTTCCGGCCGGGCAATTGCCACTCTTTCAGGATACGCATAAGAGATCAAAAGGCCAGCATGGTAAGGATCGTAAGCACCGTTCTCTGTCTGCACTTTCAGCAGGCGGCGATAGGCCGCGGCAATTTTTTCGGCATTCTCAAACCTGCGGTCCTTCACCTCCCCCCTTCTGAATCGCCTGAGTGCCTCTACCCGGTAATTAATATCTACGATGTCCTGCCCTTCCATGGGATCACGCTCTTCCAGTAAAGCTGCAATATCGGCAGCAACAGGAAGAGTACCGCCTTCACGGGCCTTTAACAGCATATGTGCGATCCGCGGGTGGCAGGGAAGCCGGTGAATTTCCTTTCCGTGCGCCGTAATCCTTCCTCCCTGCAGGGCACCCAGCCGGTGCAGAACATCCGCCGCTGAAGTCAGCGCTGCAGCGGGAGGTGCGTCCAGCCAGCTTAGTTTAAGGATATCCGCCACTCCCCATTGCGCCATATCCAGCAAAACAGGCGCAAGGTCAGCTTCCAGGATTTCCGGCGTCCGGAATTCGTGCATCCTCTCCTGCGTTGCCAGTGACCACATCCGGTAGCAAACACCGGGGCTCAGCCTCCCCGCTCTTCCAGCCCTTTGCCCGGCAGAATCAAGCGAGATCATAGTAGTTCTCAGCCCGGACAGCCCGGTCTTCGGATCGAAAGCCGGATTGCGGCCAAACCCACTGTCGACTACCACTTTGATCCCTTCTATTGTCAAACTCGTTTCAGCAATGGAAGTAGACAAAACCACTTTTCTTTTTCCCTGCGGAGAGGGCATGATTGCCGCATTCTGTTCAGCAAAAGAAAGCTGGCCATAAAGCGGATGTATCCCCACATCGGGCACCTGCCTTTTAAGCAAAAGTTCACATTTGCGGATTTCTCCCTGTCCCGGTAAGAACGCGAGAATATCTCCTTCCTGCTCCCTCAATGCTTTCAATATCGTTTCTGCACAGAGTTCAGGGATCCGGGTAAGATCCTGCTCGCCGGTATAAACGATCCTGACGGGAAACAAACTTCCCTTGCTCTCTGCAACCGGAGCCGATAACAGCTTCGAAAGCCGTTCCGTATCCAGCGTTGCCGACATAACCATGATCCGGAGGTCCGGCCGCAAAATCTCCTGCGACTCACGGCACAATGCGAGGGCAACATCAGCATGAAGGCTTCTCTCGTGAAATTCATCAAAGATCACAAGCCCCACATCTTCCAGGGCATTGTCCTGGTGAAGCATCCGGGTCAGGATTCCCTCCGTCACCACCTCGATCTTTGTTTGCGCAGAAACCTTACTCTCGAAACGGATGCGATACCCCACGGTTTGTCCCGGCTGCTCTCCGAGCAGGGCAGCCATTCTCGCAGCAATTGTGCCCGCTGCCAGCCTCCGGGGTTCAAGCATAATGATCTTTCTCCCTTCAAGCCACTCCTCATTCAGCAGGACCAGGGGCAAAACGGTACTTTTACCGGCTCCCGGAGGCGCCCCGACAATGAGTGTATTGGTCTCCGACAGGTAACGCTGAACAGAAGAAATAATGCCGGTTACCGGCAGCCTCGTTTTTAAAGGATCAAAAGAATGATGCATCGGATACAAAGATATCAAAGTGAATTCAGGTAAAAGATTTGTATATTCAGGCAATTACCTCTAATTTTGTACACAAACGGAAATGGTGTCTTCCGAATGAACCGCCCTAAAAAGCTGATGACGCCTGCAAATAGTAAACCGGCATGCCCGGGGTGATTATTTTTTAGCAGGTGAAACACAGGAACAATAAAATTCAGATCTCTTTAAAAGAAAAGTCAAGGCGCCAGCATATCATTATGGCTAACCGTTTTGCACAATTCCCGATTTTAAAACATCTTGTCCGCTGGCTGATCCTGATCATTCCTGTATCCGTCACCATCGGAAGTATCGTCGCACTGTTCCTATGGCTCCTCCACCAGGCTACCGGGCTTCGGTTCCAGTATCCATGGCTGCTGTTCCTTTTGCCGCTCGCAGGGATAGCGATCCATTTAATCTACAAAACGATCGGCCGTTCCTCTGAAAAGGGTAATAACCTGATCATTGATGAAATTCATGAGCCGGGAGGAGGAATTCCCGGTTGGATGGCTCCCGTCATCCTGGTTTGTACGGTTATCACTCATCTTTTCGGCGGTTCCGCCGGCCGGGAAGGCACAGCAGTTCAGATAGGCGGCAGCATTGCTCAGATCTTTGGAAAGTTGTTACGCCTGAATGCGGACGACACAAAGATCATCCTGACCTCCGGTGTCGCCGCGGGATTTGGTGCGGTATTCGGAACCCCGCTGGCCGGAACCATATTCGCTGCCGAAGTTCTCAGCGTAGGAAGGATTCAATATACCTCGCTTCTCCCCTGCCTGTTCGCCGCAATAATCGGGGATGCTACTGTTACCGCATGGGGCATCCATCACACCACTTATCATATCGGTGTAACGGCAGGCGTTCAGGAACTCATTCCAGGCTATATTTCACCGGCGTTTTCACTCCTTATAAAAGTCGTCCCCGCCGCCATTGCTTTTGGACTGGCAGCCTGCTTGTTTTCCGTAATGGTTCACACGCTTAGGAACCTCTTTCTGAAACTCATCCGGACCAGCTGGCTGATACCTGTCGCCGGGGGGCTGATCATCATCCTACTGACGTTCATTACAGGCAGTACCGACTATCTGGGCCTCGGAGTCGACCCTCAATATGCAGGATCAGTCACGATTTCTTCCTCCTTTAAAGCCGGAGGTGCGGATACCTGGAGCTGGCTCTGGAAAACCGTCTATACCACGATAACCCTGTCTTCAGGATTCAAGGGAGGCGAAGTAACACCTCTGTTTTACATTGGTGCAACGCTGGGAAATACCCTCTCGGGCATTCTGGACGCCCCCGCCGGCCTCTTTGCCGCACTCGGGTTCATTGCAGTCTTTGCCGGAGCGACCAATACCCCTCTCGCCTGTACGATCATGGGAGTGGAGTTATTCGGAAGCGAATATATGCACCTTTTTGCGGCAGCGTGTTTTATCGCTTATTTCTTCAGTGGCCACTCAGGAATATACAGTTCACAAAAGATCGCTGTTCCCAAGATCTTCGGAGAATGGTTTTCTTTAGAATCGTCCCTTTCTGAATCCAACAAAAGAAGAAACAACTTCCTTCAGCGAAGGCTAACCTTCTATCGTTTTCTGTTCAGAAAAAAAAGGAAATAGCCCATCCATCGGTCATCCGGTCAATATCCACTTCATCCGGCCAACCAGCCGCCGGGAACCGACAATAAAGAAGAAAGGAAGAAAATCCGTAGATTTACGCCATCATGTTCCTATCACACTGGGAACACTGCGGGGGATGAGAGCACGATGACAGCACGTTGAGAGCACGGTGAGTGCACCTTTTGCTGGCAAAGGGTGCACTCACCGTGCTCTCAACATACACTTACTCTGCTTTCATGCCGCACACTTCCCCACTCAGGATGCCACCGGGAACATCCGGCTCTGCCCTGCTTCCTGAATTCTTCTTCCACGCCGGCCTTCATCCATTTCCGGCCTGAACAGTCTATATTCACACAGCAAGCCGGGCCAGCCCTTTTATAGCTGTCCGTTGCTCACTGTCTTTATAATACCGTTGCTGGTCACTACCGCCGGATGATCAGTTAAAACTGACTGCGCGTGATTTTGCCCTTTACTATATATAAGGAAGAAACAGACTTTTTGCTGATCACTGTATCTCCCCTGAAATTAGGATTGGAAGCACGCAGAATGATCTTCGTGGGATCCTGATGCTCAAAAAGAAGCTTTACTGTACGGAGATTGTTGGAAGAAGAATCTGTAATGATCAAATAAGCTTCTCCCCAAAGAATAACGTCATGATTCTCTATTTCTTTCACAGCTATAATTTCCCCGCTGGCATACCTCGGGTACATGCTGTCGCCATATACAGGTAAATAGGCGGTGCAGTCGTTAAATGGCCTGAAGTCAACATAAAACTCAGGTTCCTCTTCCATGATGGATAAATCAGTCTCTTTAATACTGGATAACTCTACATTATAATAAGGTACACCATTCTGTTCCCCGGGCAGCTCTTGCTGATCAAGGTAGATCGGCTTTTCGCCTTTAAATAACCAGTCGGGGTTAAGGTTATGAAAACTTATAATCTGGTGCGCTAGTCTGCTGCCAAGGTTTCTCGACCCATTTTCCACAGACGACAGGTTATTGGGATAAGCTGTTAAAGGACTATAAAATTCTACAACAGTAGCATTCTTAGACAATCGTGCAAGCTTTAGGCGCTCCCCAATTTTTTCTTTCTGACTATCAGTCATTTTCAAAAAATATCTACAAAAAATCAAAAAATATTTTGAGACAATAGTTTAGGATAATAATTTTACTATCATAAAATATCACCTTCAATTATCGAGTAATCTTTCACACTAATCCGGCCAAGTTAAGAAAGGAAAATTAAACATAAAACCAATGTTCAAATGAATTACAAATTATTTTGCTGCTTTAAAGACCATCCAACCTCACTCACTGAAGAAGAAATTCTGAACCCATTCCTGGTCCTGAAACCTTTGGCTGACCGCGAAGAATATTCGAGGATAAAAAATGGCCTATGGCTCCTGATCACTAATCTTTACAAGCAATATCAGTGGATGGAACAAACAGAACCTCTGGTGCTCTACGATATTTATACAGAACTTGTGAGGATACTGGATGCAGCCTGGGTACTCCAAAGGATCAGGCCTGATTATAAAATTAAGGGGATTATAAATGAACCTGTCTTCGACCGTCTGTGTAAAGATGCTTTCCAGAAAGGGAACGAGAAGCCTTCTGTTCCCGCAAATTTTGGTAATTACCAGACATTGCATAATCTCTTCCGCGACAAGATGCTATGGAAAAGCAAACTCAACTTATATACATGGTGCAGGTACGGGCTGACACCGCTCGCAATTCCAGGCCCGGACCAGGAGATAGAAACCGACAATCTCATTAGCGACTACAGGGTACCCGCCAGTCTGATTGACCTGCTCCATGCTATATGTAGAGATGACAGGGAAAGCAGCCTGACCTCCGCGGAACAGAAACAACTGGACCGATATAAATTTTATGCAAGCGGTTACGATCATACCACTACTTTGTCAAGAGATGAGATGGAAGATCCCGGCAGCGTATTTCAGACTTTCTTTGAAAGCGTGGATTATGAAGACTTTCCCCGGTCTCTTGATCTCTGGAACAATAATCTGATCTTTGGCAACATATGGGAAAAATACAACGACCCCGGGGATGCACTATTGATAAAGCAGTTAACTGAATATTTAATGGAGAGTGCATGGATCGTACTTGAAGACCTTGATTACGAAGAGCGCGGGCCGGCTTTAAAGCCAGGATATAATTTTGATAAACCTTCAAAGGAAAAATTTCCGGATCTGACCGACGAGGAATACCGGTTACCCTATACGGTATTTCAAAAGTTCTTTGATTTTAAACCGCTTTATCAGTGGAAAGCACACCTGGAACAATGGCTGAGAGAAAGCTTAAGGAATACCGAAAACGATCATTTCTTCAGGGAAAACTTGTTGCCCTGCGATTACTTAAAAAAACTCGTGGAGGCTGGCTATCTCTATCATTGTTATCCTGGCTGATGCCCCGTAATAGATAACAGATTGTAAATAACCGAACGCCGGGACATTCGGACGTCGTAGATAATGCGGCTTTGCAGGCTGCACTTATCAGATATCCCTGACTGCATATCCGGCAAACTCCCAGTAGCCTGCCTGGTCTTTCCGGTAATGAACGGTATAACTTTCGCCTTCTATCGGCAGATCGAAATAGAATTCAGACGCTTGCCTGTCCTGGGGGATATATTGATAAAGAATGCTGTCAGCTGCAACCCTGACCGCCTCGCCCAGTTCGTCTTTCTCTTCTACGATCTTTATTTCGGTATCGGTTAGTTCATATACCAGGTTTTGAAACCTGTGCACCGAAAAGGGCCGGGAGAGAAAAAGGGTTCCGTTCATATAAAGCTCAAACCCCGGGCTTGTCTGCCGCAATTTAAAGCTTCGGTTTTCATGCAGGGAGAAATAGGCCTCTTCATCCTTTGAGAAACCTAACTTCAGCAGCCATTCCGCTGTCAGAGGCAACGGTTCGAGCACCGAGCTGTACTCTTCCTTTAAATAAAGAGGAGAGAGCATCTCTGCAGACACTTCTATTATACTTCCATTGTTCAGGCTGACGATATTGCCGGCTCTGAGTTCACCAGGTTTTATCATGGATATTACCTGTCGAAAACAGCCCTCTTTAAATCGAATTTTGCCAAAGCCTCATTCAGCAGGGATTCCCTTTCATTCCTCTCCGCCTCGCTGAGTTCGTTCCAGCTTCCAGCTTTGAAAAAATTATCCCAGCCAGCCGGTGAATTATGAAATTCATCGAAGAAATATTCTTTTATATTGACACCAAACGGCACCTTGGCCAGGTTTGAAAATACCATCACATCCAAAGCCTGCTTATCCAGTTCCTGCATACTCTTTTCTTTAACAGGCCATAGATAATATTATTTATGGAGGTTTCCAAAAATCTTTTTCCTATCGGCAGGGTTTATACTGTATGACATCAGTAAAGTACCCGGTTATTACAGACAGCAATGATAAAAGACTAAGATGGGTGGAAAGGATCTCCTGGCTGATGGACAACCAGTTCCGTCTTCCGGGCACCTCTTTCAGGTTCGGACTCGACCCTGTTATAAATTTCGTTCCGATTTTCGGCGACCTGACAGGGTTTTTGATTTCTGCAGCACTGGTGCTCGTGATGACCAGGCACGGTGCCAGCGGGAAGGTGGTGGTCCTGATGACGCTGAACATCTTTCTTGATGCCCTGATCGGTGCGGTCCCGGTGATCGGATGGTTGTTCGACTTTGCATATAAGGCGAACGACCGGAATATCCGTTTATTGAAAAGACATTACCAGGAAGGGAAATACCAGGGGAGCGGCAAGGGTATTATCGCTGTCCTGCTGGTGGTTATTCTGGGATTTATTGTTGGTTTTGTTTACCTGATCTGGGTGATGATAGAGTGGCTAGGAAATGTAACAGGATAAGACCTGCCGCTCCGGAATTCATTTGGTACAGGCTTTGCGTTATCACCAATAACATTAAGACTATTTTCATGAAATTTCTCCCCGGCCTGATTTTACTATCTATTATTTGGAGCAATGCTCCCGCAAATATACTGTCGAATAACCGCGACTTAAAAGAAAAGGCTTCGGGTGATTCCGTATTTAATAAAGTGTCCTATTCTTTATGGAGAGGAATGTCACTGGCGGCGGTAGCTCCGGGGGAAGCGGTAAAAAACTACCGAACGGCTCTTTTATCATCAAAAAAGACCGGCAAAGCAGAGGAAGCAGCCATCAGGACTGAAATGGGAAAACTTCTTGTTCATCTCGACAGAAAGGACGCCATTGCGCAGCTTGCGAAAGCATCAGCCCTGTATAGCCAGATAAATAATGTACCGGAATTTACATTCACCACGAATCTCCTGGCAAACCTTTATCTGAAAAACGGGCAGTTCCAGGAATCCCTAAAAAGATACAGTGACCTGTATAAAGTACAAAGTAAATCAGGCGAAGCTGTTCTTGCGGGGAACACCGCATCCCGGATAGCTGATCTTTATGCGGGGAAAAAACTATATAAGGAGGCGTTTAATTATGCGGATATAGCCAAGAATGAATACGAAAAGGTATGCAGACGCGACAGCCTCGGATCGATATACTATAAAATAGCGGAGATAAAAAAGCAGCAGAACAAACCGAAGCTTTCAGAATTTTACATCATCCATAAAGCGCTTCCATTTTACTCATCTGCCGATCACTTTAAAGGGCGATTGAAATGCTTCAACTTCCTTGCAGACATGTATATGGATCAAAAACGGTACTCTGAAGCTAAATGGTTCTACCTTCAGGCTAACACACAGTCGAAATCAATAAAAGATACTGTTTCAACCATTGCATCGCTGCACCAGCTGAGTGTGTTGAAGGCCATAACAGGGCATTATATTCTCGCTAAACAGGATCTGGCGGAAGCGGAGTTTCTTTCGAAGGAAGGTGAACTGGAATATCTGGACAGACGCTTTAAAACAAGATATCCGGCGCTTATCCGGAAAATAGACCTTAAAACGGTGACTGTTGATGGAGATGTGGTGGTGAAGAAGGAAGTGGCTAAGCAGAAAACGCGGTCTTCTTTTGTTCTTGCAGATTAATTCCGCTGATTGTTGAATTATTCTGCAAGCGCCGGAGATTAAATAAGTTAGATGATCGTGCTGTCATCCGGGTTTACAGACACCGGTCTTCCGTTTGACATGATTACATTTATCGGATTGATCCTGAAATAAACGTTATTCTCATTACCAATAAAATACTCGCCAAAGCAAACCTGATCGTTCATTACTCTATGCTTGTCCTGATCGGTGAGTTTATTAATAGCCTGCTCGGCTTCACTGATTGTTAAAATTCTTTCCATAACCCTTAAATTCCAGTATACGTGTGTGTTTCTTACTTAGTTATCTTTTTCTGAAAAAAGTATACAGGTGTGTATCACGAACTGTGCCAACTGAACATGAATGTTACAAATAAAAACAGGGCACTCTAAATCAGATGCCCTGCCTTTGTATTGTACGGTAATTTTATTTTGTAAATATCAGCCTGGTTATAAAGATCCCATTGCCATCGTCTTTTCCTCCATCACTTTCTACTCCGCTGGTTACAAAAGCTAGTTTCCATCCTTCTTTTGCTAGTTCGTTCATTTTCGAGGTTATGATGGCATCATTCGAAGCAATGTTTTGAAAGTTGATACCGGCCACACTAAAAAAGTTAAGGAGCTTAGTTTCCGCAAATGTGTCTACTTTAGCATCGGATCTCTTTATATCACCCTGTTTACTGTCTTTTCCGTCGATTCTTTCTGTGGTGAATTCTGCTACGTTTACATCTGACTTCGTTTCAATAATCCTCGACCGGCCAAGTCCTCCGGGCACGATAGATTCAACAATGGTCACTACCTTATACTGTACAGTAGTTTGAGCGAAAGAGCTTAAGCTCATCATCGGGAGGCTGATCAATAGAAAATACATGTATTTCATACACTATAGACTGCAGTTCTGATTATATGTTACAGACTGACAATCTGCAGTTTTCATCTTCTACAATATAAATTGAAGTCCTGCATTATACCCGAAGAACAGCTGATGCTTGTCGCCATTATGATAATTATGCCACAGATCTTTTTTCACGAGGTTCATCTGAGCTTCCGTTTCGGCTGATGAGAAGTTGATAGACGGACCTCCAAAGAGCTCCACATGTTTGCCTAACTTAACTGCAGGCAGGATGCGGATAGTGCTTTTATAATATTCGCCTTTATGCCAGTGCTCCAGGTATTGCTGAACTAATTCGGTATTTATCCGGAATGAATTGGAGAAAGGGATATGAGCTCCAAATCCAGCTTCAAACGCTGTGTGATTCTGTTCAGGTTTCCAGTTATACCCTACTCCGATAATACCGTACAGGATCCTTCCCCCGGAACGGAATGTTGCCAGTGTCGTTTGTGTTTCATCAGTGGTTACAGCAATAGATTTCTCTCCTTTCTTAATGATGTTGATGAGTGCCAGGGAATGATCACTGCTGTCAGCGATATTGATGAAGCCGGCGAACTGAAGTCCCCTCACCTTCCTGGCCACGTTGATAAAACCGGCGAACTGGAAGCCGTTGATATCTTTTACTTTATTGACGAAGCCTGCTGCCTGAAAACCTTTAAAGTTCTGCCCTACAATGTTAGCAAAGCCGGCGAACTGGAAATTCTCTGCATTTTGTGTGACAATGTTGCTGAAGCCGGCAGCCTGAAAACCCTTTACCTTTTTTGTCCGGTTCAGGAACCCGGAGAATTGAAATCCGTCTGCATCTTCCACATCGTTATAAATCCCCGCGAGCTGGAAGCCCTTCATTTCTTTGCCCGACAAGTTAACAATTCCGGCGAATTGCATTCCTTCCACCCGGTTTCCTACAGTATTGGAGATCCCGGCCAGCTGGAAACCGGATACCTTATCTTTTACAACATTGGAGATCCCGGCGAAGGAAAAAGATTTCTCCTCCTTTGAAACTCCTGCTAAAACATGGAACGAGGCATGATTAACATATCGGGCAGCTTCTGCGCCATTGGTGCTTAGAGGGTAACAAAAACCAATATGTACGTTGCTGGTGAGATCCTGGGCTCTGGTTATGGTAGCTGAAAGAAAAACAAAAAGGCTCGCCAGTAACGACGAAGCCTTTAAAATAAATTTGCAATGTGAAGTCATAGTTGTATCCTTTGTTTGATAGTATTACAACCCTGGTTTGCAATACCCCTATGACAAAAGATTGATTTATTCCACTTTCCTTTCAGCGGTTGCCACCAGTGAAGTACCAAAGAAGCCGTTTGCTTTCCTGGCGCCGGGAGTAAGACTTTTAATGTTTGTACGGGTATTGGTCATTGGAGACGCGAAAATCCCCCCATTCTGAAGCTGGGTCCGGAGATCGGTCCAGAAATGATAAGCTTCTTCTGTCTGCGACCAGACTTCAGCTTTCACCCTATCACCTGCTACAAAAGGAGTGTCCACTGAAAGTTCGGTATTATTAATATAATTCCCATCTACAAACTCATCAGAGAAGATGTTGATATCCGCGGGCTTGTTCAGATATTTACCATTGTTGTACAGCTTTACCTGGATATAATCTCCCTCTCCCGGAATCTCCTGCCCATAGATATAAGGATAGTACCCGGCATCCTCGTATACAATAGACTTCTCCTCATATTTAAACGTAAGAGAATCGGGAGCCATAGACAGCCTTGGCATCTTTGATATTGCTTCATATGTTCCCTCAGAGCTTTGAATACGGAGTGTATAGGTTCTGCCTTCCACTCCTTTGATCACAGCGATTTCATATTTCCCTGGTTCCTTCTCATGAAGAACCTCCGTATTGCCCACATCATCCTTCAGGGTAACAACAGCTCCGGTTACCTGTTCAAACGAGCTGCTACTGCTCAGGGGTTTGGTCAGATAGATTTTTACATAGTGGCTCTCCGGTTTATTGGTAAGCCAGCCTTCTACGACAAGAGCTTGTTCGCCGTCTTTGATGTTCATATCAATTTTATCTTCACAAGCGGAGAACAACATTGCGGAAAAAATCAGGATCAGTACTATATTGAGTGTCTTCATTTTTTTAAAATTTAAAATTCCAGGTAACAGATGGGATAACAGCGCCAAACATTGAAAAACGCACCGTCTCCAGTTCAGCAGGCCGGTCTTCGTTCGGCTTCACGTATACCGAAAATGCGTTCTTTCTGTTAAGGGCATTAAACAGGGAGACGACCCATTCGCTGGTATATTTCCTTCCGGGGACCGGCTTCTTTTTAAATGTCGCGGAGAGATCAAGGCGATGATAAGCCGGAATGCGGTAGTTATTTCTGAAATTTCCGGAATTGTACTGCACCGGGAAGCCATCGTACTCAAATTTTCCATCAGGAAGGGTGGCAGGTACTCCAGTTGCGAAATTATATGTTCCCGAAAGAGTGATGCGTGGTTTCAACTGGTACATTCCTACCAGAGATACGAAATGCGTTTTATCATATTTGGCAGGATAGTATTCGTAATTGTTTATCCCGTCAATTTTCCGCTCTGTCCGGCTAAGTGTATAGCTCAGCCATCCATTGAGCCTGCCGCTGTTCTTCTTCACATAAAACTCAGCTCCGTAGGCTCTTCCTTTTCCGAATAACATATCGCCGGGAAGATCCTCGTTAAGCAAAGTTTCTGCTCCGTCTATAAAGTCCATTTGATTGTCAAGCTTCCTGTAGTAAAGTTCGACGGAAGCTTCATAGAGGTTCTCCTTAAAATTCCTGAAATAGCCGGCCGATACCTGATCAGCGGTTTCCGGCTTTACATTATAAGAACTCGGGGTCCAGATATCAAGAGGGCTTGAGGAAATAGTATTGGATACCAGATGAAGATTTTGTGCTGTGCGGCTGTAAGATGCTTTCACAGAAGCGTCTTCTCCTGTCTTGATCTTCAGTGATAACCTTGGCTGCAGATTATGATACCATTTTATGGAAGCCCAGTCCTTCACCGTTCTCTGGTTAACAGGCAGCTTCCGCTCACCTGTATTTCCGGCGTAGTCGCTTATTACCGTTTCTCCCTTGGCAAGGCTTTGGAAGGCCGTATATCTCAGTCCGTACTCAAAAGAGAAGACATCGGAGAGGCTTAGCTCATGATCCCAGTAGGCGTTGTAATCAGCAGCACGCTGGCCTGGCATTGCGATCGCATTAAAAATAGAGTTTTCTGATCCGGGAGTAGCTTTTCCGGGGCTGAACTCGTGAAGACTTGCTTCTATTCCAAAATAGATACTGTTCTGGGGGTTGGGATACCAGCTGAACGAATTTTTCGCCGAGTAATCTACGATGGAGGCATTCCAGTCGAAACTTGTCGCCGGATTGTCCATCACCCCCAGTTTGTATTTATAATCGGAGTAAATGATACTGGTGTTTGAAAACAATCTCGGATTAAAGATATGGTTCCAGCGGACTGTTCCTGTTCCGTTTCCCCATTGAAGTAAGAAGCGGTTAGACACTTCGATCTTATCTTTGCCGAAATAACCGGACACAAAAAGCCTGTCTTTTTCAGAAAGCGCAAAATTAAGCTTAGCGCTCAGGTCATAAAAATAGATGGAGTTATCTTTAATATCAGGGTCAGAAGACTGCTTCGTGAGAATATCTGTATAGGACCGGCGGGCACTGACGATCATGGAGCTTTTATCTTTTTTAATCGGACCTTCCACCGTAAGCCTGCTCGCAATAAGACCAAGGCCTCCCGCTACATTCCATTTTTGGTTGTTTCCATCTTTCATCCTGGTATCCAGAACGGATGACAGGCGGCCTCCATAACGGGCCGGCATCTCCGTTTTATACAGGGCGGCATCTTTGACCGCATCGGGATTAGCCACGGAGAAAAGGTTGAACAAATGAGAAGTGAAGTAAAGAGGAGCTTCATCCAGCAAAACAAGGTTTTGGTCTACACCTCCTCCTCTTACATTAAAACCTGACGCGCCGTCGCCGATGGTACTTACCCCGGGGAGAAGCTGAAAGGAACGGATCAGATCAGGCTCGCCGAGGAACGGGGGCAATTGCTTTACTGTTACCATGGAGAGAGGAGCAACGTTTACGGGCTTGCTGACATTATCCTTCTTTGAGGTGGCACTTACCACTACCTCGTTCATCATATTGGAAGAAGGTTTTATGGTGACATTCAGAAGAGTATCTTTCTTCACCGAAACCTGTATTTCTTTCCTGTCGTAGCCTACATAGGAATAGCTGATCTTAAATGTTCCGGCACCCAGGGAGAGCGAATAGAATCCATACCCGTTGGTAGCAGCCTTTACATTACTTCCGGCTACTGTAACTACTGCTCCTGCAAGGGTTTCGCCACTGATCTCGTCTTTGACGTACCCGCTTACCGTGATGTTTTTTTCGCTTGCTACTGATATCGTGGTGACTAAGATCAGCAGTGAGACATAAAACAGATTTAGAAATTTCATACTTTTTTTTCGTGTTGTTTTACTGTATTACAACAGTCTTTCCCTCCACCCCTATCCCGGATTTAATTATTGTTTAATTATGTGTGTTCTTTAATTAAGACAGCAGCACGGCCTGATGGTTACATTAAATTGTCTTGTTTTTGAAGAAGCAAACTTAAAAGAGAGAAAGGCCTGCATTCCAGCCGATCCAGCCACGCAGCTTCTCATTCTTTCCTATTTTAAAATCGTTCACTCTGCTGGTAATCAGAGCATACCCATTTATCTCCTCAAACTGATCGGAGTAATACATGTTGAACGAAGGCCCTGCAAAGATGGAAAGAAATTTGTTCAGTCTGAATGTAAAATTGCTGTTAACCCTCGTCAGGTCGTTTGTATAGTCCCAGCTTCCCTGGTAGATATACAACTTAATCAACTCAGGATCAACACATAATTGTTTATAAAGGTTTATTCTTTTTCCTAAGCCGAGCCCGAAGTAATCATAGCCGCCCTGAAGCACTGTGTAGAATTTCTTCGTCCCCGTGCGTATTTCCAGATTTCTCCATCCAAGCTCGTTGGAAGAAACAGATACCGTGTGCAGGCCATTCTTCATGACGATGTTGATCAGTCCGATGGCTGCTCCAGACAAAGTATCTGCTATATTGACCACCCCTAGCTGAAGTCCGCTCTGATGTTTAGCCATGTTGACGGTTCCGACCTGTATCCCGCGCATAGTGCCTCCCACCCTATTTACAAGACCGGCAACCTGTAATCCGGACATGTTTTTGATATTGAAGTTCACCACCCCGGCGGCCTGAAGCCCGGACACATTTTTTGTCACCACATTCAGAAGTCCGGCCGCCTGAAGACCTGAAACTGATCCGTTTGTCAAATTAGCCAGGCCTGCAACCTGAAGGCCGTTCAGGGAATCAAGAACAGAATTTATCAGTCCGGCCGCCTGAACGCCCGAAAACGACCTGCGGACAAAGTTTGCCAGTCCGGCGGCCTCCATTCCATTTACAGATCCCAGTACACCGTTAAAAAGACCTCCGGCCTGAAGCCCGGTCACCGAAGTACCCACCATGTTGAACAAGCCCCCCGCCTGCACTCCTTTGACATGCTTTTTATTGATATTAAACCAACCTCCCGCTTCAACACCTTCCACCCCTGCGGTATATCCCCCAAATACATTTAAAGACACCTTATTGATCACCTGACCGCTTAATACGCCATGAGAACTTAGTCCTGGTGTGATGGAAACCTGGACAGGACTTTCGGCAATAAAGCCGGGAACATTCAGATCCTGGATCTTTTGTTTATAAGACACCAGCAACCGTCCTATAGCGGTCCTCTGAGTAACAGAACCGCTGTCGGTGCTGTAATAGAATTCATCATCCACGAGGTTGGACGGGTTTACGTCTACCGGCGAAAGGATTACAATTGTAGTGTCCCTGTAAAGTTCTTTACTGGCGGTGAGGGCGATTACCGGCGAATTCGTCCTTATCTTCAGCTCAAATGCGCCATCTTTATCGGTTATTGAAGAGCGCAGCAGCTTACGTTCGTACACACTGGCCTTCCCGATCCTGCTGCCGGTACGTTCGTCCACGACATACCCTTTAATCTCGTATACACGTTTATTAGCTTTAACTTTGTCGGTAACAAGTGCCAGCCGGTGAGGCGCATACCGCAGGATAATGTATCCCGAGGTCTCCTTGTATTCGAAACGATCGCCGAGCAACTGGTCGAGCACCTCCCTGACGCTGAGGTTGCTTACCCGGACGGATACTATACTGTCGCGGGGAATGATCTGGCTATCGTAAGAGAAATAGAAGCCGCATTTCTGACCTATCCGGTCGAGGACATTTTCCAGTCGAAGATGATCGGCCTGGACCGAAATCCTCTTATTCAGCAGTCCCTGTGAATGCAGTTCAGAGAGAGATAAACAGACTATTATTAAAATAAGGAAGATCCGCAGAACTTCCCCCTTATTCTTTTGCATGCTCTCTACTTGAATAATATCAGGTTACCCTGCTGTTCTATTTTGATATGATATGTGTCTCTGAGCACATCTAATATTGTTTGCAGGGGCTTTTCCCGGAATGTAGTATTGATATTTACTTTTTCGAGGTCCCTGTTTGCTATCTGAATTTCTATATTATACACGTTATTTATAGCTTCAATCAGTTCAGGAAGGGGAGTATTGCGGCAAATAAACGTTTTATTCGTATATGCATCGTAGACGGTGCTTGTGTTAATGCCTTTATAAAAAGAGGCATCTTCCTGTGCGACTACCTTTTCTCCCGGCTTCACTTCCACCTTGTCATGCCCGCGGGACACCTGTACGACGCCGGTCTTCACAATCACTTCTGTCTTTCCGTTCCTGCTTTTGACATTAAAAGACGTACCAACCACTGTAACTGTTACATCATTCACCTCTATGATGAAGGGTTTATGACTATCCGGAGTTACATCAAAGAAAACCTCTCCTTCCATTTTCACGTTCCTGCTGCCGGCAAAACGTGAAGGATATCCCAGTTTACTGTTACGGTTGAGAGTAATAACCGTCCCGTCGGGAAGAGTGTCTGTCACGGTATTTTCGATGCTCTGTACCTGGACTATTTTAGCTTCCCGGGTGTTAAGGAAAAGTGAAACGGCAACAGCCCCCCCGATGCACAGCAGCAGCACAGCCGCTGCGATCCGTAACCAAGGTGAAAGTAAACGAACTTTCGGTTGCGTTTCAGGTTTCCGGATCACTTTTTCGCGGAACCTGTCCCACGCGGCATTTTCGTCAGCATTGCTTGTATCCGCCAGCGCCTCACTTTCCTGCCAGATCGTTTGGAAGTGGCCGAAATAACGCCTGTTTTCCTCATCTTTGCGAAGCCATCCCTCCACGATCTCCTTCTCTCCTGAGCTGGCTTCCCCGGCAAGGTATTTTACCAGGATATCGTCGTTCATATCAAATCCTCTTTCCATTTCAAAACCTCCAGAATAAAAGCAGAAAAACAGGAAGGAATTCAACAAGTTTAAGACGCATCAGCTTAAGCGCTTTTCCCATCTGGTTTTCCACTGTCTTCACCGAAATACCCAGTTGATCTGCAATTTGCTGGTACTTCAGATGTTCGAACCTGCTAAGATGAAAAATAATACGGCACTGGGCAGGCAGCTCCGACATCGCTTTTTGAATATGCCCCTCGAGCTCTGAAGTTTCCATTTTTCTGCTGCTGTAATCGTATTCTTCACTCATATGCCCGGTATAATACTGCTCATATTTTGCTCTTACTTTATGGTGCTTCAAATAATTAAGGCTCTCGTTGTGTACAGCTCTGTAAAGGTAAGATTTGATAGATCCGCCGGTATTGAGCTGATCCTTCTTTTCCCAGATCCTGCAAAACACATTTTGTACAATCTCTTCGGCCGCTTCATCATCCCTCACAAACGTATACCCATAAGCATGCAGGCGCTTATAGTATTCTTTAAACACCTGTTCGAAGGCACTTTCATTACCTTCCCTGAGTAATTCTATAATAGTACTGCCGGTGATCTCCACTCTGATACTTTGAATTTCTTCTGTAAATATATGCTTTAACACACCTGTTTTACTAATAGTACACCCGGAAAGGGGAATACCCCTATTGGTGATTGAAGAAAAACTGATAATTGCGGCAACTTATTGAAGAGCTATATATAAAATAAAGAAGGGACTGGTGCTGCATAGCACCAGTCCCTTCTTTATTTTTTCATCCGGAATATTAATTTTTTTCCTGCTCTGCAGACGAACCAACTACACGGAATGAACTTTTATCACCTTCAATGGTTTGCTGGTAATAGAACCCATTCGGTGCGAGATAATACTCCAGTCCGTTGATCACGACTTTACGGCTTCCCTCCGGCAGCTTGTCTACCACATCGCCTTCCTGTGGAACCGCTTCTCCGGAGGTATTCAATTCTCCGTCTTTGCCGGCTACTACATAGGCCTTTTTATCGGTGTCCTTCTGTATCTCCTGGTAGTAAACACCATTCTTTTCATAATACAACTGGCCGTTGATGCTGATCTCTTTCGCACCAGCGGGAAGTCCCGGAACTTCTGCTCCTACCGGTGGAGTTACTACTTCGTAATAATCATTATGATTCCGGTAAAAGATCCCATCGTAGTAATAAAACAGATCAGGCCCGTAATTAAAGGAAACATACCCCCAGGGGAGTACCCTAAACCTTAAGCCTAACCAGGGAGAATAATACCGGTAAAACGGCCTGTAAACAGGGCCATAGTACCTGGGGGAATACAGCCTTGCCGGACTGTAATAAACCCGTGAGGGGCGTACTGCATATACAGGACGCATTGGAACAGATGGACGTACCGGGCGCGTGGATACAGAGGGGCGGGTTGAACGCGCCGGCCTTGAGGGCCGCTGTGCATTTACAGAGGTAACGAATAATAAACTTATAATTGCGGCAACAAAAAGCTTATTGATGTGTGTGCTTAAACTTTTCATTTTGTCTACCTTACTTTATCTGTAAGACTAAGTACGGAGATCAAAGTTTATTGTCTGCTAAAGATTTTGTCAGGCAAAAAGGCAGAAAGTTAAAAAGGCCGGTGTCCCGGCCTTTTTACTATAACTGATACTTAAATTTCCTTCCCTCTTTCTGTCCCTGTATCCTGCCTGCCTTATGAAGTGCGGATAGTTTAACCATCACCGCTTTCTCCAGTTTTACAGGATCTTTTTCAGGCTCCAATTCCTTTAACTTTTCAATTATTTCGGTATTGAATAATGGTCCGCTCGTTGAGAGTACAAAAGCTACCTTCCCGTCTAATTTCCCGCTTGGATCAAACTCCTGGGGAACATCGAGTGCCTTTACCACATCTTTTTTAACTGCGGGCTTGCGGCCTCTTCTTTTGGGAGCAGTTACTGCTTCAGGATCTGCTGCTTTCTCCCTGGGGGCTGAAGCTGCCTTTCCACTGAATGCATCCAGGGCGGCCTGTGTTTTTTTTAACTCTGAGTTTAGGCTTTCGATTTTGTCTTTAAGGAATGCTATCACATCCTGTTCTGTAACTTTTGCCATATGGGTGTTAAAAGATTAAAGTAAATTATTGATCTACTAATTACTATATATAAGAGATATATACTACAAAAATATGTTTTCAGTTTTACTTCTAAGAAAAAAACAGGAATCTGTTACTTATTATTTTAATTACACACCTTTAACACTTTAGAATCCGTATTTCCACTTTGACTTTCCCGGTCATTCGAGTCATTCATCTATGAAAGATCAGGACAGAAGCATGATAAGTAAAAACAAGTTAACTTCCTTATTCTTTACACGTTATAGAAAACTTTGTTATCCTTTTCTAAACCGGAAAGGTCTACTGAGTCTTTGAAGATACCATATACCGAAGCTCCGCTCCCGCTCATAGAGGCATACAAGGCACCGGATTCATACAAGGCAGCCTTCACACCCCGGATAGACGGATGATTTTTAAAGACTGATTCTTCAAAGTCATTTTTAATGACCGGGTTCCATTCTTCTATTGGGCTCTTAATCAAATCCTTCAGGGAAGTGCGAGGCTGAGAGGGCTTTACTCCACGGTAAGCCTCTCCCGTAGAAACATGGACCGGAGGCATTATCAATACAATAAAATAATCTTTCAAAGAAAGCGTAATATCCTCAAATTCATCACCTTTCCCGAAAGCAAACACCGGTTGGTTTTTAATAAAAAAGGCGCAATCAGCACCCAGTTCACGGGCGTAATCCTCCATCATTTCTGTGCTGAGATTAAGAGCGAACTTATCGTTCAGAAGCCTGATAAAAAAAGCAGCGTCAGATGATCCGCCGCCCAGTCCTGCCCCTATCGGGATCTGTTTATGAAGGTGGATCTGAACGGGCGGAATACCGAAATCCTTTTTTAACCGTTCGTAAGCTCTCAGGCAGAGGTTCTCATTCGCAAAACCCGGAATTTCGATCCCGCTTGTACTGAAGCTCAGTTCTCCGGCTTCGGCTACTTCAAGCCCATCCTTAATATTCACCGGATAAAACACCGTTTCGAGGTTATGATATCCGTCGGAACGGCGATTTATGATATTCAGCCCGATATTTATTTTCGCATTTGGGAATGTCACCATCTTTTTAACTTTACGGTTTTTTTCACAACAGTAGGATGGTAAAAATACATTTATTTTCTTTGCACAAGGTAAGGCAGCAAAATACCTTTAACGATTTTATATGAAGCAATATCTCGATCTGATGCAGCATGTGCTCGACCAGGGCACTCAGAAACATGACCGCACGGGAACAGGAACCATCAGCGTGTTTGGATATCAGATGCGTTTTAACCTGCAGGATGGGTTTCCCCTGGTTACCACCAAAAAGCTTCATCTCCGCTCGATCATCCACGAATTAATCTGGTTTTTAAAGGGCGATACCAATATTTCCTACCTGAAAGAAAACGGTGTAAGCATTTGGGATGAGTGGGCAGATGACAAAGGAGAACTGGGCCCGATATACGGATATCAATGGCGTTCGTGGCCGGCACCGGATGGCAAACATATTGACCAGATCAGCCAGCTGATCAGCCAGATTAAAAACAATCCGGATTCGAGAAGACTGATCGTTTCTGCCTGGAATGTAGCGGATGTCGAAAAAATGGCACTTCCGCCCTGCCACTGTCTTTTCCAGTTTTACGTAGCAGAGGGAAAACTCAGCTGCCAGCTGTACCAGAGAAGTGCGGATATATTTCTGGGTGTACCATTCAATATTGCATCTTATGCGCTGCTCACCCTGATGATAGCCCAGGTTTGCGGACTGGAGCCGGGAGATTTCATTCATACTTTCGGTGACGCACACCTTTATAATAACCATCTCGAACAGACCAGACTTCAGCTAAGCAGAGAACCGAAGCCGCTTCCGCAGATGAAACTTAATCCTGAAATTAAGAATATCTTTGATTTTGCCTATGAAGATTTCTCGCTGGAAAATTATGATCCGCATCCTCATATTAAGGCACCGGTAGCAGTGTAAAGTATGAGCAGCATTAGTATTATCGTAGCAAGCGACCAGAATATGGGTATTGGTAAAAACAACCAGTTACCCTGGCACCTTCCTGCTGATCTGAAATATTTCAAGTCGGTTACCTCCGGACACACGGTGATAATGGGCCGCAAAACATTTGACAGCATGGGCAAAGCACTGCCTAACCGCCGCAATATCGTTATCAGCAGGCAAACGAACCTGCGGTATCCCGATGCAGAGGTGGTGAACTCGCTGGATCACGCCCTGGAGCTTACGAAAGAGGATGGGAATGTATTCATCATTGGCGGAGCTGAAATATTTAAACAATCGATGGAAATAGCCACGGTCCTGTATCATACTGAGATTCATCATGAATTCGATACGGATACCTTTTTGGCCCCCATCAACCGCGACCTGTGGAAGGAAGTAAAAAGAGAGGATAAACAGCCGGATGACAAGAACCTTTTCCCTTATTCTTTTGTAGTATATGAAAAATACGGGTAATTGCGGCTGATAATTCTGAATTAAAGAATTTTATAAATTAAAAATTTAGTTAGATTTGCCGTCTTATTCGTAAATGGCTAATTATAGAGATACAATATACAATAAACAAAAATGCAAGGTAAAGGTTTGATTAAATTCGTCGCGATAGCGTTAACGATTGGTTGTATTTACTCCCTTTCGTTCTCGTTCGTGGCAAAGAAAGTTGAAAAAGACGCACGCGAGTATGCCAAGGGAGACCCCCTGAAAGAAAAAGCATATCTTGATTCGATTGCTACCCAGCCCGTATACAACCTGGGGTTCACGAAGTTCACTTATCAGTATGTGAAAGAACGTGAGATTCCCCTGGGACTTGACCTGGAAGGTGGAATGAACGTAACAATGGAAATTTCACTGACGGAGCTGGTAAAGAATCTCGCTAACCACAATCCTGACCCGGCTTTCAATAAGGCTCTGGCAAACGCTCAGGCCAGATTAAAATCCAGCCAGAGTGACTTCATTACCCTGTTCGGCCAGGAATTCGACAAACTTAGTCCTTCCGGAAAACTTGCTCCCCTGTTTGCTACACGTGAGAATGCATCACTTGTTAAGCCTGATGCAAGCAACAGCGATGTTTTAAATTTCCTTAAAACCCAGGCTAAAAGTGCGGTTGAGCGTTCATTTAATATCCTTCGCACCCGTATCGACAAATTCGGTGTTACATCACCCAATATACAGATGCAGCAGGGAACCAACAGGATCCTCATCGAGCTTCCCGGTGTTTCAGATGCCGACCGCGTGCGTAAGTTACTTCAGGGATCTGCTCAGCTTGAATTCTGGGAAACCTACGACAATACTGAAATTTTCTCTTTACTTGAGAACATAAACAAGACAATTGCGGCTACGCAGGTTCCTGCTAAGGATACTACTGCTAAAACAGCTGCCCCCGCAGCTGCACCTGCAACCGGTGGAAAACTTGCACAGTTAGGTGCAAAAAAAGACTCTGCCGGCAAAGACACCAATGCACTTGCACAATCACAGGCAAGACAGAACCCATTATTTTCTGTTCTTAACCCCAATATTGGACAGGGCGAAAACGGGCAGAGCGTACTGGGCAGAGGACCTGTTGTGGGATATGCCGCACAAAAAGATACTGCTAAAGTTAATGCTTACTTAAACTCTCCTGCCGTTAAATCAATTATCCCAGGAAACGTAAAGCTTGCATGGGGAGTTAAACCGGTAACTGCAGAAAGCAGGGTTTTCGAACTTTATGCGCTTAAGGGAACCGGCTTCAACAGCTCAGCTACGATGAGCGGTGATGTGATCACTGATGCACGCGCCGATGTTGATCAGAGAGGTAACCCCGAGGTGGTTATGATGATGAACTCGGAAGGAGCCCGTCAATGGAGACAGGTTACTGCTGCTGCATCTGCAGATGCTAATAATAAAAAGAGCATCGCTATCGTATTGGATAACAACGTATATTCAGCTCCTACTGTTCAGAACGAAATCCCGAACGGAGTCTCTTCTATTACAGGAAAGTTTACTCAGAACGACACGAAAGACCTTGCTAACGTTCTGAAAGCCGGAAGGCTTCCTGCTCCTGCAAAGATTGTAAGTGAGTATATCGTTGGACCTTCCTTAGGACTGGAGTCAATCAATAAGGGACTTGTTTCTTCCATTGTCGGAGTTGTGATCATTCTGCTCTTCATGGGTCTTTATTACAGCAAAGGCGGATGGGTAGCAAATGCAGCTCTGATTGTCAACTTATTTTTCCTGATGGGAGTCATGGCCTCTCTGGGGGCTGTGCTGACCCTGCCTGGTATTGCAGGTATCGTACTTTCACTGGCGATGTCGGTAGATGCAAACGTGCTCATCTACGAGCGTGTGAGAGAAGAGCTGGCGGAAGGTAAAAGCCTCAGGATCGCGATATCAGAAGGATATAGTAAGGCGATGTCTTCTATCCTCGACTCGAATATCACCACCTTCCTTACCGGTGTGATCCTGTACGTGTTTGGAAGCGGACCGATCCAGGGCTTTGCGACTACCCTGATGTTAGGTATCCTTACCTCCCTGTTCTCGGCGATCTTCATCAGCCGCCTGATCTTCGAATGGATGCTTACTAAACAGCAGAGCATTTCGTTCTCCACTAAAGCAACTGAGAATTTGTTTAAAGATTCTAAGTTCGACTTTATATCGGGCAGAAAGAAATTCTACCTCTTCTCAGGTATCATTATCGTTGCTGGATTGGTATCCATGTTCACCCGTGGCTTCAGCCTGGGGGTTGATTTCAAAGGAGGCCGTTCTTTCTTCGTTGAATTCGACAAATCGGTTCGTGTGGATGAAGTGAGAGATGTACTGGTTGATGAATTTGGTGTTGCTCCTGAAGTAAAGACATATGGATCCAAGAATGAGGTAAAAATTACCACATCTTACATGATCGATAATGAGTCTGAAAAGGGTGAAGCTCTTGTGAATAAAAAACTGAGCGATGGCCTGTCTAAGATCACCCCTAACTTCAAGATAAAGGATTCACAAAAGGTGGGGCCGACCATTGCGAATGATATTAAGATTTCGGCCGTTTATGCTGTGATCTTCTCAATTGTCGTGATCTTCCTCTATATCCTGGTGAGGTTCAGACGCTGGCAGTTTGGTGTATCGGCGATCGTTGCTTTAGGACACGACGTCCTGGTACTGCTGTCGTTGTTCTCATTACTTAACGGGATTGTACCATTTTCACTTGATATCGACCAGGCGTTTATAGCGGCAATCCTGACAGTTATGGGATATTCCATTAACGATACAGTGGTGGTGTTCGACCGCGTCCGCGAGTATGTGAACCAGCATCACAGTAAAAATGAATCGATGCCGACTATCATTAACAATGCCCTTAACAGTACGCTGAGCCGTACCGTTGTAACAGGACTTTGTACAATGGCTGTTCTGGTTATCATTTTCATCTTCGGTGGTGAAATCCTCAGAGGCTTCTCATTCGCGATGCTGATCGGGGTAATCTTCGGAACTTATTCTTCTCTGTTCGTTGCAACGCCATTCGTTGTGGAGCTT
>NZ_QEAS01000012.1:106713-110874 GCF_003130405.1 Pararcticibacter amylolyticus
CTCATAAAAAAGCTGTATCGGTTTACCTGGTACAGCTTTTTTTATGCCAACTTTTCTCTTCCTCCGTGGTTTAAACAGGTAGAGAGCCCTTTTAATTTTGAGATATGGCAACATCGAAATCAGTCAATTTTCCGAGGATTATTATTATAGGAGGTGGTTTTGGAGGGATACAGCTGGCAAAAAACCTGGAGGATAAGGAAGTGCAGGTGCTGATGCTCGACCGGCATAACTATCACACATTCCAGCCGCTGCTCTACCAGGTGGCCACGGGAGGCCTGGAAGCTGACTCTATTGCCTATCCGTTAAGGAAGATCTTCAAGGGACAGAAGAACTTTAAATTCAGAAATGCAGAAGTGGAAACGATCTTCCCGGAACGGAAAGCAGTATCGACGAATATCGGTGAGTTCTATTATGACTACCTGGTAGTGGCAACCGGATCTGACTCTAATTTCTTCGGGTCGAAAACACTGGAGCATTATACAATGCCCATGAAAACGATTCCTGAAGCCCTTAATATGCGGAGTATGATCCTTCAGAATCTCGAAGAGGCACTGATTGAAACAGACCCGGTAAAGAAAGAAGCTCTTTTAAACTTTGTGGTAACCGGCGGCGGCCCGACGGGAGTTGAACTTGCCGGTGCACTGTCAGAATTAAAGAGGCACATCCTTCCCAAAGATTATCCGGAGCTGGATATGCATGATATGAATATCTTCCTGGTAGAAGGCTCCCCCACTGTGCTGGGACCGATGTCGCCACAATCACAGAGAAGCTCGCATGAATTCCTGGAAGAACTCGGAGTAAAGGTTTTAACCAGTATGAGGGTAGCTTCTTACGACGGCGATAAGATCGTACTTTCTGACGGGAACGAAATCGTCACCAGGAATGTACTGTGGTCAGCTGGTGTACGGGGCGTCGTTCCAGAAGGAATTCCTGCTGATAAGATCGTGCGGGGCGGAAAGATCCAGGTGGACGTGTTCAACAGGATAACCGGATATGATGATATATTCGCGATAGGAGATGTTGCTGCGATGATCACCGGAGAAAATCCTCATGGACATCCCGGTGTTGCTCCGGTAGCCATGCAGCAGGGACAGCATCTTGCAGTGAACATCGTCAGGATCATTAATAAAGAAGCCCCCCTCCCATTTAAATACAAAGACAAAGGTTCTATGGCGACAGTTGGGCGGAACCGGGCGGTGGTAGATCTTGGCAAGATCCGTTTCCAGGGCGTATTTGCATGGTTCGTATGGATGTTTGTGCATTTAATGACCCTTGTGGGGTTCAGGAACAAGCTGGTCGTGTTCGTCAACTGGGTGTGGAGCTACTTTAGTTATGACAGGGGTACCCGTCTTATTATCCGGCCGTTTAACCGTCAATCCATGACGGAAGATACGAAAGTAAAATAAAGGGAGGCGGATCCCGATCCAGCAAAACAGGTAGCCGGCGGGATCAGAGGCCCGCCTGGTTAAATTTCATTTTGTAATGCTGAATGCCGGCTTCTTCAAACAGAGGGCCTTCGGCAACGAAACCGAGCCCCGCATAGAACCCTACGGCATGTAACTGAGCATGGAGGTAAATGTACGCAGCGCCTGAGGGCAGATCTGTCAATATTTTTTTTACCAGGGCTTGTCCAACGCCGTATCCCCTGAATTCTTTTAAAACAGCGAAACGTTCGAGCTTAAAACCCTTATCTGTCCGGCGCCATCTGGCAGCTCCGGCAGGTTGTCCGTCAACAGTTGCCAGGAAATGAACAGATTCATCTTCGTACTCCCACTCCAGCTCCGGCGGACAATTCTGCTCATCCACAAATACCTTACGGCGAATGGCGAAGACCTTCTCCAGTTCTGTCTCCGTACTCACCTTCTCAACGGATAGTATACTATCTTTTTCCATAAAAGTGCAAAATAAAAGCCATCTCTGAGAGATGGCTTTCCATTGTTATAACCTACTAAAATTGAATCAGAGCTTGCTGTTAACGTCAACACAGTTGAGGTCTTCAAATGCCTGTGATAAACGTTTAACAAAAGTCTCTTCTCCTTTACGCAACCACACACGTGGATCGTAATATTTTTTATTGGGGGAGTCTACTCCTTCAGCATTACCAATCTGGCTCTGCAGGTATCCTTCTTTTGATTTGTAGTAATCTTTGATACCTTCCCAGAATGCCCACTGCATATCTGTATCGATGTTCATCTTGATTGCTCCGTAAGAGATCGCTTCTCTGATCTCTTCCTGAGAAGAACCGGAACCGCCATGGAACACAAAGTTGATTGGCTTTTCTTCCTGTAATCCGAGCTCTTTTCTCAGGTAATCCTGGGAGTTCTTCAGGATAATAGGCTGAAGCTTCACGTTACCTGGTTTGTAAACACCGTGAACATTACCAAATGCAGCTGCAATGGTGAAACGGTGACTTACGCTGCTAAGTTCTTTATATGCGTAGGCCACTTCTTCAGGCTGAGTATATAATTTAGAACTATCTACATCAGAATTGTCAACACCATCTTCTTCACCGCCTGTTACACCCAGCTCGATTTCGACAGTCATCCCAAGAGCTTTCATACGCTCCAGATACTTCTTACTGATTTCCAGGTTTTCTTCAATTGGCTCTTCAGAAAGATCGAGCATGTGAGATGAGAACAATGGCTTTCCGAACTGCTTGTGGAAACGCTCTCCGTGAGATAACATACCGTCTATCCAGGGTAATAATTTCTTAGCAGCATGGTCTGTATGAAGGATGACAGCAACACCATAGTGCTCAGCAAGCAGATGCACGTGTCTTGCTGCAGAAACAGCACCTAAAACACAAGCCTGCAGACTGGAATTATCCAATGATTTTCCTGCATAGAACTGAGCGCCACCATTTGATAACTGTACGATCACCGGGGAGTTTACAGCCTTAGCTGTTTCCATTACGGCATTGATAGAGTTGGTTCCAATGGTGTTTACGGCTGGTAAAGCGAATTGGTGTTTCTTTGCCTGTTCAAATAATTCCTGAACTGCATCTCCAAACAAAACGCCTTTATAATTTTTCAGATTCATATTATAACGTCTTTTAAGAAGTCCCGAAAATAACGATTTTAAGTTTATCTTATGTGATATAGATCATTAAATTTAATGCTATTACATTCTTTCTCTTCGTCTTCACATTCCCGGCAGAATAAGGGGCAAGGGGAATAAAAGAATGATATGTGCCTTTATATAAGAACGCATTTCTTAAAATTTTCGTTTATTTGCAGTGCTTATTCCATTTGATATGGCTTGGTTTAAAAGAGAGAAAAAAGGAATTATAACTTCTACAAAAGAAAAGAAAGAAGCTCCTGACGGTTTATGGAACAAGTGTCCGCAATGCAAAAAACCCTTGCATTATGCCGAACAGGTAGAGAACAAATACGTTTGTCATTATTGCAGCTATCATTTGCGGATAGGCTCGAAAGAATATTTTTCTGTTCTTTTTGATGACGATCAGTTTACGGAATTGTATCCTAATATGCGTTCGGGCGACCCCCTGAATTTTAAGGATACAAAGAAATACACACAAAGGCTGGAAGAGAGTTATGCCAAAACAGGCCTTAACGACGCAATAAGATCTGCCTACGGGCAGATGAATGGCCATGACATCGTGATTGCATGTATGGACTTCAACTTTATCGGAGGATCGATGGGATCTGTTGTAGGAGAAAAGATCTCCAGATCTATCGATTATTGCCTGGAGCATAAAGTACCTTTCCTCCTTATTTCAAAATCCGGGGGGGCGAGGATGATGGAAGCAGCATTCAGCTTAATGCAAATGGCTAAAACTTCCGCCAAGCTTGCCTTATTAAGCAAAGCTAAGATTCCTTATATTTCTCTGCTGACAGATCCGACAACAGGAGGAGTAACAGCTTCTTATGCCATGCTGGGCGACATTAACATTGCGGAGCCAGAGGCGCTTATAGGATTTGCAGGCCCACGCGTAATAAAAGAAACGATAAAAAAAGACCTTCCCAAGGGTTTTCAGACATCCGAATTCGTACTGGAGCACGGCTTTCTTGATTTCATTACCGACAGACGGGAAATGAAAGAGAAACTGTCGTCTTTCCTGGCTATGATGAAGGGGTAAAATAAGTTTTAAGTAGTAAGTTATAAGTTTTAAGTAAGGGTATATCGCAGATTGTGGTTATG
>NZ_QEAS01000012.1:110978-111303 GCF_003130405.1 Pararcticibacter amylolyticus
AGTTAAGGCTCACCTGACTCCCTGGCCTCCGAGCATCGGATCTTTTCCTGTTGAATTAAAACCGCTGTCGCGGTCTGTTTTCTTTTTCCGCTTTTTCTGTGGCGGGTTAATGAGTTTCTCAGAAGGGATGTCCGTGGGCTGCTGGCCAGTGTGGTTATGTTTTGCCTTTTCGTCAGTCATAACGAACTAGATTTGATCGCCTAAGCCGCCGGGGATACCAGGTTCGTGACCGACCATTCTCCCGGTACCTCTTACCTCCTTCCGGGAAGAAACACCATGATTGTCGGTATTAAGCGTCTGAGGTGCATCTGTTTCCGTGGTAGCT
>NZ_QEAS01000012.1:111542-120005 GCF_003130405.1 Pararcticibacter amylolyticus
GAGTGGTCCAGGTGTTCTGAGGGCGTTTAAATCATCATCGTTGTCAAGATCGTCACCTATTGGAGTTATTTCGGAATTCTCCCCGAGATCATCGTCATCATACCTAAGATCATCATCCTCCTCAGGCTCTTCGGGGGGGCCTATTTTCACATCCAACAAAGCATCGACTCGCAAATCCTCCTGAAGTACAGGGGAGTTTTCATGAAATAGTGTCATAGGGTATCAGCTTAATGTTCTAACTATTAGTATAAACACTCAGCCTTACCCTGTTTGTTTGAATAAAGAAAAAATAATTATGGATGGCTTAAACGGAACAAATTTCCTTCAGCTTACTGATAGTATAATCTACTTCGTCCTTTGTATTGAACTTGCTGAATGAAAAACGGACAGCAGGCCTGTCAGGATTAGCACCAATTGCTTCCAGCACATGCGACCCAATGTTAGAACCTGAGCTGCAGGCACTTCCTCCGGATACCGAAATACCGGCGATATCCAGATTAAAGAGAAGCATATCGGCCATTTCCATCTCGGGGAACGAGACATTCAATACAGTATAAAGACTTTTTTCAGGATCTGTTTCTCCGTTAAAGAGAACGCCGGGTATGTTTTCCACCAGGGCTTCTTTCATATATGTTTTCAGCGCCTGGATATGGGCTTTGTGCTCATCCATTTCCTGGTAGCAAATACTGAGAGCTTTCGCTAAGCCCGCTATGCCGTATATATTTTCAGTCCCGCCTCTCATATTTCTTTCCTGGGAACCTCCGTAAATAAGAGGATTGATCTTTATATCATGATTAATATAAAGAAATCCTACACCTTTAGGCCCGTGAAACTTGTGTGCGGCACAAGTGATAAAATGCACCTTCAATTCCCGGAGATTATGAGGATAATGCCCCATTGTCTGAACGGTATCGCAATGAAAAATGCTGTCATATTGAGAGCATAACTCTCCTACCGCTTTGATATCGGTTAATGTTCCGAGTTCATTATTGGCATGCATCAGAGATACAAAGCTGCGTCCATTGGCAGACAGCAGATCTTCGAGATGCTGCAGATCAATATTCCCCATGGAGTCGGTCCTGACAAAGCTTAAAGAAATAAGCCCGCTTTTCTCCAGCGCTTCGAGGGTATGAAGAACAGCATGATGTTCAATCCGGGAGGTGATGGCATGTTTTATCCCGTTATCGGTGATTCCGCACCGGATGGCCATATTATCGGCCTCAGTCCCACCGGAAGTGAAAAATATCTCAGCAGGGGCTGCCTGCAGGAGGTTCGCAACAGTCTTCCGTGCTTTTTCTACAACCGCGCGGGCTTCCCTGCCATGAGAATGAATAGAAGATGGATTCCCGTGCTGGGTTTCCATTAGCTCATACATTTCCTTTAAGACTTCGGTGTCAATGGCCGTTGTTGCGGCGTTATCAAGATAAACCCTCATGTTAGTCGTTGTTCTCCTGCAGAACTTCTTTGATATCGCTGATGATCTTGTTAGCCAGATTATTAGCAATAGTTTCTGAATTACCCTCTGAATAGATCCTGATAATAGGTTCTGTATTGGAGCGCCGCAGATGTACCCATTCTCTTTCGAAGTCGATCTTCAAGCCGTCAATAGTTGAATGCGGATGCTGTTTATATTTTTCACGGATCTTTTCCAGAAGGCCATCTATGTCCATTCCGGCGGTGAGTGTGATCTTGTTCTTGGAAATATAATATTCAGGATAAGAGCTTCTGAGGGCAGAAACAGGCTTTCCGGATTGAGCAAGATGAGTGAGGAACAGTGCAATACCAACCAGTGCATCCCGTCCATAGTGAAGCTCAGGGTAAATGACCCCTCCGTTACCTTCCCCGCCAATAACTGCCCCGGTTTCTTTCATCTTGTTAACAACATTCACTTCACCAACTGCAGCAGCGTTATATTCAGCTCCCGCCCGTTCAGTAACATCGCGAAGGGCCCGGGTAGATGACAAATTCGAGACGGTATTTCCTTTTGTGTGTTTTAGCACGTAGTCGGAGACCGCTACCAGCGTATACTCTTCGCCAAATACGTTTCCGTCTTCACACACAAAACACAATCGATCTACATCAGGATCTACCGCAATGCCCAGATGAGCTTTCTTGTTTACAACCTCCTGCGACAAAGCAACAAGATTTTCCGGAAGTGGTTCCGGATTATGAGGAAAATGGCCGTCCGGGGTGCAATAAAGTTCATAGACAGTTTCAACTCCAAGAGCCTTTAAAAGAGCGGGAACGAAAATCCCTCCCGTTGAGTTCACACAATCTATTGCGATTTTAAACTTAGCCTTTTTGATCGCCTCAGTATCTACGAGCGGAAGCGCGAGGATTTTGGCAATATGCTTGTCAAGATAAGAGTTATCAAACGACACCTTACCCAGATCGTTCACTTCAGAAAAAGAAAAATCGGTTTGCTCTGCCAGTTCCAGAACTTCTTTACCATCCGCATCACTTATAAACTCTCCTTCGGCGTTCAAAAGTTTCAGGGCATTCCACTGTTTGGGGTTATGGCTGGCAGTTATAATTATCCCCCCCCCGGCATTTTCTTCAGGTACGGCAATTTCCACTGTCGGGGTAGTTGAAAGGCCAAGATCTACCACATCTATACCAATGCTTTGAAGAGTTCCGGTTACAAGATTCCGCACCATCTTACCAGAGATACGGGCATCCCTGCCAATTACTATTTTCTTTTTCCCGCTCTTTGCTATGATCCATTTGCCAAAAGCTGCAGTAAATTTCAGTATGTCTGTCGGAGTCAGAGCATCTCCCGGTTTCCCTCCTATTGTCCCTCTGATCCCAGAAATTGATTTAATTAGTGTCACGGCTTACGTTTTTAAGGAGGTCAAAAATAAGGAATAAAACGAGAAATAGGAACAGGGGGAACCAGCAACTGCTCAAATGTAACAGTGTGATGATCATGTGATGAAATCAGGCAGGCGCCTTCTCTCATCTATCAAAGTCTTTCTGTATATTTGCAACTTTGTAATTTTTATAAATATGCCCGATAAATGGTACCAGAACTGGTTTAACTCTCCCTATTACCACATTCTTTACCAAAAACACAACGGTTCTGAAGCGGAATTCTTCATTGACAACCTTTGTTCTTTTCTAAAGCCAGAGCCGGGGGATAAAATGCTTGATATCGCTTGCGGGCGCGGAAGACACTCTGTTTACCTGAACAAAAAGGGATTCGATGTAACAGGGATAGATCTTTCACATGCTAATATTGAATTTGCCAAGCAAATGGAGAATGAGCATCTGCATTTCTTTGAGCATGACATGAGGAATCTGCTTTTTATCAATTACTTCAATATTGCTTTCAATCTTTTCACCAGCTTCGGTTACTTCGAAACAGAAAAAGATCACCTGAAAGCACTCCGTTCCTTCAGGAAGTCGCTTAAGAGCGATGGCCGGTTAGTTCTTGATTATTTTAATACACACAAGGTAATCTCTAATCTCGTTAAAGAAGAGACCAAATTTATCGGAGATATCTCCTTTAATATCCGGAAAAAAGTTGAGAATGGAAAAATCATGAAGAGCATTGATTTTGAACATAACAATGCCCGGCACCATTACCAGGAAGAAGTCTCCGCATTTTATCTCAGGGATTTTGAACGAATGTTTTCTCTAAGCGGCTTTAAGGTGGCACATTGCTTTGGAGACTATTCTTTAAGTGATTTCGATGAAGTTAAATCAGACCGTTTAATTATTATTTGCGAAAAAGCTGATGCTTGACCAACTCTTACAATTCGATCACCAGATGTTCCTGGGCATCAATCAGGGGTTAGCAAATCCCCTGTTTGACGCTATTATGCCCTTGCTGAGGAATAAATATTTCTGGTCTCCTCTTTATCTCTTTCTGATCATATTTCTGATCAAAAATTATAAGAAGAACGGGCTCATCTGTATCCTGTTCCTGCTGCTGACCTTTGCAATGGCTGATTTTTTCAGTGCGTCCCTGATCAAACCAGTAGCAGAAAGGCTCCGGCCCTGTAATGAGCCTGGCTTTAATAACGAAATAAGACTTTTGGTATCCTGCGGCCGGGGATTCAGCTTTCCGTCGTCTCATGCCTGCAATCATTTTGCCATCGCCATGTTCCTGATCGTGGTCTTTTACAAGCGCTGGCGCCCTCTCCTGCCGGCAGGTCTGCTCTGGGCATTCTCTATTTCTTTCGCACAGGTGTATGTCGGCGTTCATTTTCCGGTTGATGTGATTGCAGGAGGGCTGCTGGGTTGTATGATCGGGTATGTTACCGGCACTATATTTTTAACCACATATATGCAAAAAACATGGAGTACTGGCAGCTGATCATTCTTTTTTCCAGTTGCTTTCTGGGTGGGATCAGTATCTTTTTCTTCCCTAAAAGCAATGCAAACAGGCTGAAACTCATCCTGTCTTTCAGCGGGGCTTACCTTTTCTCCATTACGGTTTTGCATCTTATCCCGCATGTATACAGCGGCGCAGGCCACACCATTGGGTTGTACGTACTGGGGGGGTTCCTGTTCCAGGTGGTTCTGGAACAGTTCTCTGAAGGCATAGAACATGGTCATATTCACACATCTCATCATGAGCACTACGTTTTTCCCTTGGGCATCATGGTCAGTTTATGCCTGCATGCATTTCTCGAAGGAATGCCTTTGGCCGAGGGGCACCAGCATGAACTGCTATTTGGTATAGCCCTTCATCATATCCCGGCAGCATTTGCGCTGTCCAGCGTATTGCTTCAAAACAAGGTAAATAAAAAGAATATTATTCTCCTGCTGGTCCTATTCTCGACCATGTCACCCCTCGGGTTCATTCTCAGTGAATCTATAGGCAACGGCACAACAGGCAATATTTCGGTCTATTTTGATAAAATCATGGCGGTTGTAATCGGAATATTCCTTCATATCTCCACCACTATTCTTTTTGAGTCGGGAGTAGATCACCGCTTTAACAGAAGAAAGCTGATTGCGGTACTGGCCGGCGCAATCATTGCCGTGCTGACACTATTCGCCCATTAGCGAGGGCAAAACCAGGCTGTTTTCGTGGCAATTGAAACTGTTTCTAACCGCGAAGCTTATCGAGCAACGAGTTCAGCTGGGCTGCTTCCACGTCTGTAAGATTAGTTCTTAACACGTCTTCAGGCGTAACTATCGGGTCAAGCGACTGCAACACTTCAAGGCCTTTCTCAGTAATCAGGATATCGACGGCACGACGGTCATTTTTATTGATACAACGGGTTACAAGCTCCTTTTGAACCAGGCGTTCGACAATCCTGGAAGCATCCGACATTTTATCAAGCATCCGCTCTTTAAGCAGATTAATGGTTGCCGGGTTAGGGTATTGCCCGCGCAGAATCCGCAGGATATTGTATTGCTGTAAAGTAACCTCTTTCTTATTGAGGCGCTCTTTGACAAGGCCGGTTACCCAGCTGTAAGAATAAATGAGATTCACGACGATTTTGTGATAATCATTTTTAAAACCGGTTGTCTGATAGATCTCCTTCTCTAATTCCATTAGCGTAATAATAATTAAGTGATTATGTTATGTCGTTGGCCCCAGGTTTCATTTTAATTTACAGATAGTATTAAGTTAGGATCTTCACCGGCAATGTATTCTTTAAATGTTCTTTAAGAAACTCCCCGTTGCCATGCAGCGTCCAGATTTCGGAAGGTTGTGCTTTTTCTATGTAATTCAATATATCCTGCCAGTCTGCATGATCAGAAATGTAAAGTTCCAGATCATTCTGTACCTGTAACCTCTTCCAGCCAGAGGCAAATACCCGCAGCACCCCTTTCGCTCTGTAATAACACTCAAATGTAAGAGGAGGAACAATATAAACCAATCCCTGTTCCAAAGATTTCATTAATTTTCTGTTATATGGTTCATATTTACCGGGCGGATAAGAGAAATCTTCGTAAATCTTTGTGATAGGAAGGATAGAATGATGCAAAAGCACTGTCCGTCCGGGACAATACTGATTGATCAGGCTGATCAGCCTCTGGCTCTTTCCAAGTGAATAAGCTCCAAGCAATACATTGTGTCTTGATGTATTTAATTTCGTTATTTCAGCAGGCACATCAGGATGCTTCACCTCTGGATCCGCAAAGGTTGTCTCCGTAATAAGAACATCCGCTTTTACAATTTCAGCTGTTTCGCAAGTTGCATCTTCCTGAAGCTTAAAATCGCCGGTATACACATACCTCACCCCTCTGTACTCCATCAACACCTGCGCTGAGCCTAAGATATGGCCTGCCGGAATGAAAGTGATCTTCACCTGGTTCAGAAAGAATGGCTCATGAAAATTAAAGGTCCTGAATTCACGGCCCGCATTCTTCTTCAGCCGGAGTTTCATAATGGCGGCAGTCGGCAGAGTACAGTATACAGCTTCATTACCGGGACAGGCGTGATCACCATGGGCATGTGATATTACAGCTTGTTTAACAGGTTTTGCGGGATCAAGATAAAATCCCCCTGCGCTGCAATAAAGTCCATTATCATTAAAGCAAAGGAAATCATTTTCTATCATTACCGGCCTTTCCTGAATTCAGAAGATGCTGATGGATGCTGAGTACCTGGGGGATCAGCAAGTGAGATTCGTCATTGAAGACTATAAAATCAGACCGCTTTTTCTTTTCTTCATCACTTAGCTGATTTGCCATGCGCTTTCTTACCTCCATTTCTGTTACTTTATCCCTCTCCGTCACCCTTTTTATACGAATGTTGGGGGGAGCAATGACAGCAATTACAAAATCACAATCTTTGTAGGATCCGCTTTCAAACAAGATAGCGGCTTCCTTCACTACGTAAGGAGCTTTTTGCTGATGTGCCCATTGATCAAAATCCCGGAATACGGCAGGATGAATCAGCGAGTTCAGCTTTTTAAGTTTCTGTTCATCATCAAAAACTATTGATGCCAGTCGTTTCCGGTCCGGCTGTCCGTTTTCAAAGTAAACGGATTCTCCAAAAGAGGCCTTTATATCCTCTACAAGCTTGAGGTCTGTCTGCATAAGGCCTTTAGCCCTCGCATCCGAGTAAAATACTGGAATTCCCCAAAGCTCCAGGATTTTGCACACGGTCGTCTTCCCGCTACCAATTCCTCCAGTTATCCCAACCTTAAGCATCATCTTTTAACAAAAAAATCCACTACCTGAGGTTCTGTTTTAATAAGCCTGCAAAATGGCGGAAACTTCCTGAAAGAAACAGGCAACTGGGTTGCCCCCCTTTCAAGCCAGTCCTTCAGGTCAACAGCAGCCCTAAACGATTCCCGGTCTATGGAGGGGTAATTCTCCAGAGCACAAAAAATGGTCACCTTTACTTTTTCCGGCAATAATTTTACAGAAAGCCCCTTCGCATTCAGCACCTCTACAGGGACCTCAATCACCTTTTCCGTAAATATATCTACAGGGATTTCCACTTTAACCGACTGCGGGTAGACGTCTATATTATTCTGGCCCGGAGGCGCAATACCTACTTTTGCGGTCAGATCCACGCTGATATCCTGCCGCTTCAATGGAAGCGTAGACCAGTAAGTAATTTTCTTCAGATCCTCAGCAGCGCCGTTAACGGTTACCTGAGCCGGTGTCAGTTTTATATCGTTTGAAATGCCGTAGTTCTTTTTAAAAGCAAGATCACTTACCAGCCTGATGGGCACTTTCTTAACTATCCGTTTCGAAAAATCGAAAAACAGGGTGTCAGGAGATACAGATATGACTCTTTGGTTCGAATCAAATTGTTTATTCAGATCGTTCAGCTGATTGGAAAAAACCAGGTAATTTCTTGAGTTAAGGCTGCGCAGATTAACTTCTACCGACTGAGGATTAAGACGAAGACGGGAAAACAGCAGATGCCAGCCACTTCCTTCGACTTCAAGCGATACACTGTCGTCCTGCAAAGGATGGTAAGCTTTATTCTCAGGAGGGTTTATATAGGTTATCCTGGTATCTACCCGGTATTTGTACTTTCCCGAAAGTGCAATAAACAACCAGGTAAGTACAGCGACGACCAGACACGTTAAAAAAACTGTCATTCTGCGTCTTTCTATCCGGTTGAGTGTAACGAAGGCCATGCAGTTTAAAAACTTAAGCTATGAGCCCTCCAGGCTCATAGCTTAAATACTTATTTGGCTGTGTTCAATGCTTTAGAAGCATCGAGTGAAACAGCAGACTTATCAAAGCGGATCTTGGTACCACTTTCCACTTCAACCAGGAAAGTAGTATCGGTGATATCGACAATTTTACCGTGAATACCTGCTGTAGTGATTACTTTATCCCCACGCTTCAATTCATCAATATATTTTTTATGGTCTTTAGCTTTTTTCATCTGAGGACGGATCATAAAGAAGTAAAATACTACTATGATCAGTCCAAACATGATCATTTGCTGCATTGCTGGATTCATATATTTCTATTTAATTTAACTTATTTATTGACTGCCAGCTGCCGGTTCTCCCCTGCCGCCTCCAGCCAATC
>NZ_QEAS01000012.1:120074-125019 GCF_003130405.1 Pararcticibacter amylolyticus
CCCCTATCAGGACAAGTTCGGATGTTGAGGGCTGCGCATTGGAGGTAATGGTTACAGTTTTGTTCTGCATGCCCTGTTTTCCTGAGCTGTTAAATACAACTTTGATAACGCCACTTTCACCCGGACCAATAGGAGCATCCGGCTTCTCGGGCACTGTGCACCCGCAGCTGGCGCTGGCGTTGGAAATAATCAAAGGACTTTTGCCGTTATTGGTAAACTTAAAGTCGTAGGAAACCTTTTCCCCTTCTTTTATTTTTCCAAAATCATAGCTGGTCGTTTCGAAACTAAGCACCGGGGCTCTTGATGAATCACCTGAAACCGCCAGGCTGTCTGTGTTTGACTGTGATGAACTTTGGTTTTTGCACCCTGCCATTCCCATTGCAACAAAGGCAAAAGCAGCTATAAAAAATAGTTTCATATTATTATTCTATTAAACCTCTTCCAGTTTTGCGGATCTTTCCTTCTTCTTTCAGCTCCGCCAAAATCTTGTCTAAAATACCATTTATAAATAAATTACTTTTAGGCGTACTGAATTCCTTTGCGATTTCGATATACTCGTTCATGGTAACCTTAACAGGGATTGATGGAAAATGAACCAGCTCCGTTATGGCCATTTTCATCAGTAATACGTCGATGATGGCAATCCGCTCGGCATCCCAATTCTGCGTTTTGCCGGAAATATATCCCTGGTATTCCTCGTCAAATGCAATCACCCTGGAGAAAAGATTCAGAATATATTCCCTGTCCTCATGCCATGCCGGACTAATCTGCGCCAGCTTGTTCTGAGAAGGAACCTCACTCTGAAAGTTGCTGAAGGTTTTCGCGAGCATTGCTTCAAGCACCTCTTTATCTACAGGCCAGTTGATAAACATCTCTTCAAATGCCTGTTCCACAGAAGGAGTAACCTTGATGATCTTCTTATAAATATATTTAAAAATTTCCTTTTCAGCACGCAGAGAGTCGTCGTCACTGACAAGATATGCCTGATATTCGGCGGAGGTCTTCAGTAAACTGAAGACAGTTTTGACAACCTCGGGATCAAAACTCCAGGAAGCCCCATATTTTTTTATAAGGCCCTGGTAGTCCGGGTTCTCCCTCAGTACAACTATGAATTTATTTGAATGTAACTTTGTGTTGGCGTTCAGATCGTTCTCGTCGGGAAGATATTTATTGGCCCTTTCTAATGCATCAATCGTTGCATACTCTGCAACCTCACTTAATAATGAAAGAAGCCATACGTACATCTGGTAAACTTCATCAACGTTTTCCAGTAATTTCTTTTCAAATGATTTTACTACTTTGCTTTCAGATAAATAATAGGCATATAATGCCTGCAACACTTTTACCCTCAGATGCCTTCTGTTTAACATGCTATAAGAACGATTTTATATTAATATGACGCTTTAATTTTACGGATGTCGGCAATACGTTTCTCCGCTATAATATCCGCAGCTTTATTAGCCGGTATATTTTCTTCTTTTGATTTCTTTAAAACTTTCCGTGTGGCAGAATAGATGTTCTCAGCGAGCTGCATCGTCCTTTTCCTGCTGTAACCTGTAAGCTCAGAATAACAATTGATCATTCCGCCGGCATTGATTAAATAGTCAGGAGCATAAAGGATCCCGCTATCCAGAAGCATCTGGCCGTGGAGTTCCTCATCCGCGAGCTGATTGTTGGCTGATCCTGCAATAACAGCGCATTTCATGCGGGGTATGGTTTCCGAGTTGACAGTTCCGCCAAGGGCACAGGGAGCATACACGTCAAATTCGAGATCCAGAATATTGTTATTGGAAACAGCCTCCGCCCCATACTTTCTTGCCACCTGGATCAACCGTTCTTCGTTGATATCACTTACATAGACCTTGGCATTTTCTTCACGGAGAAGATAAACAAGATTTTCGCCAACCTGCCCTATCCCCTGAACAGCAACGGAGCGCCCGGCAAGACTGTCATTACCATATAACTCTTTAATACAAGCCTTTATTCCCATCACAACGCCCTTTGCTGCAATAGGAGAAGGATCTCCTGCTCCGCCCATAGATTCAGGGACACCGGTAACATGTTCAGTTTCCATCCGGATATACTCCATGTCCCTGGGGTTGGTTCCCAAATCCTCTGCTGTTATAAATGAACCGTTCAGGTTTTTAATAAAACGTCCGAAACGCCGCATCAGGACTTCATTCTTATCCGTTCTGCTGTCGCCGATGATCACGGCACTGCCGCCTCCAAGATTAAGCCCGCTGATCGCCGCTTTATAGGTCATCGTTCTTGACAACCGCAGAACATCCTGAAGCGCATCAGACTCTGTCCGGTAAGCCCACATCCTCGTTCCTCCGAGAGCAGGCCCCAGTGTTGTATCGTGAATGGCTATAATAGCTTGCAGGCCAGTATCTTCATCACTGCAAAAAACAACATTTTGATGAGCACACTTACTTAACTGATTAAAAACAGAACTTGCTTCAAAAGACTTTAAAGACATATTTAACGGACGGGATTTGGGGCAAAAATACTATTTTTTTAGCAAACGCACGTCATATCCGTTTATTTATCCCCCGGATGCCTGAGGGAAAACATGCGGGCCTTTCGCACGGAACTACCTTCGTTCTTCGCTTTAAAGTGACTCTGCCATGATTTCAAAATCTGTATTTTTGCACTTCTTATTTACGAAATGAAAGATCTGGCATATCTCAACAAATTCTTTTATAAATATCGCTGGAGGCTGATCCCCGGAGTAATATTTGTCATTATCTCCAACATTTTCGGTGTTTTGCCAGCACAGGTTATCCGGGTGGCATTTGATCTGGTAAACGAAAACATCGGCATATACAGGCTTTTCAGCGGGTTTGACCGCCAGGATCTGAGTTACCGGATATTCGGATACAGCGTAATGCTGTTCGGGGCACTCGTATTGGTCCTGGCCCTGCTCCGCGGGATTTTCCTTTTCTTTATGCGGCAAACGATCATTCTGATGTCGAGACATATTGAGTACGATCTGAAAAATGAAATCTACCAGCATTATCAGCAACTGACCATGGCCTTCTACCGGAGAAATAATACCGGGGATCTGATGAACCGGGTAACAGAAGACGTAAGCAGGGTGAGGATGTATGTAGGACCGGCAATTATGTATACCATCAACACCATTGTACTCTTTATCCTGGTGATTGTCGTGATGGTAGATGTGAACATGAAGCTTGCCATATATAGCCTGCTCCCGCTGCCTGTTCTTGCTTTTGCCATTTATAAGGTACATAATATCATCAATCAGAGAAGTGAAAAAATCCAGCAGCAACTTTCAAAGTTGTCAGGATTCGTCCAGGAAACATTTTCAGGTATCAGGGTAATAAAAGCATATGGACGGGAAGATGAGGTGATGAGGAAGTTCGCGGGGGAGAGCGAAGATTACAAGAAAACATCCCTGGATCTCATCCAGGTCCAGGCTCTTTTTTATCCCGTAATGCTCCTGCTGATCGGCCTGAGTACGATCATTACCATATATGCCGGCGGCGTAGAAGTGATGAACGGAACCATCACCTCTGGCAACATCGCAGAATTTATCGTATATCTGAACCAACTGATGTTCCCGGTAATGTCGCTGGGCTGGGTCACGTCCCTTGTGCAAAGGGCTGCTGCTTCCCAAAAAAGGATTAACGAATTTCTTCATACCCAGCCTGAAATCCTCACAGAGGATGGAGTGAGGGCGGAACTTCAGGGCCATATAAAGTTTGAAAATGTTAGTTTCACCTATCCGGATACCGGCATAAAAGCGTTATCTGATGTGTCCTTTGAAGTCAGACCCGGACAGTTCCTTGCAATTATAGGGCGAACGGGATCAGGAAAGTCGACAATTGCAAACCTGCTGCTAAGAATGTACGATGCTACCTCCGGAAAAATATATATAGACGGCAGGGCCATACAGGAACTTGATCTGAAGAGTTACAGAAGCCAGGCCGGATTTGTCCCCCAGGAGGTATTCCTCTTCTCTGATACAATTGCCAACAACATTGCTTTTGGCCGAACCACTACCATATCCGGAGAAGTAGAAACAGCAGCGCGGGAAGCTGCTGTGTATGAAAACATCCTGCACTTTGAAAATGGGTTTGAGACCATGATCGGGGAACGCGGCATAACCCTGTCGGGAGGGCAGAAACAACGGATTTCCATAGCACGCGCATTGATAAAACAACCTCAGTTGCTGGTCCTGGATGATTGCCTGTCGGCAGTGGATACCAAAACTGAAGAAGAAATCCTGACTAATCTTGGGAAAAACATGAGAGGCAAAACAAGTGTCATCATTGCCCATCGCGTTTCGACGATTAAAAACGCGGATATTATCCTTGTCATGGAGGATGGCAGGATTGTGGAACAGGGAAATCACGACAGCTTAATGGCACAAAAGGGCGCTTATATGAGCTTATACGAAAAGCAATTGCTTGAAGAACAGCAAACTTAAAGGCAATTCGCCGTCATAACATTAAAAAATGTATTTTGAAGTTTAAAAATTAATACATTATATTTACCGCAACCAAACTTTTAACTATAACATGGGAGATTTTGATAACAAAGAGAGAGAAGAGGTTTTTTCAAAAAAAGTAAGAGCCGGGAAGCGTACCTATTTTTTTGATGTAAAAGCAACGCGGTCCAACGACTATTACATCACGGTTACGGAGAGTAAGAAACGTTTAGAAGATGGAGTTTTTGTAAAGCACAAAATTTTCCTGTATAAGGAAGATTTCGAGAAATTTTCTGAAGGGTTGAAAGAAACCGTTGAATACATTAAAGAACATCAGGATGTTGTAGAAAAAAGATATGAATTGAACGAAAGTCATGCAGAACCTGCACGTGCAGAGGATGACTTTTCTTTCGAGATATAGCCTAATACCGCAAGATTTTATCCATCCCTGCAACTCCGGGGATGGTTTTCTTTTTATAGACCTGCCGTCAA
>NZ_QEAS01000012.1:125052-149060 GCF_003130405.1 Pararcticibacter amylolyticus
GAAGGCTTTAGCAACTACTCTATTTCTGGGATTGCAGGATGAATCGTTGTATGCTTATGAAAGCAGCAAGGTAGTCATTCAACAACTTCCGTATGAGCACACCTCGTCATACCTTAGCGGCTCGGCAAAAGGGCCGGAAGCAATTATAAGGGCTTCCGAATATGTGGAGTGTTATGATGAGGAACTGGATACCGAGATAGTTGACAAAACTGGTATATGCACCCTTCCTCCGCTCGATTTCACAGAAAAAGTGAATGAGGATGCCATAAATTATATTGAGCATGAAACAGGAAGCCTCTTGAAAGACAACAAGTTTGTCGTTTCTCTTGGAGCTGAGCATACTGTCACGTTGGGGATTGTGAAGGCATTTACGAAAAAATACCGGGATCTGACGATCCTTCAGATCGATGCACATTCTGATCTCAGAGATAGCTACCATGACAATCCTTACTCGCATGCCTGTGTAATGGCCCGGGTTCATGAACTGGGAGTCACGATCTGCCAGGCCGGAATAAGGGCGCAGGCGAAAGAAGAAGCTGAACTAATAAAGAAGTCGGATACCATCCACACGTTCTACGCCCATCAAATCAGAAAAAATCCATTGTGGATAGAGGAACTGATCGCCCCGATGGGAAACAACGTTTACATAACGATAGATGCCGATGGCTTTGACCCTTCTGTTATTCCCGCCGTTGGAACCGCAGAACCCAATGGCCTGTTTTGGACGGAAACAACGGAGCTTCTCAAAGCAGTGTGCCGGGAAAGAAACGTGGTAGGTTTCGATGTGGTGGAATGTGCTCCTCTGGAGGGCAGCATTCTTTCTGAATATACACTGGCCAAACTGGTCTATAAGCTGATCGGCTACCGTTTCGCCCATTCTTCATCATTCTAATCTCATTGCTATAAATACAAATCTCATAACTACAAAATATACATGGCTTTACAATGCGGAATCGTTGGTTTACCCAACGTTGGAAAATCAACTCTCTTTAATTGTTTATCTAATGCGAAAGCTCAGGCTGCAAACTTTCCGTTTTGCACGATAGAACCGAATGTCGGGGTTATCACCGTACCCGACGAGCGCTTAACCAAGCTCGCGGAATTGGTTAAACCTAACCGGATCGTTCCCAATACGATTGAAATCGTGGATATTGCCGGGCTCGTTAAAGGTGCGAGCAAAGGAGAAGGCCTTGGCAATCAGTTTTTGGGAAATATCCGTGCCACCAACGCTATTATTCACGTTCTGCGCTGTTTCGACGACGGAAATGTAGTTCATGTGGACGGTTCAGTAGACCCGATCCGGGACAAGGAAATCATTGATACCGAGCTGCAGTTGAAAGACCTCGAAACTGTTTCGAAAAAGATTCAGAAGGTTGAGAAAATGGCTAAAACCGGCGGAGACAAGGAAGCAAAAAAGGCTTATGAAGTATGCTCCATCGTAAAAACACATCTCGAATCCGGCAAATCTGTCCGCACCGCACCTATCTCAGAAGAGGATAAAGAATATATTGCTGATTTGTTCCTGCTCACGGAAAAACCAGTTATGTATGTTTGTAACGTGGATGAAGGATCTGTTACTTCGGGCAATGCGTATGTTGAACAGGTAAGAGAGGCCGTAAAAGAGGAAAACGCTGAAGTTCTGATCATCTCAGCAAAAATAGAATCGGAGATCGCAGAGCTTGAAAGCTATGAAGAGCGCCAGATGTTCCTGAATGACCTGGGGCTTGAAGAATCGGGAGTCAGCCGGCTGATCCGGGCTGCATATCACCTTCTGAACCTCGCAACCTATTTTACAGCCGGCGTTCAGGAAGTACGCGCCTGGACTATTACAAAAGGCTTCACAGCCCCCCAGGCTGCCGGTGTTATCCACAGCGATTTTGAAAAAGGTTTTATCAGGGCTGAAGTGATCAAATATGCTGATTTTATTACGTACGGTTCGGAAGCAGCCTGTAAAGAAGCAGGAAAATTAAGCGTAGAGGGCAAAACCTACATAGTAGAAGACGGTGATATCATGCACTTCAGATTTAATGTTTAAGTTCCTTGCCGCATAAGGCGGGAATATATATATTTGTGCCGCCAATAACCGGCACTACGCACCCGTAGTTCAATGGATAGAATGTCAGATTCCGGTTCTGATGATAGGGGTTCGAATCCCTTCGGGTGCACCCAACGGGACAACATCAAATTTTGATCGTTTGTCCCGTTTTTTTTGAAGATAATTCACTGTTAATCAGAAAGATAATTTTGAAAACTTCACTAAGTGTAGCGGTTCGAAGTTGCGGATCAAGCAAAAAAAGGTCGGGGATCAGGGTAAATTTAGTTATTCCATATTTTTTTAAGAATAAAGTGAAATGTATTTAGTCAGGTGCTTTATCAGGCGTCTATTCTTCTCTTCGGCTGATTGATTCCAATCAACTTAACGAAATAAGAAGCCTGCCAGCTTTCTGTAAAGCTATTTCAGTACTATAAAATCCTATGTATAGTTATTTCAGTACTATCATCACCAGATGTATAATTGATCAAGAACTATCAATTAAAAGTGTATAGATTAAGGACGAGTCATTCTCCATTTTAGGTGACTCCTGGATTCGTTTTTGAATTCGCCTTTATCTGATTGGAAGTTTTAGTTCAAAAGAGGTCTTCCTGTAATGTTTTTTAATATAAACGTGGGCATGCAGGCGTTTGTCTTCGCGCAGTAAATGCACGATATCGAACATACTAAGGAATGCATTATATAATAATTGACTGATAGTCAGAATAATTGCAATTCAGGCATGCTTCATGCTTCTTTGCCTTCCAGTTAGTAATTGCTATGCTGCAGAATTATTTTAAGGTTGCGTGGAGAAACCTCGTCAGGAGGAAATTTTATACTGCCGTTACGATTATCGGGCTGGCGGCTGGTATTTCTTTTGTTTTGATCATAAGTGCTTATATATGGGAAGAAGTGCGTGTCAACAGTTCCCTCAAGAATATCGATCGTCAATATCTGCTTGAGAGTCATTGGAAAGAGACCGGAATGGGGCCAGAGATGACTTCTGTAGCGCCTCTCGGAAAGGTTCTAAAAGAGCAGTGTCCTCATCTTATCGAAAACTTTTACCGGTTTGACGGACTCACAACGACCATCTCTAAAGGCAACAGGCACTTTCGTGAAGCTGTTCAACCAGGCGATTCAACCATTCTTTCCATGTTTGGATTCCCATTGTTATATGGCGACCGCCAACATGCTTTGACCTCTCCTGATGCAGTTGTTATTACAGAGGAAATTGCAGTTAAGTATTTCGGAAAGAAAAATGTTGTTGGGCAAACGCTTGAGATTGATAACTTCTCCGGACAAAGGAAACCATTTGTCATAACCGGAGTTCTCAGGTCGGTTCCCCAAAATTCGGTATCCGGTTTGGTAAAGCCAGCAAACCAGGTGTTTTTACCCCCCGGCTCTCTTCAATATTTTGGAAGAAATATGGAAGACTGGGCTAATATCTATATTCCCACCTATATTGAATTAAGAGAAGGAGTAAGCCCTGATGCCGTAAATCGAGCTATTGATCGTATTTTGAAAGCCGATGCACCGTCTGAGGTAAGCGCGAACTTAAAGGCTAGACTCAATCCGCTTAAGACCTATTATTTAACGGCAAACAACGGAGTAGGCAGAAAGATGATTTATATGCTCGGCTCTATTGCTCTGTTTATCATCTTCATGGCATTAGTCAATTTTGTAAATATTAGTATAGGAAGCTCTGCGTCCAGGCTAAAGGAAATCGGGGTACGTAAGGCTATTGGGGGGCTAAAAAAACAGCTTACGTTTCAGTTTCTGTTCGAATCGCTGTTGCTGGTCTTTATGGCGTTTCTGATTTCGCTATGCTGTTATGTCCTTTTCAGGCCGGTGTATTTCGATCTTTTCGGAAAGGCAATGCCGCGGCTGCTTGAGTATCCATGGTATGTTTACTGTGCCCTCTTGTCGGCAGGAATAATAACAGGATTACTTGCAGGTGCATATCCGGCTTTGCTATTATCACGTCTGAATACGGTTGATTCATTAAAGGGAAAGCTTAAATCTATAAAGGAGAATATTCTCTTTCGGCGTATCCTCATAACATTTCAATTTGTCATCGCCTTATTTGTCTTTACCGGAGCAATTGTTGTCTCCAGCCAGGTAAAATATTTTTTAAGCGGAAATCTGGGTTACAATAAGGATGGGCTTATTACGATTGCTACTCCCAGGGACTGGTCGGATGCGGGAGTCAGGCACATGGAGACGATAAGAAGAGAAATAGCGACATTGCCCCAGGTCAGCGAAGCTTCTGTCTCTTATGATATTCCGAATGGGAATAGTGGTGGAAGCGGGAGCTTCTATAGCAACGGTCGTGATCCGAGTCAGGCAGTAAGCCTCAAAATGTTATCAACTGATGATGAATATGCCAAAACATATGGGATGACCATGAGAGAGGGCGAATATTTCGGATCAGGTGGGGAAGGAGTCGATCCTTTGAGTGTGGTGATCAATGAGAGCACGGCCAGAGTTATGGGATGGGACAAAGAAGGCTCGGTCGTTGGGAAGGTGATCCGCATGATCGGAAATGATCAAGGTTATAAAGTGGCAGGAGTGGTCAAGGATTTTCACTTCAGCTCTATGCATCAAGCTATAGAACCTTTAATATTTTTTAATATTAAAGGTTCTATAAGCTTCCGCTATCTTACGGTAAGGGTTAAACCCTGGAATCTTACCAGGGCCGTCGTGTCATTAGAAAAAAAGTGGGGAGAGTTGTTGCCGGGAAGCGCCTTCGACTATTATTTTCTTGACGACAAGCTCAAAGATCTTTATCAAACTGAGATTAGACTGGAAAAGGCGTCACGCGTCGCTACCATTCTTGCCGTAATAATTGTACTTCTTGGCATTACCGGACTTGTGTCTTTGAGTATAACCCGGAGAACTAAAGAGGTGGGCATCCGCAAAGTATTGGGTGCCTCGCCTTCTGATGTTATAGGACTGTTTTTTCGTGAATTTTCATGGATAGTGGTTATCGCCAATTGCATTGCAATCCCCTTATCGTACTTTGTTATGTATAAATGGCTAATGGATTACGCTTACAGGATCAATTTAAACTGGCCGGTTTTCCTGCTGGCCGGAACCGGCCTGGCGTTTCTCGCGATTATTACAATAGCCGGGCAGACTTTCAGGACAGCCGTAGGTAAGCCGACGGATAGTCTGCGGTTTGAATAACCAGAAGAGGTTCAACTTTGTCAACAGGTTCAATTGCGCTATAGGGATGAGTCTTCTATCCAAATGGTTAATCCTTGATTTTTTAATAAATTAGTTAGCGGCTCGAAAAGTACAAGCAGCCGCCCTAGTCGTTCAAATCTTTAATTTGTATAAGTTAAAAGTTCTGCACATTATTGGAATATAATTTCCGGGAACATTGTCTCCACGAAGAAGCTAACTATGCTGCGGATCTAAATAACCAAAGCTTATGAAAAGCTTCAATACACTTTCTGATGAAGATATTCTTGCTCAGCTTAAAAGAAGCGATGGTGAAATGGATGCTTTTGAGGAGTTGTATAATAGGTATTGGAGTAAATGCTTAGAAAGGTTTAGGCGACTTCATCGATGTCCTCTCGAAGAATAATAATGGTTGCGCCATTTGAGCAAAATGGTGCTCCTATTAAAAGTGAAACGCGGAACTCTATCGCAGACATTTCGCAGATAATGAGTGCGACAATTAACACCATTTCAATCCTTTTCCAGTTGGCCGACGATGAATTGCCCTGCGGTGCCATACCGCATTTTTGAGTTAGTAAAGTGGGTAGTAACTTATGATACGCTTCACTATAAGTCTCCAGTAACCCTTACATCTTTTCGATCAAAAATTCCTGGGTTCTTCCCATCAGATAAACCTTCAAACGAGCAAAACCCGCTTGTCTTTTTGCCCTTTCGGCCTCGGAAAGCACATCACGGTAGAGGTCTTGCCATTTACCTCCCAGGAAATAACGACCGACTTCCAGCGCTACTTTTACTACTTGGCTATTTTTGAGGATAGGCATTAAATACTTTTACTTCAAAGGGGGCTAAAAGAACATTGAACAACTTTCCGGTTTTCACCGGCTTCTTACTATCACCTGCTTCCGATATCTTTGCATCATAAAAAGAATAAGCAGATTTATACGCAGAGGGCAATTCAAAGATCTTGTCAACATCCACTTTAAAAGACTGAGTCTTTTCAGAAGGATTTCGCAGTGTAAGTACTGCCTTGTTCCTTCCCCACGCGGCAAATCCATAGACCTCCTCCTTAGCCGGATCTCCTCCTACCCAGTGCACATCAGCGAGGACATCGGAATGGCGACTAGCCCAGGAGGATGCTTTGGCAAGCTCATCCCAGCTTTTGCTGTTCAACTTATGAGGGTTAATATACATTTCCTGTAAGCTGGTCCCTGTTCCGAAAAAAGACCATATTTCATCGGATATCGATTGATCATCCATATCTAATTTCCCCGGTACTCCATTGTCGGCTATACATATCCCGTGATACATCAACGAATTTAAAGGATACAATGGAGCGCGAAGGACGATGTTCTTATAAGCCTGAGCATCGCGGTAATTAATCCACTTCTGGCGGTTCGATCCTTGTCCTTCCATTCCCGTATCATCTCCCGCCCGCCATATGGCATCTCCGTATTTTAACCAGTATGGCGATGGCCAGGTACCTACTGTCAGACTGAAATAAAGGTCCGGATTAATGGCCCTTAATTCATTTATAAGCTTCACAAAGGCTTCAATATCCTTCTGGTAAGTTATACTGGCACCATCTGCTCCGTTTCCGGCCCCTACCCCATCAAATTTGATGATATTTACCTGATACTCCGTGACAAAACGGGATATTACAGACTTGAAACGCCTATAATAATTTTCGCCTGTTAACGTAAACCCATTTTCATTTGTTTCAAAAGGAGGCTCCTGCGACTTGCCAAACTTCAGGCGCTGCAACTTCGGTTCATCATATCCTCCCCAGGGCGACATCCAGACTCCTATATCGGAGTTATATCTTCGTGCTAATTTACTGAGGGGGGTAAACCCTTCCGGAAAACCCTTATTGAATTGCCAGAGGCTCTGGTTATCATCCCAGCCATCATCAAACAGAAAGGCTCTGACACCAACATTTCGCTTAACGATCAAGCTATCGGCAAAAGTCTGAATTCGATCCAGGCAGAGCTTTTCATCAAGCTTCCGGTCTACCCACGACAGATCATACCACGAATTATAATGTAAAAATTGCTTGTAAGGGGCTGCCCTTTCTTTTTCAAGATAATATAAAAAGCTTCTTCTTAGCTGTCCGGCCGGACTAACTCCCCATACAGTACTTACTACAAGCGGAGCTTTCGTTATTGATTCAAACCGCGGCAAATAAGACAATACTATATCCCCCTTCCTCTCATTCTTACTCATAGGGTGCTCTATAGCAAAAAACATTCTTTCGTTTACCAAAGGTGAACCGTCGACCTTACTACTGGATTTTATTCCTGCATGTGCTGGCAGATTGAGCAGGGTGACCTTACTTACCTTAACAGGGTTAATTGAGTTTATTTTAAAAATCTGAGTGATGTAATCAGATCCATCAAAAAGACATGCAGACCAGGTGACACTGATTCCATATCGGGAATTAGCGAGATATACCTCTATGCGTTTTCCTTTTCTATTGGTGCGCGTGTCTATAGTGTCGCTGATTAAAGGCATTCCTTCCGTCTTAAAAGACGGGCTTCCCAATTCTCCTCCTGCAGCAAGGGTTAATCCAAACAAGGGCATCTTGTCCAGAGACACTATTTCTTCCTCACCCTCAAACCGTAATGGGAACAATGAGTGATCTTTTAAAGCCCACCGGGCTTCCATGATCTCGTTTTTCAGAGACAGCACGAGCGTCGGGTTTTGAGTAGAAGTTTCAGCGGCTGCTTCCCCCGGCGACTTTCCTGGATATATTACCTGTGCCTGAATCTGCTCTTCAGGAAGTGCAAAAAGCAGTAATATGATAAATTGAATTTGGAATAACCGGTTTCGAAACATAAATCAGAGCTTAATAAAGACCTTTTTAGAATAAAGCCAATAGCAGATATACCACTCAATAGCTAATGTAAGAAGTGAAGTAAAAACGGCTGTAACCGGAGCGCTTAGCGATAGTAGTTCCGCGACCCCTCTTGTAAAGATTCCTACAACAGGAAGGAGCCATTCATGTCCAACCGTCTCGAAAAACAGATAAATGAAAATGGCATTCATCCCGATTGAAACAAAGATCCAGGAGCATCGGCTAAGACCCTTTACATCTGTTAACCAGTAAACAAAGGCCAGGATGAGTAACACCCAGCCACCGGAAGCTAAAACAAAAGAACTGGTACTGATACGCTTAATAATAGGAGTAACTTGAGAAAGATCAAGGGCAAATCCACACAATAAAAGAATAACACCGAAAGTTACGAGCTTTAACACCTTTTTTCCGGATGAGGAAGACGCAGTTAGTACCCTTCCTGCGACCACACCCCAGATAGTGTGGGCGGCGGTGGGCACAAAATTAATGGTAACCCACCCGTCCGGATTGATCTTTCCCATAAGGATGGTATCAAACCAGGCACCGAAATTGTGAAACTCCTCAAAGGGATGTTCAAAGCCCGGCATAAGGACTGTCCGGTATAGAACTTCAGTCAGGATCAGAAGGATAACGGATATAGCCAGCTGAAACTGAACAGACCGTTCAATGATTAAATAAGCAATAATGGTAGTAATAGATAACTGCGTCAGAACATTCCAAAGTTCCCATACCATCTTACCTGCGTATACGCAATGAAGGGCAGTACCAAACAAAAAAAGCTTCAGAGAGCGGATCAGTATATGCTTAAAATTCCGGCCCCAGCTCACTCCTCTCATTTTCTTCGACTTCAACGAATAAAACATCGCAGTACCCGCGATTAACATAAAAGCCGGCTGAACCAAGTCCCAGAACCGCAGTCCGTGCCATGGATGATGAAAAAACTGCTGCATTAATTCATGCAGAAATCCGGGGAGACGCAGTTCACTTAAAGAGAAGTATAATAAACAGGACTCTCCTGCCAGTAACAGCATGATAATTCCTCTCATAACATCTATTGAAAGGACCCGCATAGTCTTTTCCTCGCCTGATTGTAAGACCATTTAATTTGTTAAGTGTTAATATACATGAACAACATGATTCAACCGATTAAAGCCCGTCTTTTCCTCCCAGACATCTTTATTTGCAAGTCTGATACTGTACTCCGGTCTTCCCGCCAGCGAAACATATCCATCTGGTAAATTAAGCAATACCTGATAATCCCCTCTCAAAAGATTTCCCGGCAGATCTATCCGGCCATTTAATTCTACCTGTCCGGGATACCATTTCCGAACAGACTTAAGTAAGGTGAAAGAATATATTTTGCCTGACTTTACAGACCTTAATATCAGCTCAAGAGGACGGGGATTATATGGAGAAGCGAAACCAGCGTTCTTCAGATAAAGCTTGATATTGAAATCACCGCCCGCTTTCACCTTTTCAGGTAACAAGGCCCTGTTCAGAACGAAACGGTAACCGAGCCTTCTCTTTATATTCATCATACAGCCATTGGCCTCCCAGTCGTTATTTACCTGGTTGTTATAGGCCGTATTAAGAAAGCTATAGTGCATGGCTGCCATTTCCTGTTCTGCATGTCCAAGGGGCGCGCAGTCGTTTTCCGGGCTGAAAGCGTCGTCACAGGTTTCTCCTCCAACAGCCACATAGCGACTGTCAGCTTCAAAGAAGCGTCTCAGAACCGCATTAGCGGGACCGCTGGGAGAAGAAGAATTGCCTTGATCATAGAAGGTTCCGTAGTCGTCACTGCTCGCCAGAAAACAGTCATTGTGCAGGGCGATCCTCGCTTTATCTGTGAGTTTGAAAGCCTCCCCCGCTGTTAGAGGCGCTGATGTCACAGGAGCCTTTGGTCCATATACATACCGCTGCTTAAACTGAGGGGTCCTTACCTGCACCATCCGGTCCTTCGGCAAAGCGTCAAGCAGTGCCTTTAATACCTCGTTTCGGTCCAGCCAGCTGCTGTCGGGTATCACCCCTGCCTTATTTGCAGAACTGGTTCCAAAATAATCGGTATAATGATTCTCGCCCCATATTCCGATAAATCCCTGCTGCAAGACAGAGATCACATCGGCATTTTTTACGAGTATGGGTTTAAGTTGTGCAATATGTTGTAAGACAATGTGCTTTGGAGCGTCACCATAGGGCGGACAGATCTTATTTTCATCCCCGCAGTTCCCTGTATTTGCTTTATTGGTGTAGGCAAATCTTAGTACGACTTTCATTCCGGCCTCCCTTACCGCCGCAAAATCACGATCGATCTTCTCCAGATATTCATCGCTTATCGCTGAATTCTTAAAGTCAGAAAGCAGATAATCGCGGTAAAGCAGGGAAACCCAGGCAGCGTAAGCGGCATTTCTGCTCTTTACTGAATGTGTAGTACGGATTTTTAAGAGGGTAGCACCCGACAATTCTCCCGGGGCCTCTCCAGCTGGTAAATAAAACCCGCGTTCAGGGTTTGAAAAGTCATCCGGGCTTTCCTGGTATGTAATACTTTTTACCTGCGCCTTTACTGCCAAAGTAAAAAGTATACTTACTATGACGGCAGTAAACCCGGTAGCCTTTAGGGTTGTCCTCGTAAACTCCATAAGAAAGGATTAAAGTTCAACTCGAGTGAATCCCGATGTGGCTTTCTGACTTGCAGGCAGTGAACCGATTTCTGTCCAGCCAGTATCCATTTCAACAAGGGCAAAATTCAGGTATTTCTTCGGCGATCCCAGAACAGACTTTTTAACAGAAAATTCAATGACTTTATTCCCGTTCAAGGTACCCATTTTTGCAAACTTCATGGCATTGGCAAATGAAGCAACTTCATTCCATCCCCAGCCATTATCAGGCGCATTATGAGCGAACACGCTTCCTGTAGATGCGGCAGGATTGGCAGGATTGAAATTTCCTTCAAACAGGAAGTCGGCACCTGCTGTAACCGGATACAACCATGTTTTTAAACCCGTATTCGGATTGTTATCCGAATCGATGTAAAGATCAAAAACAGCCAGATTAAAACTTTGATTTCCCTCCAGATAGAAGTTAACATCTGTGGTTGATGCAAATGTCTTTACCTTCAAAAGGGTACCTCCTCCGTTTTCATTCGTATAGCTGTATTCTACATGCTCCCAATCGTTGAAGTCGCCGTCAATCTTAATGTTAGGACCTAAAACATAAACGGAATCTTTAAAGGTACTGGTTTCGCCATTATTAGTAATTTCGAGGGAGACCATATATCCGCCCTTTTTACTGTAAATATGACTTGGATTAGACCTGGTAGAACCTTCGCTTCCATCACCGAAATCCCATTTATAGTCACCCGCATTTTGAGAGAAATCTGTGAAATTCACAACAAAGCCGTCAGCAACATAACTGAACACGGCCTTTAAACCACTGCCCTTCTCATCTTTCTTACAGGAAAAGATACAGAGCATTGCCAGAGCAATGCATGGCATAATTACTATTTTTCTTTTCATTGGAGTAAAATTTCTAGTTAGTATTCGCTTTCCGATTCTATTGTGCGGAAACCTTAATCTGCTGCATTAATTTATTCATACCCCCGTCTTCAGTCCACACCCCTGTATTCGCCAGCCTCACACAGTATTCTGCCCTGTTTTTTAGGTTGTCGGCTTTATCGGCTATTTTCAAATACAGATCATAATTTCCTGCAGAAACACCAGCAAGCTTCACCGGCTGGTCGATATTGAATGTGCCTGATGGCTTGCATTGTCGTATATCAACAGGCAACTCAAAGGAATAAACGTTCTGAGTCGCCGTGTTCTTCAGCACAAGGCTGGTTACTTTATAATTATACAACGGCGCATAACCGGTATTAGTCATACTTATGCTTACGCTGTAGTCCTGTCCGGCTACTGCCTGTCCCAATAACTTTGATTTTAGCAAAACCAGCCGGTATCCCAGGTTACGGTGAAATTCATCAAAGCATCCGGACGACTTCCACGCGTTAAGTGTCGGCTGATAATAATCGAGGTTCAGATACGTCCACTTCAACAGTTTCATTTCGTTGCGGCCTTCCGGACAGCTCGGATCATACCCTCCCTCAGGCGGACAGGTTTCTCCTCCTGTAGGAATATATAGCGCATCGTTACTGATGTATGTCTTTTCGGCGGTAACATTTGAATAGGTACCGTAATTCGATCCGCCCGACATAAAACAATCATTATGATGGCCTACCCGTGCTTTTTTATCTGCTGAATAAGCGATCGACTGATCAACCGGCGATGCTGTGTTGAAAATTGCCTGCTTCTGTCCGGGAGTCCTTACCTGTACCATAATTTCAGAAGGAAGGACTTCCAGTAATTTAAACAGCACTTTTCTTTCATTGTCGGTAGTGGCCAGTCCATTGCTCGAGCTATGCCATTCTCCCCAAGCGCCTATAAAACCAGCCTGAACGAATGAGATCACATCCTTATTCTGCTCAAAGATTGGCTTCAGCTGATTCAGATGCTGCTCTATGATATCATAGGGAGCATCTGTACCTGTAATTTCATCGGTATAGGCAAAACGCAAAATGGCTTTAAGGCCAGCATCACGTATCTTCTGAAGATCTGCCTGAATCAAAGAAAGCCCGGCTTCGTCTATCGGCTTGTCTTTAAAACTATCGAGATAAAATACCCTCAGGACCATCGATATATTCTCTTTTCTAAGTAAACCCAGCTGAGCGGAACTTAATGGAGTTCCTCCTGATTTTACTATATAGGTATGTATAAATCCTCTTTCGGGGTTGGGGAAGATATCTAAGGACGGGCTATAGTTTATTTCAGCCGAAGTATCCGGCGCACCTTCTGCCTTCTTCTTGCCACAACTCATAAAAAAGAAGACTAAACCGACCGGCAGCAACAGCAGCAGGTAAATTAATTTTTCGCTCTTTCTACGCATAGCCCATTGTTTAATTATAACCCGGATTCTGAATAAATTTACCTTTTCCCTCACTGATCGTCTTGAGCGAAAAAGGGAAGAGCTGCTTATATTCTGCCGCATAGGTTGATTTCTTTACAAGTTGCGCGCGCGAAACAAACTTTCCGTGCCTGATCAAATCGGCCCGGTACTGCCCGTTCTCGCACCAGAACTCATGGCTTCTTTCGGTAAGGATCATATCATTAAAGGCAGAAAGGGTTGAAAAGTCAGCGAGCTTTTTGTCCTGAAGTCCTGCTCTCCTTCTTACAATGTTTACCAGTTCCATGACTTCTGCACTTGGGCTGCCCGTTTTGTTAGCCACGGCTTCGGCTTTCGACAAGAGCACATCAGCATAGCGGTACATAATAATATCAACCGTCGATAAACTTGTGGTCCTGGCTGCATCGGCATTCATTTTTAAGGGAATGGGCCCCCAGTCCATTATATCCCCCGGATTACTCCGGTTGTAAACTACACCATCCGTACCGGTATAAGAGGCAATTAGCATGGTTTTACGAACGTCTTCATTTTCAAAAGTATCGTAAAACCACCACGTACTTTGGATGGTTCCCCAGCCGCCCTTCTGCGGGTAATTCGCAGGAAGAACCATCAGCTGCCACTGATTCTCACTGGTGCCTGAATAATCGCAGGGTATTGCCCATATTACTTCCTTACTCTTTTGAGCGCCATCAAGGCTCCACATATCTACATAGCTCTTATCCAGCGAGAAGTAATTGTATGCAATGATATCATTACATAAGGCTTCCACTTTTTCCCATCTTTTCTCATGAAGATTCAGCCGGATCAGTATCATCTTTGCAAGTGCTTTGCTGAATCTTCCATATTCCGCTTCAGAGGGATGAGGAAGATCTGCTGCAGCGGCAGTGAGGTCATCCTCAATAAACGTTACCATTTCGTCATGTGACAGTCTTGCCAATGGCTCTTCTACCAGGGGTTGTTTCAAAACTTCTATTGGAGCAACTACTATGGGGCCGTACAAATCATAGAGTTCATAACAAAGCAAGCCTCTTGCGCACCGCACTTCAGCAATCGCCCGTTTCTTCAGTTCCTCACTCACTTTCGACTCTGTAATCAGATTGATCGTCATCGTCATACGGCTTACTTTATTATAAAAGTCGTCGTAATAATGGGTAAAGCCTGCATCTGTCGGGCGATAATTGAGTAACGACGCCAGATTCTGGTCTCCGTACTTTCCGTGAAGGATTTCAGTGGTAGCATCACTTAAATACATGATGCCCCTCTCAGAAGTTGAATGGATTCCGTCGGACCAGGCCCCTCTTAAAGGGTGATAGCATGCGTTAACCATAGCCTGCAGGTCCGACTCCGTTTTAGGAAAGATATTGGGATTAATTTCAGAATAATCAACAGGGACCAGGTCTTTTGTACATCCTCCCGCAACCAGGCTGAGAGTAAGACAGAAATATAGTAATTTTCGGATATTCATTACAGTAGTCTTTAAAAGGTCAATTAAAAAGTAAGATTAATGCCGGCGGTAAAAGTCCTTATATAAGGATATGCAGCAGTATACGAATCCGTTTCAGGATCTACACCGGAGTAAGGGGTGATCACAAAAAGATTCTGTGCATCCACGTGAAAGCGGGCTTCTGAAAATACCTTTCCCAGCGCCTTCCTGGGCAGCCTGTAACCAAGTGAAACGTTCTGCAGCCTTATGAACCACGCATCTTCCAGGAAAAAGTCGCCGATCCCATAAGGCGACCAGCCATAGAATGAACTGGGTTGAGTATTTGAAGGATTTTCCGGCGTCCATCTGTTCTTTACCGTAGCCAATGCATTGTATCCATTTGTATAAATACCGGCTGCACTAATACCATAGGTCGTGTAGTTAGGATCTGCCAGCTTTCGTCCGAACATTCCTGTGAAATCAAAATTCAAACTGAAGTTTTTGTAGTTGAAAATATTGGTAAGCCCTATAATTAAAGAGGGATCTGTAGTGCCCAGCAATTGGGTATCGGCATCGTCAATACGCCCGTCTGGCTGCCCGGTACGGATAAACCTTCCATTCTCATTAACCACCGGATTTCCATCTGCATCACGCTGAAAGCCATTAATATCTTTTATCTTAATCATACCCGGCTTAAGTTCCGGCTGAGATACTGGTGGATTCTCTCCAACCTGCAGAATTCCGTCGGACATCCTCGTGTATAAAGCCCGGATCGGGTCATTCGTGCTTTCATAAACCGACGGCTTCCAGTCATCCGCCCTTTTTCTCCAGGTATCTTTAAATTTCGCAAATGTATAAACGGTTTTCCACTGAAAACTGCCACGCTGCATGTTGTTTGTATTAACTGTCAACTCAAATCCTTTGCTTTGGGTCTCCCCCACATTGGCCATTATCTGATTAACCTCCTGGTACGAATTGATAGGTTTCGTTGCGAGCAGATCTGAAATGACCTTCTTATAAAGTTCAAACGAACCATTCACTTTCCCTCCAAAGAGTTCATAGTCCAGACCGAGGTTCGTCTCAGTAGTTGTTTCCCATTTCAAGTCCGGATTTTCAAGTCTGTTTAATGAGACCCCTATATTAATGACATCGTTACCCGAAAGCCATGCAGGGTATGCTGTATAGGCCGCAAAAGCGTTACTCCCAATATCTGCATTTCCAGTCTTCCCGTAGCCTATTCTTAACTTAAACTGCGACAACACACTTTTCATGTCTTTAAAAAAGGGCTCCTCAACCACGTTCCATGCAAAAGCAGCCGATGGAAAAGTTCCCCATTTATGGTTACGGGCAAATACACTTGCACCGTCGGCCCGTACGGTGAACGTTGCCAGGTACCTTTCCTTGTAATTATAATTAAGCCTGCCGAAGTAAGAGGCAATAGTATTCTCCTGTCTTGACGAAGTCATTGTTTTTGTGCCGCTTCCCGAATTCAGATTATTCCATAAAAAAGCATCTGTAATAAATCCTGTGTTTCCTTCGCTGCTATTGGAATTGCCTGTCTTTTGCTCGGAAACACCGGCAAGTGCGGTTATTCTGTGAGGACCGAGTGTCTTTGTATAATTTGCCGTAGCCTCCAGCAAATAGTCGTCGCGGTCTATATCAGCAATAGTAGCTCTTCCATGCTCCAAAGCGCCATGTAATGTAGTAGTAGGCAGATATGTCCATCGTTTTGAAATGCCCCTGTCAACCCCCGCCTTGAGCCTGATAGTAAGATCTTTCACCGGGTTTACGTCGACGAATGAGTTTAGTAGCATCCGTTCTATCCTCCCCTTATCGGTAATTGTGAGTAGAGAATATGGATTTGGCTGAAGCGCCAGCTGAGGATTCAGGGGATAATTTCCATCCTCGTCGATCGCTTTAATATGAGGACCCTGCTGTATCGCGGCCCTTATAATTCCCGAATTTTCATACTGGTCTCCGCCCAGTTGGCTATTAAGATTATCTATCCTGCTTGCAGTCAGATTGAGGCCAAAGTTGATGAATCTATTTATCTTCTGATCCACATTTGCTCTTATGCTGTACCTCTTGAATCCGGAATTCTTTATGATCCCATCCTGATCATAGAAATTTCCCGAAAGGAGATATTTGGTTGATTCATTTCCCCCTGTGAAAGATAAGTTATGCTGCTGAGTATTCCCGTCCCGGGTTACAAGAGCAAACCAGTCAGTACCTCTTCCTACATTGTCTATTGCGTTCTGCGTATACAACGTGTGAAAAGGTCCGTTTACAGGATCTGCCTGAGCTTCTGCAAGAGTCCTTGATCCATAAGGGAAAACATTATTATCAAAGTTCCATTGTTCCCACGCCGCTTCATTGCGGACTTGCATCCATTCGTTTAAGGGTAGAACATCAAATGAATTATTGTACTTCTGGTGAGAATAACTTGTCGAATACTGAACTACAGGCGCACCAGCCTGCCCCCTCTTTGTTGTAATCAAAATCACACCATTAGCAGCTCTGGATCCATATATTGCTGTAGCACTCGCATCTTTTAACACATCAATTGATGCGATATCATTAGGGTTGAATGAATTTAATATACTTTGGGTTCCTGCCTGATATCTGCCACCGGCATCGGGTTGCTGAAGATCAGATATCGGAAAACCATCCACAACAATAAGGGGAGCATTACTGGCCAAAACAGAACCAGCTCCCCGGATGAGAATATCAATTCCTCCCCCCGGCTGGGCACTGTTTTCCCGGATCATCAGGCCCGCCACCTTTCCTTTCAGCATATGCCCTACGTCCGGATTTGATGACATGACAAGGTCTTCTGATTTCACTGAGGAAATAGCGCCGGTCAGATCCCTCTTCTTCTGTGTTCCGTACCCTACAACTACTACCTCCTCCATCGCCTGACTGCTTTCCTGAAGAATCACATTCACAGTGCTTTGCCGGCCAACTATGACCTCCTTACTTCCAAATCCAATCATTGTAAAAACAAGGATTGAGTTCTCATCAGTCCGGATCTTGTATTTACCGTTAATATCAGTAGAGGTTGCTGTCTTCGTTCCCTTAACGATCACCGTCACCCCCGGCAGTGCTACACCTTTTGCATCAGTGACCCTTCCTGTTATGTCAGAAACGGCCCTTTCGCCCTCTGATCTTACCGTCCACGTACTTGCAGCATGCGCTGCACCACTTTGAAAACTAAAAAGTAAAATCAGGCAAAAGCCGGGCATTAATTTAGATAAAAGTTTCAACCTCATAATTTATTTATTTAGCGTGGACAATAATTCGTTTATATTATCTCCTGATCTTATGACCAAGTGTCGAGTAGAACAGAATAGAAGCATAGCAGGGCACCAATATCCAATAGGCTTCCTGGGGACTGAAACTATCAGCCAAACGACCATAGATTAATGGAATAATAGCTCCGCCGGCGATTCCCATAATCAAAAGGGACGACCCTACTTTTGTAAACCTTCCCAAACCAGCCAGCGCAAGCGGCCATATGGCTGGCCACATCAGAGAATTGGCAAGTCCTAATAACGCGATACACAACACAGAGGTATAGCCGCTTGTAGACACAGCTGCGACTGAAAGTATGATTCCCAGAATAGCACTTAGCTTCAACGCTTTTTCCTGGCTGAGATATTTCGGTATACTAATGACACCCACGATGTATCCCGCTATCATTGCCATTAAAGTACAGGTAGTGAAAAACTTAGCGGTCGATAGGGGGATGTGCTGCGACGAGCCATAGCTGATGATGGAGTCTCCGGCAAGTACTTCTGCTCCTACATAAAGGAACAGGGTAAGTACGCCAAGAAGAAGGTGCGGAAACTGAAAAACCGACACCTTACTTGTGTTTGCCGCAGCAACGGCATCATCTTCCCGGTCAGTATCAACTTCGGGCAGCGACGATCTGTAGATCCAGAGGGAAAGGATCAGCAGCACAACAACAATAATGATATACGGAGTGATCACCCTCCCGGCCAGTTCATTCAGTTGGCTTGATTTTTCAGAAACGCTCATACTGACAAGCCTCACTTTAAGCTTATCAGCATCTTTGAGAGCAATAGCTCCAAGGACAACAGGGGCAATTGCACCGGCAAGCTTATTGCAGATGCCCATGATACTAATCCGGCTGGCCGCGCTTTCTATTGGTCCCAGTATAGTGATATACGGATTGGAGGCTGTCTGAAGCAAAGCTAAACCCGAGCCCTGTACAAATAACCCAAGGAGAAAAAGTGTATAGGTGCGGGTAATAGCTGCAGGAATAAATATCAAAGCCCCTGCAGCAATAATAATCAGCCCTATCGACATCCCCTTTTTAAAGCCTGATGATTTCAGAACGATAGCTGCAGGAACTGCCATAACCAGGTAAGAAATATAAAAGGCAAATGCCACGAGGTATGATTCAAAATTATTCAGTTCGCAGGCTATCCTCAAATATGGGATTAGTACCGAGTTCAGCCAGGTTATAAATCCGAAAATAAAGAACAGAGCACCAATAATGGCAATCGGCGGAATTCCTTTTCTTACTGTCGGACTAATTGTTAATGGAGTACTTGTGTGCATTTTGTAAAGATTAATTGGTTACTTGAAATTTATCAGGCCGAAAAATTGCGGTAAATGAAAATCAGGAGAATCAGCCTGGATCCTGCTCCAGGCAAGATAGTGGGGATGCGGCAGATCATCACCGCATTTAAAAAAATTGCCCCGGCATGATCTTCCTCTTAACGAGCGGATGTTGTGCTTAACGAAAACTTCAAAAGGAATAACTACCGAAAGTTCCCATAAGATGTCAGGAAAAGATTCCTTAGCTTGTTTAAAGCATACCTCTGTTTCTATAGGAGATCCGGCTGAAAACGGCAGTAACTCTCTTTGCCTTCCCTCCCCGTACCCGGCCAGAAAAGTTCCTGCACAATTGAACTCAAAATTATAATACGCCTTGTCATCACCGAAGGCTATAAAGAATTCTACACAAGAGTCTTTATATACAGGGTCGTTATAATAGACATGCTTCGATCTGATGTCCCTTTCTTTTACTACGAATTTGATCAGGATACTCCTGTCGTTATAAGCGATACGAAAAGAAGCTTTAGGAAGAATATCCTGCATAGGCCATGTATCTTCATTTATCTGATACTCCTGCTGCGCAGCAAGCGCAGATGAAAACTTACCCGGAGATAATAAGCTTTCCGACCCTTCGAGAAATAAAACATTTGCTTCTTTCATGTTTTAATTTGCATTAGCCTGATTGTATGTTATTATTTCGTTAAATCGGTATTTCTCCCAAACAATTCGGGCTTCCTCCGACGTAAAGTTCTATTTAAAATTAACTTTACGAGATAATTACACTGAACAAACGTTTGCGCTGATGCCCCTTTACCCGGATCAGCTAAAATGACGAACCTTTAGGCACACAGAATGGGTCATTTTTATTAAAACCACTATTAAATTAAAAATAGATATAAAAACCCTTCCAAGAATTAATCATTTAGCAATAAAAGGAACGTTATATGAAGAAATCCACAAAACCATGCTTTGTAATCCGCTACTAACATTCACTTAGCGCGGGAATCATTATCTTTAGAAAACGTTTCTTATAAGCATGTCCGAAAAACCCACTACTATTAAAGAAATTGCTCAGCTACTTAACATTTCGGTGTCTACCGTTTCCAGGGCCCTGCACAATCATCCCAGTATAGGATCAGGCACTATCTCTAAAGTCCAGAAGCTCGCATCTGAATTGAAGTACGAGCCCAATCAAACAGCCATTTTCTTTCAAAAGGGAAAAACGTACACCATCGGAGTGATCCTGCCAGAGCTATCGGAAGCCTTCTTTTCTTCAGCTATAAGTGCAATAGAAGATACGGCTTACAAAAAGAACTATACGGTGCTGCTTGCTCAATCGCATGACAGCGAGCAAAAAGAGAAGCAACTGGTAGAAAAGATGAAAAATCACCGCGTAGATGGCCTACTTGTTTCAATAGCAAAAAGCACATCTTCTTTTGAGCATTTCGAGATGCTGAAGAGATTGAATATACCCGTGGTTTTCTTCGACAGGATCCCGCCGATTCCGAATATTCATTATGTAGCCTGCAATATGGAAACCGGCACCATTGAAGCTGTAACATATCTTCTAAAAAAAGGGCACCGTGTTATTGGTTTGATAAACGGGCCGAAGACACTCTTTGCCAGCGGAGAAAGACAGGAGGGTTATATCAAAGCCCTGGTTAAAAACAGGCTTAAATACGATCCTTCACTCATTGCAAATTGCGACCTTACTGAAGAAGGCACCGTAGCAGCGGTAAATAAGCTTTTAAGCAATAAACGAAAGCCGACAGCCATCGTTTCCTTTAATGATTATGTGTCACTCTTCGCGATCCGGCATTGCATGAGGAACCACCCTGACAAGATCGACTTCGTCAGCTATGCTAATCTTCCCTTAATAAACTATATGGATAATATTCCTCTGGCTTCTGTTGAGCAATTCCCGGCTCTCCAGGCCCAAAAAGCAACAGATATTTTGCTTGACTTGTTAAACTCGCCTAAATCCAGCCCCCAGGAAGTGCAGGCTTACTATAAGATCATCATCGAATCGCAACTTGTGGAGAACACACATTGAAAGATGATCAGGCCGTTTGCGCATTAACCAATAAGGAAGGATTTTGCTTCAGAGCCTCTCCGGTTATTATTTTCTCCAGATCAGCCCTATTCTCTTCCAGCCGTTTAACAAGGGTTATCTGCGCTCTCGTACGTTGAAGATTATGCCCGGTAAAGCTGGTCTTGTAATAGATATCTCCCTGTACATAATCGGTTAAAAAACGTACAGCCTGCATGTATGGCATCAGTATTACTCCCTTCATCAGAGAATGAACTTCTTCAGCCGTCAGGAAGTCTTTTGTCTCCAGGAAATAACCAGACGCGTAGGCACTGAAAAGAGGAATATTAAGTTGAATCTTCGCCGCGTCCTTTTCATCCTCAGCGGCGGTGTTAATAATCGTTCGAATCGCATCTCCGAAATCGTACGCAACAAACCCCGGCATCACCGTATCCAGGTCGATCACGCACTGTACATGATCATTCTTGTCCAGCAGCACGTTGTTAAACTTGGTATCACTGTGAATAATCCTGAGGGGCAGCCTCCCCTTTCTTCCCAGTTCAAGGATACTACACATGATTTCGCGTCGAAGGTCAATAAAGCGGATCTCTTCTTCTACCTCCTTTTTCCTCCCGGCAGGGTCAGACAAAAGGGCCAGATCAAGGTCTTTTAAGCGCTTTTCGATGTTGTGAAAATCAGGAATACTGTCTGATATACGACTAACATCCAGGTCCGACAACATCGACTGAAAACTCCCAAATGCCCTGCCCCCCTCAAAGGCCTGTTGTTCGGTCTCTACAAGATCATAACTCCTGGTGTCCGGAATAAAGAGGTACATTCTCCAGTAATTCCCAAACTCATCCTTACAATAGTAAAGACCATTCTTCGAAGGCACCAGCGTGAGAACTTTATTCTCGACGCCCTCCACTTGTCGGTCTTTCAGCTTCTTTCTCAGATGAAAAGTCACCTCGGCAATATTTTCCATCAATGCTTGCACATTCTTGAATATCCTGTGATTAATCCTCTGAAGTAAGTAATCGGGATATCCGGAAGAAAGGTTTTCAATCCTGTAGGTATCGTTTATTAAGCCAGATCCCGTTGGATAGATTCTCCCCGGCCGGCCATGTAAGTCAAAGTTTGAGATGATCGACTGTATTTCTGTTGAGCTTAATTGTTCCATTTTACTGTTCCCGCTTTAAATTGTCCTGTTCGTTTCCCCTCAATATTCTGAATCAGCAAGGGCAAAGGTGTTTTTACGGTCTTTCCATTTTCCGCGGGTAAAGTCTGGAAATTCGAGCACCTGCTCTTCTGCAATTGATTTTGCCGACAGTGGAGCGATCACGCTCATCGTAACCGAGTCATACACATCGATAGGCGTTTGTACCTTGCGTTTTACCGACTCAATAAAGGCATTAAATACAAACCAATCCATCCCTCCATGTCCTGCTCCCAGGGCGTTATCCTGGTATTTTTTCCATAAAGGATGATCATACTTATCGAACCAATCCTGTGCAGGATCCCACTCATCCTCGTTTTTCGATTTGTGTTCAATGTAAACCGACTTTGCCACATCCATCCAGATCCCCTTTGTACCCTGCACCCTGAAACCGAGCGAATATGGTCGCGGGAGGTGAGTATCATGTGTAAGCAGAACGCTTTCTCCATTAGCACAACCTATCTGCGTGGTGACAACATCGCCGTTCTTATAATTTATTTTAGCATTCTCATGTCCCGGAGCAAGTTCTTCAACATAAGATGCAAGTCCCCTGGCCTTCGAACTGAAGGAAACAAGCTTTGTAAAGCGGTTCCCCCTGTTGATGTCGAGATAGTGCAAAATAGGCCCAGCTCCATGCGTCGGGTAAAGGTCCCCGTCACGATCAATATTAAACTGCGTTCTCCATTGAGCTTCGCTTTGTGAAACTGGCCCAAACTCTACCCCTCCGCCATAAGGCTGCTTGCCATCGTTAAAAAGAACCGGCCTGAGGTCATGCTCATACCCTCCCTCGGCATGAACCAGCTCTCCAAACAAGCCCTGTCGTACCATATTCAGAACAGCCATAACATCACGGCGGTAACATACGTTTTCGAGCGTCATATAAGGTACCTTTGTTTCTTCTGAAACATTCACGATATCCCAGTGATCCTGAACAGTTAGTCCGGCAATAACCTCACATCCCACATATTTACCAGCCCTCATAGCATCAACCGACTGATCCCTGTGGAACTGCCATGGAGTAGATATGATAACGGCATCAATATCTTTGCGCTCCAAAAGACGCTTATAAGCATCTACCCCGCCAGTATATTCCTTCGGCATCGCCTTTTTTGCCTTAGCAATCTGCTCGCGGCAGGACTTCAACGAAGATTCCTGAATGTCGCATATGGCCGCTATTTCTACATCATCCCGCAACAGTCCTTCTGCAATATGATTTCTTCCCCTTAATCCAACGCCTATATAACCCAATCTTACTTTGCCTTTATCTTTTGCAAACAAAAGCCCTGAAGGAAAAAGAGCCAGTCCTGCGGCAGCAATGCTCCCTTGCATTATAAAGTTTCTACGATCCATTACTTGCTATGATATTAAGTTGTTTACTAAGGCAAGCCGCTTGCTTACTGTTGCAAAAATTCTATTTTAAATCCGCTTGAAAGAAAATTACACTGGACAAACGTTTGCACAAACTTCTAAAAGAGAAACAGCGGCAATAAATTTCAAGAGATGCCTTTTTTAGACGCTGAAATCGTCCCCGAGCCTGCCCTGCGTTCTCATTGCAACGCTTTTCCTTAGCTTTTGATTCGCTTTTCCTTAGCTCAAAACGCGAAGAAAAAGCAAAGACACAGCCCGGCGTCAGCGAATCGAAAGCGAAGGGACTCCGATGCAGGTCAGAAGCGGGGATCACGAAAAATAAAAAAAAACGTAACCTTATTTCCCAGGCTACAGTATAAAGACACAAAG
>NZ_QEAS01000012.1:149100-177397 GCF_003130405.1 Pararcticibacter amylolyticus
GTTTGGAGGAAGCTGCTTGTATAAAGCAGCTTCTCTTTTTTGTTACCAGATCCAGCTTGTGGAAATCAGCAGTACTCTGCATGATTAAGCCATAACTAAGCATCGGTTCCGCCCTGGATTTTTTTTAACGGATGAATGGCCGGGCCTTCCAGTACTTCTCCATGTTTCGAAAAGCGGCTTCCGTGGCATGGACAGTCCCACGATTGGTCCGCTGTATTCCAGTGAACAACACAACCCATATGCGGGCATATCGCAGAAACAATATGCAATTCGCCTGTACCGTCACGATGAACTGCATATTTGGAACCTTCCAGTTCCATGATCTTTCCTTCGTATGTTTTTACTTCCGCAAAACTGTCTGCATCTGTACTCAGAAAATCCTTCGCCATTTCGTAGGCTACGTTCACATTTTCTTTTAAAAAATTAGAGGCAGATGCCAGCGGGGTGATCCTTGAGGCATCGTATGTTTTGCTCCATTTGTTAGATTTGCCCAGGATATCATCTGAAATGATCATAGCAGCCAAAGTACCGTATACCAGTCCATCGGCACCAAAACCAGTAGCAATATATATCTTTGAATTACCCGACGAAAGGCCTATATAAGGAATGCTGTCAGCAGGCTTGTATTGCTGTGCCGACCATTTATACAGCACTTCCCCTACATCAAAACGCTTACGGAGGAAAGCTTCGAGCTTTTCATAACATTCGAGATTCTCTTCTTTCTGGCCTACCTTGTGCATCTGCCCCAGGACCATAATAATACGTCCTTCTTCAGCGTCAAAGGTACGCACAGAGTAATGTTCGGATTCCTGCATTTCCCAATATATCCCGGATTCAGGATACTTGTCTTTGACGAGAGCAGCCACAGCATATTCCCGGTATGATCCCATGGAAGCATGTACCATGTAAAGACCTTTAGGTGTATGGGTAGCCATAATCACTTTTGGAGCAGTTACTTTTCCATTATCCGTCTCAACTGAACACAACTCACCTTCTTCCACTTTCATCACGGGACTGTATTCGTATATGCGGCAATTACCCGTATTGATCTTAGAAGCAAGGGACACAACGTATTCATAAGGATTAAACTGGGCCTGCCCCGGAATCGTAAAACCGTCCTCCACGGGGGCAGGATACGGGACATTCCGCTGTACAGTTAAACCTGCCCCAACTGCCGCTGTCCTCTCCTGATCGATAAATTTCTTCCGGTAACCATCAACTGTAAAAAGGCTCCATGGAACATGCCTGAAATCGCATTCAATAGCATTTACATCAATTATTTGTTTAATAAGCTCAATGGCGGCCGCCCTTGACTCTACGACTTCTGCAAGTGTCTTCTCATTAAACTTCGATGAGATCGAATGAAGCCCTTCCCCTCCTACTGTTGAATACAAGTTGCCTGTAGAATAGCCTGTAGAGCTCTGTCCGACTTTTAAAGCTTCGAGCACGACCACCGACTTCCCTGCAATTGCCAGCAGGTAAGCCGCTGTGATGCCGGTTATTCCGCCTCCGACAATAACGACGTCAGCGTCAATTTCTCCATTTAACCGAGGAAATGAAGGTGCTTCGACCTCATTCCTCCATACTGAAAGGTTTTTCATATGTTTTACTCAGGTAGTTTTAAAAGATTAAATCCAAACGGAGGTTAAAAGTTTTAATTTTTAATTCCTGAGGCGAGCGAGCTACCCGGCTTTACCTTTTTTCCGGCGCGTGTCTCACCCGAAGAGCCAGCAAAAGCCCAAACATAACAGGAATACCGATTGCCAGTACAAAAGCAGTCCATCCCCAGTGATGCATCACAACACCGGTACCCGAGCCAAGAATACTTGAGCCTAGATAGTAAAAAAGGAAGTACATGGAGATACTGGTGGATCGTTGTAAGGGAATATACTGGGCTACTACACGGCTTACAACTGCATGGGCTCCAAAGAACACAAAGGTAAACGCACCCAGGCCAAGGGTTAATGCCAGCAGGCTGGATGGTAAAAATAGAGACAAGGAAATAAGCATACACAGCATCATCAATGACAGGACTTTGCCGGTGCCAAACCGGTCAGACAATATCCCGCCGGAAATAGAACCAATGCTGCCAACAATGTACATCAGATATATCAGTGCTATCTGATGATGAGGGAGGCTGAAGGGCGGATTTTCGAGCCGGAACCCCAGATAGTTATAAACACTTACAAAGCACCCGAGAAGGATAAAACCTAGTATAAATAAAGAGAACAAAACAGGTACATGCAACTGTCTGCGCATTTCGCCCAGCTTCTTCCGGATATTGATCCGCACAGGAGTAAAATGTAGAGATTCCGGCGCTATTCTAGCGAAGATCAAACCTCCTGCCAGGCAAAGAAAGCCGATGATAAAGGCAGCCCACTGCCAGGAAAACCAGCCTGTCAGCAAGGTGGTGACGATCCGGCCGCTCATTCCTCCAACTGCATTACCGGCAATGTTCATGCTGGTGACAGTTCCCAGGACTGAAGGATGAACTTCTTCCGCTATATATGCCACGACTACAGAGGCAGAGCCGGCAAGTAAAATGCCCTTAAGGGTATTCATCGCTATCAGTAACCAGAAGTTGCCCGCCAGCGAGGAGAGTATTGTCAGCAGGGAAGAACTGATCAATGCTATACTGATCAGCTTCTTCCTGCTGATCAGATCCGCAAAGAAAATTCCGCAGAACAAGCCGATCGTCATTCCAAGGGTGGAAAAAGACACCGCAAAACTACTCTCTGCGGGGTTGATATTAAATTTTTTAGCCAGGTCGGGCATGATAGGCTGAAAAAGATATAACTGAGCGAAACAAGAAAGACCGACAAGAAAAATACACAGTCCCAGTTGCCTTACCCCTTTGTGATTATTTGTATTGACGGCGTTGGTTGGCTCAGCCGAACCAATAGCTGAATTCATCCGGCAAATTTCTCACGCAAAAGCGAATAAACCTAATTTGATTTTTTATTAACATATATATAAATAAATATTTTCCATGCTCAATATTACAGCCTATCTTTACGTTGATCTTTATACTGAGCTATAGGGATTTATTTTGGTGATTGTGTTTTTCAGGTTAGTTTCTTTTTTCATTTTAGTACTTTTTTGTTCGTCCGGATTCTGCAAACAGCGTGATAAACCGCCCTATCAAACTGACCAAAAACAAGACATCCGGTATTATGAGAAACTGGTAAAAGGATACCGGTACTACAAGCCGGACTCTGCACTTTTCTTTGCGCAAAAAGGTATTGTTCTGGCCCAGAAGGAACGCGACAGCACCGGCCTTGCCCTGATGCTGAACCAGCTTGGAATGATTGAAGATAACTTCGGGAAATTCATTTCGTCCAGGCGGGAGTATCTTCGCGCTAAAGGCATTTACAAAGCATTAAACAATAAGAAGGGCGAGGCCGCAGTGACTATCCGGCTTGGTGTCGTCGAATTGAGAAAGGGAAATTATGACCGTGCTATCGGATATTTCCTGGAAGCACTGCAATTAAGCGAAGCCATTCATGACAAGGCGGGCGTCATGGAAGCAAATTTAACTCTTGCAGAGGGGTACTTAGGACAAAAAGAATATCAGACGGCTCTTAAATATCTTAAATCAGCTGAGCGGCTGGACAAAAAGCTGCCTTTCTCAAGTCTTTCTCTGAATATCTGCAATAACTTCGGTATCATATACAGGGAACTCAGTCAGTTTAAGTTAGCGAAAGCATACATTGAAAAAGGGATCCACCTGAGTGACAAGCCGGAATTATGGGGCTTGCACATTACACTCCTCAATAACCTCGCTTCTGTTTATGCGGAACAGGGATTTAAGGACAAATCAATCCGGCTGTTATTCGCAGCCCTTCAAAAATCAAGGGATATACAGAATTATATACGAGAGCTGCAGACACTGACGGCACTGGCAGATGTATTTGGAAAAGACCAGCCCGGTAAAAGTCTTTTCTACCTGAAACAGGCCTTAAAGCTTGCCCGGGAAAAGGGGGCCCATAAACAGGAAATTGATCTTCTTCAAGCAATGGGGAATCTTCATAAACACATGGGGAACTACCGCCAGGCTCTCCAGCTAAAAGAGCTAAGCTACGCTCTTGCTGACAGCTTTTACTATAATGACATGTCTCAGCAGATATCCAATCTGCAAGCCGAATACGAGCTCAGCAAATCAAAGGAGCGGGTACAGGAACTAAGATATCAAAACAAACAACAAGGTTTTGAGAGGAAGATCATCCTGAGTGTTACAGCGTGTATCATTTTAGTGCTCATTATTGTCGCATGGTTTTATTTACGAACCAAAAAGCTCAATAACCTGCTCAACAAGGCGAATACAAGTCTTAAAGAATCAAATACAGTAAAGGACAAGTTCTTCTCTATTCTGGCACATGATCTGCGCCTTCCTATCGCTTCTGTGATTAACCTTCTTTACATTATTGACGACGAAGACATCAGTCCGGAAGAAAGACATGAAATTATCAATAAACTCATTGTAAACTGTAATGCCTCGCTGTCTACGCTCAACCAGTTACTGAAATGGGGAGAAATGCAAATCAAAGGAATACGGCTAAACCCGGTACCTTTCCGGCCCGGCGAAATTATTGAAAGAAATATCAACCTTCTCTCGGCAGCGGCGGAAGAAAAAGCAATCTCAGTAATCAATATGACAGGAGGCTCCGTTCAGTTGTTCTCTGATCCGGATCACTTCGACTTTGTTATCCGCAACCTTTTATCCAATGCCGTTAAATTCACTCACGACGGCGGATCTGTTATCATACAATCAGAAGCACTAGGTAAAAAAATGGTCAAATTTACAGTGAAGGATTCGGGAGTGGGCATTGAAGCAGAAAGGATCCCCGGCATTTTCGAAATAAGCAACATGAGCACCCAAGGCACTAATAATGAAAAGGGTACCAGCCTGGGGCTGATCATGTGCAAGGATTTTATAGAAGCAAACAAAGGCTCTATCGAAGTTAAGAGCGAGATCGGAAAAGGCTCCGAGTTCATTTTTATCCTCCGGGCTTTCGAAGAAGGCCAGTTCAGGGCTTCCCTCAATTGAAATTGACCGTATAAATAGTTAATATTGCAGCAGTCAATACACATCCGCACTATTAAGGCGGCCTGTTATAAATGCATATCTTAAGTTCTCTAGAAGCTCTTAAGACAAAAAAAATCTTAGTATGGACGATTTTATAGCAGCCAGGTCACAAATGGCCCTTTCTCTGGGATTTCATATCATATTTTCCTGTATAGGAATGGTTATGCCTTTCTTTATGGCCGTGGCGCATTATTACTGGCTTAAGACCAATGATCATGTATATCTGAACATTACAAAAGCCTGGAGTAAGGGAGTGGCCATCTTCTTTGCGACCGGAGCTGTGTCGGGAACGGTTCTTTCATTTGAGCTCGGACTTCTGTGGCCTACGTTCATGAAACACGCCGGGCCTATATTCGGCATGCCTTTTTCACTTGAAGGAACTGCTTTTTTCATTGAAGCGATAGCCCTTGGTTTCTTCCTCTACGGATGGAACCGGTTTAACCGCTGGTTTCACTGGGTAACAGGGGTAGTGGTAGGTGTCAGCGGGCTTCTTTCCGGAATCCTGGTGGTTGCAGCAAATGGCTGGATGAACAGCCCCTCCGGCTTTGACTACATTAACGGCCAGTATCTGAATATCGATCCTATAAAAGCCATGTTCAATGATGCCTGGTTTTCTCAGGCGCTGCATATGTGCCTGGCTGCTTTTGCCGCTACAGGGTTTGCTGTTGCAGGTATTCATGCGCTTATGATACTGAAAGGCAGAAATGTTGCATTTCACAGTTATGCGTTTAAGATAGCTGCTGTGTTCGGTGGCATTGCCGCCATTCTTCAGCCTCTCAGCGGCGACATTTCAGCGAAAGATATTGCAGGCAGGCAACCTGCCAAGCTCGCAGCGATGGAAGCTCATTACCATACATCGAAATCAGCACCGCTCATTATAGGAGGGATTCCTGACGACGAAGCAAAAGAAGTGAAGTATGCGGTCAAGATACCCGGGATGCTCAGTTTTCTGGCGACGGGTGATCTGAATGGAGAAGTTAAGGGACTCGACAGTATCCCTGCGGAAGACCGGCCACCTGTGGCAATAACCCATTTTGCTTTTCAGATAATGGTTGGTTGCGGAATGCTGATGCTGACAATAGCCCTCTTTTATTTCTTCGCTATCTGGAAAAAGAAGGAATGGCTTCGGAAAAGATGGCTCCTTTCTCTTTTTGTTCTTGCTACTCCTCTCGGATTCATCGCCGTTGAAGCGGGCTGGACAGTGACCGAGGTAGGCAGACAACCATGGATCATCCAGGGGATCATGCGTACGGCCGACGCAGTGACTCCTATGCCGGGGATCGTGTATTCTTTTTATATGTTCACCGGAGTTTATATATCTCTTTCCCTTGTGGTGATATTCCTGCTCTACCGGCAAATCAGAATGGTTGACAAGCTATACGATGTCCCTCCCTATTCACCTCAAACTAAAGACTGATTATGTTATACGTGGTAATCGTTTATCTCTGGGCTGCTATTCTTCTTTATCTCTTACTCGGGGGTGCTGACTTCGGGGCGGGGATCATTGAGCTCTTTACATCTCCGGCAAACAAGAAAAGTACGCGAAAAACCATGTACAGGGCAATAGGACCGGTATGGGAAGCCAACCACATGTGGCTTATTATCACCATCGTGATCCTGTTTGTGGGTTTTCCGGCAATTTATTCGACCATGTCTCTCTACCTGCATATCCCTCTGGTAATCATGCTTCTCGGTATTATTGCGCGGGGTACGGCGTTTACCTTCAGGCACTATGATGCCGTTGTAGATGATATGCAGGAGATCTACAATAAGATCTTCGTTTACTCGAGCTTTGTTACACCGCTGTTTCTCGGCATAATTGCTGGAAGTACGGTATCAGGGCAGATAGACACACAGGCTTCGACCTTCCTTTCCGCTTACATACAGCCCTGGTTTAACTGGTTCTGTATAGCGGTAGGATTTTTTACAGTGGCTATCTGCGGCTTCCTGGCGGCTGTTTACCTGATAGGAGAAGCGGGTAGTGAAGCAGACAGGCGGATGTTTATCCGAAAAGCCAGGCAAATGAATATTGCAGCCGTGATATGCGGAGGAATTGTTTTTGTAATAGCCTATGCACAAGGAATACCTCTCATCCGGTGGACATTTGGAAATCCTTTGGGGCTTGCCGCGATCATCGCTGCGACCCTATCCCTCGTCCTCCTTTGGTATCTCCTCAATAAGGGAAAAACAAAAATATTGCGTATCCTGGCCGGGTTTCAGGTGACGATGATACTTTTTGCGGCTACTGTTGACCATTTTCCCAATATTGTCGTGCTTAAGAATGGAGAGTATCTTTCTTTGCTTGAGCACAGCGGTCATGAGAAAGCGATCAGCGTGCTTGCACTCGCGTTGTTGCTCGGCAGTATTTTTATCCTGCCCGCTCTTTTTTACCTCATTTATAGTTTTCAGAAGAAAAGCAGTGCTTCAGGTTCGGGAATTGCTTAACAGAAAGTCACCTGCGATGTATTGGAAGCCCTGGTCTTTTTTAAATAAAAAAGATACTTTTTCCCTAACATTGCGGATATTGTATCAAGCTCAGAAAAATGGATAAAGACTTTTATCAGCATATTTTTGATAAACACCGGCATATTGAAGCTGTTCCTTCTAACAAGGAAATAGCGTCGTGGGCTTTGGGCCTCATCCGCTTATTGTATCCCGAACAGTCAAAACGTCTTTTCCATTCAACACAGGAAATAGAAGATGAACTGGAAGCGTCGGAAATCCTCCTGAAAAATATCATGGACTCGACAGGGGCCTGTAACCACTGCGACAACAGGGAAAAGGCGGCAGAATTCTTTTCGCGCATCCCGGATCTCTATCAGACTCTCAACACGGATATCACGGCTATCCTGGAAGGGGATCCGGCAGCAAAAAGCGAATTTGAAGTCATCCGTGCATATCCGGGTTTCTATGCCATTTCTTTCTACAGAGTGGCCCATGCCCTGCTTCAGCTTGATATTCCGCTCATCCCGAGAATCTTAACGGAATATGCACATTCGAAAACAGGGATCGATATCCACCCGGGAGCAGTAATAGGAGAATACCTGTACATCGATCATGGAACAGGAATTGTTATAGGAGAGACCACGCAGATCGGACACCACGTGAAGTTATACCAGGGGGTTACGCTGGGAGCTTTAAGTGTTGAAAAAAACATGGCTTCTGTTAAAAGGCATCCTACGGTAGGCGACCATGTGGTGATATATTCCGGAGCAACCATTCTGGGGGGCGACACTGAAATTGGCAGTCACAGCATCATTGGAGGGAACGTTTGGCTGACCAAAAGCGTCCCGGCTTGTTCTGTCGTATATCATGACCCGCAGATAAAGGTACTGGAGCGGAAATTAAAGTAGAGATATCTGCAAAGCAAGATAAACTTACCTGAAAAATTTAAAGAATAACCAATGGCAGGAATAACAGAACTCGTGGGGAACACCCCGCTTGCTGAGATAAAGAGGCTCAATAGCAATAAAAACGTTAAGATATATGCCAAGCTGGAAGGCAGCAATCCGGGAGGCAGTGTGAAGGACAGAGCTGCGTTGTCGATGATCAGGAGTGCTATTGATCGCGGAGATATAAAACCCGGTACAAAGCTGGTTGAAGCAACCAGCGGCAATACGGGAATTGCACTGGCCATGATGGCGCGTCTCTTCGACCTTGAAATTGAACTGATCATGCCTTCGAGTTCCACCCGGGAAAGGACCCTTACGATGGAGGCCTTCGGTGCCAAAGTGATCCTGATGGACAACATGGAAGTCTGCCGGGACTATGCTGAAGAAAAAGGGGCCACTTCAGAATATTTCCTTCTCAACCAGTTTGCAAATCCCGATAACTACCTGGCTCATTACAGAACCACTGCACCGGAAATATGGAGAGATACCGAGGGAACCATTACCCATTTTGTCAGTGCAATGGGAACCACCGGAACAATCATGGGAAATTCCATGTACCTGAAGGAGCAAAATCCTGCTATTCAGATCGTTGGCTGTCAGCCAACTGAAGAGTCTTCCATTCCCGGGATCCGCCGCTGGCCGGAAGAATATCTGCCTAAGATATTTGACCCCTCGCGCGTTGACCGGGTGATTGATATCTCTCAGCAGGATGCTACCGAGATGACGAGAAAGCTTGCCCGGACAGAAGGTATATTCGCAGGAATGAGTAGCGGAGGTGCAGCTCACGCAGCTTTGAAGATTGCGGAAGAGCTGGAATCAGGGGTGATTGTATTTATCGTATGCGACCGCGGCGACCGTTATCTGAGCAGCGATCTTTTCGGATAAACAGCTACGACGGCAAAACAATTCAGGCTGATTTTTCTTTTAATTCTACTTATGAAATTATTATCAGCTATGGTTGGGGGACTCGCGGGGGCTGTTGCGGTCACCCTTATTCACGAGGTTGTTAAACGGGTCGAATCTGAAGCACCCAGAATGGACTTACTTGGCATGGAAACACTCTCGAAAGTGCTCAGGCATGCGGATCAGCCGGTACCCGGTCGTGACGACCTGTTTAAAGCTACCCTTGCCGGAGATTTGATCAGCAACGCAGCTTACTATAGCTTTGCCGTTGCATCTAACAGGAAGATCTGGACAGGAGGTACCTTACTGGGCCTTGCGGCAGGCATCGGTGCAGTGGTATTACCAAAGTACCTGGGATTGAACCCTGCATACAGCAACAAAACCGCCAAAACTCAGATTATCACCACCTCTTTATACCTGGCAGGCGGCATTATTGCCTCTGCTGTTGCAAAGAAACTGGAAAAGAAACGATAATAAGCCGGAGGGACGTGAGGAGTAAGCTGCTTACAGAACCTGCTTCAGTATATTGGCTGTATAGTCGATCATATCCGGAGTAACATCCAGGTGTGTAACGAAACGAATGGACTGATGTCCGAACTTACTGCACTTTATTCCCCGAGATTCCATGCGTGAGATAAAAGAATCAGGGTTTACATCGTGATTAAGTTTAAAGATTATAATGTTGGTCTCCACCGGCATTACGTGATCAATAAAAGGCAGTGTTTCGAGTGCCTGGCCAATTATGCGCGCATGTAAATGATCTTCCTTCAGGCGTTCAACATGATGGTTGAGGGCATAAAGTCCGGCAGCGGCAAGGTACCCCGCCTGCCTCATTCCTCCTCCCAGTACTTTGCGAACTCTTTTTGCCTTTCGGATCATGTCAGTAGTTCCCATCAGCACAGATCCGACAGGCGCACCAAGGCCTTTGGAGAGACATACGGAGATGCTGTTAAACAGCCTTCCATAATCCTTCGGAGCATCTTTAGCTTCTGTCAAAGCGTTAAAAATCCTCGCGCCATCCAGATGCAGGCAGAGGTTCTTTAATCTGGATAAATGGTATATAGGTTCTATATCCTCTATTGTATAATAACTGCCACCGCCTTTATTTACGGTATTTTCAAGTACAATTAAAGAAGTAGCAGAATAGTGAATGTCCCTGGGATTAATATGAGGCTCTATAAGTTCTGCCGATAGTCGTCCGCGGTCGCCTCTGAGTAGTTTCACCGAGGCAGCTGAATTGAAAGCGATCCCGCCACCTTCGTACCTGTAAACATGTGAGGATTCATCACAGATCACTTCGTCCATGGGTTGGGTTTGCGCTTTAATAGCAATCTGATTAGCCATTGTGCCTGAGGGACAAAACAAACCTGCCTGCATACCGAACATTTCGGAGAGCTTTTCTTCGAGTTCGCAAACCGTTTCGTCTTCCTCCAGTACATCATCTCCCACTTTTGCGGCAAACATGGCTTCCAGCATCCCGGGGGTAGGCTTTGTTACGGTATCACTTCTAAGGTCAACTATCATAAAGGTAAACTGTTATATGCTTTGTGCAATAATGCCATTAAAAAAACAAAGTTTTATTTACAATCTTAAAGAATTATTTACTTTTAGCGTTTATTTTAAGTATATATTTTTTATTATTTATAGAAACCATGATTATCATTGCAGACGGGGGATCAACAAAAACAAACTGGTGTCTCCTCAACAACGAAAACAAGAAAATCTATTTTAACACGGAAGGATACAATCCTTACTTTGTTTCAAAAGAATATGTGATTGAGTCTCTGAAGAAGAACTTGCCTGATGATCTGGAATTTGAAAAAATAACAGAAGTTAACTTTTACGGAGCTGGTGTACATAACGATGAAAAGATTGCAATTCTGGAAGAAGCCCTGAGTACAGTGTTCACGAAGAGTGAAATTTTTGTAGGACACGACCTGCTGGCAGCCGCCCGTGCTCTGCTCGGAAACCAGGCTGGATTTGCAGCGATCCTCGGAACTGGAACCAATACCTGTATCTATGATGGTGAGGGTGTTGAATACCAGATTGATTCAGCAGCTTATATCCTGGGCGATGAAGGCAGCGGTTGCTATATCGGCAAGAAACTCCTGACAGATTACTTACGAGGATATATGCCCAAAAATGTCAGGGACACATTCTGGAACACCTACAAACTTACACCCGACGATATCCAGGAAAACGTATACTCAAAGCCTCTGGCCAACCGCTTTTGTGCAAGCTTCAGCAAGTTTGTATACGACAATACGGATAACATCGAATATACTCACAACCTGGTTAAATCTTCGTTCACTGACTTCTTCAAAAACCTTGTAAGCCATTATCCTAACTATCAGGATTATGAGTTCAATTGCATCGGGTCTGTTGCTTACAATTTCAGGAATGTCCTGGAAGAAGTTGCCAACGAATACGGGATGAAGATGGGTATTATTATCCGCTCGCCAATAGATAATCTGGTTAAATATCACATAGAAAATAAAAGCAAATAACTGCTTTACTTCCGGCAGTTGGAAAAATGCGGGTACCGGTAAGGCCGGTCATGCTTCCGGCTGCCGGATATTAATGCCCGGCATCATCTTCCTTCATAAAAGAGAGTTCCTTCTGGAACAGTTTGTTATATTTCCTTCTGTCAAATTTATAATAAGCCGCAGCCCTGTACGACACTCCCTGCTGTTTTTCGTTCAGTTCCTTCAGAATGCCATAATTCAGCATCTTTTTCCTGAAATTACGCTTATCAAGCTTTTTGTTGAGAATGGCTTCGTAAAGATTCTGAAGCTGGGTAAGGGTGAACTTCTCAGGTAATAATTCAAAAGCAATGGGGGAATAACTTATCTTTCTCCTGATCTTCTGAAGGCTCTTTTCAAATATCTGCGTATGATCAAATGCGAGCTGCGGCACATCGGATACCGGACACCAGAAAGCTTTCTTCACAAACGCAGAAGACGGCTTCAGATCTTTTTTTCCATTTAACCTCATCATGGCATAATAAGCAATGGTGATGAGCCTCCCCTGGGGATGCCTGTCTACATCACCAAAGGTGTAAAGTTGCTCAAGAAAGATATCCTTCAAACCCGTAAACTTGAACAAAATACGCTGCGCTGCTTCGTCTATTCCTTCGTTGGGCTCTACCAGGTAACCCGGCAATGCCCACCAGTCTTTAAAAGGAGGCTCGTTGCGTTCTATTAAAAGTACCTTTAGTACACCCTCTTCAAAGCCAAAGATTACGCAGTCGACAGAGAAGACAGATTCGAATATGGGAAGTTCCTGTTCCAAAACAATTCCGGTTATGATTGTTGTCACAAAAATGGAAAAAAATATTAATTATTCTCTTAGTGTAGCACTTACACCTTATATTCGCCGTAAGTTTAAAAAAATACTACTATGGCCAGTATAAATAAGATCGGTGTTTTTACTTCAGGAGGTGATGCACCAGGAATGAATGCCTGTATTCGCGCGGTTGTCCGCACAGGTATTTATCTTGGTAAACAAGTAGTTGGAATTCACCAGGGGTACCAGGGAATGATAGACAAAAAGTTTACCGACATGGATGCCCGTTCAGTTAGAAATATTATCCAGCTCGGTGGAACTGTATTAAAAACAGCCAGATGTGTTGATTTCAGAACTTACGAAGGACGCGAAAAAGCCTATCAGAATCTTGTGGATGCAGGTATAGACGCACTTGTTCCTATCGGAGGTGACGGAACGTTTTCCGGGGCTGAAGAATTATCCAGAGAATTCAATATTCCGGTGATCTGTGTTCCCGGAACTATAGATAACGACCTTTATGGTTCTGATTTCACGCTGGGTTACGATACCGCAACCAATACAGTGATTGAAGCAATCGATAAGATCAGAGATACAGCGGCTTCCCACGACCGTCTTTTCTTCGTAGAAGTAATGGGACGGGATTCAGGATGTATCGCATTACACGCTGGTGTTGCAGGCGGCGCAGAAGCCATTCTCCTCCCTGAAAAAGAAACGGCCATCGACGATCTTATCCACAAACTGGAAGAAGGAGCACTGAGCAAAAAGAGCTCATGTATCGTGATTATCGCTGAAGGTGATAAGAACGGAGGTGCTTATAACGTAGCCAAAAGAGTTAAAGAGAAGTTCAACTTCTATGATATTAAAGTAACAATTCTCGGTCACCTTCAGAGAGGTGGAACTCCAAGCAGCTTCGACCGTGTTCTTGGCAGCCGCATGGGTTACGCAGCTGTGAAGTCTTTGATTGCCGGTGAAACGAGAAAAATGGTAGGTCTCCGCGGAAATGAAATTCAATTGACAGATTTAGTGGATGCAATTCACAATCATTCATTTAAATTGGAAGAGGATTTGCTGGATATGGCTACCATACTAGCTATCTAAAAATATGATTGCTGTCGTTTATAGTGGTTCACGTAATGCAGATTGGAAACTTTCAGAGAAGGGTAAAATCGTTTGTGACCTCAAAACGGCAGGAATTAATCCGTTTTTCAATGACGAAAGGGCCATTACGAGCATTCTGAATAAGAATAATGAGCTGATCAATCACGCCGAAGAAATAAAGAGAATTTATTTCTTCGGTGCTGGTGCATCCTCAAAAGAAAGACAGCAGGTAGTTGCAAGTGCCTTTTCTAACTTTTTCAGAAATAGCAAGATATCCGTTTCTCATGACTTAAAGGCAGCTGCACTTGCTACATGTGCCGATACTGCCGGTATTGTCGGAATTCTTGGCAGTGGTGCAAACGCTGCTTATTTTAACGGAAGAAGAATTGAACAGAATAATTTTGGAATGGGCTATATCCTGGCAGATGAAGGATCTTCCAATTGGCTGGGTCGCTCACTTCTCAGAGATTTCTTTACCGGCGTACTACCTGAAGAGTTTGAACAACGGTTTATCCAAAAATATAATCCAGACAGAAAACTGATCCTTGATAAGGTATATAAACAGACCAATCCTGTTTTATATCTCAGTTCATATACCGATTTTCTAATAGAAAACTTTGACCAGAACTATGTCAGAACACTTGTAAAAACGGGCTTTAAACAATATTTCGAAAATTATGTAATGCCGCTTGTCCATAAGCATCCGGGGCTTCCCCTGCATTTCACAGGACCAGTGGCTGCTGGTTTTCAGCAAACGCTGAATGAAACGGCTGCTGAAAACAATCTCATAATATCGTCTATTATTAAAAGGCCTATTTATAATATATTAAATTATTACACCAATAAAAATTAACAAAATGAAAGTAGGAATTAACGGATTCGGTCGTATCGGCCGTTTGGCATTCAGGGCTGCTATCGAACGCAGCGATATTGAAGTTGTTGGAATTAATGACCTGGTTGAGCCTGATTACATGGCTTACATGCTCAGATATGACTCAACTCATGGAAAATTTAACGGAACAATTGAAGTAAAAGACGGAAACCTGATTGTTAACGGTAAAACGATCCGTGTTACTGCAGAAAAAGACCCGGCAAACCTTAAATGGGATGAAGTAGGTGCTGAAGTGGTGATCGAGTCAACTGGCTTGTTCTTAACTCAGGAAACTGCCGGAAAACATATCCAGGCAGGTGCAAAAAAGGTAGTTATGTCAGCCCCTGCAAAAGATGACACTCCTACCTTCGTAATGGGCGTAAACCACAAAGAATTGAAAGCTGATCAGGCTATCGTTTCTAACGCTTCATGTACTACTAACTGTCTTGCTCCTATCGCAAAAGTATTAAATGACAAGTTCGGAATCGTTGAAGGTCTGATGAGCACTATTCATGCTGTTACAGCTACTCAGAAGACAGTTGACGGACCTTCAGCAAAAGACTGGAGAGGCGGACGTGGTGCTTACCAGAATATCATCCCTTCTTCTACCGGTGCTGCAAAGGCTGTAGCTTTAGTTATCCCTGCATTGAAGGGTAAACTTACAGGTATGTCTTTCCGCGTTCCTGTTCCTGATGTATCAGTTGTTGACTTAACTGTACGTCTTGACAAAGCAGCTTCATATGCTGATATTAAAGCAGCTATGAAAGAAGCTTCTGAAGGCGAATTAAAAGGAATTTTAGGCTACACTGAAGATGATGTAGTTTCTCAGGATTTCTTAACAGACGCCCGCACTTCAATTTTTGATGCAAAAGCAGGTATCGCCCTGAATGACAACTTTGTAAAAGTAGTTTCATGGTATGATAACGAATGGGGTTATTCTAACAAACTGATCGACCTTGTTCAGTTGATCGGAACTCTTTAATATTATCACTGATACCTTTTCCGGGTATCTGAAAAAGGAAAAAGCTTTGTTCTCGCAAGGCTTTTTCCTTTTTAGGGGGTACTCCTTATTGAGTTTACATTTAAAGCAACTATTCTCTGTTCCATTCGTAATAGCATATATAAAATGCATTATGAAAAAGAAAAATAATACACACGAACCGATTGCTACGGCAAAGAAACACTGGATAGTTTATGTTGTTCCGTCTTTACTTGTATTTTCCGGAGCTATTCTTCTAAGCAATGGAACCGTATCTCTGAAGACTTTGGGCGCCGCCCTGGCTTTGGCTGGAGTTGGGCTTGCCGTAAAGAGAGCCAATGAGAAATGGCATCTTACCGAAAATCATCTTGTTATGGAAACCGGAATTCTGCCCTGGTTCAAGAATTACATAGAAGTACCGGTTAAAGACATTTACAAGACCGACTTCAATACTGTAAAGATCGACTACAAGACGAGTTTCCGAAAGATCGGGTTAAAACGCCATTTTAATTCGATAGGTAATATTAGCACAAAAAGAAGGGACATGCAGTGCCGGGGCTTCAGTGCCAGTTATATTGCTCATCCGGAGATTTTCACAAGGAAGATGCAGCTGCATGTACAAAAGCAACCAGAGCACTCCCTTAATCAACTTTTTGAATTAAAAGAAAAGGGTGCTATTTCCGAGCATGAATTTAACATCATGAAACTAGGACACATCACCAAAATACATTTATCTTAACATTCCAAGAATTTCCTGTAAAAAATAAAAGCTGGCTCGCACGAGCCAGCTTTTATTTTTTACAGGAAATTTCATTTACCAGAATTTTGAATTCCTGTTAAATCTTTTCAACACCAGTGCAGAAAGCGGGGGTAGTTGCAATACCGCAGACTGGTCTCTTCCCTGCCAGGGTGTTGGCTGTGTGGTAATGGCATAGTTCAGTTCGTAACCGCTGCCATAATATTTTACCTCATCAGAATTAAAAATAATCTGCCAGTCGCCATGATGCGGCAGCCCAACACGGTAATCCTCTCTGGGTACCGGAGTCATATTAAGAACGATCACCAGCTTTTCTTCAAGTGAGTCCCCGTTCCTGCAATACACCAGCACTGAGTTCTCGGCGTCTCCCGATTCGATCCACCTGAAACCTTCCCACTCAAAATTCTTCTCATACAAGGCCCCTTCTGTGCGGTACAATGCATTCAGATCCTTTATTAATTCGCGGATTCCCTGATGCGGTTTAAAATCGAGCAAGTGCCAGTCGAGCGACTGCTCAAAATCCCACTCCCGGGTCTGGCCAAATTCGCCTCCCATAAACAAAAGCTTTGTTCCTGGATGCGTAAACATATATGAATATAATAGCCTCAGATTGGCAAACTTCTGCCATTCATCTCCAGGCATTTTATAAATGAGAGATTTCTTTCCGTATACTACTTCGTCATGAGACAGAGGCAGCATAAAGTTCTCGGTGAATGCATATACGGTACTGAATGTGATCTGCCCATGATAATATCTCCGGTGCACAGGATCTTGCTGAAAAAATTTCAACGTATCGTTCATCCAGCCCATCATCCATTTCATTCCAAACCCCAGTCCTCCGCTGAACACCGGTTTACTCACTCCGGGAAAAGCAGTGGATTCCTCTGCAATAGTTTGCACATCAGGAAACTGACCGTATACGGCCACATTTAGTTCCTTCATAAAGCTGATTGCTTCCAGATTCTCACGGCCTCCATACTGGTTAGGGATCCACTCCCCTTCCTTCCTTGAATAATCGCGATAAAGCATGGATGCTACGGCATCAACCCTCAGTCCATCTATATGATACCTGTCAAGCCAAAATAAAGCGTTGCTAATAAGGAAAGACCTTACCTCATTTCTTCCATAGTTAAAAATGTACGACTTCCAGTCGGGATGAAAGCCTTCTTTCTCATCCGCATGTTCATAAAGATGGGTACCATCAAACTTAAATAAGCCATGTACATCTCCCGGGAAATGAGAAGGAACCCAGTCAAGCACCACTCCTATTCCGTTTCTGTGAAGCTGCTCAATAAGATACATCAGGTCCTGAGGCGTTCCATACCTGGATGAAGCAGCATAATATCCCGTCACCTGGTAACCCCAGGATGGATAATAAGGGTGCTCCATGAGAGGCATAAACTCTACGTGTGTAAAACCCATCTCCTTTATATAGGGTACAAGTTTATCGGCAACCACCCGGTAACCCAGGAATTGATCGGGAGAATCCGGGCTTCTCATCCATGAACCCAGATGCACTTCATATACAGACCAGGGCTTTTTCAGGCCGTTATGTTCGAACCTGCTATTCATCCACTCTTTGTCGCTCCACTCGAACCATGTGTCCCATACAATGGAAGCAGTATGAGGCGGTTCCTCCCAGCGAAGAGCATAAGGATCTGCTTTCTCAAGCTCTTCACCAGATCCGGAGCGGATACAGTATTTGTATACTTCACCCACTCCAACATCAGGAATGAATCCTTCCCAGATACCTGAACTGTCCCAGCGGGAGAACAAATGATGGGCATCGCGGTTCCAGCCATTGAAATTTCCAACAACCGATACTTTCAGGGCATTAGGGGCCCAAACAGCAAAATAAGTTCCCGTCCTCTCCCCTTCAGGCTCTACAACATGCGATCCTAGCTTATCATAAAGTTTATAGTGCCTTCCCGCCTTAAACAGGTGGATATCATAATCCGTAAATCGGGAGTAGGCTATTACAGCATCGGTTTTCGGAGAGAGTTCTGAACTTTTTTTCCTGGACTTCATATTTGTTTCGTGCATTCAATAACATCTGTACACTGCTGAAGTTTTAAGCAGCCTTAATAACGGTTAAATATTCTTCTGTTTCTGTTTTTCACCTGGTTTTCCATCAACGAGCTGCCTGTCTATCGCCATTAACAGATCATTCAGTTCAAGCCGGTCCGGTTGAGCATATAGAGATATCAAAACAAGCAGTACTTTCCCTCTGCTGCCAAATATAATTAAATCCCGCAAATTCTGCATCGGATATGGCAATTCAGTCATCACGCTTCAAAAAACAGTTAAAACTACCTATATTTACGATAGAACAAACCGTTACCATCTATCTGATGAACCGAATGAAAAATGAAAAAATGAGTACAACCCAGCATTCCAAATGAAGATTCTGAAAGCCACTATTATACTACTCCTGCCTGTTGCTTTGATCATTATCCTCAATACAAAAGCCGGAAGCATTCCTCCTTTAGGAAAATTTTTTGATCCGTACAGGGGATTTTGGAATAATGCCGAGCAGCATGCTACGGCAGATGATGCCATTCCTTTAAAGGGCTTGAAAGGAGATGTTAAGATCACCCTGGATGACCATATGATCCCTCATATTTTCGCCCAGAATGATTATGACCTTTACTTCGCCCAGGGCTATATGACAGCCATGCACCGGCTTTGGCAAATGGACTTTCAATCCAGATACGCCGGAGGACGTCTTTCAGAGGTAGTAGGAGAAAAGGCACTTGAACTTGACCGCTACCAGAGGCGGATGGGAATGGTTTACGGAGCCGAAAACATGTTAAAGGAACTGGAGAAGCACCCCGAAATAAAAGCGGCCATTTATGCATATGCAGATGGGGTAAACGCCTACATTAAAACACTTAAGCCTGCTGACTATCCAATTGAGTTTAAAATACTGGATTACAAACCGGAGAAATGGGAGCCAATAAACACCGCGCTATTATTAAAACTGATGTCGGCAACTCTTGCTGGGGGATCTGATGAACTTTATATGAGCAATGCGCTCAAAAAGTTTGGAAAAGAAACGATTGACAACCTGTTCCCTGACGTTCCGTTCAGGGCAGACCCCATCATTCCTGCCGGAACAAAATGGGATTTCAAACGATTACCGCTGCCTATGCCACCGGATTCTCAACAAGCAGAAGAATTCCTGTCTTCTGTCAGAACCAGACAGAAAAAGGAAGGTATCGGGAGCAACAACTGGGCTATATCGGGAAGTAAAACAGCCAGTGGCTATCCTCTCCTTGCAAATGATCCCCATCTGGAACTCTCCCTGCCCTCTATCTGGTATCAGGTTCAGCTTTCTGCCCCCGGCAGCAACAGTTGTGGTGTCTCTATCCCTGGCGCACCATGTGTGATTATCGGGTTTAACCAGGACATCGCCTGGGGCGTTACCAATGTGGACGCAGACGTTCTGGATTTTTACAAGATCAGGTTCAGGGATTCTGCATTTAAAGAATACCGGTACAACAACATCTGGAAAAAGACGCAGCCGCGGCTTGAAAAAATTGTTGTCCGGGGAGGCGCAACGATAACAGATACTGTTTTCTACACGCATCATGGCCCGGTTGTCTATACCAGCAAGCCTGCGCGCTTCTCTAAAGCTCAAAACGTTCCCCAAGGATACGCTATGAGATGGATTGCCCACGACCCCTCGGCGGATGTAGCTACCTTTTACTATCTCAACCGTGCGCATAACTACTCTGACTATCGTAAAGCTCTTACCTATTATACAGCTCCCGCTCAAAATTTCGTCTTTGCAGATAATGAAAATAACATTGCCATTACTGCAAACGGATACATTCCAATGAAATGGCATGGACAGGGAAAATATCTGCTTGATGGCTCTCTGCCCGAAAACGACTGGCATGGGCGCATTCCGGCAGAACAGAACCCCTATGTAAGGAATCCTAAAAGAAATTTTGTCAGTTCTGCTAATCAGCCATCTGCAGATAATACCTATCCTTATTATATCAATTGGGAATTTTCCGGATATGAGAGGGCACACCGGATCAACACCCGGCTGACGACAATGTCTAAAGCTGACGTTGACAGTATGAGAGCATTGCAGAATGACAACTACAGCGTCCTGGCAAAAGAAGTTTTACCTCTTATGACGCAGCTGGTAAATACTGAACTCCTGAATGCGAGCCAGCGGAGAGCGCTTAACATAGTAAAAAACTGGAACATGAAATTTGATGCCGGTCAGATCGGAGCTTCAATTTTCGAGATATGGCAGAAAAACCTGTATAACAGGATATGGGCTGACGATTTCAATGATAAGCAGGCATTTATGCGATTCCCGTCGAGAGACAGGACGGTAGAGCTTCTGACCAGGGAACCTGCATCGCATTGGTTTGATGACGTCAGTACTCCGGAAAAGGAGACCAGGGAAGACCTGATCATCGCTTCCTTTAAAACTGCAGTAGACAGCCTTGAGCGCCGTTTCGGCCCGTTAAACAAGAAATGGAAGTGGGCCTATGTCAAACAAAGCCGGGTGAGCCACCTTGCAAAGATCGGGGGATTTGGTTCAGGTGTCCTGCTTAACGGGGGATCAAAGACTTCTGTTAATGCTTTAGGTGAAAGCCATGGCCCCTCCTGGAGGATGGTAGTCGCTTTAGGCAAACCGGTCAAAGGTTTTGGTGTCTTTCCGGGCGGCCAGTCGGGCAACCCCGGAAGCTTCTACTACGATGACATGATTGATACCTGGACAAAAGGAAAGCTGAATGAGTTGCTCTTCCTTCAATCCGCATCACAAAAAAACAATAGAATTATTCGTCACCTCACTCTGCAGAAACAATGAAATTTATGCTAAGCGGCCCCATTCTTCTGGCGTGCCTGATACTTCAGTTCTTTCTTCCATGGTGGATCATCGGCCCCGTGGCTTTTCTTTTTGCATTGTGGAGAGCTAGCAGCGGCAAACATGCCTTCAGGGCAGGATTCTCAGCAGCCTTCATCCTCTGGTTCTGCATGGCTATCATTAAAAGCTTTCCGAACCACAATATCCTCGCTAACCGGGTAGGGCAAATGTTTATGCTCCCCGGCTTGAAGTTAAACTGGCTCATTATGGCGTTCGTAGCTGCATTGATAGGCGGGTTAGCCGCCGGGCTGTCCGCATTTGCCGGATATTTCTGGAGGTTTTTGATCAGAAGAGATACCTGACGTATCTTTGCCTCGTGGAAAGCAACATTGTAAAACAACTATTCTCTATTCATTCGGAGCAGACCTTTATTAAACTTGCCCTGGAAACATTCGGGCGGCAGGTGCGTGACAATCCCGTCTATTCGAGCTTTGCAAAGGCATTGAGAGTGGATCCGGACAATGTCACCGATATACATAAAATTCCTTTTCTGCCTGTAGAATTCTTTAAATCACATTCCGTCAGCACTGGTGAATTTATTCCTGAAATAGTTTTTACCAGTTCAGGTACCACCGGAATGAGCCAGAGCAAACACCCGGTAAAAGATCTGGCACTTTACGAAGAGAGCTTTATAAGAGGCTTTGAGCTGTTTTACGGTCCGCTTGCCGGCTATACCATTCTGGCCCTACTTCCTTCTTACCTCGAAAGAGAGGGATCTTCCCTGATCTATATGGTGGATGAACTCATCAGGAGGAGCAACAATCCGGAAAGTGGTTATTTTCTTTACAATCACGATGAACTTTACCAGTCGCTCAACGACCTGAGAGCGAAAAACAGAAAAGTTATCCTGATCGGGGTAACCTATGCCCTTCTGGACTTTGCAGAGAGATATACCATTAATTTTCCCGACCTCATCGTGATGGAAACAGGGGGAATGAAAGGAAAAAGGAAGGAAATGATCAGACCGGAACTGCATGAAACGCTCTGCAACGGTTTCGGAGTGGATTCTATACATTCGGAATATGGAATGACTGAGCTGCTGTCACAAGCCTATTCCAAAGGAAAGGGAATATTCAGCTGTCCTCCCTGGATGAAGATGCTGGTAAGGGATATAAATGATCCGCTGACCTTCCTTGGAAACAACCGGACTGGCGGTATTAATATAATTGACCTGGCAAATCAGGATTCATGTGCCTTTATATCTACACAGGATCTGGGACTCGTTTATCCTGACGGAAGCTTCGAAATATCCGGAAGGTATGATAACAGTGACATCCGCGGATGTAACCTGCTTGTTCAATGACACGGGGTCCCAAAACATAAAAAAGCTGAGCGCTGAGGGGTTAAAAACCTGGACGGAGACAGGATGATGTTTCACTGTCAGCCGTCCTGATTCTAAATTGTCTTTAGGATTTCCCGGCGGGACTAACCGGCTATAAGCAGAAAGTAATTTTTCTTTCCCTTCTGGGCGATAAGATATTCTCCTTTAACCAGCTGATCTGCAGTTACCAGTCCGTTCGGATCGCTTACCTTATTGCGGTTAACCGAAACTCCGCCACCCTGGATCATTTTACGGGCTTCTCCTTTAGAAGGAAACACCTTAGTTTTCTCTGCCAGGAGGTCGGTGACATTTATGCCTTGCTGCAGTTCATCTTTAGAGACTGCAAACCGCTGAACACCTTCAAAAACCTCCAGGATTTCATCATCAGTAAGCTGCTCAAGAAAATCAACGGAACCTGTGCTGAACAAAAACTCTGATGTGCTGATCGCTTTCTGTAAAGCCTCTTCAGAATGTGTCCTTGCAGTGATCTCTTCAGCTAATGCCCTTTGTAAAGCCCTCTGATGAGGCGCTTCCTCATGCTTTGCTTCTATCGCCTCAAGTTCAGCTTTTGTCTTTAAAGAAAAGACCCTGATCCATTCTTTTGCATCACTATCAGAAGTGTTCAGCCAAAACTGGTAAAACTTATAGGGCGAAGTTCTTTTGGCATCGAGCCATACAGCACCGCCTTCCGTCTTGCCAAATTTTGTTCCGTCAGCTTTTTTGATCAGCTTTGTAGTTACAGCGAATGCACTGCCCCCCTCTTTCCTCCTGATTAACTCCGTGCCCGTGACGATATTTCCCCATTGGTCGGAACCGCCCATCTGCACCATACATCCCTTATTTTTCCAAAGCCAGTAGAAATCGTATCCTTGCACCAACTGATAACTGAACTCTGTAAATGACATCCCGGTTTCTCCTTCAAGACGTTTCTTAACAGAATCTTTGGACATCATATAGTTTACCGTGATATGCTTTCCAACATCGCGAATGAAATCGAGGAAATTATAATTTTTAAACCAGTCAAAATTGTTAACCATCTCTGCACTGTTGGCTCCGCATTCAAAGTCAAGAAATTTCTTTAATTGACTTTCGATGCATGCTACATTATGCTTCAGCACATCCTCTGAAAGAAGGTTTCTTTCAGCCGATTTACCAGAGGGGTCTCCTACCATGCCTGTCGCTCCGCCAACAAGCGCAAAGGGCTTATGCCCGGCACGCTGAAAATGGATTAAGGTCATGATCTGCGTAAGATGACCTACGTGAAGTGAGTCAGCTGTCGGGTCAAAACCAATATACCCTGAAACGATGCCCTTATTGAGTTCATCCTCAGTTCCCGGCATTATATCCTGCAGCATGCCTCTCCAGCGTAATTCTTCTATAAAGTTCATGTTCGATAACTATGTGGATTGCAAAGATAAAAATTTTAGGCTCTGTTGACTGGCAGGGAACATACAATTCGGGATAGCTAACAGATAAACAACATGACATGGTTCCTTGTTATGTGGATATGGCAGACGTAAGAATTGTAAACAGGGAGACCCTTTCTGATAAAAAGTACAGACTTGAATCAATTGAAATTGAGAAGACGAGCAGGGGGCAGACCGAGACACAGATCAGGGAAGTTTATTTCCGCCCTTCGGCAGCATCGATCCTCCTTCATGATCCCGAACGTAAGACAGTACTTTTAACACGCCAGTTCCGGCTCCCCGTGCATTTGAGCCATAGAAAACCAGAAATGATTATTGAAGCCTGCGCCGGTGTAATCGACGAGGGAGAACTGCCGGAACATGCTGTTATCCGGGAGGTCGAAGAAGAAACGGGGTATCGTATTTCCGAGATCAGGCAGATTGCAGAAGGTTTCAGCTCGCCGGCTTCTTTCATGGAATATGTGTATTTCTTTACCGGCATTTATTCTCCGGATTTAAAAGTCAATGAAGGTGGGGGAAAAAAAGATGAAGGCGAAGATATCGGCCTGGTTGAATTACCTGCTTCTGAAGCAAGAAAGATGCTGGAAACGGGGCAGATCCGCGATGTAAAAACTATCGTCCTCTTGCAGCATGCTATTATATCAGGAATCATTTAACCGGTCTTCAAAGAACTGAAGAACAACTAAATCCCAGGCCCTGGCATACCAACACGAATCAAAAACCTTCATTTTGCGGTTTAATATCGTTATCTTGAGCCCTTGCGGGATAACAAGGAGTAACGCATGAACTTTCTATCGCATTTCTATTTTGACCGGAGCATCACCAATCCTGAAAGGATTATGGGCATGGTGCTGCCTGACCTTGTGAAGAATGCGAATAAAGAATGGAGCCTGAGACCGGAAAAAAATCCGGAAAAATTCAGTACTGATAAAAATCTGTATCGTATTTATGAAGGCTGGAAACGGCACCTGGAGGTTGACCGCTATTTTCATTCATCCGACTTTTTCTGCCTTCATACCCAAAATATCAAATCACTTATCGGGCCTGTTTTAGTCAACACTGAAGTGCGCCCCTCTTTTGTTGCCCACATAGCACTCGAACTTATGCTCGACAGCATACTGCTTACCGAAGGCATCATAACAACAGAGCGCTTTTATTATTTTTTATCCCGGACAGACAAAAGAGCTCTGGACAAGTTTCTTACACTCAATAAGATCACAGACACGAAACCATTTTTTCTTTTCCTCGACGAGTTTATCAACTCTGCATACCTCAGCAGTTATAAAGATTCCGTCCATATCGTATATGCGCTCGGGAGAATCTGCATGCGCCTCTGGGTAAACCCATTTACGGAAACCCAGAAATTACAGCTTACAGCAGTCCTTGTGCCCTATCTTGAAAGTCTCCGGAATGATTACATGACGATCTTTGACCAGATTGAAAGCAAGCTCAATCCGTATACCGGATCTTAATGACAATCTTCTTTACTTTCTGGTCATCATCGGTCTTAATATTGGGTCTGTGGGCATCTCCTGGGAAAAACAGATAAAAAGTATCATTGCCAGCCAGGTAGTACCTCCCTTCTGCTTCATAATTTGCAACATCTTTTTTGGCGTCGTAAGGAACAGAAACCTTTGCCTTGCTAACCGGTACAATCCCCATTTTTTCATGCCCTTTGCAGGTATATTGCAGATCAATCATCTTACGGTGCGATTCCCATTTCGTCTTTTCAAACTCACGCATGGGACTCACCGTGACATTTACATAAACATCATTTCCATCCAGGATGTATTTTCCCGGGGCAATACTGTCTGTATTTGTCTCCTTAAGGAAAGTAAAAGCTTTATCCCACCAGGCTTTATTTTTTTGATACTGCTTTTCAAATTCGGCACGATCGGTTGTTAAATGAGGACGCTGCTTCATCCCGTTATACCAGCTTCCGCCGGCAAACCATTTGTTCGTTTGTCTTACAGATGAACAGGAACCAAGTAACACAGGAATGAGTAAAAGATATACTCTCCGCTTAAAAAAATTGATTTTCATTTCTATACAGTTTATCGGAACAGAACCAATATGCAGCCTTTCGTCAGCCAGGAAAGCTTTTATGCCTGCACGGTTTCCGGAGGACAATATTAAGAATTATTGAATGGGATATATCGTCGTAAGCTTTCAATTTTGAAAAAACGTATCTTCGTTCCCATGCCGCTTTTTGAGATTAAGGAAAGAATGGATGTGCTGGTTAAAGAATTGAACCAGCACAACTATAATTATTATGTACTGGCTCAGCCAACAATTTCCGACCTTGAGTTTGATCAGAAATTGAGAGAACTTGCAGACCTTGAAAAAGAACATCCTGACTTGCAGGATCCTGATTCACCAACTCAGAAAGTTGGGGGTGAGATAACCAAAACATTCCAGACTGTCAGGCATAAATGGCCAATGCTGTCGCTGGGTAATACCTATAGCGAGCAGGAATTAAGAGAATTTGATGAAAGAATACGGAAATCTATCGGTCCTAATTTCGAATATGTTTGTGAGCTAAAGTTTGACGGACTTTCCATGAGCCTCACCTACGAAGATGGAAAACTCCTGAGAGCTGTTACCCGCGGGGATGGGACACAGGGTGATGATGTGACCTCAAATATTAAAACGATTAAGAGGATCCCTTCCAAACTGCGCGGAACCGGGTTTCCGGATCAGTTTGAAATACGGGGTGAAGTATTTATGCACCGCGCGGCGTTCGAACGCTTAAACAATGAAAGGATCAGCAATAACGAGGTTCCCTATGCTAACCCCCGCAATTTTGCGGCGGGGACTGTTAAGCTGCAGGACTCCTCGGAAGTAGCAAGGCGTCCGCTTGACTGCTTTCTCTACTTTTTGTATACCGATAAAAGGATGTTTAAGACCCATTGGGAGAGCCTTCAGGCTGTTGAGAGCTGGGGATTTCATGTTTGCGAGCATAATAAGCGTTGCAGCAACATTGATGAAGCGCTTGACTTCATCCATTATTGGGGGGAGAAGCGCTTCGATCTGAGCTACGATATTGATGGGATCGTGCTGAAGGTAAATAGTTATGCACAACAGGATGAGCTCGGCTTTACAGCCAAGTCGCCACGCTGGGCAATTGCATATAAATATAAGGCAGAAGAAGCCGAGACCGTTCTTGAAAGTGTCAGTTACCAGGTCGGACGAACCGGAGCGGTCACTCCTGTGGCAAATCTGAAACCTGTGCTTCTTGCCGGTACCACGGTAAAGAGGGCAACATTACATAATGCCAATGAGATTGAGCGGCTCGGCCTGCATGAGGGAGATCATGTGTTCGTGGAAAAGGGCGGCGAAATTATTCCCAAAATAACGTCGGTCAACACTATTAAGCGTCCGCCCAACAGCCCAAAGATCATTTACCCCTCCACCTGTCCCGAATGCGGCAGTGATCTGATCAGGCGGGAAGGAGAAGCAGTTCATTACTGTCCAAACGACGAAGCCTGTCCGCCGCAAATCACCGGAAAGATCCAGCATTTCATAAGCAGAAAAGCGATGAACATCGAAGGCATGGGAGACGAAACAGTTGAAACTCTTTATCGCAAGGGATTGATTGAACACATCAGCGATCTTTACAGGCTGTATGAAAAAACAGATGAATTGGCGCAGATGGAACGATTCGGTGAAAAATCAATTAGTAACATGCTGGAAGGGATTGAAAAATCGAAGCAAATGCCCTTTGAAAAGGTCCTTTTCGGGCTGGGCATCCGATATGTCGGGGAAACAGTCGCCAGGAAGATATCAGCACATTTTAAAAACATCGACAGCCTGATGAATGCGAGTCTTGATGAATTGATAGCAGTAGATGAAATAGGCGGACGAATTGCAGAAAGCCTCATCGCCTACTTTAAAGACGCGAGGCATCTTGAGCAAATAGAAAAATTGAAAGCAGCGGGCTTACAGTTTGAAGCAGAGGAAAAAGAGGTGATACTTTCAAGTTCTGCTCTCACCGGCAAAACATTTATCATCTCGGGTGTTTTCGCAGACTACAGCCGCGACGAACTTGCTGCTATAATTGAATCAAACGGCGGAAAAATATTGAGCAGCATATCAGGAAAGCTGAATTACCTGGTTGCGGGGGAAAATATGGGGCCATCAAAACTAGAAAAAGCAAAAAAACTAAACATTCCCATTATTTCAGATACCGAACTTCTGGAGCTGATTAAAGAGAATGCAGGCAAATAACATTCAAATCGCTTTTAAGTCTCAGATTTTAAGGAAATACATTTAAATTAGCACCTGCTT
>NZ_QEAS01000012.1:177443-180508 GCF_003130405.1 Pararcticibacter amylolyticus
TTTTACGGAACCGGAGTGGCTTTGGTTACTCCGTTCAACGACGACAGCACCATTGACTTTCAGGGGCTGGAAAAACTAATTAACTTTCAGATTGAAGGAGGCGTAGAATACCTTGTATCACTTGGTACTACCGGCGAAACGGCGACACTCAGCCAGGAAGAGAAAAAGGCTGTTTGGGAATTTACAGCAAACGTAGTTGATAAACGCGTTCCCCTTGTTGCCGGTATAGGTGGAAACTCAACAAATAATATAATCCGGGACCTTCAGTCTTTTAGTGCTGAAGGCTACGATGCGGTTCTGTCCGTTTCTCCCTATTATAACAAACCTAACCAGGAAGGTATTTACCTTCATTATAAAGCCATCGCTGAAAGCTCTCCCCTCCCTGTAATATTATATAATGTTCCGGGCAGAACAGGCAGTAATATCAGCGCGGAAACAACTCTCAGGCTCGCTCATGATTTCAACAACATAATTGGAACAAAAGAAGCATCAGGCAATTTCGAACAATTCAGTTTCATCTTAAAAGACAAGCCGGAGAACTTCCTGTTAATTTCCGGAGACGATCCGGTCGCCCTGCCAATGATAGCAATGGGCGCAGCAGGGGTTATTTCGGTAGTAGCAAACGCCTGCCCTGCGATATTCTCCAGGATGATACGCTTTTGTTTAGAGGAGAGGTTTAAGGAAGCTCAGCCTCTGCATCTCCAGCTTGTTCAGTTAATCCGTCTGCTGTTTATTGATGGAAGCCCTGGAGGAGTAAAATCAGCACTTAACTGTCTTGATATATGTTCGAAAACTGTCAGGCTTCCTTTAACTGGTGTCAGTGAAGATACCTTTAAGAAAATACAGCACGAAATGGAAAAACTGCGATAAAAAAATCCCCCGGAACCATTCAGGCACCCCGGGGGATTTTCCTTCAAAACAAAATGTCTATTTCTTTGCAGGAGCAGAGTTTTTGCTTTCCTGAATTTCCAGACGAATAGCCTGAGCCAGGTTTTTGATATCCTGTAGGCCTTTTCTAACTCTGGTTCCCGCAGCACTGTTACCTTTGTTGTAGAATTTGTCCGCGTCAGCTTCCAGCCCTGAAACCAGGTTTTGAAGCTCTGTAAATCTTTCGTAATTTGCCATAGCGCTTAGTTTAGTAGTTAGTAATGTGTTAGTTTATATCTTGCCTTTATTAAGCTTTGAGCTAATGTAATCTGTTTTTTACAAAAAAAAAATATTTTTATTAAAAAACAGTAAAAATGAGATATGAAACAATAAACATTTGGTAATCTACACCTTAAAGCACCGCTTCATATCTCATTTTAGATTAAGCAGTGACAACGTTCTGCTCTTTGTAATATCCGCTTTTTAGTTTCTCTGCAACCTCAGAGAAGGCATCCAGCGTCCGCTGAACATCATCAAGTGTGTGGGCAGCAGTTGGAATGATACGGAGTTCCATGAGCCCTTTAGGAATAACAGGGTATACTACTATTGAACAGAAAATACCGTAGTTTTCACGAAGGTCCATCGTAACAGCTGTAGCTTCGTTAAGTTCTCCGGCAAGAAATACCGGTGTAACCATTGTATTGGTAACACCAAGATTAAATCCTCTTTCTTTTAAGCCGGATTGAAGAGCTGTCGCGATCGTCCATAGCTTTTCTCTTAATTCGGGACGATTCTTTAGCAGTTCGAGTCTCTTTCTTAAACCTACTACCATTGGCATAGGTAAGGATTTTGCAAACGTTTGCGACCTCATATTATACCTAAGATAATTGACGATCTCTTCGGTGGAAGCAACAAAAGCACCGATACCAGCCATCGATTTAGCAAATGTCCCAAAGTAGACATCGATACCGTCGATACAGTCCTGGGCCTCATGAGTACCAGCCCCGGTTTTTCCCATAGTTCCAAACCCATGAGCATCGTCAACCAGCAGGCGAAACGTGAATTCGTCCTTCAATGCTACGATTTCCTTCAGCTTACCCTGCGCTCCCGACATACCGAACACGCCTTCTGTAATGAGCAGAATGCCTCCGCCTGTTTGCTCTGTAAGCCTGGTAGCTCTTTCCAGTTGCTTCCGGCAGCTATCAATATCATTATGCTGGTAAACGAAGCGCTTACCCATATGAAGACGAACGCCGTCAATAATGCAGGCATGAGATTCCGCATCATAAACAATGACGTCGTTACGATCAACCATAGTGTCAATAATGGACACCATCCCCTGATAACCGTAGTTAAGAAGAAAAGCATCTTGTTTACCGACAAATTCGGCCAGATCTTTCTCCAGCGCCTCATGATGATTAGAATTCCCCGACATCATTCGGGCGCCCATAGGATAGGCCATTCCAAATTCAGCAGCACCTTTAGCATCAACTTCACGCACTTCAGGATGATTAGCAAGGCCCAGATAGTTGTTTAAGCTCCAAACAAGATGATCTTTCCCGCGGAACTTCATGTGCGGCCCTATTTCACCTTCGAGTTTAGGAAAAGCAAAATAACCATGTGCCATCTTCTGATGCTGACCAATCGGCCCCATATTCCTTGAAATCTTATCAAATAAATCCAATTTTATACTATTTAAGTTATTACTAAGATAAAACCGTAAAGTTAGCAATTTTAGAAACGTACCGGTAATATATGCCTAATTACTTTTTCACGTTTAAGTACTGATAAACAGAAATATGTATAACAAAAAAGCCCTTACGGACCGTAAGGGCTTTTTTGTTGGTTTCCTGTATCTAATCTACATTATCATGTAAAAAAGAATTATTAGGTCTGATTTCCGTGATACCTTCTTCATTCGAAAGCGTAAAGCGGGAGATCTGGGACTCCGACGAATGCGGCATCTGCTGGAGAGCCATTTGTTTTCTCTTATATGCGGGCTCGTTTTCAAGCTCCTGTAAACCGTTTACAGTACGCAACTTCATGCTGAGATCTTTAAGCCTGAGTATCCTCTCGCGAGACTTCCTCAGTTGCTCTTCGATAGACTCGTCTGTTTTATTGGCATCGGGGTTGTACGCTTCAGGCTGAACCGGTGGCTCTTCCTGGACCGGAGGCATTTCATTATGTACTGGCTCGTT
>NZ_QEAS01000012.1:180550-187949 GCF_003130405.1 Pararcticibacter amylolyticus
AGTCGGTTCCTGTTGCGGAGGTTCTTCATCATGCAGGGTATGCCTGATAATTTTAGATTCTGCAGCTTTCTTTTCTTCTGATTTCTTAGCGAACAGCCCACCAAACAGATCAGCCTGCACTTGTGCAGAATATTTTGGCTGCTCAGGCTCAGGACCGGGATTCGTTGGTTCAGGGTCCGGCTGGATGAAAGCATTCACAGGCCTCACCATGGGCGCGTTCTCGGGTGTCAGCATCGAAACCTTTTTCTGGTTATTCTTCTCTATATCCCGCTCTTCTTTAGTCTGGAAACCGGTAGCAATAATAGTGACCGACAATTTATCATCAAGTGACTCATCTATACAGTTACCCCATATCAGGTCTGCCGCAAGTCCGGCTTCCTCCTGAATGTAATCTGTGATAATGCTCACCTCATCCATTGAGACCTCTTTAGATCCTGAACTGATATTCAGCAGAATATACCGGGCACCTTCAATTTCGTTATCCTTAAGCAATGGTGATGCGAGAGCTCCCTCTACTGCACGAAGAGCACGATTCTCCCCTTCTGCAGAATAACTTCCCATGATTGCTACACCACTATTATTCATAACAGTGCGCACATCTTTAAAGTCAACATTTATATATCCGGGGATCGTAATGATCTCCGCAATACCTTTCGCTGCCGTTGTCAGTATATCGTCTGCCTGGGCGAAGGCAGCGCTTAACGTAAGATTTCCGAAGATCTCACGAAGACGGTCATTCGAAATTACAAGGTATGAATCTACATACTTCTTTAATTCTTCAAGTCCCTCTTCTGCCTGCATCTTACGGCGTTTACCTTCAAAAGAAAAAGGAGTCGTTATAATTCCAACAGTCAGTATATCGAGCTCTTTCGCCGCCTTAGCGATGATCGGGCTCGCACCAGTACCTGTACCACCTCCCATTCCTGCCGTTATAAACAGCATTTTGGTGGTACTTCCCAGCATCCTTTTAATGTCCTCTATATTTTCGATAGCAGAATTCTTTCCTACCTCAGGCATAGACCCGGCACCCATCCCTTCTGTCAGACTGGCACCCAACTGGACCTTATTCGGAATCGGACTTAACTCCAAAGCCTGTGCATCGGTATTACAGATTATGAAGTCAACACCGGTAATTCCCTGCCTGTACATATGATTCACGGCATTACCACCGCCGCCGCCGACACCAATTACTTTGATAATTGATGATTTCTCTTTTAACATTTCAAACTGCATATCGTTATTAGTCAATCAAGTAGATTTGAAGTGATGATACATTTTTACTATTGTAATATTAACTATTTTTACACATTAGTTTTCCACATTTGTTAAGAATGTGGAAAACTCTTTTAATGTGGAAAAATCACTTAATATAATCTTCATCTTTAATATCATCTTTAATGAACCGGGCTCCCGTTTGTAAGAGTTTTTCAAACAAACCGAAGCTCTTTTTGGCCTTTTCCTGCTGTGGCTTTTCTACGTAAACACCCGGCTGCTTCATAATTTCTTCCATCTCCTCAGCCTTGCAGATACCTTTTATTAATAAACCTATACCAGTTGCATAAAGCGGACTCTTCAGGTCGTCATAAATATTCTTAGGTAGCACCTCATTCTTTGCCAGATGCTCATTCGGATACCCCACGCGGCAGTCCAGTCCTGTTACATATTCCACCAGCTGCGGCAGGTGTTTCAGCTGGGCACCCCCTCCTGTTATTACGATTCCGGCGATCAGACGCTTTTCATAGCCCGAGGCCTTAATTTCATAATACACGTGCTCTATAACCTCCTCCATCCTTGCCTGGATTACATAAGCAAGATTTTTTACTGAGATTTCCTTTGGTTCGCGCCCTCTGAGGCCTGGCACACAGATAATCTCGTTTTCTTTATTTTCGTCTGCAAGAGCCGATCCAAAGCGGGTTTTCAACAATTCAGCCTGATTTCTCATCACAGAGCATCCCTCACGGATATCCTCCGTTACACTGTTCCCTCCGAAAGGAATGACTGCGGTATGGCGGATGATACCTTCATGAAATATCGCAATATCCGTGGTACCGCCACCTATGTCGACCAGTACGACACCTGCCTCTTTCTCTTCTTCACTCAATACCGACTCCGAAGATGCCAATGGTTCAAGGATAAGTTCCTGAGTTTCCAGGTTGGCATTACGGACGCATTTAAGAATATTCTTAACGGCGCTCACATGCCCTGAAATAATATGAAAATTAGCTTCGAGCCTTACACCAGCCATACCGATAGGATCCTTAATACCCGGCTCATTATCCACCGTGAACTCCTGCGGAAGGACATGGATAATCTCCTCTCCCGGCGGCATCACCAGTTTATACATATCCTCGATCAGCTTTTCGATATCTTTTCTCTGGATCTCGTTCTGCAGATCTTTCCGGGTAAAAATCCCTCTGTGCTGAAGGCTTTTGATGTGTTGGCCCGCAATCCCGACGTTGACGATCTTGATATCAACATTCGACTGGGCACTAGCCTCCTCAGCTGCCTGCAAGATCCCCTGCACGGTTTTCTGTATATTAGATACAACCCCCCGCGTTACTCCCGAAGATTCTGCTTTCCCAATCCCCAGTATTTCTATCTTACCATGTCCGCTTCTCCGGCCAACTATCACACAAATTTTGGTAGTCCCTATATCCAAACCTACTACTATAGGGGAACCTTTCGATGACGTAGAAGTACCTTTTTCCATAACTTAAGGTTTTATTTTTTTATTATTCGTAATATTTTCTAAGCTGTCTACTGGCGAAATCTCAGCAACCGGTGCCGTATTATGGTTACTGTCAATCATGTTCTTCTCACAAATAATCTGATTTGCATATTTAATATTAATGGTCTTATAGGCATCCCAACCCACAGAAGGGATTGCTTTTTTATAAAAAATCAACAAGTTTCGCAGCCTTATGTCGAGCGAGTCTGCATTCCCCAGAAGGATCTTATGATTTCCAACCCTTGGCACCAGTTCAATTTCCTTCTGTTCATTCACATACATCTGCTCTATCTGTTCCTTCCAGAGCGAATCACTCTGTATGTACAATGCTGCCCTGTACAAATCCTTCGCCATCTCTGTTTTCAGAGTGTCAGTCCTGCCGGAAAAATGCTCCATCACAAACCCATTAACAACAAGCACATGGGGAGTATAACTGGCAGAAGCGGGGATTTTAAAACCATCATTATCTATGTAAAAGTTCTGATTGGTATAATTAATAACCCGAAGCAACGGTTCTCTTTGCTCAATCTCAATGTGCACTACACCATCCATATCCGCATACACCCTCGCCTTTCTTATATACGGATTCTCTTTTAGTACCTTTTCTATCCGGTGAATATTAATCTCATAGAGGAATCTTCCAACCAGCGGTCCTGCATGTTTGTCAAGGATCCGGTTGACCTCCTTCCTGTCAATAAAACTGGAAGTGCCCGGAATAATCACCTTAACGTCGCTGCACTTTAATTCAGACTTTTTTGAATCTATAAAACTCATCAGCACGCCCAGTCCGGCCAGGCAGACAAGCCATGTAAATACAAATAATACCGCCTTCCAGTTTATCTTTTTAAGCATTTGACAGAAGTTCCTTTAAAGGTTCAACCAATGTGTCAATATCTCCTGCTCCTGCTGTTATAAGCAATTCAGGGCGTAACGCTGCTACCAAGCCTAAAACCTCTTCTTTTCTGCATTGTCTTTTATCTGCATGATTTATCTTATCGTAAATGATCGCTGAACTGACTCCCGCAATCGGTAACTCCCTTGCGGGATAAATATCAAGCAGCACCAGTTCGTCAACTTCGTCTAATACTTCAGCAAAGCCATCAGCAAAGTCTCTTGTCCTGGAGTATAGATGCGGCTGAAATAACAGAGTCAGTCTCTTCTCCGGGTAAAGTGTTTTAGCGGCAGATATACACGCTCGTAACTCTTCCGGATGATGCGCATAATCGTCTATGTAAACAACTTCTTTCTTTTTAACAATAAATTCAAAACGCCTTTTTACACCTTTGAATTCTTCAACAGCTGCCTTTACTTTATCCGCTGGAATCGACAAAAGCAAGGACGTCTGGATCGCGGCCACCGCATTTTCTATATTATGAAGTCCTGGCAGCTGCATGGTCACACCCGTTATTGCTATAGAGCCGCTCCTGAAATCAAACTTAAAACAGCCGTTTTCTACCCGGATATTCTCTGCATAGACATCAGCTTTTTCTCTGGCGGAATAAGAAAGTCCGTTCTCCATAGGAAGTCCCTTTCTGCAGATCAGGCTGCCCCCGTTCTTGAGCTGGCCTGCGAACATTGTAAATGATTCAACAACGCTGTCCGCGTTTCCGTAAATATCCAGATGATCCGCATCCATGGATGTAACAACGGCTATATCGGGATGCAGCGTCAGAAAAGAACGGTCATATTCATCTGCTTCCACAACAACAACCCCGTTATTTCCGAGCAGTATATTCGTATTATAATTGGAAGATATCCCACCAAGGAAAGCTGTACAATCATACTGCGTATGCTTTAATATGTGAGCGATGAGAGTAGATGTAGTAGTCTTCCCATGAGTACCGGCAACAGCAATCGTAAACATTCCACCGCTGATGATTCCAAGAACTTCCGAACGCTTCTTCACACTGAACCCGGCAGATCTGAAGTAATTGAGAATAGGCGAATCTTTAGGAATAGCCGGGGTGTAAATAACTAACAGCGAATCGGCTGCCAAGCTAAAAACAGGAGGAATGGATTCGATGCTGTCGGTAAAGGAAATATGAATTCCTTCTGCCTGCAGCTCTGTAGTTAGTTCAGTGGGAGTCCGGTCATAACCACTCACCAGGCACCCCCGTTTATGAAAATACCGGGCAAGGGCACTCATTCCGATGCCACCGATCCCTACGAGGTAAACCTGTTTAATACTCTCCAGCTGCATTTTATCTACTCCTGTTTTACTTTGCTATCTTGAGCACCTCCTGTGCGATCACCATATCCGCATCAGGCTGCGCCATTTTTCCTATTTGCCTGGACAACTCTTCACACCTGCTCTCATCGTTTACCAGGTTCAGAACAATATCCGTCAGTTCCTTCTCTGCCCTGTCATCCTCCACCAAAACAGCAGCTCCGGCTTTCACCAGGGCTAGTGCATTCTTTGTTTGATGGTCTTCCGCAACATTTGGTGAAGGCACCAGGATCACCGGTTTCTTTACCACGCAGAGTTCTGCTATTGTTCCGGCACCCGCTCTTGCAACGATCACATCAGCAGCAGCATAAGCAAGATCCATCCGGTTAAGAAATTCGGTAACACACAGATTAGGACCTTCCGCATCACCGACTTCATCTTTTACCGACTGATAGGAATATTTGCCGGTCTGCCATATCACCTGAACATCTGCTGACATGAATTTATACAAGCCTGCAAGCATGCTTTTATTTAAAGTCCGGGCACCGAGACTTCCGCCGGTAACCAGAACTGTTTTCTTCCCGGCAGACAACCCAAATGAAGCTAAACCTTCCTTCTGCTTCCCTTCTATATCGACAGCCTCTTTTCGTATAGGGTTTCCTGTCATCAGGAGCTTTTCCTTTGGAAAAAATCTCTCCATATCCTCAAATGCCACACAGATCCGCTCCGCCTTCCCCCCGAGCCTTTTATTAGTCATCCCGGCATACGAATTCTGCTCCTGGATCAAATAAGGTATGTTCATTTTCCCAGCCATATGCAGCAACGGTCCTGAAGCATAACCTCCCACCCCTACAGCTACATCGGGATTGAATTCTTTTATAATCAACTTCGCTTTGCTTAAGCTGATGAGAATCTTAAACGGCAGCATTAAATTCTTTAAAAGCGAGTTGCGCTGAAACCCGGCGATGTTCAGTCCGACGATGTCGTAGCCTGCCTGCGGCACTTTTTCCATTTCCATCCGGCCGTTCGCTCCCACAAACAGGATCTCTGTCTCAGGATCAATTCGTTTCAACGCGTTCGCGATGGAGATAGCAGGGAAAATATGCCCTCCTGTACCCCCGCCGCTTATGATTACTCGCTTTGCCATATTCAATTTGCCTAAACCTCCGGCTATCGCGCCAGCGATGAGCTTTCGGTTCCTCTATATAGATTTAATTTAATCAGTATTATACGCCCGTCTAACCCACTGCCGGAATCTCTCCCACTACCACCTTCTTTTCATCCGGGTCTCCGCCATTTTTCTTTTCTTCAATATCCCGGCTTACACTTAATATAATTCCAAATGCGACACTCGTAAATAGAATAGATGTTCCTCCCATACTTACAAGAGGAAGAGGCACACCAGTAACCGGGCCTAACCCCACGGCAACAGCCATATTCGCAAAAGCCTGGATAGTGAGGCTGAAACTCAGACCTGCCGCAAGCAACGCTCCGAATGCTTTCGGACTTGCCGTAACTATCAGGATACACCGGTACAAAAACACCAGGTATATAATAACCAGCACGATCCCGCCCATCAATCCATACTCTTCAATAATTAAAGCATATACAAAATCTGAATATGGGTGTGGCAGAAAATTTCTTTGAGTACTGTTACCCGGTCCTTTTCCGAGAAACCCGCCTGTGGCTATGGCAATCTTCGACTGATTAGCCTGAAAAGACTTATCAGGATCCGCTTTTTCCGGATGCATATAGGCTTCAATACGCGAGGCGTATGTTTTCCGCCTCGGACCTAAAAAAATTACTCCCGTAAGAAGCACAGCACCAGCCAGACAAACGATCAGTATCTGCTTAATACTGATCCTTCCGATTATAAGCAATAAGATACTTACACCAAACAGCATCAGCGCAGTAGAGAGGTTTGCCAGAGCAATCAATATAAAAACAGCCGACACAGAGCCCATAATAGGCAGGAATGCCTGTTTAACATCCTTTATTCTTTCCTGTTTCTTTGTTAGCGTTCTTGCAAGGAAAGTAATCAGGGCAAGTTTTGCCAGATCCGACGTTTGAAACGTCTGGTTAATGACCGGTATCGTTACCCAACGATTCGCTTCATTTACCTGGTTCCCGAAGATCAACGTATACAGCAGCAAAGGAATTGTCAGGATCATAAGCACTTTGGATATACCTCCATAATACCTGTAGTCAAGCTTATGTGAAAAATACATCAGTGCCAAACCTCCGGCAATCATGACCAGGTGCTTAATCAGGTATTGCTCTGCCGACTTGTCGTTCTTATACGCAATAGTGCCCGTAGAACTATAAACAGCCAGAAGCGACCACACAGACAACAGGATCACGATCAGCCAGATCCATCTGTCTCCCTTCGTTTTACTAAGTACCTGATTGATTACACTCATTGTTATTTGTCAGTTAGATATTAGCTTTGAGATACATCATCCCCCTCTCACCCTCACCGTTCAATTCGAATTCCCGCCACCCGG
>NZ_QEAS01000012.1:188006-194714 GCF_003130405.1 Pararcticibacter amylolyticus
GTCCCTCACAGCAGCCTTAAACTGCTCTCCCCTGTCCTCGTAATTTCTGAACAGATCAAAACTTGCACATGCCGGCGACAACAATACCGTATCTCCCTTCTTCGCCAGGTGATAAGCTATCTCAACCGCCTCCTTTGCCGAAAATGTATTCACGATCACATCAACATCCTCTTCAAAAGCGTCGTGTATTCTCTTATTATCTTTTCCAAGACAAACGATTGCACGCACCTTGTCTTTAACAAGATCTTTCAGCATAGAATAATCATTCCCCTTATCCACCCCTCCAAGAATGAGAACAACATCTGTATTCATGCTCTCAAGCGCATACCAGGTTGAATTAACATTGGTAGCCTTTGAATCATTAACAAAATCGATTCCCGAGATACTCCCTGCATGCTCCAGCCGGTGCTCTATATTTTTGAAACTCCCCATGCTCTCGCGGATCGTTTCATTCCTTAATTCCAGTACTTTGGCTACAATGCCTGAAGCCATAGAATTGTAAACGTTGTGTTTGCCCTGAAGCGCTAATTCTGAAATGGACATGTTAAATTGTGATGTATCAGTGTTTATTTTAATTTCTTTATTTTCAAGATAAGCTCCTTTTTCCAGCTTCTTCTGTATAGAAAATGGAAAAGCGTTCGCTTTGACGGTATGCAAATGCAGGCCCTTAATAGTCTCCGGATCATCTTCACAATAGATGAATACATCCTGATCAGTCTGATTACGCAGGATGCGGAACTTAGAATCTGCATAATTCTCCATTTTATAATCGTACCGGTCAAGATGATCCGGTGTAATATTCAGAAGAACAGCGATATCTGCTTTAAAATCATACATATCATCCAGCATGAAACTACTGATTTCCAACACGTAGATATCGAAACTAACCTCTGCTACCTGCCAGGCAAAGCTCTTTCCTATATTCCCGGCAAGCCCGACATTCAATCCGGCGTTCTTCAGGATATGATAAGTAAGCATGGTCGTGGTCGACTTCCCATTGGAACCGGTAATGCATATCTTTTTTGCCGAAGTATACCGTCCTGCAAACTCGATTTCAGAGATGACGGGAATCCCCCGTTCCCTCAGCTTTTTTACCAATGGAGCTTTTTCCGGTATTCCGGGGCTTTTAATTACCTCAGCAGCCTGAAGAATCTTCTCCTCAGAATGCGTCCTTTCTTCAAAAGCAATACCTCTCTTTTCAAGCTCTCCCTTATAGATGTCAGCGATCTCTCCCAGATCAGATACAAACACATCAAATCCTTTCATCTTGGCCAGAATTGCAGCTCCCGTCCCGCTCTCGCCAGCTCCAAGAACAACAATCAGACTACCCCTCCCTGATTGGGGCTGCTGTAAAGTTGATATGTCTTTGATTCCGTCCATCTGCTTATTATAAATTATCTTAACTTGAGTGTCACAATGGTAAGGATGGCCAGGATAACCCCGATGATCCAAAATCTGGTAACTATTTTAGCTTCATGATATCCCTTTTTCTGATAGTGATGATGCAGAGGAGACATTAAGAAGATCCGGCGTCCTTCCCCAAATCTCCTTTTAGTATACTTGAAATAGGAAACCTGAAGCGAAACGGATAATATTTCCACAAGGAATACTCCGCACAGAATAGGAATCAATAGTTCCTTTCGGATCATGATGGCAAACGCGGCGATAATCCCCCCGATAGCGAGACTTCCCGTATCACCCATGAACACCTGTGCCGGATATGAATTATACCATAAAAAGCCGACACACGCACCGGTAAACGCTCCTGCAAAAACCACTAATTCACCCGAATTAGGGATATACATGATATTGAGATAATCTGCTGTGATGGTATTACCAGACACATAGGCCAGTATCGCAAGCGTCAACCCGATAATCGCCGAAGTCCCCGTTGCTAGTCCGTCTATCCCGTCCGTCAAGTTTGCACCGTTTGAAACTGCGGTAACGATAAGAATCACAAATGCCAGAAACACTACTAATGCGTACTTTTCATACCCCTCTCCCAGGAAACTAAGGAACTTTGCATAATCGAGCTCATTGTTCTTAAAAAAGGGAATATTTGTTCTTGTCGACTTCAGATTCTGCGTAAAATAATAAGAGTTACCTTTCTGATGCACTTCAAGCGGACTGGTATTTGTCGTTGGAAGCGTAACTTGCTGCCTCACGACAATATTGGGGTGAAAATACATAGTCCAGCCAATGATGATTGCCAGGACCACCTGTCCCAGTATCTTAAATCTCCCGGCCAGCCCTTCCTTATCCCGTTTAAATACCTTTATATAATCATCCACAAACCCGATAGCTCCCATCCAGACGGTAGTAACGATCATGAGCACCACGTAAACATTACTCAATTTCGCAAACAAAAGAGTAGGAACGAGAATCCCCAGAAGAATAATAACCCCTCCCATTGTCGGAGTACCCTGCTTCTGCATCTGCCCCTCCAGCCCCAGGTTCCTCACTGTTTCCCCTACCTGTTGAGTTCGCAGGAACCGGATAAGTCTGCTGCCGTATATGGTAGTAAATAAGAGCGAAAATATAATAGACATAGCCGTCCGGAAGGAAATATACTGAAACACCCCCGCGCCCGGAAAATCATACGCCTTATCCAACCAAGTAAATAAATAATACAGCATCAGCTATTCTGGTAAAGTTGTTCAATCAATATTTTCTTATCATCGAAAGGATACTTAACCCCTTTTATCTCCTGGTACTTTTCATGCCCTTTTCCTGCCAGCAGAATAATATCTCCCGGCTTAGCAAAGTGACAAGCCGTTTTGATAGCCTCTCTCCGGTCGGTAATTGTAAGGGCTTTCCTTTTATTTTCCGGACTTATACCGGCTTCCATTTCCCTGATAATTTCTTGCGGATCTTCTGAACGCGGATTATCAGAAGTAAGGATCACTTTATCGCTCCAGTCACAGGCAACCTGAGCCATAACCGGGCGTTTTGTTTTATCCCTGTCACCTCCGCATCCTATGATCGTAATAACCTGTTCAGTTCCCTTCCGGATGTCGTGAATAGTACTCAGCACATTCTGGACAGCATCAGGTGTATGGGCAAAATCGACGATTCCCATAATCCCCGATGGCGCAATGACATAATCAAAACGGCCTTCCGCGCCCGTAAGACGGCTTAACACAGTTAACACTTTTGCTTTATCCTGCTCAAGCAGCAATGCTGTCCCATACACCGCCAGCAAATTATACGCATTGAAACTCCCAACAAGCTTGAACCACACTTCCTGCCCCTCTATATCCAGAAGCAGCCCGCTTAGTTCATTTTCGATGATCTTAGCTTTAAAATCACCCATATTTTTCAATGCATACGTTTTTTGCCAGGCTCCGGTATTCTGAAGCATAACAGCTCCATTCTTGTCATCAGCGTTAACCAATGCAAATGCATCTTTACCCAGGCCGTCAAAAAATCCTTTTTTCGCTTCAAGGTAAGCTCTGAAAGTCTTATGAAAATCCAGGTGATCGTGTGTGAGATTTGTAAATACCCCCCCCGCAAACTTCAGCCCGCTGATTCTGTGTTGTACTACAGCGTGTGAACTAACCTCCATGAAACAATAGTCACATCCGGCATCCACCATCTCCGCCAGCAATTGATTTAAACTGATAGGATCAGGAGTAGTATGGGTGGAAGGAACTACTGTATTGTGAATATAATTCTCTACAGTAGAAATAAGTCCCGCTTTATATCCAAGCTCTTCAAACAACCTGAAAAGCAAGGTTGCAACGGTCGTTTTACCGTTCGTACCGGTCACCCCGGTCAGCCTCAGCTTATCCGATGGGTTCCCATAGAAATTCGATGCAATAACGCCCAGCGCTTCAGCAGAATTCTCAACTTTTATATAAGTAACGCCATCCTGCATAACAGCGGGATACTCTTCACAAACAATCGCCACAGCACCCGTCTCCGCTGCCTTTTGTACAAATTGATGTCCGTCTGCACTGGTTCCCCTGACGGCAGCAAACAGAGATCCGGGAGTTACCTGCCGCGAATCAAAACAGATCTTTCCGATCTCAAGCTCTGTCGTACCCTCAATTGACAATACGCCGGCTCCCGTCAATAATTCTTTTATCCTGATTATCATTTCAACTCAATCGAAATTGGATGCCCCTTGATCAGCTTACCACCCGGTTCTGGTAACTGTTTTACAACTTTGCCACTTCCCTTGACTACTGGTTTCAGGCCTGCATTGCTTAACAAAAACACAGCATCTTTCAGACCCATACCTGTTACATCCGGCACAGTTCCCGGCACAATTTTTACGTCACGTACCGCTACACCATTATTAGTATCAACTGTATTCACAAATTCGCTGTTAGAGGCCAAAAAAGCCTTTATCCCTAAAGCCTTATAGACTTTCTGCGTCGACCTTTTATACCCTGCTTTGGATGCTGGCATTTTGGTATTTCCAACATATCTTTCGCGAACAGGAGTATACATCTCTACATCACTTGCATATATCTTATCTGCTATCTCCCGGAACGGAGGACCTGCAACCTGCGCAGCATAATACCCGTTCTTAGGACCATTTATCACGACAATAAGTGAATACTTCGGCATATCTGCCGGAAAATACCCGCAAAACGAAGCCTGATACTGTCTTTTTGCCCTGTATCCTTTATTTCCGTCGGCTACCTGGGCAGTTCCTGTTTTGCCGGCTACTTTATAGAGAGGATTATAGATGATCCCTTTCCCGGTGCCCTCGTTTACAACCCCCTCCAGCATCTCCCTCATTTTCTTCAATGTCTCGTCGGAGCAAATTTTCTCATTAATTACCCTGGTCTCAAAACGCTCTATCGTAGAGCCCAGCCTTCTGATTTCCCGGACAAAAATCGGAGACACGTATTTCCCATTATTCGCAATTGCATTATAAAAAGTGAGCATTTTCAAAGGCGTGAGCTGCATCTCATAACCATATGCCATCTGGGGGAGCGTCATATTTTTATTCCAGCTCCTGTTAGATGGATTCTTAATGACCGGGCTTGCTTCACCCGGAATCTGCAGCCCAAGTTTTTCATTTAAATGCCACCGGTATAAATGATCTGTAAACTTCGCCTGATCCTCCCTGTATACTGTATTAACTAATTTTGCAACAGCAGCATTTGATGATTCTTCAAATGCCCTCTTTACAGAAACCGTTCCAATGCTACCATGCGAGTCCTTAATCATATGCCCCGGAATCTTATAATTACCAGTCTCAACCAAAGTACTCGTATCCACAGCACGATCTTCCAGTAAAGCCATATAGGAAGCAACTTTAAAAGTAGAACCCGGATCCTGGTTACCAGCTATAGCATAGTTAAACTTTTCTTTATAGATCCCTTCAGAAGTTCGGGTATAGTTGGCTATTGCCCTCACCTCACCTGTCGCCACCTCCATCAGAATGACGGATCCATGATCAGCATTACTCTTTATCAATTGCTTCAGCAACGCGTTCTGAGCGACATCCTGCATATTGATATCGATTGTAGAGATAATATCAGCACCATCCTTGGGGGCAATTTCTATATCCTTATTAACCGGCATCCATATTCCCCCGGCAATCCTTTGCATTAACCTCCGGCCGCTCTCTCCGCTTATAAAACCACCATAAGCGCCCTCCAGGCCTACCGGCTGAACATGTTCATTGCGGTAGCCAATTGTTCTGGCAGCAAGCGATCTGAACGGAAGTATCCGCTTGTTCTTTTGAACCGCTATCAATCCGCCCTTATACCTGCCCATATTGAAAATCGGAAACTTTTTTATCACACTAAGTTCCTGATGAGTAACATTTCTCTTAATCAAAAGATAACGGGAACGTTCTTTACGTGCCTGACGTAACATTCCGGCATATTCACGTTCAGATTTATCGCCAAAAAAGCGCGACATCTTCTCAGCCAGAGAATCTACCTTCTCATAAAAGATCTCGTTCTTTTCAATCCCGCCAGCCAGGAGATCCATTCTCAACTCATACTCCGGCACAGACGTTGCCAGCAGACTTCCGTCTACCGAATAAATATTGCCTCTTACAGCCTCTACATTTACGTACCGTGTTGAAAGACTATCAGCCATTGCCCGCCATTTTTTCCCCTCAACGATCTGCACATGGAACAGCTTAAACAACACCGCAAAAGCAAACAGTACAATTACCCCGAAGGCAATATACACACGCAACAAAATGTCAGTTCTGATATTCATATCACTATCTGCTTTCGTGCAATTATTACTTTTTTAACTTCAATTCATCCTCAGCAACCATTATCTTCTTTGGAGGTTCAACCGGCTCCCTCAAACCGAAGGTATCTACCCTTTTAGCAACCTCGGTTTGCGTACTCTTTAACATCAGGTCAGCCTTTAGTGTCTTAAAATCCCAACTCAATTCTTTAACCTCCTTATTTAACTTATCTATTTCCCTGATATTCTTCTCAGCAAAATGCCTGTTTCCAATGTACAGCATTCCCAGAAGTGCTATAAAAATGATAAAAGGCAACATTTCAGAAGCGGCCTCTTTCGAGATAACCCCCTCAGTAAGCAGAACCGTAAAAAAGTTGCGCGGAAGTTCGGCCTTTTTCTTTACTGGCTGAACTTCCTGCTCAACTTCCCCTTCAGTCAACTCGTTTCTAAAACGATTACTCATATCTTTATTAGTTTAAAGACTAAAGTTTAAAGCTCAAAGTCCCGGACAAAATCACATTCTTCGTCTTCCACTCCTCC
>NZ_QEAS01000012.1:194752-204754 GCF_003130405.1 Pararcticibacter amylolyticus
CCACTCCAAACTATACCTTCACCGCCACCCTCAGCTTCGCACTCCTAGCCCTGTTATTATTCTTTATCTCATCGTCCGAAGCAATTATCGCTTTCCGAGTCACAGGCTCAAGCGGCCGTATTTCATTTCCGTAAAAATCCTTCTCCACCTCACCCCTGAATTTCCCTTTTGCGATAAAATTCTTAACAAGCCTGTCCTCCAGGGAATGATAAGACATCACTACCAGCCGCCCGCCTGGCTTCAGAACCTCCGACGCCTGCGTCAGAAATTCCTGCAATGCTTCCAGCTCCTGATTCACCTCAATTCGTAAAGCCTGAAACACCTGGGCCAGGTACTTATTTTCCTTCCCTCGTGGAATCAACTTCCCCATCACATCTTTAAACTCAGACACTGTACTTATCTGACGGTTCAGCCGCGACGTAACAATTGTTTTTGCCAGCGACTTCGCATTCTGGATCTCACCGTAAATACCAAATATCTTATGAAGCTGCTCCTCTCCATAGGTACCAAGCACCTTTGCCGCCGTAAGAGATGACGACTGATCCATCCTCATATCCAGATCCGCGTCAAACCTGATAGAAAACCCCCGCTCTGGCTGATCAAACTGATGCGATGAAACACCAAGATCAGCCAGAATGCCATCCACAGGAATCGCCCCATATAAGCGGCAATAATTCTTCAAAAAGCGGAAGTTCTGATCTATGAAGGTTAACCGATCATCATCTGGAATATTCTTTTTCGCATCCTCATCCTGGTCAAAAGCAAGCAATCGCCCATCCTCATTCAAACTCTTCAAAATCTCTTTTGAATGCCCGCCCCCCCCAAAAGTAACGTCAACATATACACCGTCAGGCTTTATAGCTAAGCCATCCATACACTCTCTCAACATTACAGGAGTATGATAATTAATCATCAAACCTCCTTCCTGCTCCGCCCATTACCTCTTCGGCAAGGTTCGCAAAATTCTCAGGCTCATCATCCATCTGAAGATCATAGGCATCCTTTGCCCAAACTTCAATCTTATTGAACTGCGACGCAAGCACCACATCAGAACCCACACCTGCATATTCAAGCAATGACTTAGGAAACAACACCCTTCCCGCCGAGTCAAGAGTCAACTCTGTTGCCCCCCTAGTAAAATACCTGATAAACTCCCTCGTCTTCTTTTCGTACTGATTGAGCTTACTAAGGTCCTCCATGATCTTATCCCACTCTTTTCTCGTATAAACCACGAGATGTTTCTCAAAACCGCGATTTACAACCAACCCATCTTTCTCAGCTTCAGGCATTTGCTTCCTAAGACCGGCTGGTAACATCAGCCGTCCCTTAGCATCAAGCTTGCATTCAAATTCGCCTAAAAAATGAGACATTCGACAGTTTTGCTATTAAATCATTGTAAAAGTACGCACTTTTACCACTTTCTACCACAAATCCCCACAAAAAGTTTTCAACAGATAAAAATTTTCCATTTTCTCCCACTTCATCATCCAAAACAGCTTTCTGTATAGAGGCTCTGAGAATGACTGGTTTGGACAAACACTCCCCCGAAATCGCATTTTTTCGATACGCCTACGATCGAAGATGCCCCCAGAAGCTACCTCCTTAAGGAACGATATTAATCTTGAGACAAAACGGAGAAGAATTGATACGCTTTTGAAATGAATCGTCCCCCTATTGTTGCATCTTTGTCAGTCTGCAACCCAACTAACCATTGAATCAGTTTCGCATGGGCAAACATAACACCGCACCAAATAGCCGGGAGAACAAACAACACTTTAAAACCCTCGATGGCCTGAGAGGACTGGCAGCGGTCACTGTAGTGGTTTTTCATTTTATGGAAATAGCCGTTCCTGATTACAACGACAGCTTTATCGCACACGCCTATTTAGCCGTCGATTTTTTCTTTTGTTTATCAGGATTCGTCATCGCTTATGCCTACGACCAAAGGCTTCTTCAAACGGGGGCTCTGAACTTCCTCGGGCGGAGGCTGATCCGTCTTCATCCCCTGGTTATAATCGGCTCCGTCATCGGTTTGCTGATGTTCGTTTTTGACCCCTTCAGCAATCTCTATCAGAAATATAATGGCACTCTGTTCACCATGTTCATTACATCATGCCTAATGATCCCGTACCCACTTGTACCGGAACGCTATTTCAATCTGTTTCACCTCAATCCTCCCACCTGGTCTTTATTTTGGGAATATATTGCAAATATTTGCTATGCCTTTATTTTGATAAGATTACATAATAAAGCTATTTGGACTCTAACCATTATCGCTGCAATAATGCTGTTTTATGAAGCACACAGATCGGGAAATCTAGCTGTAGGCTGGGGAGGTGACAATATCGCCGGCGGAGGTATCCGGGTATTCTATTCCTTTCTGGCAGGTCTCCTTGTTTACCGGTCAAAATGGATCATTTCCTCCCGGCTGAATTTTCTAACAACAGGCCTGCTGTTAGTCTCCGTTTTCTTTATTCCTTTTAAACAGGAACTGAATCCGGTAATCGAGCCATTGATCGTGATCTTTTACTTCCCGCTCCTGGTCGCGCTTGGGGCCGGAGCAAGACAATCCACCTCCCTAAACTGGCTTTGTAAATTCTCCGGTGATATCTCATACCCGCTTTACATGGTCCATTATCCTTTCATATGGCTGTTCATGAGTTATGTTGAAATAAAAAAGCCAGCAATAAGCCAGCTCACCCTCGTCATGATATCGGGTACAATTTTATTAATCGTCTTTGCCTGGTTGGTTATGATCTTACTGGATAAACCAATCCGTGACCGGCTAAAAAAATCATAACGACCCTTATTGTTTTTCGCGGCTTTTTACGAAACTGATGGGACTTTCACCTTCCGCATACAAAAAGAAACACAAAAAAATAAGGCTGGCCTTACTCAAGACCAGCCATGCATATTATAATGATGAATAAGTTCCTGAATGATCAGAACCTATTCATTAATAGCTTTCACTCCGGGAAGCTCTTTACCTTCCATATACTCAAGTAAAGCACCGCCACCTGTAGAAACATAGCTTACTTTTTCTTCAAAACCGAACTTCGCAACCGCAGCAGCAGAATCACCTCCTCCGATTAAGGAGAATGCACCATTTGATGTAGCTTCCACAACAGCTTCAGCAACAGCCTTCGTACCGTTTTCGAATTTTTCCATTTCAAAAACACCCATCGGACCATTCCATAAGATCGTCTTTGAACCGCTTACTACTTCTTTATAAGTTTTAACTGCATCCGGGCCGATATCCAATCCCATCCAGCCGTCTTTAATATTGTCGTTTTTCGCGATGTCTGTATTGGCATCAGCAGCAAAAGCATCAGCGATAACAGAATCAACAGGCAATATCAGGCTCACGCCCTTTGTTTTTGCTTTCTCAATCAGGCTAAGTGCAAGATCCAACTTATCTTCCTCAACCAGCGACTTCCCGATATTACCTCCCTGGGCCTTGGCAAATGTATAAGCCATACCGCCTCCGATCAGAAGATTATCTACTTTCTCAAGCAGACGCTCAATCAATAAGATCTTATCAGAAACCTTAGCACCACCCATGATAGCTGTAAAAGGTCTTTCTGCGTTGTTAAGCACTTTCTCTGCATTTGCAAGCTCTCCAGCCATCAAATAGCCGAAGTATTTAGCATCAGGGAAAAACTTTGCAATAATAGCTGTCGAAGCATGAGCACGGTGCGCAGTTCCGAAGGCATCATTCACATACACATCGCCAAGTGTGCTCAACTTTTCAGCGAATTCTTCATTACCTTTTTCCTCTTCTTTATAGAAACGCAGATTTTCAAGCAAAAGAACATCTCCATCTTTCAAAGCTGCTGCTTTTTCTACAGCCTGTTCACCTATACAGTCATCAGCAAACTGAACTTCCTTTCCGAGAACAGAAGACAGATGTTTAACCAGATGCTTCAGTGAATATTTTTCAGTCGGGCCTTCTTTCGGTCTTCCCAGATGCGACATTAAGATCACAGAACCACCATCACTAAGGATCTTTTTGATAGTAGGCAGTGCGCCCTGAATACGGTTATCATCTGTAATATTAAAATCTTTATCGAGGGGAACGTTAAAGTCAACCCGGATCAGCGCCTTTTTTCCCGAGAAATTCAGATTGTCAATGGTTTTCATCTTATTTAATTTATATATATTATGTTGGTCTAAGAACTCGATATACTACCCGATGCCGTCTGCTAAAATAGCATAATTAAACAAACCTTATCAGAACAAACGTTACATAGACTCCTACCATACTGCCCAAACATAGTAACGTTTTGCAGTTCAAATATAAACGCCAAAATCAACAATCAGGTTTCTTATTCTCTTCCTTATGCAAAGGGCACCGCACCAAACCTGAAAAAGAAACAACAAAACATTGTATATCAGCACAATTCAAACAAAAAAATCAATTAATTGATTTTCGTCACAATAAGCAGACCTACTGTTTCACTGTCGCTTTCTTTTTACGAGAAGCTATTTTCTCTATCATATCTGCAAGACGGCTTGAATATCCAAACTCATTGTCATACCATCCCACAACCTTTGTTATATCACCTACCACAGAAGTCAGAAGCGAATCAAAAATACAGGAATGAGGATTATCCAGTATATCTACAGAAACAATTGGATCCTCTGTATATTCCATAATACCCATTAAGAACGTATCAGCAGCTTTTCTAAATGCAGCATTGATCTCATTTACGGTAGGTTGCGCTTTCAGGGTACAGGTAAAATCAGTTAATGAACCGTTCAGCACCGGCACCCTTATCCCTGCACCTCCCAGCTTTCCTTCCAGCGCGGGAAAGATAGAAGTAATAGCCTTTGCAGCTCCTGTTGTTGTAGGAATAATAGAGGCAGAAGCGGCCCTGGCCCTGCGAAGATCACGGTGAAGGCCGTCATGGAGATTTTGATCGCCTGTCATGGAATGTACTGTGGTAATATAGCCGTTTACAATACCCCAGTTATCCTCGAGAACCCTGATCATCGGCGCAATATTATTGGTAGTACAGGACGCATTCGAAAGCACAGACGCAGAGAAATCTATCACCTCATCATTTACTCCCAGCACCGCTACAGGCACATCTTTCGTTCCCGGTGGCGCAGAAATGATCACCTGCGCTGCACCTGCTTCCAGATGCAGCGCAGCTTTCTCCCTGTTTATAAATTTACCGGTGGATTCTATAACTATGTCAACACCAAGCTCCCTCCAGGGCAACTTCAGGGGATCTGCTTCAGAGAAAACGGCGCACCTCTTTCCATTTATCATTACCGAACGATCTTCAGCAAAAATGCTCCCTTTAAATCCTCTGTGTACACTATCGTATTTAACCAGGTGCGCCATTGTTAAAGGATCTGCCAGATCATTGATCGCCACTATATCTGCCGTCCCCCTTTCCGCCAGTATCCTGAGTACTGTCCGTCCTATGCGCCCGAAACCATTAATTGCAACTCTCATTCAAAAACACTTAAATACAGTCTTCCCTTCAAACACCATTTGCCGGACCATCCTTTCTTCCAGATCCTATCCCCGCCTCCGTCAAAGTTAGCTCCTCCTGACCAAAAACAATAATTCTTTTAAAGATAGGTGTAAACAAATGCGCAATGCACACAGTTAAACAAGGACCTATGAAAGAAGAGCCAATAAATGAGTGCCCCGTCCCCAAAGGTATCTTAATGATCATTGGAGGACATGAAAACAAGGGGGAGAATCCGGAAAAAGATCACAACAGAAAGAAAGAAGACAGGCTTTCGGTACTCAAAGTTTTTGTCTCCCTGATTAATTCCCAGGACCCCGTAATTGAAATCGTTACATCCGCGAGCAGTGAGGGCGACGTCTTATTCGGGGAATACCTCAGAGCATTCCATGATCTGGGCGTCAAGCGGGTAGGCCATATCCATCACGACGACAGGGAGAAGGTTTTACATGAAGCCGCGAGCTGCATAGACCGCATCAAGCAGACCGATGCAGTGTTCTTCTCCGGGGGCGATCAGCTCAAGCTGACTTTTCTTTACGGGGGAACGGAACTCCTGCTCTGCCTGAAACAACGGTATATCCGGGAGCAACTGGTTATAGGTGGTACCAGTGCAGGAGCTATGGCCATGTCTACCCCCATGATCTATGCGGGGAATAAGGATGTGCAGCAGATTGCCGGCGAGGTTAAAATCACCACCGGTCTCGAGTTCCTCAAGGATGTTTGCATAGACACACACTTTGTTGACAGAGGCAGGTTTGTAAGAATGGCACAGGTAGTGGCAACCAATCCAACATGTATCGGCATCGGCATCGAAGAAGATACAGCAATCATAATCCGCAATGGAATTGAAGCAGAGGTTTGCGGTACAGGAATTCTGATCACCATAGATGGGAGACATATAAGAAGTTCAAATATTACGGAGTTCGGAGATAACCCAAAGGTAACCATCCGGGATCTTCATGTGGACGTGCTATCTGAAGGTAATTCTTTTATCATCCCTCAAACCAACCCTCCCCATATTTAGTTCTTTAAATACCAGCATCACATCTATGAAGAAAGAAGAAATTATGATCACCCACTGGAAGCGGATTCATTTCAGTGATACACCTGTCGAAGTCATGCTGCTTTCTTCTATTCTCACATTAAAACCATCTGGAATATTGTTCGTTCTACCAGGAGAAAAACATTAAAAACGAACACAACCATCTAACGCACTGAAATTGTTATCGGAACTGAAAGCAAATTAACATTTGAAAATTAAAGGATTACCCAATACGAATAGTATGAGCAAAATAAATAATCAAAGCGACAAACCCGAAAAGTTAACGCCACAGGATTCGGGACGTAAGCACATCTCCCATCCTGAAGATGAAGAAGATGCGGTACTAAAACCTGAAGACATGGACTACACAGAAGAAGAGGCAGACTTCAGGGATCCGGCAAAAACAAAGGAAGAAGGGGAACAACCTGTTACCCCCGTTAAAACACCCCCTAAAGACGTGTAATAATCGCCCTTTGTTATTCCATGGCCGGCATTCCAATGGCGGCCCATTCCTCTTTCGACGGTCCATAAATACCTGGTACAGCCATTCCAAGTAAACGCATTACCACCGTCATCTGACTTCTGTGATGAGCCCCGTGAGCAACAAGCACAGACAATATCTTTCCCTTTTTCCAGTTCTCTCCGTACATATTTACCTCTTCTTCCAGGGAAGCATCTGTCCATTTCTCCCGGATCAGTTCTGCCAGCTTTTTGCTGTTCAGCAAATAAGCTTCGGAAATTTCTTTCATAGTTGCCGGCGCCGGTCTGTCCTCCAGTGGATCATGCTCAAACAGGCCTGCCTTTTCACCCATCTCTGTAATGGTTTGAGTAATATGCCATGCTAGTCTTTCAAGCGAACGTACATCCGGATGCACTTTTTCTCTCTGAGAGCCTTCTCTAACGGCCAGAAAAATCTTTTCAGTAAAAATATCTTCCTGTTGCCAGTCAGTGATAAAATCTTCTAAAACGCGATACATGTGAGTTAAATTTTGATACACAAACCTATCAAAATTTCTATTGCTTTACTAAATACTTCTGTCGCTCAGCAATGAAGTCTGATGAATCAATAACCACCATATCTGTCCCATCCATTCATTACTCTTTCTTAGCCCTATAATTTTGAACCATTCTTATTACATTTGAGTCTTTAAACGAGAGAAAGCTCCCTATATCCTAAAATATTTATATGTCATTTAAAGCATTTGAAGTATCAGAAGGCCCGGATAACGGATATCGTTCATCTGTAGTAAATAAGTCTGTTGATGATCTGCCCCCGGGCGAAGTGCTGATTAATGTCCAGTACTCGTCGCTTAATTACAAAGACGCACTGTCTTCATCCGGGAATAAAGGAGTTACAAAAAATTACCCTCATATCCCGGGAATCGATGCCGCCGGCATTGTAGAAAAAAGCGCCGATCCCCATTTCCTTAAAGGAGACAAAGTGATCGTCACAGGTTATGATCTCGGAATGAACACTTCAGGCGGATTTGCAGAATATATCAGGGTACCAGCTTCATGGCCTATCCGCCTGCCCGAAGGATTAAGCCGCAAGCGAAGTATGATGTACGGCACAGCCGGACTCACTGCCGCACTATCCGTTTACAACCTCAGGAAAATGGGAGTATCGCCCCCTAATGGCAAGGTTGCTGTCACCGGAGCAAGCGGAGGTGTCGGCAGTATGGCCGTTGCTATTCTCAGTCACCTTGGATACCATGTCACCGCTGTAACAGGAAAGAAAGACGCTGTAAACATGCTGATAGATCTTGGAGCAAAAGAAGTCATCCCCCGCGAGGCACTTGATGACCAAAGCAAAAAGCCTTTCCTGAAAGCACAATATGCCGCAGCTGTCGATACTGTTGGCGGCAACATCCTGGCAACTGTATTGAAAAGCCTTCATTATGGCGGCGTTGCAACCTGCTGCGGACTTGTTAATTCACCGGATCTGCATACCACCATTTATCCCTTTATTTTAAAAGGCGTCCGCCTGATCGGAATTGATTCCGCTCTTTGCGATCATGCACTGCGAAAAGAAGTATGGGAACATCTTGCAACCGACTGGCGGCCCGCAAAAATGGACAGGCTTATAAATACCTGTAAGCTCGAAAACATCCAGGAACATCTTAACAAAATGCTCCGCGGGCAATTATCCGGACGCTACATTGTAAAAATCTCCTCCTGATAAAGAGACTATTAGACAATGAACTTAAAATAAATTCAATATTTTTTGGCAGATATGCAAATAACACTATATTTGCTTTCGATAAGGTTTAGGTGCCTCGACTACACCCATTGTAGCGGGGCTTTTTTTATTCTACACGCCTGACATCGCTTTCACAGAGCTTATTTGCATAAGAACTCAACTCAAAAGCCATTTCGCTGAGCATAGACACATTCACATCGGTATCATCCAGAAGCATTAAGCTTTCATTAGTCGGAAAGTATAGTTCGGGCTCTGCATCATCATCCACCAATACCACTCCGTGAGACAAGGAGTAACAGCAGCAAAGGATATTGAAAACTATATAATGCGTATAACCCATCAGATCATCAATCAATTGTTGATAACCGGGGCATTCTGCATCTGCAATTCCGGATACAAACTCACTTCCATGCCCATTTTCCAGTGCCTGCCGGAGTTCTTCATCACTGATATTATTGAGGTTCTGAATACTATCTACCGTTGATTCGACTATACGCATAGCCATCATCATCGTCTTGACGTTGTCATCATCAAGCGACTCAAGCAAAGCCATGTCAAACGGAAAATCATCCCCTTCTTTAAAAACAGACTTCAGATCTTTTAATTCATCACACAAGGCAGTATTAATGCCATAAAAGTAGAGCTCGCTGTAAAAGGTGCAAAGCAGACAGGCAGTATGGACAATCTGTTCACGATAATTGAATATTTTTTCAGGCATTGATGTATCTCCAGGCGGCAAAGCTATCCTTCTTTTTTACTTTTTTCTTTATTTTTCTCATAATACCCATTAAATGAGATTGGCTGACGGTTATTATCAGTCACCTGAACAGATCCATATCCACTTTCCGATATATAAAAGGTAAGTTGTTGAATATTCTGAACATCCCTGGGTTTAACAACAATATCCCATCCGCCTCTTTTCCTATTCTTCGCAATATATTCAAAATCTTTGGAAGTAAATTTGATTCCACCTTCAGAAGGGTTCATCGGAGCCGAATAGGCTCTTCCGAAATAAGGAAGAAAACAAATAAGCGTATCCTTTACCACCTTTACATCATATTCGGAAGTCAGCTGAAAAGAACTCCCCCCCATCGGCAGAGCAAACTGCGCCTTAAAAACAAAGTCCTTCGAATTAACCAGTTGTTTTATTTCAGCAGCTTTCTTCTCCCTTACCTCCTTTTTCAGTTCCCTGACCTGCTGCGCAAAACCCACACTTGCAATCGTAGAAACTGCTCCAAGGATCATTAAAATCTTCGAGTAATAAAAAATAAATCTGC
>NZ_QEAS01000012.1:204793-205950 GCF_003130405.1 Pararcticibacter amylolyticus
TAGCCAATTTACATTAATTATTAAACAAATCAAAACATAGTAAAGTTTGAACATGCTCCTGGGAACATTTTATAGTGATCCTCGTCACATTCCCCAATGCACTTTTCTTTATCTTTGCAATGCCTGCAATTCCCATCTTTAGGATTGAAAAAGGCTTCAGTCAGCCGCAGATCTTCGCGGTCGCAAAAATTATCAGAATCGTGAAAAGAAAGATTAAATATTACCGCCTGCTTTGGTTTAAATATGACCTCCCGGCAGGGCTCTCTGTCTTCTTTGTTGCCCTGCCTTTATGTCTTGGTATCGCCCTCGCTTCGGGAGCTCCCTTGTATTCCGGTATTCTCTCGGGCATTATAGGAGGTCTTGTGGTGTCCCTGATCAGCGGCTCGCATCTCAGTGTATCGGGCCCGGCAGCAGGTCTCACCACACTGGTATCAGCTTCAATCCTGTCTTTAGGCAATTATCAGATCTTTCTGCTGTCCGTCATGGTAGCCGGGTTGTTCCAGTTAGCTCTCGGTGTCTTAAAACTGGGAACTATATCCAACTACTTTCCTTCTTCTGTGATAAAAGGGATGCTTGCAGCAATCGGCATAATACTGATATCCAAGCAGGTTCCTATTGCCCTGGGATACGACAGACCTGATTTTTGGAAAAGCGGTTTTCTCCAGATCTTCTCAGACGAACACATCCTCGCAAACCTTCACGACTTCAACCTGCACATCCGGAGAGGGGTGATCCTGATAACGGGCTTGTCGCTCACCCTACTTGTTCTGCTACAGCAGCCGTTTGCAAAGAAATTAAAAATGGTTCCGGCTCCGCTGCTTGTTGTTTTATCCGGCATCCTGATAAATTCCATCTTTCCGTATCTTAGCTCAGACCTTGCATTAAAGCCCGGCCAGCTGGTTAATATTCCATCCAACATTTTCTCAGAAATTTCTTTTCCCGATTTCAGGAAGTTATTCAGTATCTCCGAAATCTGGAAGGATGGCTTGATCATCGGTCTGCTTGCTTCTCTTGAAACTCTTCTCTGTGTAGAAGCAGTAGACAAATTAGACAAGCACAACAGGATTACTCCGGTAAACAGGGAGCTGATTGCCCAGGGCATAGGAAACATGGTCTGCGGGTTTCTCGGGGCTATCCCGATGACAGCTGTGGTAGTA
>NZ_QEAS01000012.1:205980-226998 GCF_003130405.1 Pararcticibacter amylolyticus
CGAACAAAGTTTGCGGCATTCACACACGGGCTCTTTCTCCTGCTGGCAGTGTTGCTGATCCCCTTCATACTCCGGATGATTCCGTATGCGTCACTCGCTGCAATCCTTCTCATCACAGGGTATAACCTCACCAAACCAAAGCTTTTCATCAGGATGTGGAACCTTGGATGGAAACAATTTCTGCCCTTTGTATTAACTATTTTCGTGATCCTCGCTACCGACCTTCTGATCGGCGTCACCATCGGGCTGCTGCTCTCTATTTATTTTATCGTTCAGAATAACTTCAAAGTCGAATACAGAGTTGCCACGACCATGCAGCACCAGACAGAAGTACATACCATAAAATTAAACAGCAATGTCACATTCCTGAATAAGGTGAACCTCCGTAAAACCCTGGATCTCATTCCCGAATACAGCATCCTGACAATAGACGGAAGCGACTGCCACTTTATCGACTACGATATCCTTGAGATTATCAGCGAATATGGGAATAAGGCACACGACCGCCACATTGAGCTCCATCTTAATGGCATTCCCAAAGTCGACATAACGGCCGTGCATTAACGTTGTGGACTGTCAACGATCAGCTGTTGACATTGGGTTTCCGGTTATAGATAGCTATCGGCAGTCAGCTATCAGCTTTCTGCCTGCGGCTTTGAGTGCCGGCCATGAACTTTGAGCTGCCGGCTCTGGCTGCCAAACCTCCGCCACCCAATTTTCAACTTTTAACTTTTAACTTTTCCCCACCCCTGCCGCTGCCAGCATCAGATAATGCAGCTCTATGTTTTTTACAAAAGGTTTCAGGAGTTCACTCCCCGGACCGGCCATAGCCAGCTCCACATAATCCCCGGAATGATCCATACTTCCCCAGCCAATATTGGTATAGCGCTTCTGAATATAGGCCAGTTCGCGGAAAGGAAGTTTCTCCGGATTATAGATACCACTTTCATCCTTCCCTGCAAAATGCTGCAGAAGCGAACTAGCCTCTTCATTTGTGATCACGATGCCCTGAGCTGCTTCAATAAGCTCTTTAACAGACGAAGCCGTGAATGAAGAATTAATATTTCTTAACACCCAGTCGTTAGTGTGTTTAAATCGCTGCAGTTTATCAAAATTTGCACTGGCATCGTCTCCTGAAAAAAGGCCGGGATTGGCATTACCATGATCGGTCGTTATAATAACAAGCGTCTCCTTATCCTTTTCCGCAAAATCGAGCGCTACTTTTACAGCATCATCAAACGCTATCTGATCATAAATCAAAGCTGCAGCATCATTAGCATGGGCAGCCCAGTCCACCTTACCCCCTTCCACCTGCATCACGAACCCTTTGCTGTTCTTTTTAAGGATACTGATCGCCTGAGCAGTCATTTCAGCCAGCGAAGGCACCCGTTCCATGAGGCTTTTGTCCTGCTGACGATCCAGTTCATAAGGAAGACCAGCTTCATGGAAAACCCCGAGAACCGGCTGTGCTGCCCCCGGTCCTGTCTGCTGTAATTCATTCCTCGTCCTTATCACATGATACCCGTCCCTGGCAAACATTCCAAAAACGTCCTGCTTGTCTTTCCTTTTGTCTGCACTAAAGAACTCCTCTCCTCCCCCCAGCATGACGTCAAACTTCAAAGGCAAATATTGAAGCGCGATCTCTCCCTGGTCGCCACGCTTATTATTATTAATGCAAAAACCGGCAGGCGTAGCATGAGTAACCGGTACAGACGTAACACAACCAACCGATTTCCCGGCAGCTTTAAACTTCTGCAAGATAGGTTTGTGCAGCGTTCCGTCAGGACTAACGTTCAGTGAACCATTGTTTACACGAAAGCCGCATCCCCAGGATGAGCTTGCTGCTGCAGAATCGGTCACGAGTGAACTGGCAGAGGCGGTATCCATCAATGCCCTTCTCACATTCTCCTGTCTTTCATATAGCTTAAGCCAGTTGCTCTTCCGGCCTTCCTTACGTTCCAGCATCAGTCCCGCCATAGTAAGCGTACCAATGCTCATCCCATCACTCACCATGAAAATAATATTTTTTGCAGTCCTGCCATTCGCTTTTATCCTATTTCCCTTACCGAGCGCCAGCAGTTCAAAAGGCGATAAAATGGAGGCAGTTAAGGCTGCAACTGAAGTATTCCTGAAAAAATCTCTTCTTTTCATATATAATGCAAATTGGTTGCATATTACAAAAAGGATATTAAGAGAATATTAAGGTTTAAAAAGTATAAGTCTGACCTTCCGCAGCACACTCCAGCTCTACCAAGTCAATATTACTCAACATTTCATTATCAAAATGTGTCAGCAGAATTCGTTTACAGGACAATTCGCCGACCTTAGTCTTCAGCAACTGATAATACATATGCCCTTTAACCTGCAGACCGAAAAAATTACATTCACAGATAAATAAATCAGCATCAGCACTTAAAGGAATAAGATTATCCGTCCATTCAGTATCCCCAGAATAACTGATGATCTTATCTCCCGCACAGACACGAAGGCCATGAGGCAAAGCCTCCTCCGAATGAACAACCGGGAACGCCCGGACACTCAGATAAGCAGTTTCAATTGTTTCAAATGGCTGGTATTCTTTAAATTCAATATCTAATCGCTCCAGCACCTTGCTTCCCGGGTATAACGCCGACAGAAGCTGGCTAACCCGCTCCCTGCAACCGGGTGGACTAACTATGGTAACCGGAGCCGTCCTCCCGTACACCGCAAACTCAAGAAGAAGAAAAGGGAGTCCCCCAAAATGATCTCCGTGAAAATGAGAAATAAGGATCGTATCAATACTATTGATATCTACTCGGTTTCTTTTCAGGCCAGCGATTGAACTTGCCCCGCAATCTATCAAGAAGGCATGTTCGCCGGCTTTCACATAAAAACACGTATTCAGTCTTCCCCCACTACCAAAAGCATCGCCACACCCGGCAACGGTCATGTTTAACCTTGTCATTTTTCCAGCCCCGTTTTCTTTAAAGTACCGTTAAAGAGCTCTCCGCTTCCCGAATACTGCTTGATGGCGTCATTAATCGTTCCTAACAGGCTTTCTTTCGTTTTATCATGAGCAATCTGCCAGAACATAATACCATTTAAACCCTTGTCAATCATATAACGGGTTTTCAGTCTTACAGACTCATTATTATCAAAAGTGACAAACAGCTTTTTCGCCGGATGATATAAAAAAGGCGCCTTCGCAGTGTCATCCCAATAATAAATATAGCCATTAGCTTGTGTGTAATAAGAAGAAACTCCGGTGATAGCTACCGTATTCCTGAAAGTAGCTGGCTGATATAATCCGTTATTCGCAGGAGGTACATTCTGCCAGACCCTGGCATAAAAAGCCGCTCCTATTACAATCTTATTAGCCGGAACACCCTGATCAAGCATATAAGTGACAGCATTGTCGACAGACTCTTTCAACTGCGGAGTAGAATATAAAGCAGTGTGATGCCCCGTGACTTTCGAATAGCCGTTCACCAGGTCATAACTCATAATATTCACACGGTCGACTTCCTTCATCACAGGTTTCCAGTCTATACTCTTCTCCAGGTATTCCTGAAAACCACCGGCGGCAAAACTGATTTCATACTTCGTCCCTAATGTCTTCCTCAGTTGCTGAACAAGCAAAGTGAAGGTATCCTTATCATCCGGGCTGTATTTATGTCCGGGATATCCCTCCACCGCCGGATACTCCCAGTCCAGGTCTATCCCGTCAGTCCCCAGCTTTTCACAAGCCCTCTTTACCGATACAGCAAAAGCCTCGCGGTTTACCTGTGACCTGAATAGATCCGAACAGGATTCACAACCACCCCAGCCACCAAGCATCAGCAAAACTTTCAGCTGCGGGTTCTGCTTCTTCAGGGCAACTAGTTTTCTTACTGTAACTGAATCCCTGAGATACAGTTTATTTCCCTTCAGGCCGCAAAACGCATAGATAAGATGAGTCAGCATTTGGGGCTTCACGGTAACTACTTTAGACGGCCCGCCTGCAAAATAGGCTATTATTGTATGTCGCTGCCGAACGGACTGACCAAATACACAAAGAAGAGGCAAACAAAAGAAAGCCAGGAGCATACCATATCTAAGGGGCCGGTTCATTCTGCTAAAATTACAAATTTAATAATTGGCCACCTTGAGGCCTTAGAACGAACGCCGAAGAAAGATTTCTGTTTTCTTCCATAGAACTTTCTCTGCATGGCCCCAGCCTCATTGTTTGATCGTCGCTCTTGTAATACTTATCTTCTCTTCGTAGCAAACGCAAGAGAAATACCCTGCCCTGAATAATTGAATGCACATGATAGCACACCAGACAAATATCCGGAAATGGCAATTTAATTAAACCCGGACAAGCACCTTTCTTCATTATTAATTTTTAGTTTATTTGAATTTTCATGTATCTTTACATCAATCCCCCCATTTCAAACTGCCCCTTCCATCCAGGTTTTCATTAAAAAGCGACTAGAATTCAAGGACGACTCTCTGATCACTCCTGCTATGGCGCATTTTTGTAGCCTGATTCCACCGACAATCCTCATTGACTCCACTGTGAGTCCGCATGATTGACCATATATGTGGACTCACAGTGGACTGAGCACTGGTTGACTGTGCCTTCACGGAAAAATAAAACAACAAAGAAACCTGATGGGTCTCAATCCCTCTCTGACCGCTATGCTATATTTAAAATTGACGAAGATAACCGCTGGAGACTTCTGAAAGCGGGGGTGACATTCAGGATGAAGTGTCTGACCAAATATACAAATCAATTTAGAAAAAGAGCGTTTTTTTGTTCAGGGGAGAAGAAAAAACACATCGACAGCTATTACGGCGTCCGGTAGCTGAATTTCTTTGTTTCCATGGGTAATGGTGCTCTTCCCACGCCTTTCGAATAGGCTGACGAAGATACTGGCTTCAAAGCAATCCCGGGGTTCCCTGGGTTTGCCGTTATCGATGCCAGACCTCCCGCAACTTCAAGCGCTTTCTTTATCAATGGATCCCGGGAATCTCCGAACGGCAGCAAGGGCAAAACAGAAAATTCATCTGTGACATAATCCGGTGACAAACCCTGGCTATAATCCCCCTGGCTGGCGGCATTATATAACCTGAACACCAGCGGATGCAATACTATGTCAGTTTGTTTAGGATTTCTGAGATCTGCTATTGCAAAACTCGCCATATCTTTTCCTATTGTCTTGCCCCCAATCTGTATCACCTGGATATAAGGTCTGAGATTATTGATCAGGAGTTCAGCAGCCGAAGCTGTCGATGATGTGGTCAACACAAATACCCGGTTTAAATTAAGACGGTATTCAAGCAGGTCATTAAAGCTTTGCGGCTGATATGTATTTTCATGCATAGTTTGCTGGAAGGAGCTCACCCGCCGTCCTCCGTTCCGGTTAGCCTGATAGATCACAAAGGGCTGGTCTGCCGTTGCATTGCTCAACGCCCCCGCTAGCTTGGCGGCAGTGGAAACATCTCCTCCCGGATTATACCTCAGGTCGAGGATCAGGTCATCCATTTTTTCCTGCCGCATAGAAGCCAGCACTGAAAGGATTTCCATGTCATAATTTCCATTAAACTGGTTGTAAAAGATATACCCCACCTTCCTTCCTCCAGCATTGAATATCGTCGTAATATAAACAGGCTGTTCCGAAAAACGAATATAGTTCAGCGAGACCTGCGTCCCTGGCTGTAACACATCACCGGCAAGAACCGACATAGAGAGCTGCAATCCGCTGCCCAGGCGCATCATACGATTTATATCTTCCGCATTGGAAGTACTAATAACTGCACCGTTAACCGCTGTAAAAAAATCTCCCCGCTTTAAACCCATCCTGTCGGCCGCCCCGCCTGGCACAACGAGTGTAATTACGCCCACCAGTTCACCGTGCCTGTTCATCTTTTCGAGCAATGCATACTCAAATCCATACCAGGCAAAAGACGAATACTCCGTCCTGTTGTCACCAGGGTTAATGATAAATGAGAAACGATCTTCAGAATAAAGCAATGATTTGAAAAACACGGTTGAATTATCCTCATCTTCCGGTCTCTGCGGAATTCTGTCATTCCAGTAATAATATACCTTCATGCTATCAAGGATCCACCTATTATTTCCACTTAATAACAGCGGTTCCTGTTTTTCTTCTTTACAGCCCCCCCATAACAACCAACATGCAAAAAGAAAAAAGACAGCCGGGAGATACGGTATAATTTTCATTTGATTATTAAACTTCTCTATACATAATCTCTGAAAAGGACAAAGTCCCTACTCCGGGAGAAAATTTTCCTGTTCAGAGAAATATTTTTCCTCTGAGTAGGGAATCCGGTTCTCCCGAAGATTATATAAGTACAAGAACATTTAAAAGCCGGAATTGCCTTCAAATGGCAATGAGTAACGCAGGAAATGAATAAAGAAATTTTAAGGAGATACTTTAACGGACAAAGCAGCGATTGGGAAAAAAAGCAAGTGCAGGAGTACTTTGAAGGCGAGGATATGCAGATGTTCGACGAGTATATCAGCGACCAGGAAGAGAAAAAGCGGGGAGATACGTCCAAACCAGACCCGGTATACGAAGAAACTTTTTATGCAGAGCTAATGGAACGAATCGCGGAAAAAGAAATTGCCCCCCAGGACCAGAAGAGACACCGGCCTCTGTTCTTTAAAATTGCCGCCAGCATCCTTTTGTTTACGGGAATTGCCAGTGCTTTATATATTATCAATGAACGTCGTCGGGAGATTGCCAGGCAACCGGAGATGGAGACCTTATCCAACAATGGAACAAGTCTCAGAAGAGTTCAACTGTTTGATGGAACTGCAATCTGGATGAACCCCGGGTCCCTTCTAAAATACGACAAAAAGCATTTCGGTGACACTACCAGGGAAGTCTTTCTGTCCGGAGAGGCTTATTTCGACATAGCACCAAATGTGCTTAAACCATTTAAAGTACATGCGGGTGGGCTCACTACCCGCGTATTAGGGACCTCTTTTAATGTTGAAGCTTATCAAAAAGAGGACAAGGTAAGAATTTTACTTATCAGCGGCAGGATCCGGGTAAGCTCAGCAAACCGTCAAAATGCATTGAGTCCGGGACAGATGCTTGAGTATAATTCGTCCAATAATAACATCAGTATTAGCAGCGTAGACATTTCCGGCCTTCGGGAGCAATTTACAAGCGGCAAACTGGTATTCGAAAACGTTCCCTTACGCGATGTTTTCAACAGGCTGGAAGACATCTTCAGGATCAATATCACTTTAACAGACAGCTCATTCCTCGAAGGAAAAACGATCAGCGGATCCTGGTTCAGGAACAATCCCGAAGAAACCGTTCGGAGGATTCTCTTTATTCACGGGTTAAAATTAAAGAAGAAAGGAGAAAAAAGTTATGTAATTACGGACTGAAAGAGTCTATCTGGAATTCATCATCTAACAAAAAGGAATGTCACTCGCAATGACATTCCCCAAATTGAATAGAAATCTATCCGAATTTTATGTTTGTATCTACAAAAGTAATTAATACTGTACAAAAGAAACGTTTACTTCTTAATGTTTTTATTCTGGCCATATTACTGGCCCAACCCGCACTTGCACAATCAGCTCATAATAAAACGGGCAAACTTATTACTCTTGACGCAGCAAAAACCACATTATATGAGGTCATATCTTCCCTGAAAGCTCAATCGGATTACGACTTCTTTTATGATAAAGAAGCAGCCAGAAAGGTGCCCGTTCAGAACCTCAGGATCGTGAACGCTTCCGTACCCGAAGCACTTCAAAAAATGCGGAAAGAACTACCGGTTGATTACCAGGTATTGCGCAATGAAGTCTCGATAAGGATAGAAAGCCCAGAACAGCACAATCGCCGTAAGCAGCAGGAAGAGCCGGGAAAAATAACAGGAAAAATCATTGATGATAAGGGAGAAGCACTACCCGGAGCTTCTGTAAAAATAAAAGAACTGAACAGGGGCATACAGAGCAGCGTAGACGGCACCTATCTTATCAATGTGCCCCCCGGAACTTACACGGTTGAAGTCAGCTATGTATCTTACCAGAATAAACGAGTAACCGATGTAACCGTTCTGGCGGGAAAAATCACCCCCTTAGATATTCTTCTGAAAACTGATTCCAAATCGTTAAATGAGGTAGTGGTTACATCGAGTTATCGCCGGGCATCTATCGAAGGCTTATATGCAAGACAGAAAAACAGCGCTGGGGTAACAGATGGTATTACGGCAGAGCAGATCAGCAGAACACCAGACAATAACACAGCCCAGGTGTTGAAGAGGGTGAGTGGATTACAGGTATCTGACGGCAAATATGTTGTAGTGCGTGGATTAAGTGACCGCTATAATAATGTACTCCTTAATGGCTCAATGTTGCCAAGCAGTGAACCGAACAAACGTAATTTTTCCTTTGATATGGTGCCCAGTGCTATGTTAGACAGGATTGTAGTAAGCAAAACCGCTACACCTGATCAAACCGGGGAATTTACCGGGGGCTTAATCCAAATTGAGACAAAGGATATTCCTACAGAAAACTTCTTTCATATCACCATTGGAACTGGTTACAACACACAAAGTACCGGCAAAGATATGACGGGACTGGACCGGGGAAAGAATGCATGGATAGGATTTACGTCGGATATTCATAAAAAACCCGAGGGTATGACCTTCGGCGGGTACACTGCATTGGAGGGAAAGGTAAATCGTCTGACTACTCAAGCCGACGATCCCAACAGGCAAAAAATACACCAGTTTTTGAGAACCATGCCGTACAACTGGACATTAAAAAAATATACAGCAATGCCTACCCAGAATTATCAGTTACAGCTGGGGCGCACTATTCCCTTTAAGAATGAAAGCAAACTGGGGATCGTCACCGCCTTAACTTACCGGAACGAACAGGATATAGAGGACAGGAGTCTGTATATGATTAACTCTAATGACTTCACCGGCACCAATAATAAATTCGCTACGACTCTGGGCGGCAGCCTTAATCTGGGCTACCAGTTTGGGAAACACAAAATAACGCTGCAAAACACCTATAACCATAAGTTCAGCGATGATATGTGGAAGTATACCGGCGTGGATGGCGACAACAACAACATACGTCATGATAGCTATACTAACGTAACCATTGTTAATCAGCTATTTCAAAGCCAACTGGCGGGAGAACATACCCTGGGCAGGCAAAACATCCGGATAGACTGGCTTGCCTCTGCCGGCTGGGTAGACCGGGACCAGCCTTACAGCCGCCAGCTTGGCCGCTTGAACGGAAACCAATCAGACAACGATCCATCTGATTATCTGGGACTCGACCTCACCGACAACAATCTCAAGAATGGTAATCTTTTTTATTCTGAATTGAAAGAAAAGGTATATAACTGGGCAACTAACGTGCAGGTACCTTTTAGAGTAAAGAATCTATCCCAAACATTTAAAGTGGGCTACTCCGGCAAATACAGAGACGCAGGTTATGAGGCGAATCTGTTTCGCATGTATCAGTTTAATGATGCCAGCTATCCCCGGGGCACTCCATACGATCAGATACTAACACAGGAGAACTTTGGAAAAGATCTCTACCTTCATGCAATCAGCGGAAATGGCAGAGACAGGGAGAATTCGTCGTCTGCTGAGGGATACGATGGTTTCCAACGATTAAATGCATTCTATGCGATGCTTGACCTGAAACCTCTGCGGCAACTTCGTTTAACGGGCGGCATACGGGCTGAAAAAAACAGTCAGAATGTTTATGATTACCTCTGGAATGTTCAGGAGCAGATCCCGGAACGCAAACTGACGACAAACAGTCAGACTACCTGGCTCCCGTCTGTTAACGCGGTTTATTCCATTACAGATAAATTGAACCTTCGTTCTGCATGGTACAAAACAGTGGCAAGACCTGATCTCAGAGAGCTTTCAAGCTTTACCTATTGGGATTACGACCTGTTTGCTTCAGTCTCGGGCTCTCGCCTGCAAACAACAAATGTAGAAAACGCTGATCTTCGGTTAGAGTATTATCCGGCACCGGGTGAAGTCTTTAGTGTCTCCGCTTTTTACAAAATGTTCCGGAATCCTATCGAGATGATAATCGATGCCGCAGCGAGCAGCTTTATTTACCGGTACAGTAATCTGGAAGCCGCACTGGATAAAGGACTGGAAGTGGATTTTAGAAAATCACTGAATTTTCTTGATTCGTCGTCGGGCTTTTTTAATACATTATTTCTATCAGGTAACTTTACCTGGATAGATGCAAACGTTACATTTCTTCCCTCAACCGCAGTTGATGAGGATGGAAACCCGATAGACCCCAAGCGGGATCGTCCTCTGACGGGGCAGTCTCCATATATTATCAACGGCGGCCTCCAGTATGCAGGTAAAGCTTTTGGGCTAAATGTTTCCTACAATCGTTATGGCAAACGTATTGTATTCGCCTCCCCGGACAGGTCTACAGACGAGTATGAAAATCCCCGGGATATGCTTGATCTTCAGTTAAGTTACAAATTACTAAAACAAAAACGTGCGGAAATAAAGCTGAACATCAGCGACTTATTAAATCAACAACAATTTTTCTACAGGAACCAGTTCTCCCTGGATAATCCTTTCGGATTTCCCGGCGGGCAATCTTCTGTAGACCGTTATCCGGGTAGCAACACAGAACAATTAAAACCTGAAGAAAAAGATCCAAAAGGGACAGCTTACAATAAAGACTACGATACAGTTTCACGCAGGTACAAGTTCGGTACCACTTATACACTCAACTTCACATACCGCTTTTAATGTCAAATCAAAATAGTGTTAAACCAGATGAAGAACGAAGATCAGTGAAGACAGCACTGAAATCAAAAACAAAAATCAAAAAACTTATTGCCATGAAACGAATCAATCTTTTAACTATTGCTCTGATTGCAGTAGCAGTACTCGGGCTTTCAGTAACGGGATGTAAAAAAAATCCGGGCATTGGACAAGACCAGGCTGGTGATTTTAACAAATCATCCAGCGCCTTTACTGATTCCCGCACCCCTCCGGCTACACAAGCAACGATTCCAAATGTTATCTCTTCTAATCTGACATTAACAACAGCTAATGAATGGATCCTTGACGGGCCTACGTTTGTAACAAACGGAGCAACCCTGACTATCAACCCGGGAGTATTTGTTAGAGGCAGAAAAACAAGTACAAGCGGAAATCCATCTTTCCTGATTGTAACCAGAGGAGCCAAGTTAATTGCAAACGGTACCCAAACCACCCCGATCGTTTTTACAAGCGACCAGGAGCCCTGCAACAGGGCGGCAGGCGACTGGGGTGGAGTAGTGATCCTGGGTAACGGCAGAACAAATGTTGCAACTACCACCTCTGTTGAGGGGATTGCTGCATCCTATTTACCCTCCTCTCCCTTTCTTTCCTTTCCAGCAAGTATCCAGTATGGAGGCAGCGACGAAGCCGATGCATCGAATGCCAGCAGCCTGAAATATGTTCGGATTGAATTTGCGGGTGACATCCTGCAAAACGATAACGAACTGAACGGACTGACATTAGGCGGCGTGGGATCGGCCACCACTTTGAGCAATATACAGGTCTCTTATGGTGCGGATGACGGCTTTGAATTTTTCGGAGGCTCAGTTAACGCCAAATATTTAATAAGCTATGGTAATAACGACGACGACTTCGATTTTGACCAGGGTTATCAGGGTTCCATCCAGTTTGCAGTTGCTGTAAAACTAGCATGTGCATCCGGTTACTCATCAAACCCTAACGGGATCGAATGTAACAATGTGACAAGCCCTGTCACTACCGTCAATTCAAGAGTGACCCGCCCGATATTATCAAATATCACCATCCTTGGTCATTCTGCATCTCCAGGTCCAATTGGTTCAGGAAGTGCTGGTATTGGTGCATTGTTCCGTGCGGGCACAGAATTCACATTTGTTAACTTCCTGGTTGGCGGATTTGGTGTCGGCGTTAACTATACTGCTGCCGCAACTTCACCTGCACCAGTATACCGCGACGGCGCTATTCATGCATTTACAACACCGTCAACTCCTGGTGCCCCGGCTTCTGTCGACACGCAGACAGGTGGGCTCACAAACGATTTCCTGGGACTTACGTCTCCATTCAGCTTGTCCTGTTCATGCACATCTCCGTCGATTCCTAATTTTACATCTCAATCACCAGTTGCTGCCGGAACTTTGCCTGCGGTTACTCACGCCGGCGGCGTATTCCCCGCAGGCACAATGGACTCTGCGGGATCAGCCTTCCAGGGAGCCATGGGAACAAGCCGCTGGGATCTGGGTACCTACTGGACCTCATATAATCTCCAGGGCAACACTTATTAATCATCTCATTTTAGGTTAAACACGACATTGATCACATTAAAATTGCCCGGGGCCTTCTCCCCGGGCTTATTAAGATATATGAAAAAGCTCGATATCATTTTTGCTCTTCCGCCGGCCATTTTTTTGATAGTCTCTTTACTTACATCCTGCCAGAAGGGCGAGGATCTTCCGGGAAGTGGCTATGGTCAGATTATGGTTAAATCAACGTTTTCAGAAGGCGCCGATACCTTGTTAATATGGGTGGATGATGTCATTAAAGACACTCTCAGCCTGGAGAAGCCGGAAACACTAAGACCGATCATCCTTGCCTCCGGAGAAAGAAAATACAGGTTGACGAAGCTTAAGGACAGATCTGTACTGTATGAAGCATCTTTGGACATACAGGCCGGCCGCACAACAACGCCGCCCCCCTTTCTTTATGATGGAACGTCCGCTTTGTTTGACGACCTGGAAACAAAACCTGCAAAAGACAGCCTGCTCGTCAGATTCGTCAATCTGAACTCCTCGCTGCCTGACCTGGTAAATATTAAAATTATTCTCGTTAATGATGAAACAGGAGAATCCTTTTTTATAAAATCATTAGAAAACATTCAAAAGACAGGATTCGGCAAGTTTGCCCAGCTCCCCAACCCCTCTTTAATCACCCAAGGTGCATCCCGCTTCACCGTAGATATCTATGACTCAGCATCAGACGAAGTGGTACGTACCGGGATACCATTGACTTTCACAGAGCCTGGTACCGATTTTACCCGTGATTTTATTCCAAACTTTGTTTCCTCTCTTGCAATAAAAGCAGGATCGAGGGGCCGCATCGTGATATCACCGGTTTTTGGAAGACTTGCAAACTGATAGTTCAGTGTTTGTGTATTTTCTGCTATAAAAATGAAAAGGCTTATCCAGACAGCGGATAAGCCTTATGCCATGATTCAACAATCGTTTAACTTTCGCTGAATTCTTCCGAAAATACAAAAAGATTTCTATATCAGAAATAAAGCCTATCGTGGAAAGCTGTCGATATGGGGCCAGCCAGATCACCATTTCAAAAAAAGAGGCTGTTTTTATCTATAGCTGGTATGTTCTTCAGGCGGTACAGGAAGACTGCCGAATCATTATTTTTTCAATTGACATTTACTAAACAGCAAAAGCTGTTAACAGAAAAATCAGGGTTATGGCTTTGCTGGTAATCTCATAAACTGCACAGATTTCGATTTTTATAGCCTTCGAGGCCTTCGTCAAATGACTATCCACGGTTTTTGAGGAGATTTGTAAGCGCTCCGCAATCGACTTGTAACTCAGCCCTTCTTCCTTAAAAAGCCGGTAAACTTCTCTCCTCTTTTCAGGCAGACGATTAATAACCCGGTCCATTTGGGCATGAAATTCTTTAAACTCCAGCTCCAGTCCTGCATGTGCAATGTTACCGTCCGGAAAAAGTTCGCTTTCAAGCAAGTCCCTCCTGATATCTCGCGCAAGCCTCTTTAAAGCATAAGTTCTGGCATAAAAATAAAGAAAGGGCAAACAGTTCTTCGGGTCCTCGAGCTCGTCCCACTTTATCCAAAGTTTCAGATAGGCTTCCTGAAGAGCGTCGTGAATAAGTTCGCTGTTGTTTAAGGACCTTAAGGTTCTTCTTAATTTTTCAAAGGTTTCCTGGTAGATGACTTTGAAACTTTGCTCTTTGGTGCTGGTTATCATTTTGTTCCGCTAAGATTTCACAAGTCAAGTTAGAATTCTAGTATTACGAAAAAGTTAAGTTTCGGAGACTTTTATAATCATTTTTGCGGTACAAGATCTATGGTCTGCTGCAGGCTATGTTTTCAGCCAGAGGAGTTTTAGTGTGAGCTTCGTCATTTTGCAAATATTCTTCCAGTAGATAAAGACAAAAATATCTTGCTGGTTCGCCATTTCTTTCTACACTGAATGTATTGAGAAGGCGCACGTTTTTAAAATACCCTTCATATCCACTCATAAAGGCTTTCGTATAATCAGAGGGCACTATTGTAAGAGCATTAACTCCTTTTTTTAAATCCGGACGGTACTGGTTGAGCCAGACAAAATGCTGCAAGTCTCTCACTCTTCCTACTCCGGAAAGCTCCATCCGGAGAGGATATGCAACATAGTACTCCAGCTGAGCGGCAGAAGCCCATTTATTGCTAACCAGTGTGTTTGGAAGAATATGTCCTTTCAGCCTTTCCCGCTCCCTGTAAGCACCAAACAGATGGTTGAAATTGCGCCATCCCCACATATTCAGTGTCAGATCATCTTTCCCGAAATCGGGCGCGGATGCTTCTCCGGCTGTACCCGGAAAAAGCCGGACGGCAAGGGATCCGGTAGTGATCACAACAAAAATTACAACAAATGCATATTTTAAAAGTGCCGGAATGTAGCTATCCGATACCGGAACCTTCTCGTCGAGCCATGTTGCCCCAAGGAAAGAAAGAGCCAGAAACCCGGGGCCGCTCCAATGAGGCAGAACATTGACGATAAACGACATCCCCGTAGTTAGTAATATAACAGGAAGTCCCGTACAAAGAAGGACAAGAATCGTTAGATCTGAGGCGATTTTCTTCCTGAAGCATGCGATCAGGGCAGTAACAATTATAAACGAGTTAACAGGATTGTTATATATGAGCTGTCCTAAAAAAGTTCTAATAAAATTATTGACACTTACACCGGGACTGAAAAGGCTGCTATAATAGTTCCAGCTGACAAAATTGTTGTTCATATTCCATGCTATAACCGGGCTGATAATCACCATAGAAACAAATAATCCAAGATAAATGCCAGGATGAAAAAGGTACTTCCACTTTGAAATAAGGATGAAGAGAAGCATACCAAACCAAAGAAAAGCACCGTCAACTTTGCAGAGAATGCAGCCTCCGCTTAATATCCCGAAAACCAGCCACTTCCTGATCGAGATTCTTACGTCATTGCTGATGTCCAGGCTCATTTTGCACATCACCAACAAAGCCCCCAGCCAGAATACCACGTAAGGGCTATCGGGAAGGATAAAAGTACCGGCTATAACAGAGGTATATATAGAGGTATTATACAGGGCAGCAGCAAAGAATCCTGTTCGCTGATTCTTAATTGTCTCCCCGATCCTGAAACAAAGAAACGTACCGGCAGCTGCGCATACAATAGCACCCAACCTGATGAAAATCTCATCCCGCAACAGCAGGTTAAAGGAAAACAGCTTTATAAGGAAAGCCACTGCCGGCGGGTGATCTATATAATTAGGCTGCAGATGTAAAGCGTATGTATAATAATAAGCTTCATCCTTTCCCAGTTCGAGAACGGATGCCAGCAGCAGGCGGATGGCCGTAAAGATAAATATAAGCCAAAAGATCTTTTTGTTTTTCATTAGTCAGCACCAAAGCAGTAATACACTTAACCAGATACGGAGATCCTGTTTAAATATCGATGGTGCATATAAATTGACGATGAGTAAATAGCAAACTTTTGGTTAAATAACCATAAGTTTGCTATTATCTAAATATCAAGGATATATTACTGCCGATATATCTTTTCGTTGCTTGAATTACAAATAGCGTTATTCAGGACACTCCGCCGGCTTTAAGAACCTTGAAGTAGACCTATTCAGATGAAAGATTTATAAACAGACAGCTAGCCTGGCAAGAAGAAAGCAGAATAAATAAATTCTTAATGGAGGCTTAATGTTCTTCCGGTAGATTTGAGTTAATAAGACATTGAAGGCTAAAAGTACACAAACAGTCATCAAATACACCGAACAGATATCTATATTTATGCAATGATCCATCAGGAATCTCGAAGAGAATTTATAAAAAAAGCAAGTTTACTGGCAGGAGCAGCAGGACTATCCTCTGTCCTGCCTCCCGCTATCCAAAGAGCTCTGGCAATTGAGGCTTTGCCAGGCAGTACCTATCTTGATGCCGAACATATCGTTTTCCTGATGCAGGAAAACCGCTCGTTTGATCACTGTTATGGTACATTAAAGGGTGTAAGGGGATTTAATGATCCCAGGGCAATTGAATTACCTGATCACAATCCGGTGTGGCTGCAAACCAGCAAGGACGGTAAAACCTATGCTCCTTTCAGGCTTGATATAAAGAACACCAGGGCGACCTGGATGGGTTCACTTCCCCATTCTTGGAGTGATCAGGTGGACGCACGTAATAACGGCCGCTTCGATACGTGGCTGACTGCGAAGAGAGCAGGGAATCAGGCTTACTTTAATATGCCCTTAACTTTAGGATATTATGACCGTAATGATATTCCTTTTTACTACGCCCTTGTGGATGCATTTACGGTATGCGACCAGCATTTCAGTTCATCGCTAACCGGAACCAGTGCCAACAGGTCCTACTTTTGGAGCGGTACGATCAGGGAGAATCCGCATGACGAAAACTCCAAAGCGCACGTATGGAACCATGAGATCAACTATAAAGATGTAAAGTGGACAACCTTTCCCGAAAGGTTGGAAAAAGCAGGAATTCCCTGGAAGGTCTATCAGAATGAACTAAGCCTGCCTGTTGGTTTTGACGATGACCAGGATAACTGGCTTGCCAACTTTACAGACAATAACCTGGAATTTCACAAACAATACAACGTTCGCTTTCATCCCGCTCACATCGCATGGCTGCAGGAACAGGCGGAAACGCTGCCGTCTGAGATAAAAGATCTGGAGGAGATCATAAAGAAAAATCCTCAGAACACTGATGCTTTGAAAAATCTGGAAAAGAAGAGGGCTCAGCTGGAACAAGTCTCACAGGCTTCAAAGATCTATCATAAAGCTGGTTTTGAGAAACTTTCAGATTTTGAGAAAAATATCCATAGAAGAGCATTTGTCACAAATGAAGGGGACCCGGATTATCACCAGCTCAGCACTATCCGGTATGAAGACCAGGGAGAGCAAAGGGTTGTTAAGGTTCCTAAAGGAGATATATTTCATCAGTTCCGTCAGGATGTTGAGAACAATGAGCTTCCTGCTGTGTCGTGGCTGGTAGCACCCTGCAGCTTTTCTGATCATCCGGGATCTCCCTGGTATGGAGCATGGTATGTTTCGGAGACCCTCGATATCCTGACAAAGAACCCCAAAGTATGGCAGAAAACGATTTTCATTCTTACTTATGATGAAAACGACGGATATTTTGATCACGTGCCTCCTTTTACACCTCCGCACACCGGCCGGCCTGAAACAGGAGCCGCATCTGCGGGGCTCGACACAAGGGCTGAATGGGTAAAAGGAGACAGGGAAAGTCCCATTGGATTGGGTTACCGGGTTCCGCTTGTAATCGCCTCACCATGGACCAGAGGAGGATGGGTTAATTCACAGGTATTTGACCTGACGTCATCTATTCAATTCCTGGAACATTTTTTTTCTGCTAAAACAGGAAAAGAAATCAGGGAACCAAATATAACGGAATGGCGGCGGACTGTTTGCGGAGACCTTAGCTCCGTATTCAGGCAGTCGGGAGAACACGGAGCTAAGAATCCCGGCTTCCTGAAGCGTGATAAAGTCATAGAGGACGTATATAATGCTCAGTTCAAAGCCTTGCCCGGAAGCTTCAAAGCTCTGAACCCGAGCGAAATCAAACAGATAAAAGAAAATCCTTCTGATTCACTATTGTTTCCTGTTCAGGAAAAGGGTACCCGAAATGCGTGCAGTATCCCTTATGAATTGTATGTGGATTCAGGACTGGACCAGAACAGGAAAAAGGTCTGGATAAATTTCAGAACAGGACAGGAAGTTTTTGGGGTTAAGTCTGCCGGCGCCGCTTTTAATGTCTACTCACCTGCCAACTTCAGATTAAAAGAGCATGAATCTTTTGAAAAGATGCATAACTGGTCATTTGCGGTGAAAGCTGGCGACCTGGTTCCCTATGAATGGGAACTTGGATCTTTTGAAAACGGCATATATCATTTAAGAGTCTATGGAGCAAACGGATTCTTCAGAGAATTTACCGGGAGTAAAGATGATCCTGAAATTGAAATATCGGCTTCCTTCGAGAGGGTTAACAACCAACAGAACAAAATAACGTCCAATCTGATCTTCAATCTCAGAAACAGGAATCCGGATAAAAGCTACAAAATTGAGATCGAGGACAAGTCGTACGGCTCCGGAAAAAGTGCATTTATCCTTCCTCCTGCGTCGGGCATAAACAGAGTCATCAGCTTAAAAGGCAGCTCGGGATGGTATGACATTAGCCTGAAAGCCATCGGCTTTAAATCGTTTGAAAAAAGATATGCGGGACATATTGAAACGGGAAGTCCTGGCATAAGCGACCCACTGATGGGCTTTATTAAATTCCCCTAAATAATGCCAGCGGGACTTTTATTCAGCCAGTCCCGCTGGCATTATTACATAAAAATTTTCTTAATCAGCCACACCAATGTGAACCACTGGCTTATGATAAACAGGAAATTTAACAGAATTGGCGATGAAGCACATTTCATTTGCCTTTGCGTGCAGAGATTTCGCCAGTTCCAGTTTGGAGGAATCTGTAATTGTTATCTCCGGATTAAGTGTTACTTCTCTGAAACGCCCTTTACCATCAGCATCTTCATCCATTATACCAATTGCCTGGTCTATATACTCGACAATCACTATTCCTGCATCAGAACAAAGATGCAGATACCATAGCATGTGGCAGGCAGACAGAGTTGCTACAAAAATCTGTTCGGGATTATATTTTGATTTATCTCCCAGAAAGGCAGGATCGGAAGATCCCAGGATATCGGGTTTGCCATCAACTGAGATAACATGATCACGGCTGTAGGAACGGTATGACTCCGTACCCTTGCCCGTATTACCCGTCCATCTGACAGCGATCTGATAATTATGCTCTCTTTTCATTTGAATATTGCTGATTTTTATGTTTAGCAATTAAAGATATAAAGGAGATCAGTTATCCGGGTTATTTTTAAGTAAAAGTTTTATGATCAATTAAGCATGGAAGAAAAGAGATATGAAAATATAAAGATCAGGGGGTAAAGGCTTTAAGAAGACGGGAAACTGTGTGTTTAGCGGAAGCGATCAGATTGCTCTTCCTGGATAAGATTAATAAATAACCGGCGCCAGGGGGGCGCACGGTTATTTTGGAACATGAAGTCTTACTTAACTGAAGCCGGTTTCACAATATCAACATTCACCAGGCTGTTCAGATAATTCTCAATATTTGTATATCCATTGGAGGCATATTTCGCTGAATCACTGCCATCCTTAGGATTTAAGCCATTCTTAGTCTCCCACTCATCCGGAATCCCATCATTGTCTGAATCCTTGTAAGGCTTGCCCTTGTACTGTGGGTAGCCGCCTACCTGGCTGATGTCGGTGATAATCCCGCCCTTATAGGAATCGATCGGTAAACGACGGTGCTTGAACTGGGTTGCGGGAAGCTTAACATTCTTGATATAGTCGATCTTGCCGCTGCGCACCTGCTCCACGATCCGGGTATCTACCGGGTCTCTCCGGGGAAGGGTCGCTCCTGCATTGGCAAGGACATAATCGTAAGCTTTTTCGGTCGGGATGATCGTAATGGGGGCCATCGGGAAGGGCTGCTTTGCCCGCATGGCGGCAAAGTAGGGCTGGGCTTCTGCATAAGTCATGGCATTGCCCTTCTTGTTCTCCAGCTGGATACCCCCGTCCCAGTTATTTTTAGTCACTTTCTCATTGCCGTTGACTATGTTGCCTTCTACATAGGCCCTGCCGAATACCACATAGGGCAGCTTGCTCCGACCTGACTCGGGCTTCAGGATCCGGTAACTGATCGGCTCGTCCAGCGGCGTCAGCGGTCCGGGTTTGAAATAGTTGTTGATGATGTTATAAAGGGCGGTATAATCCCCTCCGTCGATCGAGCGGTGTACCCAGTTGAACATCACGTTGTTGGCAAAGTTGAACACGCCGTTCCAGCCGATGGAGGGGTTACGGGCGGCATTGTCGGCCCACAGGTTCCGCATAAAGGTACAGTTCTCTCCTCCAAGGGTGCTGCCGAAGGCATGGTTCCAGGTGTCGAGGGCTTCGGAGAAGATCGAGTTCTGGATGGTAATGTTGGAGGTCCCCAGTTTTACTTCTGCTTTGCCGGTGCTGTCGTTGTACATGTGCCGGTACATCGACATGTTCTCGTCCAAACCCCAGCTGGCTGATACGTGGTCGATCATGATGTTGCCGACCGGGTTGCCGCCGATGGCGTCGTCACGGCGTCCGACGTTGGTCTCTCCTCTGCGGAAACGCATAAAGCGGATGATCACGTCGTGGGTATTGATCCATACGGTTTCGCCTGCTACGCACACGCCGTCGCCGGGGGCGGATTGTCCGGCAATGGTGATATAGGGCGCACGGATGATCAGCGGGCTTTTCAGACGGATGATCCCTGATACGTTGAATACGACGGTACGGGCCCCGCCTTGTTCACAGGCCCAGCGTAGACTGCCGGGGCCGCTGTCGGCCAGGCTGGTCACCACTATGACTTTCCCGCCGCGGCCTCCGAAGGAGTGGGCGCCTCCGCCTTCGGCTCCGGGGAATGCTGCCAGGGATGCCTGCGGAAGATCGGTCGGACGGCCGGCCCAGGGGATATAGGGTTTGCCTTCTTTGGCTTCTTTTTCTATGACCGGAAGGGCTTTTAACCAGGCGCTGTCGGAGCGGCGGTAGCCTTCTTTCATGAACTGATCGGTCTGTGCCTTAATTTCTGCCGGAATATCGGGGTACTGCGCGTGGGCGGAG
>NZ_QEAS01000103.1 GCF_003130405.1 Pararcticibacter amylolyticus
AAGGCGGCACCCTCTCAGACGGCAATTACGATGAAACCGACAACACCTACAGCTTCACCGATGAGCTGCTCACCAGCACCCGCCACCATAAAGTAAACAGCACCGAACAAGTAAAGATCCTTACCCTGTATGAATACGACCATATGGGACGCAAGGTGAACACCTGGGAAACCATCGGCAGCGGGGACACGGTACTGCTGGCACAGAATACCTATAATGAGATCGGCCAGCTGAAAGAAAAGCGCCTGCACTCAAAAGACAAGGGCAATACCTTTCTCCAGAAGATCGCCTACCAGTACAACGAGCGGGGCTGGCTCAAACAGATCAATGACCCCGGCAGCCCCTCCGCAGAAAGAGTATTCGGCATGAGCCTTCAGTACAATGACCATGCAGACGCCACCAAGAAACAGTATAACGGCAATATCTCCACCCTCAGCTGGCAGACAAAAGTCCCCGCCAGCAGCGGCTTTCCCCAGGAGAAGCAAAGCTATGACTACACCTACGACAAGCTCAACCGCCTGGAACTGGCCGCCTACACCACCCCCGGC
>NZ_QEAS01000104.1 GCF_003130405.1 Pararcticibacter amylolyticus
GGTGGTGTCCTGTGCTACAGCGGGCAGCACGGTAAAACATACCAGTAAACTGACAAGTGTTTGCAGGTATAACTTCATATATGGTACTTTCATATTTGATTTATCTCCGTTGCTAAAGTATGGTTCCTCACTGCGGTTAAACCGCAGTGGAGTATTTTTATTTAAGTTGAAAATCTTGTATTGCTTTTTGTGTTTCGAAATACGCGTTATATATACCAAAGGCCCATTTTTAAGCCGTTAGACGGCACATTCAGCTTCTTGTTCCTATTCCCAAGGCAACCAGAATAATGAATTACTCTCTCAAGTTCAACAGGAAACATTCACTCAGACATTTAATTACCACCAGCTTCCTTCAAAGCTTTCACTTCATTCCGAAGCTCCTCTATTTGCCGAAACTGCTCTTCGTTCTTCTTTCCCTGCTCAATGAGGTACAACGTAAGCTCCTCCACTTTTCTCAGAAGCCGCGAATTCATGTCTCCAAGATCAATCCCATTTTCCTTCACATCCTCTGCTGCCGGCATTTCCGGTAAATGTTGTTCCCT
>NZ_QEAS01000105.1 GCF_003130405.1 Pararcticibacter amylolyticus
TTGAATTCCTCTTTGAGGATCCCGTTCACCCGTTCGGCCAGCGCATTCTCATAAGGATCGCCATTTTCGGTCATACTAATGGCAATCTTACTGCCCAGCAAAACCTCTACATACTCTTTACTGCAATACTGTGATCCCCGGTCGGAATGATGGATCAGTTCATCCTGACAGATCCGTTTGTCCAGGGCCATTCTCAGAGCCTGCGCACATCCCTGAGCGGTAAGATCTTTATGAAAGCAATAGCCCATTATTTTTCTGGAATAAGCATCCGTCACCAGACTGAGGTACCCCCATCCGCTGTTCATGCGGATATAGGTAATGTCACTGACCCATACCTGTTCGGGACGGTTTATCACCAGATCTTTCACCAGATTGGCATATTTATGCATCCAGTGGCGGGAATCAGTGGTCACCACCCGCCTCTTTCTCCGCCGGATATCCAGTCCGTGTTCCCGCATCAGGTCAAATAAATAGTCCCGCCCTATCCGGATGCCATGCTCGGCCAGCAGGGGAGTGAGCATGTAATGTAATTTCAGGGT
>NZ_QEAS01000106.1 GCF_003130405.1 Pararcticibacter amylolyticus
CAGGGCGGCATCTGGAAGTACTCCGGCCAGCAGCCCTACAGCGGTCCGGTGACCCTTTCGGCAGGCGATGCCTTCGACGACATCCGCATCCACCCGTCGGATGCCCGGATGACCACCTATACGTACGAGCCGCTGACCGGCATGAGCAGCAGTACCGACGAAAAAGGCAATACGGTGTATTACCAGTATGACAGCTTCGGGCGGCTGCAGTACATCAAAGACCGCAGCGGCGCCATCCTGAAAGATTATACCTATCACTATAAACCATAAGCAGATGAAGATTTTTCCAAGCCACCTGTTTCCAAAAGCGACACCTGTGCTGGTGCTGCTTCTCAGCCTGTCAGCCCTGCTGAAAGCCCAGAGTACAGACCAGAACTACATCCGTACCCGTACCCCTCTGGTGAAGGTGACCGATGAGGCCACCCTGAACACCATCAGCAGCAACAAGGACCAGGTACAGACCACCATCCAGTATTTTGACGGCCTGGGCCGCCCCCTTCAGACCATCCAGCGGCAGGGCTC
>NZ_QEAS01000107.1 GCF_003130405.1 Pararcticibacter amylolyticus
GTTAACTTCAATGGAAACGGCACCAATACGTTCATGGGATCAGTTAGTATAGGCGGTTATGATGCTCATGGATACAAGCTTTCTGTTAATGGAAACATCCGGGCTAAGGAAATAAAGGTTGAAGCGACGAACTGGCCCGATTATGTATTTACCTCCGAGCATAAGCTCTCAGACTTAAAGGAGGTAGAAAATTTCATTCAGAAGAATCAGCACTTACCAGGAATTCCATCAGCATCCGAAATACAGGAAAAGGGGCTAAACGTTGGGGAAATAAACGCAGCCCTTCTGAAGAAAATTGAAGAGCTGACCTTATATGTTATTGAGTTAAAAAAAGAGGTTGAAACTTTAAAAACTAAAAATCAATGAAAAGATCGTATTGCCTGGGGACCGCTGGCCCAGACCCCTGCTGCCCACCTTCCCCCGCAGGGGTGCACTTTTATACCTTTTTGTCGAAGGTGTCCGCACGAGGGGGCGACCGAGTGTCGAACAAGCTCACCAGCGGTCCCGTC
>NZ_QEAS01000108.1 GCF_003130405.1 Pararcticibacter amylolyticus
ATGGCCTTCTATAACCCATCCGGCAGCGAAGCGCAGCTGCCCACCGGCGTCCCCCGTATCCCGTCCCCCTTTGCCGAGACCCGCTTTGAAGCCTCCCCGCTCAACCGCGTAGAAGAACAAGGCGCCCCCGGCAGCGACTGGCAGATCGGCCAGGGCCATACCGTTCGCCAGGGCTACTACAGCAACAGCGACGCCTCGCTGTCCGAAGGCAACGGCAGATGGGCAAAACAATACGGCGTCAGCATCGACGCCAGTGGTAACCGCAGCCTGAAAGACGAAGGCAGCTACGGACAGAACCAGCTCTATGTCAGCGAGACAAAAGACGAAAACTGGAAAGAAGGTGACGGCAAAGCCGGCCTGCTGCAGGAGTTCAAAGACAAAGAAGGCCGGGTAGTGCTCAAGCGCACCTGGAACCGCAAAGCCGACCAGAGCACCGAAGCCCTGTCCACCTATTACGTGTACGACGATTTCGGCAACCTGTGCTATGTCCTTCCCCCCAAGTCAG
>NZ_QEAS01000109.1 GCF_003130405.1 Pararcticibacter amylolyticus
GTCACCGATCAGGCAGGAAACACGGGCGCAGAATCCGATCCAATCAAAATTGATGTCGATACTAAGAACCCTGATAAACCGGTGACACCGGACGCTCCGGGTAACGGCGGTCATGTGAATACGACCACGCCGACGATCAAGGGTGTGACAGAACCCAACGCGACCGTAGAGATTCTCGTGGATGGCGTTAAAGTTGGCGAAGTGAAAGCTGACGGTGACGGCAAATGGGAATATACTTTTGATCCAGCGCTGACCGAAGGCGAACATGAAATTACGATCAAGGTCACCGATCAGGCAGGAAACACGGGCGCAGAATCCGACCCAATCAAAATCGATGTCGATACTAATAACCCGGATAAACCGGTAACACCGGACGCTCCGGGTAACGGCGGTCATGTGAACACGACCACGCCGACGATCAAGGGTGTGACAGAACCCAACGCTACCGTAGAGATCCTCGTAGATGGCGTTAAAGTTGGTGA
>NZ_QEAS01000110.1 GCF_003130405.1 Pararcticibacter amylolyticus
CGGAAGATCAGCCCCTCCGGCAGCACCAGCCTGTTTGCCGGCAGCGGCACAGCAGGCTTTGCCAACGGCACCGGCAGTTCCGCCAGCTTCCAGTATCCCGCAGGCCTGGCCCAGGACCCGTCAGGGAACCTGTACGTCAGCGATATGTATAACCACCGCATCCGTAAGATTACCCCTTCAGGAGTGGTCACCACCTATGCCGGTACCGGTGCACAGGGAAACACCGATGGCGCCGCCCTGTCAGCCACATTCACCTACCCCGTAGGCCTGGCCTTCGATGCCTCCGGCAACCTCTACGTAGTAGAACGCCAGGGCCAGAGAGTCCGCAAGATCAGCGCCTCCGGACAAGTCAGCACCCTGGCAGGCAGCGGCACAGCCGCCTTTGCCAACGGCACCGGCACAGCCGCCTCCTTCAACTGGCCCAACGCCATCCTGTGCGATAATACCGGCAACCTGTACCTCTGCGACCAGCTCAACAACAT
>NZ_QEAS01000013.1:0-29492 GCF_003130405.1 Pararcticibacter amylolyticus
GAGCCCTGCCGCTGGATGGTCTGAAGGGGGCGGCCCAGGCCGTCAAAATACTGGATGGTGGTCTGTACCTGGTCCTTGTTGCTGCTGATGGTGTTCAGGGTGGCCTCATCGGTCACCTTGATCAAAGGGGTACGGGTACGGATGTAGTTCTGGTCTGTGCTCTGGGCTTTCAGCAGGGCTGACAGGCTGAGAAGAAGTACCAGGCCGGGGATTGTCTTTCTAGCAAACTTCATACAATAACTTGGATTTGAATTGCAACGTAAAAGCGCAGGATCACTAAACCTCTTCATATTTAGTAAAGACTGATTGTAAATGTTTCTGGAGATGAGAAGTCAACATCGTCAAAGAGGATTGTATTAACCGGAACAACTGCTCCGGGAAACACTCCGTAAATACTGGAAATTTCTGACTGATCAGGTATTACACCAGAATTAAGCTGTAAGCTAAAAGTTGAACTGGGCGAAGAGGGTGGAAAAGAAAAAGTTTGATATTGGCCACTAGGTATGCTCAGGGCACCTACATTTACACCATTTATCCTTAAAAAGCCAGTCATTGACTGAACGGCATTATTCTCAATTACGAAAAATAAATTATTGGGATTGGGATTGGGAATGGTGCATTTCGCGTTTAAGTTTGCGGCCGCCTGCCCCTGTGTTTGTAAAGCTTCAATTGCTTTTTGATCTGCTGCCTCCTGACTTTGCGTTGAGGAATAGGTACCTGCGGCAATACTATATGAAATTTGGCCGCCTACTTTCCCTGCCGGACAGTTATTCCTGGTAAAAGTTCCTGTTTTTAAAACATTGTAATAGATGACCGGTTCCTGGGGCATATAGTTGTAAGAATAGTTCTTTAATATATTACCCCCGTGGTTTTTGATGTTTAGGAGCCGGTTAAGATTATCATATTCAAAAACGCTGCTCATTTTTTTTGCATCGGTAATGCTTCTGATACCTTTTAACGGACTGTAGCTATAAGAAACAATTTGGGAATTAGGCAGGGCCGCCCTTAAGGGATTTACGAAATTGTCAATTGCAGGTTTATCCGGCATTAAAGCTCTAAAGGAAGAAATTGCTCCGGCTCCCAGAATATTTTCTATTTGTGAATAAGTAGCATTCTTTACTTCCGCTACCGGAAACTCGCCCTTATAACTCCAAAGATACGATATGTTTAATACGCTGTCTTTTGTTACGTGTAGCAAATTTCCATCCTCGTCATATCTTTTAAATTCAATGCGTGGTTGGTAAGAATTACTACCTGTTGCGTAATAGATTTTTCCTTTTACAATAGAGAAATTGTCTAGCCGGTATTCAGTCAATATCTTGTCGACAGGTTGATTGTTCTTTGATTTTATTTTCTCAACCACCGGTGACAGCATATTCCTCAATACCATTTGATTGCAAACAGGATTGGACGGAAAATTAAATGGGTATTTAGATACCTCCGTTATAAGAGCTCCGTCACTATCTGTGAATTTTGTTTCTATAGGTGAAAGTACCCTGTAAGAAGGATCGTATGTGAAAGATAAATACTCGTTCACATTTCCATTGTCAAGGAAGTTCTCAGTATGGGTCTGCTTGAGAACATAAAAGCTTTTATCAGCAAGAATTTGCCCGAATTCGAAATTTGAATTAAATTCATATCCCATGATACGAAGAGCATTTAAATAAGAGCTGGCAGGCAAAACCTCTGAGAATATAGGGTAAGGATCAGTAGTAAGATCTCCTTCCGTAACGATCAATCCCGTCACAAATCTTGGAATTTCAATTTTCTGATAATTATTTTCCACCCTTCGTACTAAATGAAAAAGATTATTTCTGAACACGTATTCACTCTTTGTTTCCAATCGAGGCTTAATATTACCTATGTCAACTTGGGATATACTTCCTGCTGCTCTCGGGCTTACCGCGGAAAAAATGAATTCGGTCTTTCCTGAATTTGCGGTTTTTGAACCATTATATTCAATTACTTTTCGATAGAATCCAACTCCTCCATAATCACTTATCGGATATCCGTTCATGGCAGAAGCACCCAACTCGTTCTGATAAATCCTCAAATCATCTTTATTATACAAAGCCTCAGGATCATAAATAGTTGGGACATTAAACACTTGCTTCTTTTTTATAAAGTGATCAGGTGTTATAGATGTTGTAGTAGAACCATTTTCATATTCATAATACCGAGAGCCGACAAGTGTATTTCCCAGGTAATTTGTAATCGTCTTGACGCGTAGTCCACCAAAAAAATTAACGGAATCTACTTTCTCCGATATACCTAAATAAACATTCTTTCCTCTATTCTGCTCAAACTCAAAAACCGTTTTTCCTCCTGTAGGGTAAGTTATCGACTCTATAATCCCAGCTCTCCCATAGTTAATATTTGGCTCTCGTGACGGGGTGTATGATCTCACTGGAAGTACATAAGGGTTGACACTCCCGTTTGTCCATAAAAAAGGAATATGAGAACTATGCACACCGTTGTAATATCCCCAAAAATCATCGCTAAAATTAGCTTCGTCATGGTTAGGGTACTTTGGCAGTGCTGTAGGATTATAAGAAAATTTATACTTTTCTGATCCAATTTCTAAACCAGTCAGGAGCATTCGATAGTTCTTAGCATCCGTTCCAAGGTATTCAGCGTTTTTAAAAAATATATTTTTTTCGTCATTTGCTGCGGCAACCTTTATCTGCACAAGACGTTCTTTCATAGGATCGAGTCGGTCAGACATATATTCAAAAGAAATTATCTGATCCTTCCATTTAATATTTTTTAAAAGCGGCGATTTAAAGTCTGTTCTAATAGGCGATGGGGAAAGAAATCGAGCGTTTATAAAAGTAGTTTCACTGATTAGATACCAAGGTGAAGGATCCATAGGAATGTCAGTGGGAGGAAATTGACGCCACCAGCGTTCATATCTCTCATTCATTCCATACCTCGCGTTTTCAGAATAGGAATATGTAGAATACTCATTTGAATTAATATAAGTAAACTCAATTTTATTGTTTGTACCAGGTAAAAGAATTTCTGTTAAATGATATTCGACCGATCCTCCGGAAGCTGAATTCATTCCCGTTTGGATTCCTTTCTCTAAAAAGATCCATACTACACCATCCGTGTCAGTGATCGAAATTTTTCCGTATTCAAGCTTTTCAATCTTTAATGGCGTATAGGGAAAGGTCTCAATCTGTTTAGTTTGTATATTGTACCGGAAAGTCCCGGACATGCCATTGAAATTAAAAACATACCTGTCGGACGATACATCTCCCAGGTTTGTATAGCGGGCATTTTCAGCATATTGAAGGAACCGAGAATCAGGCCCGGGCTGGCTTCCGAGGGCGTTTACAATTTCCTGAGAAGGAGTGAAGTTTACGGGATATGAATCTCTCTCGCTGACGATATTCTGAATAATTACTCCACCAGCATTTAACACCCAACCTAGTCCTACCGGCGACGCTACATCACTTACTTTGTTGCCTGAAGCATGATAGGAAATATTTATAGGTAACTCAAACTTTCCCGCTTTCAGCGTATAAATAGGGATACTTATTCCCGGGACCCCAGTGCTCAGATCAACAGGTATTTCCCCGTATCTCATATACATCTGGGCCTGAGGAGAAGGTGGCATGACCTGTGGCAAGCTCATAGGAAGAGGCTCCTGACTTCTGCCAAAAAAAGGAAGGATCAATAAGGTTATTATTGATAATAGTAAAGTTTTATTCATTTTGATTGTTATTATTTATTGGTGTTCAGTACTTTCCTCGTTCTTACAAATCACAACTACCAGTCACGAATCAAGGCAACCGGTTTCCAATTGTATGTTAGAAGAATGAGAAATGCCGGCAAATAGGCCAGAGCGATCAGGATTGTCATATGATATAGTGTAGTAGTAGTAATTGTAGCTGCATTATCCCCTGGTCCTAATATACCAACGAGTTTATGATCTACGAAAAAAATTACATAAACAGCGGTATTGTAGTGATGAATAACAGCATTCCCATGATGAAACTTGTTGTGAGATACCACAGAGGCAGTTCCTGTGTCCCTTAATCCAGGGAATGAAAACAAACTGTGTCAATGGTGCCCGGGGGCAGCTTGATTGTGGAAATGCCCAAATAGTTTTGCTCACAATCAAGCTACTATCGCAAATAGGGAGTTTATTAAAAAAAACTTTTTCATTTCCGCCGCATGTGATTTGATTTATGTCATTTATGCTTCTTCGTTCTAAGTTTTGTCCACCATATTTTAATAATACATGAAAAAACTTTGGATCGATAATGCGAGTAAGCACCAAACAAATCATTCTTCGATTTAACAAATAATCTCTCGGGCAAAAGCCGTTTCGTTTCTTCATTCATTATTAAAGATTTGCTTAAAGAAGGAATCATCAATACCTGTCCCGGACCAGACCCCGATACCAAATACTGTATTGCCCCAAACCCGGTTAGGGATAAGTGACAATTCTAATTAGGATCAAACAATTAGCTCTTTCAATATCTTCTACTATTTTTGTATAGGAGGTTATTATGAAAGCATCAATGAACAAAACGATTCAGGACGTTCTTTCGAAGAGCGAAAATGCAAGAAGGCTTACTGCTGCTATCATAAGAGACTACAATAAAGATATCATTACAGTAGACAATGTGCTGCCGGGAAAAGTGCTGACGCTAAAACGGGTTAAGCTTAAAATACGATGAAGCTTCGCCCGGATTTGTTTATAACTCAAAGCTACCCTACTGTAAATTGATCAGCTGAAGTAATCGTCTTCCGGAAAGAGTTATTTTATAGCGTTGATTCGGATTTGTCTTTTTATCCGGATATTCCATTTGTACCCATCCGCTTTCAATTAATGGATCTAAATATTTCTTCCTGTTATATTTCTGATTGCTTAGCTCCATTTGCCTGAACAAGTCTGCTCTGCTCATATAATGCTCTAAATTATTCAGCATTTCTCCTACACGGGCATGGACATATTTTTCAAGTATCTCCCTTGCTTGGTTAGTAGCTTGGTTAGTAGCTTGGTTAGTAAATCCTATCAATGCAGCTAGCGGGTTGAAATATTGCCCGTTATCTTCGCGTACTACTAAATTATTAACCGCAGCGCTGACAGAGGCTGGATGCGCCGGAAGTGTCGCCAGAAAATAAGTACTTTGTTGGTCGGTTTCAAACACCGGTTTTGGGGACCCGTTGTTCTCCATAGCCTTATAGATAGTTGGAAATCCCGTACCACGTTCATAATTCTGGTTGAACAATTTAGGTATAACTACGAATGTGCAAGTTAAGAACAATCAGGAATTTTTATACTATATAGCAGCTGCATTACCGGATGTAGCGGAAAGAAGGATCTGGCAAACGGACAATTAATCAAACTCCGGCTCAATCATAAACACTTGTATCTGTGCCTAAACGCGATCCTTCCTTTGGCTAAAAGATCATCTGTCCATTCACTAAGCTTCATAACCTTAACGCACCAAGAGTAATTATTTGTTTCTCTATACTTTGGACAACGATTTACCTTTTTATCTTGTCACAAATATTGCTAATATTTGTGACAGAAGATTATCGATTTAACAGCCTCACCATATAGTTGTATTCTCCAATATACCCCGGTCTTCGGAGCGCCGGGATATTCAACCTTCTTTTCATCCCTTAGCTTTTGCACCGATCTTCGATTGATCTTAAAGGAACATTCGTTCGCTCTAGAAAAAAGGGCACTCTATTGCCTGGATATTCCGCAATAAAATTTACTCCGCCATTTGCTCCTCCACTTGCTCCGCCGGAAGGTTCTTCTATAAATTCAGGATGAATATAGCCAGCTAAGCGGCGGTTACTACAACGAAGGGTTAGTATAAAAGATCATTCTTCAGAATAATATGTCAGGCTATGCAGTGATTTCTTATTTCTACTGGATTATTTCAGCTGCTTTGTTCTTTATTTCTTCAATTTGTACCGTTTGCTCAATATACTTTTCTCCGGAGCCGGATAGTGGTTGTGTTTCTTCTCCGACTGCAAAACCTAGTTTGTAATGAATATTCTCGTTTGAAACAAGATAGACATTGTCATATTCTTTATCTTCAGGCGGAATATATAGCATTACTTTTTTACCGGCCAGGTTGGGAGCTATCCAAACGTCGCCGGGTTTTGTTGTAGCCCAGGCCTTGATATCGGCCTTATAATTGATACCATTGGGATAATACATATAGTTTACGAAGAAACAAAACATGTCAAATGTAAGATCGTATGGGAATGTTATAACAATGTCTCTGTCGGATATTTTTGTTAGGCTGGCTATTAGTGAATAATCGTCCTTATTGTATATATCACAAAACTGCTTCACCGCCTTTTTAATGTCGGTATAGGGAGCTCCCCTTACAATCACAATTTTATCATTGTCAGATTTAGGTGGCATTGGAGAGCGCTTAGGACGCGATGCATTATAGCTCGTGTTTTTATTGGAAGGAACAAAGGACTTGATAATTAAGGCGACTACGATCAGCCCGAGTAATACTAACAGTATTTTCATAATAATCATAAACTAAAATACGTACTAATGTTGGTTTTTTACCGATGGACAGGCGAACGATGAGAATAACACCTTCTTAAAGATACCAACAACTCTGAAGTCCAGCAGCTCTTCGTCACGAAGGTGTATTGACTGGAACGACGGATCAGTCGACCTGGGCAATAAAATGACCTCTTCATGACGCCAGCCATCCGGTCTTGAAAGCTGCTGGATTCCACCGCCTTTTGTGTATTCCCTGATCTACTATTACAGAGAGCTATGATTACGGATTAAGAAGTTCTCTATCATTAGAACGCCTCTTCCGTTTCCTTTCTGTTTTAAAAGTCCATGCTGTCGTAACTCACTTAGATGTATAATGATTATGCATTCTTAAATACGAATGTATTTGAAGATGGCGTCTTAGGCACCTAAATGGCGCGTTTGTGGCGTGTTTGGCGTGTATATGGCGTCTTTAAATGATTATAATGCTCTACTTTAAAAAGTAATAGGTTCCTTTACCTGTTGATCCGGCTTTGATAATTAGCCTCATTTCTACTAACTCTTGCAAATCTCTTGTAGCAGTGCGCTCAGACGTCTCATTGATCCTTTGATAATCACCGTTAGTAATTCTGCCAAACTGCTTTATATGCACTAATCCTTTAATTTGCCGTGTTGTCAGGCCTTTTTTCTTCAGGTATTCTTCATTATAAATATCCTTGAGAAAAGTAACCATCACCCCTTCCCACAACTCTTCGAATACCGGCTCTGGCAAATCTGCTTTTTTAAAGGCGGTTAAGATCTCTTCGATACCTCGTCCCCACGATTCAATATAACCGGCACGGAAAAATGCTTCTGCAATATGCTTGTTTCTTGGACGGGATGGATGCTTCTGTGTCAATCTTTCAAGGGGAATATCAACAGGCAGTTGGCCAGGGTTCCATAACATCAGTTTGTCATCGTATACGCTGAGCTGAATAGTGGTGCTGGTATAGTCCTTATGTACAATCGCATTCAATATAGCCTCTCTTAATGCTGGCTCAGGATATTCCAGTTTTTCAATTCGTTGTATACCCTCGTAGGAGACCGGGGAAACTAAATATCTTTCTTTTAACAAGCGGACCACTTTATCCGCCATCTCAAAAATGTTCCCTTCTACGATATCCTGAAATCTAAGATCGGCATCGGAATTACCAAATTTGCCGATCTTGAAGTAGCTGTGTATAAAGTACCGCTGCGGCCTTTTCCCAAACAGCAGAATGGCTGCCGCCCGCAGTTTACCGTCGTCGGTTATCAAATCTAAATTTTGTAGGAAGGCAGGCAGATCATCCTTATCCGCACTTTGATAAATACGTCCGCTTTTAACACACGCCTTTAAGAATGAGGCTACTGCACTTTCATCTATTTCGCCTATGGTTGCTCCTTCAACTATTGTGTCGTCCCATGTGCGACCGATTTTCTTTAACAGGAAATCATGCAAACCAGTCCCTTTCAACTCCTGTTTGGTGCTGCCACTCCGGTAATGATACACACCATGATATGAAATAGGAACAGTACTTGCCGGGACATTAATTTCAATGTAATGCTTCCCTTCTTTCTCATGTAAATTTACATCAACGACGAGCCCCAGATAGTTAACAATCTTATTGGGCAGATCATCCATCAACTTTTTATACTCATCGATTCCTGTAACGCCGCCGCGATCATCGATGCCGATATATATCCGGCCTCCCTGTGCATTAGCGAATCCACATATCCATTTCAGGTATTCATCTCTCCATGATTGTTTATACTCTATATTCTGGTGTTCGGACATTATTAAACGTCTGGTGGTTGACAAAAGTACTCAATTTATCAGCAAAGATTTATCGTCAGTAGGTAGAATTGGCTCTTTAGCTTATCTGTTTCAGTTATAGGACTTTCTTTAGGAGTGGCAGCGCTGCTATGCTGGAGACAAAAAGGGAGAGTCTAATGTCAAACTCTCCCATATTCTTTCAGGATGTATTAGCGGCTAAGCTAATTCAAGTTCTAAAATCTCCTTAGCAACATCCTTAACTCCTTTAATTATCCGCTCTGTCTGCTTTTCCGAAGCTTGTTTAGAACCATTGATATATTGAGCCAATAGACTCTGATTCATCCCTATTCTCTTTGCTACACCTTGCGCCTTAATCAAGTCACTATAGTATTCGAAAAACTGATTTAAATCAACTTGAATTGAAATATTGCTCTCCGAAATGGGCTTTCGATTTAGATGTTCATTTAACAAGTTGAACGCCTCGACAATATTCGCTTTTAATTCAGTCATGGTATTTCCTGTCGTTCCAACATTAATACTATCATCCTTTGCATACGCAGAAAACCCCGTCCCTGTCTTTTCTACAATAAACATGTACTTCTTCATTACTCTCCTTTCTTAAGAATAATACTTACAAAAGTAATGTTTTTATTACCTGTTTCTACTTAGTAAATACGACCCGCTTCGCGGCTTAAGTAAAATGTCCATCTTCCCCATGCAAACTACATAAGGGCTCCCTGACCGGCTCCTGGCATTCCGCTGTCTGGCTTCTAATCAGCAAGGCTACTGCAATGCTTTCCCGACGCCGCGGCGCCGCCAAATTTCCAAATCGAAAGCGTCGCAAGGTGACTGCTTGCAGTGTACCCCCTCTTCCGCCCGGTTTAACCACAAAAGCCGCATTTTTCCACCTTTTTGCCGAAGCTGTCCCGACTAGGGGTCGGCCGAGTGTCGAACAAGCTCACCAGCAGTCCGCACGCGTTCTGCACGAGGGCCCCACCACCACATAATCTACAAATGTCATTAGGTTCTTTACACCCAAGTGGAGAAAGGAGAATACCTGACAAAAGTCAGGCATCACTCTTTAAGAACATTCAGGTAAACTTAATAAATTGTCAGGAGTATCGCTATCAGCCTCAGTTTTCAAGTATTTGACACCATTTCTTGAAGCAATAACGACATTTCTAACATGATCATTAACCTTTGTATAAAACGAATACTTTGATTGCTCAATGCACTTGATCGCCTCTGAGACAGATAACCTCCATCTTGAGCCTCCATGCACACCGCCAATATTTTGTATTCTTTCATAAGGACTATAACGATCATCCTTATTAATACACGATATTTGCACTCTTTCAGCCATAATAATCAGAATTTTCTATTTTTCGCATTGTGCGAATCCACAGGCTCTTTAAAAAGGCATTGCCCTCTCTGATTTTAAACAGGCAATATCCTTCCATTAGTTTTCCCCCCTTAACTAAATGTTAATAACTTCTGTCATACGACGTTATAATGATTACATCAGCCGTTAGCTTTTCTTTACCCCTTTTCTAATGAGATTGCCTGTAACTTATAGCTAACAATCTCCCATAATATCCCTTGCTTATGCATTATTCAAAGGTATAGGGAGTTGAAGGTACATTTTTACGGGTTGCCGTAGCTGGAGAAGTAGAGGAACCATACCAGTATATTTCCGCCTTAAAAAGGTTATGCCGCGTTAGTATAAAACCAAAGAATCAGCAAGTTTTGGATTTCGGGCGAGACGCTAAGTGGAAGGCATGAACGAGCCTTTAAGCTCAAGCTTACATCTTGAACAAAAAGCGTTTCGTAACAGAATTTGACCTCGGTCAAAAGCTATTGTTTCTAATAAATAAGTAAGGTCTACTACTTCAATTAGTAGCTCTCTAATTCCGGTTATTGTTCATAATGAATTGAGTTAGGGGACGTAACCTTATTTGGTTATATAAAGGGTGCTCTGCACTGTCTGTATAAAATTCATATTGCCCCCTGATCTTTACGCAAAAAACTTTTCCAATGGAATTTGCTGTCAGGGTATCGTCTTTCGTAATCTTTTTAAAGTATCTGAGTACAGCAGTGTCGAGTGGTTTGGCAGAAATGTTGGGATCTTCAGACTTATAACTACAGACCACCCGCTTATATTTCTCGCCGGTCCAGATCATGCATCCGCCATTTTCATTCTTAATATACTTGCGATAGGCTATAACACCATAGGTAATTAAAGAGCCGGCCAGCAGGACCGCACTGACATAACCCAGAATTTTTTTTATCCTGAAACCGCCTGAAGGCGAATCACCTCCTGGTTTGCCGCCTGAAGGATCTCCGTCACCAGGATTTCCGCTATCAGGCGGCGGTGGCAATGGCGGCGTCTCAGGAAGTTCTGATTGAGGTTCAGAAACGGATTCCGATTGGCGCTCGTGACCTGGAGATCGTGTGCCAGGTGCTTCTAAATCGCACCGAAATGGCCGGGGTTCAAAATTGATCATCCAGGCCAGCATACTAATATTCGGGAAAGACGTCTCCTTCGACCGGTCTTTAAGGAAGTTATGCAACGTCCGGAACTTTTCGGCTTTGGTGTTCTGAATAGCGATCCGGTAGGCGAAGGCGTTTTCTTTTCCACCAAAAAAAGCCCTCAGCATCGGCTCATCCTTTTTGTCGTACCGCTCTGTGCACACTTTGATGCAGTGGTCCCGCAAGCTTTTACGAGTCGGCGCGATCAGTTCTGGCGGTAAAGAGCCTTCTGCCAGCTTTTGTTCAAAGGCATCTACTACGAGCTTTCTATACTCTTTTTCGTACATCCCGGAAAAATTTAAGGTTAAATCTAAGTGTTTTTTCGGACTCTGCCGGAAGAACCGGAATTCCCGCCGGAAATAGTGGAATTACCGGAATCGTCTGCTGTGAAGCCGTTTTTACCGCCATACATTTGCTTCAGAAATCGATTCGAACGGTTTCTGAAGAGCAAAGATCGCGGCGGTTTTTCACCGGCCTGGGAAGCGGTTAACAACTCCCGCAATCCACGCTCACACTTCCCAAAAATGTAAGAGGCGCCTCTTATGCGGTTGGCAGCAATTCCCCGGGGATAGTCCCCGGGAACCCGCTGCCGGATTCATTAACTCTTAAATTTTTTGAAACATGTATGAGCTTTTTTTAGCGCTCTTCCTGGCATTCTCATGCCCTGCGCAAATGAACAATTCTGGCAAATGTCATAAGAAAGAAACTGTAGCAACTACAAATAGCAACCGGGATAAAGACTCGGGCGGTGATACAGAACATATACCCCCTCATTTTACAGGCAATCGTTAAGCTGACGGTGTTATGAAAAACAGGACGGAAAAATCTCCGTCCTGTTTTTTTTTACTATTTTGCCTAAAAAACCGTGTATTACCGCCTGTCACTCTTTCTATTGCTAACCACCGGCTTTTTAGCATGCCGCCGGGAGGATACACCTTCTCCTCCTGTCATTATTTCTCCTGATCTTCAAAAAGCGGAGTCTTTTTTGGACAAGCAAAATGATTCTGCATTTTACTATCTAAACAAAGTAGTCACGGCTTCGAAGGACAGTCTTCAGACAGCGATAGCTTATAACGAGATGGCAGTCGTTCAATCTGATGCAGGTGATTATTTCGGTGCCCAGGAAAGCCTGTCTATGTCGCTTCGCTTCTTAGATCACCGGAATGAAAAGCATCATAAATGCCTGGCTTCTGATTATAATGAACTGGGGGTTGCGAGCATAAAATTACAGCACTATGATGTTGCACCAGGCTACTTTGATCAGGCGCTCAGGTTTTCCAATGATCATAAATTCCGGCTGTCTATCTATAATAACAAGGCTTTTGCGTATCAGAAGATGGGCAACTACCCGGAAGCTATAAAAATATATTCGAAGATCTTGCCTCAGACGGCGCGAAAAAAAACGTATGCCCGGATATTAACGAATATGGCGACTAGCAGATGGCGGTATCATCCGGATTACAATCCGGTAGCAGAGCTATTGAGAGCCTTGAAAATTCGTGAAGATGAAAAGGACCTGTGGGGCCTGAACTCCAGCTTTACACACCTTGCGGATTATTATTCGAAATCCCGTCCCGATTCAGCGTTGTTTTATGCAAATGCCATGCACCGGGTTGCCAGGCAAATTAATAGTCCGGATGATGAACTGGAGGCACTGGGGTTCCTGGTCCGGCTGAGCGCACCGAAGGCAGCTAAAGCTTATTTCGGGAGATATCAGCAATTGAATGATAGCCTGGTAAGTGCTCGGAGAGCTGCAGGAAATCAGTTCGCCCTGATCCGCTATGATGTGGAGAGAAATAAAACAGAGAACCTGCGGCTGCAAAAGGATAACGCAGAGAAAAAATATCAGTTAGTCATCCGGAATGGGTTGCTGGCGACAGGTGTTGCCGTGGTGATCATCTTAATAATTGCTGGCTACTTGCAATACCGCAAATGGAAAAGGCGCAAAGAACATGAAAAGCAGGAGGCCATCCTGGAAACCCGGCGCAAGGCGTCTAAAGACGTGCATGATTCTCTTTCTAATGACATCTATCTGCTTATGAAAAGGATCAAACATGATCCGGAATTAGACAGGGGCTGGATGTTGAATCAAACAGAGCTTGTTTACAGGAGATCAAGGAACATCTCATACGAAATATTGACCGATACGGATGAGTCTTTTCCGGAAAGAATTGGCGAGTTAATAAAATCCTTTAGCACAGAGAGCACAAAAGTAATGCTGGTGGGGAACGACCCGGATTTGTGGCAAAAGGTCAGTAGCGAAGCAAAACTCGAACTGAAACTCATCCTGCAGGAACTGATGGTCAATATGCAAAAGCATAGCCGGGCCGCAAACGTGGTTGTTAAATTTGAGGATAAAGGAGATACATGCCAGATTACCTATATGGACGATGGGATTGGCATTCAGCCGGGGATTGTCCATCAGAATGGATTAACAAATACGGGAACCCGTATAAAAACCATCCGTGGCCGGATTATTTTTGGCAGCAACGAAGGAAAAGGCCTTAGGATCGACATCTCCTTTCCCTTCGCATAAACAGATTATTATGTTTGAACGTGTTTTAATCGCCGAAGACCACCATAGTGTCAATAGCTGGGTTAAGCAAACTTTAAAAGACCTGGGCACCGCAGAGATCCGGCAAGCTCATTATTGCGACGATGCTTTCAGGCTGCTGCAGATCGCTATTCGTGAGGGCACTCCTTTTGATCTGCTGATCACCGATCTCTCTTTCCGGGAAGACCGCCCGGATCAAAAGCTGCACAACGGTGCCGAACTGATCGGCGCAGTCAGAAGCCTTCTGCCAGAGTTAAAAATACTGGTGTTTTCGGCGGAAGATCAGCCTGCTGTTGCCAGAAGCCTTTATGACCGGTTCGGGATCAACGGGTATGTGCCTAAAGGCCCGCGTGATGAGGAGGAAATGAGGCAGGCGCTTACCCAGATCGCTAAACACAAGACTTATATCCCGCGGGAGTTTCAACAGGCAGTCAGGGCAAAGAATGCGCATGATTTTACAAAATATGATGTTATCATTATTTCTGAACTGGCGCAGGGTACTTACCAGAAGAATATTCCTTTTGTACTGGAGAAACAAGGCTTCAAAGCGTCCAGCTTAAGCAGCGTGGAGAAGCGGCTGTGCCAGATCCGGGATGCTTTGGGTTTCACCAAGAATGAACAGCTGATTGCTTACTGTAAAGATCACCTGATCATCTGACTACTTTTCTTCAGGTTTCCGGTTTTCCGGAAAATTGCAGTTTTTTCTCCGCCTAACTTTGACATAGTTAAATTTTAATTAAGTCATATGAAGTATTATGCGAACAAGAACGCTCAGTCTAATGGAGACCATGAGGTTCACAATGAGAACTGCCGTAAGCTGCCACTGGAGTCTAACCGGAAGTAAAAACTCTAAGCAATTCAGCAGTAAGAGATTGCATTTTATGTTACTATTATTATTTTTAATCAATTTTCTAAACTACACCATTTCACAATTTTAAAATGAAGACGCTCTTACTGCTGTTTTTGCTAACCTGCAATAACTTGTGTATTACTACTATATCTACGGATACTGTTTATATCTGTGATAGTTCAGGCGCTAAAAAGTATCACTTACGGCAAAACTGTAAAGGACTCCAAAACTGCCAGCAAAAGATCATTAAGATTACGCTGGACCAGGCAACCCGAAGGGGCCGCACGCTTTGCGGCTACGAAAAATAGCATTTAACTTATGTACCGGCGATGCCGGAGAGCGCTTCCTGATCGAAGTGCAGCTAAGCAAGCAGAAACATTTCAGAGAAAGGGCATTGTTTTATACCTCCAAACTGATTGTAGCGCAAGCGCCCAAAGGTTTTCAGAGGCAGAACCGGGATATCTATCGTAGCTGATATCACTTCTGCAGGTCAGTTCATATGTAATTTTTTAAATTCAAGTGGTTTCATGCCGGTTTGCTTTTTAAACAGCCGGGTGAAGTAAGAACTATTTTCAAACCCAAGCTGGTAAGCAATCTCCGCGATGCCCTGCTGCCCTTCGCGCAAAAGGTTCTTGGCCTCGCTTATCAACGAGATATGAATCAGGTCCATCGCTGTTTTGCCGGTTTCCTGTTTCAGCAAATCGCTCAGGTATCGCGGGGAAACGAACAGACTGTCTGCCAGTTGACTAACGGATGGCAGTCCATGGCTTTGCAGCAATCCTTTCTGGTAATAATCATGAAGGGCTTCATTGAACCGGGTAGCAATTTTTCCGGACATCTCTGTGCGGTTAATAAACTGTCGCTTGTAATAACGCTGCGCATACATCAGCACGGATGCTACATGACCGAGTATGATGTCACGACTGTACTCATCCGGATTATTTTCATATTCCGACTTGATCTTGTCGTGTAATTCCCACATCACTGATTCTTCTTTAGGCGACAGATGCAGTGCTTCATTGACCTCGTAATCAAAGTACCCGTATTTTTGCATGGCCTGGTGCAGTCCATGACCGTTCAGGAAATCTTCATGTATCAGCAGCATAAAACCCTTTTCTTCAAGCTCCAGGTTCTTCATCTCGATGATCTGCCGGGGTTTGACAAACATCATTGATCCGTTGGAATGATCATACTCTGTACGGCCATAAAGTATTACGCCTGATTTTACTTTTTTAAGGCCGATCATATAGCAGTCAGAGGTAAACTCCCGGTCGCCGAGCGGGCAGTCGCTCTGACAGCCTAATACGCTGAAAAGCGGGTGTTCAGGCGGCGCCCAGCCATTACCTTTATGCAGGTCTGCAAGTGTGCTGTAGTGTTTCATGTTGTCATTTGATGGAAGGCGTTATTATTACAAATAAACCGAATATTGCTTTGCACTGCAATATCCGGTTTATTTTTGATGTTAATGGCCATGTGCAGCGATGCTCACCTCTTTCCATTCTTTAATCTCAGCTAACCTTTTGGTATACTCATTTTCAATCCCCTGGTAGGCGATTTTACCTAGCAACAGTCTTAACGGTGGATTTGCACTGTCAGTAATTTTTAGGATAGCTGGCACTGTAGCCTCCGGCTTACCCCATGTATCCGGGTTGTCACCACTTTCGGCAAATGCAGCACGTACAGGTGCGTAATCTGAAATGTCTGCCGTAGTTTGAATAGCAGAATTACCAGCCCACTCCGTAGCAAAGCCGTTTGGCTCGATCAGCGTAAATTTGATACCCAGGTGCGCCACTTCACTGGCAATCGTTTCACTCAAACCTTCCACGGCAAATTTAGAAGCGTTATACAAGCCGAGCATCGGCAATGTGGTTAGTCCTAAAAAGCTTGATACCTGTATAATATGCCCGCTTTTTTGTTTGCGCATTACTGGCAGTACAGCTTGCGTTACCCATAATAAGCCGAAAAAGTTAGTTTCCATTTGTGCCCTGGCCTGTTCTTCACTGGTTTCTTCAACGGTGCCGAAGAGCCCATAACCGGCATTATTAATTAAAATGTCAATGCGGCCGAAATGCTCAGCTACTTCGTTAACCGCTTTTACAACGGCTTCGCGGTTGGTAACGTCTAATTGTACAGGTAAGATATTGTCGCCATACTTAGCAACCAGGTCGTCAAGCGCCGACAGGTTACGTGCAGTGGCGGCTACTTTATCGCCACGTTTTAAGAAGGCTTCAGCCCAAAGTTTACCAAATCCTCTTGATGCGCCTGTGATGAAAATTGTCTTGCTCATAATTGAAATACTTTTGTTTTGATAGGTCAAAGTTGGGGCTATTTCTGATGGATAAATAACCCGTTTGTCTGGAAGAATAGCACAGAATTACGTAGTGGCTTAATTATCCGCCTGAATCTTTGTGCCATAGATATCTGTTCCTTTGAATCAGGAAGTTCTATTTCGGCCCCAAAATTGATACCTATAGAATTCAAAATCTTGCCTAATAAGGTCAAGCGCGATACCTCTTTGCTATACTTCTTCCATCCCCAAAAAAATGTCTTGCAAATCCCCATTAATCTTACGTCCGGCATGTTCTGCTATAAGTGCAAAAGTCTCCCTGTCTTCATTTAGATAAGTAACACCATCTAATATTCCTAAAATATGCGAAACGGTATTTACTTGAATTACACGTAAAAACTGTAAAAAGGCTACATCTTGCTCCCTATTCATACTCCTGTAAAGTGGCAATATCTCTTTCCATAGCGGGTCTCTAACTTCCTCAGAAGTTCTAAGTAAACCTTCATAAACTAAAAAGTCATTTTCCACTACTCTCTTTTTTTATGCCGTAACAAAATCTATTGCTTCCATGTATGTTATTTTATAAATGCACCGGGGTACATTGCTTTATTCGTTTGAATTAATTCTTGCAAAGAACTATTCGGTATTCCTTGTGAACTATAAACACGCCTTAACTCAAAAATATCCCGTGCTAAAAGTTCTCTAGTATTAGCAGTCGCAGAGGTATTTCTTGAAACAATACCATTAACTCCTCTAATTGTATGTCCAACTTCAGGAACCAATACTGAGGGCGCCAATGTATAGTTGTTACCTGCAGTCAATCCTTGTCCACGCTGATTTAGTTCGTAATCCGTTCTTTAATACTGAGTGTTAATTTATCAGCATAGTCATCAGAAAAAATAGAATCCAGACCAGCTAGGTATAAGTATTTATCGTTCTTGAAACGAAGAGTATAGACATTCAAAAAGAATCTATCAATCCGGACAAATTCATTTGAGGGAATTTCCTTTTTTCTTAGAAACTTCTCAATAATAAAGCCCTCTTTATCCCACTTTACATCACTAAACAGATTCCAGATCCAGTTCACAATGAAGAGCCCCCCAGCGAAAATAGCCCAAAACCCCAAAGATGCTCCAATTAAGTAATTGGCTAAGAGCATAAGCAAAGTACCTAAAAAACATACGATCTGCATATACCTAAATCCGCTTAGTCCTAATTTTTCAAAATTATTCTTCATCATTTCTGTATATTTTATTAGGACATCTTAATTTTCTACCTTGGCCATAGCTTCAGAATAAATAGCGTTATTGATTCGGCAATATATTCACCTTGTGTCAATGACACGGTTCGGATTACCCTTCCAATTGATCAACAACTTGATGCTTCATTATCTTTTTATCCTCTTTAAGGATTGGCCAAAGAAGTAAAATGTGTTTCCATTCTTGAAGCCAATCTTAAATAGCCCTATAAAATCAAGGCTCTTTACCTCTCTAAGTTCGCCGATATCGTATCTTCTCTTCGCCTGAATATGCTTTCGATTGCAAAGCAATTTGAATCAACCGTGATAAAAGATAACAAGAGCCATTGTAATGTATGCATAACAAAAATCATCAATACAGAAATTAGTATGATGACAGGACCGTCAGACATTGCGTAACCGACGCACCCCAGAACCACATTTCCCATCCAATACATCAACAATCCCAGTCTCTTATTAAAACTCGATATAAGCTTCATTTTTCCTTTTTATATTGAAATTCTAATCCTAAGCTAAATATTTCGAGGCAATCTTGTGTAAGAATGTCGATCGAGAATTCAAAAGTTGATCCGGCCAGTAGGTTAACAGCCGGATCAGTGTCATAAGACTTATCGTCCGAAGTAGCTGTTCGGAAATTCCGAACAATTGCGCCGTTACCTGCTTCTCCCTCCTCGAAAATATTTAGTCCGCTTACAGTTGCTTTTGACTTTGAAATAGTTCGTAAAGTTGTGCTTGCGACAGCCAGACGGTTTCATCCTTTAATCGAGCTTACAAAAACAACGCACCTCACCTGCGGTTAAACAAATTCTAAAAACGTTAACCTGTCTCTAACTAACCTTACGGCATCATCTGGTTTCATGTCTTTCTCTTTAAAACCGTAAATATCATTTCCGCATTTTTGACAATAAGCTCCGTCAGCAACAACGTTAGTCTGCCCACAACTACATTCCCAAACCTCCTTCTCTCCGCTCAGAAAACCTTTCTTTCTGACAATTGGGCTCAACGGTGTAAAGGACTTCGGAATAATCTGTTCAATGATCTTTAGTTTTTCAATATCGCTGTGTTCATAGTATGGCTTGTCTAAAAATATTAAACTGAGACCGATTCTTTTTACTGCGTCCTGTGTCGATTCCAACAACTTAATTATTTCGCTATAATCTATTAATAAGTAGTTTGTTAAGATTCGCTGGACTGCCACGCGTACATGATTAGAAGTCTCAGCATTGAGTAGTGCGCCATAAAGGACAGGAAAAGACAGGGACGGGTCTATTGATGAAAAGTATATGCCAAGTTTCTCTCTTATCGTTTTTACCAGGTCGTTCTCACCACCAGCTCCCGCCTCCGACCTCATCTTTAAGATTCGAAGAGCTGTATTACAAAATTCCGGAAAAGGGTTTTCCGCAATAAAAGCGGCCTCGTTTGCTCCAACTCGCTTGCTTTCGGAAACAGAGTCGATAATGCGCTTTGCAATTACCTTCTGGCTGATGTATGCACCATCAATCATCTTTTCGTTCTGACTTTCACGTTGAGGAACTTCTGGTTTTATCCTGGTTGCATTTACAGGTGTCCCATACGCAGTAATCATAAACATCTGACTATTTTTACCACTTATTTCGTCGACGTCTATTTTCAACCCGACTATTGCATTTGCAGAAGAAGCCTTTGCTTTACCTTCAATGATTGATATAGCCTGGGTATAAAGCTGCTGTAACTTCTTTTCGTATGAGTTAGACCTTCCCCCGAAGAAATCAGTAAAAGAAGCGGACAGGTCGCTAAGAAAATTCGTTCCGACAACAACGTTGGCCGTTACCGGCGGGAAATATTCCTTGATCTCCCAACCTTCGAGAGAATCAGTGGTAGTGGTTATAATTTTTTTCATTCTTTTAGATTGTTTATTGAGGTAAATCCGAATTCCGGTTTATTGGAAGTTCAAATATAACACCTTCATTATAAAGCTTGTTGCGCTGTTACCGTTTGCGTAGGCCCTTGTGTTCCCGTTAGTTTTTCCGCTTGGCTCTGAAGGCCCAGCTTTCCTGTCTTCTTGCAAACGGCAGCACTGAATACTGAAAATCCATATTGGCGATTACTTGAATGGAGTGTTTGTTTCTTTCTGCTCCGTAAAGTTCGTGTAAGGTATAAAGCCTTTATTTGATATAAAATGACCGCTGTCATTTTATGTATTCTTTGAGCGTTCACGGATGAAGTAACAAAAATCTCCTGGATTATGCTGTAGTGTAGGCTGAAGAGAAAAGCACAAAGACAGAACGCGATACTATCCTATTCGTTTTTTTGCTATTAGTAGTCTAAAACAGACAAAAAAACGCCTGAATCAATTAAGAACCAGGCGTTTTTACATTTTTTTAACGCTAAGACTAGCATGTGACAGTTTCTATTATTACTTGATACAGATTAGCTATTTGTGTGATTTTTGAAATAACCTCATTTAAGGGTTGATCAGAATTTAGCCAATATAAACTATACCCATCATTAGAACAGCATAAGGTTGGCTGTTGAATATTAAGAATACCGTCTTCATCCAAAGGAAATAATTGGGAGATATTGACATGTTTGATTGTATGACTGTCGGAGTACAATATTATTGATAAACCTAATTGCCATTCAGAACTGTCTCCCAAATTTAAAGCATCAATTGCACGAAAAGACTTAATGTCACTTAAAAGGTAAGACCGCTTATTGTATCTCAGTTTCTCATTTGGATAATCATAGCCAATAGAGCTTTTAATGGGATCAATGGTAATTAAGGAAACTGCCTTGTTGATACCGGTTAACAATATTATATCAGTAACTATTTTATGCCAAACCTGAATATCATTACTACCTGAGTTGTTATTAATGGACAGTTTAATGCTTCTGCTTGATATTTGTATTAACTCTATTTTCATTTTTCTACTACTTCTTTAACGGCCGTTTCACCAAGCCAGGAACCGTAGTCAAAAAAAATGATTCCAGACCGTTTTTTATATCCCTGATTAATCCTTAATGCCTAACCCTACTACCTATAATAAATCGATATCCTTTAAAATAAAATCCTTTGTAATGTTTTGAAAAAGCGATTGTATCGATTTGAATGCCCGGAAATAAATAACGAGTATTGGTACCAGCGAGAATTTCATCGATATTCTCCCCTGGGCGGTAAGCCAGGGGGCTTGCTTCGCCTCGTACATTTGAATAATTGGGATTAATAAGTACGAATGTACTCTGGCTTATTCTTCGCCAGTGTCCTGATAATGAAAAAGCCAGATTACCGGAAACTGCATTCATTAGAAGAAAAGTTGAATCCGCATTAAAAGCTAATTGTATACTTCTTGAAGGAGAGTCTGAGAATCCATACCAGTGTGAAACCATTCTTTTTTCCGAACTGCAGGATAACAAAAAGATCACAAATAGCAAGTTCATTAAAAATAACTTCCTCATAAGCACCAAACAAATCATTCTTCGATTTAACAAATAATAATCTCTCGGACAAAAGCCGTTTCGTTTCTTCATCCATTTTCTTAAAAACAGTGCTTCTTTCTATCAAAGCAGCTCCTCTCCTAAAACGGCTTTTTAATTTAGATTTCCAGTAGCTTCCAGAATCATTTAACCCATTGTACAGCTCCGGATCGTTACTTCTTACCCTATTTGTCGTTTACCAGTTAGCCAATCATTGGAATAAGCAGTATCATTTGCCAACTGCCAGCCTATAGTCTCTAAAAATCAAGCAGTATAAAATAAATAAAGCAACAATGTTCCTGCCTCCTGCCATTTTATCCACCCATATTTCCAGTTCTCTTCATCTCCCCATTTCACCTGTAGCCAGTCTTTTTGAATCTTCACCGGCATATAGAATTCTTCCTTATCAAATGGCAATAACTTTGATTCATCCGCCGGGGCAATTTTAACAGGGTTTTTAGACGCATTAAATCCAACAGAAAAACAATCCAAAATATGCTCTTCCCATCTCTCAAACTTAAAACCGGGATCATCTGATTTTACATATTTCCTTTCACCCGTCTGCTCATTTATTACGACCGTGTAATAGCCTTTGGTTCTACCCACACACTTGAATACTAATAGCAATTCATCTACAGACAATGCAAAGGGGTGAATCTTTGCTAATTGCTCCTTATTTACTTCTTCAAAGGCGATAGTTAACCACAATGTACCATCTTGGTTATATAAAGATAAAGGTATTGAAACATGATCTCCGACATTTGCAACAACAACTCCTTTGCTATGAGATATGTCATATTCTCTTTCTGAAAGAACGTCTTGTGTTTTCTGAGCGTTAGGTGGAGTGACCTTTTTTGTCTTCGGATCTGATGTCTGTTGCGGGGCAGACCTGAAGTCCTGGCCTTGAGAACAACTCCAAAATGCTAGAAAAAGCATTACTGTTATACTGTAATATCTCATGTTTCTAAGGTTAAAAGTAACTAAACAAATCGTTGCTTCCGACACTTTTCTATTTCTAAAGCAATCACCAGTATATATTTAGCATCCTGAAAGATCTATCAGCAATGTGACTATCTATCACACCATACTTACACAAGCATTACAGGTATAGTGAAAACTACAAAAACTTAACGGCCACTAAAGAACGTTCCAATGTTTTTAACATGAATAAATGAAACGGATAAGGACATTAGATTTACTTTTCCATTTAACCCACCCTCTTATTGCCTTATCTGGGCACGATACACCACAGAAAGAAGTACATTCAATCTGAATCCATTCATCTTTTATCCGGATAACTGAAAAAGCAAGATCATCGTTCTCTTCAAGATCAACTACCTCTGCTGCGTCGGAAGGATGCTCCCTTATAGGGTTCTTTCGATGATTAAAGTCGATGATCGCGCCTAAGATGTGGTGCCTCCATGACTGAATGTTAAACAGGGAGGTATCCGCCTTCATGTATTTTGTAACGGTTTTATCTGTATTAATAAATACCTCGGCTTTATTTCCTTTTAAAGTTTTAAGCTCGAACTGAAAAAGAAAACCGGTTTGCGGATAAAAGAGCCTGGGCGAGAAATTATACCTCTTCAAATACTCTCCCTTTAACCGCTCATAATCAGAAAGGGTTGTCGTAAACCTCCCGTTTGGCATCATAAAACCGTGCTCCATAATCCAGCAGGTCACCCCCTCATGCAACTCCTTCCCGTTATAAAGATAGTTTTGTGTGAGGACGAGCCTCTATTCTCCATCATTGTCATGTACTTCATAATACCATCTGGCGGAATCCAGTTTATTTATTCTGTTAAAATGCCTGGACCAATAAGGGGTTAAGGTGCTCTTATCCCTTACAAAATAGCATTTACATACTTCTTTATTCGTTTTTAAAGTAAATGTAACGAATTTCCCAAGGCGAGGATTCCCTTCAACTATTACATTCTTATTGTTATACCAGCTGGGGGTCTTTAAACCATCATATTTTGCATAAATACTGTCCACATAATGCGAGTAAGCGCCAAACAAATTATTCTTCGATTTAACAAATAATCTCTCGGATAAAATCCGTTTCGTTTCTTCATCCATTTTGTTAAAAGCAGTGCTTTTCTCTATCAAACCAGCTCCTCTGCCAAAAACAGGGATCGTAATAAAGCCTGCTGATGACTCGTTGTAAACGGCGATTACGGGGAAAGAATATTCATATTGATTTACTAAGCTGTCATATTCGACCTTTAACCTGCTTGTTGCAATAAGGACGTCATATAAACCGTCAAAGCTTTTCCCTCTATTCTGCAAATAGAACTCTTCACAAAGCTTCTTAACATCTGATTCCGCTTGTTTACAACTAGAAACAAGCCATGTGATAATTATTCCCAGACTCATCACGATAATCGGTCCTGCCTTCATAAACTAAAGCTTTTCAATTTAGATTTTCAGTAGCTTCCAGAGTCAACTTTTACTTGAGGGGAACAGTATAGCTGCTAACCTATCATAAAATTCCTTGTGCCTGGAAGCCGACATTTTTTCCAGGTTTATCATGCGCCATCTGACAGATGGCAATGCAGCTACTGCTTCTGGATGAGCAACGCCTAACAATGGCCAATTAGGTTTTTTGTTTTTAAAGGACAAGAGGAATTTACGTTCGTCTTCAGTCATGCTTTGATTAATGTCAGCAATAAGCTTTTCCCTGGTTTCAAGTAGTTCCTCCAACGAAACATCCACTGTTGTCATCTGCCGGAACTCTGTTTCATATATTTGCGTTATATCCTTCCGGTTAGGATTAAGCAACTCAGACATCGGTCGGAAGTGGCTAATTAAAAATACAATTACAGTTTTTCGAAGATCTTCAGTCAGCCCTTCATTTTCATAAAGTTGTTTTACATCGAACAGGTCTCTTGGATGCTGACGATCTAATGCTGCACAGATTTTACCAGCATAAAGGTCTGGATGGGAGGCAACCAGAATTTCCGCGTAACCAAAATCCCTTTCAACTTCTTCGCGTACAACCATCCGTTCTGGCGCAAAAACGCATCCTCTAATAACCGGAGACAATTCAACTTTAATACGTATATCGCCTAAGCCTACAATGATTCGCAACGAATCATCTTGCTGCAGGGTTGTATTTTGTATTTTAGCCGCAGGTATTGCCTTTTTTATCCCTTCTTCTATTCGTACAAAGGCTGCCTTAACGTTCTTCCAGGCAGTTTCTCTGTCGTCCATAGGCAAGTAAAGAAGGTCAATATCCACAGATAGCCTTGGAAATGGCCGATAAAATAGATTAATTGCTGTACCCCCTTTTAGGGCAAAGATCTCTTCCTTATCAATAATTGGCAATATGCTCACAAGCAAACGAACTTGCTTCTCGTAATCTTCTTTCCTACTCATAACCATGAGGTACGGTAATCAAATATTTCTTATCTAGTTTGCCTCCTTTTACAATTACCCGGTTCCCGGAGCCTAGTTCGATTCTTGAACGGTCAATTCGGTTGAGCCATGGATAATTCAACTTTTCCGCATACCACAAAAAAAGTCTTCTTATCTTAAAATTATGGCATAATTCCAATAATTGCTGAAGTGCGCGGGGTGACAAACTGGTAAGTCCCTGCAGGAGTTCGAAAGCATGTTCGAATCCAATCTTTCCGGGTACCTCATTCAATACTTCTAATATAGCACGTTCCGGTACGGATACTATCAGTTCCTCTTGTCTGCTGTTTATACGAATCTTTTTTGTAAATTTAGACAATTGATCAAGGGTGGATTGATCCGGTTGATAACCTAAAAAAGTAGTGATGCTATGCTTCAGAAATTGTACTTCCGGCACCACATCATTAACCCAATCAGGGAGATTACCGTTCCCGTACAAATGGACAGTCTTTTGATCGCTTAAAGGTATATAATGGCTTAAATGCTGTAGTTCAAGAGCAGAAAGGCCACCTACTGCAAGGTCGCTGGCTTTCTGATTTTGTAAGAAATATACTAAAGCCGGCCAGCTGATATCAGTGCCTTCTCTTTTATAAATCCCACCTTTAACCGTTTCCAATTGTCGGCTTTTTATAAAGTTATCTATTGCCGGTATGCTAAACTGCTGCTCAAGAAGCCAGGACCGTGAAACCAAACTTCCTTCAGGAACCAATCTAAGCAATTCTTTTCTTCTGTTTGCATTTAAGGGCATTGTTTACGACGTTAAAAATTTACGGCAACTATCGACGTAAAATCCAGATAAAAATAAACACAATATTTGGCTATTACAACTTCTACGGCGATCAATGCCGTAAACTCCACTAAGCAATAAACACTTTCGAGAACTCAGGAAACATTTGAAAAAGAATCTCCCGATGAGAAATGAGGCTTTTTACAGGAGGCGGTTGATCTGACCCTCACTCCCCTACTCAGCTATTTTTTCAATATCTTAGCCTTATAATTTTAAACCATGAAATCGATCACAATTCTTCTTCTGATTACACTTCTCACAGGTTCTATATCCGTTCTGGCTCAAGGCCCGCCTCCTGCAATGGCAATGCCGTCTGAAAAAAACAGTAAACTTATCGACGAGTTGGTGAATGTAAGTGGATTAAAAGATTTTTTCACTGCCTATTGCGCTTCAAGGATAAAATTTGCAGGACAAACTAAAAGTTGGAGTACGGCAAAGATCAATGAAAAAATAAGCAGTATTAACTTTGAGGAGTTTAAAAAGGGACCTGTTTACAATGATTATTCTTCTTTAACCGCAGATGAACTGACCTTGCTGATCAGGTTTTTCAAATCGGCCGGGCAGAGAAGTTCCAGCCAAAAGTTCTTTTTGTCAGATTCAATGTTATTAACAAACCTGAATAACTATTCCGAAAGATATTTAGAAGAGTAGGTTACCAGCCAGCGCCCCCGTCCGCCGGGCTATATTTATTAACTGCCTTTTTTGGCAACGGCTGGCTCCCCTGTTTAAATCGCCGTTATTCAAAGTCGGATACGCATCAGGTTGCTGCTAATTGCGAACAGAAATGAAAACTTTAATCTTAACGATGCTATTGTGCCTGCCGCTGTTACGCAGCAGTGCTCAATCCGGATCAGCAGCTAAACAAAAGGTCGAAAGAGCGATTTCAGACTTTTTCATGAAAGACCAGGAGATCTTTCGGATCAATGTTAACCGCGACAAACGAGGAAAATCATCAGCAGTATCAATACAAGCAAGCGATTCGGTAGCCTGTCAGCTTTTTCCCAGGTATCAGGTGCTAAAAGATCTTCCTTTCGATGTCTACATGAAGGACAGAAAAAACGCAAGCTTTATCAATATTTCAAACCTGTCGTATTCATGATCAGCAAGCAGGTATTTGATTGATGCCTGCGAAGAAGGGATTAGCAGGCTTGTAAACTGTATAGTATTGCAGGGCTTCAGGAGAGCATTTGGAAAATATATCTTGAAGAAAAATTAAGAAAAATGAGAAGAGGAATTTCGACTGTTTGTCTTTGGGTAATTACCTGTCTTACGGGCTGCACTTTTATTGACTCATTTAAGTATCACGCTCAATTTTCAAGTACCATGAATCCTGAAAAGGATTCAATTTATAGGGAGAAAGCGCAGCCGTCCTATATCCCCGTTGATTTCAATGAATCTTCGAGATTATACTATTTATGCAAAGTTTGGGGATTCGCTAAATATTTTCATGAGAGAAATGAAGTGAGCAGGAAAAAGCCTGTGAACGCTGATTCGCTTTTATTAAATGCGATCCCAATGGTCTTAAAGGCTCACTCCAAGCAAGCATTTCGGTCAGTTCTCTCAAAGATGATAGCGGAGTTTGGGAATGGGGGTGATAAGAGATCGAATCCTTTCCCGGATCTGAAGGACTATTCCCTGCTAGATAATAACTGGTTTGAAGATACTATATGCCTTGATAAGAAAATCAGGACGCAGTTGGAACAACTATTCTATACTCATACAGGCCGGCAAAGTGACTTTGCCTATAACCGGAAGAATGAAGGGACGGTTCGGCTATCTAATGAGAATACGTACACCAGCTTTGCCGATGAGAAACTTAGGTTGCTGGGACTATTCCGTTACTGGAATGTGATCAATTTTTTCTATCCATCTAAAAACTATACAGATGAGAATTGGGACGAGGTTCTATATACTTCGATTCCGAAGTTCAGGACGGCGAGCTCGCAGGTTGATTACCGGAAAGAAATATATCGCCTGACAAATAAACTGAAGGATAGACATACTTCATATCCGGCTTCAATTGACGGCTTCTTATTTGGGGCGTATCGGCCAAATTTTCAATTAAGCAGAATTGGGGACTCTCTGGTAATCAGCAAAATCAGAGACCCTCAGAAAAACAAGGAAGGATTTAAATGCGGGGATATTCTTCTCTCTGTGGATGGGCAGGATGCCATTCATTTGTACGACAGTTTAGCGTCTTTTACAGGAGGCGGAAACCGGTGGTCAGAGCAGCGATTTATTTGCAATGCGGTCATTTCCATTAAGGATTCGGTCAATAAATTTACTGTTCTGAGGAACGGAGAAAGACGAGTGATCCATTCACGGAATCGTAAGGCGTGGGACTGGCACCAGGATAAACGTAAGAGAATAAAAGAGAATGAAGATACGCCGCTGGCAAAGTACATAAGGCCGTCAATCGCCTATTTTGATTTAACCTCCGCTAACAAGGATAATTTTGCAGAAAATTTCGAACGGGTAAAAGACGCAAAATCCGTCATTCTTGATCTTAGGTGCTATCCCAATACTTCTGTTTTGTTCGCACTGGCTGAAAATTTTGTCCCCCCGAATTCGGTCTTCGCCTATGTCGCCTATGCTGATACAAGATATCCGGGAATGCTGAGAATGCATCCGTCTTCGAAACCAATTGGCTCGGAAGGCTACTTTAAAGGACAGATAATAGTACTCGTGAATGAAGAAACAGGCAGCTTTTCAGAATACGCCACCATGTTGCTCCAGGCTAATAAGAAGACAAAAGTTGTTGGCACCCTCTCTTCGGGAGCCGATGGCAATGTTTCTACTCTTGAATTTCCCGGACAAATAAAGACTATTTATTCCGGGATAGGCATCTACTACCCCGGGATGATAGCAACCCAGAGAAAGGGGGTTCGAATTGATTTCCCAATCGAGCCTACTATTGAGAGTATCCGTTCGTCAAGGGACATCGCACTTGAAAAGGCCATTCAAATAATCGGGTCTCCAGGCAAAAGCCTATGAAAGTTAAACACTTTAGTTTTCCCGGCCCCATTTAACCGAAGGAGCCTGAGAACCGACGACATTAGTAATTCCATCAGGGTGTTTAATCAAGTAGTGGACTTTCGGTTCAAGTTCTATAATTTTATAGATCTCTTGTACCAGCCAATTTAACTTCAACACCATGACCTCATGCGCTTTACGAGTGGAGGACAAAATATTACGGGACGTAACTAAGTGAGCGGACTCTCGATCTGGCGAAAAACCAATGATCTTATTCCGCTCACAAAGCTTGATTATTTGATCGTATAGCTTTTGGTAGCAACTTCTGCCAGCCTGAAATACCCAAAAGCATAATTTTCATTATTGGTCTGATTGACTATATTTCCCCGAACGGCACTGGGTATTGTAGGGAAAGGGTTGCCGTCATTACCGGAAGCTACTATCAATTTGAACATGTAATTGTAATAGCTTTTTGAAATCCCGTATAATTTTATGTCTACCTTGTCTCCAGCCTTTAATTTTTCGTGCGAATAGGACTCCTGCATCAGATTACCGTTGGTGTGTTCATCATCTTCAACTTCCAGCTCAGGGAACGCTGAATGAGGCTGAGTAATGCTGTTCAGATAAGAATTCTGCTGACTTGCATCATCCTTATAGTAAAATGTTATCTCCATTTCATCACCGGCCTCGCCTCCCTTGCTGTTCTGATCAATTTTATCTTCAATTGCAGGAACAGGTGTAAGGGTTTCTGACGCCGTATAGGTTTCTCCGTTCAGGACGATTTTTAAAGTGTAGGTCTGGCCGATGACAGGGAGGAAATTGCTGCAAATGTACTGCCCTGTTCCGGGCGTTTCTACAAAGTTAAAAACAGTATTAGCCGCGTTGGTTACGGTAATTATCGCTCCGGAGACACCCGGGAATTCGGAGCTGAAATAACCTGTCGTGGTAGACAATATGATCTTCTGTTCGTTTCCTGCTGTGTTTTTAACCCAGTCGATAGAGGCATCTACAACCAGTCTTGGCGCTGCTGTTTTAAGATCCTCTTTAATAACCTTTTCGCATCCTGTTATAAACAGTCCAGCGAATAGCATGAGCA
>NZ_QEAS01000013.1:29524-59946 GCF_003130405.1 Pararcticibacter amylolyticus
TTAAAGTAAGGATGCTTGTTTTTAAAATTTCACGTTGTAGGCTACACTCGGAACAATACCGAAAATGGATATTCTTCTTGTCTCGTTTCTTCCCGTTTCTTCATTCTGCCTGAAAGAGTACGACGCAGCATTGTTCCTGTTGTAAAGATTGTAGATGCTGAAATTCCACTCTCCCTGCCATCCTTTTTTCTTGCCGGGTTTAGGAGTATAGGTTGCAGACACATCTAAACGGTGGTAGGCCGATAAGGAATTCTCATTTCTCGCTCCGTAATTCGCAACAGTAACGCCCTGGTACAGGTATTTCCCATCGGGAAATGTTGCTGCCTTTCCACTCTGGAAAGTAAAAATACCCCCAAGAGACCATCCCGGGCTCAAGAAATAAGCACCGGTAACAGATAGATTGTGTAATTTGTCGTAATTCGCCCTGTACCAATCTCCGTTGTTTATACCCGGCTCATCTGCATTCCTGCCTGGTGTTCTTTGCTGCGCTTTAGAAAGCGTGTAGGAAGCCCAGCCAGTCAGCCTTCCTGTATTCTTTTTCCACATCATTTCCAGACCGTACGCTCTTCCTTCTCCGTTTAACAGCACTCTTTCTACAGCATCAATCCCCAACAGATCTGCCCCGTCAATATAATCCGCTTTGTTTTTTATTTTTTTATAGAACGTTTCGGCTTCTAAAGAATACTTGTCGTCTTTGAAATTGTGGAAGTACCCGAGTGCTACCTGATCTACAATCTCTGGCTTAAGGTACTGGTCGGAAGGGGCCCATATATCAAGCGGAGTTGCAGAAGCGGTATTAGAAATAAGATGAACGTATTGGCTCATTCTATTGTAGCTTACCTTGATAGAGTTATCATTGTTTAGCGAATAAGCAAGGGCCAGCCTCGGTTCCAGGTTGCCAAAACTGGCTATTTTTTGATTTTTCTTATAGGTTTTTGTCCCTGTTGGATCAGCTTCTTCATAAATATGAAACTCATTATTGTAAACAACCGGCTGATTATTGGTATAGGTGTACACCTCCTGTGCGCCTACTCTCTGAAAGTTACTGTAGCGCAGTCCATAATTCAGGGATAACTTATCGGACAGGCGTTGGCCGGCACTAATATATGCTGCATTTTCGAATGCATATTTTTTGGCCAGCTGATCCGGATTGATCGGTGAACCTGCTCCAAACGGCCTGATCGTTCCGGGATTAAAATCATAGTAAATTGAATTTATACCGTAATCCAGAGTAAGGTCATTCGAAACATAATGTTTGAAATCATATTTAAAATTGTAGTTCTTCACCTCTGCTTTCCAGTCAAGGCCAATGTTCTTTATTTGGATCTGGTAGTCGTAATCACTATAAATGGCAGATGCATTAGAGAAGATCTTATTGGAGAATATATGGTTCCATCTGAGATTAAAGAGCTTATTGCCATAGGTGTTTATAAAACTGTTATTAAGGTTCAGATCGTCATTGCCAAAATATCCTGATACAAAAACATTATTTTTCTCATTGAACTTATAATTAAACTTGGTATTTAAATCGTAGAAATAGGCTGAATTGGGTTCATCAGCCATTTTCAGTAAAAGGTGGGCGTAAGATCCTCTTCCAGCGACCACAAAAGAGCTTTTATCTTTCACTATAGGGCCTTCAACAAGCAAGCGGCTGGAAACTAATCCGATCCCGCCGTTCACATGATACTCCTGGTTGTTTCCTTCTTTTTGATAAATATCCAGTACCGATGATATACGTCCGCCAAAATTAGCGGGAATCCCTCCTTTATAAAGTTTCAGGTCTTTGATTACATCGGCGTTGAAAACAGAAAAGAAACCGAACAAATGCGACGTATTGTAGACGACGGCTTCATCGAGCAGGACCAGGTTTCCATCAACAGATCCTCCTCTTACGTTAAATCCCGACGCGCCTTCCTGGGCATTGGTAACCCCGGGGAGCTGTAAGATCGACTTTAGAACATCTGCTTCCCCCAAAACGGCCGGCATCTTTTTTATAGTGGAAATGGAAAGTTTATTTGTACTCATTTCAGGTTTACGGATGTTCGCTTGTGTAGTATTGGTGGTAATCAATACTTCATCCAGAGTCTTGCTGCTTTCCGTCATCCCAAAGTTCTTTTTAGTGCTTCCGGTTAGCGTGACAGTTTCTTTCAGAAGATCATAACCCACGTAGGTTATGATAATGGTGTAAGTTCCTTTTGGCAACGTTGTGGAATAAAATCCGTAAGAGTTGGTTGTCATGCCAACTTTCGCTTCCGGGATGTAAATGCTTACGCCAATGAGTGTTTCGCTATTGGACTTATTCGTTATTGTGCCGCTAAGGGTGACTTTTTCCTGCGAATTGGCATGGAATACAGAGGCAAAAAGGAGTACAAGCACGGACAGGATTCTGCTTTTCATTTAATAAAACTTTAAAGTTGACAGCTACAATTTTTGGCTAAACTATAGTTTTACAGACCCCGCAATTTTTATATATACGAAACGTATTTCTTTATATATTAAAGCATCTCTCACATATAGTAAAATAATTGCGCCTTAAGGTTCAGCAAAAAAGCAATCCGGGAAGACCCCCATCCTAATCGGATTATTCAAACCTTAAAGACGGGATATCATCAGTAAATCTTATTTTGGTATATTATATATGGGCTTTTGTATAGTAAGTTTTTTTATTTCCGGCGTATCGCTTGATTTGCCCGAAATTTAAGCTCATGGGTAAACCTTTACACATAAAAACGATGGATGCCAATTGGATGCTTCAGTTGATCATTTCAGAAAAATACCGGTTTCAACGTCACTTGTTACTGATCGCCTTTTGTGCCGTTGTGTTGTATTACAGTCCGCCGGACTACGTCGAACCTTTCGAGACCTACAACCGGCTGGTGATCTTTTTTCAGATCATTCTGCTGGCTTACAGCAATATGTACTTTTTCGTCCCTAAATTTTTGTTTAGGAACAAATACCTGAGCTATGGCCTCTTTGTGCTTTCGGGCATGATTCTTTCGTACTACATCCACGAAGCTTTTGCTTTCTCTTTTCAACGTGATTTGCTGCCTAACGAGGATGATAATATTAACTTCTTTACGTTTTCCTTTATGATTATGGTGCTTATTATAGCATCGGCAGCAGTTAAGTTATTCCAGCAGTGGATTTCTGATGCGCGATTGATCCATGATCTGGAACTGGCAAATACCAATAGCGAACTGGAACAGCTAAAGAATCAGATCAATCCGCATTTCCTTTTTAATATGCTCAATAACGCCAATGTTCTGATTGAAGATGATCCTAAAAAGGCTTCGCAGGTGCTGGTAAAATTAAGTGACTTGCTTCGCTACCAGCTTTATGACAGCTCGAGAGATAAAGTACTCTTAACCTCGGAAATCCATTTCTTAGAGGATTTTCTAAACCTGGAAAAAGTAAGACGTGATAATTTTAATTTTTTAATATCCAAAGAAGGTGAATTGAGCGGGGTTCAGGTGCCTCCCTTCTTGTTTATTTCATTTGTCGAAAATGCTGTAAAACACAATAACGATTCAGCAAAATTATCCTACCTGAATTTGTATTTTGATGTGTGCCATAATGAAATTTCTTTCAGATGCATTAACTCAAAACCAGCCGTGAAAGCCGTCAATAAACCCGGGGGATTAGGGCTGGCGAATATTAAACGACGATTAGAACTTCTGTTCCCCTCTTCACATACTTTGAAAATAGAAGAAAATCCGGAAACGTACTGCGTTACCTTATTTTTAAATTTAAAAAATGAACTGCATTATAGTAGATGATGAGCCGTTAGCGAGAAAGGCGATCCAGAAACTGGTTTATCAGACAGAAAATCTGGAGGTCATAGGCTCATTTAACGGAGCGGATGCTACGAGTGATTTTCTGGCGAAAAATGCCGTGGACCTGATATTCCTTGACATTCAGATGCCGGGAGTGAATGGGATTGAATTTGCCAGATCCATTCCCAGGAACACTTTAGTGGTGTTTACTACCGCTTTTCATGAGTTTGCTTCCGAGAGTTATGAAGTAGATGCTATTGACTATTTGATCAAACCTGTAAAATTGGAGCGCTTTCAAAAAGCGGTGGAAAAAGCACGTACGTATTGTAAATTATTTCATACTAAACATACAAACAGCAACATAGAAAACATAACGGCTGATTATATCTTTGTAAGGGCGGAACGTAGAATATTCAAAGTACATTTTAGCGATATCCTTTATATTGAAGGACTGAAGGATTATGTTATCATTTACCTGGAAAGCCAAAAAGTGATCACTTTGATGAATATTAAAACCATTCATGAATTGCTTCCGAAAAGTTTTTTTGTCAGAGTCAGCAAATCTTACATCATTAATGTAGGCAACATAGATTCTGTAGATAACAACACGGTATATATCGGGGAAAATGAAATTCCGATCGGCAATATCTACAGGGATTACTTTTTCAATGAATTCGTAACCAGGAAGATTTTGAATAAATAGTAAATAACTGCAGCGAATGTTTAACCGGACGAAGTAAAAACCGGTTTTATTACCATAACGTTAAAAAAATCCTTATTTTAGACACAGTAAGCGATTTCGGCATGGTTGAACAGGACGCGGATGAGATCAGACTGGAAAAGGACCTGATCTGCCTTTTAAATGAGGGGGATGAAAGGGCATTTGAAAAATTGTACGGGCTTTACAGCGTCCGCATCCTGCGGAGGCTGATCCGTCTCATTAAGGATGAGGAAATAGCAAAGGAAATTCTGCAGGATGTTTTCCTGAAGATCTGGGAAAAACGCTCGCTGATAGATTCTGAAAAGTCATTCCGCTCTTTTCTCTTCAAAATTGCTGAAAATAAAGTGGCCGACTTGTTCCGCAGGGCTGCCTGCGACAGAAAACTGCTCGATCATCTTGTGTCGGTCTCCACCGAACTCAGCAATAATCTCGAACAAACGCTTAACTACAAAGAATCGAACGGAATTTTGCAGCGCGCTATCGATCTTTTGCCTCCTCAAAGACGTAAAATATTTATTCTCTGTAAAATTGAAGGTAAATCGTATGAAGAGGTCGCCGGCATATTCGGCATTTCTGAGGGAACAGTAAACGATCATATCGTAAAGGCGGTGAGGATGATCAGAAAAAACTTCAATTCAAGCGATTTCGCCTCTGTTTTTCTCGCTTCTGCCCTGATTGAATCTGTTTTTTCATAAGAAATACTGTTTTGTTTTATTTTTTTTTAAAAAAAATGAACAAACGAGCATATGTCAGCACTCTTTCGCTCGTAATAGCGTTAAAATTCGACTTGTATTGAATAACGCAGAATTAAAGGAACTATTTGGCCGCTACCTGGAGGATCAATGTACCCCCGCTGAAGTGGAGATGCTTATCGGGGAGCTTCCGGTGAAAGATGAAGAGCAATTGCGGATTCTCATACGCGAGGAAATGCAGGCTCCGGAAGAGGGCGGTGACGTGGCGCACTTAACGCTGATGTCGCAGGAGGTGTACCGGAACATCCGGCATACGATCCGGCATGAGCAGCACAGAAAACGGAGCGGCCGGGTGGTTCATCTCGCCAGGTATATTACAGCTGCGGCTTCAGTGGTAGCAATCCTGGCTGCGGGTCTCTATTATTTTTCAGGAAAAGGGTCCGGCCAGGAGCAGATGTTTTCGCAGCTTGCAAAAAACAACATTGCTCCCGGCAGGAATAAGGCTTTCCTGATCCTGGCCGACGGAACACGTGTTCCCCTGGGCGATACGCTGCCCGGGGTGGTTGCACGACAGGGCGGGGTCCTCATCAGGAATAACGCCAGGGGTGAGATTGCTTACACTCCGCAGCCTGCAGGCACCGTGGCAGGCAAGCTATTATGGAATACCATCCAGACGCCGAGAGGCGGCCAATTCCAGGTGGTTTTACCAGATCAAAGCCGTGTATGGCTAAATGCGGAATCTTCTCTTAAGTATCCCGCGCAGTTTACGGAAACAGAACGGACTGTAGAACTTACCGGTGAGGCCTATTTTGAAGTGACTAATGACAGGCTGCGCCCGTTTGTTGTAAGATCGGACCGCCAGTCGGTAACTGTCCTGGGCACATCCTTTAATATGAATGCTTACGCCGACGAATCTGCGGCAAAAACCACGCTGCTGACCGGCAGCGTCCGGGTGAGCGCTGCTCAGGCCGGGACATCCGCCCTGACGCTGACCCCGGGCCAGCAGGCCGTTACCACAGGGAACGGCCTTACTAACGCGGCTGAGGTGAACACCGAACCGGTGGTGGCCTGGAAGAACGGAATGTTCAGCTTTAAACGGCAGGATATCCGGTCGGTAATGCGGCAGATTGCACGGTGGTACGATGTGGAGGTGGAATATTCGGGGGATATTCCTAAAATCCAGTTCACCGGTAAGGTGCACCGTAACGCCGACCTTTCGCAGGTACTAAGGAGCATCAGTTACCTCGGCGTCGGTTTCGGGGTAGAGGGAAGGAAAATTACCGTTAGCGCTGAATAATATAAAAAAGGGGATAACTAATAATTCTGTTCACATAACAAAATGAGACTATGATGAGATACTTACACACTTAGAGAAGAAAAAGAAGAGCGGGCGGCACAAAAAAACCGCGGAGGTGTTGGAGCACCACCACGGAAAATTATTGGGCTAACCCTTCTGCCGGTCTCTCACCAGCAGATAAAGAATTGCGATTGACTTTCTGTTTTAACCCAACATTCACAAATGTAGATGAAATTTACTGCTATTGCTATGGCCGTCCGCCATTTTTTTGGACGGCTTTTCCCACAGAAACTACTGATTGTTATGAAACTGACGACCCTGCTGCTCATAGTCGGTCTCGCTCAGCTGAGCGCCAGAGGGTACAGTCAAATTACCCTCAAGGAAAAGAATGCTTCCTTCGAAAAGGTTCTGTCTTCCATTGAAAAACAGTCGGGTTACGTCTTCTTGTATGACGAAGAACAGCTGAAACTAGGTAAGATCAGTATCAGTGTGAACAATGCTTCCATTAAAGAGACACTGGAAAAATGCTTTAAGGATATGCCGGTTACCTACCAGATTATCGACCGGAATATCACCCTGAAGAGAAAGGAACAGTCTTTTTCGGATGCCCTGAAAAAGTTTTTCGTGATGTCGGTAAATGTTACCGGGACGGTCTCAGATTCTGCAGGCCATCCGTTGCCGGGAGTAACGGTAAAACTAAAGGGCTCTAAAATCGTGACCCTTACGAATGCAAGCGGGATGTTCAGCCTGACGGGAATTCCGGAAGATGGCGTACTCGTGTTCTCTTCGGTTGGAATGGTCGAGGTGGAACAGTCAGTTCAGGGACGCCGGACGATTAACGTGACGCTGAAAAGAAAATCCGTGGACCTCGATGTGACCGTGATTACGGGGATCTACGAGAGAAAAGGGGAAAGTTATACGGGGTCTGCCCTTACCGTGAAGAACGCGGATCTGAGAAAGGTGGGAAATGCCAACCTGTTCCAGGCGCTGAAGAACATCTCGCCTTCTTTATTCATCGATAATTTCAGCATGGGATCTAATCCGAACACCCTGCCCGATATGCAGCTTCGCGGAACCTCCAGCTTTCCGGGAGTCTCGCAGGATGCCGCCGGATTGAAGGGCAACTACCTGAAGAATCCCAATGAACCGTTGTTTATTCTCGACGGCTTTGAAACCACCGCCGAGCGCGTATTTGACCTTGACATCAACAGGATCGAAACGGTGACCATTCTTAAGGATGCCGCTTCGAAAGCGCTCTATGGTTCTAAAGCGGCAAACGGTGTGATTGTTATCGAAACGAAGAAGCTCGCCGGATCAAAAGCGCTGGTTACTTATAACAGCAGTCTCGACCTGGAACTGCCGGATCTGAGCAGTTACCACCTGACGAATGCTCGCCAGAAGATTGAAGCTGAACGGATTGACGGTATGTATACTGCTCAAAGCCCCTCTGAAAGCGCCTATCAGCTCGACCAGTTGTATAACTCACGGCTGAAACTGGCGATGGAGGGGCTTGATACATACTGGCTGGCAAAGCCGCTGCAGGACGGCATTGGACAGAAGCATACGATTACCGTGGAGCTCGGCGGTGCACAGAGTCTCAGCGTGATCGGCGACCTCTCTTACCGCGATGTTACCGGCGCCATGTCCGGCTCTCACCGTAAAAACATTTCGGGCGACGTCAGCGCCGCCTACCGGGTAAAGAATCTTCTTTTCCGCAATATTGTGAGCGCGACAAGCAACAACAACTCTGAGTCGCCTTACGGCACTTTCGACGAATACGCCAGGATGAACCCCTACTGGAGAGCGGAGAATGTCGACGGCACAATCCCTTATTATGCGGAGATAGGCCCAACCGGAGTCAGATACACCAACCCGCTCTATAATTCTACACTGAATTCTACGATCACCTCGGGATATTTTAATTTCACGAATAATTTCTACCTGGAATGGACAGCCCTTCCGGGACTTAAGGCAACTACCCGCTTGGGAATCGATGTAAAGAACAGCGATGCCGACGAATTTTACCCTGCTGCCCATACCATGTTCGAAAACTATGTGGGCGAGGATGTATTAAGAAAAGGATCGTACATGGTGAACAACGGGAAAAGCCGCTACGTTTCGGGCGACTTTAACGTGAACTATTCGAAGCAGAAGGACAAGAACTTCTTTTTTGCCAATGCCGGATTTAATATCAGCCAGCGCAATTTTAACGAATTGATCTACAAGGTAGAGGGCTTCAGCAGCGACCAGATGGAAGATGTCCGTTTCGGCCGGGGCTACGCGCTCGATTCAAGGCCGGTGGGTACGGACGGAATCATCAGGGATCTTGGTTTTCTTGCGGTCTTCTCCTATATGTACGATAACCGCTTCCTGACGGATCTTACCTTCCGGGGTACGGCGTCGTCGCAGTTCGGCACAGACCGCCGCTGGGCTCCCTTCTGGAGCGTAGGGCTGGGCTGGAACCTGCACCACGAGAGCTTCCTGAGAAATTCTGATTTTGTAAAGCAACTGAAACTCCGCGGTTCCGTCGGTTCTACCGGAAACCAGAATTTCCCGACTAATGCTTCGCTGGCTACTTACGGATATTATCTTGATTCAAGGTACCAGGGATTCTCAGGTTCCTATATTCTGAATATGGCTAATCCCGGCCTGCAGTGGGAATCGAAGTTCGACTATGACGCCGGTTTCGATGCAAACCTCGGCGGCCTCAGCCTGAAATTCGATTATTACAAGAGTTACACGAAGAACCTGGTGACCGATATTACGATCCCCTACTCTACGGGCTTTAATTCGGTGAAAGACAACCTTGGTAAAGTAATGAATACCGGGGTCGAGCTCTACGCGTCTTACCGGGTATGGTCGAGGGGGCAGAATTTCGTGAACCTGAACCTGGGCGTAGAAACCAACAGGAATAAGATTGTGGAGCTTTCGAACTCTATGAAGAGTTTTAACGAAAGAATGGATGAGCTCGCTGCCAACAGGTCAACCAGTACCCCGGTTAAGCGCTACGTCGACGGCATGTCGATGAACGCCATCTGGGCTGTGCCCTCACTCGGCATCGATCCTTCGACGGGTAACGAGATCTATGTAGACCGCAACGGGAATACCACGTATATCTGGAATGCGAACGATATGATCGTAGCCGGCAATTCGTTGCCCGATTACCAGGGCACGGTGGGTTTTTCGGCTGAATACAAAGGGATCGGCCTGAATGTAACCGGCCGCTATCTGGGCGGCGGCCAGATGTACAACCAGACGCTGGTCGACATGGTGGAAAACGTCGACATGAACTATAACGTGGATGAACGGGTGCTTACCGGCCGATGGCTTGTGCCAGGGCAACACGCCTTGTACAAGAGGCTGGGTACTTATACTGCAGATACCGACGGCGACAATATTTCTGAGGTGTACGATGAGAAGACCAGGGCTACCACACGCTTTGTTCAGAACCGCAACGAGTTTACACTTTCGGCCCTTAATGTGTATTACCTCTTCAACAGGGACTTTGTAAAACGCCTGGGGATGCAGCGGCTCAAATTAGGGTTCAATATGAACGAGGTGGCTACCTTCTCCTCCATTAAAATTGAACGCGGGACACAGTACCCGTTTGCACGCACGCTGTCTTTTTCTTTGTCTGCTACATTTTAATCTTACTGCTATGTTAATAAAATACAGATATATCGTAATGGCGCTGGTGTTAGCCATGCTCGGCTCTTCCTGTACCAAAGACTGGCTCGACGTGGCCGCCGATTCTCAGATCAGGGCGGAAGACCAGTTCAACTCCGAATCGGGTTTTAAGGATGCTCTTATCGGCTCCTATATCGGGATGACCGATCCGGCGCTCTATTCAAAAGATCTCACCTGGAATATGATCGACCTCCTCTCGCAGCAGTATAACGCACTGCCTGCAGGGGCACAGTATCTGGATCTGCAGCAGTATAACTATACGTCTGTACGGGCCCAACCAAAGATCGACGCCATATGGTCGCATGCCTATAATACCATAGCAAACATAAACGGGGCGCTGAACTATATTGACAAGAAAAAAGCGGTACTCAACCCGATCAGCTTCAGTATCATTAAAGGTGAACTGCTCGGCCTCCGCGCCTTCCTTCATTTCGACCTGATGCGGGTTTACGGCTATGGAAACCTGGCGAACCGTACCGACCTTTCCGGGAAACTCGCCATTCCTTACGTCAGTGATTTTAACAAGGACGTTACCCCGCAGCGTTCTTACCCGGAAACGTTCGCCTTAATGGCGAAAGATATCGCTGATGCACTCGAACTGCTGAAGGAAGATCCGCTGTACCCTAACCCCTCCCGCCCGGCAGGTTATTATGATGACGTGAACCGCAACGGTTTTTTCGGCACAAGGGAACAACGGATGAATTACTATGCAGTGCGGGCCCTGCAGGCCAGGATGCTGTTATGGCAGGGAGGGGCTGAAAACCTGTCGGCCGCCCGGACGGCTGCCGAAGACGTCATTGCCCATTCGCCGGCTAAGCTGATCACGCCATCATACAATGCGGCGGGCGACCCGTCCCTCTACCCTGAAAATGTGTTCTGCCTGAATGTAACCGCTTTTGCCGATATCGTTAACAGGTACCTGGATGCCAGCAAGAACACGAATTACGATGCGCTTTTCATGCTGAGGCCTGCGGCCGAAACGCTGTATGAAACCAGCAATACTAATATCGGTGTTCCTGATATCAGGTTCAATACCCTGCTCCAGGCACAGACACTCGGAATGGTCAGCGTAAAGCACAGGCAGGCACAATCGCGCGTGAACGGCAATATCATGCCGCTGATCAAAATTCCGGAAATGTATTATATAGCCGCCGAGTATTACATCAGCACAGGCGACCTGAATAAAGCGATCGCCGACCTGAATACCGTGCGCAGCAGCCGGAATATTATCCAGGCCATCCCGGCTACCACCGACCGCTCAGTAGTGGAGAGTGAGCTTTTCAAGGAATACCGTAAAGAGTTCGTAAGCGAAGGACAGCTGTTCTTTTATTATAAGAGGACGGGACAGACGGCGTTTCCGGGCCTTGCGGTGACAAGGATTGCCGACGATAAACTTTACGTGCTGCCTTATCCGGGCAGTGAACTGGAATTTGGTAACAGGGTGCAATAATTTCAACTATTTCTTTATGAAAACTTTAAAAATATTTTTTTCGGGTTTGATGCTGGCAGCCGCCATGTTACAGGGCTGCAAAAAGGATGATATCGATCCTTTCAGCGGAGTTCCTGCGATTAATTTCCAGCAATTGGATGACTCAAAAAGGGTGATCAGCTCCCTGCAGTATTCGTTTATGACGAATCCTTCTAATGACTATATCCAGGAAGTGACCGTGAAGATCATGGGCGATACCGTGAACTACGACCGGCATTTCAATGTGGAAGTGGTGAAAGATCCGGAAACTACAGCGCCCGACAACCTTTACCAGGTGATCGGAGGTATCGTTAAAGCCGGTGAATTTACCGGGAAGCTTTCGGTAAAACTGCTCAACTCGGCCGCGCTTTCCTCGTCGAACGTTGCCCTTAAGCTGAGGATAGTCGATTCTGAGGACTTCAGGGCCGGCAACCTGGAATACAGGGAATTCACAATAAGATGGACTAACCAGATCGTGGTGCCCAACCCGTGGAGCTACTTCCAGTATTTCTTCACCACACGAGGCAGTACTGCTGCATACCGCATCATCCTCCAAACTACGGGACTCACCAAGTTCACAGTCACCGAATTCCGTGCGGTGGGTAACGATGGCGCCATTGCCCTTGGGACGAAGTTCGGCGACTATGTGATGCAATGGAATAAGGACCATCCGGGAAACCGTCTGAAACACGACGATGGTACCCTGGCCGGCCAGGATATAGTTCCCCTTTATTACACTCATTCTAAATACGACTGACGACATGAAAAGATTAAATAGATGGATAGTTTCCCTGTGTTTGCTGTTTGCAGGAGCTTCGGCGCTCTTGTCCTGCCGTGACGATCTGAGTACGCTCGACGTGAATAAAATAGCGGGGGTAGCTTTCGATACGACGGGAATGAGCAGTCTGAGCAGTTTCCAGTTCGAGCACCTGGTGGTTAACCCGAAGCTGAAAGCGGAGGGCTTGCAGGAAGCCAATCTGAAATACGAATGGAAGCTGAAGAGTTTTGACGGAATCGGGGAAACCCTTGTGTTAGGAACGGAGAAGAACCTCGACTACGAGGTGAGGCTGAAGCCTAATCCCGCAGGGAAGTTTTACCAGATCGTATACACCGTAACCGATACGAAGACCGGCCTCGACTATATCATGGCATGGCGCCTGGTGGTGAAAAATAATATTGGAGAGGGCCTTGTAATCGCAGAGAACGATGGCGGGCAGAGCTCCGACCTGAGTCATATTATGTCGCCCCTGGTTACCCGCGGTTTTACGGGTGAAAGTGTGAAACATCATGTGTACTCTGCTATTAATGGTTCCGTTTTTCCGGGCCTGATCACACAGATGCGCTTCACTACCGTTTACGGCGTGGATATGTTGTACGCGATAACGGCCAGTGACATCTACCAGGTGGCCACTCTCGATTATACCTTCGCTGCAAAGAATGAGGACCTTTTTTACGGCCATACCGGAGATTTTAAACCCCAGTTGCTGGCAGGCGTATACCAGTCGGATATTTTTGCAGGGAACGGCAAACTGTACTCCACTTATCTCGGCGCTGCAAGGAAGTACGGGCTGCCTTTCGATACGAGGTTTACTGTGCCTGCCCATATCGGCTTCAACGCGGAAGAATACGGCGCGAATATCAGCGTGAATTTCTACGATGAAGTGAACGGACAGTTTGTCTACCAGCCTTCGGTATCCAGTTTCGGCGACAGGAACCAGTATGCTGTACCTTATGCTTCAGGGATGCCTTTCGATCCGGTCCACCTTACGGGGAAAACCAACCTGGCCGCCGGCAACGGGGCTAATCACGAGTTCCTGCATGTGCTGAAGGATAAGACCAGCGGAGATATTTCGCTGTATGTTTTCACCCCGGGAGGGTATGATGATGTCGAGTGGGTGGCTACGCCGCCGGTTCCGCTGGCTGTGTACAACATTTCGGCCGCACCCGATATACAGAATGCTAAATTCTTCGTCTTCGCTAAAGACCAGAAGGTGATGTATTATGCTACCTCCTCGAAGATCTACGCCATGCTGTACAGTACTGCTACTCCTGTTTTCCAGGAAAAGTACTCCGCACCGGCAGGCGAACAGATCACTACTCTGCAGCTTTACGAACAGGCACAATTCCTTTACAATTCTTATACGCAGCCCGACATCGCCACGAATCAGAAACAGCTGATCATGTCGACTTACGGCACGGAAGGGAAGGTTTACATTCTGCCGATGGTCAATCCCGGTACCGGGAACATCGATCAGGCACATATCAAAACCTTCGGCGGCTTCGGTCATATTACGGCCATTACAGCCCAGAAATAGAAACACTCATGCTTTCCGGCAGCAAAGCCTGCCGGAAAGCTTCTTAATAACCGGATAAAAAAATGATCAGAAAATTCGTTTGGCTGTCAGGCTGTATGCTGATGGCTGCTGGCTTCCTTCGGGGAGAGATGAGGACCGGAAATGAAAAGGGTTTGCGGAGCGCCGCAGTCAGCACCCTGAAAGATACCGTTGCGAAAGCAGCGGCGCCTGCCGACACCTCCAAAACTAAAACCAAAAAAGACTCGGTTAAGAAGGAAAAATCGTATGACGCTCTTCTTAAAAATCCTAAGAAAACGGCCAAAGGATTGATGAACCTTTATTATGTGAAAGAAAAGTTATACCTGGAGGTGCCTTTTTCCCTGATGGGAAAGGATATGCTCCTGGCTTCTACCATATCTGAAATCAGCGACAACGGCGACGGGCTCGTAGGCTCGAAACCGGTTAGTCCCATGCTGGTCCGCTTTGCGCGGGTCGATTCGTCACTTTTGCTGACGAAGGTTGATAAGAACATGATCGCTCCTGAGAACGAGAATAACCTCGTCAGGGCTCTGGATAAAAATACCATCGGAGCAATAGTCAAGCTTTTCGATATTAAGGCTTATAACCAGGATACAACGGCTGCTGTTATCGACGTGACCGATTACTTCGTGGGCGATACGAAAGAACTTTCTCCCTTCGGCGCTTTCAGTATTTACCGCGCCATGGGTTATAAAAGTTCGGAATCGTTTAAGAAGGACCGCTCGTTCCTTACGGACATAAAGAGCTTTAAGGATAACGTGAGCATCAGGAGCAGTCTTTCGTATGAGAATACGCTGAGCAGTACCCGGCGAACCCTGATCAAAGATAAACCCTTTACGGTGGTCATGACGCGAACTTTCCTGCTGCTGCCTCAGCAGACGCCCCGGCCCAGGATAGCCGATCCCCGTATCGGCGTTTTTGCAGGGAAAAGGTACAGGCTTTCGAATGAAGTGAATAAAACGGAAGAGGTGTATTATGCCTACCGCTGGAACCTTGTACCGAAAGATAAAGAGGCCTATAAACACGGCAGACCGTCGGAACCGCTGAAGCCCATCGTTTTTTATGTAGACAGCGATTTTCCCTCCTCCTGGAGAAATGCAGTGAAAACCGCAGTGAGCGACTGGAACGTTCCGTTTGAAAAAGCGGGCTTTAAGAATGCCGTGGTGGTAAGGGACTACCCGGTGAACGACCCTGAATTCGACCCTGATAACCTGAAATACAACTGCATCCGGTATTCGCCGGTACCGGTGTCTAATATCGTGGGTCCTGCATGGGTTGATCCGCGCAGCGGCGAGATCATTAATGCTTCAGTTTATGTGTTCCACGATCTGGTTAAGCTGATCACGCAGCAATTATTCATCCAGACGTCGCAGGCAGACAAGGCGGTGAGAACGCCTCATATTCCTGATGGATATATCCAGGATGGGATCAGGGCTTATGTGAGGCGCGAACTGGGCCACGGGCTCGGCTTTACGCAGAACCTTGCCGCTTCGGCCGGAATCCCCGTCGACTCGCTCCGCTCCGCATCTTTCACCAAAAAGTACGGAACCACCTATTCGATCATGGACAACGCCCACTTTAATTATGTGGCGCAGCCCGGCGATAAGCAGCGGGGCGTGAAACTGACAGAACCCCTGTTCGGCCCTTACGATTACCTGCTGGTAAAATGGAACTATTCTTTTTTCGGCAATGATATGAGCCCGGCAAAGGAAAGAGCGGCGCTGACTAAGATGATCTCGGAGAAAGCCGGCGACATCCGCTACCGTTACGGCAAATCGCAGGGAATCGACCCCGGTGTACTTTCGGGCGACCTGGGAGACGATCCGGTAAAGGCTTCGGCCTGCGGAATCGCCAACCTCAAATACATTATGGCTAACCTGAACAACTGGGTATCGGGAGAGGATAAGGATTATTCGTTCAGAAAAGACATCTGGGACGGCATCCTCGACCAGTATGTTCTGTACCTGAATTTCCTCCTCCCCAATATTGGCGGGATCTATATTAATGAAAAGTACCAGGGCGACCCGCGGCCTTTTTATCAGCCGGTGCCGCGGAAGAAACAGGAGGCAACGGTTCAGTTCCTTCTGTCGCAGATTAAAGATGCCGGATGGATAGAGAATAAAGAGGTACTGCAAAATCTGAGCCTGACGGGCACCCCTGCGGCTTTGCTTCGCAGCCAGCTGATGGATGCCCTTCTGCGTACCCCGGTGGCGGTAAACCTTGCGGCAATAAAATCGAAGGAGCAGGATGCGTATACGCCGGAAAGAGTGCTCGACGATATTTACCAGGGTGTATGGGGTTCGGTTGAACAGGGGAAAATCCCTGATAACGCCGAACGCGAAATGCAGAAGGCTTTTGTGAACTCTGTTATCGGTAATACGAAACTCGTTTCTGTGCAGAGAGGCCAGTCATCGCAGGCGGCAGGCCTGGCGGATTTTTCGGGATTGAACTTACGCGGGTTGAATAAGACTCTCAATATGAACGACTTTTATGGTAAAGGCGATTTCGATTATGAAAATGAAGTGGGAATAAACGGGCCCGGGACAGAAGGATTTGATGGCAGCCTGGTAAACTTTAACCTTCAGCCTTCACTGGAAAGTGTTTGGTTTACGAAGCTTACCCAATGCCGCGAACTGATGGCTAAGGCGCTCGATACCGTAAATGACCGGGAGACGGCCATGCATTATCGTTTGCTGATGAATAAAATTGACAAAGCGCTAAACCTGTAAATGATGAAGATGAACAGTATATCGGCATGGCTTCTTGCCGCTTTCCTGCTGGTGACCGGAGCAGCGGCCGGCCAGACGGGAAAAGAAAATAAAAAGGAACAGGCCGGGCTGAAAAAGGACACGGCTCAAAAGAAGAAAGAAACCGCTTACCAGAAGCTCTTCAAGGGGAAGAAAGTGGAAACGAGCAGAGGAATGATCACCCTGCACAAAATGGATGGAAAGGTTTATTTTGAGTTTCCCAAAAGGCTCTTTAAAAAGCCCATGCTGCTGGGATCGGTGGCAGAAGCAGTAAGTAACCCTGAAGATTCATTCGCGGGATTGCAGGCACATGACCCGCTCTGCATTTACTTTACGCAGATCGATTCGGTAATCTATATCCGGAAAACCGACTTTTCGGCGCGTACCTCTGAGCAGGAAACGGCGCTGCAGAATGCCCTGGCTAAGAATAACACGGGAGCCATGCTGGCCTCTTTTAAGATTCAGGCTGTATCGCCCGACAGCAGTGCAGTGGTATTCGATGTAACGCCGTTCTTCGTGAACGGGAACGAGGAAATGGACCCCTTCATGCCGGCGGGCGGCTTCATGAGCAGCAAGGCGTCATACAAGAGTGAAAGTTCGCTGGCGGGCGGCATCATGGCCTTTAAGGATAATATCTCCGTCACCAGTTACCTTTCGTATGGCGTGACCTCCAGTTTTATGGGTTTTATCGTGGAAGAGAACCGGCCGGCTACCATCATCATGAAGCGCTCGCTCATGCTGCTGCCGGACATGCCGGCGCGGCCAAGGCTGAACGACCCGCGGATCGGGGTATTCTATACGAATTACACAAAATTCGCAGGCCGGGATAAGGGGAGCAAAGAGATTTTCTTTGCCAATCGCTGGCGCCTGGAGCCTAAAGATCCGGCTGCTTTTAAAAGGGGTGAACTGGTTGAGCCTGTAAAGCCTGTAGTCTTTTACATCGACGATAAGTTTCCGGACAACTGGATCTCCTGGATCAGGCAGGGGACGGAAGACTGGAATATGGCCTTTGAAAAGATTGGATTTAAGAATGCGGTGGTGACGAAAATGTACCCGAAAGACGACCCGGAGTTCGATCCGAACAACATCAGGTATAACTGTATTAAATATGCACCTACCCTTACTCAGAATGCCATGGGACCTTCCTGGGTAGATCCGCGCACCGGCGAGATCCTCAACGCCTCCGTTTACCTCTACCACGGGGTGACTGACCTGCTGAGCAACTGGATGTTTATCCAGACCGCGGCGGTTGATGAAAGAGTGAGGACAACAAACATGCCTCCGGAACTCATGGGCAAGGCCCTGCGATATGTCATTGCCCATGAAATTGGTCATTGTCTGGGCCTGATGCACAACATGGGAGCATCCTCGTCGTTCCCGGTCGATTCCCTGCGGTCGCCTTCTTTTACCCAAAAGTACGGCACTACCCCTTCGATCATGGATTATGCCCGTTTTAATTTCGTGGCGCAGCCCGGCGACCTGGAACGGGGGGTTAAACTCACTCCTCCCGATCTTGGAGTATACGACTATTATGTCATCAAATGGCTCTACTCGCCCCTGTATTCAGCATCGACTCCGGAGGAGGAGGTGCCGGTACTCGACAAATGGGTTTCGGAGAAAATTAAAGACCCTATGTTCCGGTATGGTAAACAGCAGATTTCGGTTCTCGACCCCAATTCACAGACCGAAGACCTGGGCGACGACCAGGTGAAAGCTACGGAGTACGCCATGTCGAACCTGAAATACATCCTGAAGAACATGAACGGCTGGCTGGCGGATAAAGATACCGACTACTCGTTCAGAAAGGATGCGAACTTTTCGGTAATCAATATCCAGTTCTACTGGTACATGATGCATGTACTTAATAATGTCGGGGGAATTTACCAGTATGAAAAATACGAAGGTGATCCTTTTCCGGCTTACCGCTCGGTTCCTAAGGAAACACAGCGCAGGTCGGTGCTTTTCCTGCTCAGCCTTTTCGAGAACCTCGACTGGCTGAATGCTCCCGAAACCGAACAAAATATCGATGCCATTAACGGCGATGCCGCTGAATTTATGAGGGGAGTGCTGTTCCCATATATGATGAGATGGGTGGCCAATATCGGGCTCAGCGAGAATAAGGCGGATGCGGATCCCTATACACGCACAGAATGTGTTGCGGATGTATTTGACTTTGTCTGGGGGACTTCCCTTGAAGGAAAGGCACCGTCGAAAGAAAAACTCTCTATGCAGAATGCCATGGTGCAGCTTCTGATCCGGAACTCGGGAGTTCTGGAAATTCCGGGAGGAAATGCTTCTGCGTTTGCTGCCCCCGCTGAAGGGGATGATCTCCGTCTGCTGCAATTGCAGCATGCTGCGTGGAAAAACAGCTTCGCAGGACTGGAAGGTCTGCCGTTTTACGGCACGACCGGAAGACCGGACCTTTCTGCCTCTTCTGCCGGAGACACCGAAGGTTTCGGCTTTATGCCGCGCGTACTGTTCCAGACTGATGATATCTCGCATGTCTATTACGGCTGGCTGCTGGAGACAAAAGACATCCTTGAAAAAGCCGTGGCAAAGCAGCAGGGTGATACCAGGGCAAAATATCAGTACTTTTTGTTACAGATCAACAGGGCGCTTAAAAGCAGCTAAGACATTAAACCTTTATGAGGCAGTTTCTGATCGGATTTATGCTCTTATTTACCTGCTCCCTGCTCCGGGGGCAGGTAAAACAGGAGAAAAGTACGGTGAAGGGAATAGTGAGGGACGACAAACTGAATGTTCCGCTGAAGAACAGTTCGGTGAACCTGCTCCGGGCAGCCGATTCTACCTTGTACCTTTCGGTAAGGGCAGATGCGGAAGGGCACTTTGTTTTCAATGATCCGGAGGCCGGAAATTATATCCTCCTTGTCACTTATCCTCATTACGCCGATTATGTGCAGCCTGTAAAATTCGGGCCTGACAGGCCGGTGGTGAACCTCGGGCAGATCGGGATGCTGCTGAAATCGCGTCTGCTGAATGAAGTGGTGATCAAAGGCTCGAGGGCGGTGACAATGAAGGGTGATACGATTGAGTATGATGCCCGTAGTTTTGTTATCGAACCGAATTCGAAGGTGGAAGACCTGCTGACGCAGCTTCCGGGGATCCAGGTGGATCAGGACGGGAAAATCACCGCCCAGGGGAAGGAGGTGAAAAAAGTGCTGGTAGACGGAGAGGAATTTTTTAGTGACGATCCGACCCTGGTTACCCGCAACCTCAGGGGCGATATGATCGAGAAGGTGCAGGTGTATGACAAAAAGAGCGGTAAGGCGGCTTTTACTGGAATAGAAGACGGCGTGCGCGATAAGACCATCAACCTGAAGCTGAGGGAAGATAGTAAAAAGGGCTACTTCGGCAACGCGGAAGCCGCGGAAGCGACAAACGGATTCAGACACGGGAATGCCATATATAACCGCTTTTCGAAGGATATGAAAATGACGGTTACCGGGGGGATAAGTAATTACAAATCGTCGGTCGCCGGGGCGGGTTCCGGTGTAGTGGAGACTTCGGGGAATGATATTTCATTTAATTTTACCGGCCAGGGAGAGGCCCAGCAGATGGGAGGTATTCCTGAAAGTGCGGGCGGCGGACTGCGCATCAGCGGAAAGGGAGTCAATGCCGATTACCTGGTAAACCATGTGGGCAATGCAGGCACAGGCAACCGCATTGTGAAGAATAACCTGCCTTCCGGCGTCCAGAATACGGCATCAGACCAGGTGTTCGACAGCCGCCGGATGGTGCATTCGCTGAAATCGAACCTGTCTTTTACTATCGACAGTACGTCGCAGCTTACCGCCTACCTGAATGGCAACTATAGCGACGTGAATAATTTTAACCGTTTTGAAGGCCGGACAACGGACGAAGCTGACATCCTCCTGAACCGGAATTCGCGGGTCCTTGATACTAAGGGGACGGGAAAAGGCCTGAACGGGAATATTCTCTGGATGAAAAGAATGCGGCGGCCGGGAAGGACAGTAACTGCGAGGATGAACTGGAACTTGTCGGAAACGGTTAACCGGGGAACCCTTTATTCGGAAACGCATTTTTACAAGGGGCAGAACGACAGTACGGCCGTGATTGATCAGTACAAGAGAAATACGCTAAACAGACGTGCGCTCGGCGGAGCAGTGTCGTTTACGGAAAACTTAGGGAAAAAGCTCTCGCTCGGGCTGGACTACGGGATAGCGCTGGATGCAAACGCTTCGGAGCGGTTGTCCTTCAACCAGGACGGGCCGCAGGGATTGAGTCTGCCCGACAGCGCCTTCAGTAACCGCTACCGGTACAGCTCGCTCGATAATACAATAAAAGGCTCTCTGAGCCGAAGCCTTGGCCAGGGCTCCCTGTCAATCGGACTGGCTGCAAAAAGTACCGCCCTGAAACAAAAAGACTTGTTCAGAAATAGTTTATTTAACCGGAGTTTTTTCCAGATGGAGCCCGGCGTTTCCTTTACGGAGGCTAAGGGGCAAAAGATGATCATCATACTGTACCAGGGATCCAATGTTCTTCCCGGCATCAGCCAGCTGCAGCCCGTTACGGAGAATATTGATCCGCTGTATGAAACCAGGGGGAATGCTGACCTGGATCCGGCCTATAACCATCGCTTTACTTTAAACTACACTGCAATGCAGAATATGGGGAAGAAAAGCCTCTCTTTATCGGGTTCTTATTCACTTACCACTAATTCTATTATCCCCGATGTGGTAACCGGGGCAGACGGAAAAACAGTCTCTTCGTTCGTCAATCTGAACGACAGGGCAATGTCTGATTATAACTTCAGGCTGGGAAGGAATATCACCCTGAGGAACAGCCTGAGGCTAGGCTCCGATGCATCAGTAAGCGGGAATACAGGATATGCCCTAACAAATGGCCAGGAAAATAAAACGAACTATGTCAATTACGCACTCAGCCTGAATGTACAGCAGTTCCGGGCAAGAAAATACACCATGCAGGTCACTCTCTCACCTTCGTACACTGTCAGCAATTCTTCTCTGCAGCCTTCGCTCAACAACAACGGTTTTGTGCTTAACGGAACTGGTCTCTTCACTATTCATCTCCCTTTTAAGGTGCAGGCGACGAATCATTTCAGGTATACGTTTAACCAGGCTACACAGTATTTTTCGAACGATTTTTCGAGGTTAATATGGAATACCATCTTGTCTAAAAAATTCCTGAAGAGCGAAAGCCTTATGCTCAGGGCTTCTATGAGCGATTTGCTGAACCAGGGCAACGGTTTCAGCCGCTCGGCAAACAATAACATGATCATCCAGAATAACTATAATACAGTAAGACGATATGTTCTTTTTTCACTGGTTTACGACTTTAAAAAAATGGGCTCCGCGGCTTCGGAATGACCTGAAGCGCTTTGCCTGTTTGATGATAATTGGACTGCTTGCGGGTAACACCCGCCTGGAAGCCCAGTATACCTATTTCCCTGAAAAGGGAACGGTTACCTATGAGAAGAAAATTAACCTGCATGCTTTTTCGCGGAAGAACAGCAGCCCGGGCGGACGCGGTTTCTCAGGAGATGTTTTTTCTTCCCTGCCTCATTTTATCACCAGTCCCTATACGCTTGTTTTTAATCGCAGCGTCTCGCTTTATTCCCCGGGAAAGGCGGAAGACATATCTTTTCTCGATTATGCTTATATAAATCCTGCGGTGGCCTTAAGGAATACGGTTTACGCGGAGCCGGAGAAGGGGAGCGCAGTGGTCAGGAAAGAATTCATGGCAGACGAAGTATTGCTGAAACCTGATACTCTTCACAAAATAAGATGGAAGATCACACCGGAAACACGCGATATCCTGGGGTATACCTGCAGAAGAGCCAACGCCCTGCTGATGGATTCGATCTATGTGGTAGCGTTTTATACGGACGAGATTCCCTTCAGGGGCGGTCCGGAGTGCTTTTCGGGCTTGCCGGGGCTGATCCTGGGGGTAGCTCTGCCTCATCACAATATCACATGGTTTGCTACGGAAGTGAAAATGGATATGGCCCCGGCAGCACAGCTTGTTCCGCCCACAGGCCGGAAGGTCCGTAGCCGGAAAGAACTCAGGGAATATTTAAAAAAGAATCTCGCGCTGAGAAATGAGGCTCTCTTACGGGAGGCGGTTGATCTGATTATGCTTTGAGTTAACCGGTTCGTCACATTTTCACGACGTTTCGTCACATAGATTTTTCCTGCCGGGTAGTCCTCGCTAATTTCCGGTATGAAAACACTAAACTCCGCCCTGTCCCGGCATCCAACTGGTAGAATTTGCAGCAGAAGGTTTTTGCTTGCCCTGCTCCTGCTCTTCGTGTGGGGCATCAGGACAAACGCTCAGTTCAGGCTTTACGGCAAGCTTCCAGGTGGATCTCGGAGTGATACGCTTTATTTAAATATTCCTTTTGTATATGGTAATTACCGCGAGAACGACCTGCAGGTAATAGCGGATAACCGTGGCAATTTTACTATCGATTTACCTCTTAACGAATACAAATTCGCCACTCTGCAACGTGGTGGCCGCGCTTATACTTTACTGCTTATTCCAGGAAAGAAATTGCAACTGATTTTCGGGTCTGACACCACCGTTCTGTTTAAAGGGACTGCCGGGGCGCAGAACCGCCTTTTAGCATCGCTGCATTTGGGTGACATTCCTTTCTTTGGAAAAGAAATACGGGCTAAAAACCCCTATGCACACCTTAGCGCCGCCGGTGTTGCAGATAGTGTGTTCAAGCCATGGTTTGCCATCAGGGATGAAAGACTCAAGGGTATTAAAGAGAGCAGCTTGACCCACTTCGAAAAACAACTGATCAGCCAGGAAGTAGAGGCCGATGCTGTGGTACAAGCGCATTCATACCTGAGGGGGATAGGCTCTTTCAGGATGAGGGAGCTGATCGGCCTTACCGCCGAACTATATAAAGGCGTATCTATCACGCCGGAGGTGATGCCCGCAGGCCCGCAATTTTACCGCATGGCAGATAACTATGTCGGCCATATGGAGGGACAAGCCATTCTGGAGATGCAAACGCTTAAAGAAAATGCGAACAAGACTCCTTTGAAGTTTTACAATATCTCGTTGGATAGCGGAAATGTCCTGATTGACAAAAAGGGCAAAATGTTTCTGAATTGGATTGCTATACGCAACAACTATCCCGCGGATGTTGCAGAGGCTTTACTGGCCCAGGCTGTTTTCTCTAAAACTGTGGATAAGGATCTGGCTCAGGCAGCACCACTGATGGAGGAGTTAATGTATATCTATCCTGGGAGCAGGTATATTGGTAAACTGAGTGCGCGGATGAACATGTTGAAAGCTGCGTTAAAACGGAATAGCGCTAACAGGGCTATACATATTTTCAATGAGTCTGACTCGATAAATTCTGTTGCCGCGCTTTTGGCCAGGTTCAAGGGAAAGGTCGTTTATCTTGATATATGGGGAACCTGGTGCGGCCCTTGTAAGGATGAGCTCAGATATGTGCCTGAACTTAGGAAACGCTTTGAAGGCAAGGATGTGGCTTTCGTTTACATTGATATGGATGAAGATAAAAAGGATGCTCAGTGGCGGGAGTTCTTAATAGTGAACAACATGGAGGGATGGCACTTAAGGAAAAGCAGGAAGGATATTAATCCATTCTGGGAGGAGCTGCTTCCTGCTTTCGAAGGCCGAAACTCTTACCCTACTTATTTTATCTTTGACCGTTCGGGCAAACTGGTGATCCCTAAAGCTAAACGACCAAGCGACAAAGCAGAGTTATACCGCCAAATCGACGGGTTCTTGTAATATCATCTTATCGGGGATTCGTAATTGAGATGCTATTATGGCAAGCTCGTACAAAACATCGCTCATAACGTCACTCCCTGCGCTGTTATTTTTCAATATATTAGCCTGATAGTTTTAACCCTGGATGATGAATGAGGTCTGGCTTTCAATTAACGACAGCTTCCGACAAAGAATTAGTTAAATTAGCGGGTTCAACGGTAAGTAGAGTCCGCATTACATTTATCCTGTCGCTGAAGAACAAATGAAGTATAGAGAAATCTCTCCATGCAAAGGATTAGCCTCCTTTATTCACTCCTACTGGGAGTTGAAAGGGGATGAATCTGATAAACAATGGGACCGGATTTTCCCTGATGGTTGTGCAGGATTAGTGATAAATCTGGGTAACACCTGTTTGACAGACAACGGCTCGGTTTCTATGGAATTTGGGAAAACGTATGCAGTTGGTGCAATGACTTCATTTAAAGACAATTTTATTGATAGTGCAACTCATTTATTAGGTGTTTGCCTCAAACCTGCAACTTTTGCCAATTTTTACAGCTATGCTTCACAGCATGAACTCATTGACAATACGGTTCAGTTTGAGAAAACCGATTCATTTAATCTTGATAAGATCGGTGAATCTCCGTTCGATTACCTGAACCGGTTTTTTTCCGGCAGAATCAGGAACAAGTACAATCTGCTGCAATCAACTATCGATGATATTCATTCAGGCAAGGGGCGAATCAGCATTTGCGAACTGGCAAAGAGAAACTTCACCACCGTACGGCAGCTGGAGCGGAATTTTAAGAAGCACATCGGCTTATCACCGAAAGAATATTCAAACATTATCCGTTTTCAAAATGCTTTAACGATGATTAAAAACCCAGACAAAGACCGGAGTTTGTCGGAGGTTGCTTTCGAATGCGGCTATTATGATCACTCGCATCTGACCAATGAAATCAGGCGCAACACCGGACTTCCACCATCTGAGCTTTAATTTGTCGCATTTTTACAAAGTGCAGCTGGGCGCCGTAAATTATCTTTGTGAAACATTAAAACCCGAAACAAATGCGAAAAATATCACTTTTCATTGCAGCAAGTTTAGACGGATATATTGCCAAGCCGAATGACGACCTCAGCTTCCTGAAACTCGTTGAAAAGGAAGGAGAAGACTATGGTTATACCGAATTTACAGACACCATTGATACATTAATTGTCGGGAGAAGAACTTATGACTATGTGCTTAAGGAAATCGGCCCGGCTCATTATGACAACGGACAAAGAGACGTGTATGTCATAACGAGAACTGAAAGGCAGCAGGAAGGCAGGACGACTTTCTATACCGGGAGCCTAACCGACCTGGTTAACCGCCTGAAGTCTGAAAGCGGCAGAAACATCTATTGCGACGGCGGTGCCGAAGTAATCAATGAACTATTGCAGAACGACCTGGTAGATGAGTTTATCATTTCGGTCATCCCGGTTTTACTAGGTGAGGGGACAAGACTGTTTAAGGACGGAAGGCCTGAACAACTACTTGAATTCATCTCAGCAAAAACATTTGAAACGGGATTGACGCAACTGCATTATAAACGGAAAAGATAATGGCGACCGATGTTATCGGTTCGCTTGTTAAAGGCGTGTAAGAGACCCGGGCTACCGGTAATTTTCTTTTCTGCCCTGCTCAGCATCTGCTTAATCCCAGATAAAAGGTCTTTCTACTCCCATCGCTCTCAGGCAATATAAAAACTGGCCCGCATGCACAGACTCATGGTAGGCAATCCTGAGGAGATAGTCGCCGAGAAGCTTCTCTGCACCGTTTCCGGGATGGATGATAATAGTGCCGGAAAGTTCCTCCTCAGAGAACTTCCCGGCACTATCTAAAAATTTCTGCCGGTAAGGTTCTGCAAATGCAATCTCCTTTTCAACGCTACCGAAGGGCCGCCCTTCCCAGGGTGTATGATAATTGCTCATATCTTCCTTATTGATGATCATATTCCAGCCATAGTCGGCTTGCAGCACATGTCTTATCATCTCGATAGCAGTCATGGCGTCGGGATCAGGTTTCCAGTTATAAAAGGCTTCGGGAAGTCCACTCCATAGTATAATACTGCGCCTTCTGGTTTCATTAAGATGTTTGATGATCAGTTCCTTTTGTGTCATGGAGAATGTTTATACGCTAAAATAGGCTTTTAATTAACAATCTCCCCACCCGTAAGAAAAGCATATTTGACGAAGGACTATTCCCCGCTTCGGTACTTACATTATTGGCACGCTGACTGTTAAATTTTGCCTTCAAATTTTTTAATGGCATCGGCGCTCACAGGGGTAAAAAAATTGACCAGGTTCCCGTCCGGATCGCGGAACAGCAGTGAACGGTTGCCCCAGGGCATTGTCGTGGGTTCCTGCACTAGATAGGGTGCCAGGAACCCGGATTGTTCCTGGTAAATCTTGTCTACGTCAGTGGTGATGAATTCGATTATTGCCGTTTGATTTGCGGCGGCTTTAGCTACTTGCGGCCCGCCGAAGAACTGCAATGTCCGGGTGCTGCCAATAGCGAGGGTTCCGCCAGGCGTTTGAAGTTCTGCAAAGTCATCTGTAAAGCGAATGCCCTTTACCTGAGTGATATGCTCATAGAATTCTAAAAGTTTACTGACATCTTCAGTAATGACCCTGATTGAAACGAGATTCATTTGTCTTCAATTTTATTTGAGACAAAGTTCAGGAAGCTTTATGACAACTGTCTGTCAGCAGAGTTTCGCTTTTAAAAAACTTTTGTATTCACCCGCCGGGGGCTTTTACGGACTTAAGTCTTGTATTTTCCGGAGCAGCTGCATTGATAGCATGATCAGTAGGTTAGTTGTGCAGGTCCGGGAATAATTACTTCACAGCAATAAAATTTCCTGGTAATAAAATATAACGTAACTTTGATTACAGTAACCCACATTACTGTAACCTCCATTACGTTATGAAGTTCTACAATCGTGAAAATGAATTAACTCTACTAGAAAGGACCAGGAAAGCTATATCCGGCGGGGCCAGGATGACAATTGTTACCGGTCGACGAAGAATCGGTAAAACAAGTTTAATTTTAAAATCCACCCAAGCAAGCCCTCATGTGTATCTTTTTGTTAGCCGAAAGGAAGAAGTACTCCTCTGCCAGGACTTTATTGCTGAAATCCAGAAAGCACTTTCGATCCAGGTTTTTGGGAGCTTCAATTCATTTAGTAGCATTTTCGAATACCTAATGGAGCTATCTGAACAACGTCCTTTTACATTGACAATTGACGAGTTTCAGGAATTTAATACTATAAACCCTTCAGTTTTTAGTGAGATGCAACGAATATGGGACCGTCGCAAGCAACAGAGCCATTTAAATCTCATATTAAGCGGATCGGTACTTTCGATGATGAAAAAAATATTCGAAAATGCAAAAGAGCCGCTTTTTGGCCGGGCAAACGAGCGAATTCTTTTGAAACCATTTTCAGTTGACACTCTTAAAGAAATAGTCTCTGATTATCATCCAAAATATGAGCCGATTGATCTCCTCGCCTTTTTTGTAATGACCGGAGGAGTGGCGAAATATGTGGAATTACTTGCAGAACGCAATGCGTTCACGTTCGAAGCTATAATAGAAGAGGTATTCCGGCCAAATTCCTTTTGGCTCGACGAGGGAAAAAATTTACTCATTGAAGAGTTTGGAAAAGAATACACCACCTATTTCTCTATTCTATCCCTTATGGCCAGCGCTAAAACATCCCGCTCGGATATTGAATCGATACTGGAGAAAAATATAGGAGGGTATCTCGACCGGCTTCAGAATGAATACCAGATCATTAGGACGGTAAAACCTGTACTTTCCAAACCTGGATCAAGAAATCAAAAATATTATATAGATGACAACTTCCTCAACTTTTGGTTCCGCTTCATTTTCAAAAACAGGAACGCTATTGAGATTGGAAACTTCACCTATATAAAGGACATATTCAAACGGGATTTCCACACCTTTGCCGGGCGTTTTCTTGAGAAGTGGTTTACAGAAAAAATGGCTCTTTCGCAGCGTTACAATATTATCGGCAATTACTGGGACAGGGCAGACAATGAAATCGACATAGTTGCAATCAACGAAACTGAGAAGATAGCAGAGTTCGCTGAAGTAAAATTAAATCCCGGCAAACTGGATAAGAACTTACTAATGACCAAAGCCCGCAAGCTTGAAGACCAGTTAAAAGGCTACACTTTCAGCTATTTACTGCTTTCGCCCGGCGATATGTAATACATAAACCATCGACTCAAAGGTCCTGCCATCCTGACAAACTACAATAGCATGCTATAATAAATACAACGATCCCCCTATCCGACACTTTCATTATTAATAGTTAATAAGTTTTCTGAACCGTCCGGAGCAGATCATGAGGATAACCCAATGTGACTGCGCTGGCTTGATCCAGGCTTGTGATCTGCTCCGGACTCAGGTGAATAGTCAAAGCCCCTAAACTGCCAGTAAGGTGAGCAAGGGTACGGACGCCTATAATGGGAAAGGCGTTTTTGGTCAGCGTCCAGGCCAACGCCACCTGTCCGGGCGTAGCTTCAAGCTCCCGGGCAATCTTTTCCAGGGTATCGAGAATGGTTTTCGTGGCATGATCCTCCTGGTATGGCCCTGTTCCACCTTGCGCCAGCCTGCCGGATGCTCCCTGCCGGTACTTGCCGGTAAGCAGCCCGCCCGCCAGGGGGGAGTATAACATGGTTCCAAGTCCAAAATGAGCCGCCATATCCACCAGTTCGCGCTCTGCCGTGCGTTGTGCCAGGTTGTACTCTATCTGCAATGCCGTAAGCGGAATAGCATGAGCAATAACAGCTGCCTTCCAGGCAGGGAAGTTGGCCAGGCCGGTATAGAGGACTTTCCCGGCTTTCACCAGGTCTTCCAGTCCACGGGCGATTTCCTCCGGCGGAGTGAGGCCATCATCATAATGCGGCATGTAAATATCGATGTAGTCCGTTTGCAACCTCTTCAAACTCGCCTCAACCGCCTGTCGCATGGCCTTCCTGTGGTTGCCGGAATTGGCAGGCGAAGGGTTGGCTTCGCTGCTGCGGGTGTACTTGGTGCAGATGATGAAGTTGCTTCGCCGCGATGCGATAAAATTTCCGACAATTTCTTCTGCTTCGCCAAGCTGGTACTGGTCAGCTACATCGATAAAGTTCCCACCGGCATCAGCATAGGCAGCCAGGATTTTAGGAATATCCTCCTCTATAGCGCCGTAACCGCGACGCTGACCTAAACTTGCAGCGCCTAAAATTAACTCGCTGGCTGGTAAACCGGTTTGGGTTCCGAAAAGTTTGTGTTTCATATTTGCCAAAGTTCGGCTTGCTGCGGCCCTGTGTCAAGCAGGGCTGAATTTAGCCGTATTGGTTAGGACATTGCGATGACTTATCTTCGCAGGATGTATAAAAGGAAGTTACCTATGCACCTGGAATGCGGCCTTCACCTGTTTATGGAAGTGATGAACGGCAAATGGAAGCCTAACCTGATCTGGTATATTCACTCGGGAGTTAAAAGGCCTGGCGAACTTCACCGGCGCTTACCCAAAGTTTCCCGGCGGCTGCTGGACACGCAGTTGAAGCAGCTTGCGGAGCAGGGCATCATCCGGAAAACCAAATTTGAGCAAAAGCTGGCAAAGGTGGAATATGAGCTTACGGCATTAGGCCAAACCCTGATACCGGTAATTGAAGTGACTGCGCGGTGGGGCGAAACGCACCGCGAGGCGCTGGAATCATTGTTTCAGTCACCAGGGGTTGAACAGCAATGAACTTCTTGATGTTAGTGAAATTTGAATTTAGAGAACCTGCTCCCGTTAGCTTTTTGGATACTCCCCGCTCCTGACCTGGTTCAGAGTCCCTTCGCTTATGAAACGCTGATCCCGGGCTCTTTCTTTGCTTTTTCATCGCTTTTTTAGC
>NZ_QEAS01000013.1:59978-64980 GCF_003130405.1 Pararcticibacter amylolyticus
CTTAGGAATACGCTCGGGGGCCAGACCGGGGAATACTATTTATTTTTTTGCTCTCACACTAATTACAAACAATCTCCATTGTTCGCCTCCACCACTATACGGTAATAAGCAATGGAATTCAGGCTCTTTTAACTAACGAAACTTTGTAATACATGGTGGTCAGGCTTAACGAAATGCCCATGATCAAACTTCAGGTAGTCGATAAAACGGCTTTATAAAAAAAGCCACCTGTCTGTATTCAGACAAGTGGCTTTTTTATTTAAAAGGCAAGTTCTTAATAAGGATTTCCCGGCTCGGAAGTACGGATAAGTTTGGGATTCACAAATTCGTAGATTCCTAAAGGCGATTGTTCCCGTCCGTAACCCGAATTTTTGGTACCACCGAATGGCAGTTCCGGAGTGATCCCTGTGAAATGGTTGATGTACACCATTCCGGTGTCAATCTGCCTGGCAATACGAAGCGCTCGTTCGGTATCCTTAGCAAAGACGCTTCCACCCAGCCCGAATTTCGTGTCATTTGCTAGTTTTACTGCTTCCTCATCGTTCTCTACCACATAGAACATAAACACTGGTCCGAATACTTCCTCCGAATAGGCTTCCATTCCGGGCGTAATACCTGTTAGCAGCGTGGGTTCCATAAACGCCCCTGGGCGGTTGATCCGCTTTCCTCCGGCTAATAACTGAGCACCTTCCTTAACGGCGGTTTCCACTTGTTTGATCACGTCTTTCACTGCCTTTTCACTGCTCAGCGGAGCCACATCTGTGGAAGGATCCAGGGGATCGCCTACTTTAAGAGAGGCAAATTTAGTTTTTACCCTCTCCAGGAATTTCTCAGCTATTTTTTCGTGTACGATAACCCGTTTTGCCGAGGTACATACCTGGCCCGCATTCCACATCCTGCTGGTAACGGCAATATCGGCTATCTGGTCTACGTCTACATCGTCAAGCACAATAAAAGCATCACTCCCACCTAGTTCCAGGGTACTCTTTTTGATATATTTACCGGCGGCTGCAGCAATACTGGATCCTGCAGGTTCGCTGCCGGTAAGGGCAACGGCCTTTACACGTTCGTCTGCGACAATGCGCTCCATACCGCTTCCAGGTACGAAAAGGTTTGTATACACACCTTCGGGGGCGCCAGCTTCAAGGAAAATATCTTCCATGATTTTAGCACATTGGGGCACATTAGAAGCATGTTTCAATAAAACCGTATTACCTGCAACAATATTGGGGGCAACATTACGGGTGATCTGGTAAAACGGGAAGTTCCAGGGCTGAATACTCAATAAAACGCCCAAAGGCTCGTAACTGATAAATGCAGAACCAATGGGAGTGTCCAATGGTTTGTCGGCCAAAAACGCTTCGCCGTTATCAGCATAGTAGTCAAAAATGTTCGCGCTGAGTTCTACTTCGCCAATGCTCTCGCTTAAGCGCTTGCCCATCTCCAGGGTAGCCAATTTTCCCAGTTCCTCCTTTCGTTCACGTAATATACTCGCAACCTTGTGCAATAACCCCGTCCGGGTAGAAAAAGGTGTCGTCCTCCAGGTCTGGAAGGCCTTGTTTGCTTTAGCGATCAGGCTATCTACTTCCGCATCAGACATCACGCCGAACTCTTTTACTAATTCATTATTAAAAGGGTTAACTGTTTTGACAGGTGAAACTTTTCCTAGTGTTTCCATACTATTTAGTTATTTAAGCACGCACGCATTTATAGACGTGTGTAAAAACGAAACAAAATTCCTCTGCAGAAGTTAGAAAATAATGTCATCTAAATGCTATTACGACATCATGGTAATTTCATTTCTTTCTTCCGTATAATTCACGATAATTGCCTATATTTCAACTAATCAATAAACAGTTAAATCTAAAACGATGTTTACGGCGGAACAAATTACGGCAGCGCACAGTAAAGTAAAATCAGGAGCTGATTTTCCGGCCTATATCAGGGATATTAAAGCTTTAGGCGTCACTCATTACGAAGCTTATGTGAGCGACGGGCATCTTGACTACCACGGCGGCGATGGCCATACGGCGACGATGCCTGCTAAATATGATCCGCTGGTGATTGCAGATGTACCCGACATGGAACAGTTTAAAAGCGAATTGAAGGCGCACCAGGAAGGCAAAACGGACTACCTGGCGTTCATCAGGATGTGCGCGGCTACAGGTATTGTTAAATGGGAGATTAACATGGAGGAAATGACATGCACGTATTTTGACAAGGCTGGCAATGCGGTGCTGGTGGAGGAGATTCCTCAGTAAAATATACCGTCATCTCTTGATCAGTATCAGGCAGGCCTTTCATAATACACGATGTTGGAGAAGATTCTGTCCGTTGAAATCGCTTTTTGCCATATGACAAATATTTTGATTTTTAAATGGGCAACCTTTGCGGGGTTAATAAAAGAATAAAAATGAAAACTGTATTGATTACCGGAGCATCATCTGGTATTGGCAAAACAACCGCAATTTTTTTGGCACAAAATGGGTATAATGTGTACGCCGCCGCACGCAGGGTGGAAAGAATGGAAGAGTTGAAAAACTTCGGTATCAAACCCCTGTTTTTGGATGTTGCCAAAGAAGACAGCCTTGTGGCCTGCGTGGAACAAATTCTGGCAGAAGCAGGCCGAATAGATATTTTGATCAACAATGCCGGTTCGGGTTATTATGGAGCATTGGAAGACATGCCGATGTCTGATGCAAAATACCAATTCGACGTGAACGTTTTTTCCGCAGCCCGCCTGATGCAATTGGTTTTGCCAACCATGCGTGCAAACAAATACGGCAAGATCGTAAATATCTCATCAATTGGCGGCAAAGTGACATTGCCAATGGGCGTTTGGTACCACGCGAGTAAATTTGCCATTGAGGGATTGAGTGATGCGCTTCGAAAAGAAGTTAAACAGTTTGGCATTGATGTCATCGTAATCGAACCGGGCGGAACAAAATCTGAAATGACAGGGTTGGGAACGGAATATCTAAACCGTATCTCGGGCGAAACAGCATATGGCCATTTGGCAAAAGGGATCAGTAAAATGTATGCGGCGACTGAGAAAAACGCATCTGATCCGATTGTAATTGCCAAGCTCATAAAAAAGGGTATCGAGGCCAAATGTCCGAGAACGAGATACGCAGGAGCTTCAGGCGCTAAATTTATGTTATTTTTGAAAACCATACTATCAGACAGAATATTCGACAAATTGGTGATGAGCCAGATGAAATAATATGGAAACAGTAATTAACTATCTGCTGCAGTTTGGAAACCTAAACCCGCAACAGATCGACTTCATAACGAAAAAAGGAAGGGAATTGAGCTTTAATAAGGACGATTATTTTTCGGAGGCAGGAAAGATTGCAAAACAAGTCGGGTTTATTCTGGAAGGTATCCTCCGGGTATGTTACTACGACAACAAGGGCGGCGACGTTACCAAATATTTCATCGATGAGAATAATTTTGTCGTAGATCTGCACAGTTTTGAGAACAAAATCCCTTCCTCTGAATATGTTCAGGCCGTTACAAACTGTAAACTCATTATTTTTTCCAGGCGTGATTGGGAGGACATTTCCGATACCATAGTAGGCTGGGAAAGTATAATAAACAAAATCATCAAAAAATCTCTGATCCAAAAAATTGAAAGGCGCAGTCCACTGGTTTCTGAAGATGCCACCACCCGTTATCTGGCATTTATGGAAACATACCCGCAATTGGTCAATCGCATCCCACTTTCCTACCTGGCATCTTACCTGGGGGTTACGCAATCGTCCCTGAGCCGGATTAGAAAAAGCATTTGCTGAGAACGTGTCCAATGGCATTCCTGTTGAAAGCGGAGACCGGAAGATTGAAATACAGGATTTATCCGCTATTTTCACAGCTAAAGATATTGATGCTAAAACTTTAAGAAAATCAGCTTGGCAACACAAAGCTGATTTGTGACACCGACGTTCTCCCTGACACTTACGAATTTAAAGTGAACGCATTTTTTTCGTTTTCCTATTGACACATAAAAATATACGCGTATATTTGGCTTAATCAAAAAAGAATGACAAAATTCAACTCATATTGGTTCGGTTACTTTTACTACTTTAGGTAAAAGCCGGGACTGATATGTTTTGACTAAAGAACTAATATATAAAGTCCCGGCGCAAAAGGCCGGGACTTTTTTTTTGAATCATGGACAAAAAAAGAGTAGCAATACAGGGAATTAAAGCCTCTTTCCACGAGGAAGCGGCCTTCAAGTTTTTTGGGGAAGACATTGAAACTATAGAATGTAACTCGTTTAAGCAAACCTGTGAGGCTTTGAAGGCCAAAAAGGCGGATTACGTGGTGATGGCAATTGAAAATTCGATTGCAGGCAGTCTTCTTCCTAACTATGCCCTGCTACGCGACTACAGATACTCCATTATCGGGGAGGTTTACCTGAGAATTCAGCTTCACCTGCTGGCACTGCCGGGGGTAAAGTTTGAGCAGATCAAAAATGTGGAATCGCATCCCATAGCAATACGGCAGTGTATTGATTTCTTCGATGAGTACCCTTATCTGAACGTGAAGGAGAGTACCGATACGGCGGCTTGTGCCAAGCGGATACGCGATGAGCAGCTGACGGATACTGTGGCAATTGCCAACCAGCTTGCTGCACGAACGTACGACCTGGAGATCCTGGAACGCCGGATCGAATCGAATAAAAAGAATTACACGAGGTTTCTGATCCTTACTGATCATAAGGAAACGGATATTCCGAATGCGAATAAGGCTTCGCTGTCATTCCAAACGACCAACGAAGTTGGATCTCTGGCAAATGTGCTGAATATTTTTGCGGGACACCAGGTGAACCTGACAAAGATCCAGTCGATGCCGGTTCTCGGAAGAAGGAATGAATACAATTTTTATGTTGATATAGAATGGGAAGACGCATCTTTATATCAGCAGGCTATCAGCCGGGTACTACGCCATACGGTGAATTTCACGCTGATGGGGGAATATCTTAAGAATGAGAGGGTTTAGG
>NZ_QEAS01000013.1:65044-67407 GCF_003130405.1 Pararcticibacter amylolyticus
TAACAATCATATTTATAGTATGAAATTGAATCTCAACATTGAACCATTGGATACATGGTTGAAGCCGTCTCACCAGCCGCTGGTGATTGCCGGCCCCTGCAGCGCAGAAACAGAAGAACAACTTCTGGCTACAGCTGATCTGCTCGCTAAAACAGGTAAAATTTCTGTCCTGCGGGCTGGTATCTGGAAACCCCGCACGCGTCCGGGTGAGTTTGAAGGCATTGGCAGCATCGGGCTGGAATGGCTGAAGAAGGCAAAACTTGCGACGGGCCTGCCGATAACGGTTGAGGTGGCGAATGGTAAGCATGTGGAAGAAGCGCTGGCTGCGGGAGTGGACATTTTATGGGTTGGTGCGCGTTCGACCGTGAATCCGTTTACGGTTCAGGAGATTGCAGATGCTCTGCAGGGCGTTGATATCCCGGTTATGGTAAAAAACCCGGTAAACCCGGATCTTTCTTTGTGGATTGGTGCGCTTGAGCGGATTAACAATGCCGGTATCACAAAACTTGCTGCTATTTCGCGCGGGTTCTCTTCTTTCGAGAAATCAGCTTTCCGCAACGAACCGATGTGGGAATTGACCATCCAGCTCAAGACTCTTTGCCCTCAGCTGCCTGTTATCTGCGATCCGAGTCATATTTGCGGGAACCGCGAACTGATCCCTTATATTTCTCAGAAGGCGCTTGACCTTGAAATGCAGGGCTTGATGATTGAGTCGCATATTGATCCTTCAGTGGCCTGGACAGATGCGAAACAGCAACTGACTCCTTCTGCCCTGTCTGACCTGATCGATCACCTGACGGTGCGTACTCCGGAGCCTGCAAACCCGGTTGTATCGGATAAGCTGGCTGAGCTGCGTAAGCAAATTGACAAGATTGACGACCTTCTGATTCAGAAAGTTGCAGAAAGAATGTCGATCGTGGAAAAGATCGGTGAGTATAAAAGAGACAATGATATCACGATCCTCCAGTTAAACCGGTGGGATGAGATCATCAAGAAACGTGCAAGTTTCGGAAAAGCACTGAAGCTGGACGAAGAATTTACGACCAAGATGCTCGAGCTGATCCACGCCGAATCTATCAGGAGACAGACCGAGATTATGAATACCAAGACTGCTGTTTCCGAAAAATGACAACGGAACAGTTAATCCTTTCAAAACCAGCAACGGATACATTCTGCAGCATTGAACTCACGGGGTCAAAAAGTGAGAGCAACCGGGCGCTTGTATTAAACGCCCTGAGCAGCGGGGTGGTGAAAGTGAGAAACCTCTCCTCAGCTGACGATACGGTGGTGATGGAGAAGGCGCTGAACACCTCTGCGGCTGAAGGAATTCCGGTAGTGGACATCGGGCCGGCAGGTACTGCAATGCGTTTTCTGACTGCGTTCTTTGCTGTAACCGGCAGGGAGGTGATCATCACGGGAACGGACCGCATGAAGCAAAGGCCAATCGGTATCCTGGTGGATGCCCTGAGAGAACTGGGGGCTGAGATAGACTATACGGAAAAAGACGGCTACCCCCCTTTGAAGTTTCACCGTGATTTCAAACAAAAAAGCAGGACTATCGGCATCAAGGGAGATGTGAGTTCGCAATATATCACGGCACTTCTCCTGGTTGCGTCGCAACTGCCGGAGGGGCTCATGCTCGAAATTGAAGGCGAACTTACATCAAGGCCTTATGTGGAGATGACCCTGGCGCTGCTGCAGGAATGCGGGATCAGTCACCAGTGGAAGGAAAATGCGATTATTATCCCGGCTCAGCAGTTCTCTGCGTCGACCATTACGGTAGAGCCCGACTGGAGCGCTGCTTCTTACTGGTACTCCATCGCCTGTTTATCTGACAAGGCGGATATCCAGCTTCCCTGGCTGAAGAAAAACAGTCTTCAGGGCGATAGCAGGATCAGCGGGATCATGGAGCACTTTGGTGTAAAAACTACGTTTTCAGAAACAGGGTTAGAGCTTTCCAAGGTATCATCACAGATCAAAGAAGATTTTTTTGATTTAAAGGATTGCCCGGACCTGGCGCAAACCGTGATCGTATGCAGCGCTGCCCTGGGGCATAACGCTACTTTCACCGGACTGGAGACCCTAAAGATCAAGGAAACTGACCGGATTGCAGCTTTGCAGAACGAGCTTTCGAAGATCGGGGTACTGCTGCTGGAAGACAACGGATACTATCACCTGGACAGCAGGGGGCTTCATTTTCCTGAGACGATCAGCGTGAGGACTTATGAGGATCACCGCATGGCGATGGCCTTCGCTCCTCTGGCTCTTAAAATTCCGCGGCTCGTAATCGAAGATCCAAAGGTGGTGGGTAAATCGTACCCTTCATTCTGGGATGACCTGAAGAAAGCAGGATTTGAAGAATT
>NZ_QEAS01000013.1:67499-68837 GCF_003130405.1 Pararcticibacter amylolyticus
AATGGCAGGAAATTCATTCGGACAATTATTCAGGATCACCACTTTCGGTGAGTCGCATGGTGAAGCGATCGGGGTGATCGTTGATGGCTGTCCCCCTAATATCGAAATCGACCAGGAGTTTATTCAAAGTGAACTGGATAAGCGTAAACCGGGACAATCGAGGATCACTACCCAGCGGAAGGAAAGTGATACAGCGAAAATCCTTTCGGGAGTATTTGAAGGGAAAAGTACCGGAACGCCCCTGACACTCCTGATCCCGAATGAGGATCAGCGTTCGAAAGATTACGATCACAACAAGGATATTTTCAGACCTTCACATGCTGATTACACCTACCAGGCTAAATACGGAATCCGTGATCACCGCGGAGGCGGCCGTTCTTCTGCCCGGGAGACTGCCGCGCGCGTGGCGGCGGGTGCAGTGGCCAAGCTGTTCCTGAAAACAAAGGGAATAGAGATCTTCGCCCATGTGTCTTCTGCGGGAACCATCGACGCCCCAAACCTGGCCAGCGATGACCTTGCTGCCCTGCTGGAAATCAGGGAAAGCAATATTATTCGCTGTGCGGACCCGGCTACTGCCAACGAGATGATTGAAATGATCGACGGGGTCCGTAAACAGGGCGACACGGTGGGCGGAAAGATTTCCTGCATTATCCGCAATTGTCCGGCAGGATTGGGCGAGCCTGTATTCGACAAATTGCATGCTGACCTCGGCAAGGCTATGCTGAGCATCAACGCGGTACATGGTTTTGAATACGGATCGGGCTTTGCAGGCTCTGAGATGAAAGGTTCTGAGCACAACGATATTTTCAAACGGGCGGAGGATTCTGCTCATGTCACCACCCTTACTAATTTCTCGGGGGGCATCCAGGGCGGCATCTCAAACGGAATGGATATCATGTTCCGCGTGGCATTCAAACCTATTGCCACCATCATGCATAGCCAGCAAACAATTGATAAAGATGGCAACGCGACTGAAATAAAAGGCAAGGGCCGCCACGACCCTTGTGTAGTACCACGCGCAGTGCCGATTGTGGAGGCAATGGCTGCACTGGTGATAGCCGATCATGTGCTGAGGCAAGAGGCTATGGTTCTTCATAGCTGACGCTATGAGCGGTTAGCAATTGGTTATTAGCTGTTGGGGTTGGGCTGTCAGCTATCGGCAATCAGCTGTCAGCTGTCCGGCTAAGAGCTTAATCTCGGAAGGGGTAGCATATTTTTGAGCTGCGGGCACCAAGATACTAGTGTCAGGCAAAAATTAATAATAGCAAAAGGCCTTATAGTTATTGAATTAACTATAAGGCCTTTTGCTATATACAGACAAACTTAATTGTTGAACGT
>NZ_QEAS01000013.1:68893-97280 GCF_003130405.1 Pararcticibacter amylolyticus
TAATCTCCAACCGCTGATTAGCTTTCAGCTAATCAATATATCGGCGGGAATTTAGCCGGATCTGCTTCGCTCATCACTTCATATACTGCTTCAATAACATCGTCGATGGATGGTTTTGTGAAATAATCACCATCAGAACCATAAGGGGGACGATGTTCGTGAGCTGTAATGGTTTTGGGGGCGCTGTCGAGATAGAAATAGCCCTTTTGCTTTTCCAGTATCTGCTGAAGAATAAATGCAGAAGCGCCTCCGGGAACATCTTCGTCAGCAACGATCAGCTTATTGGTCTTCTTCAGGGATGCGACGCACACCTCGTTAAGATCAAAGGGATGAAGGGTTTGCGGATCGACAATTTCTACTGAGATACCCATTCTTTCGAGCTCTACTGCCGCATCTTCTACCACGCGCAGTGTGGAGCCATAAGACACGATGGTGATGTCGGATCCTCTTTTTACCACTTCAGCATGCCCGAGCGGAACTGTAAACTCCCCGATATTTAAGGGCATCTTTTCTTTAAGCCGGTATCCATTAAGACATTCTATGACGATTGCCGGTTCGTCAGCACGAAGCAGGGTATTGTAGAGGCCTGCAGCCTGAGTCATATTCCTCGGCACGCAAATGTGGATCCCTCTCATAATCCCCAGAATCATCGCCATTGGCGAACCCGAATGCCAGACACCTTCCAGACGGTGCCCCCTGGTCCTGATGATCACGGGAGCCTTCTGGCCGGCTTTAGTCCGGTAGCTGAGGCTTGCAAGATCGTCACTGATGACGTTTATGGCATAAAGCAGGTAATCTACATACTGAATTTCGGCAATAGGTTTTAACCCGCGCAATGCCAGCCCGATGCCCTGCCCGATAATGGTACTTTCGCGGATGCCGGTATCGGCCACTCTCAGTTCTCCGTGCTTGGCCTGAAGTCCGGCGAATCCCTGGTTCACATCGCCGATGCTTCCAACATCTTCACCGAAGGCGATGATGCGGGGGTCTCTTGTGATATTAGCATCGAAACAGGCATTCAGTACTTCCCTCCCATCGATCCATTTGGCATCGTCGTCATATTCTGCAGGAACGACCGGGATTTGAGAAGGCGCATCTACAGACCCGGAGAACAACCTGGAATGATACCTTTCGTGGTTCAGTTCCATCTGCTCCCGATGCCAGTTCAGCAGATCATTTCTTTCGGAGGACTGGGTTCCGGCAAGCAGACGAAGTGCTTTCCGGACAGTTTCCATTATATCGCGGCGTGAAACTTCCGGCAGCGACTGCAGGTTTGCGGTCAGTTGACGGATGTTTTCGTCGTTAAATCTTTTCAGAAGCTGTACTGCATCCGCTGATTCGCGCTTGAGGACTGTCTGGAAACTGTTCCAGGCTTCCTTGCGGCAGGTCCTGACATACTCTTTTGCTTTTGTCTCAATCTCTGCCAGTTCGGGTTCGGTGGCAATTGCCGACTCCAGCATCCACTTGCGCATTTGCACCAGGCAATCGTGTTCGAGCTCCCAGTCGAGGCGTTCCTTGCTCTTATAGCGCTCGTGGGAACCGGAAGTGGAATGTCCCTGGGGTTGTGTTAGTTCATGAACATGGATCATTACGGGAATGTGCTTCTCGCGGCAGACGGCTATCGCCTTCTCGTAGGTTTCGCACAATCCGGGATAATCCCATCCCTTCACTTTGAATATCTCGAATCCCTCGCCTTTTTCATCGCGCTGAAATCCTTTTAATATCTCTGAAATATCCTGTTTTGTTGTTTGGAGTTCGGCAGGAACGGAAATGGCATATGCATCATCCCAGATGGAAATAGCCATAGGGATTTGCATCACTCCCGCGGCATTAATAGCTTCAAAAAACACGCCTTCTGAAGTAGATCCGTTCCCGATGGTACCAAAAGCTACTTCATTTCCATCTATTGAAAAATGAGTGAGGTACTTAAGGGCCGGATTTTCGCGGTAGAGTTTGGAGGCCTGTGCCAGGCCTACCAGCCGTGCCATTTGGCCGCCTGTAGTGGAGATATCGGAAGACGTATTCTTGTTTTCAGTTTGATTCCTCCAGCTCCCGTCGTCATTTAAAAGCCGGGTAGCATAGTGGCAATTCATTTGACGTCCGCCCGAAAAGGGCTCTTCCTTCACGTCTGTATTTGCATACAGCTGGGCAAAGAACTCCGTTATAGTAGCAATGCCGGTGGCAAACATAAATGTCTGATCCCGGTAATAACCCGATCGCCAGTCTCCTTTTTTGAAGGCTTTTGCCATCGCCACCTGTGCCACTTCTTTACCATCCCCAAAAATACCGAACTTAGCTTTTCCGGTTAACACTTCTTTTCGCCCGAGCAAACTTGCCTGGCGGCTTTCAAAACAGATCCGGTAGTCGTTGATAACGATCTGTTTGAAGTCGTCGAAGCTTAACTCGGAAACATCGAACTGATTTGTTACTTTCATTTCTACTGATATATTCTCTATGGAATTCGTCAAAATTAACAAAATACACGTTATATCAGAACTAATGAAACTTTTAGATTGTTCTGTACGTAATAAGGAGTATATATTGACAATCTATTTTGAATAGCCGAAACAGTTGATTAACTTTACATATAATAAACAAACGCTTATACAATGAAAAGATTCATAACTTTATGTGCGGTGATCCTGGGATTTACAGTTCTGACGTCGATGCAGGCTGACCAGCAACCGGAATTTAAGTTTGAAAAAGAGACGAACGACTTTGGGAAGATCGCCCAGGGCAAACCCGTAACATACGAATTCAAATTTACGAACATAGGTGAACAGCCGCTTATTTTAAGCGATGTTCAGTCAAGCTGCGGCTGTACTGTTCCAAAGTTTACAAGAGTTCCTGTTAAGAAGGGCGATAGCGGAGTGATTACCGTGACGTTCAATGCGGCCGCCCCCGGCTCGTTCAATAAACTCCTCACCATTAAATCGAATGCGAAAACCCCGGTCAAGTATTTGTACATAAAAGGAGAGGTAGTAACATCGTCGACAACAGTTTCACAATAAACAGAAAAAAATTAAAAGAACGAAAAACCTCTCTGGAAGCAGAGAGGTTTTTTTATTTTTGCAGCCATGCCAAAAATTTCAACCAAGGGAAATGGGATGCCAGCTTCTCCGATCCGTAAGCTCACTCCTTACGCTGAAGAGGCGAAACATCAGGGAAAGAAGGTGTACCACCTTAATATCGGCCAGCCGGATATCGAGACTCCGCAGGTCATGATGGATGCCATTAGGTCGGTTGATTTCGACGTTTGGGCTTATACGCAGTCGGAAGGCACGGAATCTTACCGCACCAAACTGGCTGAGTATTACAATCGCGCAGGATACCAGGTAAGCCCTGATGATATCCTGGTTACATGCGGTGCTTCGGAAGCGATTACCATTGCGATGCAGTCGTGCCTGGATCCGGGCGACGAGGTGATCATTCCCGAGCCGTTTTACGCCAACTACAGCGCTTTTGCCTGGATGAGCAGTGCAGTGATCAAACCGGTGATGTCGTTTATTGAGTCTGGTTTTGCTTTACCTCCGGTGAGCGAATTTGAAAAGCAGATCACCGATAAGACCAAGGCTATCTTCATCTGTAATCCCAACAACCCGTCGGGATACCTGTATTCGATGGATGAGCTGATTGAGCTGAAGAAGCTTTGCCTGAAATATGATCTGTACCTGTTTGCTGACGAGGCTTACCGGGAGTTCTGTTATGACGGTCAGAAGTTTTATTCGCCCATGCATCTTGATGGCCTGGATCAGCACGTGATCATCTTTGATAGTATTTCAAAACGGTACAGTGCGTGCGGAGCGCGTATCGGGTGTTTTGTAACTAAAAATAAAGCGGTACTGGCAACAGCACTTAAGTTTGCCCAGGCCAGGCTAAGTCCGGGAATGGTAGATCAGATTGCAGCTGAAGCGGGAACGGATACTCCTGAATCGTACTTTGAAGTGGTGAACAAGGAATATACCGAACGCCGCGACCTGCTGGTGAAATCACTTAACAGGATGGAGGGCGTGTTCTGTCCGAATCCCAAAGGTGCATTTTACGCAGTTGCCCGTCTGCCAGTGGATGACAGTGAAAAGTTCTGCCAGTGGATCCTGGAAGAGTTTTCTTATGACAATCAGACAGTGATGATTGCTCCCGCGGCAGGTTTTTACTGTACAGAGGGCGCAGGACGTGACGAAGTGAGATTGGCATACGTTTTGAACAAAGAAGATTTGACTAAGGCAATGATTTGCCTCGAAAAAGCGTTACTTTCTTATCCGGGCCGGGTGGTCAGAAAAGAGACCGAGGAACATAAGCTGGTAGTAGCGGAAGAGGCGAAGAATATACATTAGTAAATTATACATACATGGGGTCGACCGGAATTGACAGGATGGCGGCAGGTATGTAAGCATGCAGCGCGTTGTGAGACTAGCGCTCTAATCTGAACTCTCAAACTATAATTGGCGAAAATCAATACGCCTTAGCTGCCTAATTTAGAATTAGCTCAGCTTTTGTCCCGCTGACAATCCGTTCTGTTTTGTCAGCATCCGGGGCATCGATCAACGGAACTGGTCTGGTTAAGGTGTGATAACCGGACGAGATAAAGCACCTACGGAAGACGGTACAGGCAATCCGCCAGCCTTCCCCTTCCCGACAATTTAATGGAGGATAAGCATGTAGAAAGCATAATTTGTTCCATATCTGGACGAGGGTTCGAATCCCTCCGGCTCCACTTTTAGAAGAGACGTTCTGTTTTGAGCGTCTCTTTTTTATTCTAGGGGTATACTGCAAAAACAGTAAGTTATGTTAAAGCCAATCAAAACGGAAGAACATTATAATGACGCTTAGCCCGGGTTTATGAGCTGATGCAAACTGATAAGCCCTAAAAAGTTCGGTTTTTTATTTTCTGTTTTGCTCTTTAAAACGGATCCTTAATCATTGCCGGTGTGATAGCAACTGGTAATAATATCTAAAGCCAAAAAACAAGAAAATACAGACTTATCATATGGTTATGAAATAACCTATATATTTACTACCTAATCTTTTCATATGGAGTTTTTATACATTGTTCTCTTAGGCGTTATTATTTATTTACTTATAAATAATAAAAACAGATACGACTCTAAGATGGAGGATCTGGAAGTACGGATACTCGAACTACAGCGGCTATTAAAACAAAATCTGGCAAACCGTCCTTTTGCTGATAGTACAATTGAGAAAGAGGAGCAGATACACAAATCGGCAGAGCCGTTACCTTCGCCTTCAACTGAACAAAAAGAACAGTTAGCTGCTTCAAAGACTTCCATACCGAGTGAGCAATATAAAGAAGTAGTAACAGAGACTCCGGCCCCATTAAGACAGCCGATCAGGCCGTCGGTTAAACCTCCGGTATTTAAAGATCCCGAGCCCCGCCAATCTTTTTTTGAGAGATACCCTGACCTGGAAAAGTTTATAGGAGAAAACCTGATCAATAAAATAGGTATAGCAATTCTGGTCCTGGCAATTGGCTTTTTCGTAAAATATGCGATTGATAATGATTGGGTAGGACCTGTTGGCCGTGTAGGTATTGGAATCCTGTGTGGCACTATACTGATCGGCATTGCCCACCGATTAAGAAACAATTATAAAGCATTCAGCTCTGTTTTGGTAGGAGGAGGTCTTGCTATCTTTTACTTTACGATCACGCTGGCTTACCACCAGTTTCATCTTTTTAATCAAACAGCGTCTTTTTGTATTCTAATTGTCATCACTCTATTCGCCGTAGTGCTTTCATTGTTGTATAACAAACAGGAGCTGGCTGTTATCGCTTTAGTAGGCGGCCTGGCGAGCCCATTTATGGTCAGCAGTGGCCACGCAAGCTATAACGCTTTATTTATCTATCTCATTACTTTGAATGCTGGTTTGCTGGCAATCGCCTACTTTAAGTTGTGGCGTATACTCAATATATCGGCATTTGGCCTCACTGTAATCATTTGTGCAGGAGTTGTATTTACTATTCCGGAAAATGCTTGTTTGCAGGGATTCTGGTACTTCAGCATTCTTTACCTTTTGTTTTTTGCTAACAACATTGCTAACAACATTAAAGAGAATAAGGCCTTCATCAGTTCAGATTTCAGTATTCTGCTCATCAATACCGCTCTTTATTTTAGTGCTGGTCTTTACCTACTTACATCAATGCACATGGAGGGATTAAGAGGTGCTTTCGCGGCCAGCCTGGCCGTTGTTAACCTTGTGTTGTCTTTTGTGTTATTCAAAGTGAGAAAAGTAGACACTAATATTCTTTATCTGCTGATTGGAATTACGCTGACGTTTATTTCATTAGCGGCTCCGATACAGCTTCACGGTCACTATATCACGATGTTCTGGGCTGCCGAGACTGTGCTCATTTACTGGCTTTATCTCAAATCTGGTATAAAGCTAATGAAGTTAACCTCACTTATTATATGGGGAGCCATGATGATCAGCTTATTTATGGATTGGGCTCACCTCTATCATTCATCTGCTATGGCTCTCAACATCATTGCGAACAAGGGCTTTATAACCACCTTAATGGCTGCATTCAGTTCTTATGCCGTGTATGTGCTGACAGAGAAGGATGAATCGGACGCAATTTATGGAGTAAAGATCGAGGGCTACATTTTTCAATACGCTGCATTTGTCTTACTCTTCCTGAGCGGATACCTGGAAATAAACCACCAGTTTCTGAATCGTTGTCCTCACACATCACTGAATATTTTATACCTGATGGTATATATACCGGCTTTTATTTATTGCTTTCATATAGTCGTAAAAAAAGCAGCGATTCAAGGTTTAAGCGCTGTGGCGAGTATGCTGTTAATCGCCCTCGCAATTACCATCTATTTAGCCGCCAGTCCGGAGATATACCAGGTTCAGTATTACATATTAGTTTCTGGTAGTGTCCATTCACTGCACTTTATGGCTCATTGGACCGGGGCAATTATTATTGGTTTGTTATTTTATCAGCTTATACGAATGGCCATACAGCAATTAAACAGCTCCCAGAATAAAATAGCCTCCTGGACTATTGCGGGGGCAATTGTTTTATTCTTAAGCCTGGAAGCTTCGATTGCCAGCAATGCGCTATTCTATTCAAACCAACATTCTTTGGATCGGATTACGACTGTTTACATTAAAACGGGACTGCCGGTGCTGTGGGGATTGGCTTCGTTCACACTAATGTGGCTGGGAATGCATCACAAAGCAAAAACACTCCGAATTATTTCGCTGAGTTTATTCTCTTTAACTTTAATAAAGCTATTTCTGTTCGATATAAGAAATATTCCACCAGCGGGTAAAATAGCTGCATTCTTCTGTTTGGGTGTATTGTTACTAATCGTTTCTTTTATGTATCAAAAGGTTAAGAAAATTATTGTACATGATGAATTTACGCCAGAAAATGAAGATTAGCTTCCAACTGCTCTTGTTCGCCTGGACTGCCCTTCCTGCGGTTGCACAGCAAGGGTTTAAATATAAGGCCAGTCTGCAAAGAGTTGACTCCAGCAAGTTTTACCGGATTGTTTTACAACCTGCTTTAACGGCAAAATGCCAGCCCGATCTGGCGGATATAAGATTAATTGATGAATCAGGCAAAATAGTTCCGTATCTGACTGGCCGCTCCTTGCCTGTACAGGGTCAAATCACCTATCTGCAACTTCCAGAGATCTCCAACGTAATTCTTAACGATTCGCTTCCGTCTTATGTTGCCGAAAATGCGTCGGGAATGCACATAAATCAACTATGGATCAAATTACGAAATACAGCAGCGAACCGGACTGTAAATCTGCAGGGAAGCGATGATTTAAAGCAGTGGTTTGCGATTAAGGAGCATGTTATCCTGCAAGGTACTTCCCGTGATAACGGAACGTCTGAAGAGTTAATTGAGTTCCCTGTCAGCACTTATAGATATTTCAAAATACAGGTGGATGGCAGCAAACGGATACCTGTAAAAATTCTTCAGACCGGAATTTATCTTAACCATCAAACCCCTTCAGAATACACCCAGATACCTGTTGCCCGCTTTACAAATGAGCAGAAGGCAAACACAACCCTTATCAATATTATATTTAGAGAGTCATATCGGATCAACAAATTACATCTGAAATTTTCCGGAGCGAAATATTTCCATCGCCGGATACAGTTGTATAGCATAAAGGGGGAACGGAAAGAGTGGCTAATGGATTCACTGGTTAGCTCTGCCGGCAATGGCGAGCTATACCTGGATACAAAGAGCAGCAAACTTCAACTCGCCATCCTGAATGAAGACAATCCGCATCTGACTCTACAAATGGCAGAAGCCTACGAGCTCAAACAATCACTCATTGCATACCTTGAGAATCAGCATCATTACGAATTATATTTCGGTAACGACAAAGCTCAATCTCCCAGATTTGATCTGAATAGTTTTACTGATAGCATCGGCAGCAAGCTTCCTGTTGTTAACCATTCAGAAATAACGCAGGTTGCACATTCTAAAGATAAAAGCCCTTCAGCGTTCCTGCCTGCATGGATATTATGGATAACCGGCGGCATGGCGTTGCTTCTTCTTTTAGTTATCACCTTAAAAATGACCAGAGAAATAAGTAAGACCGAAAAATAAAAAACCCCGCTGTGATGGGCACAACGAGGCATCTAAACCTTATCACCTCTTTATACTTAACAGAAAAAATTAAGGTTACATTTTTTTGAAAAAAAATAATCAACCAACCTGATAGGACCACAAGCAAGCCAAAGGCCAACAGACGACTCTCACTCCGTCGCCTAAAACATTGTCCAACAGACCACTTTCAACTCTCAACTTTTAACTTCCTATTCTCAGCCATTCTGCATCCAGTTCTTCCCTTCTGTAAACCTGCTGATCAGCATTCCGGCTACTGTATCGCCTGTTGCGTTAAGCAAGGTTGCCATCGGGTCTACTAATGTTCCGATGATCATGGCCGGCGGCAATGCTTCGGGGGGAAACCCGTAGGCGGATATAAACAGAAGTTCGCCGACATAGCCGCCGTTAGGAATACCGCCTTCTACTATGCTGACCAGAACAGTCATACCCAGAGCAAGAAGAATCACATCGGCGCTGTTAAAGCTTCTCCCGAAGAGGGCGAACACAACAGCCATCTTGATGATAGACGAAACGCTGGATCCATCCTTATGCAAAGTAGCACCAAGCGGAATCGTGATATTGGCGATGATGTCAGGAATACCCATCCGCCGGGATGCTTCCATATTGGCGGGAATGGTGGCGATGCTGCTGCAAGTACCTACGGCTGTAGCAGAAGGGATAATATTATTTCTCCAGTATCGCCTGACGGCTTTGACGCCCCCGGCAATAAAGGCATACAGGGAGAATATCACCAGGAAATAAAAGAGGCCAAAACCGTAGTAAAGTCCAAGCGACTTAGCATAGGCACCAAATAACTGGGGGCCAAAGACCCCGATCTGGTAAGCAAAGTATGCGCCGAGCCCTACCGGGGCCAGCTTCATAATGAGGATAAAGACGTTTTTGAATATTTCATTTCCGGCGAGGAGAAATTCTTTGAAAACGCTGTATTTCTCACCAGACTTTAAAGTGGCAAAACCAACGAGCACTGAAAAGATGATCATTGCCAGCATATTCTTCCTCGACAGCAATTCAAAAAACTCACTAGTTGTGAACAATTGGGACAGCTGCTCGCCAAAAGGCTTTTCGTCTATTGCTTCTGTTAGTTTCATTGCCTTTATTTCTTCGTGCACGGGAAAGATCCAGACAGCAACGATGGTTAAGAAAGCGGAAATGAGCACCGTGCCAAGGAAGACAACCGAAGTGACTCCCATTATCCGGCTTAATTTACCGGAATTCCCGAGCCCTGCGATTGCGGAAGCTATTGCAAAGAATACAAGGGGGATGACTGCGGTGAACAAAAGGTTCAGAAATATATCTCCTACAGGCTTCAGTATTTCCACTTTTGGACCGAACACCAGGCCTGCTATACTGCCCGCCAAAATGCCGCCGATGAGCCAAAATATCCCGCTGTAATTCTTTATCCAGTTGTTCATTCCGCGAATATAAATGTATTTGAAACAAGTGAGATGTTTCCTTTTATCTCCGGGACTTTTACTGATTATTTATCTTTGCTTTATGAAAGTTGCGAAATACTATGCTGCAGCGATTGCGGCGTTCGTAATCTGGGGATTCTTTAGTTTGGTGCTGAAGCCCATCCACAATTATCCATCTCTTGATATTTTATTTTACCGGGTATTCTTTTGTGGTGCGATCATGCTGTTCATCAGTCTGCTCATCAGGAGAAAGGTTCTCAGGGAAACCCGGAAAGCCTTTAAGAGGCTCAGCAAACGGGAAAAGAGGAGGCTGGTTCTTCTCAACCTTGGAGGAGGCGTATTTCTGACAGGCAACTGGTTCTTTTTTATTTATGTGATGAACCATGTAAGCGTAAAAGCTACCTCACTTGCCTACCTGGTATGCCCGATATTGACTACCGTCCTTGCCAATTTTCTTCTGAAGGAAAAGCTTGATAAATATCAGTGGGCCGCTGTTGCCCTGAGCACGGCAGGATGTCTGCTGATCTCGTTTAATCACCTTTCGGATATTATTTACAGCCTGATCATCGCTTCGACGTACGCGATTTACCTGGTCAGCCAGCGGGTGAACACCGGCTTTGACAAGTTCTTTCTGCTGTCGGTACAAATCCTCTTTTCAGCACTGCTACTTCTGCCTTTTTATCCGGCCTTCAGTTCGGGTATGCCCGGAACGCCCCTCTTTTATTCGCTGATCGCCTTAATCGCGGTTCTTTTCACCATTGTTCCATTGTTTTTGAACCTCTACGCCCTTCACGGTATTCCCTCATCGACGGTTGGAATGCTGCTTTACATCAATCCCATTATTGCTTTTTTTCTCGCCGTATATTATTATCATGAAAAAGTCGATATGCTGCAGGTAATTGCCTACAGTAGTATCCTTTTATCGATTGTCCTGTTTAACAAGCAGAATATACAGGGGAGAAAGCCTGCCGTATTCCGGCAGTGAGTGCAATTTATTTCTTCAGCAAATCGGGCTTCACGCCTTCGAATGTAATTTTCACAGGCAGGATCTTTCCATCGTCGCCAAACTGCATTTCATCAATACAGACCACACGGTGATTCCCGTTTGTTTCCCCTAGAGGCCTCCTGTGGTAGATAATGTACCATTTGTCGCTTTTCTCATTATGGACTACTGAATGATGCCCTGCACCGGTTGCCACCTGGGGGTCTTGCTGCAGGATCTTCCCGATCCGCTTAAACGGCCCCATCGGAGAATCAGCAATCGCGTAGGCTACTGAATAATCAGGCCCGGTCCATCCGCCTTCGGACCACATGAAATAATACTTCCCGTTTTTAATGAACATAAAGGGGCCTTCTACATATCCTTCGGGGGTTATCTCCTTAAATGTCTTCCCGTCGGCAAAAGGAACAAAACCGGTAAAGTCATCGTTAAGTTGTGCAATATTGCAGTGCCGCCAGCCTCCATAGAACATGTAGTATTTTCCGTCCTTATCTTTAAATACGAACTGATCGATCGGTTGTGCCCCGTTGTGAAATTTATCGATCAGCGGTTTTCCCAGATGATCCTTAAAGGGACCTTCAGGCTTAGCTGATACAGCCACGCCAATGCCTCCTTTTTCCTGATCGTTCTGGATATCATTTGCCCCGAAGAACAAATAGTACTTTCCTTTTTTCTCCACAATAGCGGGTGCCCAAACGGCCCTTTTAGCCCATTTAACTGATGATGTATCGAGAATGCGCGGATGTTTTTTCCAGGTTACGAGGTCGGACGAAGAAAAGGCATCGAAAAATACCTGTTCTTCGTATTTCGCGGAATAAGTTGGATAAATCCAATATCTGCCTTTAAACACCACTCCTTCCGGGTCTGCATACCATCCCTGGAAAAGAGGATTTCCTGACCGGACGCCCTTTTCAGCAGTTTTTCGTTCCTGGGCACTTGCATAGCAGCATAAAAAAGAGACGAGTATGAATACGGTTGAAATTCTTTTCGGCATATAAATAGAATTTAGTTGCCGCAATTTAGGATTTATTCTTTAAAAGAAAAACGATTTAGCAGTGTAGTAAAAAGAAAGGCTTCCCTTAACCAGGAAGCCTTTCTTTTTTATTAAAGAGATAGCTTATTGTCCCAGAAGCTCGCCGAGCTTTTTAAATAACGCTTCTCCCCTGAGATTCTGTGCAATAATACGCCCTTGTGGGTCGATCAGATAGTTTTGGGGAACAGCCCTGATACCGTACAATTTTGCCACCTCATTATTCCAGTATTTCAGATCGGAAACATTCGTCCAGGTAAGACCATCTTTTTCAATAGCCTCAAGCCATGCCGCTTTCTTTCCCGGCTGATCAAGGGATACTCCCAGTACGGTAAAATTCTTGTCCTTATATTTGTTGTAGGCAATTTTAACATTGGGATTCTCTGCACGGCACGGGCCGCACCAGCTTGCCCAGAAATCAAGCAGTACATATTTACCCCGAAAGTCGGACAACTTCACAGGCCTATCGTTCACATCGTTCTGAGTAAAATCAGGGGCCAGAGCACCATCGGTTGTGGCCTTTGCCGCAGTGATGCGCTTGCTGAACTCCTTACCAGCATCACTTGCTTTCACTTTTTCGCTTAGCTTGGCAAATACAGGTTCCAGGGCAATCACGCTTTCTCCCATTCCCGCGCTCTCAGACAAGGCCGCTACGCTGAAAAAAGAATTAGGATGAGTTCTGGCAAACTCCACCTGAGCAGCAGAGCGGTTACGCAGTTTCAGGCGATACTTCCTGTCTATTTTGTTGACAAGGGAGGTATCCTTACTCTGCTCTTCACTTAGAGTGCGGAATTCTGCATTAGCCTGTTTGGTGATATCCTGCACCGCACCGCCGATAGCAGCAAGATATGCCTCGTACTCGTCATTAACTTTAGAGCCCTTAACAGTTGCGTTCTTTAACGAATCCTTCGCTGTAATAGTGATGTTCTCATTTCCGAAATAAAACAGCTTCACATCGCCATTGTAAGCCTGAAACATCTTACCCTTGCCGGTATAGTCGAGAATAAGCCTTGAGTAGGATGGCTCAGTGAGTTTGCCTTTAAATGTAAATGCTCCATTGTGAAGAACAGCGGAGTCTGATTTACCCTGCCCGTTTTCCATATAGTCGAGGTAAGCTTTAGCAGGAGCATTAAGATTACCGATTTTTCCGGAGATGGTGAATGTTCCTGGCTGCGCGAAAGCGAGAGCCGGAACTGCCGCTATCAGGGCGGCAACAATTTTTCTTTTCATTTTTTATTGGTATTTTAAATTTTTCCTTGATTCAACTACCCTATTTTATAACCATATCAACAGGATTTCCCGGTATACCAGTTACTGTATTCAGGATATTTCCGGTCTTTCCAACGCTTACATCCAAGGTATAAACAGCCCCGCTTACTCCTACCGTCAAAGTGTTGTCGTTGGCACTAATTTTCATCATGGTCACCTTTTTGCCTGCAAGATCTGGAGTAAGAACTCTCAGGTCTTCATTAATGGGATTATAGCGATATATCTTGTCATTAGATGAAAAATAGAAAACATTTAAGCTTGTACGCACCCACTTTGTGTCTGTATTGACAAGAGAGGAGCCCTTGAACACTCTCTTCCCCAATGCTTTAAAATTTCTATCGGTCGGAGAGAATGGAAAGCTAAAACTCAACTCATAAATATTTCCGTCATCAGCCTTGAAAAACGCGTAAGAGCTACCACCCTCTGCCGGTTTCATAAAAATCAGGTTACTCATCCCCACATTTTTGGGGTCAAAACCAGCACTTTCCGGAGCAAGAGGATAGGAGGTCCCTGCATAAGTACCATCTCCACCGAAAGTGATAAACGCTTTTGCGGCCAAATCAAATCCGATATAAAATGAACTACCATGGGTAAAGTACTTCGACATAGTGTAGTTACCAGCTTGCTCATTTGCAAATTTCCCGTAGTCATCAGCAAAGGGCGCAGTTGATTGTATCCCTACATAAAGTTTCCCGTTAATCACACCTGTTGGCACTGTTCCCATTTGTACCGGTCCAAGAAACGGTTCCAGGTATCCGGGTGTCACTGTTACAGGGGGTGAAAAGAACTGACTATTAAAATCATTCCTGCGTAGCAAAGAACTAGCATCCAGAATAACACCGCTTCCCTCCGGATCGTTACAGAGTACCCAGTATTCTTCTTTGGTATTTGGTTGATAAGGAAGTGGCTTCGAATAATAAAGCTGTACAGGTTGGTGGGGTAAAGATTTATTATTCAAAGCGTGATAGATATCCGACATGACACTATTATCCGGCTTGACATAAGAGAGCTTAGCCACACCGTTATCATCACTTAAAACAAGATCACCATCAGAAAATTGAGTTGTACCTACTATTTTAAAGTTATACTTATAAATTAATCCGTTTCGCTTATCTGTCAGAACAAGTACCGCTCTGCGTTCTCCAGGCCCGAGATTATAAATCGTTTTCAAAGGATAACCTTTATACACAGCAGCGCGTAATTCTTCCTGCACAGTGATTTGCCATTCAAAGTCCAGATCTTCCACAGGATTGGCATCAGCAAGTGTAACTTCCGGCTTGATTATTAAGGAATCGCCAATCAACGCGGGAAATGTGATATCCTTTAATCCCGAAACAACTGGCTCTGAAGGAGGTGAATAAACATAATTACCCAGATCCTTCTTACATGAGGAGTATAACGTAAGAGAGATTGCCAGGATTAGCAGTATTTTGAATTTCATGATCTTACAGTTCAATAATTGTGAGACTTTAATAAATAATAAGCTGATTACCATTTTCATCAACAAAGAAGTATTTTCCTAACTGCACGTAATACTTTAGATAAAACTTCTTATCCGGAGATGAAGTATTGTAGAAATCGTAATCCCCTGATTCGTCATCTCTTTTCGTAAGCACATAGCCTTTTTCTGGATGCCTGGTCACCCAGGTGAACGCGTCGTTAAGAAGCATTCTGGTATTATCAATATAATACAAATTCCTGGGGATCTGAAGGTAAGCATTAGGCAACCCAGGGTTCGACAACGCTGTTGTACCAGAAGAAATCAGAAAAAGCTGATGCTTAACGCGGCTGTACTCACCTAATTGTCCCCACCATGCCCACCAGATTGGCTTCTCCAGCCTGTTAGAATAAATATACGACTTGGATCTGACAGGCACAGGGAGGTTCGGGTCAAAATCGTCGCTGCCGGCAAGGCGAATAGTGAGTTTTACTGATTTTGATCCTAGTTCCGGATCTATATTCTTAATTACGACAGGAATGTGTATTGTGCCAGAATCTGCCGGCATGATATAAAAAGGAGCGAGAGCTTCATAATGCAAACCTTTTACTGCAGTAGTTGATGAATCGACTACTGTTACAACAAAATGACGATCTACAGGATACGTTTTTCCTGAAATAATTACAGGGACCCACAGAGTATCCAGAGAAAGTGATGGATGTTCGGCAAAAGAGTAAGTAAGTGACGTTGTATCCAAGTTTCCGTCCTTGTCTCTGTAGTTTAGATAAATATTATCTTTTGAATTATAAAGAAGTTCGTCATTCTTCCGGCACCCAAAAACAAACAGGAAAACTCCCAGAAGAAAAATATATAATGTATTCGCTTTCATGATCTTACCAGTTTAATTTACCACTTCATCAATTGTTATAGGCCAGCTCATCAGTAGGCACCGGGTAAACAAAAATGCTGTTTGAAGCAGGATATATCTGATTGGTTGATATAATTTCCCTGTTAAGTCGCTTATGCATAAAGAAAATCTGGCTTTCTCCATAAAACTCCTTACGGCATTCCTTTACTAAAGCATCCATAAACTGTCCTTTGCTGATATTGGCAGAAAGTTGATCAATAATTCCTCTATGAGATCGCACAGCATTTAAATATTCAACACCTTTTGCCGGATCTGAATCGAAAGTAGCCTCTGCAGCTATGTAGTACATCTCCGATAACCTAATTGCAGGAGCCATAACAGGATGCAGATTTATCAAAGGCGAAGAATTACTTGTATATTTAATCAAATAGGCACGTTTAGGAGTAACGTCCACTACCTTCTGAAACCACTGTTGATAACGCCAGTCTTCTCCTCCAATTGTATTCAACTCGTAAATATCATTCAACTGATCGTATGTTGGTTGATAGTCGGCATCTATTGGTTTTGAAAAAAGACTTACCAGCATATCAATAGAGAGCTTCGGCACATACCATCCCGATATAAGTTCGGGATAAAAGATTTTATCACGTCTTTCATTATTGGTATTGTAAACATCCTCTTTCAATGCAAACGGGAATTTACCTGAATCAATTACCGTCTTCGCATACAACAAGCAGTTGACATAGTCTCCTTTGTATAAATAAACCCGAGCTAATTCACCACATACAGAGTAATAATTTAATCTATGCCGCCTGTTTTGTAGAAATAAAGATGCATTATTGGCCTCTGTTTGCTTCTTCCCTGTAAAATTATCCGGATAAACTTTGTTAGGATATCCGACAATATAGCTGGAGGAAAGGATCGGGTCAGAATCGCTTAATAGTGTTCTCGCTTCTGTCAGATCAGCAATCACTCGTTCCATGATTTCATTAACAGAAGAAAATGGGGTACTCGTTATTCCCACTTTCGTCACATAAGGAATTGCCAAAGCATTCGGATTATTCTTATATGATGGGGCAAACATGCGGAGTAAATCAAAATGAAGATAAGCTCTGAGAGCTAAAGCCTCACCTTTGATAATTGCATAGTTTTTATCACGAAACAGGTCTTTCTTCTGATCAATGGCTGAAAGAATTTCGTTACAGTTTCCAACGGCTTTATATGCAAATCTCCAGATAGAGCTATTCTTGTCTTTCAGAATATTATCATTATATTTAAAAGAAGCAACTTTCATATAATTCACATCTGTGAATGTGTAATTCTGAGCCATGATGTCCAGATTACTGAAAGTAAGGTTTCCGCCATAAAGATCAATACTTGAGCAATAAGTATAAACACCATTCAACGCTTCTTTAAAACCTTCTTCTGTACTAAACAACTGTTCCTTAGCAGTATCGGATTCAGGCTGTACGTCAAGGAACTTCTCGCATGAGGTTAATAACAACAGCGGGATAATATAAATTATAAGCTTTTTCATGATTCTCTTCTAAAACGCGGCTTGTAATGAAAATGTGAAACTTCTTGCAAATGGATAGTTAATCCCTCTTTCAATTTCAATACTGGATGATCTGAATATATCATTAGCAGTGATCGCAGCTCTGAGATTTTGAAGACGGGCCTTCTTTATCCATTCCCGTTTGAAATCATACGACAGATATACTGATTGTAATTCCAGAAGATTGTCTTTCTGAACAAAACGTGACGAAACATACGTATCATTCAAATCAGCGATATTCTTAAAAAATGTATGGTCGCCTGGCTTAACCCATCTGTCCGACAATACTCTGCTATCAACATTAAAACGGGGGTCAGCATTTTCAACCCTGTCAATAAGAGTTTGATTAAAGGCTTCCCCGCCAAAACGGTAGTGAAAACTGAAGCTAACAAGAAAACCTTTGTAGGTAATACTGCTGCCAAAGAACCCTTCAGCATCTGGAGTAGTGTTTCCCACAGGCTGAATATCTTTAACATCCCAGTCATATGTCAGTGAACCATCTTTTTTTACGAGTATTTCTCTTCCATTTTGAGGATCTATACCTAAAGATTTTACAGCATAAATTGTATAGAGCGACTGCCCTTCCAAGTATCTCAACAGCGGTGTTGTAAAAGCACCATTATCTCTGTTAGTCTGAAAATTATCAATAGTGTTATTAAAATCCTTCAACGAATTTGAGATCTTAACTATCTTATTCGTGTTGTGCGAAAGGTTTCCGTTCAGGTTGACATTAAAGTCTCTAGTTCGAAGCACGTTTGCCTGAAGATATAATTCATAACCTCTGTTTGACATATCTCCCAGGTTATCTTTATATGTCGCAAAACCTGTTGAAGGGGCTATATTAATATCAGTGATCAATCCCTGAGTTAATTTATAATAATATCTGGGGGAGATAACCACGCGATCTTTGAAAAGTCCAAGATCTACGCCTCCATCTGTCGTTTTTGTCTTTTGCCATTCCAGATTTGTATTTCCATAGCCTTTGATAGTTGCACCAATCCCTGTTGAATACCAATTTGAGGTGTTATATTCATAAAGCGACCTGGCCTGGAAAGGCTGAAAGCTCACCGATCCTACCGTTGCTATACTACCTTTTAGCCTTAACTGGCTAATGAAGGGCAGATTTTGCATGAATGATTCCCTGTGTATGTTCCAGCCCAGCCCCAAAGACCAAAAAGGAGCAAAACGTTTGTCAGATCCAAATGAGGATGACCCATCTATCCTCATAGACGCATCCATCAGATACTTGTCTTTAAAAGCATAGTTGCCAGAGAAGAAAGCACCGGCAGTTCTTGACTTAAGAACACTACCTTGGGGATGAGAATCTTCCTTGTAGATCCGGGCAAAACTAATATTGGTCATCTCATCATTTGAGAACCCCTGAGCCTCGACAACTTTCAGGTCACTTCTGGAAGATAATATATTGGCCCCTAAAACAAAGTTAAGAGAGTGCACTCCAATTTGCCTATTGTAATTCAGTGTGACATTCCCATCAATACCAAACCTTCCATCATTCTGGTATTTATAGTCCCCACGGTTGTTCAGCTTATCAGCGGCTGTAAAATAGTATCTGCTGTTATAGGGTGAGATATACTGATCGGCGGTCAATGTATTCTTATTTAAACTAACCAATCCTTTGATACGAAAACTGTTCGAGAGCCGATAATCCGCAGAAAAGGCATTGATAATTTCAGTATAAGCCGATTTATCAAAACTGCTCAGACTTGCGTCGTAAAGAGGGTTAAATACTACAACATCGTAGTACTGACCGTAAGTCTCGTCGGTGTATCCCCGATTCACCGACCATCGGGCCAGTTCCTGCACCAAAGCACCCGAACTATCTCTGATAGGAAAATATGGATTGGCTCTTACATAAGTAGAAAAATCCCCATAGGGAGAACTGGCTTTATCTACCTGCGTAATCGTGACCTCATTCTTTAAAAGAAGATTTCTACCTGGAGTATAGGTAAAATTAACACCTCCGCTATAGCGGTTATTTTCAGACCCTTTCATAACGCCGGGCTGTGTCTGATACCTAAGATCAATTCCATATCTAAATGATTTATCGCCTCCTTGTACATAGGCTGAATGCTTCTGCTGATAGGCATTCCGAAGAGGCTGGGATAGCCAATATGTATTAACTCCGCTGGCCACGTTCCTTAGCCGGGTAAATAACTGCGCTTCCAGTTGTTCTTGTGTCGTATTACCACTTTCCCCGCCGGTTTTATATAAACCCGCCAGCTGCTCATAGGCTATTTTGTCTTTTGCATTCAGTACATGATAATCAGACAAGTCAGGCCCGTTAAATGTCAACTCATAATTATAATTCAGCTGAAGTTTGCCTGGAACAGGAGCTTTTGTTGTAATAACCATCACGCCATTTGCGGCACGCGAGCCGTATACAGCAGTAGCGGCACCGTCCTTCAAAAGCGTAACTGACTCTATACGATTAATATCCAAATCAACAACCTTCTGCAAGGAGACTTCAAAACCATCAAGAATAAAAGCAGGCAGATTGTAGCTGCTCGATAGATTATTACGGTCCAGAATGTCGTCGGTAATAGACGGCAGTGCAGTAGCACCACGCACATTGATCTTTGGCAAGGCATTGGGGTCAGCTCCTGCCAGGTTGTTCTCAAGCAATTTAAACGAAGGGTCAAAGGATTGAATCGCCTTCAGAACATTCTGCGGATTATTCCTTTTGAGATCTTCGCCTTTTACCACAATGGCATTCCCCGTATATGTATCTTTTTTAATGCTTTGATAACCTGTAACAACCACGTTTTGAAGCTCTTTTACATCTGGGTTAAGTTTCACGTTGATCACTGTTCTGCCTGACACCTGGATTTCCTGCCGCTTAAATCCGATCATATTGAAGATTAAAACAGAACCGGAAGGCACAGCACTGAACATATACTTTCCATCGGCACTACTCGCCACGCTCTTTGCCGCGGCATTCGGCACTTGCAAAATAACGGTTACCCCGGGTAATGGGTCGCCATTCTCATCCGTAACCGTTCCTCTTACAGGACCGTCAGGAAGGAGTGCCTGAACCGATTCTTTCATAGCTGCACCAACAGACTCCAGCAATGTCCTTTCCTTTTCCTTTACTACTATCGTCTTTTCAATGATCGAAAATGTCAATGGCTGATCCTTAAAGATTTCTCTCAGCGCTTCTTCGAGCTGTTCGTTGGCCGTTCTCACCGTCACGGGAGCAGCTTTCTTCAGCAATTTGTTATTGTAAACGAAATTATAGCCTGTCTGCTCACGCAAGCGGACAAACACTTCCGACAATTTACTGTTCCGTTCATTAAGGGTGACCTTCTGAGAATAAAGGGCGGCACTGACATGGAGACAGGCTGCCATTATTATAATCCCCGTAATCTTCATAATCCGTACTAATTGGGAAAATAACGTTCCTGAATGTTGCCTGTAAGGCAGCGTAAAGATTTTCAGGCAGATACTGAGGTATCTGCATTGGTAAAGTAAAGCATGTTTCATACTTTTGCTTTGTTTGGGTTAATGCTGATTAAGTGAAACGAATTGGTAATAATTTAAAGGGGTTAACCTGAACGCGTTATCCAAAGCCTTTCCTGGAGACCGGATAACATTCTCCTGCTCCGGGGCGCAATCCGGAGCAGGTTATTATTCGTTGAACCCTACAAATGGTGTGTTACGTACTGTTTATCTTCATATTTGCCTGGTGAGAAATTAATGATTCTATTTTTCTGTTGATAATACGGTGATCTTTCTGCCATCAATCCTGAACTCAACCCCTCCCCCCTGTTCCAGCATTTCCAGAACTTTTGAAATTTTCACAGACTGGGAGATCACTCCGGTATATTCTTCATCAGGTAGGTTTCTGTCGTATTCAACGGTAACATCATACCAGCGGGCCAGCTGTCTCATAATTTCACTGAGCCTGGCATCCCTGAACTGAAAGTATCCGTTTTTCCAGGCGGTCGCTTCTTCCAGATCGGCATGCGGAACCAGGCTGATGCCAGAACCGGAAACCCCGGCCTGGTTCCCCGGCTTCAACAGCACTTTCTTCCCGGCACCCGACACTTCTACGGAACCTTCTATCAATGTAGCAATCGCTGCCGGTTCGCTTGCATAGGAATTGAGATTAAAGCTGGTACCCAATACCTTTATATCCAATCCCCTCCCCTTTACAAAGAATGGCTTGTTGCGGTTCCTTGCTACTTCAAAATAGGCTTCGCCTGTTAATTCAACATTCCGGGTATAGCCGGTAAATGCAACCGGAAATTTCAGCGACGAAGCGGAATTCATCCAAACTTTCGTGCCATCTTCCAGGATGAGCATATACTTCCCTCCGCTGGGCGTAGAGATGATGTTGTAAGCTGTCTGTGATTTGCCTTTCGACGATCCGGCCACCCCCGACATATCGTAAATCAACTGCCCGTCCCTTGTTTTTCTTACCACTACATTCCCCTCCCGGGTGAGCGCTCCTTCTTTTTCCTCATCAAGGGTTATCTGCCTTCCATCGGCTAATGTCAATGTGGCCTTAGTGCTGCCAGGCAGAACGTCGTTCTTAAATTTTTGAGCTGTCAGCTCGGGCTTATTATTCCTGAGTGCAAAATATCCGCCGGAGAGAAGTGCTACAAAAATTGCCGCTGCAGACAACCAGCGCAGCTTGAATACGCGGTTCTTTTCTTCCCGTGCTGTAATTTCGTCCTGGGTACGTTGATAAAGTTGCTCTCCGATAAGGTCTTTATCTCCCATTTCTCCGGAATCCCAGCTTTCATTGCCTTGCTGAAATGTATCCAGATAGTTTGCTACGAGCGCCTGCTCCTCAGCAGAAGCAGTTCCGTTAACACATTTTGCAATTATTTTCTCGAATTTCTCCTTTTCCATACGGGGGATTTGATTGTAAGTACCCTAAATAGACTGCCTGCCCCCAAAAGAAATTCTAAAAATTTATTATTTATTTAACAAAAAGGTAAAAACACTGAACATTCAATACAAGAAGAGAGAATGTGACCTATACAACAAACACAAACAATGAAAAGAGAGGTCCTGGATTATAAAAAGGAAGAAGAAATTATCAAAACCAGTGAAGCAAAACAAAAATAGCCAGTAAAACATCTCCGAGAGACGATCTGAGCCGCCTGATGGCTATTGTAATCTGATTTTCTACGGTTTTTGGAGCTATTCCGAGTTTCTCAGCAATCTCCCGGTTCGACAATTGCTGTTTTCTGCTCAAAGTGAAAATTTCCCGGCACTTATCGGGTAACTGCGAAATGTGATTATCTACTAATGAACTGATATCCCGGCCGTGAATAAGCTGTTCGCCGTTATATTCTTCGGTGATCGCAGCTGCCTGGATAAAAAACTCACTTCTTACCTTACCTGACCGGATCACTTTCAGCACCTGATATCTTGTGGCTGCGAGGAGATAGGATGACAAAGATTCTATCTGCAGCACCTCCCTCTTCATCCAAAGGTCGACCATGATCTCCTGAACTGCGTCTTCACAACTTTGCCTTTCACGGAGAATATTATAACCGTAGATATATAATTTAGACCAATATTTGTCGTATATCTCCTTAAAAGCCGACCTGTCGCCAGCCTTCATCCGACGAAGGAGAGTTTTATCATCTGCAATATCTACTATTTCTCCGGCCATAACACAAAAGCAACCCTAAGTTAGATAATTTTGATAACAATTACATAACAACTGATATTAAAAATACTTATAAATCAAAAAAAACTTCAGAAACATTAACATATCTGCAAAAAGAGACAACCATCTCAGGCAACATTATAAATATTGCCTGAGAGCCGGCGCTGCCTCTCCACATAGAAATAATGGCTGAAAGGCGGCTAATTGCCTGTAAACTTTTTAAACAATGAAGAGGCATCTTCAGCAGAAAGCTGTTTAGCCGACGACACCAGGATGCGGTATTTAAACGTGACTGATTTACCGGCGTCAAGGCTAAAGTTCAGCGTTTCTTTGCCGCCGCTCATAGCATTCTGTCCTAAAGAATTAGCTCCGAATAAACCATATCCTCTCGCGTGCCAGTAGGCCGGGTAGCCCGGATTTTGCGGATGATCCAGGATCATCACCGCAACCGGCTCGCCCTTAATATTCCCGTTTAAGATCACCCACTTGGCACGTGTTCCCCATACGCTGTCTCCTTCCCTGCCTTCACTGCTTATATAGTGGCCTGTAACTCCTTCATTGTTCAGTACCGGAACATTGGTAACATTTCCCTGGGCATCGGTGAACTTCTCCGGTTTATTGGAGGGATGCTCCAGTTCCCTGGCTACCCTTAAAGCGATCAAGCCTTCTTTATTATCCTTAAAATCCACCTTCTCATCTAAGGCTGTCAGTGTTGTAATCCGGTCGATGATCCGGATGCTATCATTCCCGCTGAAGATAAACTTTGTATTTTCCCTGAGAACAGCCTTTTTTTCACCGGGGAACCACTCCATGGTCACGTCGAGCTCACCCTTGTCCTTTCCACTGACAATCTTGTTCACCTTTTTATGACGGATAGTGCCAAACGGACCTTTATGATCTCTTGCTGCCTGGTCAGAATTGTTCCAGAAGTCGTATCCGTTCACATCGCCAAAGTTAAACCATACTCCAATATGATGGGGATGATCAACCCGTTCTCCCGGACGCGGTTGCAGAGGCCATCCCCTGGTAACAGGATTACCGGCAGCCGTCAGGACTGGATACAGGACAGGCTTTTTTATATTGTCGGGCCAGATATAAGAAGTGAAGGGCTGGCCACCAATCAATATATCAATGCGCTTCTCCTTTTCGTTGGAAAGAATCTTTACTGCTTTGGGGTTTTCTATGGACAGATTCTGAGCTCCGGCGTTCATGCTGTATGCAGCAGTTGCCAGCAGAGCGGCATAAAACAAGTTTTTCATTTGGAATGTGTTATTTAGTGACAGTAGAGCGATTGTGAATGATATCCACAATCGCTCTACTGGATTTTTTATCAGGAAAGCCTTTAAAGAGCCTTAATTTTTATACTTCTGAAGCTGACGTTATCTCCGTGATCCTGGAGCAGGATATGCCCCTTTTCGGCTTCACCAAAGTTCTTCCAGTCTTTGTATTTACTGATCGCAACCAGTTTCCTGAATTCTTCAGAGCCTCTTTTGTATTCGATCACCTTTACACCATTCAGGTAGTGCTCTACCCGGTTATCAGGATAAACGACTACCCTGCCCCTGTTCCACTCGCCTATTGGCCGGGTAAAGCGGGCTTGCTTATCCGCTTTGATCAGATCGTAAAGAGAGGCGAGTGTGCGGTTACCATCTCTTCCAAGTTTTGCATCCGGGTGCCGTTCGTCGTCGAGCACCTGGTACTCCAGGCCTATGGCCGACCCTTTATTATTCTCAGAAAGGGTGACGAAATACTTTACCCCGCTGTTCGCGCCCGGCGTCAGCCGGAATTCAAAAGAAAGATCAAAAGCGCTGAACTGTTCTTTTGTTACAATATCCCCGCCATTCTCTGATTCCTTTCCATCCGACGACAATACGGAAAGGATCCCATCCTGTATCTTCCAACCCTTTTGAGGGAATGTGGGTTTATATGCACCAACCCAGCCGGTGGTTGTTTTCCCGTCGAACAACAGTTTCCACCCGTTCCTTTTCTCGTAATCGGTAAGGGTATTAGGCCGTGTATTGACGACATAGATGCCCGAGGGAAATATTTTAGGTATCAAACCGGAGGTTCTGATCCTGATATTCTTAAAGTACACCCTTTTCCCGGCCTGTTCTTCCTTATTAATGCCATGTACCTGAAGACCGATAAAACCTTTGGGGTCCAGGGTATCGACCACATAGGCACAAGGCTTGCCGTTGATCCAGGTTCTCATTTCATTACCGATACATTCTATCCGGATATGATTGTATTCTCCCGTTTTAAAAGCTCCCTTTCCTTTTTCATTAAGAGACATCGGGTATAACCAGTCGCGCCTGCCCTCATCATACACCCCTCCGCTCCAATCGCGTTCAGAAGGATCGAATTCCATCTGGCGGCCGAAGACCTTCCCTTTTCCTTTATTAGCAGCGGGGTCAAAGTGACTCCTGGTTTGAATTCCTGAATTACTTAAGTTGCTCTCCAGTTTAGCGTCGAGTTCCAGGATAAAGTCGCCGTACTCTTTCTCAGTAACTAAAAATGTATTGCCAGAATTCATGACGGTGGTGCCGACAATGGCTCCATCTTCCACCTTGTAGGTTGCTTCTCCTGCCAGGCGCTTCCAGCCATTCAGGGTTTTTCCGTCAAACAGATTAACCCAGCCCTTTTCAGTATTTTGTGCCTGCACGTTCAGCATCCCAACGCATATAAAGAAAGCGCTTAAGACAGCACAGATCTGTTTTTTAAGTGTGTTCATTTTATGAAAGATTATAAGATGATTTCCATGCCTGAATTGAGTTTTGGTAAGTAGCCTGGTTTACCATATCTACACATATGGCTGTTTTAGCTCCTGTCAGCACATTAGATGCGGGCAGGGAGTTTTCCTGAATGCTCTTGTAAAAATCATTGAATGCATACCATGTACCGTCTTTTGCCGGTTCTTTTAACAGCGGGATCCCGCCATCGGTACTCAGCTGTATTTTTGTCGCCCCGGTAACACCATCCACAAGTTCAAGCTCCTTTCTTGTTTCCTGCTCGGGGTAATAAAATCCTTCGTTCACCAGGAGGGAAATCATTCCCTTGCTTCCTTTCAGCCTGAACATATAGCCGTCGTGCGCATTGGCGCAGGTGGCTCCGAAGTTACCGATCATCCCCGCTTTCGAATACCGCAGTATGGCCTGTACGTTGTCAAACGTCTCTCTGCCGTCTTTATAAAAGTCAATTCCCCCGGAGCCCATCACCTGATCGGGATTGGTGTTGAACACCCAGTTTATAAAATCCATCTGGTGCGACAGCAGTTCAGCGGGAAGGCCGCCTGAATACTCTTTGTACATTCTCCAGTTTATCTTCCGTTCAAGGGAGGGGTTTGGAACTGTTCTTCTCCAGCTCCAGTTACGGTCCCACCGGCAGTCTATCTGGGTAACTTTCCCCAGATATCCGTCGTCGATAATTTGTTTTACCCGGTAATAAAGCGGTGTATACCGGTACTGATGTCCCACCTGGAGGGTCAGTTTGGGATATTTCTTTGTAAGGGCAACCAAATCGATTGCCTGGGCGGTGTTGAATGTCATTGTCTTCTCCAGATAGACATGCTTGCCTGCCTTTAAAGCATCTGATGCAATCTGGAAATGCAGGTTGAGCGGAACCGCTATTACAACCGCTGCTAAATTTTTATCATCCAGCAACGCCCGGTAATCCTTATACACAGCCGGAACGGCGGGCTTTGCCTCTTTTAATGTTTCGTTCAGCCTGAAATCCAGAGGATCACACAGGGCGGTCACGTTATACTTAGTATTGAGCTCTTTTAAGGTATGAACAATCCCTTTACCGCGATCACCGCAACCGATAATACCGATATTGATGCTTTCACCATCCCCTCTGGAAGCAAAAGCTTCAGCCATCTGACTATGTAACAAGAGGCCTCCGGCAAAAACGCCCGCCTGCTTAATAAATGTTCTTCTGATCATTTTAGAATTTATATATAGAAGGCTTAATATTTAAAAACCTTCCCGTTAACCATCACTTCCTGCTTCTTCTCATCAAAAACAGCTTTTCCCCCCATCCTGACAGCAGCATTGGTCATAATAGTAGCAACAGAATGATTATAGCCTGCTTCGACAGGGGCGTTGGGTTGCTTCCTGCTTCTGACACACTCCATCCAGTTCCGCATATGGGCAGAGGTAAGGTGATCCGTCCCGGTACTGGCAGATGTAACAACCTGGCCTTCATTAATTGAAAGATCGACAACCGGGAGAAGGTTAGACTTCATATTCATGGCAGCCGCCTCTCTTTCTTTCAACCCACCTCTGGGAGATATTTTATTGGTAATTAAGTTTAATTCTCCACCGTTTGAGTAATACACCTCTCCTACACCGCCGCTCTCATTCTGCATGCGGGAGGTAAACACTACCTGGAACCCGGATTCAGGATCATCTGCTTTTCCGTAATCAAAAACGGCAGTAGTGGTATCCCAGTTCTTTCTTCCATCTTTCCATGTGTAAACCCCACCGTTTGCTACTACACTTCTCGGATGTGCCAGTCCGCTGAACCAATGGACGGTATCGATCTGATGCGACATCCACTGACCAGGCATTCCCGAAGAATATGGCCAAAACAGGCGATACTCCAGATATTTCCGCGGATCCCATGCTTCAAATGGCCTGTTGAGGAGAAAGCGTTTCCAATCGGTATCTTTTTCCTGAAGCTGAGCTACCAGATCGGGCCTTCTCCATCTTCCCGGCTGGTTTACATTCCACACCAGGTCAACGGCCGTGATAGGGCCGAATTTTCCACTCTGTATAAATTCGCATGCTGTGTGATAGTTGGCGCCGCTTCTTCTCTGCGATCCGATCTGAACGATCTTTCCCGAAGCCTTTACTGCCTTAAAGGCGGCTCTGTTATCTTCCATTGTCTCAGCAAAAGGTTTTTCGACATAGGCATCACATCCCGCCTTAACCGCCTCTATTGTATGAAGGGCATGCTGAAAATCTGCTGTGCTGATGATGACGGCGTCAATATCCTTCAGATTATACAATTCTTCATTGTTCCGGCAGGCAGTGACATCATGAGCAAATTTTTCCTTCAGATAACTGACCCCGAGATTCCTTCTGAGCGACCAAAGGTCGGATACGGCAACTATATCAAAGTTCGTTTCCTGAGAATGTTTTAAAAAGCTTGGTAACAGGGTGTCTTTAAAGCGGTCAGAAAAACCGATCACCCCTACTCTTACCCGGTCATTGGCTCCTAAAATCCTGCCATAGCTCTTTGCACTCAAACCCTTTGTCCCCAAATAAGTTCCAGCCATCGCGATAGCTGACTTCCGAATAAAATCTCTGCGTGTTTCCATTGAACGTGTGTGTTTATAACTGAATGTTGTCTATACAAGGCTCAAAACAACTATAACAATCTGATTCTCATATAGCTTATTGGTTTACGGGGCTCAAATTGAGAAAAAAAAATAAAGGCATCAATAAATGACTGTATATTTTTTACGGAAACGATTTCGGGTTTAGAGGTAAAAGCAGAAAGTTCAAAGTGGAAAGTTTAGAACAAAGAGTTTCAGGGACGAAGTTATCCG
>NZ_QEAS01000013.1:97362-99155 GCF_003130405.1 Pararcticibacter amylolyticus
AAATCCACATACTGCTGATAAACTTCCTGCATGCAGGCTTTTCCATATTTCAACAGTTGTTCATCCTGTACCCCGTTTTTATTGTCTTTCCGATAGATGATACTATTTCCCATGGTGTCAAAACTTATGATCTGTGCAGGGCTAACGAATCCAAAACCGTGATCCCAGTTAAAGAAAGCAAACCCGGGAACGAAAGGGTTAAGAAGATCTTTGCTCCAGGGATAACCTGAAGATGGTATATTGAGTTGATTCAGCAGCACAGCCGCTATATCGTTCTGGCTTCCGGGCTTGTTAATCACTGTTCCTCTATATTCCGGCTTGATTACATCACCATAGAAGATAAGGGGAATCCGGTAACGCTGAGGATCGTAGACTTCGAGGTCGGTTCGCGGCAGATAATGTCCGTGGTCAGCCACCATAATGAAGAGTGTGTTCTTATACCATTCCTGTTTTTTGGCCTGTTCTATAAACGCCCCCAGACAGGAATCTGCATAATAAGCGGTACTCCTGAATTTATTCTCCGTATCTTCCCCTTTAAATCTGGAAGCGACCGGAAGTTCAAAGGGCTCATGGTTTGTGAGCGTGAGAATGGTCGCAAAGAATGGTTTCCTTTCCTTATTCAGTTCGGCCACTGTCTTATTATATACCGGGCCATCATAGGCTCCCCACTTTGAACTCATATCCTTCTGCGCAAAATCTGCCTTATCTATGATCTTGCCATAATTATGACTTAAAAGATACGACCGCATGTTAAAGAACCGGCTCTCTCCTCCATAAAAGAAAGAAGTAGCATATCCGTGTGCCCTGAACGATTGCGACAAAGCGGGGATTCTTATCTGTTTGCTGTTTTCTTTCATGATACTGCGGCCGCCCTGAGCAGGAAAGGCACTCAGTACTGCAACTACACCCTTATCTGTACGGCCACCTGAAGCATAAATATTATTAAAGAAAAGGCCATCTTTTATAAGCCCTTCCATAGCTGGGTTGATTCCCTTCTCCCCGCCCAGGCTCTCCACCACGTTGCCTGTGAAGCTTTCCATGATAATCACGACCACATTTGGCCTCGGGTTGGTCAGAATTACAGGTGCGTCGCCGGAAGGGTGAGCATATAAGTCTCTCACTATCCCCTTTGCCTCATCAGGCTTATAATATTTAAAAGGATTTTTAAGATTGTATTTATTATTCAGAACATCGTGGATGAGGCTCCATTCTGTATTGACTGCTGCATAATTTAACAAAGGTTTAGACGAGTAGTAGGCCATGCTTTCATTCATCGGCGATAGCTGCCAGCCGCCGCGGATAGCCAGAAAATTGACCCCCAGGAGTAAAAGAGCTACAGGAAGCTTCAGATACCATTTCTGCTGCTTATTAAAGCTGTAACAGATGAGCCTTGAGGCCAGAAACACTCCGGCTCCGCTCAGGGCAAAAAATACCAGGAATGAGAGGAATACCGGGGACGACTCGCTGCTGGCAAACGCTTCCGCAGGGGATCCAAAAGCAAATTCCAGGGCACGGTAGTTCACTTTTGTTCCCCATTCCCGGTAGATATTGAAATTCACTACCGTGAGAAAAGAGGAGATAACAATAAGGGTCCAGGTATAGATCTTCAGGGCTAAAGCGGGGATATTGATTTCAGCCACCCATGCAATCATAACCACAAGCAGGGGTAATGCGCAAATGTAACCGGCCATAGAAGTATCCATCCACAGCCCGTAAAGAAAAGCCTTACTTCGTTCGGAAATGCTGGTGTCCTTTAAATTGCCTGTGTTATAAACAATGAAGACGAGCCGTTC
>NZ_QEAS01000013.1:99197-117502 GCF_003130405.1 Pararcticibacter amylolyticus
GATTAAAAGATTTTTCAGCATGACATCCTAAACTCTCAGGTCTTCCATTATTATGGATTACAAGTGGCAAATATAAAACAAGTCGTAATAAGAATCTCAAAACTTATTCCGTCTGGGTCAGAAGCCCACCCGTACGCCAATCCCCAGCTTAAAAACGTCTCTCATGGAGAGGTCTCCGTGATTCTGAAAAAAGCTCACCAGATAAAGTTCATTGGTATTAAACTCTGAATACAATGTAATGGATTTGATCTTTTCGCCTCTTACTATTTTTTTGCCATGAAGCTTTACCTCATTTGATAAGGACAAATGAGGACGAATGGCAGAAGACCACCAGTAATAGCCTTTTTCGTACTGGCTTTTGTCCCAGTAAAAATCAAATTCCTTTCCAAAGTGGTAAGAGACGAAAGCTCCCGGATTAGCTGGATAGATAGTTGCCCAGTCTTTGATCCTGATCTCAAAAGGACGGTAGGCAAATTTTGCACTTAGTATATGAAGAGGACCTCCCTTACTTGCCGGCACAAAACCGTAGTTCATATCAACATTTCCCCGTTTATTTTTAAAGACACGGTAACCCGCTCCTACTGAGAAGAAGCCGATACTTCCGGCATGCTGAACCACAACCTCCCCTGGCACCAGGGCATCAAAAAACTGGGCGGAAAGTTTTGCAGGTGATGTCAGAAAGAGGGCTACTATTACCCATATTTTAATACCGGATCGTTTCAAAGGTAAGTTTTCCATTGCTGATTTCAACTAATACAAACTGGCGGTGCTCAATAGCATCCGTGACGATGTAGGGGATCTTTCCGGCACCCGGATAGAACAAATCTTCCCTGTGTGTATGCGCGTACAGAGCGGCAAGGGTATTAGGTGAACTATTTAATACATCTATATACTCATCCTTCACACTGTTATCAAAGTCTTCGTTTCCCGGAGGCACGTGGGCAACTGTTACATACGCGTTCACTCCCTCTTCGTAGCTCATCTGCTCTTTCAGCCAGGGCAAATTGGGGATGGTTCCGTCAAAGGCTTTTTCCCTGCTGTTAGTATTGTGGCACACGAACTTCACCCCCTTATAAATAAATGAGAAATTGAAGTCGCCAAACATTCTCCGGTAGGCCCTCTCTCCGTTGGCTACCATATCATGGTTGCCAATTACACCTATATAAGGAACCTGGAGACGTGAGAAGATATCATCGATCCACTCCATCTCCTGTACCAGGCCGAAATCGGAAATATCCCCTGCCAGGAACAGGAAATCTATCCCCTTCATCTTGTTCACCGCACTGACCAGTGCCTTGGAATTGGAATATTCTCTCTGACTATCTCCACTTAGAACAAAGCGGATCGTGTCGTCGCCTTCTGTTTCTAACAGCCGCTTGATATTTTTATTGTTCAGATCCCTCGGCGTATCATTATCAAAAGCCTGATTGGGACTATACTCGAGTTCATTGCAGGCTACGAAAAAAAGGGCCAGGACTAACAGAACGCATATTATGTTCTTGACCATGCGCAAAGGTGTATTTTATTAATGACTATTAAAGTCAGAAAGTCAAAAAAGACTTAACAATGACTTTACAGTTTAACCAGCCATAGTGATCAATAAGTTATGCTTGAATTTGATTGATTTTTATTATTTTTATCTTCTTTTAACCCCGATAAACGAACCCGTTATCTTTCTTTGTATGACAAATCACAGATACATTTATTATTTAATCGGGTCGTCAATTATCCTGGCAATCATAAATACCGTATTTTACCTTGCCCAGTCATCCCAAAGCGAAAAGAACCATCAGAAAACATTAAAAACCGCGTTGATAACGGATAAGACAAACTCCCTGCTCCTGACTGCATCGAATGCGGAAAGCGGACAGAGAGGATATCTTCTTACAGGTAATGAAACTTATCTAAACCACTATTACACTTCTGAAAACCGGATCGAAAAGACGCTCGAAGCGCTTCTGATACTGACCGCTGATAATCCGTATCAGCAAAATAACATAAAGGATTTAAAGCGATGGCTGGATATTAAGCGAAAGGAGTTAGCGCTGACCATCCGGCTAAAGAAGAGCAGCCGGCAGCAACAGGCACTTGAGAAGGTTCGTACGAATGAAGGCAAATTCGCCATGGAAAAAATCGAGCAACTGGTGTTCCGGATCATCTCTGCTGAAAAAAAGGCAATGCAAAAACACCACCAGTCATTTGTTAAACTGAATGAACGGATACAAATTTTCACAATCGCAGGAAGTTATGTGCTGCTGGTCATTATAATTGCATCATTAATAACGATCATTCACAACAGGGAGCAAATTCTCAAACTATTCAGGCAGGTAGACGACAAGAATAAACTGCTCGAATCTCAAAAGAATGAACTTATCAATATCAGTAATGAACTTATCAAACAAAACGGGGAACTGGAGCGGTTCGCTTATATTGCCTCTCACGATTTACGGTCGCCGGGGATAAACCTCAACAGTCTCCTGCGCCTGTACGAAAATGCTCCTAACCCACGGGAAAAAGAAGAGTTTATGCAGGCCATAAAATCTGTTTCGGCTAATCTCCTGATTAAACTTGATGATCTCATTGAATTGATGAGAAAGAGAAATGGCCCTGCGGTTGAAAATGAAGACCTGAGCTTTGAGGAAGTCTTTATGAAGATAATGGAAAACCTTTCTGCTGATGTTAAACAAACAAAGTCAAAAGTTGAACACGATTTTACTCAGGCTCCGTGCATCCGGTATCCAAAGTCGTACCTGGAGAGCATCATGCAAAACCTTCTGACCAATGCTATTAAATACAGACATCCCGACCGCCAGCCTCATATTAAGATCAGAACGTATCTGGAAAGCGAAAAAACATGTATGCAGGTGAAAGACAATGGCCTCGGCATAGATCTGAAAAAGCATGGGCATAAGCTTTTCGGAATATATAACACCTTTCACAACCGCGAGGACAGTAAAGGGATCGGACTGTTTATCACAAAAGCCCAGATTGTTACCATGGGAGGAGACATCATTGCCGAAAGTACAGCAGGGGAAGGGACTACTTTTACGGTCGTTTTTACGTAAAAAACTCCTGGCTGAAATTTACAAGGAAGAGTTCTTTTACGGAGCGGGTAACAGCTGTATAAAGCCACCTCAGAAAATCTGTATTGATCATCTCTTCGGTAAGGAACCCCTGATCAATAAACACTGCATCCCATTGCCCGCCCTGCGCCTTATGGCAGGTAACAGCGTAGGAGAACTTTACATGCAGGGCATTGTAATAAGGGTCTGACCGGATCGCTTCGATACGGGTCTTCCGGTCGTGCAGATGAGAATAGTCTTCCATGACCGCCTCAAAAAAGCGTCTTTGATCGTCCTTTCCCATATCAGGGCCATCCGCGTAAATCGCGTCTACCAGTATCTTGCAGCTTAAAGGCTCTTCGTCGGGATAATCGAGGAACTCAAGTACCACATCAGCAAACCGGAGTCCGTAAACTTCCTGGATATTCCTAAGCTTCCTTACTTTCACAATATCTCCGTTCGCAATAAAATTGTTGCTGCCCTCCTCCCCCTTCAGCCAATAATAGTTGTTCCTGACAATCATCAGGTAATCGCCTCCCGTAATCTCTTCTTCTCTGTACAAAATGCGGTTTCGTATCTGCTGATTATAGTTATTTGCACTCTTATTAGACCTGCAGATGACCAGAGTATTTTCGGTTCCGAACTTATCGTATGCATAATGAAGCCCTTCTGTAAGGCGCTCTCCTGTCATCCTGAAGATATCAGGATAGCCCTGCACTTTGATTGCGGGAAACGATTGCTTCCGCTCTCTCAGGAGGTCCCGGATCTCTGTGGCATTTCTTAAAATGCCTGATTGCTTTTCCTGCCTGACAACATCGGTCAGCTCATACGTGAAGATTGTAAGAGCAAAGGTACTGCCCAAAGCTGGCGGTTCCAGAGCGGGGCTGGAATCTGAGCCTACAGGCGGGAGCTGCGCTGTATCACCGACAAGCATCAGTTTACAGTTTTTACCATTGTATACATAGCTGACCAAATCGTGCATTAAACTCTTCCTGCTGAAATCTCCTGGCGTATCCGACACCATAGAGGCCTCATCCACAATAAAAAGGGTGTTCTCTGCCAGGTTTGGAGCAAGTGAGAAATCAAAATCAGGGCTCACAGCTTGCTTTTTTCTATAGATACGTTTATGAATAGTAAAAGCACGTCTGCCCGAGTAGTTGCTCACCACTTTGGCGGCCCTTCCGGTAGGCGCAAGCAATACCGATTTTAGCCCCAGTCGCGGCAGCACTTTTACCAGAGAGGCAATAATGGTTGTCTTCCCCGTTCCTGCGTACCCCTTCAGAACAAAGCACTCATCTCCCTCACGACTGAGAACGAACCGCTCCAGTTCAGTAAATGCATGCATTTGCTGAACTGTTGGCACCTGCTCAAATTGCCTGATCAACAACTCTCTTAAACCCATGGAAGCAAATTGAAAATTAGTATCTAATAAGCCAGCTAAAATAACAAACAAAACCGGGCGCGGCCCCTGGCAAGTGCATCAATTGATATAAAAGATTTTATTTAAGTTTGCTGAAATGAATAATACCGGTACACTTCATCTAAAGGTAAAAGATTTCACGGGAGATCAGGCGGGGAATTGTGAGTTGCTGATCAGGGTCAGTACGGGCAAACTTTCATATGCTATCGTAAATACGCAAGAGAAAAATCTCAAAGTTTTATTTGATTGTGCATTATTTCATTCATCCCTGCAGGAGGTATTTTTGAATCTCCCGGCAAAATACGAATATCTTAACGCTGGTTTCAGCAAGATAAAAGTCGCTTCGGAAACCTTCCATTTCACATTTGTTCCGGAAGAGATCTATTCACAGGAAACCCTGCCAGTGCTGAAAAACTTTATAAGCTCCTCTGCTTCCGTCAGGTTCATCACTAATGGACTCGACGAATCAGGAATCAGGTCGATTGCATCGGTGGAGAATGAACTTGTGGCCCCGGTGCTTTCAAAGTATCCGCAGGCGGAATTATTTTCCCAGGCAGAGCCTTTTATTAAATCGGTTCTTCCCTTAACCAAAAACACCAAAACACTGGCTGTTCAATTTAACAGCGGCACTTTTGAGCTCTTGCTGGCTATAGAAGGCCGTCTGATCTATTATAATATTTTTTCGGCTGCTACCACAGACGATTTTAACTACTTCCTTTTAATGGCATGCCGTCAATTTGACTTAAAGAGCCATGAAACAGAAATTCTTCTTTCGGGAGAAATTGAGAAATACAGCGAAAATTACCGGCGGATCCTGAAATATTTCAACAGGATTGCCTTTGCCGACGGCTCTAAGCTCTTTGCTCACCCGGAAGCTTTCAGCCTTGTTCCGGCCCATCAGTTTTTCCCTTTGCTAAGTCTTGGTGTATGCGGATAATCAGTGGTAAATTAAGAGGGCTTCGTCTGAAGCCCCCGGCGAATCTACCGGTACGCCCGACAAAGGACAATGCAAAAGAAGCGCTGTTTAACATCTTAAATAACCTGGTTGACTTTGACCAGATCAAGGTGCTCGATCTGTTTAGCGGAACTGGAAGCCTGTCGGTCGAATTTGCTTCGCGGGGAGTACCCGATATAACATCGGTTGATAAAGCTGCCGGCTGCTATTATTATCTGAAGGATGTAGCGAAACAGTACGAGCTGCCAGGCATTCACCCTGTAAAGGCAGATGCCCTTAAGTTTCTGAAACAGGCTACCGACACGTACGACCTCATCTTTGCCGATCCTCCTTACGATTTGCCGCAAATTCCGGAGATCCCGCAACTGGTCTTTGAAAGGAACCTGCTGAAGCCGGGGGGAATGCTCATCGTGGAACATCCTTCGATGAAGAAGATCGACAATCACCCTAATTTCCGGGAGCAACGACAATATGGATATTCATCATTCAGTTTTTTTGAACCCTGATACAAGTTCGCTTTACGGTAAAAGATATTGCAATGAACGAAGGCAGTCACGCTGCAGGCATAAAACGAAAACATTAAGAACGTTATAAAATGAAAATCGCTCTTTTTCCCGGCTCTTTTGACCCCGTAACTGTTGCTCATGTTGATATCCTGCAACGCTCGGTTTCCCTGTTTGATAAAGTCGTTATCGGTGTGGGAGCCAACAGCACAAAGCAACCTATGCTGTCTCTTGACACAAGATTAAAGATTCTGGAAAGTGTGTTCACCTATGAATCAAAAATTGAAGTCCGCCCTTACGAAGGTCTTACCGTAGATTTTTGTAAAAAAATACATGCACAATATATGATCCGGGGAATCAGGACGGTCTCAGACTTTGAATATGAGAAGGCCATAGCCCAAATGAACCATGAGCTGGATCCTTCAATCGAAAGTATTTTCATCCTGAGCAATCCGGGCTATTCGTCTATCAGCTCTACCATTGTCAGGGACATCCTCCGTCATAAGGGCGATATAAGCAAATTTGTTCCCGCAGAAGCGATGAGGTTCCTTTAAAGGGGAACCTACACTTCAAGCAGACTGATAATATCTTTTATCAGAGGGAAGGTATTTTGTCTCACGAAAGAAAAATCGCCTGCATCGATCCACCTGGCTTCCGTAATGTCTTCTTCCAGCTGCGGGATCAGTTTCTGTTTTTTGGCTTTCATTTTATACCAGCTTGTCTTCTTAAAAACAGTCTGACCGCGGTCTTCATACACATGCCAGGTCTTACAGAGCTTTCCTCCTACACTGAGAACCTTGATACCGCACTCCTCTGCAACTTCTCTTTCTGCGGCTATTTTTGTGCTCTCCCCATCGTCTAATTTTCCTTTAGGGAGGTCCCATTTCCCCTTTCTAAAGATAAACAGGTACTGATTTGCTTCGTTTTTAACCACCCCGCCCGCAGCTTTGATCGTAAGGAAAGGCTTTCGGATTTTTTTAAACATTCTCCTGGGCTCATCTGTTAAAAGCACATATACGGACCCCTCACCCTTTTTTACATGTTTATAAAATTCCTTAAAATCAAAACTCTGAACGTCAATTCGTTGGTTCGGACCGATGCCCCCGGGCACAAAATCCGCTATAATAAGCACAGTATCGTTAATATAAATTCTATACATTTGTGTCATGATCAACAAAAGTGAGATTGAGCAGAAAGTTGCCGAATTTTTGTTACAAATTAAAGCAATAAAATTACAACCCGGCAAACCTTTTACATGGGCATCAGGAATAAAATCACCAATTTATTGTGATAATCGCATAACCCTTTCATACCCAGCAATCAGGACTTTTATCAGGCAGAACCTGTCTGCACTGATCCAGGAGGAGTTCGGTTCTGTTGGCTTGATCGCCGGAGTTGCAACTGCAGGTATCCCACAGGGAGTACTGGTAGCGCAAGACCTCGGCTTACCATTTGCGTATGTAAGATCAAAAGCGAAAGAGCATGGCACAGGAAGTCTGATTGAAGGGGAAGTATACCAGGGACAACGGGTCGTAGTGATCGAAGATCTGATCTCAACCGGCAAAAGCAGCATTCAGGCTGTTGAGGCGCTTCGCGCTGCCGGATGCGATGTTGCCGGATTGGTAGCGATTTTTTCTTATAACCTTCAGGAGGCTACTGATAACTTCGCCGCTGCGAAATGCCGCTTTAATACACTTTCTAACTATAATGCTTTAATAGAATACGCATCAGAACATTCTTTCATCAGTAAAGATGACCTGGAGTTGTTGCGTAAATGGAGAGATAACCCTGCAGAGTGGGCAAACCGCTAAGAGTATACTATCAAAGTTATGACTGTTTTTGAAAGTAAACAAACGATAAATAAGCCCATAGAAACGGTTTATTCTTTCCTGGCTGACTTTAATAATCATAGCCAGCTGATGCCCGACAATATCTCTGATTGGTCGTCTTCGAAAGATGAAGCGGCATTTGCCATTAAAAACATGGCCAGGCTTGCACTTAAAATCTCTAACCGGATCGAAAATCAGAGCATCATCATCGTTCCGGCACAGGAAGTACCTTTCAATGTTGAAATGCGCTGGGTGGTATCAACACTAGGCACCGACAGTACGGAAGCTATCCTGACTATTTCTGCTGAGCTCAACATGATGATGAAAATGATGGCAAGCGGCCCGTTGAAGAAGCTCACAGATCACCAGACATCCCAGCTAAAGAAAATATTAGCTTAAACCGATAAAAAGAGAGGAACCGGTTAATTCAGTTCCTCCCTTTTCATTCTTACATTATAATTTCCTCCTGAAACCTCCTCTGCAAATTTCTGAATAGAATTTATCTTACGAAGCATTTGCTTTTCCTTTTCAACAAGCTCCTCCTGCATTCTCAACCTCTGTTTATAGCTGGCAGTTAACCTGAAATAGTACACAATGGTGATGGCTATTCCCCCTAAAGAAGCGATAATGATGATCCAGGGGGTAAAAGAGGCAAAAGCATTTAGTTCTTCTGTACGACTTTCAAAAACAACCTTTTCTCTTGTTTCCATTCTGCTTACCATAGCTCTCAGCAACTGCATAAATGCCCTTCCCTTCTCCACATTTTGCCAGTTTATCGGCTGGCCAGACTTTTTCTTCTGAACGCTGCGATCCAGTAAAAGGAATCTCGATTTGATCAACTGCTCCAATGAGTCAACAGCCGGCTGCTGGCCGGGATTGCCGGCGGTAAGTGCACTGACACGTGCAAATGCAGTCCACACTCTCTCCTGGGCACCGTTGTGAGGTTCCAGAAACAATGCATCCCCCGTCAGTAAAAAACCCCTTTGCCCCGTTTCTGCATCTTTAACAGCTGAGATCACCTGCTCCAGATTAAATAAGACTTCGTGAGTATGATTCACCCTTTTCTGGCTTTCTATCAAACGCCCGATACTGATCCACGAAGCACTGGTGGTAATAGTTAAAATGCAAAGAGAGATGACGGATCCTGCAATCAGATCCCGTTTATATTTTTTACTTAGATCCATATACCAGATAAGGTCAACCGTTTAATAACAAACAGCACGGCTATCTCTCCTGCCAGCAGAGGATAGCCGTATCTGCGAAAACTAGCCTGTGATTGAAATTCCAAGCAATTTATAAAACTCCTTCAATATCGCAGGATGCCCCGGCCATGCAGGAGATGTGGTAAGATTGGCATCAGTCACTGCTTCCGTTACGCCAACATCCCTGTAATTTCCTCCGGCAAGAGTGACCTCCGGACCGACTGCAGGATAGGCTGTGAGCGTTCTTCCTTCGACAACTCCGGCCGCAGTCAGAATTTGTATTCCATGACAGATAGCAGCAACGGGCTTGTTGGCGCTAAAAAAATGCCTGGTCAGCTCCAGCACTCTCTCATTTAAGCGAATGTACTCAGGAGCTCTCCCGCCACAAACATACAGGCCATCATAATCCTGAGGGTTAACAGTGTCGAAGTCTTTGTTGATGGCAAAATTATGCCCCCGCAGCTCAACGTAGGTTTGAAAACCAACAAAGTCGTGAATGGCAGTAGCAACAGTATCTCCTGACTTCTTTCCGGGACAGACGGCGTCAACCTGTAAACCGACAGATTGCATGGCCTGAAAAGGAACCATTACTTCGTAGTCTTCTACGAAGTCTCCGGCAAGCAACAGAATTTTCTTACTCATAACAAATTTTTTATCGTTAGTGAATCCTGATAAAAGTAACAATTATTCTGTTCGCATCCTAAGAAGTGCCGGTATACAGGAGCCACCAGGTTCAGAACCATAATCTGACAAAAAGCCCTTTCATGTGCATTGAAAGCAGACTTTTAGTCATTGAAACTCAACATGCTAAAGACAAAAATTCCGGTTTTGTTCTTTATTCTTCTCTGGTAGGCATTTTGATCATACTGGAATACTATGAATTTCAACAACTTTACAATCAAGGCACAGGAGGCCGTACAGAAGGCTTCAGAAATAGCGGTGGCAAATCAACAGCAGGCCATCGAAAACGCACACCTGCTGAAGGGTTTACTGTTGGTTGATGAAAACGTTGTCAATTATCTGCTAAAGAAACTGAATGTTAACGTCAACCGGATCAACACGGTGCTCGACGCACAAATACAAAGCTATCCGAAGGTAAGCGGCAGCAATATTTATTTATCTGCAGATACTAATGCTGCACTTCTTAAAGCTCAAAATTACCTGAAAGAGTTTAAAGACGAATTTGTATCGGTCGAACACATCCTGCTTGGCATCCTGAGTTCGGGGGACAAAGTAAGTTCGATGTTAAAGGACGCAGGAGTGACCGAGAAAGATCTCAAAAAGGCCATAACCGAATTACGCGGAAGCAATAGGGTGACAGATCAGAATGCGGAAGCTACTTACAATGCCCTTAATAAATACGCCCGCAACTTAAATGAGTTTGCAGAGTCGGGTAAGCTCGACCCGGTGATTGGCCGGGACGATGAGATCAGACGTGTGATCCAGATCCTTTCACGACGTACCAAAAACAACCCCATCCTGATCGGTGAACCCGGCGTTGGGAAAACAGCCATTGCAGAGGGTATTGCATTCAGGATTATCAAGGGCGATGTTCCTGAAAACCTCAAGAGCAAGACAGTTTATTCTCTTGATATGGGAGCACTTATAGCAGGTGCCAAATATAAAGGCGAATTTGAAGAACGGTTAAAAGCCGTAGTAAAAGAAGTGACGCAAAGCGATGGCGACATCATCCTCTTTATCGACGAGATCCACACCCTGGTGGGTGCTGGAGGAGGCGGTGAAGGAGCTATGGATGCAGCTAATATCCTGAAGCCGGCACTCGCCCGCGGTGAGCTGCGCGCTATCGGAGCGACCACACTTAATGAATATCAGAAGTACCTGGAAAAAGATAAAGCACTCGAAAGGCGGTTCCAGAAAGTTATGGTGGATGAACCGGACACTCAGGACGCCATTTCTATCCTGCGTGGGTTGAAAGAACGGTATGAAACCCACCATAAAGTAAGAATTAAAGATGAGGCGATCATTGCGGCCGTAGAGCTTTCACAGAGGTATATTTCCGATCGCTTCCTTCCTGATAAGGCGATTGACCTGATGGACGAAGCAGCTTCCAAGCTGAGGCTTGAAATGGACTCTGTTCCGGAGGCTGTTGATGAGATTGAGCGCAGAATTATGCAGCTTGAAATTGAACGGGAGGCGATCAAGCGTGAAAACGACGAAAAGAAGGTACATGAACTAAGTGAAGAAATTGCTAACCTTTCATCTGAACGGGATTCGCTCAGAGCCAGCTGGCAGGCAGAAAAAGATCTGGTTGATGCCATCAACCACGAAGTCGCACAGATCGAGAATTACAAACTGGAAGCTGAACAAGCGGAACGAGCGGGAGACTACGGACGGGTGGCTGAGATCCGCTACGGAAAGATCAAGGAATCGCAGGATAAAGTGGAATCACTGAAAAAAGATCTGGAGGAGAAACAAAGCGGAAGCCGCATGCTGAAGGAGGAAGTAACTTCCGATGATATTGCGGGCGTAGTTTCCAGGTGGACAGGCATTCCGGTAACCAAAATGATCCAGAGCGAGCGCGAAAAACTGCTCAACCTGGAAGAAGAGCTTCATAAACGGGTAGCCGGACAGGAAGAAGCAATTGAAGCCATTTCCGATGCGATCCGCCGCTCGCGGGCCGGATTGCAGGATAAACGCAAACCCATCGGATCGTTCATCTTCCTGGGCACCACCGGTGTAGGGAAAACCGAGCTGGCAAAAGCATTGGCGGAATTCCTCTTCAACGATGAAGCATCGATGGTCCGTATCGATATGAGCGAGTACCAGGAACGCCATTCGGTATCGAGGCTGATCGGGGCCCCTCCTGGATATGTGGGATATGATGAAGGCGGGCAACTTACCGAGGCCGTTCGCAGGAAGCCCTACAGTGTTATTCTGCTGGACGAAATAGAAAAAGCTCATCCGGATGTGTTCAATATTCTCCTGCAGGTTCTGGATGATGGCCGCTTAACAGATAACAAAGGCCGGGTGGTCAACTTCAAAAACACCATCATCATCATGACCTCGAACATTGGTTCACATCTCATCCAGGAGAACTTCAGCTCTCTTGATGATGATAACAAGGAAGCGGTGGTTGCCAAAACGAAGAACCAGTTGTTTGATTTGCTGAAGCAGACTATTCGTCCTGAGTTCCTGAACAGGATTGATGAACTGATCATGTTCACTCCGCTTAACCGGACTGAGTTGCGCGACATTGTTGCTCTTCAGTTCAAACATGTGCAGCAAACACTTCGCGAAATGGGAATTGAGATAGAAGCTTCGGAAGAAGCGCTGGACTGGCTTGCACAATTAGGGTACGACCCTCAGTTTGGTGCCAGGCCATTAAAGAGAGTGATCCAAAAACGGATTCTCAACGAGCTTTCTAAAGACATCCTGGCTGGTAAGGTAGATAAAGACAGCCATATCATCCTGGATGTTTTCGACCACAAATTTGTGTTCCTTAACAAGGACCGGATGGAGGCAACAGAAAGCCACTAATATATAGTTGCAATTTGAAGAACCAGAAGCTGACGCGGTGCAGCTTCTGGTTTTTTATTTAACGGCAGGAAAAATGGAGAGCACTGCCATAATTAGTCTATCAGATGGAGGACTTCGCCAATTGGCTGATCCGATTTGATAAGAATCCCTTTCACTCCTGCTCCCTCACCTGCAATCATATCCCTTTGATTATCCCCTATGAAGTAAGATCTGGAGATATCCACGTTGAAACGGGCTGCAGCCTTTTCCAGCATAAGCGAACCTGGCTTACGGCACAGGCATTTACCATTATAATCCGGATGATGCCTGCAGTAGTAGATGTCGCTCAGGTGTATTCCATTTGCTTCATATGCCTTTATCAGTTCTCCATGCATCAACGCTAATGTTTCCTCACTGTACCATCCCTTGGCAACTCCGCCCTGGTTGGTGATCACAATAAGAAGATATCCGCGGTCCTGCAATTCCTTCAGGGGCTTGAAATTATGTTCCAGCACCTTAAAATCATCAGGATGACACACATAGTCACCTAATTCTTTATTTAGCACGCCATCTCTGTCAAGAAAAACAGCTTTATTCTTTTTCATCTCTGCAAAGCTAAAAAAGTTATCAGATATGAGACAGGAAAATTAGCTGCCCCCCGGGTGGCTGACTGCCGGAAGCTGACTACTGATAGCCCAAAACCAACTACCAACAGCTATTAGCTATTCTAGCGGCTTTTTGATATACTTGTCTCTTATTTCCGATATTTAATAACATGGCAGAAATCAAACAAGAAAAAGAATTCAGGCCTTACATTCCTGCTGAAGAGAAGGTAGCCGAATTTACTGTAAAATCCATTTTACTGGGTGCCTTATTCGGCATTATCTTCGGTGCAGCGACGGTTTACCTCGCACTGAAGGCGGGTCTGACCGTTTCAGCGTCTATTCCGGTAGCCGTTCTTGCAATTTCAATTGGAAGAAAGTTCTTTAAGACCACCATTCTTGAAAATAACATTATACAAACTACCGGTTCTGCGGGTGAATCGATTGCTGCGGGGGTAGTTTTTACTCTTCCAGGCTTCCTCTTCCTCACAGCAGGGAGCCAGGGTGAGAGCTTTTTCTCTTACTGGCCCATCTTCATTCTGGCTGCTTTGGGAGGGATCCTGGGCACCCTGATGATGGTTCCCCTTCGCCGTTCCCTGATCGTGGAAGAACATGGCACCCTGCCATATCCGGAAGGTACAGCCTGTGCCTCTGTGCTGATTGCCGGGGAAAAAGGCGGCGACTTTGCCAAAACGGCTTATCTCGGCCTGGGGTTTGCATTCCTGTATGCCATCCTTCAGAAGGTGTTTCACCTGATTGCCGAAAGCCCGGCTTGGGTGACAAAGCAAACCAACCGGTTTTTCCCTTCTGCTACTGTTAACGGAGAGATAACCCCTGAATATATGGGGGTTGGGTATATCATAGGACCTAAGATTGCCGGTGTTCTGGTTGCCGGAGGTGTATTGGCGTGGCTGGGGCTGATTCCTTTGCTGGCATCTATTGTTCCACAGGAGACAACGGCCCTGCAATTAATTAAGCTTGGCTATTTGAAAGACCTGGCAACTACGGGCGGTTCAGGCGGTTGGGATCCGGCAACTCACACTTTTGCCGACTATGCCACAGCAATTTACCGTGCTTATATCCGCCAGATTGGCGCCGGAGCTGTTGCTGCCGGAGGCTTTATCACCCTGATTAAAACAATCCCTACCATCATCTCTTCATTTAAATCGAGCCTTGGCTCCATGAAGAATACCGGAGAAGTGCAGGTGACGAAGCGCACAGAAGATGACCTGTCTTTCAAGCTGGTGATTTTCGGAAGCATTGCGCTGATCGCCCTGATGGCAATTTTACCGCAAATCCCTGGAGATTCAATCGTGAATAAGTTGATCATTGGCGTCCTTGTGGTAGTATTCGGATTTTTCTTCGTAACGGTTTCAAGCCGTATTGTGGGGATTATCGGATCGAGCTCAAATCCTATTTCAGGGATGACGATCGCCACCCTAATGGGAACTTGCCTGGTATTCATCAGTGTGGGATGGACAGGAAAGGTTTTTGAACCCATGGCTCTTGTGGTAGGTGGGATGATCTGTATTGCAGCCGCAAATGCCGGCGCTACCTCGCAGGATCTGAAAACGGGATATATTGTGGGAGCGACCCCTAAATATCAGCAGATTGCCTTGTTTATCGGGGCAATTGTTTCTGCCGTGATCATAGGAGTTACCCTCTCCATACTTGACCGTCCTACGGCCGCAATGCAGGCGCAGGGAATTACCCACGCTATCGGAACGGATGCTTATCCTGCCCCCCAGGGAACCCTGATGGCCACCCTGATAAAAGGGCTGCTCTCATTTAACCTCGACTGGCAGTTTGTTCTTGTTGGTGTTTTCCTGGCAATTACCATGGAGCTCTGCGGTGTGAAATCATTATCTTTTGCCGTCGGTGCTTATCTTCCCTTATCTACAACTCTCCCGATCTTTTTCGGTGGTGCCATCAAGGGGCTAGTCGAGATCAAGAACAAGAAAAAGGGGATACAAGAAGATGATGAACTCGGAAAAGGAAGTTTATTTTCCACAGGCCTGGTGGCAGGTGGTGCGCTGATGGGTGTGATCTATGCGTTTCTGATGGCCTTCGAATCTACAGCCACCCCGGTAAGCAAGCTGAACCTGGAACATTCCCTGACAGAAGCGCTTGGCGACAGCGGGTATCAGCTCCTTGGTTTTATTTTCTTCATCATCATGGGTTTGGTATTATACCGGATCGCTGTCAGCGACAAAGGAGAAAATTCGTCAGTCACTCAACATTAAAAATCGAGCATCTCATAACAAAATTCAATATGGTTTCTAATTTTAAAATACTGGTTGCCTTTATTATCGGGACAGTCAGCGTCAGTCAGGCACAGGTATCCAAAAAGTACGAGTGGAAGCAGGCATCTTCGGGAGGATATACCTATAAATATGTCACGAATGACCCCACTCAATCGCGGTTCTATACATTAAAAAATGGGCTTACGGTTATCCTGAGTCCGACTCCCAAACAACCCAGAATCCAGACTTTTATTGCTGTTAAAGCAGGGAGCAAGACCGACCCTGCTACACATACAGGCCTTGCCCATTATCTGGAACACCTGATGTTTAAAGGTACTGATAAATATGGTTCGCTGGACTGGGCGAAAGAAAAACCTCTTCTGGATAAAATAGACGATCTTTATGAGCAGTATAACTCCACGAAGGACGAGGCAAAAAGGAAGGAAATCTATAAGGAAATAGACAAGACGTCGGGCGAGGCTGCCAAATTTGCTATTGCCAATGAATATGATAAGATGATGGCAATGATGGGGGCTCAGGGAACCAATGCTTTTACCTCGTTTGAGCAGACAGTATACACGGAAGACATCCCCTCAAGTGCAGCAGATAAATTCCTGGCAGTTCAGGCAGAACGCTTCCGGAATCCGGTATTCAGGATCTTCCATACCGAGCTGGAAGCTGTTTACGAAGAGAAAAACAGGGGACTCGACAACGACTCGAGAAAAGTGTTCGAAGCTATGTTCGCAGCGCTGTTTCCGAATAACAACTACGGGAAGCAAACCACTCTCGGAACAGTTGAACATCTGAAAAACCCCTCACTGAAGGAGATCAGGAAATATTTTAACACGTATTATGTTCCCAATAACATCGGGATCATTTTCTCCGGTGACTTTAATCCTGATCAAATGATCGGCAAAATTGACAAGAGCTTTTCTTATCTCCAGCCGAAGACCATTCCTGCCTATACTTTCAGCCCCGAAAAGCCTATTACGGCACCAGTGGTGAAAGAGGTCTTTGGCCCTACTCCTGAAAGCATTATGATCGGGTTCCGCTTTCCCGGAGCCACTACGGAGGATGCCCAGCTTCTTAACCTGGTTGGTGAGATCCTGACTAACGGTAAGGCGGGTCTGTTTGATCTCAACCTCACCAAAAAGCAAAAAATGCTTAGTGCAGGCGCTTTTGCCTATACACTCAAGGACTACAGTACTTTGATCCTGCAGGGCAATCCAATCAAAGGACAATCTCTTGACCAGGTAAGGGCTCTCATGCTTGGTGAAATCTCAAAACTAAAAAAAGGGGAATTCGACAATGAACTGATCACCTCTATTGTGAATAACCTGAAGAAGAGCATGCTGGAAGAGAACCAGAATTACAGCTCAAGGGCAAATAACCTCATGGACGCGTTTACAACGGGAATTGACTGGAGCAACCGTGTTGCCATGGCTGATAAGCTCTCGAAGATCACTAAAAAGCAAATTGTCGATTTCGCCAATAAATACCTGTCTGACAACTATGTAATTGTTTATAAGAGACAGGGGGAAGATAAGAACATAGTCAAGGTGGATAAACCTCCTATTACTCCTGTTGAAGTAAACCGCGAAGCTCAGTCGCCATTCCTGAATTCTGTAGCTAATATTCCGTCCAATAATGTGATACCTCAATGGACCGACTACAATAAGGATATTGAAAGAAGCAAATCAGGGCCATTAGATGTTCTTTCTGTTCAGAATAAAGAAAACAGCATCTTCCGGATATATTACCGCTACAATATAGGTAGCTGGAACAGTAAATTACTACCGGTGGCAGCTGAATATCTCCAGTTCCTGGGAACTGATAAGCGCAGTGCCGAACAGTTCAGTAAAGAGTTTTACAAGCTGGCCGCTTCATTTAGCATAAAAACGTCCAACGATGTAACTACCGTCAGCATCAGCGGACTTCAGGAGAACTTTGCCAGCACGATCAAATTGTACGAAGAGCTGATCAATAACTGTAAACCGGATGAAGCTGCACTGAAAGGACTGAAAGAACGACTAAAGAAAACAAGAGAAAATGCGAAGCTGAACAAAGCAGCCATCTTACAGGGCCTTGTGAATTACGCACAATATGGCGCTAAAAACCCTTTTAATAATGTACTTTCTGATGCCGAGCTGGACGCATTAACCGCGCAGCAGCTCGTTGACATGCTTCACAACCTGGGTAGTTACGAGCATACCGTACTCTACTACGGACCAAAGACAGGACAACAACTGGCTGCTGAGCTGAAACCGCTGCACGCAGCTCCGGCTTCTTTTAAAGCTTTCCCGTCACCACAAGTGTTCACTAAAATTAAGCAGGACAAAAACGAGGTACTCTTTGCTGATTACGACATGGTACAGGCAGAGATTGAATGGGTAGCAAACAGCACCGGTTACAATGCCTCGGCGACGCCAACCATAGAACTTTTTAACAACTATTTCGGAGGAGGCATGAGTACAATCGTATTCCAGACAATAAGGGAATCAAAAGCTCTGGCATACTCTACTTATGCTTTTTATAACACACCTCCGAAGAAAGACGGTACGTACACCATGACCGCCTATGTAGGAACGCAGGCAGATAAATTAAACGATGCTGTTAGCGCTATGAACGAGTTGCTGACAAACCTGCCTGAATCAGAAAAAGTTTTCCTTGTTGGTAAGGAGAATATCAGAAAATCGCTGGAAACTGAACGTGTTACAGATGATGATATCTTATTCAGTTATTTTAGTGCACAACAAAAAGGGCTTGATTACGACATCCGGAAGAACGTGTACGAATCAGTTAATAACATGACATTTGCTGATCTTCGCTCCTTCTTTGATAAGGAATTAAAAAATAAGCCTTACACCTATTGCATCGTAGCATCGGAAAAAAGAGTGAAGGAAGATGATCTGAAGAAATATGGCGAGTTTAAAAAACTGAGCTTGCAGGAAATTTTCGGATACTAGCCTGAAATGAGTGATGAATTATGGGTTATGAGTTATGGGTGCTTGG
>NZ_QEAS01000013.1:117539-121971 GCF_003130405.1 Pararcticibacter amylolyticus
CACTCTCTTACGTGTTTAAACGCTTGATATTCACAACTCTTTTTATTTGATTTGTTGAATAAACTAGTATTGTCAAATGAAAAGAAAACCAATTTTATTCCTGGCAGGGCTGTTATTTCTGATAGCCTGCGGTCAGAAAGCATCTGTTCCGAGATCACAGTCTGATTTTGTTATGAGACTGAAAAGAGCACAGGATACTGTGAAAATCTTCCAGCACCAGAAAGAGTTACAGGCCCGGATCATTACCAACATGGGAAAATACGTGGCAAATAACCTCACGTTTAAACACTGGACTTTCAAAGTTGAAAACATCAGCGATCTGGGACTTGATTTAAAAGTACCGGCTCCTAAAGATACCACTGGCTACAATGTTAAATTCGTCATGCCGGTAAGTCCGGAAGTAAAAGATGCGGCCTCGAAACTAAAAGTGGGCGACCTGATAAAAGTTGATGGGGAAATTGCCATGAAAACTCCTGAGGGGAAAATCAGTATGAACGACTATTTCCAATCAGATTCGGCTAAATTTATTAAGATAGCTCCAACATTGATCCAATAAAGACATTCTTAGGGAGCATTCACAAACAAGGCCGAAAAGCAGGTTGAATGGTCGTTATGTTATGACTGTGGGAATAATTCTTATAAAAAAAGCGGCTTTCGCCGCTTTTTTTATAAGCCTCTAAGCCATTTGACCACTTCATCGCGGGTCTTGCCTGTCTTATTCTGAAGACGTCCGTAGAGTTCATCCTCTTTTCCTTCTTCATATATCAAATCATCGTCGGTTAAATCACCATATGCCTGTTTAACCTTTCCCTTAAGCTCGTTCCAGCTTCCTTTCAATTCTAACTTGTCCATAGTATAGATATCTAAATTTGTTCTGTTTAAATAACAGCAGGAACAACATCTTGTTTCAGATATCCGCTATTATACCAGCGCCCCCGACCTGATCTCTTCCACTACCCCCGGATCCAGAAGCGTGCTCGTATCACCAAGGTTAGAAGTGTCCCCTTCTGCTATTTTCCTCAGGATACGGCGCATAATCTTTCCCGACCTGGTTTTGGGCAGCCCCGTAACAAACTGAATCTTATCCGGCTTTGCAATAGCACCGATGATCCGGGTGACCGTTTTCAGGATATCTTTCTGAACAAGCTCCGCCTCATTGTGTAAAGAACTCCCCAGGATTACATAAGCATAAATTCCCTGGCCTTTTATCGCATGAGGATAGCCCACCACAGCACTCTCGACTACGTCGGCGTGCATATTGATAGCATTTTCCACCTCGGCAGTACCAATGCGGTGTCCTGACACATTTAACACATCATCTACCCGCCCGGTAATACGGTAGAATCCATCGTCATCTCTTAAACATCCATCCCCCGTGAAATACATATCCGGATAAGCTGAGAAGTACGTGTTCCGGCAGCGTTCATGATCACCATAAGTTGTTCTGAGCATTCCCGGCCATGGGAATTTGATGCAGAGGTTACCACTTACACCATTCCCTTCAATTTCTTTCGCATTTTCGTCCATCAGACAGGGTTGAATGCCCGGCAAAGGAAGGCTGGCGTAGCCTGGCTTTAGAGGGGTAATTCCAGCTATCGGAGAGATCATTAAGCCGCCTGTTTCCGTCTGCCACCAAGTGTCGGCTATAGGACAATTCCCCTTCCCTACTTTGTCGTGAAACCAATGCCAGGCTTCTTCATTAATGGGTTCTCCTACAGATCCAAGCTTTTTCAGGGAACTCAAGTCTTTACCCTCGAGGGGTTCATCGCCAAATCCCATCAGTGAGCGGATAGCTGTTGGTGCCGTATAAAGGATATTCACCTTAAATTTATCGGTAATCTGCCACAGCCGGTCGGGACCGGGCCATGTAGGAACCCCTTCGAACATAAGCGTCGTAGCACCCTGAGAAAGAGGCCCGTAAACGATATAGCTATGTCCTGTAATCCAGCCGATGTCGGCGGTACAGAAATAGATTTCCCCGGGTTCGTATTGAAATACATTCGCAAAAGTATAGCCGGTATACACCATATAGCCCCCGCAAGTATGCACAACGCCTTTGGGTTTCCCGGTAGAGCCCGAAGTATAGAGAATAAACAAAACATCTTCCGCGTCCATCTCCTCAGGCGGGCACTCGGGGTTTCCCTGTGTTTCCACCTTCTTTATCTCATCTTCCCACCAGACGTCCCGACCTTTTATCATGGACACAGGCGTCCTGCTGCGTGTCAGGACAATCACTTTATTTACACTACGACACTGGACAAGAGCATCATCAATAACCTCTTTCAGGGGAATATCCTTCGCCCCCCGGAACCCGCCATCGGCTGTGATCACCACACAGCATTCTGCATCGTTGATCCTGTCGGCAATGGATTGGGCAGAAAACCCTCCAAAAATAACCGAATGAATGGCACCTATTCTCGCACAGGCCAGCACAGCGATTGCCAGTTCGGGCACCATCGGCAGGTATATGCAAACCCGGTCTCCCTTTTTCACTCCGTTGTTTTTCAAAACGTTTGCAAACTGACAAACCTTATCGTGCAACTGGCGATAAGTGAGCACACGATGTGCCTCATCAGGGTCATTTGATTCCCAGATGATAGCTGCGGTGTCACCGTTTTGCTCAAGATGACGGTCGAGGCAATTCTCCGTAATATTGAGCTTCGCGCCTTCAAACCATACTATTTCCGGATCACGGAAGTTCCATTTCAATACTTTGTCCCACTTCTTCCGCCAGTAGAAGTTATCAGCTACTTCACCCCAGAACTTTTCGGGGTCTTTCACACTATAGTTGTAAACTTCTTTGTATTCGTCAAATGAAGAAATTTTTAGGTTCATGTCACTCGTTCGTAATTACTATTTATTTATATACTGATTATTTGGGCAATGATTGCAGTCTGCTATCGGCTGTCAGCAATCGGCTCCTGCTTAAATTATTGAATAGTTTGTTGCTCCATATTCCCGGTTATTTGTCAGCAGATTCCGCAAATCTTTATCAATAACTCTACTAACAACTGGTACAATCTCCATCAAATCACCAATTTCTGGTTCATGATTTTATAAATTTTAAATCACAAAATCGTTAATTCACTTTCCGTATTCTCCTTTCCATGCGTAATATCCAAACAGGATAAAGCCAATAGTGATAGGAATAAAAATAGCCACTATCACACTCCAGAACACGAAATCTTCGGCCGTGGCTCCCGGTACACCCAATACCGAAATAGCCTTATATGTCAGAAAAACAGCCAGCAGCAAGCCTCCTGTAAACCACACAATACCCAGATATTTCTTTAGCTTATTCATTCTATTTAATCATTAAACTGAACATCTGTTTTCTTTTTTATGTAAATAAAGCCGATTATCAGGCATAAAGCCGCCACACCTATCGGATACCAAAGACCGTCGAATGGTGTCGCTCCCGGCAGGGAAGTCAGACTGGTAGCAATAAAAGGTGTCAAACCACCAAAAACACCATTTCCTATATGGTAAGGAAGCGACATAGAAGTATACCGGATGTTGGTGGGAAATAATTCGACAAGAAAAGCTGCAATGGGACCATATACCATCGTTACAAAAATCACCTGAACGGCAATCAGGAAAATCAGTATCCAGAAGGATTTTCCGGGAAGCACGAGTTCTGTAACAGTCGCCGGTTTTCCCGCCTCTCCTGAAAGAGATTCAACTGATGTTGTCGTTTCTCTGAGTTCGGTGCCGTCTGTATACATGCGCGAGACGGTCCTGATATTTACCCGGCCATCGTTTTCGACCTGGGTTTCATTCCGCAGGGTCTTCAGGTCCTGACGTTCGACTTTGAGGCTCATGTCAGACAAAGCATACATCTGCTGGTACAAGGGCCGGTAAAAAATCACCCCCAGCAGCATTCCGGCCAGCATGATGTTCCGCCTGCCGATCTTATCTGACCATCCGCCGAATATGACGAAAAACGGTGTTCCTATCAGTAAGGCAATTGCGATGACGTAATTCGATTGTACAAATTCCACGTGCATGGTTTTCTGAATAAAAGACAGGGCATAAAACTGTCCCGTATACCAGACTACCCCCTGTCCGGCAGTAGCGCCGAATAAGGCAAGTAAAACCATTTTAAGGTTCTCCTTTTTGCCAAACGATTCTTTAAGCGGATTTGAAACTATTTTCCCTTCGGCTTTAATTTTTGCAAACAAGGGCGACTCATGCATCCTGAGCCTTATGATGATCGATACGACAACCAGGAAGGCAGAAAGGAGGAAAGGAATGCGCCATCCCCAGTTATTGAAAGCGTTAATATCCAATGCATAACGGGTAAGAAGAATCACCCCGAGCGACAAAAACAAGCCGAGGGTTGCCGTTGTCTGGATAAAACTGGTGTAAAAACCTCTCCGGCCGGCGGGTGCATGTTCCGCAACATAGGTGGCAGCACCACCATATTCGCCTC
>NZ_QEAS01000013.1:122021-128666 GCF_003130405.1 Pararcticibacter amylolyticus
GCATAACCGATCTCATCAAAGCCGGGAATAAGTCCGATAGCGAAGGTTGAACCGCCCATAAGGACCAGGGTAAGCAGAAAGGTGTACTTGCGGCCGACGATATCACCGAGCCGCCCAAAAACAAGCGCTCCGAACGGCCGTACAATGAATCCGGCCGCAAACGTAGCCAATGTAGAAAGAAAGGCCGCAGTGGGATTGTCATGCGGGAAGAATTGGGAGGAAAGAATAGTAGCAAGGCTCCCGAAGATATAGAAATCATACCATTCGATGAGTGTGCCAACCGACGAAGCGCCAATGACACTCCATAAGTTGTTTTTTCCTGCTGCCCCTCCAGGATTTTCAACATAAGTCATATTAACAAATTGATTAGCTTGATTGCCGCCTTTAAATTAGAAATATTTCTGAATATAGCGTTAAAAAAATATTCAGAGGAGCTTATAGACGAGACAACTACCCGCGTAAAAAAGACGATTTCAAATGCCGGTGAGGCCCTCGTGCAGAACGAGACGGGACCGCTGGTGAGCTTGTTCGACACTCGGTCGCCCCCTCGTGCGGACAGATTCGGCAAAACCCGAAGAAAGAGGGCGTTCAGCTGGTTGCGGGGTACAATAGGGGCAGACAACAACCTCTCCTCCTTGATTGTGGGAGGAAAAAAGATGACATTTAGTTTCTTCCTGCACGAAAAGAACTTACATAAATAAAATAAACGAAAAAGCCTTGTGGTTTTAATTTATTCTTCTGATATTTGCAAACTCTTTAAGAGACTGATTTTTACAAAAAGATACACAACATAGTCATGTCGAGAATTTGTGATTTAACAGGAAAAGCACCGATGAACGGTCATAACGTTTCTAACTCTAACGTAAAGACCAAGCGTAAGTTTTATCCTAACCTGAAGGTAAAGAAATTTTACATCCCTGAAGAAGGCCGCTGGATTACCTTAAAAGTTTCTACATCAGCTGTAAAAACGATTAATAAGAACGGTATCAGCGCTGTAATTAATAAATTCCTTAAAAAAGGATCCATTTAATAACGTATAATAGAAAGAGAAAATGGCTAAGAAAGGTAACAGAGTTCAGGTGATTTTAGAATGCACTGAGCAAAAAGAAAGCGGTGTACCTGGGATGTCTCGTTATATCACCAATAAAAACAAAAAGAACACTACTGAGCGTTTAGAGCTGAAGAAATACAATCCGTTCTTAAAGAAAGTAACTGTTCACAAAGAAATCAAATAAATAAGGCTTATACCTTTTAAAATATAAAGAGATGGCTAAGAAAGTAGTTGCAACCCTTAAGACCGGCAGAGGTAAAGAATATTCAAAAGTAATCACCATGGTTAGATCTGCAAAGACCGGCGCTTACAGTTTTAAAGAGATCATTGCACATAACGATCACGTTAAAGACGCTCTTACTGCAGCAAAGAACGCCCAGTAAGGTACATGCTTTAAAATATTAAAGAGCCGTCCCGATTTTAATATCAGGAGGGCTTTTTTTGTATGAGAAGATGGGGAAGAGACGAATGAAAAACATTCGTACATTTATAACATACAATAAAAAATGGGATTATTCGATTTTTTCAAAAAGAAAGAAGCTCCGAAAGAGGAAATAGAGGCTCTTGATAAAGGGCTTGAAAAAACCAAAGCCGGTTTATTCTCTAAGCTTACAAAAGCCGTCATGGGGAAATCCACGGTGGATGATGAAGTTTTGGATGAGTTGGAGGAAATCCTGGTGACATCGGACGTGGGTGTGACCACTACCCTCAAGATCATTGATCGTATCCAGGAAAGAGTATCAAAAGATAAATATTTTGGCGCTTCTGAACTTAATACACTGCTAAAAAGCGAGATACAAAAACTGCTGGCAGAAAACAACAGTAACGATTTTGAAAATTTCGAGTATGGCAACCATAAACCGTATGTTATCATGGTGGTTGGCGTAAATGGTGTCGGTAAGACTACCACGATCGGTAAACTCGCTCATAAACTCAAACTGGCAGGAAATAAAGTGGTGCTTGGTGCGGCGGATACCTTCAGGGCTGCTGCCGTAGATCAGCTGAAGCTTTGGGGCGAACGCGTAGATGTGCGTGTAGTTGCACAGGCGATGGGCTCAGATCCGGCTTCCGTGGCTTTCGACACATTGCAGTCGGCCGTTGCCAATGGAGAAGATGTAGCCATTATTGACACTGCGGGACGCTTACATAATAAAGTAGCTCTTATGAACGAGCTTACAAAGATTAAGAATGTTATGCAAAAGGTAGTTCCGGGTGCTCCTCACGAGATTCTCCTGGTACTGGATGCATCTACCGGACAGAACGCTATTGAGCAGTGTAAGCAATTTACTCAGGCCACTCATGTAAATGCTCTTGCCCTGACAAAACTGGACGGCACAGCCAAAGGAGGCGTAGTAATCGGCATTTCCGATCAGTTCAGGATTCCGGTGAAATACATCGGTGTTGGAGAAGGGATAAATGATTTGCAGCTATTTGACAGACAGGATTTTGTGAACAGTCTTTTTAAATAAGCTGTCAAACGCGGAGAGAGAAGTAGAACAGAGATTCATGAGAACAAAAAAAACACAACCGTCAATAGCTAAGCCCAGAGTAAATGTTGTCACTCTTGGCTGCTCAAAGAATGTATACGATTCGGAAGTGCTGATGGGACAGCTGAAAGGGAACCAGATCAGTGTCGTTCATGAAGCGGAATCGGTTGGAAAGGATGACATCATCGTTATTAACACCTGCGGTTTCATTGATAATGCCAAGCAGGAATCGATTGATACCATTCTTCAATACAGCGAGTTAAAGGAACAGGGCAAAGTAGGGAAAGTTATTGTAACCGGATGCCTGTCTGAACGATATAAACCGGAACTCGAAACAGAGATCACAAACGTGGATGCTTATTTCGGTACGAATGATCTTCATAATATTTTAACGGAACTCGGTGCAGATTACAAATATGAGCTCCTGGGCGAACGTCTTTTAACTACCCCATCCCATTTTGCATACTTTAAGATAGCGGAGGGCTGCAACAGACCATGTTCTTTCTGCGCCATTCCTTTAATGCGCGGCAAGCATCTCTCGAAGTCCATGGAGGACCTGGTGAAGGAAGCAGGAGTGCTCGCACGTAATGGCACCAAAGAATTGATCCTGATTGCCCAGGACCTCACCTACTACGGACTTGACCTGTACGGAAAAAGAAATCTTGATGAGTTACTAAGGCGGCTGTCTGACGTACAGGGAATAGAATGGATCCGCTTACAATATGCTTATCCCTCAGGATTTCCAATGGAGATCCTTGACGTGATGAACGAACGCGAAAACATTTGCAAATATCTCGACATGCCTCTCCAGCACATTAGTGATAATATGCTGAAGTCGATGCGGAGAGGAATTACCCGCCAGAAAACGACAGACCTTGTGAATGCAATCCGCGACAGGGTTCCTGAAATAGCTCTTCGCACAACGTTGATCTGCGGTTACCCCGGTGAGACCGAAGCTGATTTTGAGGAGATGAAAGAGTGGGTGGAAGAGAGCAGGTTCGACAGGCTTGGCTGCTTCACCTATTCTCATGAAGAAAAAACCCATGCCCATTCATTGGTCGACGACGTACCGCAGGATGTTAAAGAACAACGGGTGGAAGAGATTATGGACATACAGCAGGGAATCTCTCTTGAGAAAAACATCCAGAAAGTGGGCCAGACCTTTAAGGTCCTGGTAGACAAGCTTGAGGGCAACTTCTTTGTCGGCAGAACCCAGTTTGATTCTCCCGAGGTGGATAATGAAGTTTTACTGGAGGCAAGTGCTGACTACGCAGCTCCGGGCAGCTTTGTAAATGCAAGAATAGAGCGGGCAGAGGATTTTGACTTGTATGGACGGATTGTAAAATAAAGAGTGGAAAAAGGGGATTTATAAATTTTCCCCTATTTTCGCAGCGCGATGAAAGCAACGTACATCGATTATAGCGAAACCCATAGTTTTTCATCAACGGTACTGAGTTACGTATCCCGTGATCCCAAGCTTCGCCCTTTCATATACGACTTCCCTACTATTGAAGCCTTTGGTAGACTGGCAGCCGAAAAGAAGATTATAGCCGACAGAAGGGTGCTGCATGATACTCTTTTGCAGCAGTACACAGAGGGGGGAGTAAATCTTCATAAAGAACAAACGGCTCAGAGTGGTTTTAACACTACCGGGGAGAATATCCGTTTACTTTCAGATCCCAGTACTTTCACCATCACGACGGGGCACCAGTTGAATATCTTTACAGGACCTTTGTATTTCATTTATAAAATTGTTACGGCGATCAACCTTTCCCGCCAGCTGAAAGAAGCCTACCCGGATAAGAACTTTGTACCTGTTTACTGGATGGCTTCGGAAGATCATGACTTCGCCGAAATTAATCATACTCATCTGCATGGTAAAAAGGTATCCTGGGAGCAGGACACCAGCGGTGCCACAGGGAAGATCCCGACAGACACCATAAGAGAAACTGTAAAACTATACAGGAACCTCCTGGGCCTCTCTGAAAATTCTGAAGAGCTGAGCTCTTTCATTGAAGATGCTTACCTGGGACACACAAACCTGGCTGATGCTACAAGATCGCTGGTACATGCTCTCTTTAGAAGGTATGGGTTGGTAATAGTAGATGCGGATTCACCTGCTTTGAAAAAACAGTTCGCCGCCATCATCACAGAAGACATTCTGCAGAAGAACAGTGCGGCTTTAACTGCCCAAAGAAGCAAAGAAATAGAAGAAGCAGGATTTAATACTCAAATCCACAGCCGCGAAATCAATTTCTTTTATATGAAAGATACAATCCGTGAACGGATTGTTGAAGAACAGGGAGTTTACAGGGTCTTGAATACCGATATCCGGTTTACTGCAGATGAACTGAGGGGAGAGATTGAATCTCATCCCGAATACTTTAGTCCTAACGTTGTACTACGTCCTTTATACCAGGAAATTATTCTGCCCAATCTGGCATATATCGGAGGAGGAGCAGAAGTAGTATACTGGCTTCAGCTAAAAGCAAATTTCGATTTTTACAATGTAGACTTTCCTCTTCTCATATTGAGAAACTCAGCCCTGATCACCGATGAATCATTCGGTAGCAAACTATGCCGCCTGCGGATTCCATTAAAAGATATTTTTAAAGATACCGGCACGATTCAGAAAGAGTGGATATTGAGGAACTCAGGACACACACTCAGCCTGGCAGACGAGAAAAATGAATTCCAGGCAGTATTTGAAAAGATTAAGCTCAAGGCTTATAAAATAGATCCCACCCTCGGCCCTTCAACTGAGGCCGTAAATGCCCGCCTGCAGAAAGCGCTGGGCAATCTTGAGAAAAAACTAATAAAAGCCGAAAAGCGGAATCATGATGGCGCCTTGTCTCAGATTGAAAATCTGAGGAGGAAACATTTTCCGGGAGAAGGTCTCCAGGAAAGATCTGAGAATTTCGGTCTCTTTTATATAAAGTATGGGAAAGACTTTATCGGAGAGCTTATTAAGTATTTTAAGCCTCTTGATTTTAAGTTTACCATACTGGAACCTTAATAAATATTATGAGTTCATTACTTTTTCAGGAACAAACATTACGTTCATTTACAGAAGCTGTTTTTACGGCTATAGGCTGTTCAGAAGAAGATGCAGTACAGGCTGCCGATGTCCTTATGGCCTCCGATCTTCGCGGAATAGACTCTCATGGAGTTGCAAGACTCAGCGGCTATGTGAGGCTTTGGGAGAAACAAAGGATCAATCCTACACCGGATATAAAGATCGTTCATGAGACTCCAACCACTGCAACTGTTGACGGTGACAGTGGGTTAGGGCTGGTTGTAGCCCCTTTTGCCATGAAACTTGCGCTTGAAAAGGCTGAGAAATACGGTTCAGGGTGGGTAGCTGTCAGAAATTCAAACCACTTCGGCATAGCCGGTTATCACGCGATGCAGGCTGTGCGGAAAAATATGATTGGTTTTGCCATGACAAATGCCAGTCCGCTGGTTGCCCCTACATTTACAACAGAGAGGCTACTGGGGACTAATCCTATGTGCTATGCATTCCCAGCCGGAAAATACCCTCCGGTAATAGTAGACATGGCTACTGCGGCAGCCGCTAATGGCAAGCTGGAGATAGCACAGCGAAGCAACAAATCTATTCCGGAAGGATGGGTCCAAACATCTGCCGGAGGCAGCTCCGCGGATCCTCATGCCCTGAAGTCAGGAGGTTCCCTCCTCCCATTAGGCAGCGACAGAGACCATGGAAGTCATAAGGGATATGGCCTCGGAGCGACTGTCGATATATTGACAGCAGTTCTTTCTGGAGCCAATTACGGGCCCTGGGTACCTCCTTTTGTTGCCTTTCTTGACCCGCTGCCCGATCTGCCCGGCAAAGGAATAGGACACTTTGTGGGTGCGATGCGTGTAGACGGATTCAGGCCTGTGGATGAATTCAAAGACCATATGGACCGCTGGATAGAACGCTTTAAATCAGCGAAACCTATACATGAAGATCAGCCGGTTATTATCCCTGGAGAGCCGGAACTGGAAGCTGAGAAAATAAGAAGATCAGAAGGGATCCCATTAACCCAGGCCGTTGTAACTGATCTGGAAGAACTTGCGCTAAAACTGGACCTGGAGTTTTCCGGA
>NZ_QEAS01000013.1:128706-145676 GCF_003130405.1 Pararcticibacter amylolyticus
TTGCCCGAGCCATAAGACGAGCTGTCTTCTGTAAGTACCGGGAAATATAAGTTAAATAAAAAAGCTGCAGCCCGTTTTCGACTACAGCTTTTTTATTTATCGTTATGCTCCTGTAAGAGCATGGGCACCTTTAGTGTATTCCCATAAACAATCTCTTCCAGCGTATTTTCCCAAAAAGATCTCCTTTTGAATCCCAGCTCATCCACACAAACAGGGCTTTTCCTACGATGTGATCCTCCGGTACAAATCCCCAGAAACGTGAATCAAGAGAGTTATCACGGTTATCACCCATCATCCAGTAATAATCAAGTTTGAATGTATAACTGGTAGCAGGCTTTCCATTGATAACAAGCTGACCTCCATTTTCCTCAACCTTATTTCCTTCATACACCTCAATTGAACGCTTGTAAATTGGAATCGTTGTGCTGTCAAGCTGTACCGTCCATCCTTTTTTAGGGATAATGAGCGGGCCAAAGTTATCCTGGTTCCAGTTAAATCTGGCATTATTCGGAAAGATAGATGCATCTCCGCTTCCAGCTGGCAATATAACCGGATGAATTTCCTTTACATTCAACCATTTCTTTATAGCATCCGCGTTTTCTCTTGTCAGGTTCACACGATATTCGTCAGCTCCTATTCTCTGAAAATCTCCAACCTCAGGGTCAATATCAATTCCAAGGTCTTTAAATGCCTGCGGATTGAAATCGGTACCATCCGTTCTTATATAATAAAACTTCTGTCCATATTGCGGCTTTTCAGACAATTTACCATTCACATAAACGTTAGCCTGTACAATATTTAAAGTGTCGCCCGGTATTGCAATGCATCTCTTGATATAATTTTCCCTTTTATCTACAGGCCTGTTGAACGGTGCATCTGCTTCCATAGGATAGTTGAAGACGACGACATCCCGTCTTTCAATTTTCTCAAAGCCAGGGATCCTGTGATAACCGAGCTCAATAAGCTCAGAATAAGCCTTGGTTCCGATAATAGGCATTGTATGGTGGGCAAAAGGAAAAGCAATCGGCGTCATAGGCACCCGCGGGCCATAATTTACCTTGCTTACAAAGAGAAAATCTCCTATCAGGAGAGATTTTTCCATTGACCCTGTAGGAATTGTATAAGCTTCGAGCAGGAAGCTGCGGATCAATGTTGCTGCAACAACAGCGAATATGATAGCATCTGCCCATTCACGCCCGGCAGATTTCTTATATGGATGACGTTGCCTGAAATCGGGCGTAGCAGACTGACCAAGATATTTTGTCGTCTTATCAAAACCCCAGAGAGGAAAATAAACGAAGGAAAGCACCACGGCAGCGGCATGCTCCCAGAACCTGAACTTTCCGTAGCATTTAACGAAGTCTATCACAACTCCAATTCCGACAATTATATTAATAACAGGGATAAAGTACCAGATGATCCACCATGAAGGCCGGCCGGCCAGCTTTATCATGATAAAAAAATTATAAACGGGGATCAACGCCTCCCAGCCTGGTCTTCCAGCCTTTTCAAAAAGCTTCCATAAACCGGCAACATGCAATATTATAAGTGGCAGGCACAAAAGCAATGTACCAAAATAACCGCCTAGTTCCATTTGTTAAAAATCCTCTCTTTAAATATTAAAATCAAATATATCCTGAACTGAATAAAATCCCCGTTTGCCATTCAGCCATTCTGCCGCTATGACCGCCCCCAATGCAAATCCTGCCCGGCTGTGGGCTGTATGCTTCAGCTCTATTTCGTCTACTTCCGAACTGTAGATCACGGTATGCGTTCCGGGAACATCTTCGATCCGGTGAGACTCAATAAGCAGCTGATCCGGCTTGTTAACAATTTCTTCTCCCGTTCCAACGAGGTTATTCACCCATTCCTTCTTCCTCTCCAAGCCTTCCAGTATTTCTTCTGCAATAGTAATAGCCGTTCCGCTGGGAGAATCCAGTTTTTGCGTGTGATGAATTTCTTCTACCTGTACATCATATTGAGGGTAAGCATTCATCATCTTAGCAAAAACACGATTTGCAAAGAAGAACAAATTTACTCCTATACTAAAGTTAGAGCCGTAAAGTAAAGAATTGTTACTCTCCAGGCAACGGTCTTTTATTTCCTGTAAGTGTCCATACCAACCGGTAGTTCCTACAACAACCGGAGTTCCGGCAGCAAAGCACGTGTCGATATTTCTAAGTACAGACCCCGGGGTACTGAAGTCTATGGCAACATCCGCTTTTCCCAAATTCTCCGGAGTAAGCAGATCTATGTTATTCTCGTCAATAGTTAGTACGATTTCATGACCGCGGCCCAAAGCAAAAGTTTCAATGGTGCGGCCCATCTTTCCGTATCCTAAAAGGGCAATCTTCATAATGGAATGGTTAATTTTAATGCCGGAACCGGCGGTGCTGAAGCAAAAGAAGCAGGAGGCAACAAAGTAGGTTGTACGTTAAAACCTAACTTATCGCTGATATCATATCTGAAAAACTTGGCGTCTACGTAGGCATCAATGATGTTAATGGTATGTACAGCAAGAAGCCCAAGAATGCTCAAATCCCTATTCCTGCGATAAAAATCCTTGGCAGAAATCAACGCGTTGTCCTCGAAAGGCGCAAAATCCGGATTGTTTACATCACCTTCACGGGGCTGATTATGATCGGCCCTCCATCTGACCTGCAACTCCTTCACAAGCTTCTTATAATATCCCTGGTTAAAGTTGTATGCGAGCCCCACACTTACTAATCCTCCGTAAATAAAAGGAGTTTTCCACCAACGCCCGTTCCTGATCTGCCCCCAACCGGGAATGATGGCCGAGCTCCAGGCCGCTCTTTTGGGCATCGCCTCAAGGGCAAGCCTCACTGAGTCCTTTACAACACCGCCCTTTTCCTGCTTTTGCTTGTTTTTATCTTTTGCGGTTGTATCCTTAGGAGCAATAATTTTAGGTTTTGCAGATACAGGGGCAGCTACTAAAGAATCTATTCTGACAGCAGTACTATCTGTCTGCGAAAAGACAGGCATTGAGACAAAGAAAGTGGCTATCAGAATAAAAAATCTTAATATGTTCATTTACCAGTCTAATAGTTCAAGTATCCGGCTGAGATCATCCTCGGACATAAAAGGGATCTCAATAGCGCCCTTCCCTTTACCCTGAACTTTAAGCCGTACTTTTGTAGCAAACTTCGATGCAAGGTCGTCCTGGATCTTCTGAAACTGAAAAGAGATGGCTTCTTCCTTGCCAGACTTGTCCTTTTTCTTTCCTGAATGCTGAATTTCCCTTACCAGCTCTTCCGTCTTCCTGACAGAAAGCCCTTTATCTATAACTTCTTTATGAACAAATAATTGTTTATCTACATCGTCAAGGCCTAAAATAGCCTTGGCGTGCCCCATGGAAACCTCATTATCCCGGATAGATGCCTGAATAACAGGTGGTAATTTCAATAAGCGGATATAGTTTGTTACAGTCGACCGGTTTTTACTTACCCGGTCACCAAGCTCTTCCTGCTTCAGGTTGCATTCATCGATCATCCTTTGAAAACTGAGAGCCACTTCTATGGCGTTTAGATTTTCCCGCTGGATATTCTCGATCAATGCCATTTCCAGCATCTGCTGGTCGTTCGCGGTACGAACATAAGCCGGAATTTCCGCAATTCCAGCCAGTTTAGAAGCTCTCAGCCTTCTCTCACCCGATATCAGCTGAAATCTGTTCCCAGCCTTCCTGACGGTAATAGGCTGTATGAGCCCTTGTAACCTGATAGATTCAGCCAGTTCACTTAAGGCCTGTTCATCAAAGTCTGCACGGGGCTGAAAAGGATTCACTTCAACCTCATTCACCTTGATGTGGGAAATATTACCCGGAGAAACGCCTTCCGGTACTGGCTGCTGACGCACGGGGGCTTGTACTACTTCAGAATCATCCAGCAGTGCACTTAATCCTTTTCCTAATCCTGTTTTCCTTATATGCGTCATGAATTTACTGTTACTTTATTACTTCCATTCTCTCTCACCAGGCCATTCTTACGGATGATTTCTCTGGCCAGGTTCAGATAATTGATAGAGCCCTTGCAGTTCGCGTCGTGCATGATAACAGAGACACCAAAGCTTGGAGCTTCACTTAATCTTGTATTTCTCTGAATAATAGTATCGAATACCAGATCCTGAAAATGCGTTTTAACCTCTTCTACCACCTGGTTAGAAAGTCTCAGACGAACATCATACATGGTAAGCAATATTCCTTCAATCTCGAGATCTGTATTTAAGCGATTCTGAACAATTTTAATGGTATTCAGGAGCTTACCAAGGCCTTCCAGCGCAAAATATTCACACTGCACAGGAATAATCACCGAATTTGCGGCAGTTAAAGCGTTGATTGTGATTAAGCCAAGAGAAGGAGAACAGTCGATAATAATAAAATCATAGTCGTCCCGCACTTTGTCAAGGACAGCCTTCATTTTATATTCCCTGTTTGTCAGGTTGATCATTTCAATCTCAGCACCAACCAGATCGATATGTGCCGGCAGAAGATCGAGGTTTGGAGTATCTGTTTTCTGAATGGCATCCCTGGGATCTACGTCATTAATAATACACTCGTAAATACTCTCCTTTATCGTGCGCGGATCAAAACCTATTCCGGAAGTCGAATTGGCCTGCGGATCAGCATCTACCAGTAAAGTGCGATACTCAAGAACAGCCAAACTGGCTGCCAGATTTATAGATGATGTGGTTTTCCCTACCCCGCCTTTTTGATTAGCTAATGCTATAATCTTACTCATTCCTTGTCCTAATTTCTAAGCGTACTTAATATTAACACCGTCAAACACAGCAGCATTAAAAATGTTTATTTTTGCCTGGTGCGTACTTTTTACAATCGCCTAAGATACGAACTTTAAATAATTTAATGAGCGCCCCTGTTTTGCGTTTTAAACATATTATCCACAAATGACTACAATTATTGCAAGCACCAATCGGCCGGATAGTTATACATTGAAGATAGCCCAATATTATCAGCGGCAGTTGTTGAACCTGGGGCACAGCGCTGAAATCCTATCGCTTACAGACCTGCCTGAAGGAATTATTCATCCGGCAATGTATGAAAAGCAGAAGCTCGGGAGCTTCGAGATATTACAGAAAAAAGTGACGGGAACGGATAAATTTTTGTTTATCATTCCGGAATATAACGGAAGTTTCCCGGGGATCCTGAAGGTATTCGTAGACGCATTGCGATACCCGGAAAGTTTCTACGGCAAGAAAGCAGCACTTGTGGGAGTTTCAAACGGACGTTACGGCAACATCAGGGGTATCGATCACTTCACAGGAGTTTGTCATTACCTTAATATGGATGTGCTTCCACTAAAATTACACATCCCATATATCCAGAAAGAGCTTGACGAAAATGGCAATTTCTTTAAGGAAGACACGCTCAAATTCACCTCTATGCAGATCGAACGGTTTGCTGCTTTCTGAAACGGAAGTTAAATACCATACAAGGGTTGTAAGATACTCTTTTCAGGTATTGGAAGTAATCTTATTTGCGTTTATCTTAGATACAAAAAACATTATATGAGATACACTTTTACAACTTTACTTTCAGCTATTTTCTTCCTGTCAGTTACATCTGCAAAAGCACAGGTAACAAACGATACTGGTAAGAATCTTCTGAAGATCAACGTTCCGGCAATTGTTCTCAACAATTACTCCTTTCAGTATGAGAGGGTAGTTGGCACAAAAATTACAGCTGGCGCAGGCATCCGGTTTATGCCCAAAGGCAAGCTGCCCCTGAAAAGTATATTGGAGTCTGTTATAGATGACGATGATACCTGGAACCGAATTGAGAACATGAAGACAAGCAATTTTGCCTTCACTCCCGAAGTTCGCTTTTATCTGGGGCAACATGTGCTCAGGGGATTCTATGTCGCTCCTTTTGCAAAAATAGCCCGTTACACAGGAGAGATTCCCGACTTTAAATACGATGTAGCTGTTCCGGCATCAGCAAATCCATCCGGAAGCATCACCAAAACAATCCCTATCGATGGCAGGCTCAACACAGTTACGGGAGGAGTACTGATAGGCGCACAATGGAAATTAAGCAGATTGCTGTATCTTGACTGGTGGATCCTGGGTCCTCAGTATGGAAGATCCAAAGGACACCTAGAAAGCAAAGTAGATCTCAGTGATGAAAACGAACGAAAAGCATTGGCTGATGAACTCGAAGGCCTGGATATTCCCCTGGTTGATACAGACGTCTCAGTGACTTCCACCGGCGCCCGGATGGATCTCAAAGGCCCGTGGACAGGTGTGAGAGCCGGAATAAACTTAGGTGTGAGATTCTAGTAAACAAAAAAATATATAAATTAAAGCTGTCTGCTCATCAGACAGCTTTAATTTTATTACATCTGCAGTAATTGCTTCAGCTTCGCGTAGCCGGTCTTACTGACAGGCAAGCTACTTCCATTCTTCAGCAGCAATTTGTATGAATCCTTTTCATAGGGCACAAGCCCCGTAATCTGTGGAACCTGGACAATAAACGAACGATGAATCCTGACGAATTGCTTATCATCGAGCGTATTCTCAAAAAATGTCATGGTTTTATTCTTCAGAAAAGTCCCGTCTGCAGTATGGATCTTCACGTAATCATCATATGCTTCCAGGTACTGCACATCCAGGGCCGGAATGATTTTAATCGTATTCCTGTCCTTCACTACGATACGCTCATTAAACACCGGTGTCGGGGCCGTATTCTCCAGAAGCGCCTGAACTTGCTGCCTTGCTTCGGTCAGATTTCGCTGCTCCATCCATTTATCTACAGCCTGCTTAAAACGGGTTTTGTTAAAGGGTTTCAGAAGATAGTCGATAGCGTGTGTTTCGAAAGCCTTAATCGCATATTCGTCAAATGCAGATGTAAAAATAACAGCAGGACGTGAATCCAGCAGTTCCAGCATCTCAAAGCCGGTGATCTTAGGCATCTGAATATCCAGAAAGATCAGGTCAGGCTGGTGCTGACTGACAGCTTTTACACCTTCAAAGCCATCATTACACTCTGCAACCACCTCAATCTGAGGATACTCTTCCAGATATTCCTTTACAACCTCCCTGGCTAATGGTTCGTCATCAATTAATATTGCCCTTGTCATACTGTGGTATTTTTACCGTTGTTGTAAAAATATCATTTTCTCCGCTTGTTTCAAGCAAATCTGTACGGGCAAATAAAAGATAAAGCCTCCTTTTAATTCCCGTAAGACCGAAGCCAGTTCCACTTTTAGGCCGTACCGTGTTGACATCATAGGGATTTTTAATTCTAAGGACGAGATAATTAGGAATACAATTTGCACTAATACTGATCGTTACTTGTCCGGTGGTGTCATACAAGCCAAACTTAATAGCATTTTCCACAAGAGGCTGCAGGATCATCGCCGGCAGAACCATATCGCCACATCCATCATCCTTTTTCACTTCCGTATTCAGCCGATGGCCGAAACGCACTTTCTCAATATCAAGATAAAGCTGCAGGTGCTGAAGCTCATCGTCGAAGCTCACAAATTCATTTTCTGATTTCCTCAACGTTCCTCTGAGGAAGTCGGAGAGTTGATGGATCATCGTTCTGGCTTCCTCCGGTCTTCTCCCCACAAGTGCGCTTATAGAATTAAGACTATTAAACAGGAAGTGAGGCTGTAATTGCTGACGGAGGTTAAACAATTCTGCTTCACGGGCCAGTTTTTCAGCATCCGCTTTCCTCCGTTCGTTTTCTTTCTGATCGTGCAAAGTGTACCACAGCATGCTGATCAGGCCGGTACCGCTGATCAGGAGAAAGCCCACGCACCCTCTTATAATTAAAGACTTATCGAGAAGTCCTATATAAACGGGATTTCCATTGAAGATATACAATAGAACATACCTGGATAAGAATACCCACATAGCAGAAAGCAGAAAGCACCAGGCTACCACGTTGATATACCGCCCTTTTCCGGGCTGGTAAAATCTTAGCGTATTGCTTACAACCATTGAGGCCAGGAACAGAAGGACATTGGTAACGATGGCGTCAATAAAGGCAACCTCCCATCCAAATCCAAGGAAGTAGAAGGTTACTGCATGCATCGCTATCCAGATCAGCCATGAGACCGCTATGACAGCAACAACCCTTTTTGACGAGAATAATGATACATCCACGGCATTAAAGATTAAAAGCTACGGATATCGATTCCTCCGAAAATAGATGTTCCCCTCAGCACTAATACCTTCCCTTCAGCCATATTTGCTGCTGGCATTAAAGGCCTTTTGTCTTCAATCCCGCCAAATAAGGCGGCAAGATCAGAAGTTACCTTCCATTGAGGAGGAATAATAAGTTTCGTTCCGCCGAATACCTGGGTGATATCAATCACTACCGTTCCCTGTATATCAGCCTGGGAAAGATTAATTTCGGCGCCTCCCATAATCGTCACAATATCACCACCCCTGAAGTTCTTGGAGAATATATTTTTCTTTATTCCCCCAAAAACAGATACTGTATCCAGGTAATCCTCTCTGAATGCATGAGGATCATTCTTTTCGGCAGCAGCATAGGGGTCAACTGGATCTGCAAATTCGCCCGGGTTGGTCTGAGCACTTTCAGCATTTTCCACATCTACTCTTTTATCCCAGGAATATTTGCTGCTGTCTCTATTGAAATCCTTAAACCTGTCGTACATCAGGCGTGAGGATTTCTTCCTGCCCAGAATCAAATAGAGTCCCAGTCCCATAATCATAACCGGAACTATGAAATCAGAGAGTTCTACACCAGGGATCACACTCCCTGCCAGAAACAGTGTACCAATAAATATCAGGATGAATGACCCGGGATTACGGAAATTATTCCGGATACCTGAAAAAATACCAAGCACCAATGGTATCATCGGCCAGCTTGTGATCCAGCCAGGAATGAATCCGCCAAGGGACCTGATCAAAAAGATGACTCCCAAAACGAGCAGAATAAGCCCCGTCCATTGTTTGCCGGCGCCGGGCTTTCTATTATAGTGTGTGTTTGTCGGTTCCATATCTTAATCTTTGCTGTAAAGATATAGGAGTTAGACGGGAGCGGCAATAGCAAACAGGCTGGATAGTGGAGATTTTCGGTAAATGGGGGGAAATGGTCGGTGAAAAAGGAAGAGCATTAGCCAATGCTATTCAAGCTAATATAACAAAAGCCCCTGCCTGATCAGCAATCAGACAGGGGCTTTTTATGTTATGATTTACTTTATTAAAATGTTGCGCCTGCAGAGGCAACGGAGTTTGCTTTTAATACAAAACTCGGAGCCGTCAGATTAAAAGGATTACTCAACAGATTAGCAGCATCAGTCTGAGATATCAGCTTATTATTCTTAGAGTCGAAGTAATCCTTCAACTCCTGTACTGTACTGAATGAAGGCGCATTGCTGTTAGAATTCTTTCCGTCTGCTACAAGTTCTTTATCAGATACGAATGCCTGGTAAATGTTATTCTTCATGATGGAACTACCATCCTTCAGGGCATCACCTGTTTCCTTATCTCTTATATCCAAACCATATCTTGCATTGATAAAAATAGAGTTGGCAAGAACAAACTTGGCACCCCTTCTCCAGAGATTAGCATACTCATGTTTCTCACTAACATTTATATTTCCGGGGCCAATAATCGTCATGTTTGAGATTACCGGACGAGTCCTTGGGCTTGTAGTAAACTGAGATTCAGAATTATCGGCTTCAATTCCGTTTGATTGACCAGCAGCGTCAAAGTTATCAGGAGTTCTCTGTCCAACAAGGAACTGTAACTTTCCTGAAAAACCATTATCAAAGTCAAACACGTCATCTACGTTAGCGATTGAGATAAGATGCTTTCCATTGACAGTTCCGCCAAACCATTCGAAAGAATCGTCACCACTGAACGATACCTGAACGTAATCAACACTCGTTCCGGAACCAACTGATCCGAAAGTAATACCGTTAATTTCATTGTTTGGTGCAAAAGCAATTCCAGGGTACTCAACGCGAACATATTTTAATACACCTGAGTTATCGTTATCATCAGATCCACCGTGTTTTCCTGAACCAGTTGCATCATCCACTCCTCCTTCAATCACACCCTCACCGCCTGGAATGTTATTTTTGGCTTTACCAAGAATAATGATACCACCCCAGTCACCAGGATGTCTGTCTCCTGCTGGTCTGTTAGATGTAAATACAATCGGTTCTGAAGACGTTCCATTGGCAATCAATTTAGCACCCCTGGTAACAATAAGAGCGCCTTTAGTGTCCTTATCGCCCCGGATAATTGTCCCTGCAGGGATAGTCAAAGTCGCGTTGTTTTTCACGTAAACAAATCCTTTCAGCAGATAAACCGAATTCTTGCTTAAAGTTCTGTTTGCAGTGATTTCACCTTCCAATACTTCTGTTGTTGCAGGGTATGTAGTAGCACTCGGATTATAATTAGCCCATCCTGTACTCCAGTCAGCAGTTCCGAAAGCCCCGATATAACTTACTTTTTCAAAAAAAGAGTCACTTAACTCAGCTACATTATCTTTTGGTTCTTCAGTTTGATCGTCGTCATTATTCTTACTACAACCGGACAGGATCGCCAGGCCTAACATTAGAACCGATAATAAACTTTGTCTTTTCTGTATCATATCATTCAATATTTTTCGTGTGTAAAACTAGTTGTGCCAGATTAAGAAGATATTAACCAAGTATTATCAATACCTCTCCCAATTGTTAACTTACTGTAATGCCTTTAAAAAGTATGGCTGTAACCAATCGTTATATTGGACCCAAGTCTGTAAGAACGGTTAAGATTATCTCCCTTATCGAACTTACCATTGTCATTTACATCCTGATATTCAACGTATTTGTTATTCAGAATATCTCCGTAGTTCAATTTCAGTTCGCCTTTGCCAGCGCCGAGGCTTTTTGAAATTTGTAAATCAACTACATGACGTGGTTTTTCATACAGATCAGTATCCACAATATTGCCGACCGCTGCAATCCTTCTTCCATAGGTATTATAAAGAACACTTAGGCCAAAGGGATTCTTCTGAGCCGATGCATATTGCAACCCGGCATTTACAAGGTAAGGCGACTGCCCTTGTAAAGGACGCTTCCCGTCTTTATTAATTCTCACCTTAGAAACTTCGACCGATGAATATATGTAAGAAGCATTAGCACTAAAGGTGATATTCTTGAGCTTCTCATTAATCACCTCCAGGCCCTTCCTGATTTCAAACTCCGCTCCGAAAAGATTAGCAGATGGAGCGTTCCAATATGAGAAACTCCTTCCCGAACTAAAATCAAGCGATTGCTCTATAGGATTCTCGAAATATTTGTAAAACCCACTGATCGACAATACCTCTCCCGCCTTCGGATAAATCGCATATCCTAAATCAAAATTATTGGTAGTGGAAGGACGCAGATAAGGAGCTCCTACAACATTAGCATTCCTTTTATGATCGTAGAATGAAAAAGGTGCAATTTCTCTGAATTCAGGTCTTCCCACGGTTCTTGATGCAGATAGACGAACACTGGCTTTTTCAGTAGTGTTATAAATAACATTTAAAGAAGGGAGCAGGGCATTAAAAACAGTATCTATTTTTAATGGGTTATTATTATTACTTGTAGAATTAAGCTCCTGAGCATAGGATTCCATTCGCACACCAACACCGATTCTAAGCTTCTCTGCAAGATAACCATCAAACATTGCATAACCTGCGTTTAAAAAAGCATCTGCATCATAAGTATCTGTTCCGTTCGTGATGTCCTGCAGAAAGAACCCTCCCACCCTAATGTTTTCCGGATTAAATAGCTGATCCTGTGGGTAGCCCTGCAAGGAGGTATCAAAGCCGACATTATCATAAGCACCGCTGATATAGCCAAGTACCCTAGCCCCAAAAGTCCTGTCTCTATACTGGCCAAAATATCCGAATTTCAGTTTACTATTCTTTTGGTTAAACCAATTCACCGGAAGACTAAAATTAGCAGATGCACCATAGAGGTCTTCCTTCAGATCTGAATAGAAATCTCCAAGGGTAGTTGGCGAACCTACCTGTCCCACGTTTAATCTGTAGGGACCATTCTCAGAATCAGTAGAACTTTGTGTTGTTAACCTCTTAAATCCAGGCTCGGTTCTTTTTGTATTTGCATAGTTAAGATTCCAGTCAAACTTAAGCTTTGCCCCCACAGCATGTTCTCCTACCAACTGACTCGAATACAACGATCTTTCAAGAAGATAATTAAAATTATTCCTGACATAGCTATCTACTTCCATTCCAGATCTGCTTGTAAACTGCTGTTCGACAACCCTGTTGTAAATGTTCTTTAAAGCAATTTTATTCGAACCCCATGAGTAAGCAAAATTAGCAAGGCCGCCAATATTTGTATTGTAGTTATAAAGGTTATCGTTGTACTCAAAATTCAGACTTTGCCCCACATACCCGTTTGTTTCTCCTTTTTGTAGACGCTCGTCATAACGGTAAGAAAGAGAAAGTACTGTTCCGAACTTATTATTATTCTTCAGAACTTTACTGGTACCATAAGTGGCCTGAAGGATCGGACTGGGAATAGCCGTGTAATTCTGCGGTCCCCAATTGTTGGTAAATTTCCGGGCTTCTACTATCTGCTGCTCCACCGGCATGTTTGTATAGGCACTTTTCATTGGAAAAGAAGATGGAAGATCTCTTCCCTTATCGTAGCCGCCGAACATTCCTTTATTTTTGTTTTGAGGACCTACGAAATCCTTAAACGTTGATTGCGTATTATAAGCAGTTCCAACATTAAGCGTTAAAAACGCTGATTCCGGAAAATCTTTAGTAGAAATCTGAACCACGCCTCCGGAAAAGTCGCCTGGTAAATCAGGAGACGCTGTTTTGTTAACCACTACTTTATCAATAAGATTGGAAGGAAGAATATCAAAAGAGAATGCCTTCTTATCAGGTTCCGTATTAGGAAGGCTCGAGTTGTTCAGCATTGCAGAGTTATATCTGTCAGCCAATCCCCTCACCACAATGAATTTATTATCCTGTATACTTGCTCCGCTTACTCTCTTGAGGACATCAGAAGTATTTCGGTCAGGAGAACGTTTGATCTGATCAGCTGAAATACCGCTTGATATACTAATGCTGTTTTTTTGTTGTGCGTATAACGCACCTACACTAGCTTGTTTCGCCGATACATTTATTACCACCTGCTGTAGCTGCTGCCCAGCCGGTTCCTCCATTACCACATCCATTGTTGTAACGGATCCAGCTTTAACCACTATATCAGAAATCTTCTTTGCCTGGTATCCTACATAAGAAAAAACCAGTGTATATCGTCCCGCTGCCAGTCCCCCGATGTTGTATCTTCCTTCAACATCAGTCGACACGCCTTTTGCAGTACCCTCTACCTTAACAGTAAGCCCGATGAGCGTCTCACCTGTTTTCTTGTCGGTAACTTTACCTGCAATTCTTCCTGTTTGCTGTGCTACTACAGAAAAAATATTCAGGATGAATAAGATAAACAGACCCGAAACTTTAAAATTGTAATAATTTTTCACTTTTGCCTTATTTGTTTGTAGCAAAAGTATTATCACAATGTTAGCAGGATGTTAGGTATTAATTAAAGATAAGTGACTTAAATATTAAATAATTGTTAATAACGAAAAGGTGAGCTATATGCCCACCCTTTTACTTTTATCTTCTACAAAATTCCTTTCACTGGCTGATGTATATGCATCATATACATTCCAGGCCCATATAAGTATGGGTACTATAAACGTCCACACCAGGGTAAAAGCAACTGTTACACCTACAATAATAATGAGAAGTCCTTTTACAAATTGTCCCTTCACGATCTGTCCCAAGCCCGGAACCACAGCTGACAGCACTGCGGGAACCAGATATTTTTCATTTTCCATAGCATGTAGATTTTCAGACATACTCCTCAAATACATTGCCAGTATGCAGCAGGGGGAAAAAATCAGGATCTTTTTGCCTTACTTAAAAGCTGATCAAACAGCCACATAGGCCCAATAAGCACAGATCTGAGGCTTTCGGAAAAAGAAGGCCGCTTAGGTTCAGCTCTGTGTCCGGCGATCTGAGCTACCACGCCTGAGATAAAAAGGACGAGGCACACCAGCCACATTTCAGGCCAGCCCTGCTGATTATGCAGCTTCTCTAATCCCACAATCCCGGCAGAAAACGCAAAAACCATCAGCAATACCATGTAAGATGTAACTGCCGATAGGCGGTAATAATAATAGATGCAAAAGGCGATAATGAATGAAGCCCAGTTTACGAAACCGTTATAAGCTCCGAGTAAGTCCACATGAGGAAAGGGAATAGCCCAAATTACTCCAAGTAGCCCAAACGTAACAACAGGAATAGAAATATAGTGAATTAACCTGTTAGACGGATTTGAATGCAGAAGAGAAAACTGACTTGTAAGTAAATCAAAAGATTTAGTCTCCGGCTGATTTCTTTTATCTTTTGGAGGCATATCTGGATGTATATATTTTGGAAAGAGAAAAAAGCCCCTCATAAAGAGGGGCTTAAAATTACTTAGCGTAGGATACAGAACGCGTTTCCCTGATAACCGTTACTTTAATCTGTCCCGGGTAAGTCATTTCCGTTTGGATCCTGTTCGAAATATCTGTAGCAAGAATTTCTGCCTGTGCATCGCTTACACGCTCACTTTCCACTACGACACGAAGTTCACGACCTGCCTGGATAGCAAAAGTCTTTTCAACACCCGGATAAGAGAGGGCAAGTTCCTCAAGTTCCTTCAACCTTTTGATGTAACTTTCAACAACTTCACGGCGGGCTCCCGGACGAGCGCCCGATATAGCGTCACATGCCTGTACAATTGGCGAAATCATGGAAGTCATTTCAATTTCATCATGGTGAGCACCAATAGCATTGCAAACCTCCGGATGTTCTTTATACTTTTCAGCAAGCTGCATTCCCAGGATTGCGTGTGGTAATTCCGGATTATCATCAGGCACCTTACCAATATCGTGAAGTAAGCCTGCCCGCTTCGCCAGCTTTACATTTAATCCGAGCTCAGAAGCCATTGTAGCACAGAAATTAGCTACCTCACGGGAGTGCTGAAGCAGATTCTGACCGTAAGATGAACGGTAACGCATCCTTCCTACCATCCTGATTAGCTCAGGATGAAGACCATGAATTCCCAGGTCGATCACGGTACGCTCGCCGATCTCAACGATCTCGTCGTCTATCTGCTTCTTTGTCTTTGCTACAACCTCTTCAATTCTTGCCGGGTGAATTCTTCCATCGGTCACCAGGCGGTGAAGGGCTAAGCGGGCGATTTCCCTTCTTACCGGATCGAACCCGGAAAGAATGATCGCTTCAGGAGTGTCATCTACGATGATCTCAACGCCTGTAGCCGCTTCCAGTGCACGGATATTCCGGCCTTCGCGTCCAATCACACGTCCTTTGATCTCGTCGTTCTCAATATTAAAGATAGATACGGTATTCTCAATAGCCGCTTCGGTTGCAGTCCGCTGGATGGTTTGAATAACTACCTTCTTAGCTTCTTTGCTGGCGGTAAGTTTTGCCTCGTCAACTATATCCTTTATCTGGATCATAGCCTTAGTACGCGCCTCTTCCCTTAACGAATCTACCAGCTGATTCTTCGCTTCCTCTGCGCTCATCCCCGCAATAGTTTCAAGCTTTGTAATGTGCTGCATCTTCAGCACCTCTACCTCATCCTGCTTATTACGTGCAATTTCTAATTGCTTTTCAAGATTCTTCTTCAGGTTCTCAATTTCCTGATCCTTGCGGTTGACATTCTCAATGCGTTGGTTCAGGGACTGCTCTTTACCTTTGACAGAGTTCTCTCTTTGGTTCAGCGCATTGTTCTTAGAGTTTACTTCCTGCTCATGTTCTGCCTTCATTTGAAGAAACTTCTCCTTAGCTTCAAGAAGTTTGTTCTTCTTTAGGATTTCGGCATTATTTTCAGCGTCCTTTAATATCTTTTTTACTTTGTTCTGGGCGGCCAGCTCCTGATTTCTTAACAATTTCCGGAGCATAAACCGCCCTATCACCACTCCGGCTATTAGTCCTACTAAAACGTAAAGTATTATTTCCATATGTTCCTTTCAGTTTAAAAAAAAACCGCAATTAATTAAAGCTCCATGTACTGTAAAACTTCTGCAAACAAGTTTAGAGTTGTAATCATAATCAAGTGGTCAAGCCAGGTGATTTACATTTTTTAACTCTTTTGATATAGAAGCGTTAAGTTTTATACAATAGTGAAACTAAAGAATTAACTGCGGTTAAATCCTTGTGCTCTATATATTAAAGAACGAATATACTACTTACTGAAGAAATCTGAAAGCATCTGATCTAACTGATAAACCTTATCCGCCACCTCTGTCCCATCTTCCGACATTTTCTTCTCTGCTCTCAATGTAGCAGTTGCATAATGCAACACACTCATTGACAAGAGATCCTGCTTATCCCTCACCGCATAATTTTCCTGATATTCCTTAATGCGGTCATTTATCAATTTAGCAGCCCTTCGTACGATTTCCTCTTCCTCCATATCCACCTTTAAAGGATAGACACGGTCAGCAATATTTATTTTAATTGAGATTTCTCCCATCTGAGCTTTGTTTCACGTTCTGCATTACTTTTTCAGCAACACAATACATTTATCTATTTCCCGCACAAATTCGCTAATTTTTTGCTTTATGTCAAGCGTTTTTTCATCTGATCCTGCTTTAGCACCCGATATAACCTCGAGTGAGCGGGCTAACTTCAACGCTTTCAGCTTCTCTTCCAGCTCAATAGTTTTGCTCTTTCCTGTGTCAACAGTTATTCTCAATGTTTGGTTTTCCTGCTTCAACAAGTCATTCTCCTCCTGCAAAGCTTCACAAAGCTCTACCAGTCTCTTCGTTTTTTCAAGAACATTATCCAATTGTCCTGTAAGTGCCATATAGCTTTTGGTTGCGGGTGGCGGATCACTTCCGTATTTCAGCTCCCAGTTCTTTCCCTA
>NZ_QEAS01000013.1:145700-166571 GCF_003130405.1 Pararcticibacter amylolyticus
CGGCATCTATCTGCTTATCTGTGAGCGTCTTCTCTTCATCCTGAAGAAGAAAACTTACTGCATACGACTTCTTTCCTTCGGGTAATTTATCACCTTCATATACATCGAACACATTGATTTCAGAAATCAGTCCTTTCTCTGTCCGCAATGCTACCTGCCTGAGCTGAGAGAACGTAACGTCTTTATTCAGCAGCATTGACAGATCACGCCTTACAGCAGGAAACTTCGAAACTTCTTTATATGCAATCTTGTTCTTTCTGATCGCCTTTAAAACAAGGTCCCAGTCAAAATCTGCATAAAGAACGTCCTTGTCGACCTCTGTTTTTTTTAGCACCTTACGGGCCACAGTTCCAAAATAAACTAATGGCTTATCTCCTTTACGGTACTGCTGCGCCTGGGTGAAATCAGCCGACTCGTATCCTTCCTCCGCAAGTCCCGAAATATTCAGACGCTTTACAATTGCATCCACCGCAGCTTTCAGGTTATAAAATGATGCAGGCTCACTCCCCTGGTTCCATTGCGTCACCTGCTTCTGGCCTGTAATAAATACAGCCAGACGCTGATTTTCCTTATATCCGGTTTCAGTCTTTTCATAGATCCGCCCAAATTCAAACAACTTCAAGTCCGGATTCTTTCTGTTCTGGTTATAAGCAATAGCTTCAAGTCCCGAATAAAGCAAGGTTTGTCTCATTGTATCCAGATCACTGCTCAGAGGATTTAAGATCTTTACAGCCGTTTCCTCATTTGCAGTATAAGCTGATTTTGTCAGCGAATTGGAAAGTATCTCAAGAAACCCGTTTGAAGCAAGCATATCAGCGATCTGATCCAGAACAGCTTCTTTATCTGGTTTGACCCCATAATTGAGCGAAGCACGGATCTGATTAGGAATCGCGATATTATTATACCCGTATATTCTTAAGATCTCTTCGATCACATCTACCTCACGGCTGACGTCCACTTTAAAGCTTGGCACTTCCAGGTCAAGCCCTTCGGAAGTTTCTGCAATAACAGATATCCCAAGTGAAGTGATAATTTCTTTTATAGTTCCGGGAGCAATTGGCTCCCCTATCAATCTGTTTACATTCTGATATGAGATGGATACCCTGAATGGAGCTACCGGCACCGGGTAAATGTCCTGTACGTCTGATGTTATTTCTCCTCCGGCTACCTCCTTTATGAGCAAAGCGGCACGCTTAAGTGCGAATACTGTCATTTCCGGATCAGTTCCCCGTTCAAACCTGAAAGAAGCATCCGTTTTTAAGCCATGGCGCTTCGAGGTCTTTCTTACAGAGACCGGATTAAAGCAGGCACTTTCAAGGAATACATTCCTGGTGGCTGATTTTACGCCGGATCTAATTCCTCCAAACACCCCGGCGATACACATAGGCTCTTCGGCATTACAGATCATCAGGTCTTCGGCCGACAGCTTACGTTCAACCTCATCAAGGGTTATAAAAGTGGTTCCTTCAGCACAATTCTTTACAGTTACTTTACCTCCCTTAATTTCATCAGCATCAAATGCATGAAGAGGCTGCCCTAACTCATGCAGAACATAGTTCGTAACATCAACGATGTTGTTAATAGGGCGAACACCAATCACCTGGAGCTTTTCCTTGAGCCAATCAGGAGAATCTTTTACTTCTACACCGGTGATGCTCAAAGAAGAATAACGGATGCAGGCTTTTTCATTCTCCACTTCTACACTAACTGCGCCATCGCGGTGCTCAGCTTTGAAGGAAGACACGTCCGGCATTATGACCGATGCTCTGAGAAATGCTGCCAGATCACGTGCTACTCCCAAATGCGAAGCAGCATCTGCCCTGTTAGGGGTAAGGCCGATTTCGAAAAGATAATCATCCTGTCTATTGAAATATTCTTTTACAGCCGTGCCTACCACAGCAGCCTCCGGCAGAACCATGATCCCGGCGTGAGATTCTCCCAGACCGATCTCATCTTCCGCACAAATCATCCCTTCGGACACTTGCCCTCTGATCTTGGATTTATTGATCTTAAAAGGTTCTCCGGATACAGGATACACTGTAGTACCAACCGTCGCCACCACCACCTTCTGGCCTGCTGCAACATTGGGTGCCCCGCATACAATTTGGAGATCGACCCCAGTACCAACATCAACCTTTGTCACCCTTAACCTGTCTGCATTAGGATGTTGGACACATTCCTTTACATAACCGATCACCAGTCCTTCAAGACCTCCGGGAATCGTTTGTACTTTCTCAAGGCTCTCAACTTCCAGCCCCGTACCGGTGAGGATCCTGGATATTTCCTCAGGGTTTTTATCGGTGTGAATAAACTGAGACAACCATTTATATGATATTTTCATTTTAAACTAATACTGGGTGAAGGGCAAAGATAGAAAATGAGAAGCAAGAGACAAGAAAGTTAAAAGTTGAAAGTTGAAACTCTGTTACATCAACCCCTCGTCTGCCATGCTCAGATAAGCATTATCACCAAAAATCAAATGATCCAGAACGGGTATATCAAGAAAAGCTCCCGCTTCACTTAACTTACGGGTCAGGCCAAGATCCGCCTGGCTGGGTTTGAGGTTACCCGAGGGATGATTGTGAGAAAGAATAACAGACGCCGCATGATTTTCGAGCGCTGTCTGAAAAATGACCTTTGGATCCGCTACCGTCCCCGATTGCCCTCCTTTACTGATCAGGTGATTCGACAATACGTTATTAGACCTGCTCAGGAGAACTACCCAGAACTCCTCATGGTTAAGATCAGCAAAATGCCGTTTCATTAACAGGAAGACATCACGACTGCCGGTAATCCGGTTCACCTTCCGGCTTTCCGTCTCCCGCCGCCTCCTGCCCAGCTCAAGCGCCGCAATAATCGTAATCGCTTTTGCCTCTCCAATGCCTTTGAATTTTGATAGCTCATTCACAGACAATCGTCCTAATTTTTCCAGATCATTGTCAAGATAATGAAGAATTCTCTTACTGAGTTCCACCGCAGTTTCGTCCCGGTTACCCGATCCGATAAGGATCGCAATTAATTCGGCTTCTGAAAGGCTCCTTCGTCCATGAGCAAGAAGTTTCTCTCTCGGACGGTCTTCCTCTGCCCAGGCTTTTATGGTAATTTTCTGGTTGTAGGTTTCCATGCCGAAATTTATAAAACCATTTTCTATTTATCTATAATTCCCTGGGGAAATGACACATATCACTTTTTTTTATGAGGAAAGCAAAAACCAAAACTGACAATAATCGTACTTATTCACATTAAGTTTATGTATCTTTAATGTAAATAAATCATTAAGCAATGAGTCGGATTTATAGAGCTCTCGGAGTCTTTCTATTAATTCTGGCGACTTTAAACTCGTCTGGACAGGACAAAAAACGACTGTTTTCCATTGATTTCTACGAAGGCACTCTCAGCCTCGAAATGGAAGAAACAATGCTCATAGATGTGCCGTCTGTGCCATCTGCTGAATCTGTCAAACATTTCTACGCAGCCGTAAGCAGGTCACATTATCAATCCCTGATAGACTCTTTGCTTTCCTTCAGGCAAAAATACCAGTTGAATGACTGGCTGTATTATCAGCTTATCCGGAAAACGGCACAGCAGATCAGCCCTAAAGCTGCAAATTACACCAGGTACACACTTTATAAATGGTTCCTGCTGGCAAGATCGGGTTACGACGCACGGCTGGCCCTGTCGCCCGACAAAATCATCTTCTATGTTTACAACAATGAAGATATCTCAGACATTCCTTTCTTTATGGTCGACAATAAGAAATTCATGTGTCTCAATTACCATGACTATCCGCGTGCCGACCTGAACCAGGATCCGCCAGTTCCCATTACCATAAAGGTTCCCGAAGCCAGGAAAGCATTCTCTTATAAGGTAACAAAAATGCCCGACTTTAAACCGGAAACCTATAGGGAAAAAGACCTGGAATTTAGCTATAAACAAAAAGTTTATCACTTCAGGGTAAAGTTAAATCCGGAGGTGGAAACCATCTTCAAAAACTATCCTGGTGTTGACTTTGAATCCTATTTCAATATTCCGCTGAGCAAGGAGACATATAGCTCTCTTATCCCGATGTTGAAAAAAAATGTAGAGCGCATGAATCAGAAAAAAGGGGTCGATTACCTGATGCGCTTTACCCGCTACGCCTTTCTTTACGAAGACGATGAAGAGAATTACGGCAAGGAGAAGCGGCTTTCGGCAGAAGAGACCTTATTCGCAAAATACAGCGATTGCGACGACAGGGCTGCATTGTTCTTCTACCTTGTAAAGGAAATTTACAACCTCCCGATGATAGCAGTATTATACCCTACTCACATTACAATGGCGGTTCAGTTCGACAAACCTGTCGGAAAGCCTATAATTTATAAAGGGAGAAGCTATTCTTTTTGTGAACCAACATTGCAAAAAGAAGACTTACACTTGGGGCAGATCTCTTCAAAGCTCAGAAACACGCCGTACGAAATCGTATATCAATACGATCCCCGGTAAACCCGGAATCTACCGGGATCGTATTGATTTAGTTCCTTTCCAATCCTCCTCCTACTGCCCGGTAAAGATCTACCGAGGTCAGGAAGACAGATTTTCTGGCTTCTATCATCTGAAGCTCAGCTTCAAGCATATTGCGCTGAGCTGTGATAATTTCAAGGTATGACGCTCTTCCTGCAAGGTAAAGATCCCTTGAAATGCCAACTGCCTCCTTCAGCGTTTGAAACTCCCTCTCCCGCTGATCGTAAACCTTTCTGAAATTATCCATACCGCTCAGAAATGAACTTACCTCCCTGAACCCGTCCAGAACTGTCTTCTGATAAGAATAAAAAGCCGTTTTCCTTTCAGCCAGCACTCTTTCATAAGTGCTTCTGATCTCTCTCCTGTTGAAAAGCGGCCCCGTTACTCCTCCAACCACGCCCCACGCAAGCGAAGATGGATTGAAAAGCACTTCAGCTCTAAAAGAGTTGTACCCCATAAACGGAGTAAGTACCAGGGATGGGAAAAACGCTGCCCTTGAAGCTCTTGTTTCAGATTCAGAAGCAACCAGCTCGAGTTCAGCCTGCTGGATATCCGGCCTGTTCAAAAGCATTTGCGAAGGAAGCCCTTTAAATAACTTCTCCGGGAGCTTCAGTTCCGAAACAAGCCTGTACCTTTTTACCTCCTGCGGATACCGGCCCAGTAAAAAATTAAGGTAATTCTCAGTCTCGGCTATCTGCTGGATTACCGTATGTTCCAGGCTTTTTGTATTATACAACTGTGCTTCAAACTGCTTAACAGCCAGTTCAGTTGCCCGGCCTCCCAGCTTCTGCACCCTGCTTAGTTCCAGCGCCTGCTCCTGTAGCTCAATATTCTTCCGGATCACCTTCAGCTTATTGTCAAACGCTGTCAGTTCATAATAAGCGGAAGCTACCTGGGCCGTCAGCATAGTAGAAACCAACTGCCTGCCTTTATTGCTTCCCAGAAAACGTGCAACCGCCGCCTTCTTGCGATGCCTGAGCTTTTTCCATAGGTCAAGCTCCCAGTTGCTCCTCAGACCCAGAAAGAAATTGGGAGTAGGGTCCGGAATTCTGCGGTCTCCATGAATGTTACCGGAAAGGTTAGTATCATAATTCCCTACTCCGTCAAGGGTATAATCTCCAAATTTCTCTACTCCTGCCGATACGACGGCATCAACAGAAGGAAGTACAGCAGCTCGGCTCTGACGAAGGACCGCACGTGCCATTTCAATACGTTCTGTTGCTATCAGCATATCAGGATTGTTCTTCAGCGCAGAATCAATAAGCGATAAGAGAAGTGTATCCCTAAAGAAATCCGACCGGTCCGGCCGCAGCACCTGAAGACTGTCGTATTTACCTTCATAAGCCTCCGGTAGCTTTAACTCCGGCAGGGGAGAAGTCTTCAGTGTTTTACAGTTAGAAAAAACAATAGATATGAAAAAAACGGTGATGATAATCCTAATATTCATTTTGAAACTCTGCCTCCTGGTTCATTTTCAACTGTTTGTCGTTTGTATCTGATTGCCCCTTTGCACTGTTCCCCGCAGCAAAACTTGCGAAGACAACATATAGTCCGGGGATAATCACAAGTCCGAAAATAGTACCGAATAGCATGCCTCCCGCAGCAGCAGTTCCGATAGACCGGTTACCAAGTGCTCCTGCACCGGTAGCAAGACATAAAGGAATTAAGCCGGCAATGAAGGCAAAAGAAGTCATCAGGATCGGCCTTAATCTCATCACCGATCCTTCAATAGCAGCTTTCAGTACGGTTAATCCCTGCTTCTGCCGCTGAATAGCAAATTCAACGATCAGAATTGCGTTCTTCCCAAGAAGCCCGATGAGCATTACAAGCGCTACCTGCGCATAGATGTTGTTCTCAAGCCCGAGAAGCTTCAGCGAAAAAAAAGCGCCGAAGATACCGGTCGGCAGAGAAAGAATCACCGGGAGCGGAAGCAGAAAACTCTCATATTGTGCAGCGAGCAGCAGATATACAAAAATGAGGCAGATAATAAATATATAGATTACCTGGTTTCCGGAAAGGATCTGTTCTCTTGTCATTCCCGACCACTCATAGGAGAACCCACGCGGCAGCTTCTCCGAAGCAACCCGCTCAACTGCCTGGATGGCATCGCCGCTGCTGAACCCCGGCGCAGCGTCCCCGTTGATCATAGCCGAAGTATACATATTGTATCGGGTTAGCTGTTCAGGGCCATACACCCTTTCCATTTTGATAAAAGTGGAAAATGGCACCATCTCCCCCTGCTTGTTCTTAATATATAAATGAAGCAGATCCTCGGGCTTAGTGCGATATTCGGGAGCTGCCTGAAGCATCACTTTATACATCTGGCCAAAGCGGATAAAGTTAGATGCATAATAACTTCCCATCAGGGTTTGAAGCGTACTCATTGCAGCCTCTGCACTGATTCCTTTTTTTGCCGCGATATCGTGATCCATGTGAATCAGATACTGCGGAAAACTTGCGTCGAAACTGGTGAAAGCACCTCGTATTTCGTCGCTTTTATTGAGTTCTTCAATAAAACTCCGGCTGACAGCCGCTGTTTTTTGCAGATCACCCGAACCGGTCTTATCCAGTAACCGCAGTTCAAAGCCACTGGAGTTTCCGAAACCTGGCACTGTTGGCGGTGGAAAAAACTGAATGGAAGCGTCTTTGATACCTTTCACCCTTTCTTCTAATTGCGCAATTACCTCCTGCACGCTCTCTTTCCTTTCGTCCCAGGATTTAAGATTGATCATCCCCATTCCGTAAGATGCCCCCGCAACCTCATTAACAAGACTATATCCTGCAAGAGTAGAGATTGATTCTACAGATCCTGCACTCTTTGTGCCTTCAAAAACCTGATCGAGCACCTCCTCCGTGCGCTCAAGAGTAGCGCCGGGAGGTGTCGTTACATTCACATAGATCATACCCTGGTCCTCGGTAGGAATGAATCCCCCCGGCAGAATGGTATTGACACCCCAGGTGAGAGCAATAAAGATAAACAGCACGACGAAAGTTACCGCGCGTCTGTTCCCGATCCATTTTACCATACCCGCATATTTCCCGGAGAGCCTGTTATACTTTGCATTAAATCCAGCAAAAAAGCCCGAAAGCAAGCCTCTTTTTGTTTCGCTGTTGTGGGCCGGTTTTAGCATCAGTGCACATAAAGCAGGCGTAAGGGTAAGCGCATTTATTCCGGATATAACAATGGAGATCGCAAGTGTGAGCGAAAATTGGCGGTAAAACACCCCTACCGGGCCATCAAGGAAAGCAACCGGTATAAACACTGCCGACATAACCAGCGTTATCGCAACAATAGCTCCAGAAATCTCTCTCATCGCTGTAACCGTTGCCTGCATCGGAGAAAGGTGTTCTTCTTCCATTTTCGCATGCACAGCTTCTACTACTACGATAGCATTATCCACTACGATCCCGATCGCCAGTACCAGGGCAAAAAGAGTTAACAGGTTTATAGAGAATCCAAGCACCTGCATAAAAAACAGGGTTCCGATGAGTGCTACCGGAACAGCCAGTGCGGGGATCAGGGTTGACCTGAAATCCTGAAGAAATATAAATACAACAATGAAGACTAATATGAAAGCTTCAAGCAGGGTCATTAACACGGATTGAATAGAGGCATCCAGGAAACGGGAAACATCATAATTAACATTATAGGTCATCCCGGGAGGGAAGGAAGTTTCCTGCAGTTCGGCCATTCGATCCTTTATACTGGTGATCACGTCCCTGGCATTCGAACCGGGCCGCTGTTTGATCATAATAGAAGCTGATGGCCTTCCGTCTGTCTTTGATACCATGCCGTAGGTAAGTGCGCCAAATTCAACTGAGGCCAAATCCTTCAGCTTCAGTGCCGATCCATCTGCATTTGCCCTGATTACAATATTTTCATATTGCGCCGGCTCGAAAAACTTTCCAGTATAGCGTAATACGTACTGCAATGCCTGGGCCTTTTTATCAGAACTCTCTCCCGTTTTTCCGGGCGCAGCTTCTACATTCTGGCTGCGTATGGCTTCTATGATCTCATCCGTGCTGACATTATAGGCAGCCAGCCGGTCAGGCTTAAGCCAAACGCGCATGGAATATTCTTTTGCACCCATTATTTCGGCGCGGCCGACACCATCTATCCGCTTTAATTCCTGCAGGACATTTATATCAGCAAAATTGTAAATAAAATCCTCTTTCATCGTGCTGTCTGAACTCATCACGTTCAGATACATCAGCATACTGTTCACCTCCTTTTCTGTTGTCACACCGGCTTTAATGACTTCTTCAGGAAGTTCGTCGATAATGGTAGATACACGGTTCTGGACATTTACAGCGGCCTGATCCGGATCTGTACCTACCTGAAAGAATACCTGTATCAGGGTAAGGCCGTCATTACTGGTTACAGACGACATATAAGTCATCCCCGGCACTCCATTTATGGCCCGCTCAAGGGGCGTAGCCACTGCCTTTGCACAAACCTCTGCATTGGCACCTGTATATTTAGCAGTTACAGTCACCGAAGGAGGGACAATATCGGGGAACTGGGTCACTGGTAGTGTAAATAAAGCCAGTGCCCCAAGAAGGGTTATAATAAGGGAGATGACCAGCGACAACACCGGCCTCCGGATAAACATTTCAAACATGTTTGCAGAGTTTTGAAATTAAAACTGAGAAATAAGAAAATGCAGATTGGTCTGTTAACGCGATGCTGTAAGGATGCTGTCCATCTTTACATATCTCGGTTTGATCTCAACACCATCCCTGATGTCCTGCAAGCCTTCGTAAACAATTTTATCACCCTGCTTTAACCCTTCACTTACGATATAAAAGTGCGAAAACCGCTTTACCGGCGATACACTCTGCATCTTTACCTTGTTTTCCCGACCCAGTAAAAAGACAAAGTTTTTATCCTGGATCTCAAAAACAGACTTTTGCGGCACAATAACGGCGTTCTTAATAGTTTGCGATAAAAGGATCCTCCCGGTTGCACCGTGCTTCAGATGCTTTTGCGGATTAGGAAAGGTTGCCCTGAACGCAATGGAACCCGTACTTTCCTCAAACTCACTTTCAACAGTTTCTATTGTACCGGGCTGAGAATACAGCGAACCGTCTGCCAGTACAAGACTCACCCTGTTCCAGTTTTTTTCTCTGCGCTCTTTGTTCCTGATGTATTGAAGATATTCATTCTCCGACACTTTAAAATAGGCATAAACCGATCCCACGTCCGATACACTTGTCAGCAATGTACCTTCACTGATCAAACTCCCTGTCTTCAAAGGAATGCGATCTATAAAGCCGTCAAAAGGCGCCCTGACATTCGCATAAGACAACCTCGCTGAGGCGAAAGTTGCAGCAGAACGGGCCTCCTCTATTCTCGAACGCAGAGCGCTCAGCTTCGCCTCGGCAACAGGCAGTTCAGATGAAGAGATCACCTTCTTATTAACCAGAAGTTTCACACGCTCAACTTCCAGTTCTGCCGCTTTTGCTTCAGCTACAATACTGTTAAGTGCAGCTTTCGCCCTGGCCAGCTCTGTTTTAAATTCTGTATCATTTATGCGGAACAGAAGCTGTCCTTTTTTCACCTCCTGCCCTTCGTCAACGTAAATACCATCAAGGAAGCCTCCAACCCGGGCTCTTACCTCTACATTTCTGACTGCTTCAATACCTGTTACATAACTATTCTGAAGGATAGTATCCTTCGTAATGATTTCGGTCACCGGATAAACGGATGTTCCCTTTTTTGAATTTTCCCCATGACTGCTCGAGCAGCCCTGCATAACAATCCCAATGGCCAGCAAACCGGCCAAAACAGATATACCTCTCATCTTTAAATGATTTTAACTAAACTCTCATTTTACAATTAATACGATTCCGCTCACTAAACCAGCGGCAAGGCTTAAAAGACGGCGTCAACGCCGGGAGAGGTTTAAAAGGGGCTTAACCGAAAAAGAAAATTATAATATCTCGGTAATGGAGGAGCTTGTGAACGATCAAAAAAGGTAACCGAACGCGGTAAAAGCGTTGTTATAGGCCTCAGAAAGCTGGTCACAAACAATACCGCCAGAAATACAAACTGAACCTCCGCTGACCGTCCGAAATAACGTTTAAAATAGATGTGAAAAGCCTGTCCGTCATCATCATGAAACGGAAGATCAAAGATCTCGATCAGGACATAATCCAGAAGCGTATCATAAAGAACAGGCTTTTGTGTAAGCTGATGAGATTGAAAAGAATACCGGTAAGTGTTTGGAATATAAACGAGCGTGTTGATGAAACAACACAACAGGAATATAAGCAGACATTTTCTCGATGCTTCCATAAGTTCTCTGCAAAATTAAAAAAAAAGAACGTTTTTGATTTTCAACTTTGCAAAATTCTTGTTATAAACATAACATATTAACATTTTTGAAATGAAATATGCCCGTTGTACAAAACAAAAAAGGGACGTATATACATATACGCCCCTTTTTTCTCAGTAAGAAAATATCTTATTGTAAGCCGTTAACAAACTTAGTCAATTTTGACTTATTGTTTGAAGCTTTGTTTTTGTGAATTACATTTCTTTTAGCGAGACGATCAAGCATAGAAATTACTTTAGTCAAAAGCGGTGAAGCTTCTTCTTTAGTTGTTGTGCTACGTAATTTCTTAATTGCGTTACGTGTAGTTTTAGCCTGGTAGCGGTTACGTAAGCGCTTTGCTGCATTAGCCCTGATTCTCTTAATCGCTGATTTATGATTTGCCATTTGTAAGCTTTTTGTCTTCTTAATTTCGGACTGCAAATATAGGGCGATATATTTAAAAATCAAACACCTAACAAATAATTTAAGCTATAAATATTCAAAAAGTTCCCGCAGACACAAAAATACCTGCTAAATTCTTCATCTTCAATCACACCAGCAGGGCACAGCCGTCAGCTGAAACAGCCAAACAAACCTGCTCTGCCAGATTTTTTTCTATAGAGCCGCATTATCTGTATTATTGTACTACCAGTCCTTTTTCTTTATCATGGTAAAAAAAACCGGCCGTCTGGCGGCCATCTTCGCAATCATCCTGTTATGCACATCCTGGGGATTCTACAGCCATCGCCGCATCAGCTATATGGCAGTCTTTACCCTCCCCCCGCCGATGATCCGATTCTATAAGAATAATATCAGTTTCATTTCCGATCACTCTGTCGATCCGGATAAAAAAAGATATACAGATCCCGAAGAAGGCGCCCGTCATTTCTGGGACAGTGAGAGGTATGGAAAAAAACCATTCGACAGTATCCCCGTAAAATGGAACGACGCCGTCACAAAATATACGGCAGACACACTCAAGCTCTACGGAACGGTTCCCTGGCAAATAGAAAAAACGTATTACAGGCTCGTAAATGCTTTCAAAGAGCGCGATTCTATCCGCATTCTGCGGATGTCGGCAAATCTGAGTCATTATATCTCCGATGCACATGTTCCATTACATGCCACCCAAAACTACAATGGCCAGTTTACCAATCAGACCGGCATTCACGCTTTCTGGGAAAGCAGGCTTCCCGAACTTTTTTCACAGCGTTACGACTTTGCGGTTGGGAAAGCGCGATACATTGAAAACCCGCTTAAAGAAGCCTGGAGTATTCTAAAGGGATCATATTCCGGCAAAGATTCAGTTTTCTCCATTGAGAAAGAACTCAGCGAAAAATTTCCCTCAGATAAAAAATACAGTTACTCAGAAAGAAATGGCAAAATTATCCGGCAGTACTCTCTCGCCTATTCTGCAGCATATCATAAGGCTCTTAAGGGTATGGTAGAGAAACGAATGCGGTCGGCTATACTCGAAACCGGGTGCTTCTGGTATTCAGCATGGGTAGATGCAGGACAGCCTGATCTCAGCGGCTTTAAGACTGGTAAATCAAAAAGAACACAATCCGGCCAGGAAGACGACCAACCATTCAAAAACACAAAGATACTTGGCAGGCCCGATCTTTAGTCAATACTAAATCCCGGTATCAGGTGTCCCGCTCTTAGCCTTTCTCCCTTTGATAAACTCAAACAAAGGCGGCAAAAGCGAAATAAAAATAATCGCAAGGATCACATAAGTAAAGTTCTTCTGTATGAAGGCTATATTTCCAAAGAAATAGCCGGCAAACAAAAATGCTGCTACCCATAATATACCTCCGACCACATTATACGATGCAAACTTGCCGTAGCTCATGGTTCCAACCCCGGCTACAAAAGGAGCAAAAGTGCGTACGATCGGGACGAAACGGGCATAAATAATGGTTTTTCCCCCATGCTTTAAATAGAACGTCTGTGTCTTTTCCAGGTATTCCTTCTTCAAAAGCTTGTACTTACCGCTGAAGGCCTTCGGCCCTATATAATCCCCGATATGATAATTGGCCATATCACCAAGAATAGCGGCAATTATCAGGAGCAGGCACATCAGGAAGATGTTCAGATCCGTCTCAGGTTTTGCAATGATTGCTCCTGTTGCAAAGAGCAGTGAATCTCCCGGCAGGAACGGCGTGACCACCAGGCCAGTCTCCGCGAAAATAATAACAAACAAGATTAAATAAGTCCATGTTTGATAATTGTTTACAACTTCAACAAGATGTTTGTCGATATGTAAAATAAAATCGATCAGTGATTGAATAAATTCCAAGGCGTCAAATATATTGTTGCAAAAATAATAATATAGAGCAGATAATTAGCTTCCTCAGGAATTCTCTACCGTTTATTTTCCCGCAGCCAGAGCTTATACTTGTTTTGCGGTGCCCCGCGGAGATAAAGAGTATATATCTTCCTTGACCGGGGATGGAAGTCGATACTTGACAAACTGCCGGTATTCGTTCCGGCAATATATACATCTATCGTATGTCTGCTGGTATCGATGGTGGTATACTGGCTGACATTCAAATATTCCTGTCCTGTAAATAAGTTCTTATTATCCCTGATCGATACATCAACCTTTCCGGCCGCAGAGCTGAGATTGACAAATCTCACCTTTGCGTGCTTTACAGAGTCAGGTGCAGTAAAATTATCCTCTGTCAATACCAAATTCTTTTGAGAAGCCGTGCCTGCCAAAAAACAGCTGTAGTACTTATCACGAATTAGCTCCCCGGTATTCTTAGTCAGCAGATCAGAGGCACTCCCGCCATTGGGAACCACCGATATTTCGCGATTACCCGAATATATCTGATTGTAGCCACTGGCACTATCAACCTCAACGCTCCCGGTCCTTAGCCTGTTTCCATCGATCATAAAATCCACTCCGTCATTCGAATCCTCTCTGCTATTCACAAAATTAACATAGGATCTTAGTGGCCGGTTTTCATCATCGCCTTCTACGCAACTTGCCAGCATACATGCCCAGGCAAACAATAATAGAACCCTTATCCCTCCTTTTGTCAAGAAAATGCTTAATCCCATCTTATTACTAAACCCATTGTTAACACGGTAAAAATACAATATTTACCTCCTCTCCTGAAACAAAAAAGGCGACCATAATAGTCACCTTTTTTCTTCCGGTAGTTGTAGCAGATTCTTTACAGTGCTCCGGTATGATCAACTCTATTCAGCTTGAGAGCTTTGCTTTCACTCGCGGGAGTTTTATGACCACTTAAATAAATCGTATACGATTTCCCTGCTGTCGGAGAAAAACTAAGCGTTGCAAGAGTAGATGTGGTGCTTCCAGCAGTGTAAACATCTACAGTAGTTGCAGCTGCGGGATACTCCTTAAACTCAGGAGCAGTAGCTCCCTGTGTGCCGTGAAATTTTATAGCGCTGAGTTTAACAGGTGCAGAGCCGGAAGTTTCACTGGTCAGGGTAACATCAACATCTCCTGCGCTCTTGCTGGCGTTGACAAAGCGGATAGCAACCTTATCAGCAGCAGGGGTAATTAACTTATCTTCTACCACAAATGAAGAGTCACCGGCGCCTGCCAGGTAAACCGAATATGTACCACTTATGGAAGGAACCCCCCCCCGTACATAGTAGTCCTTATCCGATGTAGTCTTTATAAATCCCAGAAATGCCCCTCCTACCAGATTTTCATAATATGGAGTATTTGACCCGTAGTTGATAGGGGTTTCAAGAAACTGACGGTCATAGAAGAAATAAGCCTGCGGTGTATTTGCATCAGCATTCACTATCATTACAGTGGAATATACAGGCTCATAATCATTTTTACTTTTCAAACACGAGCTCAACAACAACACGGCCATGGCCATAAAAATGCCATTGGAAATATATCTCAGGGATTTCTTAGGCATGTAAACATTCATATTCATAATAGTTCCAGTTTGCTTATTTTATCTAAATAACTCAAAAATACCCATACGTATTGCATGAAGGTAACGCGACACTAAATTAAAATTAAAAATACAAAAGTCCGGCCAATACTTTGACCGGACCATTCATTACCATCCTATCCAACTGAATTAAAATCTTTAGTTATGCGCTACTATCTGTGTAGATACCTCACTGGACCCTTTTATCACAACAGTGTAGATCTTTCCCGCTGCAAGATTAGCAAACCGCAAAGCAATGGGATTTGACGAGGTGCCGGATACGTTTGCATTCAGCAATGCTAAGCCAGCATCCACTTCGATAAAGTTACTAACCTTACCATAACCCAGCCCGGTAATAAGATTCTGGCCTGATTCTGTACCAATATCTACACTATTATCTACTTTAGTACTCAGATGCACAAATCTAACCTTAGCTTTACCGGAAGCGGGGGCAGTTAACGATCCATCTTCAGCAACAGTAACCTTTGCGGCGTTACCGGTTCCGGAAAGGATAACTGTATAATTGTTATTATTCTTGAAATCCACTTTCTGCGAAGCGTAAACTTCTGTTGAGCCAGACTTCTTGAACTCCAGGTTCTTATTGTTTCCTGAATTAGCAGTTGCGACATATCCCTGTGATTCACCTTCCGCAACTGTAGTGATTTTTGTTCCTTCAAGGTATAATTCCTGGCTTCCCGACCCTTCTGCGGCATTTACTACCTTGAGATTCAGCGACATTCCTTCTTCAATATTATCATCGTCAGAACATGAACTGAATACTGTTGTAAAGGCAATTACTGCGGCAAATAAGGAAATCTTTCTAAATAGTGTTTTACTTGTTTTCATAGTCATTATATTTATTTAACATTATTCTGCAAAATGATGATATATCAAAATTAAATTCCGACTTACATCTCCTGCAATGACTACTGAAAGGCAAATTTGAGGCCATTCGGTTGTGCTCGCATTTCAACTCCGCTCAACAGGCCACTAACAAATAGAAATAAAAAATGGGTATCCGGAACCGGATACCCATTTTTTATATTTGAGCCGCCTTACTCTCAGACTGTTATCAATTTGGCAATTTGCAATCAGAGAACGAGGCTAAAATTAACATTATCTTAATAAACTGTACCCAAAACTATGCATAAGTGTTTAGCATTACGGGCATAACCAGCATCAGGATATCCTCTTTATCATCGTTTGTCTGAGGAATTAACAGGCCGGCACGGTTAGGAGTGCTCATTTCAAGGGTTACTTCCTCTCCGCTCATATTATTTAACATTTCGATCAGAAAACGGGCATTAAAGCCGATCTCCATGTCTTCACCTTCATACTGGCAGCTTAAACGCTCGTGAGCTTCATTCGCAAAATCAATATCCTCTGATGATATATTCAATTCACTTCCTGTAATTTTCAGCCGTACCTGGTGAGTAGTCTTATTCGCAAAAATAACCACACGTCTCAGAGAAGCAAGGAACAATGCCCGGTCGATAGTCATCAGGTTTGTATTGTTTCTTGGAATTACGGCTTCATAGTCGGGATAACGTTCATCGATCAGTCGGCATATCAGGTTGATGTTTCCAAAGCGGAAAAACGCACTGGTATTATTATATTCAACCGAAACGTTCACATCATCAGAAGGAAGCGAAGACTTCAGCAGGGTCAGCGCTTTTTTAGGGAGGATAAAAGAAGTCGTCTGCTCAGACTTTGTATCTTTTCTCCTGTAGCGCACAAGTTTATGAGCGTCGGTAGAAACAAATGTGAGATGAGATGGAGTGAGTTCACAGAACACCCCCGTCATAGCTGGCCTCAATTCATCATTACTTACCGCAAAAAGAGTTTTATTAATTGCCTCAGAAAGCACCGAAGCCGGTAAGTTCACAGCGGATGCATTTTCTACCGTTGGGATCTTTGGAAAATCATCACCATTCTCCCCGCTGAGTTTATACTTTCCGTCTCCTGCATTGATTTCAACCGCAAAGGTACTGTCATCTACATTGAAGGCAATAGGCTGATCCGGGAGTGTTTTCAACGTATCGAGCAGGATCTTGGACGGGATCGCAATCTTCCCTTCCTCTTTTGACTCAACCGGCAGAGAGGTCGTCATGCTTGTCTGAAGGTCAGTAGCCGAAATCGTTAAAATACCCTCTTTTATTTCAAAGAGAAAATTTTCGAGTATAGGCAAAACCGTACTACTGCTGGATGCCCCGTTTACCGCCTGCAACTGCTTTAATAAAGTTGACGTCGAAACAATAAATCTCATATTTTAAATAAATAAATTTCTAGAAATAAGGCTCCTGCGAAAAACAGCCTTCAACAACCAAAAATAGAAAAGAAAACGCAAGTTTCAAGGAAGATTTAACTATTAATATACCGCTTAGCCGCAACCTGCTTTCCGCAGTCAGATGTAGTCGGTCAGATAAGTTTGCAAGATATAGGCTGCGGGCAGTTCAGGCAATGGCTGAACACTGATTGCTAACCGCTTATACTCCGTACCGTTTCTTTCTGTAAAAGAATTGTACCAGTCCGGCCAGTATCAGCAGTAAAAGCGGACTCAGCACACAAAGCAACTGCCAGTTGAGCTTTTCAGTCTTTATCTGTGCACGATCCAGCAACCGCATCTTCACTTCCTTACTCCTCAGTTCTATAATACCTGAATCATCGGTAAGATAATCGACAACATTCAGCAGGAAATTCTTATTTCCGTATTGCTGCCCGGTGTATCTGTCAAATCCAAGAGGAAAAGGCGAACCATCCTGCGTGCTTACCTGGTTCTTTAAAATATCCCCGTCTGCGACAATGATCATCCTGGCAGGTACACTTTTCTCCGGAAGCTGTTCAGTAGTATTGATCCCTTCAGGTACCGGCCGGTTACTGAAATCAGAAGGAAACATCCCCTCCAGCAATACCCCAACTGGCTTTGGATCACTGCGAAATGCCCGCGGATCAGGCTCCTGTTCCACCATCTGCAACGAAAGCGTAGTGGGGACATTCAGCGTACGGCTAAACGGAGAAGACGATAAAATAACCTGTTTGCTCACCCCCTTTACGGCAATAGTATCAATGGTGCTGGCGAATTCGCTGCGAATACCATCAAGGTTCTTTACCACAGGATGCTTAGACACAGGCATAAAAACCGGATAAAACAACCAGGGTACCATCTGTATCTGCGCCTGCCCTCCGGCATTACCCACATTCAGTGGAATTTGAGCACAGTTCATATCTGCAATCAGGTTGTAATTGATCCTTACCCCATACCGAAACAGCATATCATCCAGATTTAGCTTCTTCGAAAAGGCTAGCTGCGAACCCATGCCCCGCAAGCTATCCAATTCCGCATTGACATTATCAATTACCCAGAACATACTGCCCCCCCGCATAAGGAAGCGGTCAATCTTATATTTCTCAGCCTCCGTAAACGATGAATCCGGTTTGGGAACGATGAGAAGCTTTAGCTTATCAAGGCCGCTGAATGAAATCGTCTTCAGGTTTACCCTCCCGGTTTCATAGGCTCCCTGAAGAGTAGACATGGCATCAGCAAGCTGTAAATCTGATAATTCCTTATGCCCTTCTGTGAAACCGATCCTTTGTCTCCCCCCGCTTTTTACTTTTCTGATGGCACTTGTGAACGCATATTCCAGGTTCTGTACCGAATTATTTAAAACCTCTTCCGGAGATGCTCCCATCTTGTTCTGGAAAAAATTCACTGGCATCTCAATCCCTTTGTAGATCACCAGGGCCGATGGAAATATAAGCTTCTGCGACATCCCCTCTTCAGTTTTAACACTGAGGTTAGTAGGAGTAAGGCCTTTTGCGGCCAATTGCTGGTACAGTTCATTATTACTTTCTTCACTTCCGGAGGAAGGATTCACAAAACTGAAATGCAAATGTCCGTTTGAATACGCTTTAAAGTCGGTCAGCAGGTCACGCACCTCCGACCTCAATCTTTTAAATCCTGCAGGAAACTCACCTTCAAGATAAACCGTCACCTGCATATCTTCCCGAAGGGAAGCAAGCTCGGCTTTACTGATGTCAGACAACGTATATCTTTTCTCCCTCGTGAAATCTATCCTCGTGAAAAAATAAGCGGAGAATACATTCAACACTGCAATCGCCACTACGAAAGCCGCCAGATACGTCAGATCCTGTTTCCTCCGGTTTACCATTTTCTGCCCCCCAGTACTGTCTTTGTTAAAACAAGAAAGAATGCGATAAAACTGAGAAAATAAAACAGATCACGTGTGTCCAGCACGCCTCGGCTCATCGACAGATAGTGCTCATTGATGCCGGCGGCCGTAACATAAGAGTCTACAGACTGCAGCGAAAGCAGCCTGCTTAAAGATTCAAACCCCATAAAGGCGAAAAAGCTGATAAAAACAGCCAGAACGAATGAAATGATTTGATTCCTGCTAAGGGAGGAGGCAAAAATACCAACAGAAACAAAAGCCGTCCCTAAAAGAAACAAGCCTATATACGATCCAATGACAGCGCCGGTATCAATATTTCCCGCCGGGTTTCCTAATTGATAAACAGCAATATACCAGATACCTGTTGGCACAAGTGATACCAGGACAATCAGCACACAGGCAAAAAACTTTCCCAGAACTATCTGCCAGTCAGTCAAAGGACTGGTAGCAAGCAATTCGAATGTCCCCTCCTTCCTTTCTTCAGCCAGTGAGCGCATTGTTATCGCGGGGATCAGGAACATGAAAATATAAGGAACAATATTGAAGAGGCTGTCGAGGCCAGCATAACCATACTCAAGAATGCTGCTGTCAGGAAAAACCCACAAAAACAGTCCCGCAACAAGAAGAAACACCCCAATTGCCATATAGGCCACAAGGGAACTAAAAAAACTGTTGATCTCCTTATTAAAAACCGCAAGCATAGGTCATGAATAGAATTAAAACTGGTAACCCACCTTCACTGCCCAAAAATTAATGTTCCCCCCATCCCTGGTCCACGATTCATAGCGTACACCAGTATTCACAGATGCCTTATCTGTAAAATGCCACGAAGCCCCGATTCCGGGCGCCAGGATAAAAGACGAACCTGCATTTTTCTGAACACCAAGGGCCGTACCAATTTCCATCTGCCCATATACAGAACGATTGATATAAAGCTTTCCGCCTGCTTTCATTGGGATATAGGAACGTGTATCTGTATTCTGGCTTTTCCCTCCCTGGTAGAAAGACATCAGCCCGGCAGTACCCGTTGCATAAAAAAATCTGGTTACCGGTATATCCAGGCCTCCTGCGCCACCAAAACCAAAGCCAAAATTCTTTCCATATTCACCATCCGGGATTGAAAATTCAAGATCAGCATTAAATCTCGGTCTCACAGGAGAAGGCCACTTACTCTTCTGCTGAGAAAGAGCGTATTGAGACGTTACTGCAAGCAATAAAGCTATTACTAATCTTTTCATAATTCCTTATACAAAGAAAGTGATTCTTAATTTTAAATTCTAAATCTTTTTACCCCTTCACCTTCCAGCTGTCATTGTCATTATTACAATCCGGCAGCACGTGATCGGGGTCAAGTGTAACAGAAGAAACCTCCTCAGTTGACGGGAAGAGAAACGTCCAGCTGCTATTCTGCTTCCATATTTCCACAGGCAGCCGGGTCCGCGATACAACCCCGCTTTTGGTTTTCACTTCAACAATCACAGGCATCGGCATCTTCTGCAAATTCGCCACTGTAATCAGGATTCCTTTTTCAGGGTTATTCTTATAATAACTAACCCCGGTGATCGCCTGATCCATTTTCCAGCTCTTTGAGAACCATCCCCGCCAGAACCACGAAAGATCTTCTCCTGCAACATTCTCAATTGTCCTGAAAAAATCCTCCGGAACAGGATGTTTAAAAGCCCACCGGTCAATGTATGCTTTAAAGGCCCTGTCAAACCTTTCCTCTCCCAAAATCACTTCACTTAACACTCTCAGCCCAAGGGCTGGTTTAAAATAAACCAGCATAGCAATATTTTGTTCCTTCATATTATCCGGACTGACCATCATCGCTTCCAGCTTGGGATCGGCAAATATTCTTGCCCATTTGTGCATGTCCTCCTTATTCTTCGCATACTCCCCTTTATTAAAGGTTTCAGTAGACAAATAATTAATAAAAGT
>NZ_QEAS01000013.1:166603-174595 GCF_003130405.1 Pararcticibacter amylolyticus
GCTCGTTAGTCCCCACGATCATCGGGAACCATGTGTGTCCAAATTCATGATCTGTTACATCCCACAGCATAGCCCCCTTCTCCTTCCAGTTGCAAAAAGCAATACCCGGATATTCCATCCCCGCTACGTTAGAAGCAACATTGACTGCCATAGGATAAGGATAAGCCATCCATTTAGCTGAATAATGCTCAACCGAAGCTTTCACATACTCTGTCGACCGTCTCCAGCCATTATGAGAAGCCGATTCCTGCGGGTAGGCAGAAACAGCCAGGGCAGCCTTACCGCCTGGCAGATTGATTCTGGCTGCATCAAGAATAAAAGATGCTGATGTTGCCCAGGCTACATCCCTCGAATTGTTTATTTTAAAGTGCCAGGTAAGTTCATTTTTTCCTCCCGGCCTGGATTTAGGATCGTTTACCTCTTTCTCCGACCGGATGGTTATAGTCTGGTCACTACGCCGCGCATCATTCAACAGCTTTTGCTGCCTTAGAGTATACACATCCTTCTCGTTTAATAATTCTCCCGAGCAGACCACTATATGACTGGAAGGGACGGTAATACGCACGTCGAATGTTCCGTATTCAAGATAAAACTCAGACAAGCCTGTATAGGGCGCCACATTCCACCCCCGGATATCATCATACACACACATCCTCGGGTACCACTGTCCTATCGTAAATATCTTTCCACTGCTTGTCTCCATGATGCCCGTCCGGTCTGCCCCATAAAAAGGGACGGTGAACTGGTATTCAATTTTAATCCGGATTTTGTTCCCCTTAGACTTAAGGGGTTCCGGCAGGATCAGCTGCATCCTGGTATCTTCCGTTACACACGAAAGCTCCTGCTCCGCCCCGTCACCCTTCACAAGCTTAACTGTACGGATCCTGAAGCCTGCATCAAAATCCTGCGATTTGCTGCTGCCACGGCTGCCGGACAAGGGTAGGATAGCAGAACCGCGGGAGTCCTTTCTAAAGAGATTCTGATCAAGCTGCAACCATAAAAACTCCAGTTCATCCGGACTATTATTGGTATAGGTTATTATTTCGGCCCCCGAAATCTCGTTTTTCTGTTCATTAAGCCTTACTGAGATCTCGTAATCAGCCTGATTCTGCCAGTAAGCAGGGCCGGGCTTTCCGGAAGCAGAGCGGTATTCGTTTCCGTTACGGGTATAAAAATCGTTCCCGAACGCCTCATTATAATCATAGATACTCTCCGCCGGCACATTGCTGTAGTAGCCATCTGTACTTTGTGCCTTTAAAGAAAATTCAGTTAGCAAAACCAGCAGGATGCTGGAAAAAATAACCCGTCTGTACAACATATTATACCTCAATCCCTGCATTCGTCCAGATATCCGGATAACAGCAGGAGTTTTATGTAATGATTTACAACAACGATGGCGGGCAGCCTTTTGTTGTGGCTTTAAAAGATTAAATCTGATCAGAGCAGCTTTTGTGTGTAAAGTTCTTCATCGAATCCATGAAGGAGCTGATTCCCCGACTCGATCACCGGCCGCTTAATGACACTTGTTTGTATACGCATAAGTTGCAGCGCGGCATCTTCAGAAGTGATAGAATTCTGAACCGAAGGATCTAGTTTCCTCCAGGTTGTTCCCCTTTTATTTAAAAGCGCTTCCCAGCCAAGCAGAGATGACCATTCCTTAAGTTTTTCCTCAGAGATGCCAAGCTTCTTAAAATCATGAAATTCATAAGCAACACCATGGTTTTCAAGCCAGCTCAATGCCTTCTTTACTGTATCGCAATTTTTAATGCCATATACTATCATAGGCCAAACATAAAATTATTTTATTTCTTATTAAACCTGGTCATAGTCATCTCTGCTCCAACAGAAACAAAACTTTCGATCATTTCGATCGATCTTTCAATCAGGGCCGGAAGTTCAGCTTGCTCATCTTTATCAAAAGCACTGAGCACATAATCAACTTGTCTGCCCCTCGGAAAATTATCACTGATTCCAAATCTTAGTCTTGGGTAATGCTGCCCTCCGACTAAAGATTCAATACTCTTTAACCCATTATGTCCGGCATTACTGCCTTTAGGCTTAAGGCGTACAGAACCAAACGGGATTGCCAGATCGTCAACAATCACCAATATATTTTCTACCGGGATCTTTAGTTCATGCATCCAGTAATTAACTGCCTTTCCGCTTAGGTTCATAAAAGTAGTCGGCTTAATCAAATGAATATTCCGGCCTTTAAAGCTTATTTCAGTGTAATAAGCCAGCCTGAGATTCGAAAAACCGACTCCGGCTTTCTTTGCCATTGCATCCGCGATCATAAAACCAATATTATGACGGGTATCAGCATACTCAGGTCCAATATTACCAAGACCAACAACCAGGTATTTCATGGGGCAAATGTAAACTTAGGAGATGAAAATGTGAAATGCACTTCCCCGAAAGACAGGTTAAACACATTTAGATTAATACAGAATATAACGATGGCAGTCATCTTTTCAAACGATGACCTGACAATTTATAATAAAAGAGAAAGGCCTCCATTTCTGAAGGCCTTCCCTTTTAAATACGCTTTTAAACAGGAAATTATTTCTTAGCGTCCTGTTCTGCTTGCCTTAACGCACGTGAAGTAGTAACAGATACAATAGTATCTTCAGGTGTATTAGTGATTGCAAACTGATCGAATTTCAAATCACGGACACGAACTGATTTACCAACTTCAAGAGGCTCGATGCTCACTTCAACATACTGAGGCATATCCTTCGGAAGAGCCTTAACACGAAGCTTGCGAAGTTTCTGAACAAGCTTTCCCCCCATCTTCACACCAGGAGAAGTTCCGGTTAATTTTACAGGGATCTGCATTACAACAGGCTTGTCTTCTGAAAGCTGATAAAAGTCAACATGAAGAATTTGTTCAGTAAGCGGGTGAAACTGAGCTTCCTGGATAATAGATTTAGTTTTCACACCATCCACCTCAATTTCAACAAAACTAACATCAGCACTATAGATAAGAGGCTTTAATGCGCTTACATCTACTGCGAAATGAGTTTGTTCCTTGCCGCCATACAGAACTGCAGGCACTTTACCTTCGTAACGCAGCTCTTTTGCATCGCGTTTCCCTACGCTCCCTCTGCGGGAACCGCTAATAGCGATAGTTTTCATAATGAATATATATTAAATTAAAAATTTACTTTATTAAAACACCTAATCTTCTACACTAAACAGATCACTGATCGAACCATGTTCATCAACAATACTGATTGCATGTGCAAAAAGGTCTGCTGTCGACAACACCTTTATTTTATCAGACTGGCGCTGCAAAGGAATTGTATCTGTAATGATCAGTTCGGTCAATGCCGAATTCTCTATCGTTTCATACGCCTTACCTGAAAGAACAGGATGCGTACATACAGCCCTTACACTGCTCGCTCCGTTTTCCATGATCAGGCCTGCAGCTTTCGCCAGAGTACCCGCAGTATCACAGATGTCATCGATCAGAACGATGTCCTGCCCGGTAACATCACCGATAATAGACATTGATTCAATCTCATTCGCGCGCTTTCTTCTTTTATCACAAATAACAACTTCAGCATTGAAGAACTTCGCAAAAGACCGTGCCCTGTAAGAACCACCCATATCAGGAGAAGCAATAGTCAATCTCGGAAGATTGAGGCTCTTGATATAAGGAACAAATATGACCGATGCATCCAGATGGTCCACAGGTATATCGAAGAATCCCTGTATCTGTGCTGCATGCAGATCCATGGTCATAATACGGTGCGCCCCGGCAGCTGTTATCAGGTTAGCAACCATTTTTGCCCCGATAGCCACTCTCGGCTTATCCTTTCTATCCTGCCTGGCCATACCGAAATACGGCATTACAACAGTGATATAATGAGCAGAAGCCCTCTTAGCCGCATCGATCATCAGAAGCAGTTCAATCAGATTATCATACGGCTGATTGGTTGACTGGATCAGAAAAACATTGCAGCCTCTGATGGTCTCATTGTAAAATGGCTGAAACTCACCATCACTAAAGTGAGAAAGAACTACATCGCCTAATTCTTTGCCATACGATTTTGCAATCTTGGCAGCAAGTTCGGTTGTCCCGGAACCGGCAAATAACTTAACAGGATTTATTTGGTGGAGTGACATTCTCTAATTTTTCGGCTTTCCGATTGGCTTTAAAACCCGAACTTTTTTCGTTGCCCGACCAGGATTCGAACCTAGACAAACAGAACCAAAATCTGTCGTACTACCTTTATACTATCGGGCAATTTACCGTTTACTTTACTTCCGCAAAACGGAATGCAAATATAGGGCGATTAAACATTAATTCAAAACATTTTTCAAATTTTCGTAAGGGACAAAAACCGCACTTAAAATCGTTTTACAGCTGCTTATAAACAAACAACTTAACAGTTAAAGCACGCCGGGATATGTTTTACCGAGCCCTGCATTCGCTGAGTTTTGACATGGCGGTTCACATGAAAAAGGCTATCAAAACGCACTTTTTAATGAGTACATGGTAAAGATTCATTGATACTTCCCGCCATCTCTCCTTAATTCCTGCGTATACCCAAAAGAAAAGCGGATACACATCCACCAGCAACTAACTCATAATCAAATAGATTTAACATATATTAACAGACTTCACATATAAATTGAGAGATATTACGCGTTGCTATTTCAATACTAATCACTATTTTCGGGCTTCATATTGCAACAGTAATATTTTATGAATTACAATAAGCTTAATAACCTCTTTGGCTGGCTTTGTTTTGTTATTGCTTCTGCCACGTATATTTTAACAGCAGAACCAACAGCCAGCTTCTGGGATTGCGGAGAATTTATCGCTGCGGCCTACAAACTGCAGATTGTACACCAACCTGGGGCACCACTGTTCCTGATGTTGCAAAAAGTATTCTCTCTTCTGGCAGGATCCGACCAAACCCGGGTGGCTTTCTGGATGAACGTTGGATCGGCTCTTTCCAGCGGCGCAACTATCCTTTTCCTTTTCTGGACCATAACGGCTCTCGTAAAGAAAATCGTATGGAAACCTGGAGAACAATTATCTGCAGCCAAAGTCATCACCGTGATCGGATCCGGTCTTGTAGGAGCCCTGGCATATGCCTACTCAGATACCTTCTGGTTCTCAGCCGTTGAATCAGAGGTTTATGCCATGTCGTCACTTTGTACTGCCGTAGTATTCTGGGCTATTCTTAAATGGGATGCACATGCCGACGAACCCCATGCCGATAAATGGATCATTTTCATCGCTTACATTATGGGGCTCTCGATCGGAGTACACCTTCTTAACCTCCTGGCGATCCCTGCTATTGCGCTGGTATATTACTTCAGAAGATATAAAAACCCAACGGCAAAGGGCACCCTGCTCTCTTTGTTTATAGGTATCGTAATCCTGGGCATCGTGCAGTACGGAATTATCCAGTACCTGGTCAAGTGGGCCGCATACTTCGATCTCTTCTTTGTGAATTCTATCGGGCTCGGTTTCGGAAGCGGCGTATTTGTATTTGCAGTGCTGGTGATCGGCGGGTTAACATATGGAATTATCTATTCTATCAGGAAAGGGAAGTACATGCTTAATATGGGCCTTCTCTGTACCGCTTTTATTATTCTGGGATACAGCTCATTTGCCATGATCATCATCAGGGCCAAGGCGAATCCTACATTAAATAACAGCGACCCCGATAATGCATTTGCTCTACTCAGCTATCTGAACCGGGAACAATACGGAGACAGGCCGCTGCTTTACGGCCAGTATTTCGATTCAAAAGTAACTGATTACAATCAGGGCGGTAATATCTACAGGAAAGGTGACAAAAAATACGAAATAGCCGGAAAGAAATACGACGCCGTCTACGACCGTAACACATTGCTTCCGCGAATGTACAGCGATGATCCGCAGCACGTATCTTTCTACCGTGAATGGATGCGTATGAGCGAGAACGAATCGCCCAGCTTTGCCCAGAATCTTGGATTTTTATTCTCTTATCAAACGGGCTTTATGTATGCCCGCTATTTCTTCTGGAACTTTGCCGGAAGACAAAATGACGATCAGGGACATGGAAACAATACCTCGGGCAATTTTATAACAGGGATCAAACCACTGGATGCCTGGCACCTGGGAGCTTCTCAGGATAACTTACCTCCAAGCATTACGGAAAACGAAGCATACAACCGCCTGTACTGCCTTCCGTTCATCCTGGGTTTACTCGGAGCAGTATGGCATTTTTCAAGAAGCCAAAAGGATGCCGGTGTAGTAGGATTGCTGTTCTTCTTTACAGGTATGGCTATTGTTTTGTATCTGAACCAGAACCCTCTTCAGCCAAGAGAGCGTGACTACGCATATGCAGGATCATTTTATGCATTTGCGATCTGGATTGGAATGGGGGTAGCCGCCATTGCCGACTGGCTGCGTAAAAAGATCTCTCCACAGTCGGCAGGCCTGATTGCTACTGTGGTCTGCCTGCTTGCAGGACCCGTTCTAATGGCAAAAGAAGAATGGAATGACCATGACCGCTCAACTAAATTTACAACACGTGACTTCGCTATAGATTACCTGGAATCCTGTGCGCCGAATGCCATTCTCTTCACGTATGGAGATAATGACACTTATCCGCTGTGGTATGCGCAGGAAGTTGAAGGCGTTCGCCCTGATGTGCGGATCGTCAACCTGAGCTTACTTGGCACAGACTGGTATATCCGCCAGATGAAAGACAAGATCAATAATTCTGATCCTCTACCTATCACAATGAATGACAGTAAATATGTTCAGGGGGTAAGGGATGTCATACGTTATTATGATTATAATCTGGCTGAACCGCTGGAACTGAAAAGTCTCTTTGAAGTTCTGACTTCAGATGATGAAAACGACAAGCTTCCTATGCAGGATGGCAGCCGTGAAAACATTCTTCCAACAAAGAATTTCAAAATCACGATAAATCCTGACCAGGTGATCAGCACCAAAACGGTGAGCCAGTCCATGCGGGATAGTATCGCTCCGGCAATGCAGTGGACTTATAACAAAGGCTACGTTACCAAAACAGAACTCGCAATGATCGACATTCTGGCTCACAACGACTGGAAGAGGCCTATTTATTTTGCGGTTACAGTACCATCAAGCAACTACATCGGTCTCGAAAAATACCTTTATAATGAAGGCTTCGCCTATCGCCTGCTGCCATTGAAAGCAGCCAAGCAGGATTCCGCAGCACAAGACGAACCAGAAAGGCTCAATTCAGAGCAGATGTACAATAATATGATGACTAAGTTCAAGTGGGGCAATATGAAAAAGGCCTCCTATCTTGATCCTGAATCAACCAGAATGATTGCCACAGTAATCAAAAGCTTCAATAGCCTCGCGCAAAAGCTGCTCGAAGAAGGCAAACCGGAAGAAGCCAGAAAAGTAATGAACAAATCTCTTGAGGTAATTCCAGACAGAAACTACCTGTTCTACTTTGTATTACACCGTTATTACACAGCAGACCTCCTCTATAAGGTAAATGAAACAGCCAAAGCGAACACCCTAGTTACTCAGACAGCAGACTTCATCAATAAGGAGTTAACCTACATAGGAGAAGCCTCTTCGGGCAACCAGAGCTTTGCCATGAACGATATCCAGCTGGGAATTTCCATCCTGAATGAGCTGATAAAGATCACGGAAGACAATAAGCAAACTGCATTGAATGCTAATCTTAAAAGCAAGTTTACAGCATTGAAATCCAAATTGCCGATTAATTTTTAAATTACTGGATTTCAGCTGTCAGCAATCGGCTTTCAGCTCTTAAATAATTCGTATAAAAAAATAAGCTGTCTCGAATGAGACAGCTTATTTTTTTATACTTAAAACTTCAATATTAAAATCCCTTATGATCAAGAACCTGTATCGGCCACTACTTCACTACTTCGCCTGTAGAAATTCGATCATCTCGCTGTTCAAAAACTGACCGCGAATCCCACACAAAGATCCCTTCTCCCGCAATCCAATAACACAAT
>NZ_QEAS01000013.1:174663-188761 GCF_003130405.1 Pararcticibacter amylolyticus
CCCCTATTCCTCCACAACCCCCATTGAACAAAACTTCTCAATTCTTTCGTTCACCAGTTCTTCAATATTTTTTTCTTTCAGTGTAGCAAGGTCCGATAATATTCTTTCTTTCAGTGTAGTAGCCATCGCCTTGGGATCCTGGTGAGCTCCACCAAGGGGCTCAGGAATGATCCCATCAATCAGGCCGTTCTTTAACATATCTTCAGCAGTCAGTTTAAGGCTCTCTGCTGCCTGTTCTTTAAAATCCCAGGTCCTCCAAAGGATGGCAGAACAGTTTTCCGGAGAGATCACAGAATACCAGGAATGTTCCAGCATTAACACTTTATCGCCGATACCTATACCAAGAGCACCCCCTGAAGCACCTTCTCCTATAATCACACAGATTACCGGCACGTTTAAAACTGACATTTCCAGGAGGTTCCTTGCAATCGCCTCACCCTGGCCACGCTCTTCGGCTTCCAGCCCGGGATATGCTCCCGGTGTATCGATAAGCGTAATAACCGGCTTATTAAACTTCTCAGCAAGCTTCATCAGGCGCAGAGCCTTTCTGTATCCTTCCGGGTTAGCCATACCGAAATTACGGTACTGGCGCAGCTTGGTATTGGTACCCTTCTGGTGCCCGATCACCATGACCGTTTGGCCTCCGATAGAAGCAAATCCGCCTACAATAGCCTTATCATCACTAACAGTACGATCACCATGAAGCTCTATAAAACAATCACAAATCAATTCAATGTATTGCAGGGTATATGGCCTTTCAGGATGCCTGGAGATCTGAACTTTCTGCCAGCCCGTAAGGTTTGAATAAACCTGTTTCCGGGCGGCTTCCAACTTTCCCTCAAGTTCTGCCACTGTAGCAGTCATATCAACTTTAGTCTTCTCCGACACCTGCTTTACCTTTTCTATCTGCTGTTGAAGATCCGCTATCGGCTTCTCAAAATCAAAAGATGTATTCATTGTATTAAACAAAAAATCAGGCTAAGGTATGAATTTGATATCAATATTCTCTCTTCAAAACTTATTTTTGCCTTCCTCTATCCCCTTACTTTTTGTTTGTAACAATGACTATTGAACTGGTATTACTTTGTATCGTTTCTTTTTTTGCAGGGTTTATTGACTCAATTGTCGGCGGAGGAGGGCTATTACAAACCCCGGCAATGCTGATCATTCTTCCGCAATATCCGGTAGCTACTTTGTTCGGAACAACCAAAATACCATCTATCGCAGGCACCAGTTTTGCAGCCTTCAGCTATTCACGCCATGTAAAGATCAAGGTAAAACTGCTTCTGTTCATTATCCTCGCTGCCTTTACCGGCTCCATCCTGGGCGCCTGGTGTATTTCCATAATTAACAGCACTTACATCAAACCATTCATTCTCATTTTACTGACAGCTACCGGCATTTATACCTACAGCAAAAAGAACTTTGGCCTGCACCAGGAGAAAAACCACACCGGTCTTCGTCAGATCCTGCTAGGGCTGACATTCGGGTTCATCATCGGATTCTATGACGGCCTGATAGGTCCCGGCACCGGCACCTTCCTTATCCTCGCCTTTATCTCGTTCCTTGGGTTCGACTTCCTCCACTCCAGCGCCAGTGCAAAGTATGTAAACGTTGCCACCAACCTCGCAGCGATTATTTATTTTGCAGGAACCGGTCATATTCTTTATCAGTACGCTATTCCTATGGCCATCTTCAACCTTTCCGGCTCATTTCTGGGCACCCGTCTTGCGCTGCTTAAAGGGAACCGCTTCATAAAAATATTCTTCCTGGTTGTCGTCTTTGGAACCATCCTTCGCTTCGGATGGGATGTATTCAGACCATACTTTTAAAATATCTCAAGCATCCACAGTCTGCGTTTACACGGAAGAGCTCCGATTTCATTCCGGGTTCAATCGGTGAATACACAGACATTGCTATTTTTGAGTTCATAAAAAACATCATTGATAATATGAAAGCTCTCTGGCCCTTTCTTCTCTCATTATCTTTTTCATGCTGCTTTGCCGCAACAGATTCTGCACTCGTAGCTCAGGCTAAATGGAAAGTCAAAAAGCTGTCGCCGGGTATATTCCTTAAAACGATCAGCTTTAAGGACAGCACACTATTCAGATCCAACCAGAACATCTCTATACTGGAAATAAAACAGAAGAAGAAAGTCGAATTCGATCTTGCAGCTGAAGCCAGACAGAAGAAAACTACGAGCGGGTTCGGATTGGCCGCCAACGCAATAGCCGCAATTAATGGCACGTTCTTCGATGTCGCCCGGGGAGGTTCGGTTGACTATCTGCGTTTAAACGACCAGGTGTTAAATGAGAACCGGAAAGAAGAAAACAATGAAAGAGCGCGACATCAGCAGGCAGCCGTCGTAATCAGGAAAGGAAAATTATCATTGTCGTCCTGGGACGGGTCCCAGGAATGGGAGAAACATCTGCAGGGAGAAGATATTATGGTGTCTGGCCCCATGCTGCTGCTGGGATCAAGGGAAATCCCGCAGGATTCATCTTCATTCAGCCTGACACGCCATCCGAGGTCGGTAATCGCCACAGGAAGGAATAATCGTGTCCTGCTGATCACAATAGACGGCAGGCATGCAAATGCAGCAGGCATGAGCCTGCAGGAGACGGCCAAAATCGTCAGATGGCTGAGATATAAAGACGCTATTAACCTGGATGGCGGAGGCTCGACAACGTTATGGATCAGGAATGAACCAGATAACGGAGTGGTTAACTACCCATCTGACAATAAAAAATGGGATCATGAAGGGGAAAGAGAAGTGGCTAATGTTGTCCTGGTAAAGAAAAGATAAATACACGGCAGAAGATCGAATAAAATCCGGATTAACATGCATGCGCTGATATCTATTCCAGAAGGAGACCAGACACCGGGATTCAGGATAGGCACCTTATTAGGTAAACAGCAGGGCTCCTTATCAGTTTGATAAGTTTGCCTGATCCGTAGATTTTGAAGGAGTTCACTTTGTATTCGCCCCATGAAATTAGAGCTTAGTCAGCAACTTTCGCCGAAAAACAAAACCAGATTTCATAAAAAAAGCCGCTTTTTTAAGCGGCTTTTTTTGCTCCTGAGGCTGGGCTCGAACCAGCGACCCTCTGATTAACAGTCAGATGCTCTAACCGGCTGAGCTACTCAGGAGTACATTTACCCGGTTATTGTGCTTTGCTGCCCCTTTTTAAGTTAGCAGCGTTGCTGTGTTTTGGGACTGCAATATTCGGGATTTAAATTTATTTATGCAATATTTGCCTAAAGATTTTTTAAAAAAAATTAATGAGCTTAGTTATTACAGGTACGGTGGCCTTCGATGCAATTGAAACGCCGTTTGGAAAAACAGACAGAATTGTCGGAGGAGCAGCCACTTACGCAGGACTTGCAGCTTCTTATTTTTATGACAAGGTTAAAATTGTCAGTGTTGTTGGAGATGATTTCGGACAGGAAGAAATCAGTATTTTAGAAAATCATGGCATCAACGTCGACGGCTTACAGATAAAAAAAGGAGAAAAATCCTTCTTTTGGGCAGGAAAATATCATACCGACATGAACAGCCGGGATACTCTGGCAACGGAATTAAATGTTCTGGCCGACTTTGACCCCCTGATTCCGGAATCTTACCAGGACTGTGAATTTCTTCTTCTCGGAAACCTGACGCCCCAGATTCAGCAAACCACCATAGAGAGGCTCAGAAACAAACCCAAACTGGTTGTACTCGATACCATGAATTTCTGGATGGATGTTGCATTGGACGATCTGAAGCAAGTATTAACGAAGGTAGACGTACTCACAATAAACGATGCTGAAGCCAGACAACTGTCAGGTGAATACTCCCTGGTAAAGGCTGCTAAAAAGATCCTGACTATGGGACCCAAATATCTCATCATCAAAAAAGGAGAACATGGCGCTCTTTTATTTGGCGAAGATCAGATTTTCTCTGCCCCTGCCCTTCCGCTTGCCGAAGTATTCGACCCTACCGGTGCAGGTGATACTTTTGCCGGAGGCTTTATCGGCTATCTTGCGAAAGTCGGCACTATAAACTTTAATAATATGAAGAACGCCATTATCTATGGCTCTGCACTTGCATCTTTTTGTGTTGAAAAGTTCGGAACAAGAGGGCTTGAAGACCTCAGTGCAGAAAAGATAGCTAAGAGAGTTTTGGAATTTGTCAGCCTGAGCAGCTTTGTGATAGAACAATAGGTCTCACAACAATGTCAGCCTGGTAATTTTAGCCTGCCGACAACCACGAAACGACCAAAGACGCTCTCCGAATGGGGGGCGTCTTCCATTTCTTCCGTCAGATCCTGCCCAGCCCAATGCTCATAGTGCTTTCCGTTCTTCCAGAGACGGCTGGCAGAAACATCATAAATAACTCCTTTAAAAGCTATCCATATTTCGGCCCTGTCCTGCCCGTTGCGCAAAGCAAGCTGAGACCTGGTGAACTCAGGCAATTCTGTTTCCATCATGATGTTTCCCTCCGGACTTCCTGAAATATTCAAAAAAGGCAATATTAAAGAACAACAGGGTCAATGAATAAAAATGATCCTCCAGGGGAACAGTTCCAACCCTGACACCCGTATTTTCCAGGTTGCTGTAGATTACCACAGGCAGCGATGTAAGCAAACCGTTGACAATATAAAAAGGAATCAGAGAAACGAAGTAAGCTAAATAAAAACGGCTCAGATACCGGGGTCTCTTCCACAGGAAGTAAAACGACGTTAACAAAAGCAGCCCGAATGTAATCAGGCTATATACCCGGTTATAAAACAGTAAAAGCATCAGCACCGAAAATACAGCCAGAAGCCAGCTTATCACCGGTGTTACATTCTTCAGAATATCACGCCTGACATAATAGTTCAGACACTCATAGATGAACACACAGGCAAAGGGAACCGTAATAAAAAAGAGGATCTCTTCAAGAGGAAGGTTAAAGAAAGCGATCCCCTGAATATATTTCTCATTAAACGACCATACATCGAATATTGTAAAAAGATAATCCCAGATCAGGAACAGCCCGCCTGTAAGAAGCAACCCGGGAAAGATAAACCGCCAGTTGCTGTAGAAGCGAACCCGCTTGTCAAACGACAGTATTACTGGAAAAAAAACAGTTAAAAAATTTATCAGCAGGTACGTATAGTGGCTATCCATTATTCAAAGCTGCGTCGAATATAGTCAATTCTTTTGCACTATATCGTCCGCTCTTCTTCAAAAAACCAATCACATTTTTCACCAATACAGGATCTTCAATATCTATTTGGCCTTTCTGAGCCAGCTCAAGCATCTTTGCAGCATCTTCCTCCATATGCTTGCTCAATCCAAGGAAAGAGGGCAGATAATATTCCAGGCTAAACCGCAGAAAACGGATTTCCAGGCTCTCAGGGCTTTTGGCAACGGCTGTTTCCATTGTCTTCAACCCACTTTTTACATATTCCATCTTTTTACACGGATTCCACGCATGTTTAGCCATAATCGCCTGAGCAGAACCGTAATAAGCGAGCATAAGAGGACTGGAAGACGCCTGGGGTTCCAGCATCTTGTAAAACTTCTCTGCAACTTCCTTATCCTTTACAGCCGCAATATAACTTTTCCGCAATTGACTGATATCAAATGCCTTCATTGAAAAAGGGAGAAATAATAACAAAATAAAAAACCACCGCATCATATTACATCTTTTTAAGATCAATATACGCAAAATTGCATACTCCGGTTTCAGATATTCTGATTTTATGATAAAAATGTATCCGCTGACATCTGAATATCCCGCCGAAACGCTATTGCGTATGGATATTAAACAAGTTACATTTACGGAGTATCGAATCAGTTTTATAAGTTGGAACCGGTGCAATAAATAAAAAATGAAAAAATCGAAGATCGCAGTCATCGGTTCAGGCTTTGCCGGATTATCAGCTGCAAGCCTTTTAGGACAGGCAGGTTATGATGTTACTGTCTTTGAAAAGAATGATCAGCCGGGCGGCCGAGCCCGGACGTGGGAGCAGGATGGTTTCCGCTTCGATATGGGTCCCAGCTGGTACTGGATGCCGGATGTATTTGAAAACTTTTTCAAACGATTCGGGCATTCTGCCACTGATTTCTATCACCTGCAAAGACTGAACCCTTCTTACCGGGTCTATTGGGGGGCCGGTGATTACACAGATATCCCGGCAGGAATACCTGAGCTTAAAGAACTGTTTGAACAGATAGAGCCGGGATCAGGACAAAAGCTGGAAGAGTTCCTGATTCAGGCCCGGTTTAAATATGAGACAGGCATGGGCGACTTTGTTTATCGCCCCTCCCATTCCGTGAGGGAATATGCCGACCTGAAGCTTCTCAAAGCCAGCTTTAAACTTCAGATGTTCACCAGCATGAGGAGCCATATCCGGAAGTTCTTCTCCCATCCAAAGATCATTAAGTTGCTGGAATTCCCGGTATTGTTCCTGGGAGGCACTGCCAAAAACACTCCTGCCCTCTATAGCCTGATGAACTACGCTGATCTGGCACTCGGCACCTGGTATCCGATGGGGGGTATGAATGAAATTGTAAAAGCAATGACTGAAATTGCACGCAGCCAGGGAGTGCGAATTGAATTGAACGCAGAAGTTCAGAAAATCATCGCAGACCAGGGCAGAGCGACAGGTGTACAAACCGGGAAAGGTACTTTTGAGTTCGACTTCATTATCTCCAATGCTGATTATCAACATTCAGAACAAACACTCCTGGCCCCGCGCTTCCGCCACTATTCCGCTTCCTACTGGGATAAACGAACGATGTCTCCCTCTTCTTTGCTGTTCTTTGTAGGGCTGAATAAAAAAGTAAAAAACTTAAAGCATCACAACCTCTTCTTCGATGAGGATTTCGAAAAACATTCGGAAGAGATCTATCAGCAGCCTGCATGGCCTGAAAAGCCGCTCTTCTATGTCTGCTGCCCTTCTAAAACAGATCCCTCGGTGGCTCCCCCTGAAGGAGAGAACCTCTTCTTCCTGATCCCGGTAGCACCCGGACTAACAGACACTCCCGAAATAAGAGAGAAATACTTCAACCTGCTCATGCATCGGATCGAAACTATTACAGGAGAAAATATAAGCGGCTCAATCATCGTAAAAAGGAGCTATGCCATAAACGACTTTATTAATGATTACCATTCTTTTAAAGGTAACGCATACGGTCTTGCAAACACCCTGCTCCAGACGGCGTTCCTGAAACCCAAGTTAAGGTCGCGGAAAGTAGACAATCTCCTTTTTACGGGACAATTAACTATTCCGGGACCGGGAGTCCCCCCTGCGATTATCTCGGGGCAGGTAGCGGCGGCCGAAGCGATAAAGATCATTGAAGGTCAGGCAGGCTGAAAGCATCCGCAATCTTCGGCCTGAAGCTGATAACATGCTTCCTGGTATATCTCCCACAAACGATAACCACCGGAAAGGTTATATACCCTGCTGAACCCGCTCTGCATCAGAATTCTTTGTGCCAGATAGCCTCTAAGGCCTACCTGGCAATAAATAACAATTTTTCTGTCTGCCGGTAACTGATGGAGCCGATCCCTGAGTTCATCAACAGGGATATTGAGGGCGTCTGGGATTCCTCCCCTATCGTGTTCTGCCGGGCTTCTGACGTCAAGCAATAAGGTATCCTCTTCCAGGCGGCTGATGTCGCACGGGTAGATCACTTTCATACGGCCCGACAGGATATTATCGGCAACGAACCCTGCTATATTAACCGGATCTTTTGCTGATGAAAAAGGCGGCGCATACGCATGCTCAAATTCTGCAAGGTCGTAAACCGTTCCGTTTCTTTGAATAATTGAGGCTAAAACATCCAGGCGCTTATCCGTTCCTTCATACCCTGCAACCTGGGCGCTTAAAAGTCTGCCTGAAACAGGCGCAAACGCTATCTGAATAGTTAGCTGCCTGGCTCCGGGATAATATCCGGCATGCGAGCCGCCGTGCGTGGTAGACACGATGTTGCGTATCCCCTCCTTTTGCAGATTTTTAGACGCCATGCCGGCAATCCCTACCGTCATATCAAACACCTTAACAATAGCTGTACTAATAGAACCCGGGTATTTCTGTACATTTCCTGCTACAAGGTTATTGGCGCAGATCCGGCCCTGCTTATTAGCCGGCCCAGCCAGGTACGCAGGCCCTGGTTTGCCGGTAAAAGGATTAGGAAACTCAATAGCATCCCCCACAGCATATATATCAGGATCTGAGGTTTGAAGAAACTCGTTTACCACGATTCCGCCCGACTTGCCGGTCTCCAGGCCGGCGGCCAGCGCAAGCCGGGTGTCGGGCCTTACTCCGACGGACATGATAACGATATCGGCTTCTATAGAATCGCCGTTACCCAGTTTAACTGAGACTTCACCGTCCTGACGTTCAAAAGCTGAGACTGCTGTATCCAGGTACAAACGCACACCTTTTGCCCTAATATGTTGTTGTACAATTGCTGCGATATTGAAGTCAAGTGGCGGCAATATTTGAGAGACCTTCTCAACTATACTCACTTCCAATCCCAGGTGATGAAGATTTTCGGCCATCTCAAGCCCTACAAATCCGGCACCTATCACAACAGCCCTCCGGATCCCCCCGGAATGAACGTATTGCTTTATAGCATCCATGTCCGATACGTTCCTGAGAGTGAATATCCCCTCCCCGTCAATCCCGAGAAGCGGCGGCCTTACCGGAAAGGCCCCCGGAGCCAGAACCAGTTTATCATAACTCTCTTCATATACCTCGGCGGTAACGCTGCATTTTGCCGTAACCTTTTTTTCCGCAGGTTGAATCGCTGTTACCTCAGTATTAACCCTGACATCTGTGTTAAACCTGCTTTTAAAAGAAGCAGCGGTCTGAATAAGAAGCTTATCCCGCTCTTTTATAACTTCCCCGATATAATAGGGCAAGCCGCAATTGGCGTAAGATATATACTTCCCTTTTTCAAAGATCACGATCTCTGCCGTTTCATCCATTCTGCGCAAACGGGCCGCTGTTCCTGCTCCCCCGGCAACGCCGCCGATAATAACATACTTCATATACCGAATATTGTGGTTCAAAGAAAAGAAGTATATCCTGCCTAAAATGTAACTTTGATCACATTCTTAGATTTTTTTACCAATCTGATAAAAACATGTCTCAAAACCAGGCAATGGATAATTATTCTTCATCTTTCTTTCTCGGGAAACACTTCAGCCAGTTTGAGCCTGCGCTCAAAGAAAAGATCGCCGCGAATGCTTCCTTAAGGGAGTTTTCTGCCGGGGAACAGATCATGCAAACCGGGCAATATTTCAGGTCTACAGTTTTAATAGCCGAAGGCAGGGTAAAACTGTACAGGGAAGGCGCAGCAGGAGAAGAGTTTTTTATCTACTATCTTGAACCGGGCCAGGCATGCGCGTTGTCGATGATCTGCGCCACACGCCAGGAAACAAGCCAGATTATGGCCAAGGCTATTGAACCGACCATTGTTCTCACAATCCCCATACAGTTAATGGACGACCTGATGCGCGAGCACAAAACATGGTATTACTTTGTGCTCGATTCTTACCGGAGCAGGTTTGAAGAACTCCTTACAGTAGTAGATAACGTCATTTTCAAAAGTATGGATGAACGCCTGGAATACTATCTGAAGCGGCAGTGCGAAAAATTGCAAACGAAGCAACTCCGGATCACCCACCAGGAGATTGCCAACGATCTGAATTCATCCAGGGAAGTGATCTCAAGGCTTTTAAAGAAGTTGGAACAGAACAGGCAGATCTCCCTCTTTAGAAACTATATTGAGTGCCACTTCTAGATCAGCCTCTGTGACAAGAATCACAAACTCCCCCGCATTTATTTCATTTTTTTGCACCCGATGGAAATAACAGGCTATCTAGCAGCAGCGTTTATCGGTATATCCCTTGGGCTCACGGGAGGAGGAGGATCTGTTCTGACGGTTCCTGTCCTTGTGTACCTGTTTCATCTGAACCCGGTACCGGCTACAGCATACTCCCTTTTCGTCGTCGGCACTTCAAGTGCAGCAGGTGTACTGCCGAAATTCAAACAAGGAACGGTCGATCCCCGGATAGCTTTGACATTTGGAGCCCCCTCGCTTGTGGTTGTCTTCCTCTTCAGAAAAGTGATCGTCCCGTTAATCCCGGAGATAATTATACAAAATCATTATTTCACCATCCAAAAAGACGATGCGATCCTTATAATGTTCGCTGCACTGATGATGCTGGCATCTCTCAGTATGCTGAGAGGAAAAGAAAAGGATCCAGACCGCAATTTCGCTCCCTCAGACCGCGGGCTGATTGCAAATGGTATCGCAACCGGCATTGTTGCCGGACTTCTGGGAGCTGGAGGCGGATTTATCATTATCCCTTCACTGGTTGTGTTTGCAGGACTTGACATAAAGAAGGCAGTGGGTACCTCTCTTCTCATCATAGCAGTCAATTCCCTCGTCGGATTTACCGGCGATCTCTTTCACTTTGATATCAACTGGCCCCTCCTCCTTTCCATAAGTGTTTTGGCCATTGCAGGGACGATAGTGGGCAACTACATTTCAGGCTTCATCTCTTCAGGCAAACTGAAAAAGATCTTCGGCTGGTTTATCCTGGGGATGGGAGCCATAATTTTAATAACAGAAATACTTTAACAAACATGATCGACGCAATATCAGATTCAATCAGGCAACCATGGCCCTGGTACGTTTCAGGTTTCATGATTGCACTTGTTCTCGCTTTTATGCTGTTTACAGGCAAAACATTCGGCTTTTCGTCCAATCTCCGCACCTTGTGTACCCTGTGCGGGGCGGGCAGAAAATGGGCGTTCTTTAACTTCAATTGGAAAGATCAGGCATGGAACCTCCTTTTTCTCTTAGGCTCCATTCTGGGCGGCTTTATTACGTCCCATTTTCTTGAGAATGGACAAGCACTCAAACTTGCTTCATCCACCGTTCAGGATATTCAGAAAATAGGAATCAATTTCACAGGCGAGATGCAGCCCGGACAACTTTTCGGACCTGAGGCTCTTCTTTCCGTAAAAGGTATCCTTATCCTGATCACCGGAGGGTTCCTGGTTGGCTTTGGCTCCCGTTATGCCGGAGGCTGTACATCCGGGCACGCCATAACCGGACTCTCAAACCTTCAAAAGCCTTCCTTAATTGCAGTAGCAGGCTTCTTCATCGGGGGCCTGATCATGACTCATTTACTCCTGCCTCTTATATTTTAAGTATGAAAGCACTTCGTTTTATTATAGCCGGAACAATTTTCGGAATCATTATGAGCAAATCTGAAGCCATTTCCTGGTATAGGATTCAGGAGATGTTCAGGTTTCAGTCATTTCACATGTACGGAATAATCGGGGTCGCCGTATTGTTGGGAGCGGCCATCACCTACCTGATAAAGAAATTCAGATTAAAAGACATACACGGCAATCCTATTATCCTGGAAGACAAGAAAATGCAATGGAGGAAATATCTTTTCGGAGGCATCATCTTCGGGCTCGGATGGGCGCTGACAGGAGCTTGTCCGGGGCCCATTTTTGTCAACCTCGGATACGGTTATCTGACTTTCCTGGTGGTTATTGCAGGCGCCCTCCTCGGAACACTTACCTATGGAATTATCAAAGATAAGATCCCTCACTAAGCTGTTTCATTAGGATGATCACCGGATTTTTACGAATCAAAACGAGCAGAAGGTTGTTGTAGCGTAAAAATACGTATAGGTAACATGAATTCGATTCTATCCTTCATAGAAAATCTTCCGGATTTTATCTGGAATGCCATTCTCATTTCAGGAGCCATACTTACAGGTCTTCTCGCCAGGGCTATAATCAGGAGTTTCCTCCGGTTTAATTACAGGAAAACGAAGTTTTACCTTTTTAATGAGGTCTCCACCCATCTCCATGCACCGGCGGGATACTTCCTTCCCCTGGTCATGCTCAATATTGTACTACCAGCCCTTCGCCTTCAGAAGCCCGTCGCCCACAATCTGGACCGCATTACAGAGATCTGCCTCACCATTGCCTTCGCTGCTATGCTGATCCGTACAGTGCGCATTTTCCAGGCGGTCATCTTACATATTTACGATATCAACCAGGCTAATAATCTGAAAGCGCGACGGATCATGACGCAATTGCAATACGTCAGGCAACTGGCGGTGGCTATTATCGTCATCCTGACAATCGCCGCCATCCTCTTAAGTTTCGATAATCTAAGAAAGCTGGGAACAGGATTACTCGGCGGGGTAGCCATCGGCGCGACTATCGTGGGTTTTGCTGCGCAACAGTCTCTGGGGAACCTTCTGGCCGGCTTTCAGATAGCATTTACGCAGCCAATCCGGATCGACGATGTCCTGGTAGTAGAAGGAGAATGGGGCAGAGTGGAAGAGATTACCCTGACATATGTCGTCTTGCGGATCTGGGATCAGCGCCGGCTGATTCTGCCGATCAGCTATTTCATCAACAACCCCTTCCAGAACTGGACACGAAAAACGTCTGAGATACTGGGCACAGTCTTCCTGTACCTGGATTATTCTGTGCCGGTGGAAGAACTCCGGGCAGAATTAACCCGCTTACTTCAGAGTTCTTCCCTCTGGGACGGAAAAGTGAATGTTTTGCAGGTGACGGATACCAAAGAGAGAACGATAGAAATAAGGGCGCTTATGAGTTCCAGGAATTCAGGCGAAGCATTCGATTTACGTTGTTATGTGCGCGAGAACCTGATTAAATTTGTCGAGAAGAACTATCCCGGCAGCTTACCACGCACCCGTGCAGAGATAGACGCCCCCCCTGCGGTAACCGGCAAACCTGCCTAAGTTTTTAGCAGGTGTAACAAATGAAACCTGCTCCTGTCTAACTCATCAGGAATTTGTACTTTTATTGCATGGCCATAAGCAGGAGCTATAAAGAAAATGTCAGGGTTGCATTACAATCTGTAAAAAGTAATAAGTTAAGAACATTCTTAACCGCAGCCATTATTGCTATCGGTTTGATGGCGCTTGTAGGGATACTCACATCTATCGACGCGATAAAAAGCTCCTTAAACAATACGTTCTCACGAATGGGTGCCAACTCATTTACCATCCGGAACCGGGGCATCGGAATACGGATCGGCGACGGAGGACAAAAAGCTAAACGATACGAATCAATCACCTTCCGGCAGGCAATAGCATTCAAAAGAGGTTTTACATTCCCGGCAACAGTATCGGTAAATATGTTTGCTACTCAGGGCGCCACAGTAAAACATGGGAGCCTGAAAACTAATCCCAATATATCGATACTCGGTGCCGATGAGAATTATCTGCTTACCGGAGGATTTGAACTGACCGGTGGACGAAACTTTTCGCAAACCGAAGTTGATTATGGCAGTAATGTGGTAATTATCGGGTATGAGATTAAGACAAGCCTGTTTCCCAAAACGGATCCGGTAGATCAGTCAATCCTTATAGGGGGCAATAAGTTTCGCATAGTAGGACTTCTGAAGGAAAAAGGTGCAGGTGCAGGGTTTGGCGGAGACAAAATGTGTATCGTCCCCTTATTGAAAGCAAGGCAGATCACCACAAATTCGAATCCCAGCTACACCATCACAGTTATGAGCAGCAACCCGAATGTAACAGAAACTGCCATCGGGGAAGCTACCGCCTTGTTCAGGAATATCCGGGGCTTGCATGCAGGAAAGTCTGACGATTTTGAGATCACAAAAAGCGACGCTATCGTCCAAACTTTACTGGAAAATATAAAATGGGTTACCCTGGCTGCCATTGTAATCGCCGTAGTTACCCTCGCAGGAGCCTCTATCGGGCTGATGAACATTATGCTGGTATCGGTCACCGAACGTACACGCGAAATAGGTGTTCGCAAAGCAATCGGAGGAACCCCTGCAATAATCAGGCAGCAGTTCCTCCTGGAAGCAATTGTTATATGTCTGATCGGCGGACTCGCCGGAATCGTACTTGGTATATTGATCGGTAACCTGGTCGCAGTCCTGCTGGGAGCAAGCTTCCTCATTCCCTGGGCCTGGATCATACTGGGAGTTATCCTTTGTGTGTCGGTCGGCGTTGTATCCGGCCTTTACCCCGCGTCAAAAGCTTCCCGGCTGGACCCGGTGGAAGCGCTGAGATATGAAT
>NZ_QEAS01000013.1:188981-190101 GCF_003130405.1 Pararcticibacter amylolyticus
CCTCAACTCCCCTCCCCGTATTGCTTGTCGTAATATTCCTGGTATTTTCCCGAGGTCACGTTCTTCAGCCATTCTTCATTTTCGAGATACCAGTCAACCGTCTTTTCCAGTCCCTCTTCAAAGCGGAGGCTTGGAGTCCAGCCCAGTTCTCTTTGCAGTTTAGATGAGTCGATAGCATAGCGCAGATCATGTCCTGCCCTGTCTGTAACAAAGGTGATCAGCTGTTCAGATTCTCCCGGCTGCCGCCCGAGCTTCTGATCCATGATCTGGCACAGCAGGCGGATCAGGTCAATATTTTTCCATTCATTATGCCCACCGATATTATACGTATCTCCCGGCTTCGCATTATGAAAGATCACATCTATCGCCCTGGCATGATCTTCCACCCATAACCAATCCCTTACGTTCTCTCCTTTTCCATACACCGGAACAGGCTTATTATTTTTGATATTATTGATCGCCAGGGGAATCAGTTTCTCTGGAAAATGATACGATCCGTAATTATTGGAACAATTGGAAATAACGGTATCCAGCCCATATGTGTCGTGATAGGCCCTTACAAAATGGTCCGAGCCGGCTTTTGAAGCAGAGTAAGGGCTATGCGGATCATAAGCGGTGTCTTCAGTAAACAGCCCGTCTTCACCAAGAGTACCATATACCTCGTCGGTCGAAACATGATAAAAGCGTTTGGTTGAATAGCTGTCCTTCCAGTATTTCCGGGCAGCATTCAGCAAGTTCACAGTGCCGACGATATTGGTAAGAACAAAGTCCAGGGGACTTGTAATCGAGCGGTCAACATGCGATTCCGCTGCCAGGTGGATCACCGCATCGAAATCCTCGGTCTGAAACAAGGAATCAATAAAATCAGCATCCACAATATCCCCTTTCACAAACCTGTAATTGGAAGAGGTCTCGACATCTTTCAGGTTTGCGAGATTCCCCGCATACGTAAGCTTATCCAGGTTGATGATTTCATACCCGGGATAAGTACTTACAAAACGTCTTACAACATGCGAACCAATAAACCCTGCGCCGCCTGTAATTAAAATCTTCTTCATCTGATAAATTTTAGATATGAGATAAGACAAGAAGGCCGAAGATAATCCCCCGGCCCCTTTTT
>NZ_QEAS01000013.1:190146-195038 GCF_003130405.1 Pararcticibacter amylolyticus
TTACAATGGATTTTCGCTAATATATTTCTCCCAGGCCCAGGCAGAACGAAGCATATCTTCCAATCCAAGCTCTGCTTTCCAATTCAGCTCATTTTCTGCCTTTGAAACATCCCCCCATACCTGTTCAACGTCTCCTGATCTCCTGGCACCAATCTTATATTCAAGTTTTACCCCAGTGCTCTTTTCAAATGCACCAATGACTTCGAGGACAGAACTGCCCTTGCCTGTTCCGATATTGAAGATCTCGAAATTCTCCTGCATCTTCCCGGCTTCCTGACGCTTTAAGGCCGCAATATGAGCCTTGGCAAGATCTACGACATGGATATAATCGCGGATACAGCTTCCGTCAGGAGTGTTATAATCGTCGCCATATACGGTAATAGAGCCCCTTTTACCGATCGCACTTTGCGTGATGAAGGGCACGAGGTTCTGCGGAACACCAAGGGGAAGTTCGCCTATCAATCCGGATTCGTGAGCTCCCACAGGGTTGAAATAACGCAGGGAGATAACATGATAATTCGTATTGGCAGCAGCAGTTTCAGACAGCACTTCCTCCGCTATTTGTTTGGTGTTGCCATAAGGAGATTCCGCTTTTTTTACAGGCGCTTCTTCCGTCACCGGTAATCTATCCGGTTGGCCATAAACGGTACATGAGGAAGAGAACACCAAATTAATATCCCGGCCTTTAAATGCAGTAAGCAAATTAATGAGCGAGAAAAAGTTGTTCCTGTAATATTTGAGGGGGAATTGCACCGATTCACCCACCGCTTTATGCGCAGCAAAATGAATAACACCCGAGATATCAGGATTATTCAGGATCAGATCTTTGACCTTATCTTCCTCACAAAGATCGATCTGATAGAATTCCGGTCTGATCCCGGTGATCTTTTCTATCTGGTCAAGAATACCTATGCTCGAATTATCCAGATTATCAACAATAATTACTTCATAACCTGCATTCTGAAGTTCTACAACAGTGTGGGAACCTATATATCCTGTCCCGCCTGTTACTAAAATTTTGCTCATCGTTACTTGTTATAGTTACTAAAATCCTTATGTTCAACCTTTTCAATCAAATCCATAGGCAGTGATTTGAAATATTCATAGGTAATCTTCAGCCCTTCTGCCCTTGATACCTTTGGCTCCCAGCCAAGAATCTCTTTGGCTTTGGTGATATCCGGACGTCTTTGTTTCGGGTCGTCAACCGGAAGCGGCTTGGTGATCAGCTGCTGCGTAGTGCCAGTCAGTTTAACAATTTCTTCCCCAAACTCGCGGATAGTAATTTCATCCGGGTTCCCGATGTTCACAGGATATGCGTAGTCAGAGAACAGCAAACGATAGATCCCTTCAATCAGATCATCAACATAGCAAAATGAGCGGGTCTGACTCCCATCCCCAAATACTGTCAGATCTTCTCCGCGGATGGCCTGTCCGATAAATGCAGGAAGTACCCTTCCGTCATTCAGACGCATCCTGGGACCATAAGTATTAAAGATCCTGACGATCCTGGTTTCCAGTCCGTGGAAGGTATGATAAGCCATGGTCATGGCTTCCTGGAAGCGTTTCGCCTCATCATAAACACCTCTTGGCCCAACCGGGTTCACATTTCCCCAGTACTCTTCAGGCTGAGGGTTGATGTTCGGGTCGCCATACACCTCTGAAGTAGAAGCAATAAGGATGCGGGCATTCTTATCTTTTGCCAGCCCCAAAAGGTTGTGGATTCCAAGAGATCCAACCTTCAGCGTTTGAATAGGGATCTTAAGGTAATCTATCGGACTGGCGGGAGAAGCAAAATGAAGGATGTAATCCAGCTCCCCTGGAACATGGACAAACTTAGACACGTCATGATGGTAAAACTCGAAGTTCTCCAGCTTAAACAGATGTTCTATATTCCGCAGGTCTCCTGTGATCAGGTTGTCCATTGCGATCACATAAAAATCCTCTTTTATAAAGCGATCGCAGAGGTGAGATCCCAAAAAGCCGGCGGCTCCGGTAATAAGAATTCGTTTTCTTTCCATTATGCTCCTATTGTTTGTCTTCCTATACTGTTATAATAAAATCCGCAGTCGATCATCCGGTGGAGATCATACAGGTTACGTCCGTCAAAAATAACTTTCGCTTTCATCGCAGACTCAATACGTTCGAAGTCAGGCGTGCGGAACAATGACCACTCTGTTACGATAATTAAAGCATCGGCTCCTTCCAGTGCTTCGTAAGGATCACTGGCATAAGCTATGGTATCACCCTTCAGCTTCTTTACATTCTCAATGGCTTCCGGATCGTATGCTACAATCTCTGCCCCCTCTTTCAGCAGTGCATCAATAATATACAGGGACGGAGCCTCGCGGATGTCGTCGGTTTCCGGTTTAAAGGCCAGTCCCCACAGCGCAAATTTCTTCCCTTTCAGATCTCCCTTATAGTATTTGCGCATCTTTTCAACGATTACCGTCTTCTGTTTCTCATTCACCGCCATCACCGAATTCAGAATGCTGAAATCGTAATTAACCTCTGATGCCGATTTCGCAAGTGCCTGCACGTCTTTCGGAAAACAGCTGCCTCCGTATCCAACTCCTGGAAAGAGGAACCTCTTGCCGATCCTCGCATCCGCCCCGATGCCGCGTCTCACCATGTCAACATCTGCACCTACAAGTTCGCACATATTAGCGATTTCATTCATAAATGTAATCTTCGTGGCCAGAAAAGAGTTGGCGGCATATTTAGTAAGTTCAGAAGACCGCTCATCCATAAAAATGATCGGATTGCCCGAGCGGACATAAGGCGCATACAGCTCATCCATCAGCTTCCGTGCCCGTTCACTCTGAGTTCCTACAACCACACGGTCAGGCTTCATAAAATCCTCCACAGCAACACCTTCCCTTAAAAACTCAGGATTTGACACCACGTCTACTTCTACATTTGTATGCTCCCTGAAAACTGCTTTAACCTTATCTGCCGTTCCCACAGGTACAGTAGACTTCGTCACCACCACTTTATAGTCTGTGATGAGTCCTGCAATATCTTTCGCCGCTCCCAAAACATAGCTCAGATCTGCTGAGCCATCCCCTCCCGGAGGAGTAGGAAGAGCCAGGAAAATGATCTTTGCGTCTTTAATTGCCTCCGCCAGATTAGTGGTAAAGTCGAGGCGTTTCTGGGCAATGTTCCTGTAAAAAAGTATTTCGAGGCCAGGCTCATAAATAGGCATCTGCCCCCTGTTCATCTTGTCTACCTTTTCTTCATTAATATCAACACAGCTGACATCATTTCCTGTTTCTGCAAGGCAAGTTCCGGTAACCAGGCCTACATAGCCTGTTCCCACTACGGCAATCTTCATAATAATCTATTGATATAATATCTGGTATACTCCATATTATCCGGATGGTGGATTCAGAAAAGTTTATACGGAGCATACGTGGTTAACATATTTGTGTGAAACTTCTCACAATTAAATGAAACTATTCGAAATTAACAAACCCCATTTGTTTGTAAACAATTACAGACTTCCATCTTTGTTTTATCCTTTGCTACTTTTTGAATTATTTAAAGGTAACTTCGGCGATTGAAAATCTCAGCAATTATATGGTATTTCTGTATAACTTAGGTATTAAACTTTACAACTTGTTACTGTTTTTATCTCACTTCTTCAACCACAAGGCAAGGCTGTGGGTCAAGGGGCGAGAGAACATATTCCAGGTAATAGCAGACCGTATAGATACAGGAAAACAGCACGTTTGGTTTCATTTTGCTTCACTTGGCGAATTTGAACAGGGCCGTCCGGTCCTGGAGGAACTAAAAAAAGCCAATCCCCACGATTCTTTTATTGTTACTTTCTTCTCGCCGTCAGGATACGAACTGAGAAAGAATTACACATTGGCAGATCATGTATTCTATCTCCCTCTCGACACACCCGGAAATGCTTCCCGGTTTATTGACCTGGTAAATCCCCGGCTGGTAGTATTTACTAAATATGAATACTGGTATCACTATTTCAGAGAACTGGCTGAAAGAAATATACCCTTATATGTGATATCTGCTACATTCCGCACAAACCAGGTGTTTTTCAAATGGTATGGAAGTCTCAACAGGAAGACATTGAGCTTCGTCACTCATTTTTTTGTGCAGGACGAATTCAGCAAAGATATTCTTCGTACAATCCGGATAAGCAATGTCACCGTCAGCGGCGATACGCGCTTCGATCGCGTGGCGGAAAACGCAGCCTCCCCAAAACACTTTGACGATGTCAGAAATTTTTGTGCCGGTTCAAATACATTTGTTGCAGGAAGCTCCTGGCCGGAGGATGAGAAACTGATCGCAGAAATAGTAAAAGAATATCCTTCATGGAAATTTATCATTGCTCCCCATGAAATTAAGCCCGAGAAAATAAAAGCACTTGAGTCACTCCTTCCCGCAGGATCTTCGTTAAAGTATTCAGTTGTCAAAGGGCAAATTACACAAACGCGCCCTTCAGAATCCCGCGTACTCATCATCGATAATATAGGTATGCTGTCAGCTTTATACCAATACGGGAGCATCGCCTATATCGGAGGCGGCTTTGGTGTTGGAATTCACAATACACTTGAAGCCGCGGCATTCGGCACACCCGTCATCTTCGGCCCCAATTACCATAAGTTCCTGGAAGCAAAAGCACTGATAGAAAAAGGCGGAGGCTTTTCCATCAGCAATATCCGGGAGCTTAAAAGCCTCATGCAGAAGCTGCAGGATGAAGATTGCAGGAAACAGGCGGGGAAGGCTGCAGAAGAATTTGTTCAGAACAATAAGGGGGCAACCGGAACGATCCTACGTTTTCTGCAAAACAGCTAGCGCTGCGGCGAATAATGTCTTCTTACTAAACACCAGGCCGACAGGGAGCCTCCAAAATCCGGCTTTAGACCTAA
>NZ_QEAS01000013.1:195082-198738 GCF_003130405.1 Pararcticibacter amylolyticus
TTCATCAGCTTATAAAACCCCAGGGTGGCGGTGTCTCCAACCGATCCGTCTTCCTTCCTGTAGATAAAATAAGCTTCCATCTTTTTCTGTTTTGAAACAAAGCGGAGAGCATTCGATAGCCCCATTCCCATCAATGCATTATCATATCCATCGGCAGTAATAGCATCATCAGCCCATACCGTTACACTGATCAGTTCATTCTGTATAGGAAAGCCGGTTCTTGCATCAATCAGGTGAGATATCCGCTTGCCTCCCTGCTGGTAAAATTTCCTGTAATTGCCTGAGGTTGTGAGAGCCCCTACCTTAAGCAAAACAACCTTTTGCAATGGTTCCGGGTTGAGATCATCCGATGGCCCTTCTATGCCAACCGTCATGACCTGGCCCGACGGTTGTCGCCTTCCCCTCACCCGGATCTCACCTCCTATCTCAACCAGGTAATCCTTTATTCCTTTCCGGTCAAAATAATCTGCCAGTACATCCACGCTGTATCCCTGGGCAATACCATTCACATCTATATGAGTACAGGGTGTCGTTTTTATCAGACTGTCACCGCGCAAACGGATCTTATCAGGCCCGGCACATTTCATAAGAGCCCTCACACCGGCAGAATCTGGCATACCCGATTCCGGGATTGTACCAAATCCCCAGGCTTGTACCAGAGGCTGTATCGTAATATCGAATATGCCGCCTGTCTTTTTATTCACCTCCTGTGCCTTCAGGATAACATTCCGCAGATGTGCGTCAGTAATCCAGCCTCGTTGCGACTTATTAAATTGAGATATCAGCGAATAGGGTTTGTAAACGGACAGCGAACTGTCTATTCCGTCGAGCAGCCCAGCAATTTCGGCTCCCCTGATAATACTGTCTTCAGCATAGTAAGTAATGTGATAAGTTGTTCCCTGTGCATACCCTGATATCCGAAAAGGCTTCATCTGTTTTGCGGGAAAGAACAAGGCCGGCAAAAGAACAGCAATCAGTATGCACAGAGCTTTCATCATTAATTCCTCTTACTCATCTTTTCCAGTACGGCGATCCACTCTGGCTTGTCATTAAGGCTTTCCACCAATTGAACTTTATCGCCTCCAAGGGCTTTAAACTCCAGATCATATTCCTCAGCGATTTCATAAATCGTCTCCAGGCAGTCGGCCACAAAAGCAGGACTAAACACCAGCAAACGCTTCGCTCCATTCTTACCGAGCTGGTGAATCACTTCACTGGTATAAGGCTGAGCCCAGGGATCCTTCCCCAAGCGGGATTGAAAAGTGACAGTATACTTTTCTTTAGGGATAGATAGCCTTTCGGCAATCAGCCTGGCGGTGTTATAACATTGAGCCGAATAACAGAACTTGTTAACATCCGTGAGCTTTGAACAGCAGTCAGGCGATTTAAGACAATGTTTCTGACTATCATCCGCTTTTACAAGCTGGCGCTGCGGCAAGCCATGAAAGCTAAAAATGACATGATCGAATGTTTCAGGATGATATTTTTGCCCGTTCTCCGCGAATATCTCAATCATATCAGGATCGTCATGATAGGAATTGACGAAAGACATGTCGGGTATCGTCTGCCATTTACTGACAATCTCCATCACACGCTGATGAACCGACCCCGTGGTTGCAGATGCATATTGCGGGAACAATGGAATAACACGTATGCTGCTTACTCCCGCCTCCTTCAGTTTCGCAAGAGCGGAAGGTAAAGATGGGTTCTGATACCTCATGCCAAGCTCTACATGATAACCGGCACCGAGTTTTTCCTGCAATAAGTCCTTTACCTTTGCACTGTAGTACATGAGGGGTGAGCCGTTATCCGTCCAGACCTTCTGATAAGTTTTCGCTGATTTCGGACCGCGAAAGGGAACAATTATTCCCTTAACCAGCAAGGTCCGGCCTACCGGATTAATATCAATCACTCTCTCATCCATCAGAAACTCATCCAGGTACCGCCTCACATCACTAACGGATGGGCTGTCAGGTGTTCCAAGATTTACTAATAAAATACCTTGTTTGCTCATAAAGATCTTAGCTGCAAATATAACCGCAACCAGATAAAGTAGTACGACAGCTAAAGGTTTTGACGAAAGGAAAACTTTTTATTTCGTCTTCCACAACTGCCACCATGGAATGCCCGGCCATTGATGATGCTCATAATGATAACCAAAGAAATAACAACTCAGAAAGCCAATGACATGATTTTTCTTCATGGAACGGGATTGATGCACATTGTCGTGCTCCCCGTGATGCGGCAGCCATGTCCCGAAATAGAAGAGCTGTAAAGTGCTTAAAAGAGCAGGAAGCACCCAGAAGAACAACAAGTTTTGCTCCGCAAACCAGATTTTCAGAACATTGAATGTCACAGCCATTATAAGCAGCTGCCATAACGAAATATACTCTGTGATAAACTTCAGATACCAGCGGAGGAAACCGCCCTCATGATAATCGGGATCAGATTCACTGTGAACATGTTTATGATGCTGATGATGTTTGACATTCAGCTTTTTAAAGCTGAAGGCAGCATAAAGCGCAGTGCAGATCTGGCCAACTACTTCATTTACCTTCCTGGAAGGATAAATAGTGCCGTGCATGCCATCATGCGCCGTAATAAAAAGACCCGTGTAAAGATGCATCTGCACCAGCACCAGCAGATATGTCAGAGAATTGCGCCAGGAAAATTCCCATTGCAGTAAAAACCAAAGACATGCAAGCCAGCTGCCAATCACAACGATGGCAACCAACAATCCGATGCCCGACAGTTTCTTCACCTGCTAATAAGCTTCGAGTGTTTTTTTCACCTTTTCCATTAGCCACATAGGCGTGGAGGTTGCCCCGCAGATCCCTACCTTATCCCCGGGATTAAACATTTCAGGAGTCAGTTCATCCGGCTGAGAAATGAAATGAGTATCGGGATTATATTTTTTGCACACCTCGTATAAAACCTTTCCGTTGGAGGATTTCTTCCCGGAAACGAAAATAATCTTGTTAAAGTTGACAACAAATTTCCTCAATTCTTCGTCCCGGTTCGATACCTGTCTGCAAATAGTATCATTCGCTGTCACTTCATACCCTCTGCTGATCAGTTCATCCTTAATCTGGTAAAACTTATCGGTGCTTTTGGTCGTCTGGCTGTAAAGCGTAAACTTTTGAGGAAGCACAGCATTATCCAGTTCCGCAATATCCTGGAATACCAGGGCATCGTTATTGGTCTGCCCCTGCAACCCTATTACCTCAGCATGCCCGTGCTTACCAAAGATGAGGATCTGTTCCTGATCTTCGTACGATGTTTTTATCCGGTTTTGCAGCTTCAATACAACCGGGCAGGAAGCATCTATCAATGTAATGTTATTACTTAAAGCGATCCTGTAAGTCTCGGGCGCTTCTCCATGAGCCCTGATGAGCACCTTCTCTCCATGAAGTTCCTTCAGTGCATCATGATCAATAATTCTCAGTCCCCTCGCCTTCAGACGCTCTACCTCTTCATCATTGTGAACAATATCACCAAGACAATACAGATATCCGTCTTCATCAAGAATTTCTTCTGCCATATCTATGGCATAAACCACACCAAAACAAAACCCCGAATTCGAGTCGATTGTAACCTGAAGATTGTAGCTCATATTTAGTATACAAAGCTAAGGAAATAAAGTTGAATAGCTTATA
>NZ_QEAS01000013.1:198807-198914 GCF_003130405.1 Pararcticibacter amylolyticus
CATTCTGTAGCTATTATAAGTTACTCTTAGCATTTGGTTGTATGCTATTAACCATTAAATGCTGTTATACACCTGGCAGCCGGCTTCCTATGCATATCCACTCTTAT
>NZ_QEAS01000013.1:199026-203536 GCF_003130405.1 Pararcticibacter amylolyticus
AATTTGCTGTCAGCAGAATAACAAAGAAAGCAAACTGTACAACGAAGAGCACAACGCCAGCCGGATTTCCTTTTTTGAACGGCAGCTTAAAGAATGATAGCAAAAGAAAAAAAGCCAGGACCAGCCAGCCCATGTAATTTTGAAGAGGAATTTCGTTACCATGCCAGCTCCAATAGTCAAACCGCACGGCAACAGGCTCAATAATAACATCAAGTATTGTAACCAGCACAGCACCCAGTGCCGCTGCTGCAACCGCGTTATTTATTCCCATCCTGTCCACCACCATACCGACTGAATAAATCACCAGTATCCAATTCACGCCTATCATAAGGGGCGTTCCGGCAATCTTGTATCCCAGCGTAGCCCCATAAGCATAGTTCCCGAATATCAGTCCCGTTTGCACACCGGCTAATTCAGCAAAAAAACCTGCAAAATAACAGATAAGCAAAAATGCAAGAAAATACACATTCTTCCCTTTTTGGCTGCGTACTATTAAAAACAGCATCAAAAGAAGGTGAAAGGGTACTAGTTGCTTAAAAAGCGGCTGGAACGCCGGGACCAGAAACCCGATAAGCCCCACCACGTGAAAGAGTACGATCAGAAACACACAGACGCCATCGGTGCGCAGTATTTTAAGCTCTTTTCTCATTTGGAAATTTAGTATCTATTCTATTCGTCTTCCCTTCCACACGATGGTCCTTGTCAAATATTTCTTTACCGACAGAAATGATATAAAAATAAATGAAAGCATCTGAAAGGGATGAAGAATGATGTTAAAGACAGGATTTTGCCCGCTTAGCAAAGAGATCATAAGCCGGGTCAGGATGATGAGGGTAACAGCAAAAGAGATGAGCTGTATATCCAGGTAAAGTGCTACAAACAAGGGCCCGAGCATCACCAGCAACAAATAACAAACCAGCCCCGCAATATTATTATTGAAGCCGGCAAGAAGGTTTTTACTAAACCCTTCGGTAGCTTCAGAGAAACTTCCGTACATCCTGCAATAAATAAACCCATTGGCAAGTAGTGCCTCTGCCCGCAAGCGGTATGCCTTAACCAGTTTCATGATCTCTATATCTTCTACCACCTTATCTTTCACCTGTGCATGCCATTGATGCTGGTGATAGCTGACCGCTTCAAATACCATACACTGACCAGAAGCTGCGGAAAAAGCAGGATTAGCAGAGAGGCGCACCAGGCGCAAAGGCAGGAGGTTAAGCAGGAGAAAATGCATAAGAGGAACCACCATCCGCTCGCCAAGGCTTACCATCTTCTGATTCGTAAAAAGACTAAGCAGGGACAACTTCGCCAGTTTCATTCTATGAATCACTCCGTTCAGCATCCCGTTTGCTATGGAGGTATCCGCGTCGAGGAATAAAAGATATTTTCCCTTTGCAAGATGAGCAAGCTGATGGCAGGCATAGTTTTTTCCGAGCCAGCCCTGGGGCAGTTCCCCTCCCTTTATTACCTGAAAACGCGTGTCAGTAGCCGCAAACCTGCTGCACACCTCATAGGTTTCATCGGAAGAGGAATCGTCAAGAATGATCACTTCATATTGCTGATAATCCTGAGCCTTTACCGATTCCAGGAGTTTCAGAATATCCTCCTGTTCGTTACGGGCGGGAATAAGAATAGAGACCAGGTCGTTATAACTTCTTACAGAGGGCGATAGCTTCGGATTGGAAATAAAATTAAAAAGCGTAACGGCAAACCTCAGGATAAGAAAGAAAAAGACGACATAATATATCAGCATGATTATACAATAATGCGGTTCTGCGTTTGCCGCGAAGTTTCATAATGTTTGTTATAGCTGCTCTTAATAAGTTGTAAGCTTGTAAACTCTTCACCCTCCCATTTAGCTAGATAACAACGGACAGAGGGCTTACGGTTTTCAAAATAATCAATAAAAGAAGCAGCAAAAACATATTGAAACCTCTTGTCTGAGGAATTGATCAGGTTAATCAGCCCTTTCTCAAAGATGATCTCCCGTGTATGAGATGAATATAAGCGCCCCTGTGGAAACACGAGGACAAGGTTATTTTGATCATTCAGCAGCTTACCCGCATATTCGAGTGAATGAAGAAGGCTTTTAGATTGCTTTTTTACAGGAAAAGCACCCAGGTATTTCAGGAACCAAACCTTCCGGTAGTTTTCTTCATCTACCATTACATGGAATTTTTTCCTGAAATATCTCCTGTTAAGCTCATACATGAAGAAGCCATCCCACCACGAAAAATGATTGGCAAGCAGCAACACCGCTCTTTCAGGGTCGAAAGATGCCTGGTTAAAAGAGAGCTCCCTGAAATCCCTGCTGATGATCCGGCCGATGTACCAGGAAAAGAAATTCCTTACAAGATGACTGAACATCCTGCAATTTAAAAAATTTCAGGAGCTAATCAAAGACTGTTCAGTGACAGGTGTTTGCTAAAGCCGTGACTACAGGTCAAATATCTCAAATTTATTCCAGAAGCCATCCCTTGGCAGGGGCGCTTCAATGCAGATCTCTTCTTTCTTCACGGGGTGAATAAACTGCAGTCTTTTCGCATGAAGACAGATAGTCCTTTTAAGACTTCCCCGGGGATAACCATATTTATTATCTCCCACAATAGGGCAGTCAAGCGTAGAAAGCTGTACCCTGATCTGGTGAGGCCTTCCGGTGATAGGATTTACTTCGATAAGATGGTAGCCCTCCAGATCACCAATGAGCTGGTAATTCAACTCAGACCGGGAGCCTCCTTCCACCTCATGATCATAAGCAGCCGTAATGTTCCGCTGCGGATTCTTCACAAGCCAGTGCACGAGGTTCCCGCTTTCAGGAACCGGCCTGTTCCGCACCACCGCCCAGTAGGTCTTATGCATCTCGCGGTTTTTGAACATATCATTGATTCTGTCGAGCGCTTTGCTCGTTTTGGCAAAAATGATAACTCCGCTAACCGGCCGGTCTAAACGGTGAACGACCCCGATAAAGGCGCTGTTGGGCTTATTATATTTCTTTGCCAGATATCTTTTCACCTTTTCTTCCAGCGGATCATCACCGGTTTCATCCATCTGAACGAGTTCGCCCCCTTTCTTATTAATCCCGATAATATGATTATCCTCATACAGGACGTCGGCATCTGTAAGATCGTAAAACGGATTTTTGAATTCAAGTCTCCCCATGACTTCTGTTATTACGAATTAGTATTGTTCCTTTTCATTGGGAAAATCTCCCGACTTGACATCATTTATATACGACTTCACTGCTCCGTTGATTTCGTCGTATAAATTGAGATACTGGCGCAGGAACCTTGGTTTAAATCCATTGTTCAATCCCAGCATATCATGAACCACAAGTACCTGTCCGTCGCAGGCATTCCCACCTCCAATTCCGATAGTCGGAATTTTAACGCTTTCAGTAGCTTCTTTTGCAAGAGATGCAGGAATCTTCTCCAGCACCACGGCAAAACAGCCGGCATCCTGCAAAGCCAGGATATCGCTTTTTAATTTAAGAGCCTCAGCTTCTTCTCTTGCCCTTACTGTATATGTTCCAAATTTATAAATAGATTGAGGAGTCAGGCCTAAATGCCCCATAACCGGGATACCGGCTGTAATAATTCGGGCTACCGACTCTCTTATTTCTTCTCCGCCTTCCAGTTTCACGGCATGCGCCCCCGACTCCTTCATAATCCTGATGGCCGAGTTCAGCGCCTCCTTGGAATTCCCCTGGTAAGAACCAAACGGAAGGTCGACCACTACAAGACAACGGCTAGCCGCCCTCACTACCGAAGCAGCATGATAGATCATCTGATCGAGCGTAATAGGAAGCGTCGTTTCATGTCCCGCCATTACATTGGATGCTGAATCTCCGACTAATATTACATCAATCCCCGCCTCATCTACAATCTTTGCGATAGAATAATCGTAAGAAGTAAGCATAGAGATCTTCTCGCCCTTCATCTTCATCTCCTGCAGCGTATTGGTTGTGATACGCTTAATCTGTGTATTAACCGACATATCTTATTAATAAAGCGAACAAACTTAGACAAAATCCTTTATATGTAAACAAAAAAGAGACGAAGCTGTATGCATGCCGCTGATTGCTCTGCCTGTCCAGACATCCATTAAAAACCCATTTATCTTAAAAGATCTATCAATTTAAAAGAATTATAACGGGCTGCCAGGCAGTTATTTTACAATGGTACTATCCGGCTCCATTCCGGGACAGTTCCGGGGCAACAGGCGGGAGGCTACGTGTTTTCCGCGTGTCCGCTGCGTGTCCTGCTCGTGTCGGCCTCGGGTTAGAGTCGCAGCCGACTCGCAAAGGAGTCGCAGAAAAGTCGCAGACTACTGCAAAGCATCCCGGTACTGGGCCGAAACTGTCCCGGAAGTAAGTAGGGCTCTTGTCTTATCCCTGTCTTATCCTAGAATGGCTATACACCTTACTGAATAAATCCTGAATTAATTATACACGATGATTTGTTATTCCTGGTTGAATTATACACTGCAATTTGGTAATCCTGTTTGAACTATA
>NZ_QEAS01000111.1 GCF_003130405.1 Pararcticibacter amylolyticus
GTCCGGGCCATGCCCCAGAACCCACCCCATGAGCCTGTGGCCGAGATGTATTCTGCCCCTTCGTAGAGAGCATCCGTTTCAGAACCGAAGTAGCTGAACCCTCCGTCCGGTGTCCAGCTTCCCCCGAAGGCCGAGTTCAGCATCATGCTGATCACATCAATGGTACCTCCTCCACTATTGCCTCCCCCATGCGGCGGCAGCGCCTCCAGCTTCTTGTCCCCCAGAGGGTCATTGTACATCACCGGGTTGTTCCCCGAATAATGATACGTGCTCACCGCGTCCGAAGCTTCCGCCATCGGGTCTACCCCAAGGAAACGCCCCAGGGCCGCATCATAGTTCCGGTAATACGTCTGGTAGTAGTCCGGAAGGTCCCCGTAGTCGTTCTGCCACTCCGAGCCCCCGTTGTACAGGTTCCTGTTCGGCTGGGTGGGAAGGCTGCCCCCCGGCATCACCAGCCCGTAAGGGTAATAGCTGTT
>NZ_QEAS01000112.1 GCF_003130405.1 Pararcticibacter amylolyticus
CCCCCAGGCCACCCGCGACCTGGTCACCCCCTTCGAATACGACCCCTTCGGCCGCGAAGCAAAAAAATACCTGCCCTATGCCGACCCCAGCGCTAACGGCAGCTATAAAGCCGGGGCCTTGACCCCCGGCAGCGGCATCATGGCCTTCTATAACCCATCCGGCAGCGAAGCGCAGCTGCCCACCGGCATCCCCCGTATCCCGTCCCCCTTTGCCGAGACCCGCTTCGAGCCCTCCCCACTCAACCGCGTAGAAGAACAAGGCGCCCCCGGCAGCGACTGGCAGATCGGCCAGGGCCACACCGTGCGCCAGGGCTACTACAGCAACAGTGACGCCTCCCTGTCCGAAGGCAACGGCAGATGGGCAAAACAATACGGCGTCAGCATCGACGCCAGTGGCAACCGCAGCCTGAAAGACGAAGGCAGCTACGGGCAGAACCAGCTCTATGTCAGCGAGAC
>NZ_QEAS01000113.1 GCF_003130405.1 Pararcticibacter amylolyticus
GTGAACCGCTTTAACAGCGCTGTCTACCAGAGTATCTTAAGGAGCAAAACAGCCCTGCGGGGTGCACGCGACCTCCACGACGGTGATCTGAGCTGCCTGGAGGGTTTCGAGTTCAATGCAAATAGTCCGCTCAGGGAGGCGCTGAAGGTGAGGCCCTCGGTGTCGCTGACCAGCGGGGGAAAGGTGCGCGTGCAGATGGACGGATGGGGCAAGCTTAGCGGGCTGAAGATCCCTTCTGCGGTAAAGGAGGCGACGGACAGCTACCGGCTGCGCTTCCTGGTCACGGCCCTGAACTTCCGCAGTGAATTTTATGAATATGTGGCGGTAAAGGATGTGGCGGTGACGGACTGGAAGGATATGGAGGCGCTGGACTTTGAGATGGAGGGGACGATCCCGGAAGGGTGTATGGTAATAGTGACGGCCTCGCTGGATTGCCTGGGCGTCAGTGATACGGGT
>NZ_QEAS01000114.1 GCF_003130405.1 Pararcticibacter amylolyticus
TTCAGCGGCACCGCTGAACCAGGAACTAAGATCGAAATCGTCATCGATGGCAAGCCTTATGGTCCTGTCTATGCCGACCAGAACGGACATTGGGAAATAACCCTTAGCGAAGAACTGGGTGAAGGCGATCATACCGTCACTGTAAAAGCAACTGACATTGCAGGCAACGTCAGCGAAAGTGCCGGAACAACCATCACGATCAAGACTGATAAGCCGGTAACACCTGAGCCGCCGACAGTACCAGGCGGTAACGGTTCAGCAACCAACACGACAACTCCAACCTTCAGCGGCACCGCTGAACCAGGCACCAAGATAGAAGTGGTGATCGACGGCAAGCCTTATGGCCCTGTCTACGCCGACCAGAACGGTCACTGGGAACTTGTAATCAACCCTGCATTAGCAGAGGGCGGTCACATAGTAACCGTAAAAGCTACCGATATCGCAGG
>NZ_QEAS01000115.1 GCF_003130405.1 Pararcticibacter amylolyticus
GCCCCCTGTATCCCCCTTGCCGCCGCATTAAGCACCGATCAGAACTACATCCTCACCTATACCCCCCGCGAGCCCTTTGCCGCCGGCACCGACCTGTCCGCCAAAAAGACCTGCGAAGTGATGATGAACGTCCAGTACTTTGACGGCCTTGGCCGCCCCCTTCAGAACGTGCAGGTCAAAGGCAGCCCCCAGGCCACCCGCGATCTGGTCACCCCCTTCGAATACGACCCCTTCGGCCGCGAAGCAAAAAAATACCTCCCCTATGCCGACCCCAGCGCTAACGGCAGCTATAAAGCCGGGGCCTTGGCCCCCGGCAGCGGCATCATGGCCTTCTATAACCCATCCGGCAGCGAAGCGCAGCTGCCCACCGGCGTCCCCCGTATCCCGTCCCCCTTTGCCGAGACCCGCTTTGAAGCCTCCCCGCTCAACCG
>NZ_QEAS01000116.1 GCF_003130405.1 Pararcticibacter amylolyticus
GCCTGGATGGCTAAGCGGCGGTGAAGGAACTCCTCTTTGGTGCCGATCTGGAACTGCTCCTTCCCGATCTTCACGGTCACCGGCACCTCCAGCGACAGCGATGCCTCGGCAATGACGCTCTCGTCCAGCTCATTCTGCTCTTTATCAATGTGAAAGGTAGCGTAATAATAAAACCGTCCCTTATCGGGCTTCAGGTACCCCACCCCCATCTTAAGCCTGCCGGCCAGGGCCCGCGCCAGCATCCGGTGTTTATCATCACGGTCCCGGCCCAGGTACGTACGGAAGCGCAGCTTGTACATCATCATCTTATACTCGCCGCTCTTCTCATCCCGGCTAAGCTTAAAGTCCGACGGCGGCACGGGAAGCCCCAGCCCCTTCTTATAGTTGCGAAGAGAGTGTTGCCCCGACCAGTACGCGTTCCGCTC
>NZ_QEAS01000117.1 GCF_003130405.1 Pararcticibacter amylolyticus
GCCTGGATGGCTAAGCGGCGGTGAAGGAACTCCTCTTTGGTGCCGATCTGGAACTGCTCCTTCCCGATCTTCACGGTCACCGGCACCTCCAGCGACAGCGATGCCTCGGCAATGACGCTTTCGTCCAGCTCATGCTGCTCCTTCTCAATGTGGAAAGTAGCGTAATAATAAAACCGTCCTTTCTCAGGCTTCAGGTACCCCACCCCCATCTTAAGCCTGCCGGCCAGGGCCCGCGCCAGCATGCGGTGTTTATCATCACGGTCCCGGCCCAGGTACGTACGGAAGCGCAGCTTGTACATCCTCATTTTATACTCGCCGCTCTTCTCATCCCGGCTAAGCTTAAAGTCCGACGGCGGCACGGGAAGCCCCAGCCCCTTCTTATAGTTGCGAAGAGAGTGTTGCCCCGACCAGTACGCGTTCCGCTC
>NZ_QEAS01000118.1 GCF_003130405.1 Pararcticibacter amylolyticus
TAAGCACCGATCAGAACTACATCCTCACCTATACCCCCCGCGAGCCCTTTGCCGCCGGCACCGACCTGTCCGCCAAAAAGACCTGCGAAGTCATGATGAACGTCCAGTACTTCGACGGCCTGGGGCGCCCCCTTCAGAACGTGCAGGTCAAAGGCAGCCCCCAGGCCACCCGCGACCTGGTCACCCCCTTCGAATACGACCCCTTCGGCCGCGAAGCAAAAAAATACCTGCCCTATGCCGACCCCAGCACCAACGGCAGCTATAAAGCCGGGGCCTTAACCCCGGGCAGCGGCATCATGGCCTTCTATAACCCATCCGGCAGCGAAGCGCAGCTGCCCACCGGCGTCCCCCGTATCCCGTCCCCCTTTGCCGAGACCCGCTTTGAAGCCTCCCCGCTCAACCG
>NZ_QEAS01000014.1:0-52948 GCF_003130405.1 Pararcticibacter amylolyticus
CTCGGAGATACTTGTGGTCCAGGCCGTCCACCCGTTCTTCGGACTGTAGCTCGTCCCGTCGTGCTTATAGCCCTGCGCGCGGTTGAACTGCCAGTACCATCCGGCTGATGGTTCGGTATTGTCGTTTACGGCAGCTGCCTGGCGGTCGGAGCCCAAATTCTGAGCTAACCAGCACATCAAAGAGCCAGATATCTCTGTACTGATAGCCTCATATTTAACAATCTTATTCTCCGGTGCTCCATTGAGGCCGGCAACATGAATCGCATCTATAGGTTTGCAGATTTTGAACCTTACCGAAAGCGCGCTATATCCTGTACCGGCACTATTTGTCGCAAACGCCCTTACATAGTATGTCCTCCCATCCTCCAACCCATTTATTGCCGCCGTAAAATCTCCCAGGCCGGTCGTATCAACCTCCACGACATTATCGTTGATCGTTGGATTCCCGGTAGCATTCCATACTAATCCTCTCTTAGTTACAGGAGCGCCGCCATCTGGCGTCACAGTAGCTGTTCCAACAGCAACACTGTCGGTCATTTTAATGATCGTAACATTGCTTACCGCGGGCGGTGTAATCACAATATCCTCTCTTATACATCGTAAAGACCACCCCCTGTCAGCTTTACTGTAACTTGCCACTTTAGCAGTACCTGTTGCTGCACTAAACTCCAGATACGAGCCTGTAGTTGCGCTGGCCTGAGTTGCACTCCAGAACATTCCATAGCTTCCGCGGTCTACCAGTGCTCCTGATTTCAGTTGACCGCCATAATGCAGTTTTAGTTCAGAAGTGTATGCATTTTTAGCCCCCCATCCGCCACTAGCTACCGCGTTCGTCCATTCTGTTGCTGTCGGTATTCTCCAGCCCGTACTCAAAAGCGATCTGCATGGATCAGAGACAGACGTCCAGTTCGAATTTTCATTGATTGCTGCAACCCAGCCGACATTCGGAGTCAATATGGAACCATCGTGTTTGTACCCTTGAATCCTGTTAAACTGCCAATACCATCCTGCGGAGGCTTCAGATGTATTAGTTGCAGCATCTGCTACCTGATCGGCACCCAGATTCTGAGTAAGCCAGCAACTTGCCGCTCCTGAAAGTGTACTGTTAACAGAATGATATTTGATCTTTTTAGTAACAGGAACACCATTGAATCCTGCACTGTGCAGAATTTCAAATTCCTGGGGACAAATCCTGAATGTTGTTACCTGCGGACTATAATTAAGGCCAATGCTATTCTCAGCATATGCTCTTACATAATATGTCGGACCCTCTTTTAAGCCTTCTATTATCCCGTTAAACGTCGAGTCTGTCGAACCAGATGGTATCCTGTTATCATTAATAGTAGGATTGCCTGTCGTATTCCACACAATGCCTCGCGCAGTTACCGGCGATCCTCCATTAGTTACTATGGAGGCGATCGCTTCTGCTGTACTATCAGTCATTGTAGTAGTGGAAATAACCACATTACTCAATGTCGGCGGCATCTTCACTGCTGCATCTCTTAAGCATCTGACCGAGAACCCATAAGCCTTATCATGAGCAACCATTGCGCTGCCCGCGTTGTAGAACTGAAGATCCCAGCCAGCCGTTGCACTGTTCCTGGTACTGCTCCAGTAGTTACCCTGAGTACCGCGTCCGCCAAGTGCGCCGGTATTGTAAGCAAGATATCCGGCATTATGTAGTTTTAATACGGAATTATAAGCGTCATTGTGAGTATTCCAGTTCTGCGGCGCAGCATCTGCATTCAGCCATTCTGTATAAGTTGGCATACGCCAGTCGACACCCAGCATATTATTACATGGATCATTAACAGGAGTCCAGTCACTTGCCTCGTTGATGGATGTGAGCCATGCAACAGGGGTACGGACACTTCCTGTATGCTGATATCCCAGCATCCTGTTAAACTGGAAATACCACCCGGCAGAAGGTTCAGTACCATCTGTTGCTGTTGTTGCTTCCCTGTCAGCTCCCAGATTTTGGGTGATCCAGCACCGGGCTGCGCCGGTCATATAAGTACCGGTAGCATGATATGTTACTTTCTTTGTCACGGGCGCTCCCTTCACTCCTGCAGTATGCTGAATGTCAAAAGAAGCCGGGCAAATAACAGTCATCACCGCATTGAAACCTGTACTGTCACTATAAGCAGTCCCGGCGCTGTTTGTTGCATACGCCCGGATGTAGTAAGTTTCTCCTTCCTTCAATCCGGTAACTTTCCCGGTAAAGGCGCCCGTTCCACCGTCTGTATCGGTCATCACATGATCTGCCAGTGTCGGGTTTCCTGTTGTATTCCAGCAGAAGCCACGGGCGGTAACCGGCGCGCCGCCGTCTGACCCAATTGCAGCTGATGCATTTGCTGATGTAGCGGTCATCGTGAAAGGATCAACCCTTACATCTCCCACAGAAGGGATTGATATTTTAATCGAATCACGGAGACATCTTACGCTGAATGCATATGCCTTGTCATGACTTAAAACCGGATTAGCAGACGAATAAACGGGAAGATCATACGCTGCCGTAGTATTTGTTTGAACACTGCTCCAAAAATTACCTTGCGTACCCCGGCCGGCCAATACCCCGGTAGTATTATTAAGATATCCTGAATAATGAAGTTTAAGAGGAGAGGTTGCAAAAGGAAGTCCCCCGTTACTAATCACATTTGTCCACTCCGTGCTGGTCGGGATGCGCCATCCCGAACCCAGGAGTGAAGTACATGGGTCTGTAGCGGATGTCCAGTTACCGGTTTCATTTATAGAGATCCAGCCGGTAAGAGGCGTACGCAGGGTTCCGTCATATTGATATGCCTGTGTACGGTTGAATTGCCAGTACCAGCCAGCTGATACATCAGTCGCATCTGCAAGTGAGGCCGCCTGCTGATCGGCCCCCAGATTCTGTGTCAGCCAGCATGCTGCCTGGCCGGACAAGGTACTGCTCACCGAATGATAGGTTACCTTTTTGGTTACAGCAGCTCCATCGATACCTGCAATATGCTGAATAGTGAACTCGGGAGGGCAGATCTTAAAGCTGCTTGATTCCGGGCTGTAACCGGTACCAATGCTATTCGTTGCATATGCCCTGACATAATAAGTCGGGCCTTCTTTCAGTCCGGTCAGCGTCTTAATGAATGTTCCCAGGCTATCTCCTGCAGCTATCTTGTTATCGCTTGTCGTCGGATCACCAGTAGTATTCCAGCAAAATCCGCGTTCGGTGACCGGCGATCCTCCATCAGGGGTCACGGTTGCTGTTGCATCGACCGTGCTGGAAGTCATTTCCGAAAAGGCCACTTTACTTACGGATGGTTTCGACAGAACAACGGTATCCCTTAAACAGCGGAGTGTAAACCCGTGCCACTTATAGCTGCTATAGTTGGCATTTGCACCGCTGCTGAACTGCAGATAATTAGCGGTAGTCGGAGCAGTAGCCGTGCTGCTCCAGAAAATCCCGTAAGTTCCCCTGCCTGCAAGTGACCCGTCTGCATAGTTGAGGTAGCCAGAGTAGTGCAGTTTCAACGGAGTAGTAAACGGAATCCCGCCGTTGGCAATAACATTGGCAAACTCTGTTGATGTCGGGATGCGCCAGCCAGCTCCCAGCAGGAGATTACATGGATCATTTTCCGGCGACCAGTCGCTTGTCTGCGTTAAGCTCGTCCAGGCCGTTGCAGGGGTCCTGCCGGTGGCATACTTGTATCCCTGCGATCTGTTGAACTGCCAGTACCAGCCAGCTGAAGCTTCTGTAGCATCATTGACAGCAGTCGCCTGCTGATCAGCCCCCAGATTTTGAGTAATCCAGCATCTCGCCGCTCCCGAATACATGGCGCTTACCGAGTGATAGGTAACCGTTTTAGATACAGGAGCACCATTGAGTCCCTCAACATGCTGAACCGTAAATTCAGGCGGACAAATCTTAAAACTTGTCACAACCGGGCTGTAGCTCGTTCCCTGGCTGTTAATGGCATATGCCCTTATATAATAAGTTGGTCCTTCCTTCAGTCCATTCACCGGACTTATAAAGCTTCCCGTTCCGGCGCCCATTGGGATCTGGTTATCGGTCATCACCGGATCACCAGTCGTGTTCCAGCAAAAGCCCCGCTCCGTTACTTCTGCCCCGCCATCTGGAGCCACCGTGGCTGTAGCGTTAATTGATGAGTTCGTCATATCAGAAATCACCACATTGCTTACAGAAGCAATGGTAACCTCAATCGAATCTCTTATACACCGCAGAGAGAATGCATATCTTGCCTTTGGATTACTATGGACGTAACTGACCGTTGAGTTAAATCCTATATTACCCCCGTTGGCAGTACTGGCCTGGTTACTGGTCCAGTACTCTCCGGTAGACCCTCTGTATACAAGTCCGCCGTTATCGAGATAACCTGCGGCATGCAGCTTCAATTCAGAATTGAATGTATTAGTATAATTATTCCAGTTTTGCGGAGCCCCGTCTGCATTTGTCCATTCCAGAGTAGTCGGGATCCTCCATCCTGTGCCGATAAGCATTCTGCATGGATCATTTTCCGGTTTCCAGTCACTGTCTTCTGTTATGGAAGAAACCCATGCAAGCGGATATCGTGCTGTTGTATACTGATATCCCTGTATACGGTTGTATTGCCAGTACCAACCAGCCGCGGATTCTGTTGCATCAGTCGCTCCTGTAGCCAGCTTATCAGCTCCGAGATTCTGCGTCAGCCAGCAGGCAGCCTTACCGCTGATATTGCTGCTTACAGAATGATAGGTGACGGTCTTGGATACAGGGGCGCCATTTAAACCTTCTACGTGTATCACATCAAAAGCAGACGGACAAATCCTGAAACTTGTCACTACCGGGCTATATGCGATCCCGGCACTATTGATTGCGTATGCCCGGACGTAATAAGTAGACTGGTCATTGAGGCCTTTCAATGGTGTTGTAAAGCTTCCCTTGCCGGCTCCCGCCCGGATGGTATCGTTAGCAATTGTCGGGTTACCACTTGTATTCCAGCAAAGCCCCCGTTCGGTAACTTCAGCCCCGCCGTCGGTCACCACAGCGGCAGTTCCGTCACCGGAGTTGTCCGTAAGGTTGGACATGACGACATTGCTTACCGTTGCACGGACTGCTTTGGTCACCAGGCTGTCGAGATTACCGTAGGCCGTTCCTTTATTATTAACTGCAAAAGCTTTTACATAATATTTTGTACCCGGCGATAATCCGGCAAACTGATTTGTATAGTATCCTGTATCACTTACGCTGTTCGTCAGCCTGGTCAGCGTATTGATATCAAGGTTTTTACCGATCCCCCAAATGATCCCCCTGCTGAGAATCGGCATTCCTCCGTCATCCGTAATATCACCACCACTGGTGGCTTTTACGCTATCAACCGCAAAAGGAGGTACAGTTATCAATGTTGGAAGCATAACAGGAAGTGTAGTAAACTGTACCTGGCTTCCATAGCCGGTACCCACAGCATTGGTAGCATACGCCCTGACATAGTAAGTTGTGTTCGGGCTCAGTCCCTTCATTTTAGCGAGGAAGCTCCCGATTGTATGAACAGTAGTGTCCACAGTCTTTGTTGAAAGTGAAACATCCGGATTACTATAGATGCTCCAGACTATCCCGCGTGAAAGGATCTTTGAGCGACCGTCATCAGTCACTTCGCCTCCACCTGTTGCAGTAGTTGCAATAATATCCGTAACAGGGCGCGTTGCCGTAAGTGTCGGGATCCCATTCGTCTGGAAAGTGCGTTCTATTCCGTAAGCTGTACCGATCTTATTAACGGCGTAAGCTCTGACATAGTAAAGCGTATTCGGTTTAAGTCCGGAAAGAGTAATCTTCCATGTATCAGTCCCATCGCCGTTATACGTGCGGCTGTCGTCGACAGTTGGATTCGTGTGCGTTGCCCAGCACATCCCTTTAAGTGTAACCGGAGCTCCGCCGTCGCTGGTAATTTCCCCCCCGGTTTTAACCGAAGTCCCGGTCACATCTGTCAGTTCAATGGTATTCAGAACCGGCGCCGTCGGAAAGATGGTAATGGTCACCTGGTTGCCGTATGCAGTACCAGCGCTATTTGTGGCATATGCCCGGATGTAATAGGATATGCTCATCGTCATATTAGTGACAGTACTGTTGAACTTCCCGGTTCCTGAGCCGTCAACTGTTTTGTTTACCACAACTGTATCCGGATTGAAGTTTGGATCTGTGCTCCAGATCACCCCGCGCTGAGTAACAGCAGCTCCGCCATCCTTCATTACCTGGCCTCCGGTAAGGACACTTGATTTGGAGATGGCTGTGGCATAAGACGTAGTAACAGTAGGTAAGGCCGGAGGGGTAGTAAAGCTGACCTCATTCCCATAAGCCGTCCCCTGGTTATTGACAGCATAAGCTCTGACATAGTATTTTGTAACAGGATCGAGCCCGGTCAATGAACTGTGGAAGTTATTTCCGGACCAGTTATCGTAAGTAGTTTTTGTATAGAGCCCGGTCGTTGGATTTGGACTTGTACTCCAGCAAACACCCTGATTAGTCACTGATGTCCCGCCATCGCTGAGCAGCACACCGCCCGAAGATGCAGAATACCCTGTTGAAGACGGCAACGCCGGCATAGTGGTAAGTTTGGGCAGGTCGAGTGTTGTAAAGCTGATCTCATTGGAAGCATAAGCGATGCCGACACTGTTAACAGCATAGGCCCGAACATAGTAAGTAGTCCCGCGGCTAAGACCTGTCATTCCGCTTGTAAAGTATCCAATGCCGGCTCCGGTCTGGATCGTTTTGTTATTCACCACAGTATCAGGCCTGAAGCCTTTTGTTGTACTCCAGACAACACCGCGGGTAGTAACGGGTTCGCCTCCATCATCGGGTATGTGCCCTCCGCTGGTTGCCGTCAATCCGTATACATTCCATGCTTCACGTGTTGTAAGAGTAGCCAATGTTGGAGGATCCGTAATGAAGCTCAACAGGTTCCCATAACTCACTCCGGCAATATTCCTGGCGTATGCCATTATATAGTAAGTAGTATTTCCCTTAAGTCCGGTTAATCTGCTCACAAAAGAACCGGAACCACCACCGTCATTTGTCCTGTTGTAAACAACTGTATCTGGATCGAAATTCGGATCTGTGCTCCACAAAACACCCCGCGAGCTTATCTCCGCTCCTCCGTTATCTGTTATATTCCCCCCGCTGGTAGCCTTAGTTGGTCCGTTGGCAGAAGCATAAGCGGTTGTGATACTTGCTAATGTCGGGGTCTTAAAGCTCATTTCCTCCCCATAAGCAACACCTACCCCATTGACCACATATGCCCTGACATAATACACAGTAGCAGGTGTCAGTCCCGTCATGTCTGCAGTAAACTTTCCTGTGTAATACCCGGTCTGTGCAGTCCTGTTCTGTACCACAGTATCCGGATTAAAGTTGCGTTCTGTACTCCATACAATCCCCCTGGTGGTCACCGGAGATCCGCCATGGCTTACGATCGTACCCCCGCTGTTTGCCCTGGTCGAAGATGTTGCAACGGGCTGTGTAGTGACAATTGTTGCAAGTACCGGAGGCCGTGTAGTGAAGCTTTCAACCTGACCGTAAGCAGTGCCGACGCTGTTGGTTGCATAAGCCCGTATATAATACGTAGTGCTTCCCATCAGTTCGGTAATAGTTCTGGTAAAACTGCCCGAGCCCGGGCCATTGGAAAGGTGTTCTCCGGCTATTGTTGGTGTATCACCCGTACTCCAGCAGATCCCGCTTTCGATAATGTCCGTTCCTCCATTTGAAATAATACTTCCGCCGGTCTTCACCCCCACACTTGTAATGGTGGATGGATCGGGAGGCAAGGTTGTCACAACCGGGATATCAAAGGTGGTAAAGCTGACTTCATTAGAAGCATAGGCAATACCGGCACTGTTAATAGAATAAGCCCTCGCGTAGTAGGTTGTTCCCGGCTTAAGATTTTTGAGGGTAGAGGTGAAATTGCCAGATCCGGACTGGACGGTTTTGTTAGTAACCACTGTGTCGGGTATAAATCCGGAAACAGTACTGTAAACGATCCCTTCAGTGGTAATGACGGCACCTCCGTTACTCACAATTATCCCACCGCAAATAGCAGTCGTTCCACTCACACCGCTCCTTCCCGATGAAGTAGTAAGCGTTGGAATGACAGGAGGTGCAGTTATAAACGTTTCAACCTGACCATAAGCTATACCAGCATTATTTATGGCATATGCCCGTACATAATAAGTGGTACTTCCCATCAGGTTTCCTATAGAATGCAGGAACTGCCCGATACCAACACCTCCGCTCGTATGCAAGTCATAGACGTTGGGGTTGCCGGTTGTATTCCAGCAGATCCCGCTTTCGGTGACTAAAGCACCGCCGTCACTAATAATATTCCCGCCGCTTCTGGCATTTGTACTGGTAATCTGATCGGCAGGCAAAGTCAATATTGTCGCAATAGTGAAGGTCGAAAAGGTGATTTCATTCCCGTAAGACACTCCAACATCGTTTATTGCATACGCCCTCACATAATACTTCGTGTTGGGCATCAGTCCGTAAAGAGTCCCGGAGAAAGCGCCTGTTCCCATACCATACGCAGCATGAGCGCCGGAAGTATCCGGATTCCCGGTTGTATTCCAGCAGAAGCCCCGTTCGGAAACCAAAGCACCACCGTTTCCGGTGACATTCCCTCTACCCAGAGCAGATACCCCTCCTATATTGATAACATCCGTCGTTGTGACAGTCGGAATAACCGGAGGCGCTGTTTTAAAGCTATCAAGGTTCCCATAGGCTATCCCGACACTATTGATAGCATACGCTCTTATGTAATATTTGGTACTTCCCATCAGTCCGGACAGCTTTATAGCATACGAACCGGCTCCTGCCCCATTGCTGATATAACTGTCTGCAATTGAAGGACCTGGAGAAGTGCTCCAGCAAACACCCCTGCTTGTTACAGGCTGACTGCCATCATTGGCGATATGGCCTCCGGTCATAGCTGTCGTATTGGTAATACTTGTAGCCGGAGTAGTCATGATAGACGCTGTCGACGCCGCGACGAGGCTGTCGAGATTACCGTACGCAACCCCGAAACTGTTGATCGCATATGCCCTGATGTAATATTTTACGCCTGGGGTGAGCCCGGTAATGTGACTGGAGTAAATTCCCGTTCCTACACCGCTCAAAGCTTCGGAGGTTTTTGTAGGCAGATCCACTGCAGGATTCTTCTCTGTACCCCAGCATACCCCTTTCGCTTCGATCACGTCATCCCCGGTCGAGAAAATTTCGCCTCCTGAATAAGCGTCAAAGCCTGTAACATTCTCAGGAGGCAGCGTTCTCAGGACAGCAAGAGAGGTTGTCCGAAAGCTATTCTCCGCGCTTAGTCCCATTCCTACGGTATTGACAGCATAAGCCTGAGCATAATAGGTAGTATTAGGAGTAAGCCCCGTCAGTTTTGCCATAAATGTTCCAATATCTGTCGGGTTATGATTTGGAGCAACTACGTAAATGTAATTGACACGATCTGTAGTATAGCGGATGCCCCGTTCCGTTACCGGATCCCCTCCATTATTTTTTACAAGGAACTCTCCGTCTGCCGAGGTATTGGTAATACTACCAATATCAAAAGAGGGAGGGAATACTGCCGGCAGGATTGGCGGAAGGGTAGTAAAGACTTTCAGATCACCAAGTGATTTCCCATACACATTGGCGGCATAAGCGCGTACATAGTATGTCGTATTCCCCAGCAGGTTATCCATCTTACTTGGAAATATCCCTTCACCTGATCCGTCATTCGTCACAGTACGCGCATCCGGATCTGTTGCCGGATCACCCTTACTGCTGAACATGATTCCCCTCATGGTAATCACCGCTGACCCGCGGCTTGTGATATGACCTCCGCTCACTGCAGACATGCTGGTAGTATCGGATATATCAAGAGTGATGATAACCGGAGCGTCCGGATTGATCATAAAAGACACATCCTCTCCATATCCAACACCCACACTGTTCCGGGCATAGGCCCTTATATGGTAAGTGACATTAGGAGTAAGTCCTGTAATCAGGCTTGTAAACAGTCCAAGCCCATCGCCATCGGAGGTATGACTTCCCGAGACTACCGGGTTGGCTGACTTGCTCCAGCAAATACCTCTTTCTGTCACCTGTGCTCCGCCATCACTCAGTACATTTCCGCCCGTAATAGTAGTGTTCTGATAAAAAGAGGCAGCAGAGGTTTTTACCTTAGGTACATCGGGCATCACCAGGCTGTCCAGGTTACCATAAGCAGTACCTGCAGCGTTTACAGCATATGCCCGAACGTAATAAGTAACTCCGGGAAGCAGATTTACCATCCTGCTGTTATAAGAACCGGTGCCGTCACCAGTTACAGGATCTGATGTCCGGGTGGCAAGGGTAACTGTCGGCGTCTTTGTTGTATCCCAACAGATTCCCCTGGCAGTTATAAAAGAAAATCCTGCATTTGAGATATCGCCGCCGCTCATGGCTGTGCTGCCTGAAATATTTCCTGGTTTCTTTGTAATAATTGTCGCGGAAGAAGCGGTGATAAAGCTTGTTTCACTGCTATATCCAATCCCGGCAATATTCTTGGCATATCCCTTTACGTAGTAGGTCGTACCCTGAGCGAGGCCAGTGAGATCAGTGACAAATGTTCCTATATCTGTGGGTGTAACGGTAGACGACGGAACATAGGTATAATTCACTCCATCCGTGCTGTAGCAAATTCCCCTTTCCGTAACAACAGCCCCGCCATTATTCAGGATAAGGGCGGTTCCGGTCGCTGAACTCCCGGTAATACCGGTGAGCGTAATGGCAGGATTAAGCACCGGGGGTACCGGAGGAGGAGTTGTGAATTCCACCAGATTGCCGTAAGCCTTTCCGGCGGCATTAACCGCATAAGCTCTGATGTAATATGTTGTATTCCCAAGCAGCCCGTCAAGAGTACTCGGATATATGCCTACGCCTGAGCCATCATCTGTTATAATATGCGAAGGATCGTTTACAGGATCCCTTGAGTCGCTCCAAATGATTCCTCTTTTTGTAACAGGAGCCCCGCCATCAGAAGTAATATCTCCTCCGCTTCTCGCCCTGATGCTTGTAATACTGTCAGCAGGGAGAGTAATGATCGTTGGGGGCGCTATAGGAGTTGTAAATACAATATTTTCCCCATAAACAATTTCCTTGTCGTTCACAGCATAAGCACGCACATAATATGTCGTTTTTGGCAGCAGGTCAGTAAGCTGAGACGGGAATACTCCCAGCCCCGGACCGGTTGTGGTGATCCGCGTTTTACCCAGTGCGGAAGATGTATCAGGATCAGAATTCGTACTCCAGCAAATACCGGTGAGAGTTACCGGGGAGCCGCCGTTTGCCAGAACTTCGGATCCACCCATCGCCGTATAAGCAGCCAGATCAGAGACAGGTAACGTTTTCACAACAGGATGACATTCTACATCCTTCCAGCTTGTGCCGTCATAATATTTCAGGGACTTACTGCTACTATTCAGATATATCGCACCAACCGACAACCCTACAATAATGGGAGCATTCTTCAGTACAGGGAGCTTACAGGTCTTCACTCCGAGGCCAGTCGTAAAACCACTGCTTTCGGTGAAGTTTCCGGTTACCAGCTCCGCCAGTTTGTTCCACCCGCCCCCATTATATACCATAAAGGCCTTCATGTCTACTGAGTAATACACAGTCCCCGGTTTCAGGGATCCCATAGGAGCATTATTCAGTGAAGGAAGACAGGGAATGCCTTTTTTTACGACAAAGTACTCTTCGCTTGAAGTTGCATTAATCGTATTTGTACAGAAGCTATCCCATCCTGTACCTGTATAAATCATAGGCTTGAAATCCGTTGTGCTGTAGATGAGCATCCCCGGCTCAGGAGAAACAACAGAAGCAGGATCTCTTACAGGAAGATGAGGGACGCCATCAATGACACGAAAATAGTTCTGTCCTGATGCTGAACTGAAGCCAGCAAGGAGTAAAACTATAAATCCGGTTATGTGAAGAATACGTCTCAAGATTCCCGATAAAAGCGCTTATTCCAGTTTTTTGAGAATAGAGTTAATTTGCTGCTGCTGTTTATCAAGGCGCGATTTCAACTCATTTATTTCCAGCTGCTGATCTTTCATTCTCTTCTGCTGTTCTTTCACAGCCTCTATCAGAACAGCCGTCAATTGTGTATAGTCAACCTTCAGATAACCATCTTCCCCTTTTGTCACCATGTCTGGATAGACATTTTTCAACTCCTGTGCAACAACCCCGATCTTAGGGCCTTTAGCATATTTTTTCTGATCCCTGTATTCAAAAGTCACCCCCCTCATCTGCTCAATAGCCTGCAGCACATTACTCAGAGTTACTATATTTGTTTTCAGCCGCTCATCAGACGGTGTATACAAGTTCCCTTTAATGGTTACATCCTGTGCGAAGACACCACTTCCGGAAGACTCAAAACTTAATCCTCTGCCGTCCTGCCCGTCACCGCTGATTGAATAAGAAAGGGTTTTAATATTCTGACTTGCGGTATGATTTCCGAGGTTATCTCCAGGAACGGTAATATTTGACGAACCGTCAAAAGAGATCCCGTTAATAGTGATGGGGGTGGTCAGCTTAGTTGCTGAATAAACATTTTTAGTTGCATCTGCTGTATTATCGACGTTATTAAGAGCCAGCAAAGCCTTCACCTGGGCGGCAGTTAAAGCCTGTGGAGCAGCATCAGATGCAGTATTGTTCCCAAGTAGAGTATTTCCACTGACAGGCGCAGCCTTCACGTTCAACACCTGCGCATCTACGTATTTCTTTGTAGCGGCATCCTGAGCAGCAGTTGGATCGGCCAGCGCAGTGATCCTGAAATCAGAAAGAGGTAAGTCTTTATTGACAGAACCAAATTCGCTTAGGGAAATGACACTTTTTTCAACTGCTGCTGCGTTTCCGGAGGCATCCCCTACATAAACCTGCCCCGTTGGCAACTGGCTGTTTACAGGGATCCATTTTGTTCCGTCATACACATAAAGCTTTTTCTCTGTGGTATTATAGTAGGTATTCCCCGGGGTGGGTGTGGTTGGCGGGGTTACTGAAATTGAACCGATCTTACCATCTACATATTTCTTGTTAACAGCATCCAGATCAGCAGTGGGCTCTGCAAGATTGATGATCTTGTAATTATTACTTCCCGTACCCATAGAAATATTCGCTTCGGCGTCGCCAAACCCACTCAGGGGAATAGCACTTTTTGCCACCGAAGCAGCCTTGCCGGCAGCATCACCCACCAGCATGTTCCCTTTGGGAAGGGCAAGAAGGGTATTTATCCCTGCAAAAAGATCGTCTACATATTTCTTATTGGCAGCGTCAAGATCAGCGGATGGTGTCCCTAATCCGGTTATCTTAAAGTTAGCGAGAGGAAGATCTTTATTAACAGCGCCGAACTCGCTTATAGAGATGGTACTCTTTTCGGCAGGAGCTGCATTTCCTGATGCATCTCCCACATACAACTGCCCAGTCGGTAGCTGGCTGTTAACTGGGATCCACTTGCTGCCATCATATACATACAATTTCTTTTCTGTCGTATTATAATAAGTGCTTCCCGTAGTTGGAGTTGCAGGCGGCGTAGTAACAACCGATCCGACCTTGCTGTCAACATACTTCTTTGTCGCAGCATCCTGATCGGATGAGGGATCCGCAAGGGTGGTAATTTTAAAATTCCCAAGAGGAAAGTCCTTTGTAACCGCTCCGAATTCGCTCAGGGAAATCGTACTTTTTTCAACCGCTGCTGCATTTCCGGATGCATCCCCTACATAAACCTGACCCGTTGGCAACTGGCTGTTGACAGGGATCCACTTTGTTCCGTTATAGACGTAAAGCTTGTTCTCAGTTGTATTATAATAGGTGCTGCCTAGGGTTGGAGTCGCAGGAGGAGTAACCGTGATTGTCCCCGCCTTACTGTCTACATATTTTTTATTTGCAGCATCATGATCGGCCGTAGGATCTGCCAGATTGATAACCTTGTAATTATTACTCCCTGTTCCTAATGATATGTTAGCCTCTGCATCCCCGAAACCGCTAAGAGGAATAGCACTCTTTGCAACAGAAGCCGCTTTACCTGTTGCGTCTCCAACCAGCATGTTTCCTTTTGGAAGCAGAAGCAGGTTATTGACACCAGCCAAAAGATCATCGACATATTTCTTATTTGCGGCATCGAGATCAGCGGACGGTGTTCCTAATCCGGTTATTTTAAAGTTTGCCAGGGGAAGATCCTTCGTAACATTACCAAAGTCGCTGACAGATATTGTATTCTTCGCAGCAGGAGCGGCGTTTCCGGAGGCATCTCCTACATATAACTGACCGGTTGGCAACTGGCTGTTTACCGGAATCCATTTCGTCCCGTCATAGACATAAAGCTTCTTTTCAGTCGTGTTGTAATAAGTGCTCCCGGCAGAAGGGCTTGTTGGCTGAGTAGTTGGAGTGGTTCCTGTTTTCCCATCTACATAGTTTTTTGTAGCAGCGTCCTGCGCAAGACTGGGGTCAGCCAGATCTGTGATCTTATGTGCTCCAAATGAAATATCTGCCTTCGGAGCACCGAATTCATTCAAAAACAAAGAGCTCTTTGTAGTGGCTGTAGCTTTATTTGAGGCATTTCCAACAAACAGCTGACCGGATGGTAAAGCAAGAAGACCACTCACAGCTGAAAGCTGGGTGGTCAGATACTTTTTATTGATGGCGTCGCCATCATTTACCGGATCACGCAGATCCGTTATATTGAAGTTGCCCAGAGAAAGGTTCTGGGCAGCAGCCCCAAAATCGGTAATCGGGACACTGGTCTTGGCTATCGCTTCAGCCTGGTTTGCTACATTCCCGACAAGAATATGGCTGTTCGCTAATGTAATAGATGACGGATTCGCGATCTTTAAATCAACATAAGCTTTTGTCGCAGCATCCTGAGCGTCCAGCGGATTGGCAAGATTACTGATGGTAAATTGAGAAATGGCATCTCCCATGTAAACAGGTGCTGTGGCTTTTCCGAAACCGCTTACCGGAATAGCATTTTTAAGTGTTGCTTCAGCCTTTCCGGTTGCATTACCTACAAAGAGATTCCCGGAAGGAAGTGCCAGAGTGTTACTGGGTGATTTTAGAAGATCTTCTATATACTTCTTATTGACCGCATCATTATCTCCTGCCGGGGGGGCGAGGTTTGTGATCTTATAGCTACCTAACGAAACATCTGCTGTTGCCGCTCCAAAGCCGCTTAGAGGAATTAAACTCTTGATAGTTTCTACAGCTTTACCTGAACTGTTCCCAATGAGGAAGTTTCCATTACCCAGAGCAATGTTTGTTGATGGGAATATCTTGTTGTCTACATAATCTTTATTTACCGCATCAGTCCCCAATGCTGGAGCTGCCAGATTTGTAATCTTGAAAGCGCCAAGGGAGACATCTTTTTTTGCTGCACCGAAATCACTCACAGGGATATCGAACTTCTCAACCATTCCGGCCTGATCCTGATCATTTCCAACCAGCACCATGTTTCGGCTAAGATTGATATTTATAGGAAAAACAGTTTTGTTAGAAACAGCATTATCCACATAGTCTTTGGTTACCGCATCTGAACCTGCACTCGGAGGATTGGGAAGATTGGTAAGCCGAAAGCCATTCATGGAAATATTAGCAGCCGGATTACCAAAGCCACTCAGTGGAATACTTGTTTTAGGGGTGGCCACTGCTTTATTCAGTGCATTCCCGACATAAAAATTGTTATAAGCAAGAGTTAAGCTGCCCGAATTGAACAGACCGTCTACGTAAGCTTTATTTACAGCATCAGTAGCGGCTGAAGGTGTTTTCAGGTTGGTTATTTTATAATTGTTGCTTCCGTCTCCAACGGATACATCTGCCACCGGATTTCCAAAACCACTGAGCGGAATATTAGCTTTGTCCAGCTTTGAATCTGTTACTGCCTTGTCATTAATGGTAAGCTTTCCGGAATTATTAATGGATGCATCGCCAGACACGGGAACCGCAACCGCAACATTAGAACTGTTGCCTACAAAGATCTGCCCGTCGCCTAACTTATTTCCAACAGGCACCCAGTCGCTGCCATTGTAAACAAAGAGCTGCGTTTCTGCTGAGTTGTAAAACAGCTGCCCTTCTTTGACATAAACAGCCATAGGGTCTGGATTACTATACCCTGTAGGAGTCGATCCATTGGTTGACACTTCAACCCATGCATAAGTGGCATCAAATAAATACAAGGTATTATTATCTGTATTGAAGAAAAGATCGCCAGGCTTGGGATCTGTAGGGAAGTCACCGGTTCCTCCTCCGGCAATACCGGAGCTTGTAATAGCCATCCATTGAGCTCCCCCGCCAGTAGTCCCCCCGTCCGCTAACATATATAACTTCTTCTCGCCAGTCACGTAAAAGACATCCCCAAACTGAGGGATCACAGGAAATGATGAAACTGAATTCACCAGCACCCAGTTAGTTCCGTTTGAAACATAGTAATTACTGTCTTTATAGAACTTGATGACAGTTCCAACCGCAGCAACAGGTACGTCAGTGATAACACTATTGTATTTAGTTACAATGCCAGAAACCTGGCTCCAGCCTGTAGATTGAAGTTTATATACCTTAGAGTCAACTAAGTAAAGTACAACATCTCCTAATTTATAACCAATTGAAGGTAAGGACATTCCTGCACTAAAATTGGGAAGGTCCGAATTAATGGAAATAGTTGCAGTATTGAGTGCACTACTTAAAACAGTGCCGGAAGCACCCGTAGACACTAGCGGATACTTGTTATAAGTAGGCCTGAAAATCATTCCAATACCCATAACCGGATATTTTCCTCCGGCCAGGTCGGTCGCTACCGTAGTAATCTTGACTCCGGTAACAGAAGATATGGTTGTCACTTCATAGGTATTGCCTGATGGATCGATAATACGATCCCCGGCTAGTGCCTGCGAAGCAGTAAACGAGTTGCTGTTATCAGTAAAGTTACCTACAATTTCATACTGGTTATTACCAAGAGACTTAATTGAAGTAATAGTAAAGGTCCCGTTAAATTGTCTTATTGTTTGACAAAACGCGTAATATCCTGAAAACAGGAACAGTAGACAAAAGAGACATAATTCTTTTGTTCTCATGTAGTTTAATAATTTAGTATTACATAGTAACCCGCCGGCTCATTCCATGTCAGGTTTGCAATTTCAATAACAATTTTACCATTTGAACACTCTTTTATGATTGGATCTGCTACCTGCGTTGGCCGTAAATAGGGATTAGGATCAGTCGTTGCCGTCATCAAGCCCAGGACATCTACCATAGGAGGCATCATGTCGGTAAATTTATCAGTGTTTACAAGACTTGAGTTGTCTGTAACTGATACTGTTAAAACATCTGACCCTACCGTATTATAATCCGTTTTGATTCTTATATAATCGACTATTGCATCCGATGGGATTACAATGTTAATGTTACTTCCCGTCTGGGTACATGTTATCGCTGTTCCCGAACCCTTCACAAGTACTTTCTTACTATTTATGAAGTACACCCTCCTCCCGTCTGACCCACTTCCGCCCCCTGAAGAAGTCTTCCACTCCGCCGAACCATCTGCTTTTGAAGTTAAAACCAAGCCGGCAGTCGAAGGAGCCGGTAACGTATTGTTCAACTTAAATTTATCATTAGCGTTCAAAAGACCAGCAGTACCGTCTGTGCCTGTTATCGTTGTAGAAGCAATAGCCTGAGGCACTGTGACTGAGTAATCAGCACTTCCTAAAGAAAGCTTAATCCCCCCTGATGCTGGGGCTGCCGTATAAGACAAAGCAGGAGTCTGCCAGGCTGATGTAGTCCCTCCTGCACCCGACACAAGAACCTGGCCTATACCTGAAGAAGAAGCACTTATCGTGGGAATCCGCATAAGCTTTACTTTATCCGTTTTTACAAGGAGACCTGGGTCTGTAGTCACATTCGCGTCTGTCAGAACGGGGACGGCTGCTTTATAGCTGGTGCCACCTAAACTGATATATGCATTATACTGGTCGTTTGCTGATGTATAATTATATCCAATCCCGGTGATACTGCTACCTCCCGATGCAGCCTGCCATGTTGCTCCTGACGTGGTACTGGTTAATACAAGTCCGGCTGTACTGGTTGCCGGAAGATAATTTGTGAGCTTGGTAAAGTCCGAACTGGCCATCAGCCCGGGGTTGGATGACGTGACAGCAGGAATAGTTTGAGAGCTTCCGCTTATTGCAGAACCTCCATTAGTAAGGCCTATTACACCAGAGGATGCTGTATATGATAACTTCAATCCACTCAAATCTGCTGAAGCTGCCTTCCAGGTACCATCTCCCGCGAGGTAAACACTGCCGCTGGCGGGATAATTCGTAATATTTGATGGTTGAATCTTCGCGTTGAGTTCCTGGGTGGCGAGATTATATGTAAGGGCTGATGTCACCTGCTGCGGCAAATTTCCGGTCGTAGCCGACACGAATGTCGGATATACTGTCCCTGATGTTCCGGCGGCTGTTATTGCTGTATTAGTAGCGTTCGTAGCGGTAGTCGCTGACGTTGCAGTAGATGCATTTCCGCTCAGAGATCCAGAAATAGTTGCGCCGGTGATAGTAGGATTAGTAGCCAGGACAACTGATCCTGTACCTGTCGTAGTTGCCGCCGAAATTCCTGTTCCGTTACCCTGCAAAATTCCATTAACGGTAGTTTTTAAAGTTATCTGAGGAGTAGAAGTGGCATTAGCGACATCACCTGCGAAACCGTTAGCCGTAGCTACGCCCACAGTTGTCACTGTTCCGCTTCCCCCTCCCCCTGTCGCTGTCAAAACGCTGCCACTCAAACTCAGGCCACTTCCTATTGTGATTTCTGAAACGGAAGAGCCACTCGAGGATGAACCGACCAGCTTGCTGGTGCCACTCAGGCTTTTTAGCTTCGCCAGAGTAATAGAACCATCATTCAGACTGACATAAGAATTACCAGCACCGGGAGAATTTGGAGTCACCGTAATTTCAGGGCCTGAGATTCCGGTAACAAATCCGCTAGTTGTTGAAGCATCCACTGACAATACTCCGGAAGTCATCTTCAACCCATTTCCAATTTTCACCGTTCCCGATGTACTTGCAGAGGCAACAGGTAATGTTGAGGGATCCAGAGCGAGGCTCGTACCTGAAAACGCCAATCCGGAACCTAACGTTATTGCCTGGGGGGAAGCCGATGAACCTGTTGAATTTCCAAGCAGTGTATGTGCTGCTATCGTCTCAATCTTCGACAAAGTTACCCCCCCGTTCAGGATCTTTGCAGTGGTTATGCCGTTATCAGCAACTCCAACTGTAACATTCCCGGTTGCTCCCGAAACGGATATACCGTCACCTGCTACCATGCTGTTCACCACGCCGGTAAGTGCAGACGAATTCACGGATAGCTTCCCGGCACTGAGGTTCAGTCCTGAGCCTGATTCGACGATCACACCTCCCAGGGTTGTAGACGTTGCTGCCGGAAGAATATAACTACTTAAGCCATCGAGTTTCGTTTTATCTGTACCGGACAGTAACCCCGCCACAGAGGTAGTGGCTACAGGAATTGCATCCGTTATTTTTTTATTCACCCATTTCGTGCCGTTCCACTGAATAAGATCATTCGTGGCCTTGCTGGTAATGGTGACATTAGACAATCCGTCAAGAGCCAGGGATGGCGATACTGCCGCCACCTGGTCATCAACATATTTTTTGGTTGCTGCGTCCGAAGCACTTGAAGGTGCACCGAGATTTGTCAGTTTAAAGCTCCCCAGACCGATATCTGTAGTTGGCGTTCCAAACCCGCTGAGGGGAATCAGGTTTTTAGCCGTCGCTTCTGCTTTATTGGAGCTGTTTCCAACGTAGAACTGCCCCTGACTCAACGTAAGCGTAGAAGGATCGGCTGAAACTCCACCACTTAAATTAAACCATCCAAAAGTACCGTCTCCGTTTGACTGAAGAACGTAGCCTGAAGTCCCGGCCCCAAGCGCCGTGTTACCCATGCCCTTTAAATTGGACGCTCCCACCCCGTTAGAGGCAAGGCTAAGAGTGATGTTGCCTGTTGTGCCTCCGCCCGAGAGACCTGATCCGGCAGATACACCGGAAATAGAACTGCCCGCTTGACTTTCGAGGGCGGTTAAAGCGTCCTGCACATTTGTCTTACTCAAAACTGGTGTACTAAGAGAAACATTTGATGCAGGCAGAGTACCTGTTACAGCAGTGCCTGAAAGATCAACAGCGCCGGCTGCGAGCTTGGCAGCTGTTACCGCACCATCCTTAATCTTCGCAGACGTCACCGCGTCATTGTTTAGAGTAAGAGTTGGAGTCAGCGATGTCCGGCTTGAAACCGGAGCGGCAGTGGCAACGTCCCCTCCTGTAGTTTGAAATGAAATTGCCTGGTCTGCACCTGTATTAATCGCCTCCAGCGCTTCCTGAACATTATTCTTCCCCGCAACAGGTGAAGTAAGCCCAACTCCTGATGCATTCTGGTCACCTGTATTGCTGCCTGAAACCGATGATCCGGCAGCAGCAGTAAGCAAAGTAGTCCCGTTTGAAGCATCTTTGATCGTTATCCCTGTACCGGTATTAGTGAGGGTGAGGCCATTGATATTCTTACCTGTTCCGAGGTCAGCAGGTAAACTGCCGGAAGGTAATGTCCCTGTTACTTTTGTACCTGAGAGATCTACTGCTCCGGTTGCAAGCTTAGCTGAAGTAACGGCGCCATCCGCTAATTTAGCAGTGGTTACGGTTCCGTCGATGAGCTTGTTCGTTCCAATGACTCCGTCTCTTATTGAAAGAACCGGAGTAAGCGCCGATCCGGATACGGACGGTGCAGTTACATCCCCGGTATTGGACGGGCTGAATGTGACAGACCCGCTACCGGTTGGGATTCCGGCGGCGGCGAGCGACCGGCTTAGCCATTGACTTCCGTCCCATTGAAGGATATCTCCTGTCGCAGATCCGGAATTTAACCCTAAAGTCGTTCCGGATATAGCAAGGCCGTTTCCAATTCCTATTTTCTCAGGTGTCCCCGAACCGGAACCCGCTTTCCCGATCAATGAAGGCCCTGTCATATCAGCGAGCTTACTGAAAGAAACTGCTTTATTAACCAGATAAAGAGGAGTCGTCTTCCCATCTCCGGATATCGTTGAACCATCAGTTGTGACACCGCTAAATCCACCTCCTGCAACTGAAGCGGGAACATTTACCCAGCTCGTGCCATTCCACTGAAGGATGTCATTGACAGACTTCCCACCTGTAATTACATTTGACAAACCGTCCAGTGCATGATTATGCGTTGATGAAGCAAGTCCGCTAAAATCAACACTTAGCTTTGAATCACTCCCGAATACAAGTCCGCTTCCGATTCCGATCGGCGCTGGCGTCCCTGTCCCGGAAGCTCTTCCTAAGAAAGACGGACCTGTAATGTCAGCGAGTCTTAGCGGGTCGGCAGCTGTGCCCTTACCCTGCAACATAGACCCGGTTCCAAGTGTAACCTGGGTAAGAGCACCGGCAGGCACTGTACCTATTTTGCTGTTCAGGCCTGTAATTGCATCCTGAACCGTATTTCCCAATCCGGGTGCCAGGCTGTTATCAAAGGGTACTTCAGCAGCTGACTGGTCATCCGTTGAAACCGGCAACTGTACCCAGGTGCCCTTTCCGCTCAGATAATAGTCTGAGAGGTTATTCCCGGCAATAGCTGAAGCAGGAATGGAGCCTGTCTGAAACCTTGCGGCAGGAATGTATCCTGATGAAAGATTAGCGGCATTCGTCTGATCCACATTCTTTACATTGCCGAGGCCGACATCTCCGGCACTAAGTGCCAGCATAGCTTTTAAATCACCAATGGATAAAGCCACCGGGGTAGCGTCAGCTCCTGAATTATTGCCCAGTATCGTTCCGCTGGCTATAGGAGACAATCCCCCCTGATCAGTCCACTTAAACCCGCCCAGTCCGTCGGACGACAATATTTGTCCGGCGCTGCCATGACTAGTGATGCTCTTTAATTTTACAGCCGTAATTCCCTGGTCGTTTACTGAAAGCTTCGATGACGTCTGGCCTGTACCCACTAGTGTTTCATCATGATAAACGATCCCGGGCACTCCATTCCCCCCGTTTGCCAGCGCCAGGATCCCTGAAAGGTCGACATGACTGTTCCTTGGCCCTGAGATGGACAGTACCGTCCCGGCAAGACTTAATGACTGGTACAAGTCGGCAAGGCTAACCGAATTCCCTCCTTTAATCGAGAGATTTTGTTCATTGTCGAGGCTCAGCGTGGGCTCAAATTTAGTAATAGATGAAGCGACAAGGTCATCAACATATTTCTTATTGGCAGCGTCCTTGTTATTTGTCGGTGCTGCAAGATTAGTTAATTTAAACCCTCCCATCGAAACATTGGAGGCTCCCAGCATTGCCGCACCTGTTGCAGGCCATGCTCCGTTTGCCTTGGGACCATATAAGGTATACGTACTGGTGTTGATATAAAAATCCCCATTATTCCCAACGCCCGTTGCAGGGTTGGAGCTACCGTTCAGCAAACTGTTCCCTGAAGAACCGTTTCCGGCACCTGTTTCCGTTGAGCTGGCAAGCCGTTTCCATTCCCCGGCATTATAAAAATAAAAGCCCGGCGTATTATCCGTCTGATAAACCAGCAATCCTGTAGCGGGACTGGCAATGCTGCCACGTTGCGCAGAGGAGAGTCTGGGGATCAGCAATCCCTTCGAGATTGAATAAACTTCAAGCTGAGCACTCGCATCCGGGGTAGTCGTTCCTATCCCCACCTGGGCCCTTGTTTGCAGTGAGAAAAATACAGCGATAAGAATAAGGCATATAAATCTTCTATCCATGTGAAAGGCTCGAATTACTGTTAAAATTTGATATACAGGCTACTACACACATATTCATTAGTATTAGTATACGTTACCTGTGGGGTAATACGCCAGCTATTGGTGAATGTTACCGACACACCGTCAATAATTTTTTAAGGGTTTTCAGACCGGTTATCCTAGATGACACAGGCTGGCTTTAAACTCTTTTTAATAAAAATCGTAGCAACGTCTCCCCGAATTCTGATGCCTGTACCGGGAAGCAGCCGGGTTCCGGTTAGGGAATGTTGTCTCATAACTCAAGGCGCCTTCCGTAGACCCGGAAGTGTTCCCGTACTGAAGTTTAGACAAAGTAGCATCATGGCTCACCCCCATTCTGACTTTATCGTACATATCCTTCCTTACAAACAGATCAAAGATGAGTGAAAGAACCACAGCATCCCCTTTTGTTGCAGCCTCACTGCGGTACCATAATCCAAGATTTACCGCCCTGTACTTATACTGAAAGCCTGTGCTCAATGACTTTGAATTGCCCTGGTGATAGTATACCAGGGAAGGAATGAGAGCCGGCCCCGATTCTTCATCGTAAGGATCAAGCGCCAGCCTGTAGCTGGCATGCCCGTTTACCCTCACAGGCAATGTTGCACTCGCCCCGGTGAAGGATTCATTGGGTTTGTTAAGATGCTGGGAGGCTATGCCCATCATGAAGTTTCCGGCAACAAGATTAATTCCGGCTCCCGCGTCGAAGAAATATTTATTGTTCATGGAGGGAACCGATGCCTCTGATACCGCCCCCGGGATAATTCCTGTCACCGGATCGATCTGATCGCCAAATACGATCTGGCTGTAATCTATTTTGCGCCGGGTAAGCCCGGCCTGGACACCAAATGACAGGATCGCGTTATCAAATGAAACGCTGTATGAATATATCCCTGACATATTAAGCTTTCGGAGATACGCAGTTCCCTCATTCGAGCTGGTGACCAGTAAACCAACTCCTCCGTTCAGCTTTGGAACAGTGTAGTCTGCCGAAAAAGTAAAATAATTGAGACCACCAGGTACAGAACTCCACTGGTTCCTGTAAATCATATTCGCACGCAGGTCGCCTTCGAACTGACCGTTTAAAGCTGGATTCAGATAATTCGGGGCATTAAAAAACTGCGAATAAATATGATCCTGGGCCGACACACGGCCTAAAGCCAGACCCGTTAGCAAGAATACCGGAAATAAGCGTTTCATTCTATTTATCTTATAAGGTGTACCGGCCCAACTGTTTTCCTGGACCCTCTCTCGTATTTCATTCCTTTCCATTCACTTCCGTCAAGGAAGGTGGCGGTAATTTCCCAGATATAAACTCCCTGCGGGGCTGGTGAACCACCTGCCGTACCATCCCATCCTTCTGCTGGAGCACCAGTCTCATCCAGCTTGTCGGTCTGCCAGATCAGCGTCCCCCATGTATTAAAGACCTTCAATGAATATTTCGCTATTCCCGAGCCTTTTGGCTTAAAGGTCTTTAACTCAAATTTAGAACTCCCCGGTTCAAAGCCGTTGGGAACGTACAGGAAGCCCGGCACACCGTCGATCCGGAGATCTTTAGTGGCGAAATCTGTACATCCCTCTGCATTCGTCACGGTTAGTTTCACCGTATATGGCCCATGATAGGTATACGTGTGAACAGGGCTTTCTTCCTCTGAAGTGGTGCCGTCACCGAAATACCATTTGTATTTCAAACCAGCACCCTCACTCTTGTTTTTAAAAGAAAAGGTGTAGTCCGGCACCTTTATAACCGGGTCAGGTAATACATCAAACCTCGCCGATGGAGGTGCCGACACGTATACAATCTGTACAGCAGATTCTTTACAGCCGTATTCTCCAGTGACTGTCAACCGTACTGTAAAGGGAGATCCGATATATCCGAATGTATGTGAAGGGTTGCTCTCTGTTGAGTATGTACCATCCCCAAAATCCCATTCATATCTGTTGGCATGAAGGGAAGTATTTTGAAATGTTACATTCAGCTGCGTACATCCTCTGTTCACACTCGGCACAAATATGGGCTGTGGCGGAAGAGCGATGAAAACAAAACGGGTAAGGGTATCACTGCACGTATTGTTCGAGGCGATCAGCCTGAGCTTATATACCCCGGGGGCCCCATACAGATGCTGCGGAACAGTTTGCGCAGACAAAGGACTGCCATCCCCGAAATCCCATGTATAGCTGGTGGCCCCGGTGCTGGTGTTAGTTACCGCAATGTCCAGTTTGCCGTTACAGCTGATGCTGTCTGCTAAGGTAAACCAGGCCTTCGGCTTCATATAGGTACTGATACTTCTTTCCAGACTGTCCATGACACAGCCATATTTTCCTGCTACCTTAAGCTTGATGGTATACGTCTTCCCTGCGTCTGGCAAAATGATATCAGGGTCCTTGTCTGTCGAAACCAGCACACCGTCAAGATACCAGAAGGCAAAATCTGCGTATGCTGACTTGTTCTCGATATCTATCTTATAGGGGGCACATGCAATGGCTGATTTCAGGACAAAGTTTGCTTTCGGAATAGGATTAAACTGAATAAGATGCTTTACGGTATCAGGACAACCAAGGGTACTGGCTGTGACCAGAGTCACTTCATACCGGTAGGGTAACATTGCATTCGATGGTACCGAAAAGGGATAACTCATGTCCTTTTGAACAGAAACCGTTCTGCCATCGATTAACCACTTGTAAGCTACAGGATCCGTTCCGGCATATGCTGTTTCATTTTTGAAATGTATCGTGGCCGATGTTCCGCAGATCATTGTATCTGTTGCCGAAAAAGCAGCAGCCGGCCTTGGCTGGATCTTTATGGACTTGACAACAGTGTCGGAGCAGCCCAACGCATTATGGGCTATCTCCTTCACAATATAAGTGCCGGGCATTGTAAAGGTGTGCTCTGCGGTATGTCCCGTCATCCTGTTATCCGTACTGCCCGGATCTCCGAACTCCCACTCTACATAAGGTGCATTGGCAGGCGTTGTTGATACCACCAGCTTAAACGGAGCGCAATTGACAGACGTAGCATTGCTCGTAAATAAAGCTACGGGCAAAGGCTGTATCTCAACCTGCTGAGTAGTAGAATTACTGCAAACAGAACCGTCAGGGTGAGACTGGAGTACCGTTAACTGAACATTGTATTTTCCCGCCCGGGCAAAAGCATGACGGGGATTTGCATCTGTGCTGGTGCCTCCGTCATCAAAATTCCACATACAGGAAGCTGAACCCGATAGCTTGCTTAAGAACTGAACAGAGTCTTTCAAACAATACGTACTACTGTTAAATGTAAAGCCAGCATCGGGAAGGGCATATACGGTGATCGTTTTCGTATCAGTGGCAGAAGAACAACCGTTGGTTGCAAACAGCGACACATCGTAAGTACCGGGGACGGTAAATGTATGAATATTGGATTCAGGAGCAGACGTAGTATTGGCAGTGCTTCCATCCTTAAAATCCCAGAAGAAACGGTTTGCTCCTTCGGTATGGTTGTCAAACCTCACGGTAAGGGGGGCACAGCCAAATCTCCTGTCTCCATCCACAATAAGCCGCGGAACAATTGTATTGGGGTAAATCACAATATTATAGCTGGCAGTGTCCGTACCACATTCATTTTCCGCTTTCAGCCTGACCGTAATCGTATCTGTTTTGGCTGAAGAGAAGGTGTGGCGTACCGAAAGGGTATCGTTCGTAACATAAGTTTGGCCATCGCCAAAATCAAATGTATATGTAGACGCCCCTCCCTTCGATTGGTTTCTGAAAGATATTTCCAATGGAGAGCAACCCCATGTTTTGTCTGGAGAGAGAACAGCCAGCGGCTTCGGACGTACTACAACCGAATCGGTAAAGACAGTCTCCTTACAGCCGGTAGAGGCTTTTAGGGTGATAACATACGTGGTATCTTTACCTGCCGGATCAGGATCAAATACCATTGTTCCGGGATGAACGGATGTGGAAGTTTGTCCGTTACCAAAATTCCATGTATATGTTCCTCCGCTTAACGGAGTTGAAGTGTTAACAAAGTTTACAGACAGGGGACCACATCCCTTCACCTGATCTTTAGTAAAAGAGGCGGTCACATCTTTTACAGTCTCAAATGTGAACTTTGTTGTATCAGCACCACATCCGAATTTACTTGCAGTGACGAGCTGGATGGTCACCGATGCCCCGTCATGAGACAGAACGTAACCAGGAAAGGTCTTTCCTGTTCCGATGCTAACACCGTCAGCAAACCATTCGTAGTTGCCATTCCTGTCATCATGCGGGACAAGGGAGATCACCTGGCCAAGATCGAAAGGAACGCACGACTTCAGCCTGGCAACATTCACCTCTGCTTCAGGCAAAGGATTGATCACAATGCTAATTTCATTACTTACATTTTTCTGATCCCCGGAACACAGAGCCGTTGTTACAATTCTTCTGAACCAGGTTGTCTGTGGTAAGGTACCAGGATCCAGGGATGCGGAGTTTGCTCCCGCCATATCATTCCAAACAGTCCCATCCGTACTTCTTTGCCATTGGTAGAAGTAAGTTCCGTCGCCTCCGAGAGGAACACTGCCAGTGAGAACCGAAGACGGCTGACCTGCGCACAAAACCTGGTCTGCCCCGATAGTATTATTCGTAACAGCAGGTTGTACAGTAGTGAAAACAGTGTTGCTGACAGCGGAACATGGCCCGGATTCAACAATCCTTCTTACCCAGGCTGAAACAGTAAATATGCGGATCAGATCCTTTCCTGTTTCCCCCGGCAGATCTGACCATGAGCTATTATCGCTGCTGATCTGCCATCGATAAACATAAGTCCCATCCCCGCCTGAGGGAGCATCGCCCTCGGCTTTAACAGTCTGCCCGGAACAGATAGTCGTGCTTCCTGTAATATTATTTACCAGAGGGGCATAATTATAGATGGTGACGTCGTCTGTGCTCGCATCACAAATACCATTACTGATTTCCCATCGGAAAACATACGTGCCCGGCACAAGCGCACTCACGGTCGTGGTTGAAGAAAGGGGATCGCTGATCACAGCAGCCGGGCCACTTTCCTGCTTCCATTTTCCTGTTCCGGCAGATGGGCTATTCCCGCTTAGAGTGACAGTGGTTTCATTACACAAGTACTGATCCTGTCCTGCTACTGCTGCTGTAACATTAGGCAGAGCCTGGATATGAGTAATAGTTGAATATACTTCTGAACAGGCTCCATTCCGCACCACTGCACGAAACCACATATCTGTGCTAAGATTATGAAAAGTACAATTGGATGAAGTCACTGGTACATTAGCCCATGTACTGAAATTATCAGCGGATTGCTCCCATCTCACGACAGTTCCCTTTTCTCCGGAGAGTGAAACCGTTACAGCATTTCCTCCTATACATACCCGGGAAACACTGGCAGAGGTAGTTCCTCCTTCAGCAGGCTCGTCGACCTGCACCTTTACCGGATCCGAATAAATAAAGCCGGCACATCCCGAAGCCTGAGTGGCCTTTACCCTGTACCACATGGTCTGGATGAGAGCGCCGGGATTGTAGGTATCATTTACAGCACCATTGATATCTGTAAAGTTCACGTTATCGGCAGACGATTGCCACTGGATCTCGTCCGTCATAGAATACGAGGACAAGACAAGGGTTCCGGGGCCGGTTCCCTTACAGATTGCAATATTGCCCCCGTTGATGGTTCCCTTTACAGGAAAGGCAATCACGTTCACCGTTAAGATTGCAGCACTTTCTTTGCATGCGGCATCTCCGCTGGTTGCATCATTCTTTATCTTCCATTCAAACTGATATGTCCCCGGTTGCAGACCTGTAATACTGGTATTGTAAAGAGATGGATTGGCGATGAAAGCTGTCGGCCCTGATAACTTTGTCCAATGCCCGGTTTCCCCGTTAGAGGCCAATGGCTCATTTCCCGTCAGTTGAATAAAATTATTTGTAGCCGCACTGTTCAGGCAAACCTGTAAGGGTGAGCTGACTACAGCAGTAGTTACCGGTTTTCTCACAATGACCTGTACAACAGATGTCTCGTCCGGACAGGGCGCCACTCCTTTTATCCGCCACTCAAGCTGATAACTATTTCCCGGCTGAAAATTGCTGACCGTTGCTACAGGATCCGAAACAGAGGAAAATGTCAGTGAACCTCCGGGAGATAGTTCTTTCCATTCTCCGGAGAAACCGGCTCCGGGATTATTTCCGTCAAGCTTGTAACTGGATGAATTGCATAATATCAAATCAGCCCCTGCATTCGCGACAGGCGTAGTTGCGTTTACAAGGATCTTGAGAGAACTACTTACAGCCTCACAACTATTATGACTTCTCACAATCCTCCGGTACCAGGTTGTTGCAGTTGGGTAAACAGTGAGCGTTTCCTGACCGGCACCTCCGATAGTAGCCCATGACACGTTATCGGGTGAAGATTCCCATGAATAAGAATATGAAGGGGCAATAAAACCGTTATCACCGCCGGACAATGCATCTGTCGACAAAACCACAGCTTCTCCCGGGCAGGAAATCGTTCGGTCTGCTTTGACAGAATTTGAAATATCGGTCAGAACATCGAGAATCATTTGATCCGGAACTCCCGGGCAGGTACCATTGCTTATGGTCCAGAAGAATTCGTATCGCTTGCCTTTTTCGAGGTTGCTAATGACGCTATTGTAATGACCGGGATTATTTATCAGAGCCGTCTGCCCCCAGGGCTGTGTCCAGCTTCCGGTTCCAATCAGGGGTTGGTTACCATCTAGCTGCCATAAAGCGGCTGCGTCAATACATATTTTCGCATCTGAACCGGCATTTGCAGGTGTGGGCTTGGGATCAACAGTTATTATGAAAGGATCTGATTTCGCGACCGAACATTCTCCGCTTTTAACAACTGCCCTGAACAATGTAGAGACAAGAAGAGTATTGTATGTATAAATTGCGGAAGCAGTTCCGGCAATTGAAGCCCAGATATTGCCCCCATCTTCAGACTTCTCCCAACCGGTGATCGTGCCTACATAGTCAGTAACTTTAATCTTACCGGTAAAAACGGACCCTTCGCAATATGTAGTCGGATCTGTACTGTTAACGGTACCTCCTACAGACAAAGGATCAACAGGAAGCTTAAGTAGATTAGAATAAGCTACATTAGAGCATCCATCCCCCTTTCCTTTGCTTGCTACCACAGAACGGAAATAAGTTGTTTGCTGGATATTATTGAAAACAATACTGCTTGCTGCGCTTCCAAGCGAAATGTAATCTGCATCCCCTGGAAGAGAACCCTTGTCAGGAGCATATTGCCAGTCAATTAATGTTCCGGTAGCGCTGTTAGCTGCGGTAAGAGTGATGTTTGAGCCAGCACAAACAGATGCGGGTTTTCCTGGTTGAAGGGCTTCTGCACATGAGATTGCTCCGGCAGCAGGCACCTGGTACACCTTTAAAATCATCTCATCGTATTCTTCACACCCACCGGGATTTGTTACGGTCCATCTTAAAGTATAGGTACCCGCTTTGAGATTGATTAACTTAGCATTATGAGTATTAGATATGCCATTTTCAAATGAATAAACCGGACTACCCGGCAGTACAGTCCATTTACCTGTTTCATAGTTCTTAGGCTTATTCCCTCTTAATTTGAAATATGTATCATTTGATGTAAATGGAACATTTTTACAGAGTACCGTGTCCGCTCCCGCATCCACAACAATCTCATCATAAAACGTCACATTCTGACTGCTGCTAACTGCCGTTCCGCATTCATTATTATATGCCACCGATACGGTGTATTTCTTTCCCGGTTCCTTAAATTTGATTTTAGGAAATGCTTTTGTGTCCGACCCGTCTATAAATTCATAGTCCCCTCCGCTTACACTCCACTGATAGGTCTTATTCTTCCCAAATCCTTCATAAGCTGGCTTCAGTCTTGTCTCGGCGGAAAAGTCAACATCAACAGGAACTCCCAGGCATATCTTAGCCTCTGATGGTTGTGTGACCGCAAGTCCTCCTGCCACCACAAAAGGCTTGTCGAGCACCACATCGTCGCAGGAATTAGAAACCGTAAGCCTGAGAATGTAATTTCCGGGCTTGTTAACCTGGATCACGGGTGCTTTACTGGTATCCTGATCAAGAAAAACAATCCCATCCGTAACCACCACCCCGCTTACAGAATCCAGCACCTGCCATAAATACTTTTTGTTGCACAGATTAGCAATGCTCGTCTTATTAACCGTGGTTAAAGTTGCCGAATTACAGGGTGCGGACTGAGTAAATTCGAAATCGGGAACCGGCAGATCCGATATACAGATATCGTGGATCATTTCTGTTGGTTCACAGGTATTGTTACTTGCTACCAGTTTGATATTGTAAGTCCCATGTTCGTCAAACTGGTAAATAAGGTCCTGCGCTTTCGATTTAAGACTCCAGTTCGTGTCTGTATTCTTTTTAACATACCACTTATAGTTCGTCATCTTATCACAAGCATCCCCCGTAGCAGTAGGAGACTCCCCCGGTATGGTCGTATTCATAAAAGATACCATCTTTCCCTTACAGCCGCCTTCCACTGGTACCTCAAACTCCGCGGCGGGCATCATGAACACTTTTGCATAGGTGGTGATCGGAACGGAAGAGCCTGTGCAAAAGTCTGAAGACAGAAAAATATTGGCCTGAAATGCATTATAAATAGGCGTTGAAAGCAATATCGGGGGCTGTCCGCATGAGGTCGATTTATACTGATGGACTGCTATCCCACTTTGAGCAAGCAGCTCATCCTGGGTAAAGGAGTCAATCATCCCATCGCCCCAGTCGAAAGAATAAACCAGCCCCGGATAGTTCGATACAATACCATTCCCCGCGCTGGTATTAACAGAATAGGTGACTTTTTCATTCTCGTCGTTTGAGTGATCATTCGGATCAATTTTTTGCTTTAAACAGATAGTCGGATTACCGCCTGACTGCAAACTCAGGTTAAAAGTGGTATTCAGAATGATATATCTCCTGGTAGAGATCACCCCGTTCAATTCGGCTTTTACACTTGCTGTATAATAGCTTTTTTTCAACGGTACCTCGTATAGGTTCCAGGCAGGAAAATCAAAAGATTCAGCGGGCACAGAAGCGTTGTAATTATCCTGGATTGACACATTCACTTTTGCCCCGCCTGTACTCTGATTCTCCAATGCAAGCAGGTTCCCGTCTTTTATCACATCGCAAAACCCGTAAATGAGGTCAGCTTTCAGTAAGTTCTTTTCCTCAGCCGGTATCACTCTAATTTCAGGCCCGTTTTTATCGGTAATAGCGATGGTGGCATGAATTTCCTTAAGAACGTAAGGATTTGAAGCTACTATCCGGACTGTAAAATTGGTCCCCGGCTGCACCGTTGCAGGAAGTACTCCGTTGATAAATGTCGTATAATGACCGTCGAACGTACCCAATGGGCTGCCTCCGGAAAGAGAGCCCCCGGACGAATCGTACATCCACAGTTCAAATTTATTCCCCGCCTTAAATCCGGTGACACTGATGGGAATACTTATATTACTTCCGGGGCCATATGCCCCGGGATCAATAGTCCCAAACGTAATCTGCTGTGCTTTACTGTCAGCACTCCAAACCAGAAATAAAACAATAACTACAGCTAACAGTCTCTGCATAAAAAAATATGAAATGCAGATTCAATAGTTTTTGTAAAAATTTACTGTATTGAAAGAGCATTTTGATAAAATCTTAGATTAACTGAAAGCTAATACGCCCGCTACCAGAACATGTTACCGGTGCAAACAGATAAAAATGAACGGGTGAATCAGAAGGAGAAAAGGTCAGGTTCGTACCGGCCGGCTACTGATAGATCAAATATTTCTTACGCATTTGTTTATAGGCACTTAATCCGGGTTCCCAGCTCTTCCGGATTTGCTCCTCACTTATCCCTTCCTTAATTTGCTGCTCAAAAAGATCGTTTCCGATAAGCCGCTCTATCCTCCCTATAGCTGTACTTTGCGTATGATCGAAGAATTTATCCTTTTCGGGATAAGCTTGATACAAGTCCATCAGCCATTTAATATTGATACGTCCTGCACTATGCAGTGCTTTTGTATCATAATTCCGGAGATCAAGCCCATAACATTCCTGTCCTTTGTGCAAGGGATTTTCCGACATACCGGATATCGGCTTCGGGGTAAAAGAAAAATCATAGAGGCCCTTCAATGCCGGGCTTCCAAGAACCGTAAAGGGCATATAGGTTCCTCTCCCCTGGCTGATAATCGTACCCTCGAATAAACAAAGGGAGGGATATAACAAGACGGATTGCGGCGTATTCAGATTCGGCGAAGGCGCTACTGGCAATGTATACATCATATCGTGCCGATAATTCTTTAGCGGAATGATCCGGATCCGGCACTTCATTTTCCCGGGCAGCCAGCCCTCGCCGTTGACCATTTTCGCAAACTCTCCTATGGTCATACCATGGGTAACAGGTATAGGAAACCGGCCTATACCCGACTTAAACTTCATGTCGAGCACCGGCCCGTCAACATACGCGTTCGGATTAGGCCTGTCAAGGATGATCAGTTCCTTTCCTGTCTCAGCGCAAGCTTCCATGATATCAGCAAGTGTATTAATATTGGTATAAAACCGGCAGCCTACATCCGCAATGTCGAAAACCATTACATCAATAGCCGCCATATCTTTTGCCGAAGGCTTGCGTTTCTGTCCGTATAGAGAAATGATCGGGATCCCTGTTTTAGGATCTGTCTCATCCGCAACATGTGCTCCATTGCTGGCATTTGCCCTGAAACCATGCTCAGGCCCAAAGATCATCCGGATATCTACTCCAAGTGCCCGAAGGCTGTCAACGCTCAGAGTATGACCAATAACCGACGTCTGGTTAACAAGCATTCCAACTTTCTTTCCTTTCAAATGTGGCAGATATTCGCCCGTCTGGTCAGCTCCGGTTATGACAGGCAAGCCATCATTGTCCGAATGAGTAGATCTGGCTGAAATTCCGGATGAAATCGCCATGAGTGATAACAGGGAGAGAAAATAAATGAACTTCATACGCCAGTAATTGATTAATTCAAATTTAAACAATTGGCTGAGAAACGCAACAAAACGCACATACAAAAAACATATCAGCAACAAAACGCAGATTAAAGTACCCCGTCTAACTATTTTTACTTTTTCCTTGAACTATTTCAAAATAAAACGCAACTTTGCTGCAAAATTGAAAAGAACAGTAAACATATCATCATCCGTTTTTCACCAGGCACTGGCACTGTTGCTGACGTTTGTATTTATATTGAATGTCTCTGTTCAGGCCTTCCATCATCATTCATCTGATGCAGAGTTTAAATCCCTTGGGGACAAGGAACAGGTAGGGAATGCCGGCAAGTGTGCTGTTTGCGACTATATTGTTCATAAGCAAAGCAAGCATACAGTGCTATCTTATCCTCCGGTAATGACGTCTCCCGTAACCAAACCAGTTACGCTGCTGAACAGGGTCTATGCCGGTGTATATAAATTTACACTTCAGGGCTTCACCAATAAAGGCCCTCCCCCATCTTCCTGCTAAACGCGATCTCCGTCTTCTTGTTCCTGGTAAAGAGCACACCCTGCCTCTAGCGTGTATTGTAACGAATTTTAACAGGCTTTCTTCTGAGATAATTCAGAGCTTGAAAGACACATATCGCATCAGTCCCGACAATCATCATTTGACTCCCGTTTAAAGAGCGGAATTCGCGATGCTCTGCAAACCACTCACTTTAATGAAGAAAACGATCCTTTTTTTGGGTTGGATTTTATTATCCGCTCCCTTGCATGCACAGCAATTTGTTCTTTCCGGAAGTGTTCTGGATACGAAGAACCACCCCCTCTCCGGGGTGTCTGTTTACATTGACGGAACCACCCTTCATTCTCACACTGATTCTGCCGGGCGTTTTCATTTTTCGGGGCTCACTGAGAGAAACTACCAGTTGCTGGCAGTAAAACCCGGATTCCGGAATTCGAAGCTCTCTGTAAATGTAAATGGGCATGTACACATACGCATGATAATGTCTCCACTAAAAGAACAGCTCGAAGAAGTAGTTGTAAAAGACAGGCGCCTGGAGATCAGAAAGCAGGAAGAATCGCTTAATGTGGAGACGATAAACAGAGACTTCATCCACCGTAATCTGGGGGGAAGCCTGATGGAAAGCCTGAAGCGCCTGCCGGGAATAAAAACAATCGGCATCGGCTCCGGGCAGTCTAAACCTCTCATACGGGGGCTGGGGTTCAATCGTGTGGTTGTAATCGATAAAGGAGTAAAGCATGAAGGACAGCAATGGGGCGCTGACCACGGCCTTGAACTTGACCAGTTTGCAGCGGGAGAAGTGGAGCTCATAAAAGGAGCAGCCTCGTTCATTTACGGATCTGATGCCATTGCAGGCGTTATCGATGTTAAATCAACCTCTGTACCGGCAGCGCATAGCCTTGGAGGATCGGTTGACCTTACGGGGAAGAGCAAAAATAATCTGTATGGAGGCTCCATCAATCTGTACGGCAGGAATGAACGATGGTTCTTTGACTCAAGGTTTACAGGATTAAACTATGGAGATTATAAAGTCCCTGCCAGCACATTGTACATATACGACTACGCCGTAAAACTTCACAATAATCAGCTTCGGAATACCGCCGGTAAAGAGAACGGCATCCATTTCAGTTCCGGCTACCTGGGAAACAGGTTCCGGTCAGTCTTCTACATGAGCAACACCTATTCAAAAAGCGGCTTCTTTGCAAACGCACGCGGACTGGAGCCTCGCAGAGTAGATGAAACCCTGCACGACAAATCCGACAGGGACATCCAGCTGCCGGGTCAAAAGGTCAGGCATCTGAAACTGATCAATAAGAGTTCGCTTAATCTGGGCAGCAGTAAACTGGAGGCAGAACTGGGGTATCAGCATAATTCCAGGGAGGAATACAGCCACTACATCGGTCACGGTTATATGCCTCCTGCTTATCCCGATACTATGCAGATCCCTCAGCACCTTGAACGCAGGTATGACAAGCATGTATATTCATTAAACCTGCGAACGCAGTTTCAGGCGGGTGCTCACACGATAACTGTCGGAGGGAACGGAGAATACCAGGATAATGAGATCGGAGGATGGGGGTTCCTGGCACCTTCATTTAACCAGATTATGACCGGGGTTTTCGTGTACGACAAGCTAAGGCTTAATGAAAAACTGCTGCTTCATGGCGCACTGAGATACGATCATGGCAGCTTACATATTTTCCCGTATGCAGACTGGTTTCCTTCCGGTTCCCCAGGCGAAAAGCTCGTAAGGGCTGAGGATATGAAACGCAGCATCAACAGCCTGGTGTGGTCCGGGGGCCTCAACTATAATGCAGAAAGCGGCTTCAACATGAAAGTGAACGTGGGAAGAAGTTTCCGTATGGCTATTGCTAAAGAGCTTGCGGCAAACGGAGTCAACTACGATTATTTCAGTTATGAAAAAGGGAATGCCGGCCTTTCTCCCGAAAAGTCATACCAGGTAGATTTAAGCACGGGATGGACAAATGATAAATGGACTGTACAGCTGAGTCCCTTTTTTAACTACTTTCCTAATTACATTTATCTGAACCCTACATCTGAATTCGATCATGCTAACGGTGCCGGGAACCAAATATTCCGGTATGCGCAAAGCCGCGTCAGACGTTACGGAGGAGAGGTTCAGCTTAAATATAAGGTCAGCCGGACGCTGGCTGCAGAAATGCTTGGAGAATACCTGCACTCCAAACAGCTTTCAGGAGACAAAAAAGGCTATACACTCCCGTTTTCACCACCACCCTCCATCCTTTTTAATCTGACATATTCACCAGATATCAATGACTGCCTCAGAGACACTTACTTTTCCATTGACTACAGGCTGACTGCAGAACAAAACAACATAGTTCCCCCGGAACGAAAAACACCCGGATATAAGGTCATGAACGTCCAGGCCGGAACCAGGATCCATTTATATCATCGGCCGGTGATCGTAAGCCTGCAGGTGCAGAATCTTTTTAATACCCGCTATCTCGTTCACACCAGTTTTTATCGCCTGATCGGCCTGCCGGAAGCGGGAAGGAACTTCGTTTTATCGGTCAGGGCACCATTCGGAAAGAAAACACAGAATTAACAATAAATATAATCACTATGACACAAACTATTAAACTAAGTCGAATGAAAACAATGAAACAATTCTTATGCTTGCTGATCTTCACAGGAACATTCTTCACCGCCTGTAAAAAAGATGATCCGGAATATATGCCGCCGGTAATCGATGGCCTGGAAGTGGGACTACGCAATAGTAAAATTGCTCATCCCGGCAGCGACCTGCATATTGAAGCGCAGATCTCAGCTCCCGGTACCATAAAAAGCGTTGTTCTGAGTATTCATCCGGAGAATGGCAGCGGGTGGGAACTGAATACCACCTATACAGAGGATCTGGAAGGATTAAAGAACGCCGAATTCCACAAACATGTTGATGTCCCGGCTGAAGCACCGCTCGGCGATTATCATGGTCATTTGAAAGTGACGGATCAAAGCGGACAGGTAACAGAAGTTGAATTCGAGCTCGTGCTTGTTTCAGATCCGACACTACCTTCGGTTACTGGCTTTGAAGTAGGGTTAAATGCCGCAGGAAATGACCTGCACTTGGAGGCAATGGTTAATGCTCCTAATAAGATCGCCGACATTGAGGTGGAGATACACGGCAACGGTTGGGAAAAAGAAGTAAGCTACACCGATCAGGCTATGGTTGGACAATCCACTTACAATTTTCATAAACACATCAATGTCGCAGAAGCTCCCGCCGGCCACTACCACGTTCATCTGAAAGTAACAGATCAGTCAGGTAAAGAAAATGAGTTTGAAGAGCATTTTGATAAGCCCTGACAACAAGATATCCGTTTCAGAACGATAGCTCTGGAGCGGGTAATCAGCCATTACAGATCATACTCCGGCTTTGCGGGAATATGATCTTTTAGTACTTATTTTAATAAAGAACTCTCATGCAGATCATTAAAACATCCTTTTCTTTTATTGCTATTATTTTACTCGCTGCCGGTTGCAGCAAGGACTCGGGCGAAGATATTGACACAGAATATCCGGTTATTAACATGGAGGCCCCAAATGCATTTCCAGGCCAGTGCAGTACCGTAAAACGGGGAGAAACATTCGTCTTCAGTGCAGAACTCAGCGACAACAGGGAACTTGGTTCTGTCGGAATTGATATACATCACAACTTCGATCATCATACACACAGCACTGAAACAGAAAACTGCGGCCTTGATCCCGTAAAAACACCTGTGAAACCATATGTCCTCATACAAACAGACCCTTTGCCAGCCGGGTTAAAAAGTTATTCCATCCAGCAGCAGATCACCATCCCGGCAGATATCGACCCGGGAGACTATCATTTCATGGTGAGATTAACAGATAAGGAAGGCTGGCAAACTATCAAAAGGTTGAGTATAAAGATCAATTGAAGCCGGCAGACACAAAATAAACGCCGATGTTTTTCCTATATTTGGTTCAGGCATCTGCAACTATGATATAAGAATATGAATAAGCCCGAAAACAATCAAAAGCAGTTAACATCCGAACAGAAGGAAGAATTATTCCAAACCCTGCAAACCCGTTTTGAGAAGAACATGAACCGTCATGAACGCCTCGAATGGGCCAGGGTACAGATGAAACTGGAATCTGATCCCGGCAAACTATGGTCTCTCTCAGAAATGGAAAGAACCGGTGGAGAGCCCGATGTAGTAGCTTATGATTCAGAGACAGACGAATATATTTTCTACGATTGTGCAGCGGAAAGCCCTAAAGGCCGCCGGAGCCTTTGTTATGACCGCGAGGCGCTGCAGTCAAGAAAAGAATACCGGCCGGAAGATAGCGCTATTGAAGCTGCAGCGGCGATGGGCATCAACATTTTAAATGAGGACCAATACCACGAATTGCAAAAGCTCGGAAAGTTTGATATGAAAACGTCGACCTGGCTCGAAACCCCTGCCGCCATCAGAGAGCTCGGCGGTGCTATTTTCGGAGATCGTCGTTATGAACATGTTTTCATTTATCATAACGGCGCCCAATCATACTATGCAGCGAGAGGATTTCGCGGTGCATTGAGGGTTTGACGATCACGCCCTCTGTCTGAGTCGTTCACTCCACCCCCTTACGCGCATAAATTCACCAAAGTGCTTTGAATGCCAAACTCCCGGTTAGCAATAACCAGGCAAGTGTCTTTCTACGAAAGAGATCGAAACACATTAGTGAGAAACCGCTTTTAGCCCGACGATCGAGCCAATAAGGGTAGCGATAAAAAACAATCTCAGGAAAGTTGCCGGCTCTTTAAATATTAATATTCCAACAAGTGCTGTACCGACAGCACCTATACCTGTCCACACAGCATACGCAGTACCGATAGGTAAGGTTTGAGTAGCTTTCATTAACAACAGCATGCTAATGATTAACGAAACCAGGAACCCCGTAAACCACCAGTACATTTCTGCGCCGCTCGTTTCTTTGACTTTACCTAAACACGATGCAAAAGCCACTTCAAATAAACCCGCTATAACTACGATAATCCAGTTCATCTCTTTCTATTTCCGGCAAAGATCAGAAACTAAATCCTGTTAAAACTTTACAAATGTTAAAAAATGACAGTTTCCCTATATCGCCCTTTCTGCTGATACTTAGGTATTCAGCCACATAGGTTGCTGCTGCAACACTTGCTTGCCTATCGGACAATTATCTGCATGTGCTCCTTTTAGAAAGCCAATACTCATAAGGAATTCGCCCACTATTTCACCACCTGTAAATCTGAAAGTCTTTTTGAATATCTTCACCCATTCCTCTTTGGTTTTAGGATGATGAGACTCAAGCCATTTTTCAAAGCTGCCATATTCTTTCTGTAATAAAAGAACGGTCTTTGCATTTTCAATGGCAGCATTAATCTTCAGCCGGTTTCTGATAATTCCAGGATCACTGAGCAGCCTTTCCCGGTCATTTTCATCATACGCTGCAATCTTACTGATGTTAAAATTGTCATAGGCTTTTCTGAATCCATCTTCCTTTTTCAATATAGTTTCCCAGCTCAGGCCAGCCTGGTTGATTTCCAGGATGAGGCGGCCAAAAAGCTCGTTATCATCGTGTATTGGAAACCCATAATGATAATCGTGATATTTTTGATGCAAACTCCGGCTGGGCTCAGCCATATTCGGTATATAATTACAATAACTCATAAGTCAAATATTTAGCAGGATCCTATCCCGGAGGAGCTTTTTCGTTCATTTTCCTCCTTTACAAAGTTACATAAGGCCTGTGACAACCCTATGTCAGGAACGCTGCCGGGCTTTACCCGCATAGTTGTTATCCTGTATAAGTGAGAGAACAACCTCATAAGCTGTTTTTTTGTCCCAGCGCGCTATCAGCCAGGCGATGAAGCTCAACGTGAAGATATCCTCATTTTCCATCCCCTTCAGCAGGCTTATAACCGCTTTTCTATACGCCTCTTCAGAAGTCACATCAGGTTTTTGCAGGTATTTCTCCACCAGCCTCAGATACAATAACACGCGTTCCTCCGAAGTTTTCAGAAGATACTTTTTATACCGCCGCCTAAAGCTGCTTAGCCGCGACATGGCGAGCTCAATGTTGGAGGACTGTATCTGAACCAGAATTTCCATCAGATTCTTCCGGATAGTCCATAACATACCCATCTTCTTCTCATACCAGGCATCCGTGCGTGTTAGCAAAGTCAGTTGTTTCAAGCTTCCACGGTCACTACAAAGAGCCAAAAACATGGTCAGGCATATCCGTAAATCCTCGATATCTTCCGGTTTTGACGTTTGCTTTGTGCCAGAAAGCGACCTTTGTAATACCGAGATCGCATCGTCAGCAAAGCCTGTATAGAACATGTTGAGTGCAGACAGCAACTGATGACGTAAATAAAACAGCTTATAGTAACGACTATCCGAGTCCATCAAATCCATCATCTCATTAAGATACGATGTACTCCTTTCGAAGTCCTTGCTCCTGAGATGAAAGTTCGCCAAAAAATACAGGATAGATATATGATAAAAAAGATAAGGCTGCTTTTTATAGGCATGGCTCTGTATAAATTGATTCGTCCGGTGGATATAGCGCTCTATCAATCCATAATTCTGTTGTATCGCAGCATACTCATTCGCGATGAAAAGAATCTGGTAAATGGACTTATAAGTCATCAGATCCTCCAGAGAAATTTTGTATTTCCGGATTGTCGTAAGCATCAGGGCTTTCAAATTAACAATCTTTCCTTTCAGGTGTATTTCCTGCAGTTCCTGCCTCAAAAAGGCATATGCCATATTGAGCTTAGCTTCGCGTTGCATATCCGACTGGTTGCGCAGGAAGCGCGCCGTCAAAGCTTCGAACTCTTCTGCTCCAGGCAGATGGGCATACTGCATTTTTAACAACAAGAGCTCGTTCAACAAATTAAACTGCTCCAGATGTTCAGCCAACCGCTCTGCTTTATCAAGGCATTTGAATGCGATCCTAACCACATCATTCTCTAACAAAAAACGACTCACTACGAGCAGCCGCAGGGCGTCATAAGAATCAGAATGATTGCTCTCGAATGTTTTCTGCGACAAGAACAACAGCAAATTATCCTGCAGCCTTTTACGCAAAGCATGGTATGCATCCTTATTTCTTTGCTTGCTGTAGAGCTTATTTACACCATCTATATCGTCAGCTTCAATCAATTCGAACAAGTGCAGATTCTTTACATCTTCGCGCTTGTTTTTCCTTTGCAAAAACTGCCTGAAAAGCTTTTTATCATTATTATTAAAGAGATTGATTAACTCCGAAAGTGGATCCATACAGTATATCAGTGCCTATAAAGATACAATAAACGAAAATTATATCGTCAGTATTTTAACAATTCTATCTTCCTCAGATCTGTTTCACCGCCGACATTTGCTTTCATATTAATCACTAAAACAAATTAAATATGGAACCGCTACAACACAGAACAGACGAAAATTCACCTATTGTAAAACACACCGAAAAGGTTAGAAACCCGTTTAAACCCACCGGTGCATTTATCGGCGCCTCATGGCTTGCCTTATTAACGGGAGCAGTGGGATACTGCATCGGCTTATGGAATGCAAAGTATGGAGCTGAACGAAAAAGGCTATTATTTCACGGTTCTGTTATTTGGCCTTTTCGCAGTGATCTCAGTACAAAAAAGCGTCAGGGACAGAGCTGAAGGCCTTATCGTTACAGATCTTTACTACGGACTGAGCTGGTTTGCCACTATTGCTGCAATGACCTTGCTAACGATTGGACTATGGAATGCAGACCTTACCTTAAGTGAAAAAGGATTTTACGCGATGGCATTCTGCCTGAGCATGTTTTCAGCCATTGCTGTACAAAAGAACACCCGCGACACAAAGATATTCGAAGATAAAGAGATGTAACGTAGCGGTTGCTGCCCCGCAGAGCCTTGCCTGGCAAGTCTGCGGGGTTTATTTATTCTGCGGAAAGGGGGATTTATTGCGCCCCAGAGCTTCCATACTCTTGGCCGCGATGAGAGAGTTCGAACCCTGGCCCTACGCTTCTGTTCGATCCCTTTCCCAAATCAAAAGGGGATGAAGTGAATCCATTAAAACACATAAACGCTCTTTTGGCTATAATTAGGAACGTTTAATAGTAAGAAGGGAACTGGTTTATACTCGTGCTCGCAAATAGATGTTATTGACCACTTTCACTTTACTTGACATAAAAACCAGCTAAGAGTTGAGTACAGATTGAAAATAAAAAATGCCAACACAGATCGCGGCAATCTTCTCGTTAAAGGGTTTAACTCACACCGTAAGAGCTCTTTCCAGCACGGCCCTGTTGCTTTCACCCCATGCCTCCAAATTTAAAATGACAGGGAGTAAACTTTTCCCTAAATCTGTAAGTTCGTATTCTACTTTAGGAACTTTGGTATCGAAAATGACTTTACTAACAAAACCGTGCACTACCAATTCATTCAGTTGATTAGCCAGAACACGCCTATCCGCGGTGCAAATTTTTCGTTGTAATTCCCCTGGCCTTTTAAATCCTGTTGATATATAGTAAATCAACATGAGCTTCCATTTTCCGTTCAATAATTCTTTGAATAAATGAAGCCCGCAGTCCTTCCGCATCGGAATCTTCTTCTCATATTTCATATTTGATATGTATATGCTTCAACCTTATAGGGATTAATTTATGCGTACTTGCCCTAAGGCATGATTTGAAATAGTTTTGATGTAAATAAATAAAGATATGATTAAGTTTTCATTTTTAATTAAAAGACTTCCTGAGATGAGCTTTGAACAATTTGTGGATTATCACAAAAATAAACATGCTCCTTTATTCGCTTCCATACCCGAGACGAAGCAATACGTACGCAGATATGTTGTAAGTCATCCGGTAGAAGCACCGGGTTTTCCCGCACCTATGTATGATGGTGTAACAGATATATATTTTGATTCATTTGACGATTATCAACATTTTTTTTCGAGTGAAAACTTTTTGAACAAAGTAAATCCCGACCATATAAACTTTTTTGATACGGACAATATTGTAATAATGGTAGCTAATGAGACAATAATTAAAACCTAAAAATGGAACTACAAAATTGTTAAAGCAACGAATTCAAACGTTAAAGCCTCTAAGAAGGTCTTTAACGTTCTTTGTTTTCCAACCTGTGGTTAAGAATATTACCTCTCATACGGAGAGTTTGCGATGGAGGGCTTTGAGGCGTCAGTGACTGATTACGTGTTAAAACCTCTTCCGCATTTTGTACGGGCCACCGAAAAAAGCAGTAAGTAAAGTACACTATGCTTTACTTACATTCCAAACAGCTGACCATGAATATTTTATCATGGTGAAATCTGATAAAACCTTAACAAAATATCCTATGTAAGATATTTTGCGGAGAGAGAGGGATTCGAACCCCCGGTACCTTTTACAGTACACCTGATTTCGAATCAGGCACATTCAACCGCTCTGACATCTCTCCTTAATGTTTTGTTGCGGTCCGGATCGGAAAGGAATGGTCAAAAATATAATTTTTAATAAAATCCAGACATCAAGACAAGAAGTTTTTTTCAATCACCGCTTCATTTGCTCAAAGCCAGCATTTCCGTTCCAGTTCAATTATCTTAGGGTTGATGAAGACAGCGAGCTATGTTACTTGAGATATAACACCGTGAACACCCTTGGGAATTTCTGCTTTTATCAATACCTTACAACTGCTTTCACGAAGACAGATTCCTATGAAAGAACCATTAAGTAATCCGTTTATTCTCGCCCTTACAGCACACAATCTTACCGTCGAGATCCATAAACATTCGGCCTATCAAATTGTCCTGTCGAATGATTCTCCGTTTACTTCAACCATTAACGGGCAGTTGCACCGGGATATCCAGGGCTTTCTGATCAAACCGCAAGTCCCTCATCTGTGTGTCGCCGAAAAGGGCACATTAAGTGTCCTTAATATAGAACCCTATTCTAACGTAGGTTTAGAACTTTCAAAAAGCTTCAATCCTGCCCAAGCCTGTATCCTATTCCATTCCAGGGCTGAAATACTGAACTATTTTAAAATAGAAACCGATCATTTTGACATCCGCTCTGTCATCAGTGCATTACTTCTGAAGACGCCGGAAAAACAATATGATGAACGGGTAACAAAAATGGTTGAATATATCAGAACCAATTTTTTTGACCGGGATATCAATCCGCAAACCTTCTCTGACCTGGTTTTTCTTTCCCCCTCCCGTTTAGCTTCATTATTTAAAGAACAGACGGGGAGTAGCCTGTCCAAATACTTGCTGTGGACGAGATTACGGCAAGCTATTTATGTTACTCTTTCGGAGAAGGACAAAGGCCTTACAGAAATTGCATATTATACCGGGTTTTATGATCTCCCTCAATTGAATAAGTATATGTATGAAATGTTCGGCATGCCCCCAACAGCACTGAAACACAATAGTGATCTGATACAAGTCTATTAGGTTGCGACCGGCCATCTTTGTAGCATAGTTTATTTATCAAATTTTAAGGAAAAGAAAATGAAAACAATTGCTTACAAAGTGTTTGGTGATACAGGGGTATTACAAACCATTGATGAACAAAAACCATCTATCCAGCCAAACCAGGTTTTAGTAAAAGTAAAAGCGGTTTCGATCAATCCCCTGGACTGGAAAATCAGGAAAGGCGAAATGAAACTCATGTCGGGATCAAAGTTCCCAAAGCACACAGGGACTGATTTTGCCGGAGTTATTGAAGATGCCGGGGCATCAGTAGCTAATTTCAAAAAAGGCGACGAGGTCTTTGGAATGGTAAAAAATAACATGAAAGACGGAGCATTAGCTGAATATGTTGCTGTCCCTTCAACATCCATCTGGAAAAAACCTGCCGGTATCAGCTTCGTTCAGGGCGCCTCCATTCCTACTGCGGGTGCTGCCGCAGTTACCGCTTTTCAAAAAATGGGCAGGATTAATCCGGACTCCCGGATTTTAATAAACGGAGCCACAGGCGGTTTCGGCATGTTCCTGCTGCAACTGCTGAGAGATACTGGAGCCAGCGTTACGGCAGTTACCGGCACTGACGCATTGGCTTTCGCAAAAGAATGGGGAGCTGGTTCTGTAGTGGACTACAAAAAAGATAATGTACTCTCTCAAAAGGTAGTTTATGACATCGTTATCGATTTATCCGCCAAGATGAGATTTTCAAATGCCAAACGGATCATGAAACCCGGTGCCTTGTTTTTAAATCCGGTCCCGGGGCTCTCTGATATCATCACGTCGCCCGTCAGAAATTTATTCAGGAGTAAGAAGCATGTCGCTTTGCTCACCGCCCCTTCTGAAGAAAACATCCCTATGCTACTAAATGCAATCAGCAAGGGGTTGACAATTGAAGTAAGTAAAACATTTACGTTTAATCAGGCCAAAGAGGCTTATAAATATGCTGAGAAAGGCGGGTACCCAGGCAAAATAGCCATAGAGGTTAATTAGCAATTTTTAAATCAAATTTATCCACAAACAGAAACTGAATCTAAAATCATGAAATTACTTGATCAAATCAGATTAGGAAATCTGACACTAAAAAATAGCATGGTGATGTCTGCCATGACAAGAAGCCGTGCCGATATCAACGGAATTGTCGGTGATCTGCACATTGAATATTACACACAGAGAGTGAGCGCGGGGCTCCTGATTACCGAAGCTATCAACATTAGTGAACAAGCGATCGGAAGTCCTTTTACACCTGGTCTTTTCACGGAAGAACAAATTAAAGCATGGAGAAAAGTTACCAGGGCAGTTCACGATAACGGTGGAATTATTGTCGCCCAGCTCTGGCACACAGGACGGGCAGGACACTCGGTTGACCGGAAAGGAGTACTGCCTGTTGCTCCTTCAGCGGTTCCGATCACCGCGATGAAACATTTTACATCTCAGGGGCTCAGGGATTATGAAATCCCACGCACGCTCACCTCTGATGAAATCAAACAAATAATAAAAGATTACGGGCAGGCGGCAAGAAACGCTATGGCTGCAGGTTTTGATGGCGTTGAGCTTCACTCCGCAAACGGATATCTGCCCAATCAATTCTTAGCTGATAACGCCAATATAAGAACTGACGAATATGGTGGAAGCATCGAAAATAAAAGCAGGTTTGTTCTGGAAGTGATGCAGGAACTGATCGACGCTGTTGGAGCTGATAAAGTTGGCGTTAAGCTCTCCCCTTTCCATCCTTATGGAGACATTCTGTTTGATAACCCCACCGCCACCTTTAGCTATCTGATCGGAGAACTTAACAAATTGGATTTTGCCTACGTAGAGTTAATGAAACGCAGTCCGGCGTTCCCTGTTCCAGACTATCCGGAGGATGATGAAATTGAATTGTTTGGAAAGCAGCTCAAGCAGGTTGTGATAGCCAATAGCGGGTACAATAAATCATCTGCCGGGGCTGAACTTGAGAAAGGTATTGCCAAACTCATCTCCTTCGGTACTCTATTTCTGGCAAATCCGGATCTCCCGCGGCGATTTGACAAGGATGCGCCGCTAAACGAGCCCGACAGAGCAACTATGTTTGGAGGCGGAGCGGAAGGATATATCGACTATCCGTTTCTGAAATGGTAAAGAAAAGCAACTCTGGTGAGGTTTTCATATTCGGAATATGATTGTTATTTCAATCACATTCCGATTTTTTTATTTATAAATTTAATGAAACTTATCGCCATCCTAAACCCGGAGCCACATGCTCCAATATAGAAGACAGAACATGCACATTGTAGTCAACTCCTAATGTATTGGGTATCGTTAAAAGGAGTGTGTCTGCCTCCTGAATAGCTTCATCATGAGCCAGTTCCTTTATGAGTTGATCAGGCTCCGCAGCATAGCTTCTTCCAAAAATGGCGCGTTTATCACTTTCAATAAAACCGATTTTATCGGCACCGCTTCCCTGCCCCCCGAAGAAATACCTGTCCTGGTCGCTTACCAGTGCAAAAATCGACCTGCTTACCGAAACCCTCGCCTCTCTTTGATGCCCGGCTTTCTTCCAGGCTTCTTTGTACAGCCTGATTTGTTCGGCCTGTTGAACATGAAAGGGTTTGCCACTTTCGTCATATTTCAGTGTAGAGCTTTGCAGGTGCATGCCGTTCTCAGCTGCCCAGACAGCTGTAGCATTGGAAGCAGCGCCCCACCAGATACGATCCCGCAGCCCTTCGGAGTAGGGCTCTAAACGTAATAAGCCAGGAGGATTAGGAAACATCGGATAAGGATTAGGTTCGGCAAATCCCACACCTTTTAGCTTATCCAAAAACTCCAGTGCCTTACGCCGGCCCATGTCTGCCTCAGTTTCTCCATCAGCCGGTTCATAACCGAAGTAACGCCAGCCATCGATCACCTGCTCAGGCGAGCCTCTGCTGATGCCCAATTGTAATCGTCCTCGGGAAATCAAGTCAGCAGCTCCCGCATCTTCTACCATGTACAATGGATTTTCATAACGCATGTCGATTACACCGGTGCCAATCTCTATGCTGCCCGTTTTGGCGCCGATAGCAGATAGCAACGGAAAAGGTGATGCTAACTGAGCAGCAAAATGATGTACCCGAAAATATGCACCGTCTAAACCAATTTCTTCGGCGGCTACAGCAAGCTCAATAGACTGAAGCAGCGTGTCACCCGCTGTACGGGTTTTATAAGCTGTATGATTGGACCAGTGTCCGAATGATAAAAATCCAATTTTCTTCATAAACTTCTCCGTATTGCAAAATACCCTTGTAAATATAGCGATTAAGCCAGAGCATTGAATTAATCAGCATGTGTAAATCCCGGCGATGAGCCTTAACTCATTTATGGAAACTTCTATAAAATCTTACATCTTTTTCGTCTTCGCCTTATTTTATATTAAAAAGTAAAACGATTTAGTAGATTCTTAACGGAGATTTCTCATATTTACATCTTATAACCAGAGTGATGAACCAAAAAAGAATAACCAGACTATTGCTATTCCTGGTGGCAGGTATTGTATATACGAACAGTTACTGCCAGGTAGCCTCCCCATTTAAACCCCGCTTAACTTTTAGCGAAGCAGATACAAAAGCCGAGGAAATCTTGCGCAAGATGACTCTGGATGAAAAAACAGAGTTTATTGCCGGGGACGATATGCTTATCAGGGGCTTAAAGCGCTTCAATATTCCGCCCGTAATTATGGCGGATGCGACTGGCGGCGTGCGCCTGGCATTTGACGACTCCGGAAATCCAAAATGGGGAGTAACCGCGAAGAAAAGCACAGCATTTCCGAACCCGCTCTCACTTGCTGCAACATGGGACCGCGAACTCGCATACAACTATGCAAGAAGTATTGGCGAAGAATGCCGGGCGGGAAACATCCATATTTTACTTGGCCCCGGCATGAATATATACCGGATCTCGCAGTGCGGCAGAAATTTCGAATATTTAGGAGAAGATCCTTTTCTCGCGGGCAGAATCGTCGAAAACTATGTAACAGGACTTCAAAGTACAGGCACTATAGCAACATTAAAGCATTTTCTGTGTAACCAAACGGAGTTCAAGCGAAGAAGGAGTAACGCGATTGTCGATGAACGCACCCTGCACGAAATCTACATGCCTGCTTTTGAAGCCGGAATTAATGCCGGCGCAATGGCGGTAATGACAGCTTACAACCAGCTTAACGGCGAATGGTGCGGGGAAAGCAGCTATGTGATAAAAGAGCTCCTCAGAAAAGATCTTGGATTTAAGTGGCTCGTTATGTGCGACTGGTGGGGTATATATGATGGAGCGAAAACAACCAGTGCAGGACTTGACCTCGAAATGCCCTGGGCTACAGCCTTGAAAGACGTCAAAGGAAAAATTGCTGAAGGTAAAATAAAGGAGTCCGACATAGACCGTATGGTAAAAAGCATCCTGAGAACCTGCTTCGCTATGGGGATTTACGATGATATAAACAGCCGTACAGAGACTGCGGTTGATTTCAATCAGCATGAACAAGTTGCCCTGAACACCGCAAGGGAAGGAATCGTTTTACTCAAAAATTCAGATGCAATTCTCCCCTTGTCGAATGAAAAGAGCAGGAAGATTCTCATCACGGGAAAATATGTGACAAAACTTGCGAGAGGAGGAGGTTCCGCATATGTAAACGGTTATAACAACATTAACCTGCTGGACGCACTCAGAAATGAGTTCGGGGAACAGGTCAATTATATTGACAAACCAGATGCAGAACAACTGAGAAAGGCAGATGTAGTATTAGTCAGTACCGGAACCTTTGACGAAGAAGGAACAGACAGGTCCTTTTCTTTGACACCAGATGAGGAAAAAGAAATATCAAGATTAGTTTCGCTAAATAAGCATACAGTTGTCCTCGTCAATGCAGGTGGAGGTATCAGAATGACAGGCTGGGCTTCGGAGGCAGCAGCGATACTCTACGGGTGGTACCCGGGGCAGACAGGAAATGTTGCAATGGCTGAAATTCTTTCGGGTAAGACGAATCCTTCAGGTAAGCTTCCCATATCAATTGAAAAACAATTTGAAGACACTCCCGGGCATACTTATCTCCCTGAAGGCAAGAATGTAACCGATCAGACGCCAGAACACGAACATCCGGTATACGATATACATTATAATGAAGGAGTTTTCGTGGGCTACCGCTGGAACGAATCCCAAAAAACAGATCCCCTATTCCCCTTTGGATATGGTCTTTCCTATAGCCGTTTTTCTTACAGCAAACTTAAAACGACACCTGGTACGTTCTCTGAGGGGGATAGTGTCACAGTATCTTTTGAGATAAAAAACACGGGCAAAGTTGCCGGGACTGAGATTGTACAGGTATACGTATCCGATCCTGAAGCTAGTGTACCCAGACCGGAAAAAGAGCTAAAAGGCTTTTCCAGGGTATTCCTGAAACCCGGGGAGTCAAAGCGAGTGGAAATCATTTTAAATAAACGCTCATTCGCTTTCTGGGATGTCAACACGAAAAGCTGGAAAGCAGAGCCCGGCGTATACAGGATACTGGTCGGACGCTCATCAAGAGGTATTGAACTTAGCTCCGCTATAAATATGAAGTAGGGGAATTCTCTTTCCTCAAAAACAAAAATACCTGCAAATTATTCGTTTGCAGGTATTTAATATTTTTGATACTAATTCTGGCGGAGAGTGAGAGATTCGAACTCTCGATACCCTTTTGAGGTATACACACTTTCCAGGCGTGCTCCTTCAACCACTCGGACAACTCTCCTCTAAGAGGTTGCAAAAGTAATAAAATCTGCAAGATTTACAGAACTTTTATTTTTAAAATACAGACTTGGAAGGTACAGCCAAAGGCGTCTTACTCAGTTCACCCCGCAGGTTGGTTTCCAGGAGATGGCTGATCCTCTCGGCGGAATATCCACGTCCCAGCAAAAACATCAACTTGGTGATTGCAGCCTCGTAAGTCATATCGTAACCACTTGTCACCCCCATATTCTTCAGAGGACGACTGGTTTCATATCGTCCAAGCTCTACAGTCCCAACCTTACATTGTGATATATCAAGAACTACCTTTCCCTTGTCAAGGGCTGTCTGAAGACAGCTGAGAAACCATTGATCTGTATTCGTATTTCCTGCACCAAAGGTCTCCAATATAATAGCATCAGCCTTGGAATTCACTATAGCTGCAACTGTTTCCTCGCTGATGCCAGGATACAACTTCAATACGGCTATAGAATTGCTGAGCTTTTTATGTGCTTTAAATTTACACTCATCGCATTTGCGGATACTGGCATCGTTAAATCTCAGATGTACGCCCGCCTCGGCAAGAACCGGGTAATTGGGTGATCTGAATGCTTCGAACTTAGCTGAATTATACTTAAATGCCCTGTTTCCTCTGAAAAGCTGAAAATCAAAATAGATACAAACTTCAGGAACCCTTGCCTTTCCGTTTTGCTTTGCTGTTGCGATTTCGAGCGCTGTAATCAGATTTTCTTTTGCATCTGTTCTGATCTCCCCTATCGGCAATTGTGATCCTGTGAAGATTACCGGCTTGTTCAGCCCTTCCAGCATAAAACTTAATGCTGAAGCCGAAAATGCCATAGTATCAGAACCATGCAATATGACAAAGCCATCATAAAGCTCGTAATTCTTGTCTACAAGATCCGCAAGCTCCACCCATATCCGCGGATTCATGTTAGATGAATCAATAATATCTGAAAATGAATGAACTGTTATTTCGTAATTTAATCGCTGAAGCTCAGGAACATTTTCCGTGATCAAATTGAAGTCGAGAGGCTTCAAGGTACCCGTTACTTTGTCCTGAACCATACCTATTGTCCCCCCGGTATATATTATCAGTACCTTTGTCATCCTAAACTTCTATGTAATATTTTTGATAAAGATATAAAAGGAATACATTACTCAAATACCAAAAATTCTTTTTGAGTTATTTGTCGTAATCTTTGCCACTTCCTCCATGGAGAGATTTTTAACCTCCGCCACTTTTCCCGCTACATACACCAGGTAACTGCTCTCATTGGGTTTACCCCTGAAAGGCACCGGTGTAAGATATGGCGAGTCTGTCTCTAATACGAGATTTTGCAGGTCAAGGTTCGCTACAACTTTATCAAGTCCTGAGTTTTTATATGTAATCACGCCCCCTATTCCCAGGTAAAACCCGAGCTCTATGATTTTCTTCGCCTGTTCTTCTGACCCGGTAAAACAATGAAAAATCCCCCTTAATCTTTCATCCTTCAATTCGTAAAGAATTTCATATACCTCCTCAAAAGCCTCCCGGCAATGGATCACGATAGGCAGATTCTTGTCCTTAGCCCATCCAATCTGGATCCTGAATGCTTCTTTCTGAATCTCCAGCGTAGTTTTATCCCAATAGAGATCAATACCGATCTCCCCTATCGCCCAAATCTTTTGATCCTCAATCACAGAAAGAATAGTATCAAGCTCTTCCTGGTAGTTTTCCCTGACATCGCATGGATGCAGCCCCAGCATGGGGAAACAATTTTCAGGATATTCAGATGTTAGCTGATTTACAAGTTCTATAGATTCGGAATTGACATTTGGCAGAAATAAGCGCGAAACATTGTTCTCAAGACATCGCTCTATCAGCTGTTTTCTCTTTTCCGGTTCCTTTTCGTAATAAAGGTGCGTATGCGTGTCGGTTAAAATCATTCCTGCGGCAAAATTAAGTATAAATAACAAAAAAGCCGTCTCTGTTTAAAGAAACGGCTTTTCTATAGAGATATTACCTTACTTATTTTACTTCTTCGTAATCTACATCGGTAACAGTATCACCATTATTATTAGCAGCATTCCCTGCCTGGCCACCCTCAGCATTAGGTTGACCCTGTGCTCCAGCCTCTTGTGTTGCTTTGTACATATCTTCGGAAGCAGCATTCCATGCATTCTGCAATTCAGCCTGCGCGGCGTCAATCTCTGCAAAATTCTTCGAAGCATGAGCTTCTTTTAACTTCTTCAAAGCACTTTCAATAGGATCCTTCTTGTCAGCAGGAATCTTGTCGCCATACTCTTTCAACTGTTTTTCAGTAGAGAAGATCAGTGCATCGGCAGCGTTCAGCTTGTCGATCTCTTCTTTGGCCTTCTTG
>NZ_QEAS01000014.1:52987-60936 GCF_003130405.1 Pararcticibacter amylolyticus
TGAATCTCGTCATCAGTAAGACCGGAAGAAGCTTCTATACGGATCTTTTGTTCTTTACCAGTTGCCTTATCTTTAGCAGATACGTGTAATATACCGTTGGCGTCAATATCGAAAGTTACTTCGATCTGAGGCACTCCACGGGGTGCAGGTGGAATTCCGTCTAAATGGAACCGGCCAATTGTACGGTTCTGATTTGCCATCGGGCGTTCTCCCTGCAGAATATGAATTTCCACTGATGGCTGATTATCCGATGCAGTAGAGAATACTTCTGATTTTTTGCTTGGGATGGTGGTATTAGATTCGATCAGTTTAGTCATCACACCACCCATGGTTTCGATACCAAGAGAAAGTGGGGTAACGTCCAGAAGTAATACATCTTTTACTTCTCCGGTTAATACTCCGCCCTGAATAGCAGCTCCGATCGCAACAACTTCATCAGGATTTACACCTTTTGAAGGTTCTTTTCCAAAAAAGCTCTTTACAGCATCCTGGATAGCGGGGATACGTGTACTACCACCAACGAGGATAATTTCGTCAATATCACTCGGTGAAAGACCTGCATTCTTTAAAGCTGAACGGCAAGGCTCTATTGTACGCTTAATTAAGCTATCTGCCAGTTGTTCAAATTTAGCACGGCTTAAAGTACGCACAAGGTGCTTGGGCCCGCTCTGGTCAGCAGTGATATATGGAAGGTTCACTTCCGTCTGCGTAGAACTTGACAATTCAATTTTAGCCTTTTCAGCAGCTTCTTTCAAACGTTGCATTGCCATAGGATCCTTTGTTAGGTCCATGCCATTCTCGTTCTTAAACTCGTCTGCCAGCCAGTCAATGATCACGTGGTCGAAGTCATCACCACCAAGGTGAGTATCACCGTCTGTTGACTTTACTTCGAATACGCCGTCTCCAAGTTCAAGCACGGATACGTCATGTGTACCACCACCGCAGTCAAACACCACGATTTTCATATCCTTATGTGCCTTATCAAGACCATAAGCAAGAGCAGCTGCTGTAGGCTCATTGATAATACGCTTTACATTAAGACCTGCGATTTCACCGGCCTCTTTTGTTGCCTGACGCTGAGCATCATTAAAATAGGCTGGCACGGTAATAACAGCTTCTGTTACTTCCTGCCCGAGAAAGTCTTCAGCGGTCTTCTTCATTTTCTGAAGAACCATTGCCGAGATTTCCTGAGGAGTGTATTTACGTCCGTCTATTTCAACACGGGGAGTATTGTTGTCTCCCTTTACTACTGCGTAAGGTACTCTTGAAATTTCTTTGCCTACCTCGTTATAGCTGCTTCCCATGAAGCGCTTGATCGAGTAAATAGTTTTGTTAGGGTTAGTGATCGCCTGGCGTTTTGCAGGATCACCCACTTTACGCTCACCATTCTCAACGAATGCTACGATAGAAGGTGTCGTGCGCTTTCCCTCACTGTTTGCAATTACTACGGGCTCGTTCCCTTCCATCACTGCAACACAGGAGTTTGTTGTTCCTAAGTCGATACCAATAATCTTTGACATGATATATATTCCTTTAGCTTGTTCTGTGTAATTAATTTACAGCTTACTCATCAATGCTTATGCCAATCTTTGTTTTGTGCATACTGACAGGAATATGACACACATGCAGTCAGGATCTGCCTGCTGCGCAATGACAGGATGACAGGAAACAAAAAGAGCCGGATGGGTGTACATCCGGCTCAGCTTTTATCTTTTAAAATTCTTACTTCTTCACACTCTTCTTTACAGGAGTACCGGTGGCCGGCTTTTTAACAGGCGCCTTAGAAGATGTTTTTGCAGGAAGTTTTGATTTAGAACCTGGAGTTACAGGCTTCCGTGTAACAGCAGGCGCTGTTTTTTTTGCAGCTTTAACTTTAACAAGCTCCACATCGAACAGCAACGGACTGAATGGCTTAATATCCTGTCCGGCGCCTCTCTGGCCGTAAGCCAGTTCAGACGGTATAATGAACGTTGCTTTCGAACCCTGATTAAGGAGAAGAAGACCTTCCTCCCATCCCTTAATCACCTGCCCCTGCCCAACTACAACACTGATTGGTTCGTAGTCACGCCCCGGCTGGTCCAGACCGGCTTCTTTGGCATTTGCTTCTATACTGGAATCAAAAACTTTTCCGTCCAGGGTCTTTCCCGTATAATTTACCAGTACCGTATCTCCGGCAACGGGCTTAGCCAGAACAGAAGGCTTAGTAATAATATACTTTAACCCAGAAGCTGTAGTGGTAAAATTAAGTTTCCTGTCGGCTATGTACTTACTAACTGCATTCAGCTCACTGGTCTTTAACGAGTCGGCCATCCGTTGCTGTTCGGCGATGATTTCGTTCATAGACTGCACTTTTTCCACCTTTATAACAAACTGCAGAGTGCTCCCTTTTGGAAGGAACGGCGGTCTCTCCATTGTGGAGTCAATAAATAGCGAATCGGCAGGAACCTTTACCAATGCACTGTCTTTTACTGCCAAAAGCGGAAAGAAGTACATCAGATCCGAAATATTCCGGCTTTGCTGCACGGGAATAGTGACAGGCCTTGCGGCAGAAAAGGAACTGAACAATACCGAATCTTTATCCGTCTTCTGGATAAAATGAAAGGTAATCACATCGTTCTGCTTGATCTTAACTCCTGTGTTCGGAGTGAATATCTTATACTGAACACCATTGGCGAGGCGCTCAAAACCTCCGTTATTCTGACCGAACGCATGTACTGAAGCGATCAGCAGAGATAAAGCAATTAGTAGTCTGAAATTCATAGTCTTAAAAATTAATCATCCGGCGTAAAATGCCGGATGATATGAAAAGCTTATGTCACGGCTGCTTAATGAGCAGGCGCGGCTGGAGCAGGCTGAGCAGCTACAGGAGGCTGAGAACCTGCCTTTGGTTTAATTACGTCAAGCACCTCAATTTCGAAAATTAAAGGTGTGAAAGGAGCAATACTAGGATTTCCCTGTTCTCCGTATGCAAGATTAGACGGAAGGATTAAAGTCACCTTTGATCCCTTAGGGAACATCAGTAAAGCCTCGTCAAAACCAGGTACTGTTGCATGAGCTCCGGCCACAACCTTCATCGGCTGATACGGAGCCATTGGATTAAATACATTTTCTTTCTTTGCAATTTCCGCAACACTGGTTTGGAAAATCTTTCCAGTCAGGAAACGACCAGTATAGTTTACCTGTACTGTATCACCTGCTACCGCCTTCGGACCATTTCCCTGTTTATCTACTATATAATTCAAACCAGAAGGGGTTTTTGTCGGCTTAAGATCCTTCGAGGAGATATAACCGCTGATCTTGCCTCCTTCAGAATTCTTGGCTTTCTGAGTTTCTGCTTTGAAGAACTGTTCGATCTTACCGTTAAAATCAGCATCGCTAAGCTTACCTTTAGGGATAATCTTGTCTACCTTAAAGGTAAATACCAGGTATTTACCCTTTGTGTTAGCAGGCTTCTGCATATTCATTTTCTGCTGCAATGAATCGGCATTGATCTTAAAGGTAGCACTGTCACCTTCGCTCAACATAGCCAAGCCTGAAAAAATATCTCCCTTGAAAGCTGATTTCTGTTGTGCAACAAACATCGGCCTGTCATAATCGTGTGTATTTTGGATTACTGAATCTTCCTCAGTCTTCAGGATCATTTGTAACGCGAGAAAATCTCCTTCTTTGATGGTAGGCCCTTCTTTATCCTCATGGATAATGTACTGCATATCACCCTCTCCCTTTTTGAACTGCTTACAGCTTGATAATGCAAGTACTGCAAACCCTAAAACAATTAAGTGTTTCTTCATTTTATTTGGTTATTGTATTAAAAGACTTTTATATTCTGGCAGAATTTGTTTGAAACGTTTTACTGTATTCTGTAAAGAATCCGGTGATTGCCCGCCCGCAGCATTCCTATGGCCTCCTCCGTTAAAATACTTCTTACAGATCTCATTAGCCGGAAAATCCCCTGTCGACCTCAGTGAAAGCTTTACAAGATCTTCTCTCTCAATAATAAGCGCAGCAAGACGTATTCCGTTAATAGTTAAGGCATAATTCACCAATCCTTCAGTATCACCTGTAGATATGGAAAACCGGCGCAGTTCTTCTCTGGAAACTGATATCATCGCCGTATTGTATTCGGAAAAAACCTCCAGCTTGTTCAGCAGGCAATATCCAAGAAACCTCAGACGATTTTCCGAAAAGTTATCATATACTAATTGATGGATACGCCAGTTCTCTGCTCCCTTACTGATAAGGTCCGCTACAATATGATGCACGTGGGCGGTTGTAGTTGGGAAGCGGAAGGAGCCTGAATCTGTCATAATTCCCGTATAAAGACAGGATGCAACATCTTTATTTATCAGGTTCGGCTCGTTCATTACATTTGTAATAAACTCATATACCAGTTGTGCGGTTGCACAGGCATTGATACTCCAATAGCGGTAATCATCAAAATCTTCGGGATCAAGATGATGATCGATAAGCACCTTCTTAGCACTGGCTTCACGCACCAGTTCTCCCAGTTCATTTATCCTTGAAAGCGCATTAAAATCGAGACAGAAGATCAGATCTGCCTGCGAAACATACGTTTTCGATTCCTCCTTTTTCTCTGTGTACACAATGACTTCCGGGTTATTGGGCAGCCAGTGCAGAAAAACAGGATAATCTGTAGGTGTAATAACTTTTACATGATGTCCCTTCTGGACCAGATAGTTGTAAAGACCCAGTGACGAGCCCATAGCGTCACCATCAGGCTTGTGATGCGTTGTTATCACAATTTGCCTTGGGTTCGCCAGTATTTCTTTCAGTGAGATTAACTCCTGCATCGTTCCTTCAAAAAGAATTGCAAAGCTATTAAAAACCTTGGGGTTACAAAATGAAAAAAACAATAAAGAACCTGCGGTGTTTTATTGCGGGAACGATGATATAAGAGGCTTAAAAAGACATACTTTTCCAAAAAAGTCCGCCATTTGTCTGCTTGATATTAAAAACGTAATTTTGCCCGCAATTATTTTGACATGAATACTATCACTACATTTACAATGATTAAGCCTGATGCTGTCAGAGCCGGGCATATCGGGGCTATTTTAGATGACATTATCAAAGCTGGTTTCAAGTTAGTTGCTATAAAATATATGCAACTAAATCAGGATACTGCTGGTATTTTCTATCAGGTACACAAGGAAAGACCCTTTTTCAAAGACCTTGTGACATTTATGAGCTCAGGACCTATTGTAGCTGCTGTTCTTGAAAAAGAAAATGCAGTTGAGGATTTCCGTAAGCTTATAGGCGCTACCGACCCTTCAAAGGCTGAGCCGGGTACTATCCGCGCGAAGTATGCTTCCTCTATCCAGGAGAATGCAGTTCACGGTTCTGATTCTAACGAAAATGCAGACATCGAAGCGAGCTTCTTTTTCTCAGGTTTAGAACGTCATCCGGATTTTCTGTAAGAAAAATCTGTAATCACCAAAGAAAGGTATGCCGAAGGCATTGCCTGAAGACATTAACCGGAGTTAGTCCAAACAGGCAAACTCCGGTTTTTTATTTCAATTTTATAGAAACACGATTTCATCCAGCACTTTTGATCCGGCTTTCTCATTCATTTTATCCAGGATCTGGGTACGGATCATGACCAGCTCGTTCTTCAATACGGACGACTCCAGCCTTATAAACAGTTTTCTCTCACGTATATAAAGCTGACGGGTCCTGTTTGCCACTGCATTACCCATAATTTCAGGCCAGGCAGCAATAAGGGCAGTCTCATCAAACCGCCGTTTGAGCTTGTATACACGAAGCATCTGTTCGATGGCCTCCTTTAGCGATTTATCGTTCGTCCGCCTCATATTTTATAGTTCCCTTATCCACTTCAAAGATAGTGAGTCCGCAGTCGATTGACGCAAAAATTTCACTTATCCTTTCCCTGTTGGTGTCGGTAATGAAGATTTGTCCGAAATCATCGTGCGACACCATTTCCATCAGTTTCCTGATCCTTTTCTCGTCGAGCTTATCGAAAATATCATCCAGAAGCAACAAGGGTTTATATCCCTTTTTCTCCTGTAAAAAACTGTATTGTGCCAGCTTCAAAGCAATCAGAAATGATTTTTGCTGCCCCTGGGATCCAAACTTTTTCATGGGCATGCCATTTACAGAGAACAGAAGATCATCCTTATGTATGCCGGCACTGGTCCTTTCCAATATCCTGTCGCGCTCAGCGGTCTTCTTTAACAGGGCAGCAAACTCTTCCTTCAGCAAAGGTGATTCATAGATCAGATCAGCCTCTTCCGCTCCCCCTGTGAGATAACTATAATGCTTATGAAAAACGGGAATGAACTCTTCCATAAACTGCCTCCTTTTATCAAAGATCCGGTTTCCGGAGGCCACTAACTGCTCATTCAGTATTTCCAGGAGCGCGGGATCATACTTTCCCGTTTCGGCAATGGTCTTCAGTAAGGCATTCCGGTTCAGAAGATTCTTATTATAAAGGATCAGCTCATCCAGGTAATAACTATCGTTTTGCGAAATAACATTATCAATAAAACGCCGCCGCTCCTCACTCCCTTCTATAATAATACTGACATCATAAGGAGAGATCATCACAAGAGGAAAAAGACCGATATGATCTGCAAGACGCTGGTACTCTTTCTTATTTCGCCTGAACTGTTTCTTTTGATTCCGTTTAAGCGAACAGGAAACAACGTCTTCCTTCCCATCTTTATCAAAAGAGCCCTGTACCATAAAAAAGTCGGCGCCTCCCTTTATCTGCTGTGAGTCTATTGGATTAAAGTAACTTTTGCATAAAGACAAATAATGAACAGCATCGAGAAGATTCGTTTTACCAGCGCCGTTGTCCCCGGTAAACGCATTCACCTGAGGAGAAAGCTCCAACCCGGCTTCCTGATAGTTCTTAAAATTTATGAGTGCAAGTTTCTTAAGCCACATACGACGGCACAAAGGTAGCTGATTAAAGATAGCTTTTTAAATATTGAGAGGCGCAGATTTCACACCCTGGTAATTACCCCCGAAATGCTGTTAAAAACATACCGATACAGAAATTAAAATTTAATAGTAACTTTACCTTATATGAACATGAATTCGGGAATGTTTGGCGGATCTTCCTGATACCATTATAAAACTAATCGCTGGACAGGTTTAACAGACAAAAGCATATGAGCATAACGACGGAAGGAAACAGTTCTGCATTATTTTTTGTTGTTTGTTCTGAAGCAGCTTTATTTCCCCTTGACAGTCTCTTGTAAAAACGTATTTTTGCACACTTCAATAATAACGCAAATGGCGAATAATCAAAAAGATACTATTTCACACTCTGGTAAGCCGGCCAATACCGGTAGTTTTGTGCTGGAAAACAAGAAAAGTCTGGCATTTATTGGTGGGGCTATAGTAGCACTTATACTGCTTTACATTGGCTACCAAAAATTTTATTTAGCGCCCAGAGCTGAAAAAGCAGCAAACGAGATGTTTAAGGCTGAAGAATATGCTGCGGTTGATTCGTTGTCAGACAGAGCAATAAACGGCGACGGTTCTTACCCCGGCTTCGAGAAAATAGCAGAAGAATACTCAAGTACCAAATCAGCAAATATCGCTAATGCCTACTTGGGAGGCCTCTATCTGAAGAAAGGCCAGTACCAAAAGGCTATCGATGCGCTTGGAAATTATAGCAGTACCGGCAGCCCGGTAGTGGATCCCCTTGTTCTCGGAATGCTGGGAGATGCGTACAGCGAATTAAAAGATTACGATCAGGCGGTTACCTATTACAAAAAGGCTTCTGATAAATCAGACAATCCTTTTACTGCGCCATTGTTCCTGAAAAAACTGGGCCTGGTCTACGAAGAGCAAAAGGATTTTAAATCTGCAGCAGACGCTTATAATAAAATCAAAGAAAACTACCCTAACAGCTACGAAGCATCAGTTATTGATACTTATTTAGCAAGAGCGGAAGCAAAACA
>NZ_QEAS01000014.1:60981-70305 GCF_003130405.1 Pararcticibacter amylolyticus
CTCCGGCATAATACTTAACTTTTGACTTTTAACTCTTAACTTTAATCCTGATGGCTACTCACCTCAAAAATCTTTCAGATTTTTCTCATACAACAATCCCTTCAGCATCTCCTTATCATTTTGCAATTGTAACAGCTCACTGGAATGCAGAGATTACAGGTGCTTTGTATGAAGGAGCGTACCAGTTTTTAATTAAGCAGGGTGCTGATCCTGATCATATCCTTTCGTTAACGGTTCCCGGTAGTTTCGAACTAAGTTCCGGGGCCGATATGGTGCTACAGCATAAGAAAGTTGATGCGGTAATTTGTCTTGGATGTGTTATTAAAGGGGATACCCCTCATTTCGATTATATATGCAGCGCTGTTGCACACGGGGTAACCAATGTTGGCATTAAACATAGCATTCCAGCTATCTTCGGTGTATTAACGACCGACAATGAGCTTCAGGCAAAAGAAAGAGCAGGAGGAAGGCACGGTAATAAAGGAGAAGAAGCAGCGGCAACGGCTATCCTGATGGCAAGTTTGAAATCTCAACTTCAATAAAACCAAATCATACCGGGCACCGTTCTATAGAAAATTAATTATCTTTATGATTTGAAACCTTGGGGTAACAGCGTCGTATAAGGCACAATACACTAGGTTTAAAAAATATAAACAATACTCAAATGAAGAAATTTACTGTAGGGTTGCTCCTGCTGATGTCTTTAGCTCTTGTATTCGAATCATGCTCTTCTAAAACATGTCCGGCCTATAGTTCCTATCCTAAATCAAGGAGGGGGTAAGTCCGTATTATTTTAATTTGTTAACATCTTGTGGAGCGAATATGCTCCCTGCTTTCATCTATCGCTATATGAATTGGAAACCGCTGGAAAAAATCGAACAGTTACAGGAAATAAAAAGTGCTGAGGGGTATCATATTCTATTCAAACATAGTACCCGTTGTTCCATTAGTATGATGGTAAAAAAAAGGTTTGAGCTTGAATGGGAGGCACTTCCACCGGATACATCTCTTTACTTCCTCGACTTACTGAACCACCGCGACATCTCTTCAGGGATTGCCACCTTATTCTCAGTGCAGCATGAATCTCCGCAACTGCTGCTAATCAAGGATGGAGAGTGCATTTATAACGCTTCGCATGGAGAAATTTCCGCAGAGACTACAGCTGCATTAATAGAATAACCGTAAGATTATCTTCTTTACCATTTAAATTCCACCACTTTCTGAATATCCGGGTGAAGGCTGTACCATACCGGGCAGGTTTTCGCTGATTGTTCCAGGACGGCTTTCTCTTTATCAGAGAACTGTCTCCCCGGAAAATTAAAGGATATATGTATCTCCGTAACCCTGCGGGGTGAAGTACCCATAATTTTGGTAACCTCGCATGTGGTTCCTTCAATATCAATATTGCGTTCCCTTGCTGCAATCCCCATGATGGTCAGCATGCAGCTGCCCAGGGATGTAGCAAGAAGATCTGTAGGGGAAAAGGCCTCGCCTTTACCATGATTATCCACAGGGGCATCTGTTATGATCTTTTCTCCCGATTGCAGGTGCAATGCCTCTGTCCTTAATTCTCCCTTATAAACTACCAGTGAAGTTGCCATATATCTATCAATACTTCAAAAGTAAAAAGTTTTCCCGGATCTGCCGCAGACGCCTGCGCTCAGAATAAAATGATGTGAATAGATTTCATAACACCAATGTCAAATTACGACGGGTACCCGCTCAGAACTCGCAAGTAAATAACTACCTTTGCGCTATGATTGAATTGCCGGTGATTCCAGCCAGTCAGACTCAGAGAAGGCCAAACTGGTTACGGGTAAAGCTCCCCGTTGGAAAAGAATATGCGAATGTAAGAGGACTTGTAGATACGCACAAACTTCATACTATATGCGAGAGCGGTAATTGCCCGAATATGGGAGAATGCTGGGGCGCAGGCACAGCTACATTTATGATCCTGGGTAATATCTGCACACGTTCATGCTCGTTCTGCGCTGTTGCAACAGGACGCCCCAATGCAGTAGACCTCGATGAGCCCAACCGGGTGGCGAATTCAATTAAACTAATGAATGTAAAACACGCGGTCATTACCTCTGTTGACCGTGATGATCTGAAAGATGGTGGCTCGATTATCTGGGCTGAAACCATTAAAGCTATCCGGCGCGAAAGCCCGCAGACAACGATGGAGACTCTGATCCCTGACTTTAAGGGAGTATGGGAAAACCTTTACCGCGTTTGCGAAGAACGCCCCGAAGTCATTTCTCATAATATCGAAACCGTCAGAAGGCTGACCCGCCAGGTGCGTATCCAGGCGAAGTACGACAGAAGTCTTGAGGCTCTTAAACGGATTTCTGAATTCGGACTCAGAACTAAGTCCGGCGTTATGCTGGGACTAGGAGAAACGGAAGCTGATGTTGTAGAAACAATGCAGGACCTTGCAGATGCAGGCGTTCATATCCTGACTCTGGGACAATATCTTCAGCCCACAAAGAACCACCACCCCGTACTGGACTGGATACATCCCGATCAGTTTGCGAAATACAAGGAGATTGGATTGGATATGGGCTTCAGGTATGTTGAAAGCGGACCACTGGTAAGATCTTCTTATCACGCAGAAAAGCATCTGTTCGACCAGGTACGCTAAAAACACTATCCGGGGGGCTCTGCATCCGGGAACCAGGGAAACCTCCTTGATATCGGTAAGCGGCAGCGAAATTGATTTTGTTAATCAGCGAGCTCCTTCATCAATAAAGGCAATTCGTCTATCAACTGTGAAGGAGTTGCTACATATCCCCGCACACGCTCCCCCGCAGCCCCGTGAACATAAGTTCCAATAAACGCAGCTTCATGCGGCTCATACCCTTGAGCGAGAAATGATGTAATGATCCCGGTCAGAGCATCGCCTGATCCCCCTGTTGCCATTGCCGGGGTTCCCGTAGGATTAAAAAGACACATTCCCTGAGGGGTAAATATGATCGTATATCGGTTTTTTAATACGATCGTGCACCCTAAAGTAGTCGCCCTGTCAATGCCCGTTTCGATGCGCGACCACCAATCCTGATGATCCCCAAAAAGCCGGTCAAACTCCTTCATGTGGGGAGTCAGCACAGAATGCTCCGGCACCTGCTGGATTAGCTCGTAGTTATGCGCTATGAGGTTCAATGCGTCCGCATCAAGTACAATTGGTTTGTGAAAATTTTTAAGAACCACTCTCAGGAGAGAGAGACTTCCCGGACCGGTACCTAAACCCGGACCAATGCCAATAGCCTGATACTTTTCCCAGTCAACAGACGTTGGCAGCCCCTGCTCAGATCTTACAACAGCCATAACTTCTGGCAGAGAAGCGTTCAGCGCGGTAAGTCCGGTTGCGGGAATACAGGCACTCGTAAGACCAGCTCCGGCGTATAAACAAGCACGTGACGTAAGCAAGGCAGCACCCATCGTTTCTGGCGCCCCTGCCACTAGCATGGCATGTCCGAATGTTCCTTTATGACTAAAAGCTGCCCGGTGGATTAAACGCTCTCTTATATCATTCTCTTCCAGTAGATAATAAGGGCCTTCACAGTTTTGGATAAAGTCGTCATCAAGACCGATATCCGCTACTCTGAACCTGTCAAGATAAGGAGCAGAACCTGGAAGGAGGAAGCTAAGCTTTGGACGCTGAAACGAAATAGCCAGCCTGGCATGCAGGATAGCATGTCCCGACCCGGCGCCCTCCTCCGCTGGTAAACCTGTAGGAATGTCTACCGATACAATCGTCTTATGAAGGCTGTTCAACCATGTAACTAACTTTTCCCATTCGCCCGAAAGAGGCTTATTCAGGCCTGAGCCAAGCAGCGCATCAATAATAAGGTCGGATGTTTCTGCCCCGCACTCAACGGCACTCCTTAATTCTTGTATCCTGATGTTCTGAAACTCACGCAGCCTCCGGAAATTTATCTCAAAGTCATCCGTGCTGTTGGCAGAGAAACGCGCGATCATAACCTTTATATCATGGTATCCCGCCTGCATCAGAAGCCTGCTTATTGCCAAACCATCTCCCCCATTATTTCCGGTGCCGCAATAAACGGAAACCCGAAGGCTTCTGTCTGGGAATTCCTCTGTAAAGATCTTTACAAAGGCGTGTGAAGCCTCTTCCATCAGATCAGCCGAAAAGATAGACTTAGAGGCAATAGTAAAGGAATCCGCATCCCTCATTTGTTTTGCAGTGAGCAGCTTTTGCATGTTCCAAACTTACAAATTGTTTAACCGCTATTCAATTCTTGCACTTACAATACACGCTGAGCAGCCGGATGTTTGGATGCAGGCAACTCTATCGGTAAAATAGCTTATATCTGGCCTCAAACTGATCGATCCTGCCATAAGGAAGTCTTTCAATGGCGCGCACAGAATCTTTCTCTTTGCTCAGTTCCCGGATAAGCTTGCGGGCGGCGGCAGGATTACTTCTCATCAGGAAAAAAACGATGCTGTATGATACATTATATAAATAATCCAGTTTTGATTTATCGAGCCATAAAGTTCCCGGTGTCTGGAAGAATCTGACGAGGTCGAAGTCACCGTCAGCAACATACTTCCTTACTGCAGACAGCCTGCCGGCCTGGACTGTAACTGATACTTCGTTATATTTTACCTCCATTGACTCAAAGAACACGGCAACACCTTCATTTAACCATCGGGGAACCTCCGGCCCCATATTGTCATGCATAAAGCAATGGCTCATTTCATGCACCAGAGTTCTCATGAAATCGTCGTGCTTATAAACGAACACCTGCTTTTGATATGGGGAGTAGAACCCTGTAGCAGAGATCGGTTTCCCTCCAGTATTTAAACTGCTCTTCTTATAGTCACTGAACTTCTTATAGATATTGATGGTAATGAGCAGGCTGTCATTGCGGCGGGTATCAAACAAGCCATTGTAAATCTGGGCCTCATATTCTGCGAGCAGGCTAATTTGTCTCTTTACATCATCTTCCAGTTTGAAACCGACCTCATTAATCACAAGCCGCTGGGAATATCCCTGATTGGAAAATGCCAATATCCCGAACATCAGAAAAAGAAGACGGAAGGACATTGATTGAGCCATATAAAACTATCTCTGCATTTCCATTTTCAGGAATTTACCGGTAAAGCTTTCATCCACCTTAATCAAATTCTCAGGTGTCCCTGCAAATAGAATTTGTCCTCCTCCTGCCCCCCCTTCCGGGCCAAGATCAATCACCCAGTCTGCAACCTTCACTACATCCAGGTTATGCTCAATCACCAGCACCGTGTTTCCATCATCTACCAGCCGGTTAAGAACCCCAAGCAATACGTTTATATCTTCAAAATGCAATCCGGTTGTTGGCTCGTCCAGGATATAAAAAGTCTTCCCTGTATCCTTTTTTGATAGCTCAGTAGCAAGTTTTACCCTTTGAGCCTCACCACCAGACAAAGTGGTGGATGACTGTCCCAGTTTAATATAACCAAGGCCCACATCATGCAGCGTCTTTATTTTCCTGTAAATAGAAGGAATTGGTTCGAAGAAACTAACAGCTTCTTCAATGCTCATGTCAAGCACATCGCTGATAGACTTACCCCTGTAGCGTACTTCCAGCGTTTCCCGGTTATATCGTTTTCCCTGGCATTCTTCACAAGGTACCTGGACATCAGGCAAAAAGTTCATTTCAATGACTTTCATCCCTGCACCCTGACAGGTCTCGCAGCGCCCCCCTTTCACGTTGAAAGAAAAGCGCCCGGGCTTATATCCCCTGATCTTCGCTTCGGGCAGCTGTACAAAGAGATTTCTTATGTCAGAAAAGACACCGGTATAGGTAGACGGATTTGATCTCGGAGTACGGCCGATAGGCGTCTGATCAATTTCGATCACCTTATCGATATGCTCCAGCCCTTCGATCTTTTTATAGGGCAGCGGATGCTTTTTGGCTCTGAAAAAATGATGGTTCAGAATGGGATAAAGAGTTTCCGTGATCAGGCTGGACTTTCCGCTTCCTGATACGCCTGTTATACAGATAAACCTGCCGAGAGGAAACTCTGCCGTGACGTTTTTCAGATTATTGCCGCTTGCATTTTTTAATACAAGAGATTTTCCGTTCCCTTTCCGCCTTTCAGCGGGTACTGCAATTTCTTTTTCACCACTCAGATAAGCCGTGGTCAGTGTATGAGCCTGCTTAATCTGTTCCGGTGCCCCTTCTGCAACAACCACTCCCCCGTGGATCCCGGCGGCAGGCCCCATGTCAATCACGTGGTCCGCTTCAAGGATCATGTCTTTATCATGTTCCACCACTAGGATCGAGTTGCCAATATCCCTTAGGTTCTTAAGTGCAGAAATCAGCCTGGCGTTATCTCTCTGGTGCAGTCCGATACTCGGCTCGTCCAGGATATACAAGACGTTCACCAGCTGAGAGCCGATCTGTGTGGCCAGACGGATTCTCTGAGCTTCACCACCCGACAGCGTTTTAGCCGTCCGGTCAAGTGTCAGATAGTTCAATCCTACATCCAGTAAAAATCCTATTCTGGCCCTGATCTCTTTGAGTATTTCCTTTGCAATAACGTTTTGCCTTTCCGACAAACGCTCCTCAACATCGCTGAACCACTCAGATAAGTGATTGATGTCCATACTCGCCAGCTCGAAAATGTTCTTTTCTCCAACTTTAAAATGCAAAGACTCCTTTTTCAACCTCGCGCCATGGCAAACCGGACATTTCTTGAGCACCCGGAAGTTTTCAAGATCATCAGAAGCTTCATCCCCCCTTCTCTCCGTCTGCTCCTCCAGCATCTTAATAATTCCGTCAAAGGAAATCTGGTAGTTCTGTACATTCCATTTATTGTATTCAACAGGAACTGTCAGGATCTCATCCGAACCATTTAATATGATATTCAGTGTCTCTTTCGGAATCTTTTCAATGGGCACAGAAAGAGAAAAATTATATTTCTTCCCTAAAGCTTTCAGCACCTGAAACATCCAGGTTTCACGGTATTCGCCTAGCGGAGCCAAGCCCCCCTGCATAATACTCAGCTTAGCGTTCGGGATCACCGAGGCCTCTTCTATCTCATAGATGTAACCAAGCCCGTCACAGCGTTCACAAGCCCCGTAAGGGGAATTAAACGAAAATGTGTTAGGCTGAGGTTCGTCATATGAGATTCCCGACACGGGGTCCATAAGGTATTTACTGAAGAAAAACTCGTTATTCTCCTGGTCGGATATTTTTATAATTCCCTTTGCAGTCTTTAAAGCAGCCTGGATCGAACTATAAAGCCTCTTACTATCCTTCTCTGTCACAACAAGCCGGTCAATCACCATTTCTATATCGTGGATCTTATAGCGGTCGAGCTGCATCTTCGGTGCAAGATCTACGATCTCTCCGTCAACCCTTACCTTCAGATAGCCTTGCTTCCTGATCTGCTCAAATAATTCCCTGTAATGGCCCTTCCTCCCTTTTACAACAGGAGCAAGGATATTCACGGGCTTGCCATCGAACTGCTGCAGGATATTCCTCAGCATCTGGTCCTCCGACATCCGCTCCATCTTTTTTCCGGTCACATATGAATACGCCTCCCCTGTCCGGGCGAATAAAAGGCGCATAAAGTCGTAGATCTCCGTTATGGTTCCAACCGTTGACCTGGGGTTTTTGGATGTAGTCTTCTGCTCTATTGCAATAACAGGGCTCAGCCCTGATATCTTATCAACATCCGGGCGCTCCATCCCTCCAAGAAACTGTCTTGAATAGGCGCTGAACGTCTCCATATAACGACGCTGCCCTTCCGCATAAATAGTGTCAAATGCAAGAGATGACTTTCCGCTCCCGCTAAGCCCTGTAATAACTACAAGCTTATTCCGGGGAAACGAAACATCAATATTCTTAAGATTATGAACCCTGGCTCCGAAAACTTCTACTTCACTTTGTTCTCCAAGGTCTGGTGTACTTTTGTCCATTAATTTATACCTGTCAAAATTCGTGTAAAGATCGGCTAATCGGAGCAAGAATCAAGCATCGGAAACTAAGATTTCTTTTTTTTGACCAAAGCAGGGTTGCTTCTGCAACCCTGCTGGATAAATACTTACATGCTCGCTTGCGGCTGTAAGATTTCAAATGCTTTCAAAGCACTGTTTTCATCCTCTCTGCTCAGAAATACATGCCGGTCCGGCGATGGAACAGAAGCATCCTTCTTAGCCAGAAGAGTTCTGTGCCGTTCAGAGTAACCATACTTAGAAGGTTTTTCGATGATCTCTTTCATCGAAACAAGTTTGTAGACATACGAGGCAGTTTCCCTGTTCAACCTCATTTTGAAATAATTCCGATGTCCCTGGTTATAGATATGCTGCTTTAAACTATTCTCCCCAATGTTATAAGCAGCCGCCACTAATGTCCAGTTTTTAAACTCCTGGTGTAAGGCTTTCAGGTACCTGCATGCGGCAAATGTAGACTTTCGCAGGTCCTTTCTTTCGTCAATATCCCTATTGACCTTTAGTCCATAAGTACGCGCGGTCTGAGGCATAAACTGCCAGTATCCCGACGCTCCTTTATGAGACGTTCCTCCCAACAGACCACTCTCTACCAAAGGAATGTACTTAAAGTCCTCCGGTATGCCATAGCGTTCCAAAATAGGCTCTATTACGGGAAACCATTCCCTGGCCTTATGATGAAGCCTGTCTGTTTGAATATGCTCAAAGCTATTCTTCTTCAAATACTTGTCCATCTTCCAGGCAACCTTCTTATTCTTCAGCGGTACCTTTTCATTGGCGAAGCTAAACTCCGCTTTTGGAGATGACACTTTCTGTTCTTGGGGAGAAGGGAAATCCACAGGTTGTGGAAACGAATTAATTGGTGTCCGGGCGTTCCGGCTGATTAACATACGCGATGATATCATCAGCAAAAAGAGCACGGAACACGCGATCAAATGTTTCTTAATCATGAGTTCCTTTCTTTAAATTAAACAAAAAAAGATTCCAAAGGTAAACATTATATTCTTAATATACAAACACTTACACTCTAACCACTCAGAGTCAACAGGTTAAGCAGGCTTATTCGGGGCCTTTTTCCGCCTTCATAAAACTCCATTACACTTTATACTATAAGCTTGTTGTCCGCTCTTTTCTTAAAGCATAAGAACCGCCTCCGGTTGAAAAATAATACAAACAGATTCAAGCTTTTAACGTTTATTTCACTATCTTTGCACCCCATTTCAAAAAGGAACATTAGCATAATCATGCCATATAAAAGCAGCAGGAACAGTCGCGAGGACAAGTCCTTAAAACACAATCGCTTCGAAGGCGGTTCAAAAAATGAGCGGCCAGCAAGAAGCAACAGTAAACCCGGGAAAAGGTTT
>NZ_QEAS01000014.1:70342-72924 GCF_003130405.1 Pararcticibacter amylolyticus
ACAGATCATCGTTCCCCTCCTCCCGTGGTAAAAAGCCATTTAACAGCTCAAGAGACGACCGCCCCGAAAGAGGCAGATCTCCGTACAGGGAAAGAAGCCGCGATACAGAAGGAGGAGGAGACCGTAATAAACCAGGATTCAATAGTGAAAAAAGCACCGGAAGAGCCTGGGTTAAATCAGAAAGATCGGGAAGCCGGACAGATTCTGGTTCAGGATCAAGACCTTTCTCCCCGGGAAAGAAAGGATCATTCGGCGGAGACAGCAGACCTTTCAGGAAACGATCTTCAGAACAGGGAGAAGAAAGATCTGAATTCAGAAAAGACAGATCCTTTGAAAAAAGGCCGTTTGAAAAGAAATCATTCGATGGAGACAGCAGGCCCTTCAGGAAACGGTCTTCTGAACAAGGAGAAGAAAAACCGGACTTCAGAAAGGACAGACCCTTTGAAAAAAGGCCGTTTGAAAAGAAATCATTCGGTGGAGACAGAGACCAAAGGCGCAGAACTGAAAATCCGGGCAGAGAGAAGAAAAACTATGACGCGCCCTCCCGCAACTACAGAAGCAGGGAAGACAGAAACTGGACAAGCGAAGAGCATATTGAGCAGGCTCCGGTTTTAAGAGGACGAAAGAAACAGGAAAATAAAGAATCTGAACTCATAAGGCTGAACCGTTACATTGCTAATGCAGGTATATGTTCAAGGCGTAAAGCTGATGAATTGATTGAAGCAGGCGTCATATCTGTGAACGGAGAAGTAGTATCCGAGCTTGGCTTTAAAGTGGATCCGGCCAAAGATGAGATCAGATATAACGGAGAAGCCCTGAGAAGGGAGAAAATGGTATATGTGCTTTTAAACAAGCCAAAAGACTATATCACAACAACAGACGATCCCCAGGAGCGGAGAACAGTTATGCAATTAGTTGAAAAAGCATCCAAAGAACGGATTTATCCGGTTGGAAGGCTCGACCGGAATACAACCGGACTGCTGTTGCTGACGAACGACGGTGATCTTGCCGAAAAGCTGTCTCATCCCAGAAACAATGTCACAAAGATCTACCAGGTAGAATTAAGTAAGAGCCTGGCCCAGGGCGACCTCAACAAAATCTCATTCGGAATAGAACTGGAAGACGGCCTTATCAAGCCTGATACCGTGAGCTACGTCCAGGGTGGTACCAAAAAAGAGATCGGAATCCAGATCCACAGTGGCAAAAACAGGATTGTGAGGAGAATATTCGAACATCTCGGATATGAAGTGGTAAAGCTCGATAGAGTAGTATATGCCAACCTTACCAAAAAGGATCTTCCAAGAGGCAGATGGCGCTACCTCGAAGAAAAAGAGATCATTCAGTTAAAACATTTTATAAAATAAAATAAGCACGAGCCCCGGATATCCGGGGCTTTTGTTTTGAATCCCCTGGCCTCTCCTTTAAACTTCTTCATATTTCATTAACTTCGTATTTATGAAAACCAATCAGTACATCCTTCTGTCTATTATTTCGCTGATCTCATTGGCGCCAGTGAATATGGTGAATGCGCAGAAATTGAATCTCATTATCGGGACATACACAAACAAGGGTACCAGTGAAGGTATTTATGTGTATGAATTTGATACATCTACAGGTAAAGCCTCTTACAAAAATAAAGCTACGGGCGTAAATGATCCGTCCTATGTCGCTCTGAATAAAGAAGGAAACTTTCTATATGCCGTCAACGAAGGAAGCGGGGATGTCAGCTCTTTTTCGTTTGACAAAACTAGCGGGACACTGAAATTCCTGAATAAAAAACCCTCCAACGGATCCGCTCCATGTTATATAGTTATCGATAAAGACAACCGGTATGTCATAGCAGCAAACTATAGCGGCGGGAGTTTTTCTGTCTACCCGGTTCAGAAAGACGGGTCTCTCGGAGAAGCAGCACAGACTATTCAACACTCCGGCAGCAGCGTAAATAAGGAGCGCCAGGAAAGATCTCACGTACATTCAGCTGTTTTTTCTCCGGAAGAAGATCATCTGATCGTAAGTGACCTCGGAACAGACCAAATCAGTATTTATAGATTTAACTCTGCCGGCAATACACAGCCTGTCTCTACCGGCGAATACCCCTTTGTAGACGCAGGAAAAGGCAGCGGACCACGCCACTTCGAATTTCATCCCAACGGCAAGTTTGCCTACTCCATACAAGAGCTGAACGGCAATATTTCTGCCTTCGGATATAACAAGGGGAAACTCTCGCTTTTGCAAAACATATCGATGGTTGATCCGGCATTTAAAGGTGAGACCGGTGCTGCAGATATTCACGTCTCGCCCGATGGAAAGTTCCTTTACAGCTCCAACCGCGGGGATGCAAACGATATTGCGATTTTTGCGATCGCTCCTAAAACGGGAAAGCTATCATTGAAAGGCCGTACCTCAAGCATGGGCAAAGGGCCCAGGAACTTTGTTATCGACCCGGAAGGCAACTTCCTCCTGGCAGCAAACCAATACAGCGATTCCATCGTGATATTCAAACGGAATAAAACCACCGGTATGCTGACCGACACAGGAGAAAGAATCAAAGTCGGTGCACCCGTCTGTTTGAAATTTGCCAA
>NZ_QEAS01000014.1:72972-90548 GCF_003130405.1 Pararcticibacter amylolyticus
CCTGGCAATTAGTAAAAGTCCCCACAGGAAGCTAATGGCTAATTGCCAAAAGCCAACTGCTATTATTTCACCGCCATTCGGCTCCCTTCCAGTACCTCACGGTAAAACGACTCGTACTGGGGCAGTATCCGGCTCAGGTCGAATTCTTTAGCTCTCAAAAGGGCGTTTTCTTTGAAGGTATTAAGGCGTTCAGAATCTTCCAGGATATATGCCGCATTTCTTGCCATTTCCTCAACATCTCCCGGCTCGCTTAAAAAGCCGGTCACGCCCGGTACATTCAACTCCGGCAACCCGCCTGCATTTGAAGAAATAACAGGCACCTTACAGGCCATAGCTTCCAGTGCCGCCAGTCCAAAACTTTCAGATTCTGAAGGCATAAGAAAAAGGTCGGCGACCGACAAAATCTCCTCTACCGCGTCTTGTTTACCCAGAAACCGGACATTCTCACACACTCCAAGCTCCCTGCAAAGTTGTTCGCAGTTTACCCTGTCAGGGCCATCTCCCACCATCAGAAGTTTAGAAGGAATCTTCTCCTGAACTTTTTTGAAAACGCGGATCACGTCTGCGGCCCTTTTAACCTTCCTGAAGTTGGAAGTATGCACAAGAATGCGCTCGTTAAAAGGGGCAATTGCCTTTTTAAAATGATCTTTCCGTTTATGACTGAACCTTTCAAGATCGATAAAATTAGGAATTACCCTAATATCCTTCTCCACCTCGAAATGACTGTATGTAGCTTCCCGTAAATGCTCGGATACCGCCGTTACGCCGTCAGACTGATTGATAGAGAATGTCACAACCGGCTTAAACGTCACATCCTTTCCCACCAGGGTAATGTCGGTACCGTGCAAAGTAGTAACCACAGGAATATGAATCCCATACGTCGCCAGTATCTGCTTTGCCATAAAAGCAGCAGAAGCATGAGGAATGGCATAATGAACATGGAGAAGTTCAAGTTTTTCGAACCTGACAACATCAACAAGCTTACTAGCCAGAACCAACTCATAGGGGGGGTAATCAAAAAGGGGATATTGAGATACCGAAACTTCGTGGTAGTAAAGATTTTCTGAGAAGAAATCCAGCCGTGCAGGCTGGCTGTAGGTGATAAAATGCACCTGGTGTCCATTATCGGCGAGGGCCTTGCCCAGTTCAGTTGCCACAACCCCGCTCCCGCCAAATGTAGGATAACATACAATTCCGATCTTCATTCCACAAAATAAAGAGAAAAACATGAAGAGATTGTTTCTCCTCCGTAAATTCTTCCGGCGCCGCGAACAATATTTTTACACTCTCTTATGAGTGCTGCCTCTATTGACCTTTACTGATCGCCTCATATATAACATCCTGAATCCTCGGCCTGATCCGGAGACTGCTTATTTTGTTGGCAGGCTGGTCATTCAGCCTGTTGGATAGGAAGATATAGATCAGGTTGGATTTTGGATCTACCCAAATGCAGGTTCCGGTAAACCCGGTATGGCCATACGTTTCAGGCGATGCAAGTTCCGATGGATACCGGTTATCCCGGTCAGGGTCCCACCTGTCAAATCCCAGCCCCCGCCGGCTTACCTTTGATTGTCTCGAAGTAAACAGGCTGATGGTAGAAGGCTGAAAAAACTGCTTTTCTCCATAAGTACCCCCGTTAAGCATCATCTGGAAAAGAATGGCCATGTCGTTTGCAGTAGCAAAAACCCCGGCATGGCCCGCCACGCCTCCTGCAAGTGCCGCCCCCTGGTCGTGGACATACCCCTGCAGCAAAGTCTTTCTGAAATAAGTATCATTCTCAGTTGGCATTATCCTGCTTTTGTCAAACCTCAGGCGCGGGTTATAACCTGCCGTCTGCATGCCCAGCGGACGGTAAAATTGCTCCAGCACATAATGATCGAGCTTTTCCGAGGTAAGATATTCAACAATCTCCTTCATAAAATACATACTGAGATCGCTGTATTCATATCTGCCTCTTGCACGCAAACCGGAATTGAGCATTCTCGGAAGCATTACATCCTCATAATAGCCCTTTCGTATATAATAATTATCGGCAACCTTAACGGGATAGGCTTCCGAAGAATCGCGGCTGAAGTCGCCGGGCCTGATACTATTGTGGAAGGGAATATATGGAACAAGACCGGCCTCATGAAGCATCAGTTCACGAACAAGGAGATTGTTCTTATTTGTACTTCTCGCCAGGGGGAAATATGCTCCGATAATCGTATCCAGCTTAAGCTTATTCTCTTCGTACAAACGCATAGCCGCCATAGTAGTCGAAGCAATCTTACTGACAGATGCCAGATCAAATATATCATCAATGCGGGTAACACGGTCATCGCCATAGGTATGAGTACCATAAGCCCGGTCAAATATCACCTTGCCATCTTTAACCACCATGACTACTGCACCCGGTGTAGCATGCTTGCTGATCGCTTCTGCCACAATATCATCTATAGGCTTTAAATTTCGCGAATCAATTCCTGCATCTTCGGGGATCGCATATTTAAGTCGGGTGACAATCGTACTATACCCGCTCCCCCTTTTATACTTCAGGGACACATCCAACGTGAGCCTCGCCGAAGCAGCAACGCCACCAAAAAGAAGCTGAGCTGTAAAATTGGCACTTCCAGGGTTGTTATTCGCAGACCATATCACCGGAAAGTCTGCCCCGTCGAGCATTTTAAGAGAAACAGGATCACCGTACAGTACCACTACTACCTGCCGGGTCTTCCTTAAATCCTTAAGGAAGACCCTGTTGACATTATCAGCAATGGATTGGCCCGTCAGCTGAACAATTACCGTATTGTACAGCTTAAGATCCGAGCTAAGCTGATCCCGCCTGCCCGGGGGATAAGCAGAAGCGGAAAACCTGCCCACCTCCGTGTACTTATTCAGGATACTATCAAATTCGGCAGCATAAGCAGTACCCAGATTAACGCTTGCTATCCTCTTTTCCTCCAGGTTACGAAAGGGTATTATCCCATTTTCATTGTTCAGCAGGACAGTCGACTTTTCAGCCTGACTCATTCCGCCCATCCAGTCATCGCCGGCACTCCGGCAATAAAAGCCCGGGGCGGTGAAGGCGACAAGCATAAAAGATATAAAAAATAACACGCAACGCAGGCAGTCTTTCTTTAAGCAGGATATCATCGTAACTCTTACTTTTTAAGTAACGTGGATAACCGTAAGATGTATCCACTTCAGGCGGGAACATCCATTCAGATCATCACATACTTCATTTAGCTGGTAAAATAACGAAGTTTAAAACTAATTGTTATAAAAAACAAAAAGCCCGGAAAATTCCGGGCCTGGTTAGTTTGAGTGTTTTTCCCATCTACTAAAGTACCATCTGTCCAGTAAGCTTTTAACGATATATGGCTTAAAATCTGTACTATGCCTTTGGTTAAATTAGTATTAGTTGTTGATTAAGAGTTTGTAAATATGAAAGTCAATATAATAATTGGATTATGCAAATAATATTTCCAAAAAAAATAAAAATACATGCCTTTTTAGCCGTCTTTCGCCAAGCTCCGGCCATCAGTATTGAGAAGAAAAGATTTATGTCACAGGTATTTATGTATTCATAACGTCGGCATAAAGCATTTATTATATGCAGATCTTTTTTTATTTGCTTTATTCTCTTGAGGAAGAACCTGATTCCTTAAACCGGAAAGCCAATGGTTTTTTATTTTTACTTTTGTACATATATACTATGTCTGATATAATACAGCTATTACCGGATTCTGTTGCCAACCAGATTGCAGCCGGCGAAGTGGTTCAACGGCCCGCATCGGCAGTGAAAGAACTGATAGAGAATTCGGTGGACTCCGGAGCAGGGAAGATACAACTCATCATTAAGGATGCGGGAAAGTCGCTTATCCAGGTAATTGACGATGGGTGCGGAATGAGCATTACCGATGCCAGGATGTGCTTTGAGCGTCATGCAACTTCCAAGATCCGCAAGGCAGACGACTTGTTTGCCATACGTACAATGGGCTTCCGGGGCGAGGCGATGGCGTCGATAGCTGCTATTGCCCAGGTAGAGCTAAAGACAAGGCGGCATGAAGATGAACTCGGTACACTGGTTTGCATTGAAGGGTCGGAGGTTATTAAACAGGAACCTGTTTCATCACCTGCCGGAACCAGTATCTGCGTCAAGAACCTGTTTTATAACACTCCGGCAAGACGTAATTTTCTTAAAGCTAATCCTGTTGAACTACGCCATATCATTGATGAATTTCAAAGAGTGGCACTTGCACATCCTGAAATACATTTCACGCTCCACAGCGAAGGAAACGAGCTCTTTCACTTACCCAAAGCAAGCCTTAAGCAGAGAATCGTTCATTTGCTGGGCAGTTCATATAATCAAAAGCTTGTACCGCTTGAGGAAGACACCAGCATTATTAAACTAAAGGGATATATAGGCAAACCCGAATTTGCCAGAAAAACGAGGGGAGAACAATTCTTCTTTGTTAATAAGAGATTCATAAAGGATCCCTATCTCAACCATGCAGTATTAACTGCATATGAAGAACTGCTACCCGAAGACAGTTACCCGCTATACGTGCTCTTCATTGAAATTGACCCGGCAAATATTGACATCAATGTCCATCCCACTAAGACTGAAATAAAGTACCAGGATGAAAAAGCCATTTATGCCATCATCAGATCAGCAGTAAAACGGTCTCTCGGGCAGTATAATATCACTCCAACACTTGATTTCGACCAGGAAACCGGATTCAGTCATATGATCTCGCAAAAAGCACCTGAAGATATAGTACCCCCGCAGATCAGTTTCAATCCAAATTTCAATCCTTTTCATAGTGAACCAAAATCAGACAGGGCTTCTGCCTATGCACGTTCATTTGGAGAAGAACAGAAAGGAATCCCCAACAACTGGGCCTCCCTTTATGAAATTGTGGAGCCGGACAATCCTGTACAGCAAAAGATAGAGCTCCCTGAAGAAGTGCAAAACGGGGCTCTGCCCAACAAAAATACGGAGAAGCAACTCTTTCAATTACACAACCGCTTCATTATCTCTCAGATAAAAACGGGGTTCATGCTGATTGATCAGCAGGCTGCACACGAAAGGATCCTCTACGAACGCTTTCAGGCACAGCTTGAAACCCATCAGGGAGCAAGCCAGCAAAGCCTGTTCCCCCAAACAGTGAACCTCTCCCCTATGGACTTTGAACTCGTCAGGGAACTATTGCCCGACATTCAGGCACTGGGGTTCCAGGTCAGAGAATTTGGAAAAAACACCTTTGTTGTAGAGGGAATTCCAGCTGATATCAGCTCCAATGTCAGTGAAGTGGAGATGCTTGAACATCTTATTGAAGGATTTAAAAACAACTTCACTGTTTTAAAATTAGATAAAAGAGATAATTTAGCACGCACATTGGCCAGAAATGCCGCGATACGGACAGGGACAAGGCTCTCACAGGAGGAAATGAACAACCTCATTGATCAGTTGTTCGCCTGCCAGACACCCAATATATCCCTGTCAGGTAAGCCGGTGGTTATTAAGTACTCCATGGAGGAGCTTTTACAGAAATTTGAAAAATAATACGCTTTTTGCAAACACATAAATGAACAGTTACAGACCTTCCCCACTTGCCAATATATCTCCTGTTGTTAAGAATCTGCTTATCATTAACGGGATATTTTTCCTTGCCACTCTTTTATTTAGTGGCAATCCCAATATTCCGATGGTCCGGTGGTTCGCTGTATTCTATTTCGACTCACCAGCTTTTGAGATCTGGCAGGTTGTAACCTACATGTTCATGCATGGAGGATGGGCCCACCTCCTCTTCAATATGTTCGCGCTTTACACGTTTGGTTCTGTGCTCGAATATATGATGGGCTCAAAACGCTTCCTTAATTTTTACCTGATTACCGGGCTCGGTGCCCTGGCTCTTCAGTACGCTATTCAGGCCCTCGAACTCTACAATATTACCGGATATGTTGCCATTCCCGATAATTTTATGCTCGATACTCTAACGGCTGATAATATCTCTAAAATAAGGGAGATTTATTCCAGTCCTATGCTGGGAGCTTCAGGAGCGATCTTCGGACTGCTGACTGCTTTCGGCCTTTTATTCCCTAATGCCGAGTTGATGGTATTTTTAATTCCGGTTCCTGTAAAAGCAAAATACTTAATTCCCGTTTATATCGTAATAGAATTATTCCTTGGTGTGGCTCAGTTCAGCGGCGACTCAGTCGCTCATTTTGCTCACCTTGGAGGAGCATTGTTTGGGTTTATTTTAATAAAGATCTGGAAAATCCGTCGACCGGGAGGATTCATATGAGAAAGTCAATAGGCAACGAATTATGGTATAAAATGGTACAGTCGGGAAGCAGGCTGAACTTGTTCATAGGCATCAATGCCATCGTATTTGTATTAATCGGGCTATTGAATGTGGTCGAGTTCCTGTTTATGCGAGAATCTCCTTTAGCAGGCCTCATCACCAGTTACCTCTCCGTCCCGGCTTATCTTCCCGCCCTGGCAGGCAAGTTCTGGACACCATTTACTTATATGTTTGTCCACGCCGGCCTGTTTCATTTCTTCTTTAACATGCTGTGGCTCTACTGGCTCGGACAAATATTCGAAGACTTCCTGAATACGCGCCAGTTTACATTCACCTATATCGCCGGCGGATTAGCCGGAGCACTGTTGTTTGTTTTGTTTTTCAATATATTTCCTGCGTTCAGTCAGACAATTCAGTATTCTATGCCTCTGGTTGGCTCTTCAGCCAGCGTAATGGCTATAGTGGTGGCTACTGCTACCCTGCTGCCCGATTATGCGATACGGCTTTTATTCTTCGGAAACGTAAAGCTTAAATTCCTGGCTATAGTATATATTATCCTTGACATCATTGGAATCGCCGGATTTAACGCAGGCGGAAGTATAGCTCACCTTGGGGGGGCGCTGCTTGGTTTCGTATTTATTAAACAACTGCAATCAGGCAATGACTGGAGCAAGCTTCTCAGCCGTAAGAAGAAACTCAAAGTAATCCGGAATAATGCCCATTCGAAGAACCACAATAATATTCCTGACCAGGAAGTGATCGACAACATACTCGACAAGATCTCAAAATCAGGATATGACAGTCTGACGAAAAAAGAAAAAGAGCAGCTGTTCAAAGCCAGTAACAGGGAATGAAGCGCAGGCGAAAGAAAAAAGAGATAGGTTTTATCAGTAGAACAGCACGCACATTTAATTTATTTTTTGTGTCGCTGCTGTTGCTGAGCTACCTTGCATCCTTTGTAAACCCCTCTTTCTTCTGGCCTATAGCTTTCCTGGGTCTCGCTTACCCCTTCCTGCTGTTAATAAACTGTATCTTCATCGCATACTGGCTAATAAGAAAGCCCGTCTACGCTCTTTTCTCCGTAACAGCGATTCTGATCGGCTGGAAATTTCTCTTCAGCACCATAGGATTCAGAGAATCCAGGGCCATCATAGTCCCGAAATCATCTGAGGATATGATCCGGGTAATGACCTGGAATATTCATAACTTCCGGCCTTTTAATCCTGTAAACAATGAAGGTGCCGTAAAGAGAGAGATCCTTGATGTCATCAGACGGGAACAGCCGGATATACTTTGCCTTCAGGAATACTATTCCAAACGCCGCGGCGAAAACAACATGAAAAGGATCATATCCGAGCTCCTAAATTCAGAGCATTACTATATCTATGAAGATTTTAGTAATGAATGGGAAATTCAGGGGATGGTGTTCTTCTCAAAGATCCCCATTACCAACAGCGGATCGATCTCATTTCCCAATACAGACCGTGGAAACGAAGCCATCTTTGCCGACTTTTTATATAATAAAAAGAAATTCAGGGTATATAATATTCACCTTCAATCAATCAGGTTCCAGCCCGAAGATTATGAATATATCAAAAGCGGAAAGAAGACCGATGTCGAATCCTCAAAGCGTATCGGCGGAAGACTGAAGAAAGCCTTTATTAAACGCAGTGAACAGGCGCTCCTTGTTAAATCCCACATAAAAAACTGCAATTCTCCCTATATCATTGCCGGAGATTTCAATGACACACCTGTCTCTTTTGCTGTTAACACCCTTTCGGGGGGCATCAATAACACTTTCCGGAAGAAAGGCAGCGGGTTCGGCATCACCTATAATGGCGATTTCCCTAACTTCCAGATAGATTACATCCTTGCATCCAAAGAATTTGACGTAAAGAGTTACCTGACAGTAAGGAAAAAGCTATCTGATCATTATCCGGTCATAAGCGACCTGGAGCTCCGCTGAGCCCGTATCCCCCAGTCATAGTCCATGAAAACTGACAAAATTTAGTACTTTTGCCCAATGGAAAGCAACCTCGTTGTTTATAATACTTTAACAAGAAAAAAGGAATTATTCGAGCCATTAAATCCTCCCTTTGTTGGGATGTATGTTTGTGGCCCTACCGTATATAGTGATGTACATTTAGGAAATTGCCGCACATTCATCTCTTTCGATCTCATGTACCGCTATCTCCTGCATCTGGGATACAAAGTCAGATATGTCCGCAATATCACTGATGCTGGCCACCTGGAAGGCGACAGGGACGAAGGTGACGATAAGTTTTCAAAGAAAGCAAGACTGGAGAAGCTCGAACCGATGGAGATTGTCCAGAAGTACACGATTGGCTTCCATGATGTAATGAGGCTGTTTAATACGCTTCCGCCCAGCGTGGAACCAACGGCTACCGGACATATCGCCGAGCAGATAGAGATGGTGAAAGAGATCATCGAAAATGGATATGCCTACGAAAGCAATGGCACGATCTATTTTGACGTGGAGAAGTACAGTAAGGAATATAACTATACCGCATTAACCAATAGAAATATTGAGGAATTGCTGGCCAATACACGCGATCTCGGCGGGCAGGATGACAAAAAAGGCCGTCTTGATTTCGCTCTGTGGATTAAAGCAAAACCCGAGCACATCATGCGCTGGCCATCACCCTGGGGATGGGGATTCCCCGGATGGCACATTGAATGTTCAGCCATGAGCAGTAAATACCTGGGTTCTACGTTCGACATTCACGGCGGAGGAATGGACCTTGCGGCCACCCACCATACAAATGAAATAGCTCAGTCGCAGGCCTGCCACCATAGCGAACCGGCCAGGTACTGGCTCCACACAAACATGCTGACAGTGAACGGCACCAGGATGTCTAAGTCTGCTGGTAACGGGTTCCTCCCTGGTGAATTATTCACGGGAAGCCACCCTCTGTTAACACGCGGGTATTCGCCAATGACAGTAAGGTTCTTTATGCTTCAGGCTCATTACCGCAGTACTCTCGATTTTTCTAATGAAGCCCTTGAGGCCTCAGAAAAAGGCTTCAAACGATTGATGAACGCCTGTGCCCTGCTTAACAAGCTTAAGGCATCTGAAGTTACAGATGTGGATATAAACTCCATCAGAACAAGATGCTACGAGGCCATGAATGATGATTTCAACAGCCCTGTGGTGATCGCTGAGCTATTTGAAGCAGCAAGGATCATTAACAGTATCAACGACGGCAAATCATCTGTAAACGCCGAAGGCCTGGAAAGCCTGAAGTCCCTGATGAACGATTTTGTGTTTAACGTCCTTGGCTTAAAAGAGGAAACTGCAGAGACAGACGATATTGGAAAGCTTGTCGGGTTTATTATTAATTTGCGGCTTGAAGCGCGGGCAAACAAGGATTATGCAACTTCAGACCGGATCAGGAATGGATTACAGGAACTCGGAATCCAGTTAAAAGACAGCAAAGAAGGAACCAGCTGGAGTAAGATCTGAGGCCGGTTAGCAAATTCGGCTGACCGGGCTATCCATCTGGTATTAATCCCTGTAAATTCCGGATGTTTGCAGGGACAAACATTTTTTCTGAATTGCCGTTATCGGTCAGACAATGAATAACGTTCAGAAAACACCGCTGAGCATTAACAAAACACATGAAGGTATCTTTCAGTCTATTACTTTTACTTACCCTGCTTACTAAGTTATATTCTCAGGAACCTGAGGACAAGGTAGGTCAGGTACTTGCCGCAGAGAATTATTTCAATGCTATTGCACAGAATAAAGGATTAAAAAAAGCTTTCCTGGATGTCTCTGACGAGAACACACGGGTGTTCAGGCCGGGACCGCTTTTAGCCCGGGAATACTATAAGGCCCAGCCTGATAGTTTAGGCTACCTTTCTTTAGATCCCATTTATGCGAAAATCGCTAAGAGTGCCGACTGGGGATTCACCTGCGGCCCCTACGTCTTCAAGAGAAGCAACACGGACGCCCAATCCTTCTATGGCACTTATGTGTCAATATGGAAGAAGAATAAGAGGAATATCTGGAAATTAGCATTTGATGCCGGCATCTCTCACAAGAAACCTGCGACAGAATTAAAGCGGACGTACATCAGCCCTTCCAACCAGACGTTTCTCCATCAGAAATCCAACAGCCGGCTTAAACAACGTGAAGATATTGTCCTTAGCTCTGACAAGCTGCTGTCAACTGTAACGAAAGCGGATAACCGGATCGCGCAGAATGAATTCCTGACAGAGAACAGCTGGCTCCTGTTTCCCGGCACAGAACCGCTGATAGGAAAGAAGGCCATTATGGAATTCTGGAAAAGCAAAGGATATAAAGCAATCACAGAACCTGCCATGGCCGACCGCGCCTACAGCGGTGAAATCGCATGCACCTATGGCGAAGCAAGTATCCTAGCCAAGAAATACCATTATCTGAGAATATGGGAGGTACAGCCGGGATATAAATGGAACGTGATTCTTGAGCTGTTCACAGAGGCTGAATAAACCAGTTTAGATCTATTTATTAAAGCAATGGGCAGGCTATTTTAAGGCTTCTTAAAATAGCTTCCGGATTATTTGTTCAGTTGAAATTCCCTCGGCTTCTGCTTTATAGTTCCTGACGATCCGGTGCCGCAGGATCGGTTCTGCAATAGCCCTGACGTCCTCAATATCCGGTGAATATTTACCTGATATAGCCGCATGGCACTTAGCTCCCAGCACAAGGTACTGAGATGCCCTGGGCCCCGCTCCCCAGCTAAGATACTTATTCACTTCCTCTGTTGCCATAGCAGTCCCCGGGCGGGTCTTAACCGCAAGGGAAACGGCATATTCAAGCACGTGGTCCGTTACCGGAATATTCCGGATCAGGCTTTGAAAATACTGTATCTGTTCTGCGTTCAGTATCTTCTGCAAAGAAACTGATTTATTTATGGTTGTGTTCTTTACAACACGTAATTCTTCCTCAAACGAAGGGTATGAAAGCATGACGTTGAACATAAAACGATCAAGCTGCGCTTCAGGCAAAGGATAGGTTCCCTCCTGTTCAATGGGATTCTGAGTGGCCAGGACAAAAAACGGACGCGGGAGCGGATAAGTATTCCCGCCAACTGTTACAATTTTCTCCTGCATTGCTTCGAGCAATGCAGCCTGCGTTTTCGGAGGCGTCCGGTTTATTTCGTCTGCAAGAACGATATTAGAAAATACAGGCCCCTTTAAAAATTTAAAAGTCCGGTCTTCACCCAATATCTCAGAGCCGAGGATATCTGAAGGCATCAGGTCAGGAGTAAACTGGACACGGTTATAACTCAGATCAAGTACCTGTGCAAGCGTATTCACCAGGAGTGTTTTCGCCAGGCCGGGCACGCCTACGAGCAGGCAATGACCATTACTGAATATAGAGATCAGGACTGACTTCACCACATCATCCTGACCGACAATTACCTGCCCTATTTCCTGGCGGATCCTTTTATAGGATTCGCTTAATGCATCGATAGCCTCAATATCCGAGCTGTACGCCATACCATCTTTACTTTGCCTGCACCCACATCTTCAGGTCTGCACATTCCTGAAATTCAGGATCTATTTTGATATAAGTAGACTCGCGGCGCTTCTCGAACCATTCGCTTACCCTTCTCTCAACCTTGTCTTCGTAAGCCATATCTTTTATTTTAGGAAAGTCCTGCTCAAGATTAGCCTTATGGGGATCCGTTTTGGATTTAAGGTATACAAACCTGTAACCTCTCTTACCATCTCTCGCTGTAAACTGGAAGGGCTTTGAATAAGATCCCACCTTCATGGTATCGATAGCAAAGAATATAGAGGGATCAAGTTTATCAGTAGGAATATAGGTAGTACGGGATTGAACATTCTCCGCGTTCATCAGCATACCACCATTGTATTTAGTATCGTTATTATCAGAATAAAGGGAAGCAGCTGTAGAGAAAGGCACCCTTTTGCTCTCTACCGCCTGGTAGATACTATCGATCTGCAATTTTGCCCGGTCAAGGCTCGCAAGCGGAGCTTCCATTTTTATCAGCATATGTCTGGCATGAACCTGCTCCCCTCTCCTTTCTATTACCTGGAGGAAATGAAATCCATACTCTGTTTCAAACACCGAGGACAATTCACCGGGCTTAAGCCTGAATGCATTTGCCGAAAACTCTTTTACCATGCTTGTACGGTCGAAAAAGCCAAGATCTCCGCCTTCCGCAGCAGACCCCGGATCCTGTGAATATAACCTGGCGAGAGTCGCAAAATCCTCTCCTGCCTTCACTCTGGCACGTAAAGCCTCCGCTTTATTTTTAAACGACTCCTTTTCTTCTCTTGTGAGTTTGGGATATATCACCACTTCTCCCACTTCTACCTCTGCATTATAATCAGGAAGGCTATCTTTCGGAATAGTTTCAAAATAGCGCTTCACTTCAAGGGGAGTTATTCCAATATTTTCCGTGATCTTCCCATGCATCCGGTTGGCCACCAACTGCTCTCTCACATCAGGCCGTATCTCCTCTTTATACTGTATAACCGATCTGTTAAGAAACTGCTCAAGCTTTTCCTGGCCTCCTGCACGTTGAATAAACACCCGCATTCTCCTGTCCACTTCATTCGTTACCTCATCATCCGTTACAGTCACGGAGTCGATCACAGCCTGCTGGGTAAGGAGCTTCTGGGTAAGCATCTGCTGCAGGATCTGGCATTTAACCCTTGGATCTTCGGGTTGTCCCTGAAGTACGTAGTTCGAGTACTCCCTTTCAATATCGGAAAGAAGAATGATATTATCCCCAACCACTGCAGCAACTTTATTAATAACCGTTCCCTGCTGAGCAAAAAGAAAGTTTACTGACGCAAGTAATACAATAACTATCCCTGAAATTTTTCTCATTTAAATAATTGTTTTTTTCAATGAATCACCACGTTAAGACAATTCAAACATGGCGTTCCTCATTGAACCAGGCATATCCGCCCTACGCTATTTCCTTGTAAATATGCAAATTAAAATCCCGCAAACTTAGATGAAATTGTCCTATATACAAAATTTCGCCGCAACAGTGTATAAAACAATTTCCTCAATCCCGCCGCACTCCGCTGAAGAGCGGGGATGCCCCACTTAATCATTCTGTCTTTTCCAACAGAAATGAAGCGTTTTACAGCCCTTAAAGGTACCTTTTTAATTCCCGTTCTAGTAATAACGCAAAGGTCATTTAACTATTTTTAACAGAACAAAGTATTATTTGCATCGCCATCTCCCGCACCAGAACGGCATTGCACAACCATCAGGTATTCCTGCAATCCCTCCCGCGTTTCATAAGAACGAAACAGGGCGATGCATTTTAATATCAAATGGGGAAGAAACGAGATAACCAAAGGCAGAAGCGCCTCCGGCAGCAGTAAGGCTGACCGCAGACGGCAGGAAGAATTTTCCCTACCCTTATGGGCCACGCTCGGACCTCTGGTGGGGATGAGAGCACAGTGAGTGCAGGGTGAGAGCACGTTGAGTGCACCTTTTCCTGGTAAAAGGTGCACTCAACGTGCTCTCATGGTTCTCTTACTCTGCATATATCCGGGAGCGGGCCCCCAGAGGGATCGGCCAGGGGCAGAATAGTTTCCAGAACTGTCCCCTGTCAAGTATAGTACTTTCTGTCAACAAAATCAATTATGATAGTCCCTGCGTGCGAAACACAATTTAGATTGGAATGAAATCAGGGACGAGAGCGAAGTGCAGCAGTACATCCGCAAGCGGCTCCCCTGCATGAATGAGTTATTAATTGTTTTCAGATTCGTTTTTTACGACATTTGTGCCGGAACCAAATAAGTTAAAATGTCAGAATTGAAAACATCTGATCCTGCTGCTCTTCACTTTCTGATGACGGATGACTTGTTCAGTATCAATGAACCGCCCATGCCTGCAGAAGAACCGCACAATCAGGTACCCGAAGAGCAGAGAAAAGAAGAAGCTCTGGTATTTGACTATCAGGGCGATAACAACAGATATATACTCCTTCTTCACCATTCTCCCGGCCAAAAACATATGCCGGCAAATGAGTTTGACGCTCTCCAGAGTATCCTTTCGGCGAAAAAAATGGAGTTGAAAGACATCGCGCTGGTCAACTTAGCGGAATATCCGGGCGCATCTTTTGACAATTTGAAAGCCTATTTTGCCTGTAGCAGTATAATTCTGTTCGGGATCCCTCCGCAAACCTTGAAAATGCCGGAACTGCCAATGAATGTAATAACATCATGCAATGGTGTAAAAGCATTATTCACCTATAATTTCGGAGAAATGCTTGGCAGCAATGATAAAAAAAGGCTTTTCTGGAATGAAATGAAGAAGATATAAAAGCGCTGCCCGGATCAGCACTATTACAAAATATTTATGAGCTCAGTAACAAACATTCCCTACCTGGTATTTGCAACAAACAATCAGCATAAACTGGAAGAAGTACAGGCATTAACGGGAGAAAAATTCCGGATCAAAACTCTTCAGGAGATAGGATGTCACGACGATATTCCCGAAACGGGCGTTACATTCCAGGAAAATGCCTCGCAAAAAAGCAGATACCTGTATGAAAGGTTCCATGTGGATTGCTTTGCTGATGATTCCGGTCTTGAAGTAGACGCACTGAACGGAGAACCAGGAGTATACTCGGCCCGTTATTCAGGAACAAGGGATTCGGAAAGGAACCTGCAGCTCGTGTTGGAGAATATGAAGGGAGTTCCAAACCGGAAAGCAAGGTTCCGTTGTGTGATTTCTCTGATCTTTAAGGGAGCTGAGTATTTTTTTGAGGGCACCGTTGAAGGAACGATCACCGAAGAGATGACCGGAGCCTCGGGGTTTGGGTACGATCCAATTTTCACTCCCGACGGATACACAGCAACGTTTGCTGAAATGAGCCAGGAAGATAAAAACGCGATCAGTCACAGGGGAAAGGCGATTACTCAACTGGTGGAGTTCCTCAAAAAACAGGCATAGCTACCCCACTTACCGGCAGGCATTATTTAGTGATCTTACGATCAGTGCCGGCTCCCCGGCCAGTCGTATCAGGCTTCACGGGCGCTGCCGGCTTTGGCAAAGGTTGCTTAGGGGGTGCAGGCCTGGTTACCGAAGTCCCCGTTGCGGATTTTCCGCCCGTACTTGCAGGTGCACCTTTAGATGCCGGAACAGGGGCCTTCTTCGCAGGAGGTGCAGACCTCTTTCTCGGGCCAGGAATAATTTCTTCCTTTGACTTAGGACGATCTTTGGGCTTCCAGATAAATCCATCAAGGATCTCGATGTCCTTTGGCATATTTTCAATCGGATAGTACTTACCTTCGGGCTTCCGTACAAACATCACCTGCTGCAGCTTATTGTCGCCAAAGGTAAGCCGCATTCTGCTGCTTAGTGACCGGTTCATCCCCGTATACGCGCTGTCTTCCAGGGTATAATAAATACTCTCCGCGTTTCCGTCCACAAACATGCTTTTGAGCCTGCTGTTTTCAAACAGGCCTGTGATAACCTTCCCCTTTACCTGGTTAAATTTAGTCGAGTCTCCCTCTGTACTAACAACGAATCCGTTGTGCTGCAAAAGCATATTATCCAGCTTCCTGTTTTTCATCTGCATGTAAATCGTATCAGCGGTAAGCTGAGATCCCTGGGTCCAGATGATCGGATTTTTATACGTCCTGATAATGGAGTCAGCATAGCTATAGAAGGCAGAATCTGATCTCGACTGAAGGTCGGACTTAAATATCTTGACCTTATGAAAGGCGTAAATTACTCTTACTTTAACTGTATCAGCCGGGTTTATCGGCTTCTTAGCTAAGGAATCTTTTTGAAGTACCTTTTTCGACGCACTGTCAGCCGCCGTAATGCCGGGTTTAGCTGCCTTTTTTACAGTGTCTGCCAGCCGCCCTTTATTAGTGGGAGGCACAACCCGCTTTAATGAATCAATGTGCTTTAATGAATCCGTTTTGACAGCTACAGAATCTGTTGCTCCGGGAGATTTGATAACATCAGGCGGACGCGTATTCTTTAACGAGTCTGTTGCAGGAGTTACATCGGCCGTTATGTTCTTCTTCTTTCGCTTTCTTCCCTTGCCTTTTTCCTCCGGCGCGGCTACGGGAGGCGCTGCAGCAGCCGGCTTCGGTAGTGGATTCTGGACAGGCACTACGATGCCTTCGCCCTCTATCACAGGGTCTGTACTTATTTCAGCATCAGATTTGAGCTCCTCGTTCGTGGCAGAAACAAATTCTTTCATTGGAATGAGCTTCGTCCTGAGGGTATCAGCAGTCATCCATATCGAATCTACTTTTGCCGAATCCTGTTCTGTTTCTATGACCACATAGGCATTTCGCGTTACCAGTGCGCTCTCGTCACCCTTCCGGTAAATCCCCTGGTTACCTTTCAAAGTGACCTTTTGTTCTGTATCTGTAAAGGTTATGTTATTAATAGCCTTTCCGAAGCCCGCCTTTCCATCATAGAAAAGACTGTCTCCTTTAAGCGATTTTGTGCCTTCTGTATAGAGGTTGTTTTTTCCGAACCATGCCTGGTCAGTCAGAGTATTATACCGCCCGTTTTCTGTATATAGTTTTGACTGTTTATTCTGTCCTTTGCCATAAATATCGGTAGGCCCGTAGAACCACGATATTTTAGACTCTGTATTATATTTAAGAGTGTCTGTTTTGATTAAAGCATCAGGGGTATTTACTACTACATCATATCGGAAATAGGCATCCCTCGTATTAGCAAAATAGTATCCGTTTTTGCTGGTTAATACATTCTGACCATTTTCTATCTTGCCCCCCCCTATATAGGTACCGATTTTTGTACCCATATTATAGGTGAGATAATTAGTTGTAAGGATAGCGTCTTTATCAACCATCCTCACATTGTGGGTAAGGATGGCAATACGGGTGTTTCCATCGTAGTTCAGCAGGTCTGAATAGATCACTGTACCGTCGGGCTGCGTAATTACCACATGTCCATATGCATCAAAAGCGTTTCCCGCCTGGTTATAATCGGCACTGTCCGCTGCAAGGGTTGATCCTTCATGTGTAAATACCGGACGGATAAACCGGGCGGCTGAAGTTGATGATTCTATCCCTTTGACCAATAGCGAACTGGTAAGCTGAATCTGGCTTCGACGTTGCGCAGATACCTTCAGTACGGCAGTTAACAGAATAAAAAGAAAAGCAATTTTTCTCACGGTGCAAACTTATGTAAAATTCCTTTATTCGCTGCTGATAGCAATTAGTAAACAGTGGCCGAAACGCATTGCCGGTTAGCTATCAGAGTGTGCGGGTCGCGGCATCCAGCTTACC
>NZ_QEAS01000014.1:90596-99194 GCF_003130405.1 Pararcticibacter amylolyticus
AATTCCCTCTCGTATCTAATATATACCTTTGACACATGTTACCAACAGAACGATTTCTGTCCTATGTTAAACAACATGAGCTCTTTGAGGAGTCAGATAAAGTACTGCTTGCAGTTAGCGGAGGAAGGGATTCTGTATTCATGGTGCATCTGTTTAACGACGCGAAACTCAATTTTGGTATTGCTCACTGTAATTTCGGCCTGAGGGAAAAGGAATCTGATGCAGATGAACTGTTTGTGGAGGAGTTAGCCAGCCACATGAAAGTGCCTTTTTTTAAGATAAAATTCGAAACAGGCGCTTATGCGGAGACAAACGGCATATCCATTCAGATGGCCGCCCGCACGCTCCGGTATGAGTGGTTTGAAAAAATAAAGACAGAAAATGACTACCGGTACATAGCAGCCGCCCATCACCAGAGCGATGCAACGGAAACCGTGTTGTTAAATCTTGTCAGAGGAACCGGCATATCAGGGCTTCATGGTATTCTCCCCAAACGGGGGGACGTTATCCGTCCTCTGCTGTTCCTCAAAAGGGAGGAGATTGACAGATATGTTGACCAGGAGGAGTTGTCTTTCAGGGAAGATAGTTCCAATGCCTCCGATAAATATTCCAGGAACAAGATAAGGCTGAAGGTAGTGCCGGCATTAAAGGAATTGAACAAAGATCTTGATGAGACCTTTGCAGAAAATAGTAAACGCTTCCGGGAGCTTGAAGAATTTCTGAAAACTCGGGTAGAGGCCCTGCGTTCATCCTTATTCCGGAACACTGCACGGGGCGAAATCTCTATTTCCACCAATGACCTGAAAGATCTGTATCCCCGGCAGCTGCTGCTTTTTGAACTATTCAGACCGTTTGGATTCCAGGACTCAGTATTGCGCGACCTGGCAGGCAGCCTCAATAGTCAGCCCGGGAAAATCTTTGAATCTTCCACGCACGCGCTATTGCTAGACAGAAACCAGTTGCTTTTGCGTGAAAAATCCTCAGAAGCCTCCCGTGAAGAATTTATATATGCAGAGAGTACTCAGGTAGGTTTCAAAAACGGCATTTTAAAAATCAGCATCGCTGATCGGGAGAACACCGCACTATCTGCCGATCCCCGGTTTGCATTTTTTGATGCCGCCCTGTTACAATTTCCCCTTAAATTACGTCTATGGAAAAAGGGGGATTATTTTCATCCGTTCGGAATGAAAGGAAAAAAGAAGCTAAGTGATTTCTTCACCAGTATCAAATTACCTTTATTCGCGAAAAACGAAATTCCGGTCCTGGAGAACGGAAATGGCGATATTATCTGGGTAGTAGGGCTGCGTTCGGACGATAGATATAAAATCAGCCCCCGGTCGAAAAAAGTTCATACATTAGAATATATAAAAATACATGAGCAGTAAAGCCACTTTTAAAGAAAAGCAATATCTGGGCAGGGATTATAGCAGGATCAGTATCCGGCTTGTAATGATCCTGTTTTGCTTTGCAGCCTACTACATCAACATCGAACGGGATAAGAACGGAGAGCTGTTCCTGGTAGTGGGGTCCTCCATTCTGATCGTCTCCCTGATCATGCTTTTTATGGTGCATTACAGAACAACGGTGATCAATAAAAGTGTAATAATAGATGGTTTATGGACAACCAGGCTCGTGAAGATTGATCTTAACAGCATCGTAAATGTCGAACGGGTTAAATACAGCTCCTATATTATCAATAACCCGGTATATAATCTCCACACCAAAGGAAAGATCCGCTTTTACGCGGGGGGAAAGGATGCTGTAAGCCTGACCGACCGTGGCGGGCTTGAATATGTAATAGGCACTCAATGCCCGGAAGAGCTTGAAGCTGCAATAAAGCAGGAGATGAACATCAGCAGATAGAAACTTTAAAATTTCCGGCTTTCGTGTAAAGAGAATCCAGATAGCCTGCCTGAAATACCTCTTATTGCCTGAACTCAGCAAGCCCGCCTAATTGCAAAAACATTTCGGCAAGCTGGATTATTTCCTTATTTTTGAAATAACTATTAACTCTATAGAGAATGCAAGGATTCAGAACAGAACTGGAAAATCCACTGGTACAGAAGGACATTATTGAACTTGAGAGAAAGATCAGGCTCTTCAGGGAAGGCAAGATCCATGAAGAGAAATTCCGTAGTCTGAGACTTGCAAGGGGAGTATACGGACAACGCCAGCCGGGCGTGCAGATGATCAGGATAAAACTTCCTTACGGCCGTCTTACGACTCAGCAATTATACCGGATATCCGACGTTTCCGACGAATATGCAACAGGAAATCTTCACATCACCACCCGCCAGGACATACAACTTCACTATGTAAGCCTGGAGCGGACTCCTGAACTATGGGCCGAACTGGAAAAGGATTCGGTGACCCTGAGAGAAGCTTGCGGAAATACAGTAAGAAACATCACCGGGTCGGCAATGGCAGGTGTTGATCCCGGCGAACCGTTTGATATTACCCCTTATGCTCATGCATTCTTCGAGTACTTTTTAAGAAATCCAGTCTGCCAGGATATGGGGAGAAAGTTTAAAATGGCTTTTTCTTCTTCAGACAACGATACAGCATACGCCTTTATGCATGATCTCGGTTTCATTCCTAAAGTAAAATTTGAGAATGGCACAGAGATAAGAGGCTTTAAAGTGGTGCTTGGCGGCGGCCTGGGCTCCCAGCCTCATATTGCGGAAGAAGTAACTGATTTTCTGCATGAAGATCACATTATCCCTTTCGCAGAATCCGTGATCCGGATATTTGACCGGTATGGAGAAAGAACAAAAAGAAATAAAGCCCGGTTAAAATACCTCATTCAGGAGATAGGCAAAGATGCATTCCTTGAACTTGCAGAAAAGGAACGTCTTGCTCTTAAGAATAAAACCTATAAGATTAACCGGCAAACAGAGGCTCCTCAGGTGCCGGAAACTATTTTCCCGGCACCTGAGATCAGCAATCCTTTGAAATACGAGCAGTGGCTGCGCACCAACATCGCAGCCCAGAAACAGGCCGGATATGTAACAGTTGGCATCAGGGTACAAAACGGAGATATCAAAACTCCTGTAGCAAGAAGATTTGCCGCCCTGGTAAGAGAGGTAGCGGCCGACGATATCAGGCTTACCAATACCCAGGGAATTCTGCTTCGTTTTGTTAAAGAAGAAAATCTCCCATATGTATTTGAACAGCTAAACAGCCTTGGTCTGGCAACTCCCGGGTTTGAGAGTGTAGCCGATATCACATCCTGTCCGGGCACAGATACCTGTAATCTGGGGATCTCCAATAGCACAGGTATCACAAGGGAACTTGAAAGAGTGTTATTGGAAGAGTTTCCTGATCTGATATACAACCGTGATATTACCATAAAGATCAGCGGGTGTATCAATGCCTGCGGACAACATGCAATGGCCGCAATTGGCTTTCATGGTTCAAGTATGAAGATCGGTAAACTGGTAGCTCCGGCGCTACAGGTGTTGCTTGGAGGCGGCCCTACCGGGAACGGGACAGGTGTCGCCTCAGAAAAGATCATTAAAGTACCCAGCAAGCGTGGTCCCCAGGTACTCCGTACGCTTCTTGAGGACTACTTTGAAAATTCACAGGAAGGAGAATTATTTAACCAGTACTACAACAGACAGGGGAAAATCTACTTTTATGACCTCTTAAACCCACTTGCCAGCCAGGAGAATATCACTCCCGACGATTTTATAGACTGGGAACATACAGAGGCTTACAAACCTGCAATAGGAATCGGGGAATGTGCAAGTGTGATGATCGATCTTGTAGCAACACTCCTTTTTGAGGCCGAAGAACGGATTCAGTGGAGTTCAGAGGCTCTGGAAGCGGGAGATTATGCAGATGCTGTTTATCATGCATACACGGGATTTGTCAATTCAGCAAAAGCTATCCTTATATCAGATGGAATTAAAACCAATACGCAGGCTGGAATAATAAGAGATTTTGATGCTAAATTTGCAGAAACAGGATTGATCAGCCTCCCGGTCAGTTTCAGTGAGCTGGTATATCAGATCAATCAGCAGGAACCATCAAAGGAGTTTGCAGAGGCATACCTGGATCAATCCCGGCTGTTTAACCAGCAGGTGAGCGAATACAGAAGCATGCAGCTGGCAGGGGAAACGGTTGATAAAGCCTGACCGGCATCCCTAATTTTTTAATTGCAATGAAGTCTCAAAGTCCGCAGTCGTCGAATACACTCTTTCCAGTCTTTCTGAAACTTGAAAAGCTGAATGTATTGCTGGTGGGCGGGGGTAATGTTGCACTTGAAAAATTAGGTGCCCTTCTTGGCAACTGTCCTGAAGCAAGAATTAAACTGATTGCTACAGAGATCAGCGGAGAAGTACGGGCTGTACTTTCAACCAGTCTTATTCCGTTTGAAGAACGACCTTTCGGTCAGGATGATCTCCAAAATATCGATCTTGCTATTATAGCGGTGAATGATCCTGATGCAAGCTCGGCGATCTACCAGCAATGCAGGGAAAGGAAAGTTCTGACAAACGTAGCCGATAAACCTCATCTCTGCGATTTCTATCTCAGCTCAGTGGTGCAAAAAGGGAACCTGAAGATCGCAATTTCCACCAACGGCAAATCTCCTACGGTAGCCAAGAGAGTAAAAGAGGTATTGAATGAAACATTTCCGGAAGAAATAGAAGCGATTTTGAATAACATGCAGAAGATCCGGAACTCACTCAGAGGCGACTTTTCTGAGAAAGTAAAACAGCTCAATGAGATCACAGAGATACTAGCGAAAAAAGGAGAATTACCCGGCGAGCCGGATTAGTGGCTGCAAAGCCTGACACTAAATTAACCTCCGGTGGTATACCCTGCTGGTAAAGGACGTTTTCCTGATTTGCATATCAAAACAATTTCATCTAAGTTTGTTGACTATATACTTACTATATATACTAATTGTTTTGCTTACCAAAAAGACTAAATACGCCGTAAAGGCCCTGATGGCACTCGCGCGGAACAAAGAAAACAAGCCGATGCTGATCTCTGAAATTGCGACCAGAGAACAACTCCCTAAAAAGTTTTTGGAAGCAATTCTCCTTGAATTAAAAAGAAACGGATTCCTCGGCTCAAAAAAAGGAGCAGGGGGCGGATACTACCTGATGAAGAAAGCAGAAGAAATTAAATTAGCCGCCATCATCAGAATTATTGACGGCCCTATCGCACTACTCCCCTGCGTGAGCCTTAATTTCTACGAGCGTTGCGAAGAGTGCACTAACGAGATATACTGCGGCATCCGGGATGTCATGAAAGATGTCAGAGACGCGACTTTAAAGATACTCGGTGAAACAAGCCTTGCTGATATGATTGCCCGGGAAGACGCTATCCGTGAGAAACTTCCGGAGGGAGAAACGCAGCAATTCTTCCATTAAAGCCATCCGGCAGAATCTTTTCTATCAAAGAACAAATCCCGATAACAGATTTTTGTTGTAACAATTGTGTTTCATTCAACAAACAAACAGGATAAGCTGATTGTTATCAACATACCCTTTATTTTAAACCAAAGTATTTTCTTAAGAAAAACAAAGGTTGGGTGATGAGGGTTAAGCAAGCGGTCAGGCAACATTGTCTGGCCGTTTTATTTTTCTACAGCAGGATCACGTTTTTTGAACCTCATGAACACCATAAATATCAGAAACATCAAGCTTAGGATCACTCCCACTCTCGCAATGTAATCTCCGTGCCTTACATAAAATGTTAAATCGTCATTAAGGTTTATATCGTCTTTCAGCGCTGTTGCTTCCCACCACTTTGTTTTCCTGGTGACATCCCCTCTCTGGTTTATGAAACAGGAAATACCGGTATTAGCAGACCGCGCTACCCACCGCCTCGTTTCAATGGCGCGCAATTTGGCATAATCCAAATGCTGATCCTTTCCGGATGTATTCCCCCACCACCCGTCATTCGTAATAATGGCTATAAACTGAGCCCCTTGTTTGACATAATCAGCTACATACTCTCCGAAAATCGATTCGTAACAAATGACCGGAGCTACCCCCATACCGCTTTGAGCATAAAAAACAGACGGCCGCTCCTGGCTTCCAAATCCACCTGAAGATCCGCCAAAGGCAGAAAATACGGGTTTAAGGAAAGAAAGGGCACTGGCAAAAGGCATGCGTTCGACACCGGGCACCAGCTTTGATTTATGATAAAACTGAACCTTTGCTGAGTTTTCTATATTCACAGCAGCGTTGAAATAATCGGAATACTTTCCTAACTGCTCCACAAAGCGGGCGGTAGGTGTCTTTACCGTATCATAAAGAAGATAACTTTCAATACCGGTCAGCACATTGCCGTTCTTGTACTTATACAGGAAGCTCTGAACTGCAAGAAAATTTTCATTGGTTCTTATTTCATCCTCATTAGTCAGTTTCGAAATAGAAGTTTCAGGCCATATAAAGTATTCTGTATTGGGCTGTCCTAAAGAATCTGAGAGTTTGGTAAGCTGCCTTACCTGCTCCACAACAGGAATAGCATCCCACTTCATATAGGGGTCGATATTGGGTTGAACCACTACTACATTTGCAGGATTCTTCTTCTCCTGATATTTTCCGTATATGAACAGTGAAACGGATATAGGAACTATTACCCATGCAGCCAGGATCAGGGAGAGCCGCTTTTTCATAGCAAAACCCTGGGGAGTTGTTTCTTTTTGCGAAGCAAGCTCAAAAGCAAGGATATTTCCAACCAATATCCACAGCGACCCGCCATAAACACCTGTATACTCGTACCATTGAACAAGGGAATGTGATTCAGCAAAGCCATTTCCCAACGTCATCCATGGAAATGCCAGGTCCCACGTCTGATGAAGGAACTCATAAGCAATCCAGAAGCACACGAGCCCACTGTAGGCGATGCCGCGGGAAACATAGCGTCTCAGGCGAGAGTATAGCCAGAACGCCAGGGTCATAAGCAATGCCGCCAACCCAAATGGAACAATGGATATTAAAGCAGCGATCCAGACCGGGTTAACAGAGGCAATGGAGTTAAAAACCCAGTAAATACAAGAGGTATTCCAGATCAGACAGGTCATTCCTGCGAGGAGGAAAACCTTCTTCCCTTTAACGCGCGAGTCCGATTGAATAATATTCTCCAGTCCGCTTAAAAGCGGCACAAAAGCAATCAGCAGCAAAGGCGCTGTAAAGCGAATGGGAGGCCATGCGAGCCACAATAAAAAGGCACTTAAAAGCCCTAACAGGTAATTTCTTTTCACGTTACAACTGAGATAAAATATCCGCCTTCTTGGCTTCGTATTCCTCCTGCGAAATTAACTGCTTTTCGAACAAGACTTTCAATTTTTTAAGCTTTTGAGTCACCTCGTCCTCCGTTTCTGCAACCGGAGCCGGAGGGGGAACAACGGGTTCCGCTTCTGGTTCAGCAATAACGGGCGGCACAATTTCAGGCTGTGTCTGAGAACGGGAAGTATCAAAAGATGCCTGCCGCGTTTCTTTCTCCTGTTTCTCCTGCTTCAGTTGCTCCTTCAAAATGTCCAGTTGCTGGTTAGAAAACTGATAAAGCTTTCTTGCCTGAACTTTTGGGATATAATCAATCGTGAAATTTTCTCCTCTCATGGGCACAACGGTAAGTTTTGCGCCAAAGAACTCTTCCTTAAAAGAGACTTCCTTTACATCTTTCCATGAATAAATCTCAAAGCTGGTAGTCAGACCTAAATTTCCCGGAATACAAAAAACGATCCGCTTGTCGGTCGCTACCACAGAATCAGGGATCAGGTTGACCGCTGGTTTCTTCTGAACAGCGAGATAGAGTACCTGTTCTCCCGGGTAAAGCATGTCATTTAACTTTCCTAAAACCTTTTCTGCCGTTTTAGGATCCTGTTCATCTGTTAAAAATTGTCCGAAGTTCATTGAGTTTTAGGTTTCTTATTTTGTAAATAATTTAATCGCCGCTCCTGTCTTTCCCTTTTCCTCCGATGCAAATTACGAATTCTCCTTTTAAAGTATGCGTCTCAAAATAGCTTTTAATTTCAGAGAGAGATCCTCTCACTGTTTCTTCAAATACCTTCGTCAGTTCCCGCGATACTGCGGCAGACCGGCCGGCACCAAATACCGCAGCGAACTCCTCAAGCGTCTTTAAAAGGCGGTGCGGCGATTCATAGATAATCATTGTCCTCTCCTCTTCTGCCAGTTCCTTTAAGCGTGTTTGCCTGCCTTTCTTTACAGGAAGAAAACCTTCGAATGTAAACCTGTCCGTTGGCAGGCCTGAGTTTACAAGAGCGGGAACAAAGGCTGTTGCCCCCGGCAAACATTCCACTTCTATCCCATTCTTTAAAACCTCACGTACGAGGAAAAACCCGGGGTCCGAAACAGCAGGAGTCCCGGCGTCTGATATAAGCGCCACCATCTGACCTTCTTTCAGGAACCTGACAATCTCGGCACTGGCTTTATGTTCATTATGCTGATGGTGTGCGAATACCCGCTTGTCGATACCGAAGTGCTTGAGAAGAGGCGCACTGGTACGGGTATCTTCCGCTAAGATTATATCGGCCTCCTTCAAAACCCTGACTGCCCGGAAAGTTATATCCTCCAGATTACCTATCGGAGTAGGCACGAGATACAGTTTGCTCATTTA
>NZ_QEAS01000014.1:99306-127207 GCF_003130405.1 Pararcticibacter amylolyticus
TGTTCAAAAATTACAACAATGCTGCAAGTTAGTTATATCCGCGAAAACCGGGAAAAGGTTTTAGAACGATTGTCTGTTAAAAATTTTAAACAGCCTGAGCTGGTAGATGAAATCATCTCCTTAGATGAAGAACGCCGTCAGACACAATCGCAACTGGACTCGACCTCCGCGGAAGCTAATTCTATTGCAAAACAGATTGGTGAGCTGATGCGCCAGGGGCAGAAAGAACAGGCTGAAGGGTTGAAGGCTAAGAGCCCGGCGTTAAAGGAAAGAGTGAAGGAACTGGGCGACAAGCTGGCATCACTTGAAGAAAAGCTGCAAAGCCAGATCGTATTATTGCCTAATCTGCCTCATACTTCCGTCCCAAAAGGTGTTTCAGCAGAAGATAATGAGGTGGCTTTCGAGTACGGTGAAAAGCCTTCTCTTCCTGAGAATGCTCTTCCGCATTGGGAACTTGCAGCAAAATACGACATCATCGATTTTGAGCTTGGCAACAAAATTACAGGAGCCGGATTCCCGGTATATAAAGGAAAGGGAGCCAAACTGCAAAGGGCGCTGATCAATTTCTTTCTTGATCATGCAGAAGAGGCGGGATACCGTGAAATGCAGCCTCCTATAGTGGTGAATGAAGCGTCCGGCTTCGGCACCGGGCAGTTACCCGATAAGGAAGGACAGATGTATCATGTCGGAATTGACAATCTGTATCTGATCCCTACGGCAGAGGTTCCCGTCACGAACCTTTACCGCGATGTGATCCTTAAGGAAGAGGAACTTCCGGTGAAGAATTGTGCATACACGCCTTGCTTTCGCCGGGAGGCAGGATCATATGGCGCTCATGTGAGAGGGCTTAACCGCCTGCATCAGTTTGACAAAGTTGAAATTGTACAAATATCTCACCCTGAGAAATCATACGATATCCTGGAAGAAATGAGCGCTCATGTGCAGTCACTTTTGAAGAAACTGGAACTGCCCTATCGCGTGCTGCGACTCTGTGGCGGTGATATGAGCTTTACTTCCGCACTTACGTACGATATGGAAGTTTGGTGTGCCGCGCAAGCGCGCTGGCTGGAGGTATCCTCTGTATCTAACTTTGAAACGTTTCAGAGCAACAGGCTCAAGCTACGCTTTAAAGGAAAAGAAGGCAAAACGCAGTTAGCTCATACTTTAAATGGAAGTGCACTGGCGTTGCCAAGGATCGTAGCATCCCTGCTTGAAAATAACCAGACAGAGAAAGGTATCCGGATTCCAGCTGCACTGGTTCCATATACGAAGTTTGAATGGATTGATTAATCCTGTTAATAATTTGAAATAAAAAAGGACAGTAATTGCTGTCCTTTTTTGCTTTATTTCTACCAATAATTAAATTTGTCGCATCATTGCCTTTCAGAGCACTGATATAGATATTCGGGGTGTAGCGCAGCCCGGTAGCGCGCGTCGTTCGGGACGACGAGGTCGTAGGTTCGAATCCTGTCACCCCGACTTACAGGGCAAGTCAAAAAATTTGACTTGCCCTTTTTATTTTAGCTTAAGCCATTTATAGTCAATGGCTATACACCTGATTCATTTTCCGCAATATAGAATTCTCTTTGATCCAGGCAATCCGCAATCCAGACGTATTAGCATTTTATAGTGCGTCCAGCTCAATTGCGAACACAGTGCGTTCGCAATTGTGAATGAACTGGCGATTTGCAAATTTTCCGGCACGCCGGTTTCGCGGAGAAATGGAAGACCGCCACTTTTAGCCTATCCACCTGGCATCTGTGATAGCTAAATTTTGAGACAAATCAACAAAAGATTGAACAGATTACGCAGGAGCTATTTTCTAATTTACTCCTGAATTCATTAGAGTTCAGCAGTTTAGATCACTATAAGCCAAATACTCGCCAGGTGGCCTTTAATATTGGCGCACTTTGTCATACTGCAGGAATTGCTTATCAAGCCAGTGCCGGAGATCATTGTAATGCAGAATATCAAAGCAACGAAAGCCATACTTTGCAAAGAACAACTCTGTAAAAAGTTAATATGAAAATTAGTCAATTTGTTAAGGCCTTGGGGATTTTTCCTCTATTCCTATACTTTTTAGTTACATCAATCTGGGATCTTTCTGCAGTAACGAAACATTACATCTTAGCTTTCGTGATTTTAACGGGCTCGGTCTCAATTTTTCTAAGGAGGAGGGAACTACAAGAGAAAGGCAAACATACTTTCCTAATAATGGCCATTTGCCTGGTTGCTACAGCTCTGATTTTCTATTTCCAGGGAAAAGCAATCGAGTAAAATGGCAACTTATTGGCGGACGTGCGAATATTTATCAGATTCAAACACAATTATTAACGTAAATAGATAAAATGGAAAATAGAGATGAATTAGCCCCGGTTGAAGTATTTGCCGGAGATTATTGGGAAGCCAGTATCATAAAAGAGATGCTTGAAGACAATAATATTCGTGCTTTCTTTAAAGATGAAATATTGGGAAGCATTTTACCCCACTATGTTGCAGCAGGCGGAGCAGGAGCTGTTAAAATAGTCGTTTCAAAAAGTGAAGAGGCAGAATCATTAAAAATAATAAAAGAATACAAAGAAGCTTAATAAAGATGTATGGATTTATGCAGTATTGGATGTATGGCGATTTTTGCAACTGTAAGTACTTTCATTTAATTGTGCTTTTATGAAATGGATGCAATTAAGAATGTACCTTTGTTTGACGTCGGGGATAGTGTCAATCTCACTGGGCTTGTTTCTTTTTATAACTCATTATGATAGAAACATTAGTCACTTTTTTATAAAGTGTGGAGTGATATCAGAAGCAGTGTTTGCGTTGCTTTTTATTTGGAATAAAAGAATAAATCAAAAAAAAGGCCTCTAGTCAATTAGAGGCCTTTTTTACGTTTAATCTAATCTCTTACCATTGAATTTGTTGATCCTCATCGGGGATCAGGGTATTAAGGTCGCGCTGCATGGATAATGTACCCTCAACCTTATATTTCAATCGTTGTCCGGGGATTGTGGTATAATCCTCAAACTCGTACGACAAAAACATTGTAATATAAATATGCTTCAGATATGGACGCTTCGCATCCCATTCCTCATTCTTAGTATAATAAGACTGGTTTGCGCCTATCTTAAATTTGTTGTTTGCAGCATTATCACTCCAGATTTCCAATTTCTTTTTACCAAGAACTATTTGATCATCCGTAAACTTCACAAATACTTTATAATTTTTGCGGTCCAGATATTCAATATTGCGTATTCCGGCATAGAGAAAAATCGTTTTATTGTCTACCACAAAAGCCCTGTGTGAGTTCAATGTCAAAGGTTCATCCAGATTCCCGTCAAGGAACACCTTATATAGAGTACCACCGTATTCACCGGAATAATCGTTAAACGGGGTAATATGCAGCATAGCCCTTCGGTATTGTTTGTGCGGATTAGCTTTATAATCATACGAAGGATCATCTAAAATCTGAAGCGGCAGTACCCATTTATCAACCTGATCCAGATCGCCGAGAGTAAAGTCGATGGGTATTGTAACGGTGCTCGCTCCCGCCGGAACTTCTATCGTTTCGGGCATGCTGTAATATTTACTATCCAGCTGCCTGAAATACAACTCCTGCCTGTGCCCATATTCTTCCTGGTTTAACCTTGCCAGCGTATCAGGATCCAGACCGATATGTATGATACGGTTTTTAGTATTCGGCGTTGACCCACTGATAACAAGCGGAAGGTTAAACCTTACCTTACCTTCCGGATTGTAACGCAAGTAAGTCGATGTCACTCCCAGATCATTCGACTCTGCTCTGAATGATGCCATCTGAACGAATTGCTCGTCTTCCCATTCATCATTACAGGAGACTAAGCCTACCGCAGTTGTTATTGCTAGAAATAATATATATATAGTCTTTTTCATTGTCGCAAAGTGTAATTGATTATTCGGGATTCGTCCAGCCTGGGTTTTGAACCAGTTCTTTATTACGTCTGAGTTCAGCAAAATTAATGGGCCAGAACCACATCTTAAGAGTAAAAATAGATGGCAACGAGGGCGTTTCAACCGGCGTATGAAAAAGATCGCTCTGAGTTTTAGTGGCATAGGCGTTAAACCCATAAACCGGGGCTGATTCCTCTGCCGGCGCATCCGTCCAACGGCGTAAGTCAAAGAACCGGTGTCCTTCGGCAAACAATTCGACCTGGCGTTCCCGTTTTAATTTAATACGGAATTTATTCGCATCTGAATATACGTCACTGGTATAATCAGGCAGTCCCGCACGAATACGAACAGGCTGAATCCCTTTCTTCATTTCCCCGATATCCCGTGAGATCGCATATGTCTTGCTACCATCCCAGGAAGGAATGTTATAGGATCCGTTCAACTCATTTAAGGCTTCTGCATAGATTAGCAGTACTTCTGCATAACGGATCGCAGGGTCAACCTTTTTTGTCAGCCGGGTTTGATCGTACCCGGTAGGAGTTATATTACTGATATCATCCGGGTGTACATACTTCTTTATGCCAACTCCTGTGCGGGGCCAGTATGTTGTATTCTTATATCCGTTAGGATCACCCCGGTAATAGAAGATCTGTACATTCTTCTTTTCGTCCTTTGAAGGGTCTGCATTGAGGAGGTTCCAGGTAGAACCGTTATACGAAACCGAAGCATAAAAGCGAGGCTCACGGCGTGCAAATTGTTTATTTACACCAACTCCCAATGCACCTAATTCCGGATAAGCATTCGCTGTTATTTCAGCTTGTGATACATAGCCTGTTGCCCGTTTGGCCGTATTGTACCGGCCTTCGTAACCTTGTCTCCCTGCGTACATATCGTTCATTCCCGGTATATCGGTTCCATCATTCATATAATATGCATCAACCTGTTTCTGCGTCATACCATGTGAATTATATCCCTTGCCTTCAAGACGCGGTAACTGATGTAAAACCATAACATTTACACCTTCACCTCCCTGGTTCTGACCGCGGGTAAAGATCAGTTCCGGATTCTGATAAGCAGGAACTGTCCCGTTAAACAATGCCCGGTACGACTCATAAGGATCGATGTCTTTCCAGCCCGAAGGCCAGTTGCTGTTTGAGAATTCATTGTCAACAGGAGGAGTAACAGTTGCAGGATACGCAATATCTCCGGTTTCTTTTCTGAAAGAAACATACAAATGGTATTGCCCGAGATCCATTACATCCTTTGCAGCAGCAGCAGCCTTCGCCCATTTAGATTCGTCATATACTCTTGAAAGTAAAGGCTTGCCGTCTTTATTAACCATTGCCGTAGCTACTTCAACAGGAGCTTTTCCATTTGCAAGGGGGCTGGCTGCAAATAATAGTATCCTGGCGCGCAAGGCTAAAGCAGCGCCACGGGTAGGCCGGGCAACATCCTGTATTCCTTGAGAAAGAAGCGGGAGTCCCTTAGCTGCCTCAACAAGTTCGCCCGAGAGATAATCAGCACATTCCTCGTATGAATTTCGAGGCAATGCTAATTCATCATACTCTTTTGTATAATCAATGCCTTCATCCGGCACAATAGGCACAGGGCCAAACGTACGAAGTAATATCCAATAGAAATAAGCCCTTAAAAACCGCGCCTGCCCCTTAAGGTTTGCTATTTCGGCTTCAGTAAACGTCTTATTAATATCGATGTTATTCAGAAATACAGAAGATTGCCGGATGCCCTGGTAGGCTACATTCCATATGTCATCGCTTTCGCCATTTAAACCACTTTCACTGTATTGTCCGTATTTCCATTTCATGTACCGGTCGCTTTCATCACCGAAATACATATCATCTGCGAAATTGAATGGCACAGCTTTCTTGCTGCTGACATCCTGCATATAATTATTTCCAAGATAATTGTATGCCCGCGCCAGCCACCGATTGGCATAATCCGGATTAGTAAACACATCCTCTGTCGTCATCCGCTCATCAAAGAGATAGTCTGAGTCAAGATAATTGGAGCACCCTCCAATGATTAAAAATGACGATGTTAATGTTAAAAATATAATGATTCTTTTCATATTACTCAATGCTTATAAACTGACTGATACTCCTAACGATAGCGTCTTACTCAGCGGGTACTTTTTACCATCCGAGCTGCCCATTTCCGGATCCCAAAGCTTGAAATTAGTGAAAGTCAACAAGTTAGTTCCTATCAGAAAGAAGCGAACTGTATTAAGATGAGCTCTGTTGACCAAAGCCTTTGGAAGAGAGTAACCAACATCAAGCGTTTTCAAGCGAAGGTAAGAACCGTCCCTAAGCCAGAATGTGGATGCCCGGTAATTATTGGAATTGGGCCCGTATGTAAGGCGTGGATAATCGGCATTGGGATCTTCGTTTTCTCCTAATACCCAGCGATTACTGTTCGCCAGATCAGCTAATACATTTCCCCATCCGTCTCCACCCTGGAACATATAAACCGAAGAACCATTGATAAAATAACTGGATTTCCCCACCCCCTGGAAATGGACATTCACGTCCAGTCCTTTCCAACTGGCAGAGGCTCCAAATCCATAAGTCAGATTTGGTCTGGTTGTCGCGCCAATCGCCACTATATCATCATCATTCACAATACCATCCCCATTCACGTCTTTGTATTTGATATCACCAGGCATCACATCACCGAAGGTTTGTCTAGGACTAGTGCGGATGTCGTCATAGTCTTTAAACAAACCGAGATCCACCAAGCCCCTGGCCTGGTTTACCCGATGGCCTTCCTGTAACTTGTACCAGTAAATTGTATTTTCCTCGTCTCTTTCAATAATCTCATTCTTGCTATAGGTAATATTGCCACGTAAGGTGAGGTCAACCTGGTTAAGTTTCTGCTTGAGCGTAAAATTTCCATCGAATCCACGCGCTTTTACTTCCCCTACGTTTGCAGACGGACTACTCTCCAGCCCCGTAATTCCTGGAAGAAATTTACGCGCCATATAGATTCCTTCTCGATGCTCATAAAAGTAATCGACAGCTCCGCTGAATTTATCGTGAAACAATGAATAATCAATCCCTAAGTCCTTTTTTGTTGAAATTTCCCATGAAACATCGGGAGAGGATATTGACGAATAACGCATTCCATCCCACGGAAGTTCTAAAGACTCAAAATCAGCAAATTGATAACCTCCACCAGTCATTTGCTCGATTGAATACAGATATGGAAACCGTATATCGTTGCCGTCAGCATCTTTCCCTAAAACATCATTACCCGTTTTTCCATATGAATAGCGGACCTTCAGCATATTCAACCAATCCAGGTCTTTCAGGATGGGCTCCTCTCCAATATTCCAGGCACCCGAAATTGCAGGAAAGAATCCGAACCGGTAATCTTTATGAAAGTTCTCCGAACCGGTATACCCGAAATTAAAATCAATAAAATAACGTGATTTCCAGTTATAATTGGCACGGCCTGCCAGTCCCTGATTTCTGCGCGAAATTCCATTTTTGAGGTCGGTACCTATATTCTGGGTGAATACTTTTGACCCCTGACTATATTTCAGAACTCCCCCCAGGTTATGGGATCCGAAACTGCGGTTATAATGAGTCTCCCATTCAAAGAACTCCCGTTTGTCACCGTCGGAACCTGACGACTGAGTCATTTTTTGTTCTTCTGCTACGCGAGTAAATACCAGTTCACCATCATTGCGAAAACGACTGGCGTTCCATACTTCAGGACGCTTAAACCGTTTAATCCAATTGGTATTGTACGTGTCGTATCCGAACCTTCCTAAGAACCGAAGTCCTTTCGTAATGAAATCCAGCTTTTGATCCAGGTTTAAAGTAGTTTGGATATTATTCGCCCAACTTTGATTGTATCCGGTCATGGTACCCTGCACCCAGGGATTAAGGTTATCATCCTTCCCTGTCCATGACGGCACTCTCCCGTTCGAGTACATCAGAGGCATCATGATCGGATTATATCCCATCAGCGAGGTCCAGATCGCATCCGTACCCACTCCTGGATCATTCTGTTTCCGCAAGGAGCCCGAAACACCTCCACTCAGCAAAGTGGTTTTCGTAATATCCATATCCACACTCAAACGATAGGTATACTTGTGGAAATTGGTATTGGTATTATAGTTTTTCAGGGCATTGTCTACTTTGTACATACCCTCCTGGTTCTGGTAGCTTCCTGATATATAATAGCGGGCGGTTTTCCCTCCCCCACTCAAATTCAGAAGACTACGCTGGCTCTTTGCTTCATCACGAAGTAAAACCCCCATCCAGTCTACATTGGGAAACCGGTCGGGATCCAGCCCAAGGCGAAGTAATTCAAGCTCTGTCGACGAAAAGAGAGGCTGCTCGTTTCGGGCAATCTTCGCTTCATTGGCCATGGAAGCATAAGTGTATCCGTCAGCAAATTCCGGCAGTTTGGTCAACTGGTTATAAAAGCCTTCTACTTTGGCGTTGATGTTCACCTTTCCTTCTTTACCCCGCTTGGTCTTAATCAGGATAACGCCGTTGGCACCCCTGCTGCCATAAATGGCCGTTGCGGAAGCATCTTTCAATACCGTAAAAGATTCTATGTCTTCTACGTTGATTTCGTTCATGTCGCGTTCAAAGCCATCGATCAATACCATTGCAGCATTGCTGGCGCCGAATGTTGAAATACTACGGACCCAGAACTCGGAAACACTCCCGGGACGCCCGGAAGTTTGCATAGCCATGATGCCAGGTACCACTCCAGCCAAACCGTCTGCTATGGACGTAGTGGGATTCGACTTGAGACGCTCTACATCCACTGTCGTAATCGCTCCCGTGACAGCGATCTTTCGCTGTGCGCCGGTCGATGTAATCACTACTTCGTTAAGCGCACTCGCTTTCGTTTCTTTCATTACAATATTGACAACGCGCTGTTCTTTCACCAGCACTTCCTGCTTTTCAAAGCCAATGTATGTAAAGACCAATGTTTGATAAGCGGGCATCTTTATCTTATATTTTCCATTTACATCTGAGATGGCTCCTAATCCCGGCATGTTGGCAATGGATATGCTCACTCCTATGAGTGGTTCTTTGTTTGCGTCGGTTACGAGTCCCGTTACTATCACCTGTTCCTGTGCCCGTATGTCAAAGGAAAGCCCCAGTAACACGATACAGGTTAATAAAATAAATTTCTTCATTGTCGAGTATAGGTTTTCATTCATTAATCTTCTTTTGCGATTTTCCGGATCACCCAATTGCCGGTATCACCGATATAAAAACAGCTCCTCTCTTCATCGTAGACAATTGCCTGAGGGGTATTGAAACGAGCTTGCAGTCGTAAATCCCCGTTGGCATAGCCACTTGTTCCATTATTCCCCCGTCCGGCGAATGTGCTTACCCTAGACTGTGGCGTCAAAATACGAATGGCATGGTTAGTCGCATCGCAGAAATAGAAATCATACAGATCATCTTCTCCCGATTTTTCATAATCCGGATTTTTCACAAACACACCTTGTACGGGGTTACTCAGACGCGCGGCCGTGCCGACTCCATCTGCATAGCCTGCAGTTCCTGAAGCTCCACATACGGTATAGGGAATTTTGAATATTTTCTTTTCCCGGTCGTAATCGGTACGCATAATATAATGCTTTTGATTTGCGATCAAATAGGCATAATCTCCCGATGGATGGACAACCATATAAAAAGAAACTCTCGAGTCCGGAGTTGTGAACGCCAGTTTATCTTCCTTGGTATTGAAATCATATCTCCGTACTTCAGCTGTATAATATTTTGAATAGTATAATTCTCCGTTTTGCGGATGGATCATCGTGCCGTTCACACTCCGGGCATAAACCGGAATGGGGTCTCTTTGAAGAAAATTGGATGAACGCGAAAATATGTAATTGCCGTATTTGGTATCGCTCCCCTGGTTATCAGTAACAATCATGTCCCGGTTCCCGTCAAGCCGCCAGTTGATCATGGAGACCTGTGTCATATTCGTTTTGAAGATACTCACATATTTATTTTCGAAATCAATCAAACGGGCATTATTCTTATCACCTGAAAAATAAAGACGATTATGATTCAAAGGATCAAATGTTAACCAGAGTATTCCCTTGAACGCTCCGCAATCGTCAAAAGGCCCTTCCTTCTCCTTGTAATCGGTCTCGACTTCATACTTTGTCCCTAAGAAGGTAGAAACAAGAAATTTCTTTATGTAAGTTAACCTTTCTTTTGCTGCCGCTTGGGCAAGTTCCGCCTTGTTATCATCCAGAACACTTACTTTTATATCTCCATCATACGCCTTCATCGGAACGATGCAATACAGGCTATTACTGCTCACCTTGACAACTTTGGCTATCTGGCCCCCAACGGTTACTTTTATTTTAGAGAGATCACTTCCAAAGTTCTCACCGTATATGACCAGGTCAGTTCCTGACCCTCCTTCCTTAGGAGAAAAATCGGTGACCAATACCGGCTTAGACGGATCGTACCCAACTTCCTGTTCCTGCTTCACGTCATCTTCTTTACAGTGAGCTAAGCAAAAAGCGATCAGCACTAGCAACATCCAATGGATCTGCCGCCGCTGAGTTCTAACATTGTTTTCTAACTTCATATACATACTTGATTGGCCCGGTTAATCCGGGGTTAATTTTTTGTGAAATATTCCTGATTTGTTGTACGACTTAACCAGCTGAGAGTATTTGCAGTAGCTAATCGAGGCAATACATTCCTACCGCAGCGAATGAGCAAAGAGCTACCCTCCTGCGTTCATAAACGGAACACTGGTACAGATATGCAGGCATTCCTTTTCCGCGTACGCGTCATGACCGCTTGCGGACCGGATTACCTGATAAAAACAGAACTATCTTTGATTGTCGTTGCCGGGAAGGTTTGAATAGAACTTTCATTTTCGTCCACGACAACTATTCATCCGAAAGCTTATCTAATGGATAAGCTTGATCCGGGATTGTCTTTACTGGGAGTAATTGTTTATCATATTAATAATTTAGCTTGAAATTTCTGGATTTAATTGGCTTCGGTGATTCTAATGTGAATCATCCATCTGAAACAAACAACTTATTAATCATGTGAGGAACAATTTATTAATTGGCTACTAAATCGTTTTTGCAAAAAATGTCTACAAATGGCTTATTTTGAATTGGCGTCGTTTTTGTAATATATGCGAATCATCCGGATGTCACTGAAGATATTCTTCCATCTAATTCTTCAGGTCCCGGAATAGATCCATGATCCAAAGTAAAGAAATGACGCCAGCATTATCTGTTCAAACTTTTGTCGATTCGTCTCAAAATTCAGACACGTATACGTAATACTAATACAAATGAGAGTGAGCGGACAACGCCGTGAGCTGATCTCATTTCCAATGAATAATGAATGCCTGCTACAATCAAAGGGAGGGTATGGAAGTCATCTGCCAGATAACATTAGATCTAAGGTTAGATTGAAATGCCCGGGCCAAACCACCGGGCAGTATGCTCGTGCACAATACAGGTTTACAAGGGCAGTGAAATCCGAAACTCTGCGCCCCCATCGTTCCTTACTTCAATTTCCCCTCCATGCGCACTGACGTATTGTTTTACGATAGCTAGTCCCAAACCCGTACCATTCGCCTTGTTCATTGTTACAAAAGGTTCGAAAAGACTCTTTTGAAGCCCCGGAGGGATACCAGGACCGTTATCTTTCACTGAAATTATCGCTCTTCCTTCCGACGGATCTGCTATTGCAGTCAGGTGTATTGAGGGGGTTTCAACATGGTTGTCAAGCAGAGCGTCTACAGCGTTATTAACGATATTAATAATCACCCGTCTCAGTTTACTCTTATCTCCATGCAGCACGATGTTCTCTTCGGAATGGACATCGATGTGTATAGATTCAAAACCGCCCCGCATTTTTACGTAGACAAGAGATTCATCCAACAGAGATTTCAATGGAACCGGCTCGGTTTTTACAGGGGTGTCCTTAATGAAATCGATAAAGTCATCAAATATTTCAGATGCCTGAGCGGCTGATTTATCGATCATCTCCAGCCACTCGTTATCCAGCCCCTCTTCCCGCATCAGACTCGTAATGACGCCGATATTCTTTATAGGAGCCCGCAGGTCGTGCATTACCATCCCGATCGCCTTTCCTGCAACAGAAAGTTTCTCCCGCTTCATCAGCTCTTCATAAAGCTCTGCATTCCGGATCGCCTGGGCTGCATTTTGAACAAACAGCTTAAGCAGGTACATTTTTTCAGTTTTCAGCCTGCCGGTATTTTTAAGTACCGCGAAGATGGAGTAACAGTTCAGCCGGGCGAGCACAAGCTCGTCCACCTGGATGACTTCATCGGGTGCGATGTGAAGATCTTTCACCCGGCTTATAAGCTCCTGCAGATTCACTTTTTCTTCTATCGCTCCTATAGACAGGATCTTTTCGTAGGAATAATCGTCGTGCAGCTTCCCAAGCAAAGCCATATCCGTTTCAAGCGTTCCGGAAAGCTGATCGAGAATATTCTTTAACAGGGTGTTAAGCTGCCGCTCATTTAATCCGATAGACGCAACCGACTCTATCAGGCTTTCCAGATTTCGGAGGCGATTATAATCGGTCACAGCTTTTGTAGCCAGCTGAATGATCTCTTCCGACGCGTAGGGCTTACAGTGATATCCCACATTCTGCCCTGCCAGCTCGACGATCTCATCTATTGAACGGTCCGTAAATGCCGTAATGAAAATGATCTCCGCTTTACTGTCGTATTCCCGGATCTTGATAGCTGTTTCAAGTCCATCCCATCCGGGCATCCGCATGTCTAAAAAGATCACAGCGTAAGGCTTCCCTTCAGATACCGCCTTCTTCACTTTTTCAAGCCCCTCTTTCCCGCTTGCGGCCTTGGCGACCGTGAACAAGGGAATACTGCTGCTTCTCGGCGCAAGTATAGGTCCCGGGGCATCCCCGAACAGGATACTGGCGGCATCATTCATAAGGCCCACCTCCGAAGAATGTTTTCTGGGCAAGAGGATCTCTTCTATATTGTCTCTTACAAATTCTTCGTCATCTATAATTAACACGGCAGTGTTTGCTTCTTTCATCCTGTTAGTTCTGGCAATTAAATTCAATAGTTGTTGTGCTGCCTTTTCCCGGCCCCTGGCTTTCCATCGCGATGCTCCCGCCATGGCTCTCAATAATCGACTTGCTTGTATACAAACCGATGCCCGTACCCTGACTTTTGGATGTATATCCCCTTGTAAACATCTGTGCCCGGGCGGCTGAGTCAAATCCCTTGCCCGAATCAAAGATCACTAATGTAATTTTGTGATTCGTAAGGGAAAGAGACAAATGAATCTCCTTTCTATCCCCATCCGGGTCAATGGCTTCTATACTGTTTTTTAACAGATTAAGGATTACCTGCATCAATTTGGTACGATCACCGTTAATATGAACCGGGACAGCGGGCAAGGATGAAAAGAACCGAATCTTTCTTTTTTCGAGACTGGCGTCGATCATAGACCGGCAATCTCCTATTATTTCCTTTAAGTTCACGGGCTTTCGCTCCTGCGAATGGTTTCCGAGTACGTACTGACGTTGGATATTCAGAATATCCTGAATGTGGGCCACTACACGAAGCTGTTCATTTACAGAACCCTTTACCAACTCAGCTCCTTTCTTTACCGAAGTATTTAGTGCTCCGGTCATAGTGACCAGAGCTGATGCTTTCTGATCACCCAGGGCGGCGGCCAAGGCTTGCTGATTCTGCTGAATAAAAACGGATAATTTTCCGAGGTTTTCCACCCCGCTTTCCTCGAGTGCTCTGTTGATCTTTGTCAGATGAGATCCGAACCCGACGAGGGCATTCCCGATGTCATGTAAAACTTCAGAAGCAATCTCATATTTCCCAAGAGCAACCGCTTTTTCCTGTTCGGCGAGTTGCAAAGCTTTCTCTTCACTATACCCTATGGAGATATCATCGATACCCACGATAATGCAATCTGCGAACATCTTGCTTGCTGTAATTAAAAAATGTTTTTCGTTGCCTCCGACAACAGCCGAACACAACTGGCTGTCGATAATGGGGCCACCCGGCTCCTTAAAATTCTTTATCTGAGCCGCTACCTCGGGATCAATAAGGGATAATACATCAAAGCCATTTGCTCCGGCCTTTACAGGCCCCCCGGTGATGACCTTCGTCAAATCTTCCGCAACTATATTCAGGCTGACGATTTCACCGTCCTCCTTTATTTCCATAACTCCAATGGCCGCGTGCCTTATAATAAAGGCAAGTTTTTGATCTTCTGAAATCGTTCTATCCCCCATAAAATGTGAGTGCAATATAAAGGTGTAGTGCCTTTTACGCAAGAAGTTTTAAAAGGTTAAAGATTGCAGGCGAAATCCGTAGCACTTTTTACAGTTTCATCGTATGGACATATAAAATTTGTTTCCCATGAAAACACAAAGAAGTATCAAAACAGGCTTGTCAGGACTCCTATGTATGGCCATGCTGTCATTCAGCTCCTGTTTGAAAAACGATGACGACTACGTTGAAATACCAGTCGCACTCATTTCGGCCATCAATGCTTCGCCGGATGCAGATGCCGCAGATTTTTATCTCGATCAGAACCGGGGAAACTCCGTTCCTGTCAAGAGTGGCGAAAGTCTTGATTATATCCGCGCATATACCGGCAAAAGAAACGCTTCATTTTATTTTAGCATGAATCAGCAAAAGATCAAAACGGATACGGTAACTCTGAAAGCTGACCACCTTTATTCATTGTTCTTATCAAATGTAGTGGCGACTCCCGACTATCTTTTGATCACAGATTCAATAGCTCAGCCGGAAGCGGGTAAAGCAACTGTCAGATTCGTCAATCTAAGTCCGGATGTTCAGTCGGCTGACCTCGCGGTTCAGGGAGGGAATATTCTGGCATCGAACAAAGGATATAAGGGATATTCAGGATTTATCACAGTAGCCGGAGATACTCAGTATAATTTTGAGATCAGACGGGCAGGAACGGGTACAGTCCTTTCAACGCTGTCAAACATAAAGCTGAGAAGCGGTTCAGTGTATACAGTTTGGTTGCAGGGGCTGGCTTCCGGCAGCGGACAAACGGCTTTGAGTTCTCATATACAGAATAATGCATACTATTATTAAGGCACACAACAGGCCCGGAATGCAATCACTTTATCTGTCCGGCGCATTGCTCATCATTGTGCTGTAACGTGTCGCTGGATATCAACATCCCGGGCCTCTGGCTGTAATTTCCTGTGGTTCCCGCCGCCCCTTCTTGCAATCGGTTACAAAAGCTCCTTTTTTTTAGAAAGTCCCGGCCCCTGAAGACTTCTGTTAGTTGCCGCACTAACTGATCAATCATTTATATTTGAAAATTTAAACCGATTGCATAACTTGCACGGATAATCAGAATGCCAACGGAAATTCCGACGGCAGATACCGTTATAAACTCAAAAATCATTAGGTTATGCCCCTTGAGAAAACATGGAGATGGTTTGGCAGAAATGACAAAATAACATTAGCTGAATTAAAACAGATAGGCGTGCAGGGTATTGTAACTGCATTACATCACATTAAAGGTGGTGCTGTCTGGCCCGTAGACGAGATCCTTTCTGTTAAGAACGAGATCGAAAGCCACGGCATGCGCTGGAGCGTTGTAGAAAGCCTTCCCGTGTCTGAAGAGATTAAAACCAACAGCTCCCGCCGCGGGGAGATGATAGAAAATTACAAAGTGTCTTTGAGAAACCTCGGTGAGTGTGGAATAGACACGGTTTGCTACAACTTTATGCCTGTGCTGGACTGGGCACGCACAGACTTACATTTCAGCAATGAGCGCGGGGCTGAATCAATGTTGTTCGACTATCCTACCTTTGCAGCCTTCGACATTTTCATATTACAACGCAGGAATGCCCGCCAGGACTACCCCGAGGATGTTATAGAACAGGCAGAAATACTGGCTGGCAGGATGAGTGAATCTGATAAGAACACGCTTGCCTACAATATTATTGTCGTTACCCAGGGGTTTATTAACGGCACTGTTGAAAATGCGGATAACTATAAAGAGATCTTTCTGAACTACCTCGACAGATATGCAGACATCGACAGGGATACATTACGAAAGCATCTCTCTCTTTTTCTTCATGATATTATTCCTGTCGCAGAAGAAAATGGGATAAACATGTGCATCCATCCCGACGACCCGCCATTCCCCCTGCTCGGTTTACCCCGTATAGCCAGTACGGCTGAAGATTTTGAATGGATCTTCGCTGAGTGCAGTTCCCTTTCAAACGGACTGACATTCTGCAGCGGCTCGCTATCCGTGCGCGAGGATAACGATCTTGTCGATATAGTTAAACGTTTCGCAGACCGCATTCATTTTGTACACCTTCGCAATATTATAAGGCTGGGCAACAGAAGCTTCTTTGAATCAGCACACCTCGAAGGCTGTGTCGACATGTACAGCGTACTAAAGTCGCTGCTGGAAGAACAGCACAGGAGGAAAAGTAATGGCAGGTCTGATCTGCGGATACCGTTCAGGCCCGATCACGGGTTAAAGATCCTCGATGACTTCAACAGACAAAGTAATCCGGGATATCCGCTTTCCGGCCGGATGAAGGGACTGGCTGAAATAACCGGACTTGAACTGGGGATTGAGAAGTCGATGCTTTATTAATTTACTTCACGGAGCATTACAAACATTTGATATGGATTCAAAATTTGATATAAGCGGCAAGGTCGCTATTATTACCGGCGCCGGCGGTGTATTGGGAGGCAGTATTGCCTCTAGCCTGATGAAAAGCGGCGTAAAGATCGTTGCAATGGATATCCGCCAGGAGAACCTGGATGCCCGGATAGCAGAACTAAAGCAGATCCACGAAGACGTTATAGCTGTTGTGGGCAACGTGCTAGACCTGGAGAATCTGAGGCAGCTTGCCCGGGAAATCAAGGGTAAATGGGGCACTATTGATATTCTGGTAAACTGCGCTGGGGGCAACGTGCCCGGTGCTACTTTAGCTGAAAATCAAACAGTTTTTGACATGAAGATTGAAGACTGGGAAAAAGTTACCAATCTTAATATGAACGGAACTGTTTATCCATGTCTCGCTTTCGGAGAGATTATGGCAGAACAGGGAAGCGGAAGTATTATCAATATCTCTTCCATGGCTACCTATTCCGCCATCACACGGGTTCCGGGATATTCTGTAGCAAAGACAGGGATTAACATCTTCACGCAGTGGATGGCCACCGAAATGGCTCAGAAGTTCGGTGAAGGTGTCAGAGTAAACGCCATTGCTCCCGGCTTCTTCATCGGCGACCAGAACCGCGCTGTACTGATCAACCCCGATGGAAGCTACACCGAACGCAGCGTGAAAGTGCTTGCTAAAACTCCGATGAAACGTTTCGGCGATATATCCGAACTGAACGGAGCGGTACATTTTCTCTGTTCGGATGCGGCAAGTTTCATTACAGGCGTCATCCTCCCTGTCGACGGAGGTTTCTCTGCCTTCAGCGGAGTCTGAGAGATTCACTTGGAGTAATAAAGTACAGGCTGGATAGTTTCTTTATCCGCTTGTACTCCTTAACATTATTTAAGCTTTTCATTGTTCCGGTGCCGGTCTGCATCCCGGATGCTCTTCTTTTCGAGGTTCTTCTCAAGTGCATCAGTAAGATTGATACCAGTTTGATTAGCAAGGCAAATCAACACGAAAAGCACGTCAGCCATCTCATCTCCCAGGTCTATTTTCTTATCCGACTCCTTAAATGACTGCTCGCCAAATCTCCTGGACATGATCCGGGCCACTTCCCCAACCTCTTCCATCAATATCGCCGTATTGGTAAGCTCGTTGAAATACCGGATGCCGGTTGTATTTATCCAATTGTCTACCAGTTCCTGGGCTTCCTCTATCGTCATAATAATATTTGATAAATCTTTTTTTGTATTCGGTTTCAGAATAAAAATGGTATCATACTGGCATCAGTTCACCAACCCGGCAGAAAGAAATTGCAGGTGCCTGGTTACCGCCTTCAGTTCCATGTAACTATAGTCCTCGCCCATTGCCGCTTTTGCTTCTGATAAAGACGCGGGTTTAGCAGACTCCAGGTACTCTGTAATTGCGTCCAGTTTCTCTTTCGTTACAAACTGCTCAATAGAAATATCTCCGGTACCAATGAAATCAGTAAGATGTCCTTCTATAGTAGATACCGCAAACCCTCTTTCAGCAGCAATTTCTCTGACAGACCTACCCTCCCTGAATAACCTGAGGCTGACATCACGGGTGTTGACTTTAGGCTTTTGAGGCTCTTCAGTCGAAAAAGCGCCTTCCTCAGCAGGTGCCCCAATACCCTCTTTCAGGCAGTAAGTGTTGATAATGTCGAGCAGCTCGGGGCCATAGTGCTGCGTCTTGGTCTTCCCGATGCCCTTAGCCTTCTCCAGCTCTTTCATGGTACGGGGGAGTTTAGTCACCAGCTCTACCAGCGTTTTCTGCGGCAGGACAATATATACCGGAACGTTATTCTCTGCAGCCAGCGCATTTCTCCATCTTCTTAGCTTTTCATAGAGCTTTACATGTGGCACATCGGCAGTTGTCAGCTTCTGCTGTGCTCCCTGTGCCTTTGCCGGTTCTGAAGAAAAATCGATCTCAGCATCGGCCCTTGCTTTCAGGTAACCGGAAGTATCAAAGCCGTTCAGGGAAACCTTCATCACAGACAATTTAACAAAAACATCCTTTTTCAGTCTTTGCAAAGCTTCTGATACTGATTTTTTTACCGCTTTATTGTCCGTTTCTACAATGGTCTTCTGCAATGGTATATATATAACATCCTCTATTTTCCCTGAGAAATAGGCCGCACCTTTCTTTACTCTTTCCTGCAAAACTTCATTCTCCTCGGGTAGTTCTTCCTGATCCATCAGCCGTGTTAATTGTCCTTTGAAGGATGCTGCGACCGAATAAATCTGGTTTTCTATTCCGTCTTTTACTGCATTAAGAGTATCGGTTAAGCCGGGAGCCAACACACTGTCATGCTCTTCCGCTAACCTCTTGCAGCGAAAGAAAGACGTCTGCACTTCGGTAAAATCAAACAGGTTGAACAGCAGAGACTTTTGAAAGGCTCTTCTTGACTGATCGAGCTGCTCGTTGCAGGGAACATCTCCATTCGCGTTCTGCGTAAAGGAAGAAACGGTAGAATCAGTTTTGATACTATTATACCCGATGGGAGAACTGAGCACCAATCCCTCGAAACTCTTACACCGGCTTAGTGCAACATATACCTGACCGTGGGCGAACGCAGCATTCGCATCTATAATGGCCCGCTCAAAAGTCAGGCCCTGGCTCTTATGTATCGTGATTGCCCAGGCTAATTTCAATGGAAACTGAGTAAAGGAGCCGATCACCTTTTCGTCTACTTCTTTAGTATCCTGATTCAGCTCATACTTCATATTCTGCCATTCAACCGGCTTCACTTCGATCTCTCTGGTGTCTCCCGGACACTTCACATAAATGGTATCCTTATCAAAGTGAGTAATCGTACCTATCTTGCCATTATAATAAAGACGCTCCCTTGAGATATCATTTTTCACAAACATCACCTGGGCACCCGATTTTAATTCAAGTTCGACATCTGTAGGATACGCGTACTCGGGAAACTCATCTTTCACCGAGGCAGAAAAGTAACGGGATTTACCTGCTATCTGCGCAAGTTTTGAACGGTTTAAGTCGTTTGCAGAATGATTATGAGTAGTTAACGTGATATAATTATCGCCAGAATCGGGGGTAAAGCCTGGTATATACCGCTGGTTCAGACAATCAAGAAGGTCTTTATCTGTCTTGTTTTCCCTCACCCTATTGAGTAAATCAATAAAGTGTGTATCTGATTGACGATAGATATGCGTCAGTTCAATACATACAGGCATGCATTTCTGGTAAGCCCGGCTGCTGAAAAAATAAAGATCGGAATAAAAATCTTTCAGTATTTTCCAGTCATCATCTTTTACAACGGGAGAAAGCTGGTGCAGATCGCCGATCATTAAAAGCTGAATCCCACCGAAAGGCAGGGAAGGATTTTTATAGCGCCTCAGAGTTTCGTCTATTCCATCGAGTGTATCCGCCCTCACCATACTGATCTCGTCTATAACAAGGAGATCGAGACTCTTGATGAGGTTAATTTTTTCCTTGCCAAACCTCTTGTTGTATGGCTGTTTTCCACCATCCGCCTGGCTTTCCGGTACAATCGGACCAAAAGGCATTTGAAAAAATGAGTGAATAGTTACCCCTCCGGCGTTAATGGCTGCAACTCCCGTGGGCGCCACAATAGCCATTCTCTTGGGGGAATTCCGTTTTAAGTTATGCAGAAATGTCGTTTTCCCTGTTCCCGCTTTACCAGTAAGAAAGACACTCCTGCCTGTATATTGTATAAAATCCTGTGCTAACTTCAGCTGCGCATTCCCGTCCATAGTATTACCGGCAAATCCTAACCATCTGTCTTAAAACCGGCAAGTTACCTAATACAAAAGCAAGCGCCAATAAAAATTAACCTTCAAAGGGAATCATATTGAAAATCTCCCCTTTATGAAAGACCTCTTTTCCCGCCGGCAAGGTAATCACTCCGTTGGCCGGAATAAGGCCGGGTAAGTCACCGGATCCTGAGCCCAACAGTGGGGAAGCATTTAATATACCGTCCGCATTTTCTACAGAAACCAATAGATGACGGGCTAGTTTAGCCGGCAATCTCATCTCTCTGGCTAATCGTACTCTTTGATAATCAAACGGCACGCCCATCGAATAATAAAGCCATCTTCTGAAATAAAGATGATAACAAACAAACGTCGATACAGGATTTCCGGGCAATCCAAACACAGGCACTCCTGATGCAAATTTCCCGAAAAGAAAAGGCTTCCCAGGCTTTTGGGCTACGCCATGAAAAATCACGTCCATCCCTGCTTCCTGAAGAACCGCGGGAAGGTAATCAAACTTGCCTTTCGAGACCGCTCCCGAAAACAGCAGCACATCAAAATCCTGTAAGACAGGCCGGATCCCTTTGGATAACAATTCCCGGTCGTCATTCAAGTGAAAAACATGCGCATCAATACCTTCGGACTTCAGAGCAGAGGCTAGCATGCTGGCATTCGATTGCCTGACCTGATGGTCTGCCGGAACTGACTTTACCTCTACAAGCTCATCTCCGGTTGAACAAACCGCTATTCGCGGAAGCTTTATAACAGGCACAAAAGCATAGCCTGTAGCTGCCAGGATAGCGGTGCTTACCGGTGTGATGCGCGCACCTCTTTTGAGAAGCAATGTTCCGGTTTTACAATCGGTTCCTTTGAGATGGATATTTTGCAATCTTTTTATTCCATCAGACCTGATAGTCGCCACGCCCCTGTCAATAAACAACTCTTCATAAGGCACTACAACATCTGTATTTTCGGGGAGTATAGCACCAGTCATCACCTCGATACAGTTCCTGCTGTCTTCAAGACTTTGCTTGCCGGCACCTGCGGCCTGAATTTTTTCAATAGGATATCTCCTTACTCCGGTTTCAAAAGCTCCGCTTTGAATAGCAATTCCATCCATCATTACCCGGTCATACGGGGGAAAGTCCCTGTCAGCAAAAACATCGTCAGCAAGGATACGATTACCAGCATCCGCAATAGAGATTTCTTCCCGATCGAAATGCCCTACATTCTCATCGATAAGGGAAAAGGCTTCTTCAACTGAAATCATGAAATGAATGTTTTGATTTATAACTTTTCAATCGCTACCCTCCCAGCACTGACATGGAATTATGCAGGGTATGCCTGTTTGAATTCTCCGCTTCAAAGCCATTCTTCAGCCGGCCACTTACCGCATGCTCAATGAGGCGTTCGATGTCGTGTGCAGATGCGCCCACCCTCAGCACATCCCTTAAATTACAGGCCGGCGGTCCGTAAAGGCACGTTCTCAGTTCTCCCGTTGCTGATAACCGGATACGGTTACATGTGCCACAGAATGTCCTGCTAAAGGAGGGAATGATCCCAAATGAGCCTTTAAACCCGGGTATGCGGTAATTTACAGATGTCCCGTTAGGATCGCTTCCTGTTGTTTCCACCTCCGGGTAAATGCCCGCAATGTATTCATAGATATCTTTATATGTCCAGTTCAAAGCATCAAAATTGCCGCTGCCGTTAAAGGGCATTTCCTCTAAGAAACGAACCCTTAGCGGATATTTACGTGTAAGCTCGATAAATGGGATAATATCATCCGTGTTCTTCGTTGCCGACACCACGCAGTTTAACTTAACGTCGAATCCTTCGCGGAGCAACAGGAAGATACAAGAGTAAACAGAATCAAAGGCATCACGCCGGGTAATCATAAAAAAGCGCGCGGGATCCAGAGAATCAATGCTGACGTTGATCTTCCGGATACCAGCCTTCTTTAACTGGCTGATGTACTTCGTGGAAAATGTACCGTTGGTTGTTGCGGTTATCTGATCCAGCCCGGGCACGCTGCTTAAGTCGGACAGGAAAGGCATGACACCCGCACGGGCAAATGGTTCTCCGCCTGTAATACGGATTTTCGAAACACCCAGATTGCAGAAGACCTGGCATAAGAAGAGCATTTCGGAAAATGACAACAAATCCTTTCCGGACGCAAAGTCTATTCCCTCCTCCGGCATACAATAATAGCACCTGAAATTGCAGCGGTCGGTAACCGACAATCTCAGATAGTTAATCATCCTCCCGTGCTTGTCTGTTAAAACTTTCCTGTTCATACCGCTCTTTATGGATACGCATTCACCCAGACACTACTGTCCTCATAATATTCTTTTTTCCATATAGGAACCGTTTTTTTGAGTTCATCTATTAAAAAACGGCTTGCCTCAAATGCAGCTGCACGATGAGCGGAAGACGCCCCGGTTATAACCACAGGCTCTCCCACCTTCTTTTCACCGGTAACATGCTGTATCACGACCCTCTCAAGCGCCCATCTTTCCATAGCCTTCTGTCCAATACGCTGCATCTCCAGGAGAGCCATGGGAATGTATGCCTCAAACTCCAGCAGCCGCACTTTCTTCCCATTGGCGTGATCCCTTACTGTCCCTATAAAAAGGTTTATGCCTCCGGCTCCTTCTGTCTGCAAATGCCGGAAAGCTCTGTTTAAATCTATTTCAGCTACAATCTCTACTAACATTTAACCTCCGCTTACTGGTGGTATCAGGGCAATCTCTGATGAAGGATAAAGTTTCACGTGATCCTCTGCATACTCATTATCAACAGCAATAGCAAACGATTTGAGACCCGCTAGCGCGCCATATCGCTTGTTCACCCATGCGCGCAGGTCGGCTACAGTTTCAGGCTGCTCGTCAGGAGGCACTTCAAGCCGCTGCTGGCCGGCAATTTCTCTGGCTATTCCAAATAATAATATTTTCATGTCTCATTTATGCTTCGTTCATGCAATCAGGATACTAAAATAATTTTATTACCTCCTCATACTCGGAGGCAAGATTGACATTTTGCAATTCTTTCGCATCCGGAGCATGAAGGATTTGTATGTCAGAATTAATCAAAACCTTCCTTGGACAGTTGTACCCCTTACGACGGAATTCTGAAAGCAGCAGATAACCGGCTGGTTCCCATATAGTGATAAGGGGCTCGGGAAACCCGGTCGCGGGATTAAAAAATGCAGTAGCTACTTTTTCCGGGTTTCTGCCCTCCACGAGGCAGGTAAGTGTAGCCGGTGTCAGGAAAGGTACGTCACATGCAAGTACCAGCCAGGCAGAATGAGGCTTTTTCATAAAGGCACTCAGTATCCCTGTGGCGGGGCCCGCTCCTTCCACCGCATCTTCTATGACCGGTAATTCATCTGGATGTTCTCTTTGCTCACTTTTGCATGATATATATACTTCTTTACAATAGGGCAAAAGCATTTGGTACAAATGTTTCCTCTGAGTAACTCCATGATAAATAAGGGCGCCCTTGTCCCTTCCCATCCGGGTACTCTTTCCCCCGGAAAGCACAAGTCCGTTAAGCTCCGGTATTGTCGAAATCATTTTTCCCTCCGGTTTTCTTCAGCAATCTCGTTTCTCTGATCACAATATTGTGCGAAAAAGATTTGCACATATCATATATGGTTAAAGCAGCAACACTTGCACCCGTCAGAGCCTCCATCTCCACTCCCGTCTTAGCGGTTATGGACACAGTACACTCAATAATTATCTCTTTTTCAGCATTAACAGAAATATGTAATTTACAGTCGTCCAGCGACAAAGGATGGCATAAGGGGATAAGAGATGATGTATTCTTGGCGGCCATAATACCCGCAATAACAGCAGTTTGGAATACAGGCCCTTTGGGAGAATGAATCTCCCCGCCGTTAAGATGTTCAACAAGCTCTTCTCCTGTAACCACTATACTGCGGGCAGTTGCACTTCTCCTGGTCTGTAATTTCCGCCCAACATCTACCATCGCAGGCTGTCCTGTTTGGTCATCAAGATGCGAGAATGATGGCAATTCTTTATTCATTTCTAAATATACACCTGTTTAACGTCATAACAAATCGGGAACGGAATTGGAAGGTTCTTTAACAATAATTTACTACTCCATAAGCTGCATAATAGTTCAACCATTTGTTGTCATATTCTGCAACACTCATTTTCTCCTAAACCAGTCATGATCCGCTTATAAAACGAAGAAGATGAAGCAAATAATTTCATGCAAAGTTGCACCACCATCTGATTTTTGTGTGGAAGCTTAAACTTTGGCATCATTTTTTCACATATCAAAATGCAATTAGATAAAAATATAAAGTCATGAAAACGTTCGTAACCATGTTTGCATTTGTTGCAATATTTGCAGCGTGTAACAATAAAGCTAAGGTAGAGAACACACAAGCTTACCGTGATTCAATAAAAAAAGCTGTTCAGGATAGTATCAGGCTCGATAGTTTCCAGCGGGCAGAAGCCCAGGCAAAAGAAAAAGCAAGAATTGATTCTATTGCCAGTGCAAAAGCTGCCCGCCAGGCGGCTGCTTCCAGAAGCTACGCAAGAAGTTCAGGAAGTGGGGTACATCCTGTGGTAAAAAGCGACTATTACGAAGAAACCAAGCCTCAGAAAAAAGGATGGAGCTCTGCAGCTAAAGGAGCCGCAATTGGTGCAGGTGCAGGTGCTGTAACAGGCCTCATTGTTGACAAGAAGAACGCACGTGGGGCAATTATCGGAGGCGTCGTCGGAGCTGGTACCGGTTATGTTATCGGACGCCAGAAAGATAAAAAGACGGGCAGGGCACAATAATATTTCTAAAATAATATGTCAGAAAAGGGATGTAACGCAGGTTGCATCCCTTTTTTGATGTCATATATTAATGAATCTCTGTATATATCCGAATTTGTGCCTTTTGCGCCCGCAACTTGCTTAACTATTAACCTTTTAAGTATTTTCAAAAATTGCCTGTAGGTCAGCATTGCTTCGCGAGACAGCAGGCTTTGCTGTCCGCAATAGAGGAAACTACGCAGCGATAGAATGAACAAATCCAACCTTAACCTAAAATGGCAACATTGTCCTTTTTAGAATACACGATCATTGACAGAAGTCAAGCTACCCCCCTTCTGCAAAACGAGGATCATCTGCTGATTCTTTTTCGCCGTTGTTTTTTTTATAAAAACACATTAGAGCTTCATCAGGTCAGCGGCAGAAAAACAAATTTTCGCTTACTGTCTGTTGCTTCATGAACAGGAAAGGCCTTATAAAACTACGAAAAAAGAAGGATTGATGCTGGGAAAAAACTATATCAAAAAAATAAGCTCCTGATGGGCAGGAGCTCAAACTAACCAATTATAAACCTAAATTATGCAGAAAGAAATTCTATATAATTTCTGATGCAAATGTAAGTGTATTTTTAACACTTAGCAAATATTTTTTAATTTTTGTCTGAACGAATATCCGGCACCGGTTTAGAAAAAGAAAAATTTTCCTGTTCACCGGCAAACATTTATTAAAATGTAAAGTTATTGTCTGACATAGGCAGGATATCAATACATTTTATCCGATATTGCATAGGATTTTCATGAAGCGATACTGGCTGTAAACGGAAAAAGGGCAGATTATGTCAAAACGTATACTGATTTTTGATGACGATGTAGATATTTTATCTATCTGCAGTTTTATTCTGGAAGAACAAGGATGGGATGTACATACTTCTCCTCACTGCAACGATATCGTGAACAATGTTCGCAATATTCAGCCGGATGTCATACTGATGGACAACTGGATCCCCGACTCCGGAGGGGTGATAGCAACCCAGACGCTGAAGAAAGAAGATGATCTGAAAAATATCCCCGTGATATATTTCTCAGCTAATAATGATATTCAATCTTTAGCAACCCAGGCTGGCGCTGATACATATCTCGAGAAACCGTTCGACCTGACTGAACTCGAAATGGTCATTGAAAGGGCTACAGTTAGCAAAGTAGCGTAGATCAATGTAAAACCTCTTCTAAGATTTGGTGCGACTTAACTTCTCCGAAGTTATCTATATGCAGCTGATAATATTCCAGGAGTTTCAGCAGTAAGTCTTTTCTTTGTGGGCCGGGCACCTTAATCTGGCCGATGGAATAAATATTTCCGGACATAAGGCCGGTAAAATATTTCATTAGCTCGCCCTGGATAATTTGAGGATGTAAAGGTAATGTCCGGACATAGCATCCATCTCTAAGATCAAAGAAATCAGCATCTGCTAATGTAGCATTGGGAAAAAAACCCAAATAACGGGTAAGATGTAAAAGGAACCAGAGATGGAAATTAGCAATACCCTCCTCTGTTCTGTCAAGCAGCTCCACCGCACTGTAAATGAATTCGAAAAGACGCTCGTCACTCGAATGATTCTTTATAGACCGGTATAATACTTCATTCAGAAACAAAGCAACAGAACTCTTCACAATATTATAAGGGATACTTTCAAAAACAGGGCTGTTCCTCAATTCCGATATCCTTTGGATATTAGACGAGGGCTTGTGATACACCACCATATCTGTAAGATGTAAAGGTTGAAGCATATTCATTCTGATCTTCCCTTTAGATTTCTTTATTCCGTTAATCAGATAAGACTGAAGACCGAACTTCTCAGTGAAAATCTGAACGATAACACTGTTTTCAGAATAATCAGTTGTTTTTAAAACAATTCCCCGGGTTTTATAAAGCATCAGATTTTAGGGATAAAGATAATGATAGCGGTGATAAAGGCGAATATAGCGGAGATAAGAACAGCAGCAGAGGCGAGGTCTTTCACTATCCCGGCTTCCCGGGAATAGCCTGGAGAAACAATATCGACCAGCACTTCAATGGCCGTATTAAAAAGTTCGCACACAATAACCAGAGAAACAGACAGGAGGATCCACAGCCATTCAGCTCCCGACAGATCAGCAACAAACCCGCACAGTGCAATAAGTGCTGCCGCAAAAGCGTGAAACCTGAAATTGATCTGAGTGGAAAAGGCATAGTTCAAGCCCTGCCATGCATATTGAAAGCCTTTAAAGAATTTACTCATTGGGAAAAGTCAAAGCACTGCAAACCCAATTCAATAATATGTAAAATTTAAACGATAGGCAATTTTATTGCATGTTGAACTCTCTTTGCTGCTTCAGTTTTTTACGCTCAGCCTTTCTCTGAGCTTTCCTCTCTGCCTCGGCAGCCCTTTCCTCTTTCAATCCTTTGTACTCCACTTTTCGCACCACGCTGTAGAAAGCGAAAAGGAACCCAATGCCAAATAAGATAGTTCCTAATATCATCGCCCAGCCATAGAGCCCCCACTCCTGCCGTTTGATCACATACCCCAGTATGTTAAGCGCTACCCCTGATATGATCAGAAATAAGCCTCTTTTTAAGTATTTATTCATATTTACCTTTTGACAAACGACATGCCAATAGTCAAACAATCATCTATACCTAGCCTGGATGATGAACTGATTATTCCCATGTATGCTTCAGAGGACACTCTAAGCCGGATATTGGCAATTTACAT
>NZ_QEAS01000014.1:127247-150945 GCF_003130405.1 Pararcticibacter amylolyticus
ATTATCCGCTGATTGTCTGTTTTTACCTCAAAATCTGCTTATTTCACGCTATTTTAGTACCTTTGCGGCTCAAATTCAGGAGTTAAAGCATTGATGTACAAAGAATATAAACAGCTTAATTTACCCGAAACAGGAAAAGACATCCTGGAATACTGGAAGACAAATAAAATATTTGAGAAAAGCATCTCTAACCGTCCGGCATCACAGCCGTATACCTTCTATGAAGGCCCCCCTTCGGCCAACGGAATGCCCGGGATTCACCATGTGATGGCTAGGAGCATTAAAGATATTTTTTGTCGCTATAAAACATTAAAAGGTTACAGAGTTGAAAGAAAGGGAGGCTGGGATACGCATGGACTTCCTATTGAACTTGCTGTAGAAAAAACACTTGGTATTACCAAGGAAGACATCGGCAAAAAGATTTCTGTTGAGGAGTACAATGCAGCCTGTCGCCGTGAGGTGATGAAATACACGGATGTATGGAATGACCTGACGGAAAAGATGGGATATTGGGTGGATCTTGAAAACCCATATATCACCTATCAGAATGAATATATAGAAAGCCTTTGGTGGATACTGAAGGAGTTTTACAATAAGAATCTGCTTTACAAGGGATACACCGTTCAGCCGTTCTCCCCTGCTGCTGGTACCGGGTTAAGCTCGCACGAACTCAACATGCCCGGCACTTACCGCAATGTAAAGGATACTTCTATCATTGCTCAGTTCCATATCAGGCACGATCAGGTACACCCACTGAATCCACTGCTTTTCCAAAACGAAGCGGAAAATACAGTGATCCTCGCCTGGACGACTACCCCATGGACACTTCCTTCCAATGGTGCACTGGCAATAGGAAAGGACATCACTTACGTCAAGATCCGCACGTTTAATCCATATACATATGCTCCGGTAAGTGTTGTACTGGCAAAAGACCTGGTTGGCAAATACTTCAAGCCCGAAGCTCAAAACGCTTCTTTCCAGGGCTATAAGGGTGGAGATAAGCTCATTCCATGGGAATACGCAGCAGAATTTAAGGGAGCTGAACTGATTGGGTTACGCTATCACCAGTTAATGCCGTATGTCTCGAACGAAAACCTGGAAAAGAATGCTTTCAGAGTGATTCCCGGAGATTTCATCACCACAGAAGATGGAACCGGAATTGTTCACATAGCATCTGTTTTTGGTGCCGACGACTTCAGGGCCGCGCGGGAAAATAACGTTCCTCCGATAATGGCAGTTGATGAAAAGGGAAATGAATATCCCCTGGTTGACAGACAAGGACGGTTTACAGCAGAAGTAACTGATTTTGCAGGACGCTTTGTGAAAGAGGAATACTATTCGGATGAAGAACGGAACCAGCCTGACTTCAAACCGACGGATGTGCTGATCGCCATCAAACTGAAGGAAGAAAACAAAGCTTTTGATGTCAGGAAATATGAGCACAGCTACCCTCATTGCTGGCGTACAGACAAACCGGTTCTCTATTATCCGCTCGATAGCTGGTTTATCAGGACAACAGCTGTGAAGAACCGGCTGGTAGAACTAAATAAAACGATCAACTGGAAACCGGAAGCCACCGGCACCGGTCGCTTCGGAAATTGGCTGGAAAACCTCGTTGACTGGAATCTTTCCCGTTCGCGTTATTGGGGAACACCGCTTCCGATCTGGCGTACAAAAGACGGGGCTGAAGAAATATGTATCGGATCGGTAGAAGAACTGAAGCAAAAGTTACAGGAAACGGTCAGTTCTCCACATTTAACGGATGAGGAAAAAGAGAAAACCGGGAAGATCCTTGAATCATTCAACCAGTCATCCTTCGATCTGCATCGTCCGTATGTGGACGATATAATTCTGCTGAGTGATAGCGGTAAAAAGATGTACCGGGAACCCGATCTGATAGACGTTTGGTTTGATTCAGGTGCGATGCCTTATGCCCAGTGGCACTATCCTTTCGAAAACAAAGAGAATTTCGAAAAAGCATATCCGGCAGACTTTATAGCAGAAGGTGTCGACCAGACAAGAGGGTGGTTCTTCACGCTGCATGCAATTGCTGTCATGCTCAATGATTCTGTTGCATTCAAAAATGTGGTCTCTAATGGCCTGGTTCTCGACAAGAATGGCAATAAAATGTCAAAACGGCTTGGTAACGCAGTCGATCCGTTTGAAACTATACAAAAGTATGGGGCAGATGCCACCCGCTGGTATATGATCAGCAATGCTTCTCCATGGGACAACCTTAAGTTCAACCTGGAAGGTCTTGATGAAGTTCGGCGTAAGTTTTTTGGGACACTTTACAATACGTATGCATTCTTTTCTTTGTATGCCAATATTGATGGATTTAACTATTCTGAAGAAGAAATCGTTATTGAAAAGAGACCTGAGATTGACCGGTGGATCATCTCTCTTCTAAACACATTGTCCAAAGAAGTAGATGGCTTTTATGCCGACTTTGAACCGACAAAAGCTGCCAGGGCCATACAGGACTTCGTTGACGAGCACCTGAGCAACTGGTATGTAAGGCTTTGCCGCCGCCGGTTCTGGAAAGGAGATTATACAGAAGACAAAATATCTGCCTATCAGACGCTTTATACCTGTCTTGATACAATAGCACGTCTGATGTCTCCGATAGCGCCTTTCTTTAGCGAGCGGCTGTTTTTAGATCTGAATAAGGCGACAAACAGGGACCGGTCAGAATCGGTGCATCTCACAGACTTCCCTTCCTACCACGAAGGCCTTGTTGATAAAGCGCTCGAAGAAAGAATGGCCCTGGCTCAGGATATCTCTTCAATGGTGCTGTCGCTCCGCAAGAAGGTTGGCATTAACGTTCGTCAGCCTCTCAACAAAATTCTCCTGCCGGTGCTCGATAGCAGGTTCCGGGAAAAGGTTGAGCTCGTAAAAGATTTGATACTTTCCGAAACAAATATTAAAAATATCGAATTTATAACCGATACTTCCGGAATTATAAAGAAAAAGGTAAAGCCGAATTTCAAGGCACTTGGGCCCAAAGCCGGAAAGTATATGAAAGATGTTGCGGCTTTCATTTCAGATATGTCGCAGGATGCTCTTGCCGACTTTGAAGCAAAAGGCTTTGCATCATTCGGGAAAGACGGGTTCACCCTTGATATCCCTGTTACAGATGCCGAAATTATCGCTGAGGATGTTCCGGGATGGCAGGTTACAAATATTGGCAAACTTACGGTAGCTTTAGATGTTACGCTAACTACTGAATTGAAGCAGGAGGGTATTTCTAGAGAATTGGTTAACAGAATTCAGAACCTCAGGAAAGAACTTGGATTTGAAGTAACAGATAAAATAGAGGTAATTGTATCAGGAAGCCCTGATTTAGAGGCTGCAGCGAAAAATAATTTACCTTATATTAGCGCCGAGATTCTGGCCGACTCTTTCGAATTTAGTTCCGGTCTTCAAACAGGAGAAAAGGTTGAAATAGAAGAACAGGAATTATTAATATCTATTACAAAGGCTTAAAATGGAAAATAACGAAAAAACACGGTACTCTGACGCAGAGCTTCAGGAATTCAAAGAATTGATTCTTGATAAGATGCGTATAGCTAAAGAAGAGCTTGCATCGCTCGCACAATCATTAAGCAATCCAAATCTCAACGGTACTGACGATACTGCCGGTACATACAAGACGCTGGAAGATGGATCTGCAACCCTTGAGAAAGAACAGATCAATCAACTTGCTGCGCGTCAGAAAAAGTTCATTGAAAACCTGGAAGCTGCACTCGTCCGGATTGAAAACAAGACATATGGAATATGCCGTGAAACCGGTAAGCTCATTCAGAAAGAAAGACTAAGAGCGGTACCCCATACCACTTTGAGTATGGAAGCAAAAATGAAGCAGTATTGATGAAAGCTTATACGAAGCCTTTTCTGGCTATCATTCTTATTTTATTAGCAGATCAGGCGCTGAAATTCTGGATTAAACTAAACATGACCCTCGGTCAGGAATACCGGATAATCAGCAACTGGTTCATTATTCATTTTACAGAAAATAACGGAATGGCCTTTGGAATGGAGTTTGGCGGCGAAGCCGGCAAACTCATTCTTACTCTTTTCCGGATTGTGGCTGTCTGCGCTATAGGTTATGGAGTGATCTACCTGGTGAAACATAAGTACCACAGGGGACTGATTCTGAATGTGGCGCTGATCTTCGCCGGGGCTATGGGTAATATCATTGACTCCACATTCTACGGCCTTATTTTCAGCGAAAGCTCTTACTTCCAGCCTGCGAAGCTTTTTCCTCCGGGAGGTGGTTATGCGGGCCTTTTTCACGGGAAAGTAGTGGACATGTTTTATTTCCCGCTTATCCAGGGCAGTTTCCCTCAATGGTTCCCGGTTTGGGCCGGACAGGAATTTGTTTTCTTTCGCCCGGTATTCAATATAGCAGACGCCGCCATATCTGTCGGGGTTATTGCCATACTTATCTTTCAGAAAGCTTACTTCAAAGAAGAGAAAAAAGAAGAAAGCTATCCGCACAGCGAAATTATCGAAGAATAAAACTAACTCCTTTCTATTCAGGACAATATCTGAATCTGCCGGAATTTACGGGTATTCATGTTACAAAACAGCATGAATACCCGTATGGGCAGATGTGCAAACAAACCGGATAAATGTTTATGGAATTTGAGACAAACATTCATCCATTCAATAAGTTTAACACACACAAAGACTGAATTATGAAGAAGTATCTGATTATTGCTTTATTAAGCATTTTTACATCGACCGCGTTTTCTCAGAGCAACAATGCAGTTGACTATCGCCGTAAAATGGAAGTGACAGGCTCTGCTGAAGCTGAAGTTACTCCTGATATTATCTATGTTGCAGTATCCCTGAAAGAGTATTTTAAGGATAATAACACCAAAAAGAAGATAGACATAGATGATCTTGAAAAGCAACTTTTGAATGCGGTACTTGCAGCCGGAATTCCTAAAGAGAACTTTACTGTAAACAACGTTTCGTCCTATACTACCACCATTCAAAAGAAGAAGAACCCCGACTTCCTCGTTTCTAAACAGTATAGACTTAAAGTGAGTGATATGAACAGCTTCAACCAGATCATGGAATCCCTCGATCAGAAAGCCGTTCAGTACACAAGTATCGAAAGCTATGATTATTCAAAGATCCAGGAGTTAAAAAGTGATCTGAAGATCAAAGCGATTCAGGCAGCTAAATATAAAGCGACTTACCTTGCTGCTGCTCTTGACGACAAAGTGGGTGATGCCCTTGAAGTGCAGGAAATAAACAATGAGTATTACCCGCAACCGCTTTACAGAACAGCCAATGTAGCATTTTCAAAAGCGGAAGCAGCAGATGGCGGATCAGCAGAAATTGATTTCAAAAAGATAAAGCTCAATTACCAGATGAGAGTGGTGTTTGAGATAAGGTAGTACAAAAAAGAAAAGGTTGCCCGTTACCCCGGCAACCTTTCTCTTTATCGGAATCTGGAAAGCAACTGTTCCAGTTCATCCAGATCAAACGGCTTGGCAAGCCAGGCATCAGCTCCCGCTTCAGCAGCCAGTTTCTCAATGTCGTTATTTGCCGAAAAATAAATAACCGGGATATCCCTGAGCTCATCACTGCTTTTAACAGTCCTCGTAGCTATAATCCCCCCCGCATCCGGAATCCAGTTGTCCATCAATATCACGTCCGGACGACATTCTTCAACAATAGATAGTATGTCATTACAGTTGGCACGCGTATGTACGTCCCAGCCCTTCTCATTTAGCAGATACGTCAGAATCTCCAGAATATCTGCATCGTCATCAAAAATCAATATACGCTTCATTCCGCGATAAAGCTATCATAAATCTATTAATTGTGCAATAACTTAATTATTAATATAATATCCAACTTGGGATTTCCTAATAATCAATCCAGGCTGGGCTATTCATTCAGATTTCCTTGTTTTACCGGTATGGAAAACCAGAATGTCGACCCCTCTCCTTCCCGCGATCTTACGCCTACTTCGCCTCCGTGTCTTCTGATAATTTCCGCAGAAATAAACAAACCGAGTCCCAACCCCGAGAATTTTTGAGAAGACTCCTGAACCCTGAAAAAGCGATCGAATACAAAATTCACTTTATCTTCAGGGATGCCGATACCAAAGTCAGTGACAGACACCTTCACCTGGTTCTTCCCGCTCTCAACCCTCAATTCTATTTCAGCAGCTTCCGGCGAGTACTTGACAGCGTTTGAAAGAAAATTGATAACAACCTGCTCCAACCGGTGCTTATCTGCTGTAATTAAAACATCAGCATCGCCTTCTAAAGTAATATGATGCTTCGTATTGGCATTACTGATCTGATCGATACAATCCCGGATTACCTCACTAAGATTAAATACACTGGTATGAAACTGAAGCTTACCCGCCTGTATTTTGGTGACATCCAGGAGATCTTCAACAAGAGACGTCAGTTTATCAACCTGCTTATTGGCTTTCTCTATAAAACTCTGAATCTGGACGATCTCAGACTTCTTCATTACGAGCCTCTCAGCAATTTGAAGGGAAGCCTTCATGCTCGTGATCGGGGTTTTTAGCTCGTGGCTTGCAATGCTCATAAACTCGTCCTTCTTTTGAAGAAGCAAACGGGTCGCCTGCTGTGCAAGTTCCTGATCGGTAATATCAGTCAAGCTACCTATATAACCCTCAAATTCTTTGCCTGCAATAGGATTACTTTGAGCAAGCACCCATTTAAAATCACCACTCTTTGTCTTCAGCCTGAACTTTGAATGATAGCTCGTACGCTGCTGGAAAGCCAGCTGGAACTTCTTGTGCTCCCGTTCCGCATCATCAGGATGATAAGCATTCTTCCATCCGAGGTCAATGCTCTGATCAAACGTCAGCCCCGTCAGCTTCGTCCATTGTTTGTTGACATAATTACACCGGCCATAGCTGTCTATACGCCAGATCATGAACGGCGACTGGTCCGCCAGCTGCCTGAAATAATCTTCGCTCGCCTTTAAAGCCTCGGAGACGGTTTTCTGCTCATGAATATCAGTGCTGGTTCCAACCCACATCCTGATACTGCCCGATTCATCCCTTAAAGCAATGGCCCTGCTCAGGTGCCACCGGTACTCACCATCAAAGCGTCTCAGACGCCGTTCCATTTCGAAATCCTGACCAGTCTGAACAGAACGCAGCCAAAGCCACTTATTCTCAGGCCAGTCCTCGGGATGCACTACTTTTGGCCAGCTCCAGCCAAGCAACTCTTCAATTGTTCTGCCCGAATAGCTCAGCCAAACATCATTCATGTAATCCACATTTCCTTCTGGATTAGCCGTCCAGACCTTTTGAGGCATCGCATTTGCCAGGAACTTGAATCGTTCTTCATTCTTTCTTATTTCCAGCAAAGCCTCATGTTCTTTACGCTCAGCTTCTTTTTGCTGTGTGATGTCGAGCATTGCACCAAGCATTCTGTAAGGCGTACCATATTCATCGTGCAGAACAAAGCCGCGGTCAAGAACGACGGCATAAGTCCCATCTGCTCTTAAATACCTGTATTCCCCGCTCCACTGCATTTCGCTGTTATTAATAGCCCGGTACATGCCCTGCTCTACTGCCTGGCGATCATCAGGGTGAATTTTATTGAGCCAGAAACTCCTTTCGTCATTCGATTGATCATAGCCAAATGTGGTATAGAAACTATCGCTCCACCAAACGGTGTTATTCACCAGATTCCAGTCCCATATCGCGTCATTTGTGGCTTTGGATACCAGCCTGAACCGCTCTTCACTTTCAGAAAGCTCACGCGTACGTTCAGTTACCTTATCTTCAAGGATAAGATTAAGGTTTCTCAACTTTTCCCTGGCAGCAATCAGTTCATTATAGTTCTTCCGTAGTTTCTGATCTGCCGCCTTCTTTTCAGAGATATCAGTAAAGGTTACAACAAAACCATCCATCATCTTGACAGCAACAGCTTCATACCATTTATGGCTGTCCTCCACAGAAGGGATTTCGGTGTGAAGAGGCCGGCCGCTTTCAACTACCCCAACGTACCGGTCAAAAAATCCGTTCTGCATGATAAGAGGGATGCTGCTAAGCCGCTTTCCCTCCAATGCGGTAGCTTGAAAAAGCTTTTCGCCCTGGTTATTACAGGTAAGCATGACAAAATCTTCGATCACCCCGCTCCTGTCTCTGACCGCTTTAAACACCATAACAGCACTGAGAGTTGAATTAAATACCCCGTTTATAATGCTGTTTAGCCTCGATACAGCGGAAATATCCACAAATGTGATAATCACACCATCCAACCTCTTATCCTGGCGGATATACGGCAGGATCTTTACCAGGCAATGATTGTCATTGTCAAGCACAATTTCGCGCTCTACGTTCTTTCCCTCGGTCAGCACGTGCTGAATATCCTTCAACAGGTTTTCATACTGTATATTAGTAGAGATATGGGAAATAGGCCTCCCTACATCCGATTCAATGAGATTAACGATCCTGACAGCCGCTGAGTTAAATTTCCTGATCCTTTGGTTGGAATCAAGAAAGATCTGACCAATATCAGTGCTTCTGAAATAGTTGTCCAAATCGTCGTTGAGGTCAACAAGCTCCTTTATCTTTAACTGATGTTCCGTATTTAAAGTATGCAGCTCTTCATTAAGCGACTGGAGTTCCTCGTTGCTCGACTGAAGCTCTTCATTGGCAGAGAGCAGTTCCTCATTACTCGACTGAAGCTCCTCATTGGTGGTTTCCAGTCCCTCTATAGCCAATTGAAGATTAACTCTTGTTTCATTGAGTTCTTCCTCAAGGTCGGCGATATACTCCATATTGTCACCGGACGGAGCAAGGGGCAATTCCTCCTTTGAGGATGGCTGACTATATGCATTTTCCCCTAAGACAATCATCGTATAGGGCTTCCCGTCCTGCAACCGAGGGGGTTTAACCGAAATACTTATAAAGAAATCTCCCTCTTTCCCCTTTATCCTGACGCTTTTAAGAAAGACCTTCTGCTCTTCCTTCCAGCACTTCCTCACAGCAGTATTTAATGCCACAGAGAGTTCCGGCGAAACCATCTTAAGAATATTCAGGTTGAGCTTCTTCTCTGGCAGTGAAAGAAAACGGTTAAAATTCCCTAATGCCTCCTTAATCTCATAATTCTGATCAATAAGGAAGCAAACGAATCCGAAATCATCAATTATAGAACTTGCAAACTCGTCAGTAAGTTCCCCGGTCTTTTTCTTTTTCGGTTCTTTGACGGAAATGGGCAAGGCCCGTTGAACCAGTCCCCTTCCTTCTAATTGACGATGAAAATCCACGGGTCCGGCTTTATTCTTTCCAACTTTCCTGTAAATTTTCCATTTGCTGTTTATCTCATCAACTCCCTCCCTGATCGCAGATATGGTTTCGCTTGATCCGAGAAAGATATAGCCTCCCAGTTGAACCGAAAAATGAAGAGTGGTCAGTACCTTATTTTGGAGGATGCTATTCATATAAATAAGCATATTACGGCAGCTCACCAAATCATTTTTAATAAAGGGAGGGTCTTTAATAACATTATGACGGGCAAACACTATCTGCTTTCTTATCCTGGGGATCACAGAATAACCGCCGGCCTCCTTAACGAAATAGGATTGTAATACCTCTTTCTTTATGTCTTTCTCTATCGCAAACGGATATATATTCTTTCCCGCAAATTCAATACTGCTTTCGTCAATATCAGTAGCAAATATCTTTACCTCAAGGTCTCTTTTATATTGCGTTAAATATTGATCTATTAGGATCGCCAGAGAATAAGCCTCTTCACCCGTGCTGCAGGCACAAATCCAAACCTTAAGCCAGTCTCCATCTTCCTTACTATTGACAAGAGACGGCAACACCTCCGAGTACAGGCAATCGAATGCCTGTTCATCCCGGAAAAAGCGGGTCACACCTATTAAAAAGTCTTTTCCAAGTCTTCTGACCTCATCTTCATCATTCCTGAGTTGTTCCACGTACTGATCCAGGTGCTTTACACCCCTCTGCCCCATTCTTTTTCCGATCCTCCGTAGGATGGTAGGAGTCTTATAATACTGGAAGTCATAACCCTTACTTCTGTATATTAGGGTAAAGATCTCATCCAAAAGCTTATCATCAACAGATCCGTTTTGCAAAAGATGTACCGGCGTTTCCTTTATGTAATTGTAGATTTCTTCCGGCATCATTTCCGGGGGAAGGATAAAATCCGCGTTACCTGATGTAATAGCACTGTTCAGCATCCCATCAAATTTCGCCGTTACCGGGTCCTGAACTATCACCATCCCGCCATGAGACTTTATAGTTTCAATTCCCCTGGTACCGTCCGTACCTGTTCCCGAAAGTATCACTGCTATTGCTTTATCACGCTTGTCCTTAGCCAGAGAATGAAGAAATGTATCGATTGCTGTATTTGGGGCCTTCTCCTGAACCTTATCCTCCAGCAGAAGTTTACCCCGGCTTATAGTCATTAACTTTCTATTCGGAATAACATATACACATTCCTTTTGAAGCGACATTTCGTGCTCAGCTTCAAACACCTTCATATGTGTATGTTTCGATAAAAGCTCTACAAGAAGACTTTTGTAATCGGGGGAGAGATGCTGTATAATGATAAAAGAGAGACTTGAGTTCTCGGGCATATTATCAAAGAATTCATGAATTGCCTCCAAACCACCGGCAGAAGCTCCGATAGCCACCACATAATGCTTTAGCCTGGCTTCTGCCATCTCCGTAAAACTCATTCTCTCCTTTATTTCCATTCGCCGGCGTTTTGATTTCTAATCTCCATCAAAGGGTTTTAGCAGAATATTCAAATATAAAACTTCTTAAGTTCTCTGCAACTTCAACCTCCTCTTCCTTCCATGCCTTCGCGGTTTGCTTTACCACTTCCTGCCAGCTCCCGAACGAACTTCTCGGATGATATTTCACTCCGTTACTGTCAAAATTGATCGCCTCATCGGGATTCCCTCCCCATTTAACAGTTGTAACTACTTCCGGCCTGAACATCATAATATATTCCCCACGGTCTGCATTTACAGGAATGGAGATCATCCCGCTTGCTTGTTTTGAGAAGGCCGATCCGAAATCATATTCCGAAGAAAGATTTGACGTATGGTAGACCTTATCCTCCGGCTTACTTTGCAACCAATAGATAAGGTTCTTCAACTCTTCATTGTCGGGCACTTCTCCCGTGGTCTCAATTGAGCCCCTGTAACTAACGGCTGCACCCTCGGCACTAAACAGATCCGTAATCTTCAAATCCTGTTTGAGCATCCCGGCAACAAGATCTTTCTCAGAATATACATTCTCGATTATCTGAGTCTTTTTTTCCTGCAGGGAATTGACGAACTGATACTCTTCCCCACTCTCCAAAGATGAAATCTTATTTGAAATAACAGATGACAGCAGTTCAAACACGGAACACATTTCATAATTCAAATACATGGGCTCTTTATGGTGGCAGGAGATCAAGCCCCAGAGCTTGTCATCCCGGATTACCCTGACCGACATAGAGGCGCGGATCTTCATATTTTTCATATACTCCAGGTGCACAGCAGCCACGGCTCTTAAGTTACAGTCTGAAAGATCAATGAAGGTATTCGAAACTGGATTGATCACAGGGTAGAGCTTCACGGGCGTATATTCCCGGGAAGGAATCAGCCTGTAGGAATTTTTCAGGTACAGCTTTCTTGCCTGTTTGGGGATATCAGAAGCTGGAAATTTATGCCCGAGGTATTCCTCCATTCCATCTTCTTTCACTTCTGCTATTACGGTACCATTCCATTGCTCATCAAACTGATACATCAGGATCTTGTCAAACCCCGACAGCTTCTTTAATTGTTCTACTACCACCTTGCTGGCAGCAGCAACAGTCTCAGCCCTGTTGATTTCAGCCATTACATACTTAAGCTCCTGGAATACATCCAGGAATGTACTCTCATCCCCTGCTTCTTCTACTTCCAATACAACATAATCACTTTTAACGTGGACAAGTGCGATATACCGCCTGGCAGCATCACTTCGCGTAAGGTTGATTGTCAGCGGCACTTTTTCATCAATACCTGACCCGAAACGCCCCTTCAGCAAATCAGCCTCTTCCTGCCTGATAAATTGCTCCAGAGACTTCCCTACTACCTGATCTACGGGCTCACCCAGCAAATCATTCACATTTTCACTCGCCTGGATGATCCTAAGGTCACTCTTATTGGCTACAAACAGATATCCATAGGGCTGAATGAGATTAATCTGGTGAAGAGGCAAACTTCCACAGAAATCAGAATCATAATTCTTTTTTATCATTTAAAATCGGGTTTCTAAGCACTCTGAAGTCCAGTTTGCTGCTTTTGGAATTTGCCATAAACAAAACTTACATCACATTCCCATATCATCAAGTGCTGTTTTATAAAACGAAGGCAATCTTTAATATATTTTAAATAGACAGAAAACATTCAACAATCATCGCCCCCCTTCTATACAAATATAGAGAAATTAAAAAAGCATCCCTTCAGGATGCTTTCAGCAAAAGCAAGATCTTTTAAATCCGGTACCTCAGGGAAATAGAGTTTCCAATTGCCTGTACCAGTTCTTTAATAAGAGGGTTAGAGCTTTCTTTTTGTTTCCAATCACCTCTTGTTTCCTTGCAAAGAGTAACTGTCGTCCCCTGAAGCAGTATTTGTGATTCTACCACCCTATCAATCTGCTGTAACTTAATTAACTGAAAATGAAAACTGGATCCAGCTAAATTAACGGTAAAAATTTGCCCCATATGAATATTATACGTTGAATTTATGCCTGGCAAGTCCGTTCATGAACCTCCCTCGCAAAAGATATCTGCACCCCATCACAGACCTATTAAACCAAAAGCAAATGATTAACAAATTTACCATGCAGCTTGTTTAAAAAAGACTTGATTTCAACACCACCTAATCCGTTAAAAATGCAAAGCATCAAATAGCCTGCCTGTTAAAACCAAATTCATAAATAGAACATTATCTTCTATCCCGGTAATAGCCAGGAAGAACATCCTCCCCAACACTCTATCTGTAACTTTCCCTTTACACAAGAAACTATTCCGGCATCATCCCCTTCCTGCCCCCTATAACAAAAAAACACAGCTGCCTAACACCCCAAAATGTTACCGCAGCCGTGTTTCCTCCATTTATCAAAAGCAAAGCCTATCTCTATGCCCTCACTTTAAACTCTCAGCTTTAAACTTTAAACTTACTACTAAAACCTCCACCTCACAAAAGCCTCCATTGCCTCGTATTCCGCCAGCCCAAGCTGGTCGTAAGCCTTCGCTGTATCCCGGTTCCGGTCCTCAGCACGCACCCAGAACTCGCGTGCATCATCACCCGGGAATACGGGCAGATCCTTTTGCGACTGGTGCTTGAAAATTGCCATTCTTTTCCTTTCAACCTCCTGGGGAGAAAGAGGGACAGCCATTTCAATCTCATGGATCTCGAATTCATGCCAGGCTCCTCTATACAACCATAACCAGCAATCCTCTACCCAATCCTCAGTCGCTTTTAACCGGGTAAGAGCTTCCAGAATAATATCGAAACATACTTTATGTGTTCCGTGCGGATCAGCAAAATCCCCCGCTGCAAATACCTGGTGAGGCTTTACCTCCTGCAGAAGTTCCATCACGATCTTGACATCATCTTCAAAGCTTACATTCTTCTCGGTCTTCATTCTATCGTAGAAAGGAAGATCAAGCAGATGTATATGCTCATCGGGAAGCCCGGCATATCTTGCTCCTGCAATAGCTTCTCCCTTACGGATCAGGCCCTTGATCTTACGAATCTCCAGAGTATCCGGCTGATTCGGCTTCTTAACAGCCATAAAGCTCCTCATATTATCGTAAAGCCCCGCCAGGCCTTTCGTATCCTGCCCCTGGCTTTCAATGAAGTCCATCGCAAATTCAGTAAACCGCAAAACATCATCATCCCATACCGCTGTGTTTCCTGAAGTCTGATAAGCAACATGTACCTCATGCCCCTGATCGGCAAGGCGGATAAATGTACCGCCCATTGAAATCACATCATCATCAGGATGAGGAGAAAAAATGATACTTCTCTTCTTTGCAGGCTGGGCTCTTTCAGGCCGCTGGCTATCATCGGCATCAGGCTTACCACCAGGCCATCCTGTGATAGTATGCTGCACTTTATTAAATATATGGATGTTTATATTATAAACCGGTCCGCGCTCTGTAGCAAGCTGCGCCATCCCATGGTTGTTATAATCTTCCTCTGTAAGCTTCAGAATGGGTTTATTTAAGGTTTTAGCCAGCCAGATCACAGCCTTCTTTATTAGCTGTTCATCCCAGTAACAATCCTTAACAAGCCAGGGAGTATTAAAGCGTGTGAGTTCGGATGCTGCATCCGCATCAAGAACAAACTCTACACTGCTTGATTGCTGCAGGTAGGTAGCCGGAACATCAGAAGACATTTCACCCTCTACGGCTTTCTTGATGATCTCCGCTTTTTTCTGATTCCAGGCCATCAGGATAATTTCGCGGGCTTTAAAGATCGTGCCAATCCCCATAGTGATAGCCTTTGTGGGCACATTCTCTTTTCCCCCGAAATCAAATGAAGCATCTCTTCTGGTCAGATCATCAAGTGTCACCAGCCGCGTTCCGGAGTTCGGGGCAGAACCAGGCTCATTGAATCCGATGTGCCCTGTACGACCGATACCCAGGATCTGAAGATCAAGGCCGCCATATGAACTGATCTGCCTCTCATACTCCAGACAATAGGCTGGTATATCTTCCAATGCAATCGTTCCGTCAGGAATATGAATATTCACCGGATCAATATCAATATGACTAAACAGGTTTTCCTTCATAAACCGAACGTAACTCTGTGCAGCCTCAGGATGCATAGGATAATATTCGTCCAGATTAAACGTCACCACATTCTTAAAACTCAAGCCTTCTTCTTTGTGAAGCCGTACCAGTTCTGCATACACCCTTACAGGGGTTGCTCCTGTTGCAAGGCCGAGCACAGCAGACTCGCCTTTCGCCTGCTTGTCCTTAATAAGATTAGCAATCCTTTGCGCTACTGCAACAGATGCCTTTGCCGGGTCGGGAAATACACTAACCGGTAGTTTTTCATAACGGGTTTCTTCCAGGAGATTTAATCTGGCCATATTGATATTTTTTGATTCTTTGATAGCACGAGTGCCTCCGCACTCAACTATTACAAAAATAGCCAGTACATTTTAAAAAAACAATAGTGTTTGCGCACACACCATCGATTTAATAATATCTTAATACTGGTTTCAAGTGTGTGTCCAGCGAACAGCGCTTTTTTAAAACCCTTCGTTCATATAATAGGTAAGATTTTCCTTTGTGATAATATCCAGGGGAAGATACCTGACCGTCGAAATATCTTTCTTAAACACGAGATGATCCGATAAATGATGAACGCTCCAGTAACCCTGTCCGGCCGGATGCTGATTAATAACAAAACTGATAATCCCTTTATTGATAAAATAAATATTTTTCGGTACCAGGTCATAGCCAATCACCTTAATACTGTCGATTCCCCGTTGCTCAAGATAAGCAGCGATCTCATACCCTTTGGAGGTGGTAACATAGATACACTTCAGATCCGGGTTATTTTCAATCAGGGCATCCAGCTGTTTTACAAAAACCAGGTAGTCACGCCTCTTAAGCTCGAGCCTTCTTATAACATACTTCCCATGCAGATTATTATGCTCAAAATAATCCCGGAACCCCTCCTCCTTTTTTACAAGGTGGGCAGAGTTGCCAAGATCTTCATCGATATGAACCAGGAGAACAGAACAGGATTCAGGCTGTCCGTAATGAACTAATCTGCCGGCAAGGAGCCCGCTCTGATAAGAATCCTGCCCGATATAACACAGCGGCTTAGAATCTTCCAGTTGAGTATTAAAGATAACAAAAGGTATCCCGAGCTTCCTCCAACGTTCCAGAAAAGGTAAAGCTTCTTTATAAAACACAGGGGCCAGAACGACCCCGTCCGGACGGAGCTCCGTAATTTCCTCCGCCTTTCTGATAAATGTATCCGGCTTATCCTGGATAAAAAAATGCTGCGATACCGTTACTCCATACTGCGCCAGGTCCCTGGCCGCCTTGTCAATGCCGGTCTTGGGATCGTACCAGTAAGGATCGTAAGTATAATCAGGAATCAATGCAGCAATGGTATATACCCTGTTAGAGCCTAATGCCCTGGCTTCATAGTTTGGCTCGTAATTTAATTCCCGGATAATTCTGAGCACCCGGTCCTTTACATCCTCCGCAACCTTTCCCCTGTTATGCAGCACACGGTCAACCGTCCCGGTGGAAACCATTGCTTTCTCAGCTATATCCTTAATTCTGACAATCTTATTTTTCATTACTCGATAAAACAACAACCTTTTGTTGTCCGTGGATACAAACCTAGACATTCATTCAGTTAAAAACAAAATACCCGAATTCCGTTCCGAAAATCCTGTTAAAATCAGGCATCTCACTATCTTCGCACCGATGAAACATTTCCCGGTTCTTCTGATAGCGATAATATTCTTTCAATCAGAAAAAGTACAGGCACAAAAAAGATTAATTGAAAAATTCCTGTCCAACAAGAGCGATACCAGCCGTAAAGCTTCTTTTATCATCCTTCCCGCAGCAGCTTATGCACAGGAAACAGGAGTTGAATTCGGCGGACTGTCAATCACCTCCTTCTATGTCGATAAAAACGACACCACCATCCGAAATTCGACTATTAATACAATCGTCACATTCACAACAAAGAAACAATCCAACTTTGTCGTAAAGCCGGATATATGGTCACGTGGAAACAAATACCACTATTCCGGAACATTCCGGTACAAAAACTTCCCCTTTAACTTCTATGGAACAGGCGATAAAACCAATAAGTCTGATGAAGACAAGATCACTCAGAAACTGCTGGTCATAAATGCCGATGTTGAAAGAATGATAGTAAGGAAGATTTATGCCGGGATAAATGCAGGTTACGAACGCTACAGATACAAGGATAAAGAGGCCGGCGGAATCTACGACACAGGTGATGCCGAAGACAAAGACGGAGGAAATGTTTTCTACGCCGGCATATCCGGAATTTTTGACAGCCGGAACAGCAATACCTACACAACGAAGGGATGGTACCTCAAGCTCAATTATTCATACGCTCCCGGATTCACCGGAACGAACGACTTCCAGGGCGCCCTTATTCGTGCAGATCTGCGCAACTTTCAAAAACTTAATACCAAAGCTACGCTTGGATTTAACATTAATTACCAGTCAGTCCAGGGTGATAAGCTACCTTTCTACCTGCTTCCTCAACTCGGCAATGACCAGGTCATGCGGGGCTACTACACGGGCAGATACCGGGATCAGAACCTGGTGGCCGCACACACCGAATTCAGATACCGCTTTATGACTCGCTTTGGAATAGCAGCTTTTACCGGAACAGGAACCACTTTCAGGAACCAGATGTTTAAATGGAAAAACCTGAAGCCAAACTATGGAGCTGGAATAAGGTACTTCGTTGACCCGGCAAGAGGATTGACAATGCGCGCAGATTATGCAGTGGGAGAGAAACGTGCAGGTGAAGCCAGGCAAACAGGATTTTATCTGGCTCTTTCTGAAGCATTCTGATCAGGCTAGAACTTCACCTTAAAATCTTCCTTCGCCTGCCCTTGTCTGAAAAAGACAAGGCCTATCCAGAACAAGTCAACAGTAACGGTCACAGCGGGATGTTGTTTTATTTCTTCCCACGCCTCCTTCATTCCTTTACTCCAGTATATATCATCAAAAATGATAACACTGCCCTCATGCACTTTTTGAAGACACCATTCGAAATACTTCAGGGTCGCATCTTTACGATGATTCCCATCCACAAACACAAAATCCAACTTTGATAGTTCTGAAATCACTGCCGGAAATACAACATCAAAGTTGCCCGTCCTGATACTCACATTCCGGATACCCAACTGAGCTATATTTTCTTTTGCCACAGCCGCCGTTTCAGGACACCCTTCTATACTAACAACCTCTGCATGCGGGGCAGCCTTTGCCAGGTAAGAAGTCGTCACGCCCAGACAAGTACCAAGCTCTACAATATTATCCGGCTTAAAGTCGTTACTTAACCGGTAAATCAACTTCGCCAGCGAAGCCGGCTTCAATGCATTCTTTGCCAGTTGCTTTACCTGCTTTTGTTTGTTGTTATTGACATGAGATCCTGCGCCAAGATCGGTAATTCGAATAATACGGTTATCTTTTAGCAGACGTGCTCTTAGGTGTTCAATATCATCATATTCGTACCTGGGTTTAAAGTCATAGATCACTTCATCAATCAGCCGGTATATAAACGGAGAATGAATTCCATGACGCGTTTTAGCAGTCAGGCGGTGTTTAATGAAGGATTTCAGCAGTTGGATGTTTGCCATATTCGGTGCAAACTAAGATAAAAAATGTTTGATATGCAATTCTCCGGGAACAGCTCATAAAACATTTTCATCCGCTATTGGCAGTTGCTATGGCGAAAATTTAAAGAGACCACACCCGCCGGGCTTTAAAAGAGAATTACCCCGCTTATAGAACAGTTCTTTTAGTGATTTAAGCACGGAACAAACAAACAAAACGAATTTTAAGAAAAGATTGTTTAATTTAACAGTTGGAAAGGCCAACACCGCCTCCAGTCAACTACACCTACAGGCATATATGAACTATAAAGAAATAGATTCACTTATAAAACTATTGGATGATCCCGACCGGGAAATTGCACGGCATATTGAGGGGCGGCTGCTCTCCTATGGAAACGAAATCATTGAGCATCTCGAAGATGCCTGGGAGCAGTCTTTTGACACCGTTTTACAAGAAAGGCTCGAAAACATCATACACAAAATCCAGTTCAACGACGTTAAACGTGAACTGCAACTATGGTACAAGGGAGGAGCCTTTGATCTGTTGCAGGGCGCTGTTATCATCAACAAATACCAGTACCCGGATTTAGATACACAGAAAATTATCAATCAGGTCGAAGATATAAAACGGGAAGTATGGCTTCAAATGCTCTATGATATGAGCGCTATTGAAAAAATAAAGCTCATTAACCACGTTTTCTACAATATCTTTGGATTCTCCGGCAATACAAGCAACCACCAGGACCCGCAGAATTCCTACATAAGTCAGGTACTTGAAAGCAAGAAAGGGAACCAGATCACCCTTGCTGTAATTTACCTTGTGATAGCTCAACGCCTGGATATACCTGTTTACGGCGTAAACCTGCCTCAGCATTTTATCCTGGCCTATGTTGACGAAACCCGCGAATATGCACCAGATGAACAGGTTCTATTCTATATCAATGCCTTTAACAAGGGATTTATCTTTGGAAAAAGAGATATAGACTCCTTCTTAAAACAACTCAATCTGACGCCGGAAGAGCAGTTCTATGGCCCTTGCTCAAACATTGATATTATAAGGCGTATCCTGCGGAACCTGACATCTTCCTATCTCAAGCTCGGGCAGGAAGAAAAAGTGAAAGAGATAGGAGAATTGCTCGAGGTTGTGAATCCGGCGGCTGAAGATAGCAGCGTCTGAGCAGAAATCATTCTCCTCAGACGCCGGAACCTTTAGAATTCCATTAAATAGGCCTTTAAAAAGTCGCTCAGGTCGCCGTCAAGTACAGCCTGGGCGTTAGATGTTTCATAATTTGTACGCAGATCCTTCACCAGTTTGTAAGGGTGCAGCACATAATTTCGGATTTGAGACCCCCACTCGATTTTCTTTTTTGAACCCTCAATAGCCGCAGTTGTCTCCATCCGCTTCCGGAGCTCCACCTCATAAAGCTGGGATTTCAGCAGGCGGATCGCATTTTCCTTATTCTGCAGCTGAGACCGGGATTCCTGGTTTTTTATGATAATGCCCGATGGTTTATGGTAAAGCCGTACAGCTGTTTCAACCTTATTCACGTTCTGTCCGCCTGCACCTCCCGAACGGAAAGTCTCGAACTCTATATCCGCCGGATTCACCTCTATTTCAATGGTATCATCCACCAATGGATACACATATACAGAGGCAAACGAAGTATGCCGCTTCGCATTCGCATCAAAAGGAGAGATACGTACCAGACGGTGAACCCCATTTTCTCCTTTCAGATAGCCATAAGCAAACTCTCCTTCAATCTGTAAGGTGACCGATTTTACACCCGCAACCTCACCTTCCTGGAAATCCTGCTCCGTAACCTTATAGCCGCTCTTTTCGGCCCACATGATATACATCCGCATTAACATGCTGGCCCAGTCACAACTCTCTGTACCACCGGCACCGGCTGTAATCTGAAGTACCGCATTGAGCTGGTCTTCTTCCGAACTGAGCATGTTTTTAAACTCCAGTTCCTCCAGTTTTTTCAGGGCAATAGAATATTGCTCCTTTAGTTCCACCTCACTAGCCTCTCCTGCCTGAAAAAAATCGAACATGACAGCCGCGTCTTCTATCGCAGCTTCCACGTTAACGATTCCTTCGGTCCAGACTTTTTTAGATTTGATGGAATGTAATACTTTCTCGGCCTCTTTCGGCCGGTCCCAGAAATCAGGAGTTAGTGTAAGCTCCTCTTCCTGGTGCAGTTCATCGAGCTTCCGGTCGATGTCAAAGATGCCTCCTCAGGGAAACCGCTCTATCCCTCAAGTCTTGTAACTGTTCTTTAGTCATAAGGACAAAGGTAATGATTACATCTAAAGAAACTACGGATTTAATTCCATCCTGCAATTGCAATTTTACCAATAAAATTTCCCCTGCCCAAAAAGGAGTTTTATCTTCGCTGAAAATTAAACAAGTATGCTTCCTAAAATAAACTTTACAGAGACAGCTTCTTATAAATATCTTACTGATCACTTTATCGAAATAAGTGAAAAGCATCTTCGCGGGCTATTCCGGGAAGATCCTGCCAGATATGAAAAGTTTTCTGTTAAATTCAATGAAATCCTGCTTGATTACTCCAAAAACAGGATAAATGAAACAACTATGGCGCTGCTCATCCAGCTTGCAAAAGAATGTGGATTGAAAGAGGCCATTGAAGCGATGTTTACAGGAGAAATTATCAACGAAACTGAAGGAAGAGCCGTATTACATACAGCTCTGAGAAATCAGTGGAACGAGCCTGTTAAAGTAGACGGCGCTGATGTGATGCCCGATGTCAACGGTGTATTGAGGAAGATAGAACAATTCTCACATTCTGTTATCTCCGGGGAGTGGAAGGGCTATACAGGCAAAACGATCACCGACATCGTCAATATTGGTATAGGTGGTTCCGACCTCGGGCCCGTGATGGTAACAGAAGCTCTGAAAGCATATAAGAACCATCTCAACCTGCACTTCGTCTCTAACGTCGACGGAACACACATTATCGAAACACTCAAGAAAGTTAAAGCAGAGTCTACATTATTCCTGATAGCGTCCAAGACGTTCACTACGCAGGAAACAATGGCCAATGCTCACACTGCCCGTAACTGGTTCCTCCAGGAAGGCGCATCGGACAGTGATGTGGCAAAGCATTTTGCCGCATTGTCCACAAATGAAAAAGCAGTAGCAGCATTTGGGATCGACACCAATAACATGTTCGGCTTTTGGGACTGGGTAGGCGGACGTTACTCCTTATGGAGCGCGATCGGCACCTCTATCGCCCTGGGAATCGGCTTTGATAACTTCAAAGCACTGCTGGCAGGAGCCCATGCCATGGACAGACACTTCCGCGAAACAGAATTCGAACAAAACCTTCCGGTGATCATGGCCCTGCTCGGCATCTGGTACAATAACTTCTTTGAAGCCGAAAGTCACGCTATACTACCTTACGATCAGTATATGAGCCGTTTCGCTGCCTACTTCCAGCAGGGAGACATGGAAAGTAACGGTAAGTATGTAGACCGTAACGGGGAAAAAGTAAATTATCAGACTGGCCCTATTATCTGGGGAGAACCTGGAACAAACGGACAGCATGCTTTTTATCAGCTCATCCACCAGGGAACCAAACTGATCCCTGCAGATTTCATTGCTCCGGCACAGTCTCACAATCCTGTAGGCGCACATCATTCGCTTCTGCTTTCGAACTTCTTTGCCCAGACCGAGGCTTTAATGAACGGAAAGACCGAAGAAGAAGTTATCGCAGAACTGAAAGAAGCGGGAAAATCAGAACAGGAAATTGAAGCTCTGGCAGCATTCAAGGTTTTTGAAGGGAACCGTCCTACCAATTCTATCCTGGTAAAGAAGATAACCCCCGAGACACTTGGCTCACTTATCGCTATGTATGAGCATAAGATCTTCGTACAGGGAATTATCTGGAATATTTTCAGCTTTGATCAGTGGGGTGTAGAACTTGGGAAACAGTTGGCTAATAAAATCCTGCCCGAGCTGCAGACAAAAGACTTCATCCACTCTCACGATTCTTCTACAAACGGTCTGATCAACCAGTATAAAGAATGGAGATAAGATCTTAAGTTGCAGGGTGAAGCCCCGGCATTATAGCAGGTTATTGATGAATTTCCGGTTATAATGCTGGTGCCGACACCCGCAATTCAAATAATTTATCCCACCTTTTTCCTGTCACAAACAATCTTCTCCCGGCAGGATCCCAGGCAATTCCGTTCAGTACATCCGCGTTCGGATTTCGCTTGCCTGCAGGATAAAGATCCGTTAGATCTATTTCGCCTTCCACTATCCCGGTCTCCGGGTTAATGATAACGATTTTATCTGTCATGAAGACATTCGCATAGATCTTTCCATCAACCATCTCCAGCTCATTCAGATCATGAACCGGCCCCTTATGGTCATAAACCTCAATCCCTCCCTCTTTTTGATATGTATCCTTATTCAAAAAGTAAATATTATTGGTGCCGTCCGTATTCAACACCCGCTTACCGTCAAAATATAAACCCCAGCCCTCTCTCCCGGCCTGATATGGAAATTGAGCTAACTTTTTCAGACTACTCTTATCATAAACAAATCCCACTCCTTCGCGGTAAGTGATCTGGATGATCTTATCCCCTATCACAGTCATCCCTTCTCCGAAATACTGGTCTTCAAGATCAACCTTCTGGATCACCTTTCCGGTTTTCAGCTCCGCCTTCCTCAAAGATGAATGTCCTTTCTCACCAGCACTTTCATAAATCAGTCCATCATGATATTCAAGGCCCTCGGTAAACGAAGAGGTATCATGAGGAAAAACGTTCACCACTTCATACTTATACTGAACAGGAGGAGTGGATGCCACTACTACAACATTCGTATTCACCTCCTGAAATTCTGCCCCATTGTAAACCCTGGCAGACAATACCTTTACCCCAACCGGCAAACCCGCCGTCGGAACACTCACAGCTGAAGTATCCGTTTTGGAAGCGACCACACTGGTATCCAGCAGGTACTTAATGGAGTCAAAACTCGCATTACTCACATCCAGCCTGATTGTCACAGCTTTCCCCTCACTCACAGCGCTTCCCTCCTCGGGTGAAAGGAAATAGATAGCCCCCTGCCTGGTCTTACATGCAGAAAGAACAAAAACAGCGATTACAACGAAGCCAATTATTTTTTTCATTATATGTTCTTTAAAACGAGTCCGCCTCCCTCACCTTTATCCAACCCCGAACCCGCACTATTACCTCAGATTATTTGATTCCACACGAATTAACAAAAACGACCGAACAAAGCAAAGGTTTTTTACATTTGACAGTAGGCAACCG
>NZ_QEAS01000014.1:151115-166952 GCF_003130405.1 Pararcticibacter amylolyticus
CTATTAAAAGTCCCAAAACGCATCCTCAATATGCCTCACTGTATACCTTCCCCTCATATCAAAAAGCACCGACACAATATCAAAGCGGATTTCCCCCTTATACTGAGCCTGATAAATATATCCCTCAGCAGCCCATTGAAGCCTTCTTTGCTTCGAAGGCGACACAAACTCTTCAGGTTGTCCAAAATCAGTCGAGCTGCGGGTTTTTACTTCCACAAATATGATGTAACGATCATAAGCAGCGATGATATCCACCTCCGCCTTTCCGTAAAGCCAGTTAGTATGAAGAATTCTGAACCCCTTGTCCATCAGGAACTGGGCTGCTATCGCCTCTCCCCTATGTCCAAGATCGTTATGAACAGCCATTATTTGACAATTACAGAGCCAAGGAAGGCAGAAATACCTTTTTCCACCTCCTTCACTCTCAGATATCGTTGCATCAGGATCGCCTGATTCGCCTCATCCTTTTCCTCCTGGATCTCATCCATAATCGATTTCAGGATCTGCTCTACCTTTCTCTTTTTCAAATGAAAGATCCCGCCAAGAATAGTAGCACGCATATTTTCAGTCTCATTCTTCACATAGATCTTCCTCTTCGCAAACCAGTTTTCACTCAGCACATATGGAGAAGAAAACATCGATACAGCCAGCTCAGCTACTTTCGGATCCTCATGCTGTATGAACTCATGGGAGGCAGGGAGTTCCCCCTTCTCCATTCTTTTATTATATTCTTCAATAATATATCGGCAAACAGGATTATCAAAGGTAACATCCGCCAGGTTCGCAATGATATAAGGAGCTATATAAGTATCCGTGATGCCATCCCAGTGCACAAGTTCATGCCCGTAATTCAGCAGCAGCCTGACGATCTCTTTTTCCTGGTACTCATCTTCCTCCTTTTTTACGCCCCCCACTTCGTCCGGATACATAAGGTCAGGGGGCGGGAGAGGCTCAGGAGCATCCTGCCTGCTATCTTTCTTCGCTTTTCCCAGCCGCAGCTTATTAAGCTCCGTTATCAGGATCCGCTCCTCCATCTGCAGGAGATTACTGCATTCACTGATAAAAACGGAAGCTTTAATACTATCCGGGATCTTAGCGATACTTTCTACAACATCATGTATCACGCCTGCCTTCTTTATTGGGTCTCCGGCAGCGTCCTTTAAAAGAATTGACGTTTTAAAGAGGATGAAATCCTTCTGGTTTTTATCGATATAAGCCTTGAATTCATTGCTCCCAATCTGCCTCACATAAGAGTCCGGATCATGGCCATCCGGAAAAAGAACCACTTTTACATTCAGCCCCTCCTCCAGGATCATATCCAGGCCTCTCAGGGAAGCTTTGATCCCCGCTGCATCACCGTCATAAAGAATAGTGATATTCTTCGTAAAACGGCCAATCAGCCTCACCTGCTCGGTGGTCAGTGAAGTACCTGAAGAAGCAACCACATTCTCAATTCCTGCCTGATGAACCGAAAGCACATCTGCATAACCCTCTACCAGGTAACAATTATCCAGGTCTTTGATGGACTTCTTGGCAAAGAACAGACCATACAGAACATTAGACTTGTGATAGATCTCGCTTTCGGGAGAATTGACGTATTTAGGGATTGATTTATCAGTCTTCAGCGTACGTCCGCCAAATCCAATAACCCTCCCTGTAAAATTGTGAATAGGGAACATCACACGTGCACGAAATCTGTCGTACATCCTTCCCTTATCATTTTTTATCGTCAATCCGGTTTCCGTAAGATATTCTTCCTTGAAACCCTCAGAAATTGCCTTTTGAGTGAGCGCGTCCCATGATTCGGGAGAATAACCCAGCTCAAATTTCTTCAGAATATCATCCCTGAACCCTCTTTCCCTGAAATAGCTTAAGCCTATAGTTTTGCCCTCGTCAGACTCCCACATCGTGTCGCTAAAGAATTTTGCAGCCCGGCCCGATAACACATACAAGCTTTCCCGTCTTGTATCTGCCTCCTGCTGCTCCGGCGATTGCTGGATCTCCTCTATTTCGATATGATATTTAGCCGCAAGATATTTAAGAGCCTCCGGATAAGAGTACTTTTCATGATCCATAATGAACCGGACTGAATCGCCTCCTTTGCCACACCCAAAACACTTATAAATACCCTTTCCGGGGGCAACATGGAAGGAAGGAGTTTTCTCATTATGGAATGGGCAAAGCCCGATCATACTTGTCCCCCGTCTCTTCAGGCCAACAAAATCGCCAACAACCTCCTCAATACGTGCGGCCTCCAATATCTTTTCTACGGTTTCCTTAGCGATCATAAAGAATTATAAGAGATTTCAAACTTAGAAAAATGCTTCAAGATAACTGCTTTTTCAGTAAACTTTCCTGGCTCTTTGCTTTTGAGAAGCAAATTCACAAATAAAAAAGAGAACTACTTCTCTTTCTTATACCCTTTGTGGAGGATAAGAAAACTGGCGCGCTCCTCCTTCTTAAAGGGGACGTCCCAATTTCCCTGGTAGCTGATCTTAGTTGGCAGGAGAGTCTCTCCGTCATCAAAATATCCCATCTCGATATTCATCTTCACATCAAAATCAAATGCCAGATTTCCGTACTTCATATCTACTGAACGGCCCAGGATCTCAAATGTCCGCTTATCAAAAGTTGTATTCAATTCCCTGATCATGATGCCATCTTTTGTCCATGAAGACAGATCCGGTTTCATTTTAACCTTAAACGTATAAACAGGGATTGAATCAAGATAGGTACCACTAAAAAAAGAATAATCGTAATACTGCCTCATATTGGCACTGAAGATCTGCGTCTTATTCCCGATGAAAGGAACACCTTTTATTGGCCTGCCCGGGCTGAACAGTAAGGTTTTCAGCTTATCCTTATAAGACTCATTACTTCCCCCCTTTCCCTTCCCTCCGGCCGGGTCCGAAGCAACAAAGTCAGAGTTATAAGCATTCATAAAAATGTAGTCGAACATCTCTACAGTATACAATTGGTATTTTCCGTTCCTCTTAAATAATTTTCCGCTGTCCTGTTTTACCAGGTACTGCATTTTATAAGGGCCTTTATTATTATGAAAGATCTTTCTGTAGATCTTCCCCTCTGTCCGGTTTTTCTTATCGTAAGTGTAGATTCGGTTCTCAGCAGTAAAACTATAACGTTTCATTTGCCTGAAAGCCTCATAAAAACTCGTATCGCTTACTATTTTATTAATGAACGCCTGAACATTTATCCGTTCCGCCTTGATGTTCACAGCCGAATCCAGCCTGACTGTAAGCACGGTATCCGGATTAAACCGCTTCACCTGCTGTCCAAAGCAAACATTCACAATTGCAAAAAGGAATAAGAATATATATCTCATATTTTGGCAATCAGCTATTAGCTATCAGTAACCGGATTCGGATTTAAGCAATCAGCGTTTCCAGGTAGTTTTAACTTATTATTATCAAATATCAATTTTACCGGGCATTTATATGCCACGGGCACTTTGCAGATCTTAATTCCCCAGCCTTTTCAACGCAATATAAGCCATAAGTCCGGTGCTTACTCCGAGAGCATTCTCATCAATATCAAAAGTGGAGGTATGGACAGAAGAGGTAATTCCGCGTTCTTCATTGCGTATCCCGAGCCTGTAGAAACAGGCATCTGCTACCTGTGAATAATAAGCAAAGTCTTCTGCAGCCATCCAGATATCAAGATCAAGAACATTCTCTTTGCCAAGATAATCCTCGGCGTATTCCCTTACAAGGCCAGTGAGCTTTTCCTCATTGACAAGGAATGGATATCCGTTCATAACATTAAATTCGCAGCTTCCCCCCATACTTTCTGCTATGCCCTCTGCAATTTTCTTCATGCGCTTATGAGCCTCAGCACGCCAGGTTTCATCCAGCGTTCTGAAAGTTCCTTCCATATAAACCTCATCCGGAATAACATTTGTAGCGCCGTTCGCGATTACCTTTCCGAAAGACAATACGGTAGGCAGCTTGGGATCCGCTATCCTGCTGACCACCTGTTGAAGAGCGACTATAATGTGCGCTGCAATCAGCACAGGGTCTATATTCTGCTGAGGCTGCGCTCCATGTCCGCCCTTTCCCTTCACAGTAACATATAACTCGTCTGTAGAAGCCATGTACTTTCCAGACCGGATTCCTATCTTGCCCGCATCAATGAGCGGCATGACATGCTGTCCGATAACGGCATCAGGAGCAGGATTTTCAAGCACGCCCTCCCTGATCATGATACTGGCACCTCCGGGAAGTTTCTCCTCGGCAGGCTGAAAGATCAGCTTCACAGTCCCCCCGAACTCACTTCTCAAAAACTGTAAGATCCTCGCAGTACCCAATAGAGAAGAGGTATGAACATCGTGTCCGCACGCATGCATCACGCCGGGATTCCGGGATTTATACGAAACATCGTTAGCCTCCGTAATCGGAAGCGCATCCATATCTGCCCTGAGTGCGACAACTGCATCTGATGGCTTTTCGCCTCTTATCAATCCGACAACTCCTGTATCAGCCATCGGTTCCCAGCTGATCCCAAGTTCATCAAGATAAGCTTTTATATAAGCAGAAGTCTGATATTCCTGAAAAGAAAGCTCAGGATTGGAATGCAAAAAACGGCGATGAGTAATCACATCGCCGTGTATTTTCCCGGATAACTCCCGGATCTTTTCTTTTAACATGTCATTATTCTAAACCAGCCCCGTGACAGTTCTTATATTTTTTCCCGCTTCCGCAAGGACATGGGTCATTTCTTCCTACTTTGTGTTCATTTCTCACAGGCATCTGCTTCTGCAGTTCCCGGGTATCATCAACAGGAATCCCGCTTCCGTCTCCTGAAACTGATGCAAGCTGCGGCTTTGAAACTTTCAGATTAGAAAGATCCTGCTTAGGCTGAGGTCTTGCCTCCCTGACTTCTTCAGACTGCTGAACAGGTATTCCTCCCTTAAACAGGAAGCTTACAATATCCTTATTGACGGAAACAAGCATCTGTTTGAACAAATTGAACGCCTCCATCTTATAGATCACAAGAGGGTCTTTCTGTTCGTACACGGCATTCTGAACAGACTGTTTCAGTTCGTCCATATCGCGAAGATGTTCCTTCCACGCATCATCGATCAACGCCAGTACCACTGTCTTCTCAAATGCTCTAAATACTTCGCGGCCCTGAGTTTCAACAGCCTTCTTCAGACCCGCAGATACCTGGATTCCTCTCATGCCATCCGTGAACGGAACGATGATATTTTCGATAAACTCTCCGCGCTCACCATATACCTGCTGAAGTACGGGAAGAGCTTGCTGCGCAATTGCTTCCGTCTTACGGGCATAATATTCCGTCACCTTCTCAAAAACGATATCAGCTAACTTAGAGATCGAGGAATCAGAAAATACCTTTTCATCAATCTCTGCATCCATGGAGAAAATACGGATGATCTCAAGCTGAAAGCCTTCGAAATTCCCGGTTTCCTTATATTCTGTAACGATATCCTCTACGGTATCATAGAACGTATTATTCAGGTCAACTTCCAGACGCTCGCCATACAACGCATTGCGGCGTTTTGCATAAACAACCGTACGCTGGGAGTTCATTACGTCATCATACTCAAGCAGACGCTTACGGATGCCGAAGTTGTTCTCCTCAACTTTCCTTTGAGCCCGCTCGATTGAACGGGTAATCATAGAATGCTGGATCACCTCCCCTTCTTCAATACCCATCCGCAGCATGATATTTGCTATCCGCTCTGAACCAAACAGACGCATCAGGTTATCTTCCAGAGAAACGAAGAACTGGGAAGAACCCGGGTCCCCCTGACGTCCGGCGCGACCACGCAACTGACGGTCTACACGACGCGATTCATGTCTTTCAGTACCAACAATTGCCAAACCTCCGGCCTCCTTCACACCCGGCCCCAGCTTAATGTCGGTACCACGTCCAGCCATATTAGTCGCAATCGTTACAGTCCCTGCCTTACCAGCTTCCGCAACGATATCGGCCTCTTTCTGATGGAGCTTCGCATTCAGTACGTTATGCCTGATCCCGCGAAGCTTCAGCATCCTGCTTAAAAGCTCTGAAATTTCCACCGAAGTCGTACCAACAAGAACAGGTCTTCCGGCCTCCGTTAATGCTGTGATCTCGTCAACCACTGCATTATATTTTTCACGCATCGTCCGGTATACCTTATCCTCCATATCCTTACGCTGAGTAACAACATTGGTAGGGATCTCAACCACGTCAAGTTTGTAGATTTGCCACAACTCACCCGCTTCGGTTACAGCAGTTCCGGTCATCCCCGCAAGCTTATGATACATCCTGAAATAATTCTGGAGAGTAATAGTAGCATAAGTCTGAGTAGCATCTTCCACCTTCACATTTTCTTTCGCCTCTATCGCCTGGTGCAAACCGTCTGAGTAACGGCGGCCTTCCATGATACGGCCTGTCTGCTCATCAACGATCTTCACTTTTCCTTCGTCAATGATATACTCAATATCTCTCTCGAACAGGGTATATGCCTTTAGTAACTGGTTAACCGAGTGGATACGCTCCGACTTAACTGAAAAGTCGCGCATCAACTCATCCTTACGCGCTATTTTCTCCTCTGCTGTCAAAGATGATTTCTCAATCTCAGCAATTTCAGTGCCCACATCCGGCATCACAAAGAAACCCTGATCTTCCCCCGAAACCGTGATCAGTTCAATGCCCTTCTCTGTAAGTTCTACCTGGTTGTTCTTTTCGTCAATAACAAAGAAAAGTTCCGCATCAGCCTTTGGCATTTCTTTCGACTGGTCCTGAAGGTGATAATTCTCGCTCTTCATCAGGATCTGCTTAATTCCCGGTTCGCTCAGATACTTAATCAGTGCCTTATTTTTGGGAAGTCCGCGATGAGCACGAAGCAATGCCAGCCCTCCTTCAGTAGCTCCGGTCTTGCCTTCTTTAATTAACTTTTTCGCATCATTCAGCACATTGGTAACATAGTTCCTCTGAACATTTACCAACCGCTCGATCCTTGGTTTGAGCTCATAAAATTCATGCTCATCTCCCCGCGGAATAGGTCCGGAAATAATCAAAGGGGTACGGGCATCGTCAATTAATACCGAGTCCACCTCATCCACCATAGCAAAGTGCAGCTTCCGCTGTACCTGGTTCTCGGGAGCAAGCGTCATGTTGTCCCTCAGGTAGTCGAAACCGAACTCGTTGTTTGTACCGAAGATGATATCAGCCAGATAAGCTTTTCTCCTGGCTTCCGAATTAGGCTGATGTTTATCAATACAATCCACCTTCAGTCCGTGGAACTCAAATAAAGGCCCATTCCACTCAGAGTCACGACGGGCAAGGTAATCATTCACAGTAACGATATGAACTCCTTGTCCGGAAAGAGCATTCAGGTAAGCAGGCAATGTCCCCACAAGAGTTTTTCCTTCCCCCGTAGCCATTTCCGAGATCTTACCCTGGTGCAATACAATACCGCCGATTAGCTGAACATCATAATGAACCATATTCCAGGTAACAGTTGTACCGGCAGCAGTCCAGGTGTTGTGAAACACTGCTTTATCTCCATGGATCTCGACATTGGGCTTCCGGGAAGCCAGTTCACGGTCATATTCACTAGCCGTAACTTCAATAGTCGTATTCTCAGTAAACCTCCGGGCAGTTTCTTTCACGACTGCAAAAGCTTCCGGAAGGATTTCCATTAATACCTTTTCCAACTCCTTATCACGGTCCTTGCCCAGCTTGTCTATCTGGTCATAGATCGCTGTCTTATCATTCACAGATAACTCGAGGTCGTCTGCTTTCGTTTTTAAAGAAGCAACTTCCGCATCAATCTCAGCAAGTGCCTCCCTGATACGCGTTTTAAAGACTGTAGTTCTTTCACGCAACTCGTCATTGCTTAAGCCGTTAAGCTTAGAATATTCAGCTTTAATCTGCTCAACAATAGGCAAAATTTGTTTTATATCTCGTTCAGACTTACTTCCGAATAGTTTACTTAAAAATCCTAACATTGTTTAACTAATAAATTCTATACTGCTCAATAACCACGCCACCCACAATTCAAAAAGACATTTTGGCATACAAGCGATCAAAATTAGTAAATTAAATACATAAAATAAGGTTTTCTCCACATTTCAACCCTGTATTTCGGAATTAGTTTTCTGATATCCTCCGCTGCTCTTTATCCTTTCACCTTTAACCTTATCTTTGCCCTTATGAACATTCTTTTACTTGGTTCTGGCGGAAGAGAAAGTGCTTTTGCCTGGAAGATAGCTCAAAGCCCTCTTTGTACCGGTCTGTTTATTGCCCCAGGCAACGCCGGAACAGGAACTTATGGAATAAATGTAAACCTTCAGGTTACTGATTTTCACGGGATAAAAAAGTTCGTACTTGATAACAGTATTTCGCTCGTTGTAGTCGGCCCCGAAGAACCACTTGTGAAGGGCATATATGACTATTTCAAGGCAGACGAACACCTGAGAAACATTCCCATCATCGGGCCCGGCCAGGAAGGAGCTCAACTGGAAGGAAGCAAGAACTTCTCAAAAGCGTTCATGCGCCGTCACTATATCCCTACAGCAGCTTCTTCATCATTCACAAAACAAAGTATCAATGATGGACTGGCATACCTTGAAACTCACAAGCTTCCTGTAGTATTAAAAGCAGACGGCCTTGCTGCCGGTAAAGGCGTGGTAATATGTCAAACGCAAGAGGAAGCACAAGCCGAGCTCATTGCAATGCTCGACGGAAAATTCGGCGAAGCCAGTAATACAGTGGTCATAGAAGAATTCCTAAGCGGAATTGAACTATCCGTTTTTGTCCTTACCGACGGACATTCATACAAAATACTTCCCGAAGCCAAAGACTACAAAAGAGTGGGAGAAGGAGATACCGGCCTGAACACAGGCGGTATGGGATCTATTTCCCCTGTACCTTTTGCCAGCCGGGAGTTCATGCAAAAAGTAGAAGACACCATCATAAAACCGACTATCGGCGGTTTAAAGATTGACAAGATCCACTATAAAGGGTTCATCTTCATAGGGCTGATGAATGTAGACGGTGAACCTTTCGTCATAGAGTATAACGTCCGGATGGGGGATCCCGAAACAGAAAGCGTAATGCCTCGCATTGAAAGCGACTTCGTCGAGCTCCTCCTGGGCGTTGCTAATGAAAACCTTGCACAGAAGGAACTGGTTATTTCTCCTAAAACTGCGGCGACTGTGATGCTTGTTTCCAGTGGATACCCAGGCAACTATCTCAAAGGAAAAGTGATTTCCGGCCTGGATAACATCCGGGGCTCACACGTTTTTCATGCAGGAACCACACTGGAAGACAGCCAGGTAAAAACATCCGGAGGGAGGGTGCTCGCAGTCACCGCTTTAGGTGATACCATGTTTGATGCTGTTCAGCAAGCCGTGGCCGATGCAGGCAGAGTCTATTACGACGGCCGTTATTTCCGTGCTGATATCGGATTTGACCTCCTTTAACGTATAATAAACGGGGAGCTCGTTCCTCACGAAAAGCTTCTTTCAGTAACTATATAAAGAGAAAGCCCCGCATCACGGGGCTTTCTCTTTATATAGTTACGTCCTAACACTTCTTCACATTCATGGCCGTGAATTCAGGATCCAAAAACTTCTTAATAATTTCTGTACATCTTGCAGGTCCCCGGGACTATTTTAGCAACTCAGCCAGCTTGCTATCCAGCTCATCTCCCCGCAGGTCCGATGCCACTATCTTGCCTGCAGGATCTATCAGAAAGTTTTTGGGAATAGCTTTTATTCCATACATCACAGCTACCGAATTGTTCCAGAACTTCAGATCAGAGACCTGTGTCCAGGTAAGACCATCATCCTTAATCGCCTTGAGCCATGCGTCCTTTCCATTTTCGCGATCCAGCGACACACCCAGCACTGTAAAGTTCTTGTCCTTATATTTATTGTAAGCCTTCACCACATTAGGGTTCTCCTGCCTGCAGGGGCCGCACCAGGATGCCCAAAAATCAAGCAGCACATACTTTCCTTTGAAATCAGACAGCTTTACTGGTTTCCCATTTACATCCTCTTGCGTAAAATCCATAGCCTGTACTCCAACAGCCGTCTTCTTGGCAGCCTGGAGCCCGGCTGACACTTCCTGTATAGATGCATTTCTTTGCAAGACTGGAGAAAGCTTGCCAATCAGAGACTCCATTTCAACCGGATCAGAGGATTCCTGGCTCAAACGCTGAATGGCCGAAACACTGACGAAACTCTCCGGATGAGCCTTAACAAATGCTTTTAAAACAGCATTCTGCTGTTCCCTGATCTGCTCAAACCGCGCCTGAAGCCCATTCCTGAATTCCTGCGCCTGCTGACGTTCAGGAGAAGCCGACCGGAACTCATTATTCAATGCCGCCAACTTTTCATTCATTGGCTTCAGTTGAGCCTGCAGCGCTTTATTATCGTTATTAACCTTTCCACTGACCTCAGCCTTCGACAGGGAATCAGAAGAAGACACCTTCACTTCCCCGCTCTCAATATAGAACCGGAGAATATCCGGGTTGCTGTTTGGACTGATGTTCTGGAGCCCTACCCCATTCCTGTCCATTACCAGGACAGCAGCCACAGCTTCAGGTACAGAACCTTCAAAAGAGAATTCTCCATTCTTCACCCCAGAAGAATCGGTAACGGGTTCATTCTGCCCCTTCGCATACATTAAATATACCTTAGCGGGCGAATTCAAATTGCCAACCCTTCCTTTAACTGTGTATTTCCCGTTTTGGGCAAACGCCAACGCCGGTAGCAACGCCAGTGTTAATAAACATTTTTGTTTCATCGAATAAATATATATTCTCAAACGCTGGTGAAAGAATCTTTAGTATTTTCAAATAAATTTATTGTACCTTAGAATAGCGAAAACAGCCACGACCGACGACGCCAATAATGCCTTCTGATGAGATTTCACCTCTAACTCTTAATAAAATGAAAAAGCTCTTAATCCTGGTTCCCCTTCTCCTGTGCTCCCTGACTTATGCACAGGAAAACAAAGGCATGCATTTTGAACATGCAGACTCCTGGTCAGAAATTAAAGCGAAAGCAAAGAAGGAAAACAAGTACATCTTTCTCGATGCCTTTACAACCTGGTGCGGGCCATGTAAATACATGTCCGCTAATATTTTCCCCATGGAAGAAGTAGGCACCTTCTACAATGCAAACTACATCAGCGTTAAAGTACAAATTGATTCCACTGCGGGTGACAACCCTGAAGTTCAGAAATGGAGGGCAGATGCGAAATATATCGCCAAAACGTATGAAATACGGGCCTATCCCACTTATCTCTTCTTCGACCCCAGCGGGGAACTGGTCCACCGGGCGGTAGGCTCTTCCGACGCTGCCACATTTATCAGCAAAGGGAAGGCGGCTTTAGATCCCTCAAAACAGTATTATACCCTTAAGCGACAGTATGAGACAGGAAAAAAAGATGCAGATTTTATACTTGCTCTTGTCAATGCTTCCATGGAAGCATACGACGAAGACTTTTCAGCAAAGGTGACAAATGAATATCTTTCGACACAGACCGATCTCACCACTCCAAAAAATATCCGGTTACTCTCCAGGTCCACGAAAAAAAGCACTGATCCCGGGTTTGCTGTATTCAGAAAGAATATGCCAAAGGTTGATTCCGTACTCGGAGAAGGCAGCGCAGTTTCTATGCTGAAAAGAATTGCATTAAGCGAAATGGTCTACCCCGCCCTATCCGGAAAAGATGCAATTATCGACTGGGCAGCACTGGAAACAAAACTCCAGGCAGCGTATCCTGAATTTGCCGCCAGCGATGTCATCCTCCCTTTAAAAGCACGATATTACCAGAGCAAAAAGAACTGGCCTGAGTTCAACAAAGCGGTGACAGCTTATTTAAATAAGTCCGGCGACAAGATAAACAATATGGAGCTCAACAACTTTGCGTGGACAGTCTTTGAAAACTGCAAAGATGGTGCCTGCGTGGAGGAAGCTCTCGCCTGGTCAAAGAAAAGCTTATCAGGAAAAGATGCGAAGAACCCAATGTTTATGGACACCTACGCAAATATCCTTTACAAAATGGGCAAAAAGAAGGAAGCTATTAAAATGCAGGAAGAAGCTCTGTTGGTATCCAACAACGATCCTAATATCAAAGCAACACTCGACAAAATGAAAGCGGGCGAAAAGACCTGGCAGGAAGAGGAATAATCACATGTAAATCAATCAAATGTAATTCTGTTGATAAGTTTCCACAACAGCAAAGCCTGGCTCTTATATATCCAGGCTTTGCTGATTCCCCTTCTTCTTCTGAGGCCGCATTCGGGGACCTCAAAACTGCAAACTCCAGTTCGGTCAATTCAAACACATAAGAGGTTATCCGGCAGCACCGTCCCATCCGGCTCCATACACTAATCTGATTTTTTTTGTTTCGCCTTTTCTTTAAACCTTAATTCTTAACTTAGCTCAATGATCCGCTTTTTTACCAAATCTATACTTCCAGCCCTCTTTTTTTCTTTTTCTAATATAGCTTCTGAAGCGCAGGAGACTCATTTTAAAATAGAAAAAGACAAGTATATACTTACCCGGGAAGGAGCTTCTCATCTGGCAGCCCTTCCCCTGAAATGTATGCAGCAGGAGTTTCCATACAAAACAGGGATTACCTTCTCCGACACATCTCTTCTCGGGAAACCACGGTCTTATCACCCGGCATTTTATGGGTGTTACGACTGGCACTCGAGCGTTCATGGACACTGGATGCTGATCCGGCTCCTGAAACTCTACCCCGGTCTTCCTGAAGCAGCACTAATAAGAGAAAAGCTAACGCAAAACCTCTCTGCAGACAATATAAACCAGGAGGTACAGATCTTCCGGTCAAAAGAAAACAAGGGATTTGAAAGGACATATGGTTGGGCCTGGCTCCTGCAATTGCAAAATGAGCTTCTCACGTGGAACGATCCCTTCGCAAAGCAGCTGGCAAATAATATGAAACCTCTCGCACAGCAATTATCTGTCATGTACCAGGAATACCTTCCAAAGATGGCATACCCGGTTCGCGTAGGGGAACATTCCAACCTGGCGTTCGGGCTGCGCCTGGCCTGGGATTATGCAGAAACCACGAATGACAACGGTCTGAAAAACGTTATTAAAGAAACAGCCCTCCGCTTTTATAAAAATGACGCCAATGCTCCGCTCGCGTGGGAACCCGGAGGATCAGACTTCCTGAGCCCAAGCCTGGAGGAAGCAGATCTTATGTGGCGCATTCTTTCACCCGCGGAGTATCAGACGTGGGTCGTTAAATTTCTTCCATCGCTGTTCACACCGCACATAGCCCTTGCCCCAGGCCAGGTAAAAGACCGCAGCGACGGCAAACTAGTTCATCTCGACGGACTTAATCTGAGCCGCGCATGGGATCTTTATGGCATCGCCAAACATGCTAAAAAGAACAAAACAGCTTTGATAAACCTCGCCAACACCCATTTAAAGGCTGCTTTGCAGCATGTTGCCAGCGGTGACTATATGGGAGAACACTGGCTGGCTTCTTTTGCAGTCTACGCATTGACAATGCAATAATCCATAGGGGAAATTTCCATTCTTAACTACATTTTACCTGGCCGGTATTACGTAAAGAAATTATTAACTAATTATAAACCTTTCACAGGAAATATTAAATTCGCACAATTTTGTTACAATTCAATTTCTATAGTAAGAACCTCGTCAATGCACGATAGATTTAACCAATTTTACAACAGTATTTATAAACTTTTTCAAATCTACATTTTTCAACTACTGATCTTTACCTGCTTCAGGATCTCTTTCATCATCCGTTTACACAATACAGATATCCTCAGATTGCCGGCAGATGCAGCCATGGCCTTTCTAAGAGGATTCCAGTACGATACAATGGTCATTAGTTATACCCTGGTGCTGCCATTTGCATTATGCCTTCCAATCCTGTTTACACCCGGAGGCCGGTACAGAACCTTCATAGAAAAAGTTATATGGGGCTTCTTCGGACTTTCCACAGCCATTTTTCTGCTCATTCTTTTCATTGACCAGTATTTCTACAACTATTTCCAGTCGCACATTAATATCCTGATCTTCGGACTTATTGACGACGATACAAAAGCGGTAATGTCTTCCGTTTGGTCAGATTATCCGATATGGAAAATCTTCACCATGTGGCTTTCTGTCATGACGGCTTATGTGTTCTTCATAAGAAGGATCAATAAAAAGAAAGAACTCAACATGAAATTACCGGTCTGGACCAGCACAATCGCGAGTCTCGCCCTCGTTGCAATACTTTTTTTAGGCATCAGACAATCACTTGGAATCTTCCCCCTTCAGCCCCACGATGCCGCAGTATCCTCCTGCAAATCAATAAACTTCCTGCCCATAAATGGCGTATACGCATTGAAAACATCCTTCTCTGAGAGAGAAAAAAGTGAAAATTTAAATACCTCGGCTAAGGCTATCCTGAAGCAGCTTGGATACGAACATGCAGCCCAGGCAGCAAGAGATTACTTTACAGGAAAAGAAGTACCGCAGCATCTTTCTGATGAAGAAGCACTCAAACTTCTTTTCCACACGACCAGGAAGAACGCATTTCTCAAAAAGAACCGCCCCAATGTAGTATTCGTCATGATGGAGAGTATGAGTAACTACAATATGAGCTTTGATTCAGACAGCACGGATCTCCTCGCCGGATTGAGAACACACTTCAAATCCGACCTGGTTTTCAGGAACTTTGTATCCGGAGGAACAACCACAATTCAAAGCCTTGAATTCCTGCTTGTCAACACACCGATCTGTCTCACCCAATCAAAATACAGGTTTCAGCCATTTCCTACAGGTGTGGCATATCCGTTCAAAAACTCAGGATACGAAACCAGCTTCCTTACCGGCGGAGAAACAACATGGAGAAACATCCACGAGATGGCTCCGCAACAGGGTTTCGAAAAATTATACGGTAAATACGACATCTATAACAGCATAAAGAATTCGGAGGGAAATAACTGGGGAGCGTATGACGAGTACCTATTCGACTTTGCATACAAAAAACTCTCGGACGGAGGAACAGAACCTAAATTCATGTTTATTCAGACTACAACCAACCACACACCTTTCATACTTCCTTCTTCTTACAAGCCCGGGGAGATCAAACTCACTTCCGCCGTTAGAAAAAGACTTCTGGTAAAGGAAGACCTCGCAGTAAAAAACCTCACAAGCCTTCAGTACGGAAATAACTGCCTTGGTGCATTTTTGAACAGGATAAAAAATTCTCCACTGGCAGAAAACACAATTGTCGTCGCTACAGGCGATCACAATAACCTGATGCTGTTTGATTTTGATGAATCGCAGCAACTTGCGCAGCGAAGCGTTCCTCTTTATATGTACATCCCACGCAGGTATCGTCCCGCTCAAACCGATACAGAAATATATGGCTCCCACAAAGACATCTTCCCTACCATTTACAACCTGGCACTTTCCGGATCAACTTACTACAGCGTAGGAAACGATTTATTTAACCTTTCAGATAAGTCAGTCTTTTTCGGAACAAACTTTAGCTCCTGTACAGCATTCAGCCCTGACGCTGCCGCAAACTTCAATAATTCCCCCATACTTTACGAAAGCAGGAGTAAGAACCTGATAAGGAACGATAAATACCACAACGCACAAACGCTTCTCAGGCGGGCACGAGCCCAGTATGCCCTGTCACTATTCGCAATAATGAGCTCCCTCTCGCCTGAACATTCCCCATCCGGTAATCAGCGTGCCAAACTCCCCCCTTCCAACTCTCAGCTTTAAAAACTCCGATACCCAACAACCCGGCCCCCAATTTTAAACTCTGAACTTTTAACTTTGCGCCTTCCCC
>NZ_QEAS01000014.1:166987-180636 GCF_003130405.1 Pararcticibacter amylolyticus
GACTCCCTTCGGCGCAAACACAAAATGGACCTTCCCATCCGACAACAGCAACGATGCCGCAAATACATTTCCCGACTGCGACTTAAATCCTTCTATGATTTCCGTCTTCCCCGTATCGATCAGAGAAGAGATCTGCTCATCAGTCAGTTTCACACCCGACATTGTTCTCCAGATTACAAACTTGCACCCACCCTGGTAATTGCTGCATCCCACAACTTTTTCTCCAAAACGAAGAGTACCCTTTTTACAATGAGGGCAAACAACACCACCCTCTTCCGGCGTGTTTTCTCCCAGTACATCACTCAGGCCTTTCCCCGCTTCCAGCAGCTCAGCAGTAATTGTCCGGGTATACTCCCTTATCTCGTTTTTAAACTCAGCTACCGAACCGCCGGTCCGGATCTCTTCAAGCCTCTTTTCCCAAAGTCCAGTCAGCTCAGCCTGCGCAATTTTCTTATCCTTCACTAACTCGTATACGGCAAGACCCTTTTCCGTTGGCAAAAGCAACTTCTTTTCCCGTTTCACATATTCCCTTTTGATCAGCGTCTCAATAATCGCCGCACGTGTTGCAGGAGTTCCCAGTCCCGAATTTTTCATCGCCTGCCGCAACTCCTCATCTTCTATCTCCTTGCCGGAAGTTTCCATAGCCTTCAGCAAGCTAGCCTCATTATACAGCGCCTTAGGCTTCGTCTGCTTTTCCAGCAACTCCTTTTTAACAACCGGAAGACTTTCGTCTTTCTTCACTTTCGGCAACGTCGCATTATCCTCGTCCTCCTTCTCATCATCTTTCTGGTTAAATACCGAACGCCAGCCCGGAGACTGAATAACCGTTCCGTTTGCTACAAATGTTGATCCGGATTCAATGGTAATCTTTGTCAGTTCCTTTAAACATTCCTGGTGGAATGCCTCAAGCATCCGTCCCGCGATCAGGTCATAAACCACCTGAAGATCAGGAGAGAGACTTGAGGGAATATTTTCAGTAGGCAGTAAAGCATGGTGATCGGTAACTTTCGCTGCATTCACACTCCGCTTGTTCAGCTTAGCGGTCTTCAGAAAAGAAGCCTGCCTGCCAAACAGAGGATGCTGCTCCAGGTTACCGATAAGCAGAGGAATCGTCGCCAGTATATCCTCTCCGATATACCGGCTTCCCGTACGGGGATAAGTGATCAGCTTCGATTCATAAAGGGTCTGTGCGTAGCCCAGGGTCTGATCCGCAGTAAAGCCCCTCCTTTTATTCGCTTCCTGCTGCAAACTGCTCAGGTCATGCAACAAAGGAGGCTGTTCCTTCCGGGGTTTTACCTCCACATTCGTGATCAGCCCTCCCGCTGCATCTCCGGAAGCAACGTCCATCACTTTATCTACCACCTCCTGTGCCGACTCTTTATCCTTATAATTCCTGACTGAAAGAGCACGAAAAGTGATGTCATCCTTTGTAAGATGAATAGCAACCTGGTAATAGGTCTGAGGCTTAAAATTCTTGTTCTCCAGGTACCGGAAACAGATCATGGCCAGGGTAGGCGTCTGCACCCTTCCCAGTGAGAGTACAGTGCGGTTACCCGCAGCAATACTCAGTGCCTGCGTGGCATTCAGGCCAACCACCCAGTCAGATTCAGAACGGCATTGTGCAGAAAAGAACAAAGTATCATAATCCGTACCCGGCTTCAGGTTCCGGAAACCGTTCTTAATAGCCTCATCTGTTTGCGAGGAAATCCATAGCCTTTTAAAAGGTTTCTTACATTTCAGGTGGTAATAGATATAACGAAAGATGAGCTCACCTTCCCTCCCCGCATCCGTCGCCACAATGATCTCCGTCGCCTCATCAAACAACTGCTTGATAATATTCAATTGTTTCACAACGCCCGGGTCATCCGCGGTTCCCTTACCATTCCTCAGTTGCCTCACTGCCAGCTTAAAACGCTCCGGCAACATTGGCAGGTTCTCAATCCGCCATCCCTTAAAACCGTACGCCTCAGGAGCCGCGAGTTGCACAAGATGCCCAAACGCCCACGTAAACGAATAACCAGGCCCTTCAATATATCCGTCCTTCCGTACCGTCTTCCCAAATACCTTTGCCAGGTCACGCGCCACAGAAGGCTTTTCCGCAATAACAACTTTCATATTGTCCCGCGAAGTTAAGGATTAATGTCTTTCAGATTTCAATAGATATCGTCACTTTTCCCCCAAGTCCCTTCTCCACAATATCATAAAGTGTCTTCACTCCTCCTCCTTTATCACCGGCGGCATCAGCTTATACACCACCGGCGTCACTACGCGTGACAATAAGGTCGAACTGATCAATCCCCCTATCATCACGATCGCCAAAGGCGAGATCAGCGGATTACTTGACCATGCTATTGGCAGCAAGCCCCCAATAGCCGTTAAAGAAGTCAGGATGATCGGAAGAAATCGGATCTCTCCCGCTTTTTCAATTGCATCATTCAATTCCATTCCCTCCCGTCGCAGCTGGTTTGTAAAATCAACCAGCAGGATGGTATTCTTTACTTCTATACCGGCAAGCGCCACAATACCCACCGTGGCAACAAAGGAAAGCGTATTCCCGGTAACCAGTAAAGCCAGTACCGCCCCAACTATCCCAAGAGGAATAACCGACAAAACGATGAGCGTACTTTTAAAGGTCTTAAATTCAAGAATCAAAACAGCAATAAACAGGAAGACCGTGATCAGAATGATTGTGCCGAAGCCACCAAATGATTCCTGTGTAGTCTCCACTTCTCCTCCCATTTCATAGTGATAACCTGCAGGCAGTTTCATCTGATCCATCTTTTTGATCACATCCTGGATGACACGGTCATTCTGATAACCCTTCTGAACAAAGGAGTTTACCGAAACCGTTCTGGATTTATTAATGTGATTTATATTCGAAGGAGAAGATTCCAGCCTGAGTGTCGCCAATTGGCTAAGCGGTACAGATCCGCCTTTAACATTGTTTACATATATTTTGTCGAAAACCGAAAGATCCGGGTAAGAAGGCCTTGGAATACTCATCCTGATAACGTAGTCGTCATCATCAGTTGCCGGATCTGAATAAACTCCAAGATCCACACCCGCCAGCGCCATTCTCACCGTCCGGTCTATGTTAACCGCCGGCACGCCCAACGCGAGCGCTTTCTGCCGGTTTATATCTACCCGTATATCCGTTTTATTGTTCTTTACCGGATTATTCACATAGATAGCTCCCTCTGTTTTCTTCAGCATGGCCTCCACTCTCGATGCCAGGATCTGAAGTGTATCCAGATTTTCACCAAAAAGCCTCACCTCAACCGGTGATATCATCGGAATCCCCTGTTCGAAGTCTTTTACTTCCACTTTTGCTCCCGGATATGGGGTCCAGGCCTTCCGGAGCTCCGAAATAATCTCCATCTTCCGGTTGGCTCGAACGTCAGGCTGCAGCTGAACAAATATTTCAGCAAGGTCAGCCCTTTCGTTTTGCTGCACAACATTATAATAGATCCGCGGGTTACCCTTTCCAACATTGGCTGAATAATATTTCACCTCAGGCATCGTTTTCAGCTTCTGCTCGATCTGACGGGTAATGCTGTCTGTATAATAAATGTTCGACTGCAAAGGAGAAGAAATATCGATCAGGAACTGGGGCTTTTCAGATGAGGGAAACAAACTGAAACCGATAACGGGTATCAGCGCCAGTGAAGCACCAAAGATAACAACAGCTATCACAATAGTATGCCACGGCTTCTTCAGAGCTTTATCAAGCAGTACAGCATAAGTTCCATGTATTACCCGTTGAAATGCCCGCAGAACCGCGTTTCCGTTTGGATCTTCATGAGGCTTCAGGATCCTGCTGGCCAGAAAAGGGACCACCGTTAGAGCGATCAGCATAGATGCCAGCACTGAACAGATCACCGCGGTAGGCAAGCTCCTGATAAAATCTCCCGAAGCCTCCGGCATGAACATCAGGGGCATAAAGGCAATCACCAGCGTCGCAGTACATCCCACTACCGCCATGGCGATCTGCCTTGTACCTTTTAAAGTAGCGTCCAGCCTCGAATGGCCTTCCCTCATCCAGCGCTCTATATTCTCGATCACAACAATACTATCGTCCACCAGCAAACCCAGCGCAACCACGAAACCGACAATACTCAGCTGGTTCAGGCTAAACCCAAACAAATGAACCAGGACAACCCCGATGGAGAGCGAAAGAGGTATGGCGATCATCACCACCAGGGAAGCCCGCGAACCAAGAGGCAGCAGCGTAACCAGCACCAGCAGAACCGCAATCGCAAAGTCAATTCCCAATCCCTTCAAACGATGGTTTACATTATCTGCCTGGTCGAAATTCACCACCATATCTATATTAGCAGGAAGCGTCTTTTTAAACTTCTCAATCACCGGCAGGTACTTCTCCTGCGATGTACTGATATTCTCTCCCTCTTTCTGGGCAGCTGTAATGAACACACAACGATGACCGTTAAGCCTGGTCATATGCGTTTCTGGAGCATAGTCGGGATAAATATTCGCGACATCCTGAAGCAGGATATTCTTCCCCGCTCCGCTCGATACGATCGTATTTTTTATCTGTTCAACGCTCTGATAGTTCCCGCTGGTTTTCACACTGAAGGTTTTCCCGCCGGCGATAACACTCCCCCCGGGAATATTGCCGGCTTCACTCTGAACTGCCTGCATTACCGTACTTAAGGGAATATGCAGCTGGTTCAGCCTGTCAGGCTGAACATCGATCCTGACAAGTTGCTGCGGCAACCCATGGATCTTCACTTCCTTAAGAGGCGAAAGCTTCTCCAGGTCATCCTGAAGATCTTCCGCATATTTCTTCAGCTTCGCCCTGGAGGCATTCTCTGAAATGAGAGCGATCTGCAGAACGTTTACACCAGAAGGCTCTACCTTCTGTACATCGATACTATAAATGTCCTGCGGCAGCTGATCGCGCACAGCACCGATCTCCCTGATCAGTTCCTGGTATTTATCCTCCACATTGCTGCCATGCCTGTATTCTACTGTCAGCACAGCCACTCCGTTCAATACATTGGTCTTGATCCGCTTGATATTGTCCAGTCCGTAGATCTTCGATTCAAGAGGTTTTACTACCAGTTGCTCCATGTCCTTGGGACTCGTTCCGGGATATATCACCACTACCGGATACTGGGGAGTCTTCATATCCGGATCTTCCGCCCGGGGCATAGTCAGCAAGGTACTGACACCAATCGCAACAACCATCAGCACCATGATCAGGGTAAACTGATAGTTCTTCACTGCATATTTTGAAATGTCCATCGCCGCCTCCTTACTGTACTTTTATCTTCGACCCGTCATTCAGATACGGACTGCCTGACACGATCAGGAATTTTGCACCTTCAAGCCCCCCGGTTATAAGCACTTTATCTTTCCTGATATCCCCGATCTTCACCTCAGTCTTCGTGGCTGTTTTCCGGTCATTGGTCGTGAATACATAGCCTTTTCCCTCATCCCCGTCAAGCAAAGCATCGTAGGGAATCGTCCATGTGTTCACGTTTTTCTTTGCAGGATGAATATCAGCCCTGGCAAACATACCGGATGCGATCTTTCCGCTAGCCTTATCTTTAAGCTTCAGATGAATGATAAAAGTTCCGGAAGCCGGATCTATCCCTTCCGACTTCTTGTAGACAAAAGCAGAAAGGTTTTTTCCCGGCAAGGCATCACTCTCAACTGTTGCCTCGTCGCCTTTATTGATGGCGGCCCACTGCCGGTCACTCACGCCGGCTTTCACAAGCCATTCGCCTCCGCCCGCTCCGTTGATCTGCAGCACCGGGGTCCCCGGGCCAACCACCTGTCCTTCGTTTACAAAACGCTGCAATACAAAGCCCGCAACCGTTGCCCTGATCTCCGAATAGTTCCGGTTAAAGGATGCAGCTTTCACCTGTTGCTGTGCTACCTCAAGAGCGGTCTTCGCATTCTGCATCTGCTCAAGCGTAGCCACACTGTCTTTATAAAGCTTGTAAGCCCTCTGATAGTCGCGTTCCGCCTTTTCTTTAGCAAGAACAGCCTGCTGTGCACCTGCATTCACCTCCGTGAGATTTAAAGTTGCCAGTAATTGTCCCGCTTTGACAGCATCCCCCTCCTTCACTAAAACACGGTTGATCACCCCGCCGGTTTTAAAAGACAAAACCGTTTCATCATCGGTAGTGAACGTTCCGGAAGCACGAATGGCCAGGCCATCACTCCCCTGCTCAAGTTCCTGTAGCCTTACCGGTATAATATCCTCCCGGACCGCCTCGTTCCTGGACGCATTATTGCCGCATGAAAGCATCAGAATCATACCGGATATTCCCAGGCAGGCAGATATAAATTTCTTATTCATGATTTCTTATTTATTGAGATTGAAAGAGGCTGTTTCGCGTTCTAACGCAGCCGCAGCGGTCAAAACATTGTATTTATTAATCGTTAACGCCATACGGGCTGCGGTAAGCTGATTACGCGCATCAACTGTTTCTATATAGGTATTCGAACCGGCACGGAATCCTCGTTCAATTAAACGCTGATAAGATTCCGCCGCATCCAGCTGAACAGTAGACGACCGGTAAGTCTCCCATGCAGACCTGAGATTGTTCAGGGCAACGCTGCTGCTCAGAGAAAGCTGCTGCTTTACCTGCTCTAAATTAAGCTGCGCGTTTTTAAGATCTAAACGAGACTGGCTGATCTTACGGCGATTGTTATTCCCCGCAAAAACCGGGATATCAAACTGCAGCCCCGCAAGATAATAACGGGATTCTTTATTATACTTCCAGTTTTCAGCCTGGGTTCCAAGATCAAGGAAGCCGCTTAATTTCGGGATCCAGAAACTTTGATTCATTTTCACTACCGTCTCATTCAGACCGATTACCTGCCGGAGAGATTTAAGCTCCTCCCGTTCTCCTGCTGCGATGGCTCCGTTCACCTGAACAGAAACCCTGGCAAGTTCTGCATCTGTATCAAACGCGGTATCGACAGCCAAATCGGCATTACGGTTTAGCAATGAATTAAAGTAAAGCCTTGCGTTTTCAGCCTGTTGCTTCGCCTGGGTTAACTGAGCCTGAACCGATGCAATCTCGCTGTTCGCCCTGAGGATATATGCAGGAAGCCCCTTTCCGCTCTCCAGCAATTTCTCGTTTACCCTTTTTCCCTCCTGCGCCAAACCAAGCGAAGACTGGTAGATCCCAATCGCATTCAGGGCGTTAAGATAAGTATAATAGGCCGACTTAACGTTCTTCACCAACTCTCTCTTATACGTTTCCACTTCATACTCATGTAAGACGATCTGCTGCTCACTGATCTTTTTATTGTATATAAGATCAGCATTAATAACCGGAACGGTAGTCCTCACCTTCGCATCATAGAAATTTTTGGGTAGAAACGTAATAGACTGGTTTTCCAGCTGCGGGAAGGCTTGCGTCCCTGTAAGCTGGTTTAAAGTAGCATAAGTGCCATTCAGCAAATCACCAAGGGGCAGCGGAATTTGCCGCCCACCGTCAGCTGTCTGGTAATTCATTTGAAAAGCCACGGAAGGCAGGAACAAGCTCCGGGCAGTCTGAAGCGCCAGGAGAGCCTTATCAAGTGAGACATTCTTTTGCTGCAAAACAAGATTGCTGACAAACGCTTCCTCAACATAAGAGTCAATCGGACTCTTCTCCGGCGATACGGTCTGACCCTGACTCCTGCCAGAAACCAAACCAAGTGAGAAAATCATACATAATATTAATACCGTTCTCATTATTAACACTGTTAACAGGTAATCAAAAAAATTTATTTCATAGATTCCAGCATTTGAAGAAAGCTGTTAAAAGAAGCTTCCATCGCACTTATCCCTGAATCAAAAAACTGGCGGTTTTTCACAATATGTTCCAGATGGCCGTGAACGGTGAGACTACAGAGCCCATGTACAGTTGACCACACCAGCAACGCAAAAGTCTTTGTTTCATGTCCCTTAAAATACCCGTACTCCTGGCATTGCATGATCGTCATAATAAGAGAATTGAACGTAGCGTCTCCTTCCGGCCAGCCATCCCCATCCATCTCTCCGCAGTGCGTGTCCAGAAAGTCAAGGGGCTCCCGCATAATAAACATCAGTTCGTAAAAATCACTATTTTCGAGAGCAAACTGGATATATGTACGCCCCATAGCCTTAAGCCTCTCAAAAGGATGCTCTACATTCGAGAGAGTAACAAACCTGTCGGACAACAGCTTAAAGCCCTCCTGGTGTAATGCATAAATGATATCGCTTTTATCCTTGTAATACAGATAAATTGTAGTAGGGCTAAACTCAATCTCAGCCGCAATCTTTCTTATGGAAGTAGCCTCATAACCATATCTTGTAAACAATGACTTTGCTGTATCCAAAATCAATTGTTTAAGATCTTCTTTATGTCTCTCTTTTCTCTCTTTTATTCCCATAATAACAGCGCAAATATACTTAACACTGTTAATATTCAAAATTTAAATTTATTTTTTGCGACAGAACCGGCCACTACTGGTCTACACCAGCTTCTGATAAGTTCTCCACCAGAGGTCCGGCATCTCTCCCCCTACAGCCAGTTGATAATCATCATACCGGCACGGCACAAGGTGATACCGCTCATTTCCCGAATGACTGGTCGGATAAGGCACCTGCATCCACCAGCGGTCTGTCTTCTTACTTTTAACAAACACCAGTTCATGCGAATTATCCTTCAGCGTAGCCCGGTAGATCAGATACTGTGATTTAGGCTGAAGAGGAAAATCCTTCTTCCGCTGATAATAGCCATCGATAAGGTACCAGAGCATTTGAGCAATAAGCATCGCCGTTTGCCCGTTCTGGTCATAAGCAGGATTATATTCGTAAACCCCAAAAGAAGTTAGCTTGTCGTTCATCCCGGCATAGCGGCACAACTGACATGCTTCCTCTCCGTAAAATCCGTTGGGTGTGGCATTCGCATTTCCGCATGCATCAGACGAGCGGATCGCAGAAATATCAAAACTTATCATATTGGCATTCCTGATCACAGGCTCCGATACCGCTATCCTGCCATAGAAATCACCAAGCCTGTTTGCATCAAACAACAGTTTATCCATGATCCTCAGGCTTTCCTGATTTACGAAATAGGTCTGATAACCTATGTTGCTGAAATTGAAAAGATAATTGGGCTGGTGCAGAAAGATTTTATTCAGATAAGCAGATGAGTTTGTTTCCGTGGTCTCTGTATCGGCACTGTCGTCAAGATCAAATTTAGAGTCGATCACTACCAGGTCAACCTTTTGTTCAAGTTCCTCATAGGCCATATACTGAGCATAAGTGATATCCTGCCCCCCACCAATGATCAAAGGGAAAATATCCTCTTTTACCAACTCGGTTACAACCGTCTTTACCGCGGCATACGTATCTGCAACAGTATGCCCTGACTTTATATTCCCCAGGTCAGCAATTTTCACCTTCACGGTTCCCTGATAAAGGCTATACAACTTTTCCCTGACATAATCAGGAGCCAGGCCGCATCCCTGGTTATTAACCGCTCCCCTGTCATCAAGAACTCCGAAGATCACAATGTCGGCATTCTCTTTATTTATTTCGGGAAAATTGTCGGAGAACATCTGGACCTGGCCTCCTAACTGTCCTTTCAGAAAGTCAGAATTGCTGTTAAATACCCTGCTGTCAACCGGTGAGAAAAAATCAGATAAAGACATAATCGCTTCAAATATCCATTTATTCAATTACTTTTGAAAGATTTTCAAATATTAGCCGGATGATATTGGTTACTGGCGCAACAGGTTTTTTAGGCTCAGAATTAGTAAGACAACTTCATTTGCAGGGAAAGAAGGTAAAGGCCCTGAAGCGCGCAACCTCCGCTATTCCTCAGATTCTGAAGGGAATAACCGGAATTGAGTGGGCAGATGCCGACATGCTTGACTATTTTTCCCTTGAAAAAGCATTTGAGGGAATTTCGCGTGTATATCACTGCGCAGCAACTATCTCCTTTCAGCCTGCAGACAAAAAAAAGATGCTGCGGGTCAATGAAGAAGGCACAGCCCATATTGTCGACCTCTGTCTCGAAAAAGGAATTGACAAACTCGTTCACGTTAGTTCAGTTGCAGCACTGGGTGAAGCCAAGCCTCAGGAGCAGGTAACGGAAAAAGCATTCTGGGAATTTGACGGCAGGCAGGGAGGCTACTCGATTTCAAAATACGAAAGCGAAATGGAAGTATGGCGCGGGATTGCAGAAGGACTATGTGCCGTTATTGTAAACCCGTCGGTCATAATCGGCAAAAATGCAGGCACCGGAGGAAGCGGACAGATATTCGAAATGGTTAGAAAAGGTCTCCGGTTCTACACAGACGGCACCTGCGGAATGGTGGCAGTCGAAGATGTCGCCCGCGCAATGATCATGCTCATGGACTCAGACATACACTCCGAACGCTTTATCCTGAATGCCGAAAACCTCCCCCTTCGCGAAGTTTTTGAGGAAACGGCAAAAGCATATAATGTACAGGCGCCTTCGATCAGAGTTGGAAGATGGATGATGGGCATAGGCTGGCGGCTTACTGCTCTCATCTCGGCTATCAGCGGAAGAGAATTCGGACTAACCAAAGAAACAGCGAGGAGTTCCCGGAAAAAAACAGACTTCAGCTCCGAAAAATTTCTGAAGCTGTTTCCTGATTTCAGGTTCAAGCCCGTAAGAGAAAGCATCCGGGAGATTTGCACAAAAGACTTTAATACCGGCAAACATCCACAACGTTAACATCCGCCGGAATCACACACAATAAAAATGAAGAATTATTACATCATAGATTTTGACAGCACCTTTACCCAGGTAGAAGCGCTTGACGAACTGGTAAGAATATCATTAAAGAATCATCCCAACCGGGAAGCGATTTATAAAGAGATCGAAGACCTCACAAACGCCGCCATGGAAGGCCGGCTCTCCTTCCGGGAAAGCCTTTCGGGCAGGGTAAAGCTTTTACACGCCAACCAGGAACATTTAAAACAACTGGTGAGCAGATTAAAGAAAAAGGTGTCTGCTTCGTTTTTACGCAATCGCGCATTCTTCAAAAAACATGCGGATGAAGTGCTTATTGTATCCGGCGGGTTTAAGGAATTTATAACTCCCGTAGTGTTGCCTTACTACATCAAAAAGGAGAACATTTATGCCAACACCTTCACCTTCGACGAAGAAGGGAACATCACCGGCTATGACGAAGCTAACCCTCTTTCAGAAGAAGGTGGTAAGGTGAAGTTGCTCAGACAACTTCAGTTGCAGGGGAATATCTTCGGCATCGGCGACGGGCATTCCGACTTCCAGCTGAAGGAATCGGGAATGATCCAGAAGTTTTATGCGTTCACAGAGAATATAGCAAGGCAAAGCATCCTTGAAAAGGCAGATCACGTTACGCCAAGCTTCGACGAATTTTTATACGTAAACAATCTTCCCCGCGCTATCTCATATCCAAAAAACCGGATATTGTGTCTCGTTGTCGGCAACGTACCTGAAGAAGCGGTGCAAGTCCTGAAAAAAGACGGATTTTCCATCAGGCAAAAAACCACATTCGAGGAAAAGTATATTGCTGATGTCGGCATGCTACTGCTTGCTGACGGTGAAAAACTGGAAGATGTACAGCTGGAAAGAGCAGTAAAGCTGAAAACCATCGGATATCTCGGCAATGCCAGGCACAAGATATCCCTGGATATTGCTACCGAAATGGGGATAGTGGTATTTGATGACCTCAGGCAAAATCCCCGGAACGCACAGTTTATTCCCAAGCGGATGGCAACATTCATCAATAAAGGTGACACCTATCTGAGTGCCAATTTTCCAAGCCTCCAGTTACCGAAAATGGAAAACGTACACCGCCTGATCCATATTCACCAGAATGTTCCAGGCATCATGGCTCAGATAAACCAGGTTTACGCCCGCAACAACATCAATATTGTCAGCCAGTTCCTGATGACCAACCAGCAGATTGGCTACGCTATCACCGATGTAATGGCCCAGTATGATCCGCAGGTTTTGAAAGAACTGAAGGAAATTGAACAGACTATCAAATTCAGGATACTTTATTAAGAAATTCCCCACCTTTCCTGCTCAAAAAATCGTTACTTTGTACTATTGTACTTTTATAACACTGACGTCGTGACAGATACATTAGATATAAAGATCACAAAAGCTGCAAAGTCAAGGCTGGAAGAGACCGATTTCAGTCATTTGCCCTTCGGGAAAATATTTTCCGACCACATGTTTGTTGCCGACTATGAAGACGGCGAATGGAAGAATTTTGAAATTCTCCCTTACGGGAACATGTCTCTTAGCCCGGCCATTTCCGTGCTTCATTACGGGCAGGCCTTTTTTGAAGGATTAAAGGCCTACAGGCACGATAATGGAAATGTGAGCCTCTTCCGCCCGTATAAAAATGCCGAGCGTTTCAATAAATCAGCTGTCCGCTTATGCGCACCTGAGTTGCCCGAAGATATTTTTGTGCAGAGCATTGCTGCTCTGGTTGATATTGACCGCGACTGGATCCCTACAGCGGAGCATCACTCCCTCTATATCCGTCCTTTCATGTTTTCAACTGACCCCTACCTGGGAGTTCAGCCTTCGAAAACATATAAATACGTGGTATTAACCGGCCCTGTAGGCGCCTATTTTGCCAAACCTCTTAAAGTGAAGTTTGAAACTTATTACTCAAGAGCCAGCGAAGGCGGATTTGGTTTTGCAAAGGCGGCGGGAAATTATGCAGGCTCGCTGTTACCGGCACAGGAGGCCATGAAAGAAGGCTTCGATCAGCTGATCTGGACAGATGCAAAAGACCACGCCCACATTGAAGAACTCGGGGCCGCCAACATCATGTTTGTTATCAACGGGACTTTGATCACTCCATCAACCAAAGACAGCATCCTGAAAGGAGTAACCAGGGATAGCGTTTTAACTCTTGCCCGGCATTGGGGAATGCCTGTTGAAGAAAGACTGGTATCTGTCGCCGAAGTAGTTGATGCGCTTAAAAATGGCCAGCTTACAGAAGCTTTTGGAGTTGGCACCGCAGCCACTATTGCACCGATTGCGAGCATCGGTCATGAAGGCCAGCTTTATTCCCTTCCTGATATCACGAAGGCCGAATTCTCAAATAAAACGCTGAAGGCTTTAAACGAAATCCGCTACGGCAAAGGCCCGGACGAGTTTAGCTGGAATTATGCAGTGTAATCCCTGCCCAATCATACAAAGACAAAAGGGCTCAGAAATTCTGAGCCCTTTTGTCTTTGTATGATACCGCTAATTCCGGTATCTTCATAAGACAGCTCATCTCTGAATAATTCCTGGCTGATAGGCATAAAACTCCTCTAAATGCGATAGCCAGCAATCGCATTTACGATTTCATTAAACGAATACACTAATATCTCAGAACTTTACCCTTTTACCCTCCAGCGGTACCGGCTCCTCAGGCTCCGCTTTAAACACCCTCTGGTGCTTCTTCCCCCGCCTGGATATCTTTTCCGTCAGGCCCTTCATCTTACCCAGCAGCTCTTTTCCTGCATAGCCTGATAAGGAGCGGATCATGTAGTGGTCCCCTGTTTCCTTTCCGGCCTTTAATGCCTCCCTGATCCTTCTTTTTCCATAGCCTTCCTCTGCTTCTCCTTCAGTGGGGAAAGTAGCCAGGATCGTGCCCGGGTTGAAGTCAAGGCT
>NZ_QEAS01000119.1 GCF_003130405.1 Pararcticibacter amylolyticus
GCAGTAAGATTGCCATTAGTATGACCGAAAATGGCGATCCTTATGAGAATGCGCTGGCCGAACGGGTGAACGGGATCCTCAAAGAGGAATTCAACCTGCATTACTCAGGCCTGGGCTTTGAGGACACTAAAAGGAAGATTGCTGAAAGCATTCGGGCTTATAATGAGTTAAGGCCTCATGCCAGTTGCGATTACCTCACTCCGGAGCAGGCCCATTTGCGGGCAGGGGCACTGGTGAAACGCTGGAAGAATAAAATATCAAAAAAGGAGGAGTTGGCCCTTGTATAGTTCAAACAGGATTACCAAATTGCAGTGTATAATTCAACCAGGAATAACAAATCATCGTGTATAATTAATTCAGGATTTATTCAGTAAGGTGTATAGCCATTCTAGGATAAGACA
>NZ_QEAS01000120.1 GCF_003130405.1 Pararcticibacter amylolyticus
CGGAAGATCAGCCCCTCCGGCAGCACCAGCCTGTTTGCCGGCAGCGGCACAGCAGGCTTTGCCAACGGCACCGGCAGTTCCGCCAGCTTCCAGTATCCCGCAGGCCTGGCCCAGGACCCCTCAGGGAACCTGTACGTCAGCGATATGTACAACCACCGCATCCGTAAGATCACCCCTTCAGGAGTGGTCACTACCTATGCCGGTACCGGCGCACAGGGAAACACCGATGGCGCCGCCCTGTCAGCCACGTTCACTTACCCCGTAGGACTGGCCCTGGATGCCTCCGGCAACCTCTACGTAGTAGAACGCCAGGGGCAGAGAGTCCGCAAGATCAGCGCCTCCGGACAAGTCAGCACCCTGGCCGGCAGCGGCACAGCCGCCTTTGCCAA
>NZ_QEAS01000121.1 GCF_003130405.1 Pararcticibacter amylolyticus
TAGGGCGGGACTATTTATTTGACCTGATGCGGGAACACGGACTGGATATCCGGCGGAGAAAGAGACGGGTAGTGACCACCGATTCCCGTCACTGGATGCATAAATATGCCAATCTGGTGAAAGAGCTGGAGATCAGCCGTCCCGGGCAGGTGTGGGTCAGTGACATTACCTATATCCGCATGAACAGCGGATGGGGGTACCTCAGCCTGGTGACAGATGCTTATTCCAGAAAAATAATGGGCTACTGCTTTCATAAAGATCTCAGCGCTCAGGGATGTGCACAGGCCCTGAGAATGGCCCTGGACAAGCGGATCTGTCAGGATGAACTGATCCATCATTCCGACCGGGGATCACAATATTGCAGCAAAGAGTATGTAGAG
>NZ_QEAS01000122.1 GCF_003130405.1 Pararcticibacter amylolyticus
CTGCTCCGTTTGTCGCCACATTGATAACTGTTGTTTTCAGTCCGTTCTGTTCTGAGTGAATTTGCGAAAAAAGATTGATGCTTAGAAGTAAGAATAATGCGATTGTCAGATTTCTTTTCATTCTTTTCAAGATTGTTATGATGATAATTAAGTTCGTAGGTGGTTCTTTTATCTGAATAAGTCCTTAATTAAGGCAGTTATCTGATGTCTTGGAAATTTTGCTCCTTGCAAAAAAAGATATGTTCAAAAATGGTCAAATAAGTTTTAATATTGACGATTTTATCATACTAATGTATGAACTGGATTTCGTTGTTGCCAGCAGTTTTTGATAGAAGCGGAAAAAGGTGATTAAGATCAGATTTTCTAAAGAAAGGCCTTCG
>NZ_QEAS01000123.1 GCF_003130405.1 Pararcticibacter amylolyticus
AGCAGAGATTGAAGAGCTTCCCGATGATATCCAGCACACCAAGGAGCGCAAGCCCGACGTTCTGAAGAAGATCACTACGATAGATGGTGAAACCTTCATCCTTCAAATCGAATTCCAGGTAAAAAGCGAAGAAGATCTGGTCTACCGGATGGCCGAATACAGCATCATGCTGATGCGGAAGTACAAACTGCCGGTCAGGCAATATGTCATCTTTCTTCGCAAAAGACGACCGTCTATGGCCGTGTCGATAGACACCGAACACCTAAAGTTCAGCTATCCGCTTCTGCTGATCTCAGAGATGAACTACCGTTTATTTCTCAACTCGGAGAACCCCGAAGTGAAGATGCTGGCCATACTGGCCGACTTTGCAAACACAGA
>NZ_QEAS01000124.1 GCF_003130405.1 Pararcticibacter amylolyticus
CCGGCTCTGCTGCTGCCTACAGCTATGACCAGAGCGGAAGCCTGACGGGCGATCCTAAAAAAGGGACCACGCTGAGCTACAACATCCTGGGACGGACAGAGAAAGTGACCATCACCACCTCCGCGGGGCGTTATATCAGCTATACCTATGATGCCACGGGGGTCCTGGTGCGCAAGCAGCAGTACGACAACAACAGCCTTCAGAAGACCACCGACTATATCGCCGGTTTCGTCTACGAGAACGGGGCGCTGTCGTATTTCGGGATGGCCGAAGGGCGGGTACGGAACACGGGCAGCAGCCTGAAGGCCGAATACATGGTCAAAGACTACCAGGGGAACGTGCGGGTGAGCTTCGAGGAGCAGAACGGGCAGGCGGT
>NZ_QEAS01000015.1:0-13149 GCF_003130405.1 Pararcticibacter amylolyticus
TCAGGGCAGTAAACAGACGCATTTTCATACCGCTATATTAACATTATTTCTTCCTGTTAAAAAATTGATCTTTACTATTTTTTCCTCTACCCGGGACTTTATGGACAGACTCTAATTAGAGTAAAAACTATTTCTTCTTCTTATGAAGAGCATTGGTCAACAATTGAATTAATATCAGATTATACAGATTCTATATTTACGCTTTACAGGGGCATTTATGATATTCTAAAGAAATCAGGACAGGAATATCTCGTAAAATTCTGGTTCGATTCTGATAGCGTGACCATTGATGAGATGAAGGATTACGAGCAAAAGAGAAATTCTTTTTATCAAAGCAAATTGCTTTTTAATAAACAAGCATACGTCGAACGGACATCCCAGAGTGGCCGATCTCAGAATTTCTTTCTCGAATCTAAATCATGCGAGAGATGGATGGATGAGCTTGATCCTTTAGATGCAAAGAACCCCATAAACAGGAACTCTCCTTTGCTTATCTTCGTTTTTGATTTACACAATGAAATAGGAAGTGATACTTTTAAATTACTTCCTACCACTGATTACGAATTATCATCTGCAAATGTTCCAACTCTTCCGACATTTAATAATATACAGGAGAATTTGCATTTTATCTCTGCCACCAATGTTTCATTTAATCCTAATACATATGCCTTGAGCCAAGGGGATTATAGTTCCTCTCTAGGAGGCGCTCTTCTGAGGCAGGCTGAACTGGCTCTAAGCATTGCTATAGTCGATGAATTCTATAGCTACGACAAAGTAGTACTGGATGGGCTAAAAAGGCTGACTCTGAAAGTTGGAAAAACAAGCATCTCCGCCAATTATGATCATATTGTTAATTTAATGAACCTGATTAAGTGGATGTATGATGACAGGGTGAGAACTAGAAAGAAGCTATTTAACGAACGTTTAACATTAGAAATTAATGAATCCATAACTTTACTTGAAGCTCTTCGCTCGCATATAAACACTGCATTTGAACAAGCACGAGAAAGGTATAATTTTGTAATACTCGACCGTAAAGATGCCTACATAAAAGAACTAAAAGATCTACTGAAAGATTTACGAGCCCAATCAGATCTTTATTCCCTGAAGATTAGGAATTTATTAAACAACTTTTTGCGCGACGTTCTAGCTACCTCGGTTTTAATAGGCTTTACCATTTTTACCAAATTCTCCGACAACATTGGGCTAGATAAACATAAATTGTTAAATTATGTTTTTGGTGGGCTATCAGCATATTTTATACTTTCTATATTATTTCAGGCTGCTGTTGATATAACAGACCTAATTATTACCAATAAAGAGCTCATTTACTGGAAGAGGGCTTCGAAGGAGTTAATTTCAGAAAAAGAGTTTAATTTGCATTACAACAGTTCGCTAAAGTCTAGAAAACGTAGTATTAGGATTTTGTATCCACTAATAGCTTTGCTATATGTTGTTATTTCTATATTATGCCTTCTATATCCTGGATTTCTTAATGGCCTGAAAATAAATAGCCCATGATCAACTTACTTAGGAAAAGTGATGAAGAACAACATCTGTGGAGGCTCCCTCCAAGTCTCTTGGCGATCCTATTTAAATTTTATCATCACACACCCCTCAATAAATTCAAGCCTCGAAACTACGAGCGCTCATGTGCGATTCAGGAAAAAACTGTAAATTACACCGTTGTAAACTCTTCAAATAATTCTTGGATGTGTCATTCGATTTAAAATCTTTTAAACCCCGCATTAATTTCAGAAAACTTGCATCTTTAATGATCGGAACGATTTTCCCACCGAGTGCAACTATCCAACGCTTCACCGAGTCTTGCAGGATTAAAAGACAGCTTTAAAGATTATACCCAAATCCATGATAAAAGATTTAGAAGAACAGATAATTCGTACCTGTCGTTTTTGTGACCCACCAGACAACGAGCGAATTCTATACCAGACAGATAACTTTTACGTGATGTTATCACTCGGCCCAATAGTAGAGGGTTATTGTTTGGTAATTTCGAAGGATCACGTTTCCTGTTGCGCAGGAATCAGTAAAGACCAACAGAATGAATTTATAGAACTTTACGATAAGGTAAAATCTATATTGACTGACGTGTATGGGCACTGCATCTGTTACGAACATGGAAGAGCCGGTGCGTGTTTGATTCCTATAGAAGGTAGCAAACATTGCTATCATGCTCACATGCATTTCGTACCGGTATCACTAGATTTGAACAGAATAGTTGAACTCGAGTACGATCCTACACGAATTCAAGGCTTTGATAATTTCTTCAGAATCTATGATGATTGCGGTCGACCTCCCTATCTCTACATTGATGACGGGGAAAGTAACTTCTATGTGATTAAAGAGCAACTCCGAAGGCAATATTTACGGTATAAAACAGCGTCTTTCCTCGGGAAAAGGCACTTGTGGAACTGGATAGAGCACCAAGGATGGGAAATAATAAAGTCAGGCTTTGGAGTATTGAGCCCACATTTTAGAAAAAAATTATGATCACTAACAGTAAATTACTTCAAAAAGTCCTCAATCAATCCATATCAGAGATTGAGAATGATTTTAAGATAATAGATAACTCGAAAGGTGGATGGCATCAGTTTCTTAAGAGCGAAAAAATTGGCAATGTTGCTACAGCGCAGGCTTTAATAACACTTGATAGCTACGACACAGGCTCGGAATTTAAAGAGAGAGCCTTTTCCTTTTTGTTAGAGAATCAGTTGTCCTCGGACAATGATCTCAACGATGGTGGCTGGCCTTACGTAAGTAATCTTCCTGAAGTTGCTAATACAGACAGCACCTGCTGGGTGCTGTCTGCTTTACAGATGAATAACGCCACTTATGCGGATCAAATAGCACGGGGTGTGCGCTGGTTAAAGAAAAATTTTATCAGGTCGAGTCAGTATCCAGGTTGGGGGCCAACCAGTGATACAGGTGTTCGGACTTATACTACCGCAAACGTAATCAATACTGCAATAAAGTTAGGTCTTCAAAAAGACGAAGAGTTTCAGTTAGCGATACAAGCCTTAAAGAGAGCTCAAAATAATGACGGAGGGTGGGGAGAAATCCCCGGTGCCCCATCCACCTTATCACATACATCTCATGTTGTAATAGCACTTTTAGATAGTCATGTCCCAAGCACGAATGGTAGCGTACAGAAGGCAATTAAATGGATCCGAAAAAAACTTGAAGCGAAGATTTCTGAAAATGGATTAGATATGGGCTACTCGGAAATGTTTGATTTCAGATATGGAACCCCATCTGGAGTTAAACCTCAGAGAATGACCTTTTTCCATATGCCTCTAGCTTACGCTGTCTTGGCGCTAATAAAGTCATCCGAATCCTGCTCTGAATTAATAAATGAGGCTGTGATGGGATTGCTTAAGGCAAGTGATTACGGAACCTTCAGTCACCCTTTACTTTTAGAAAAAACAATATGGGCAATCTTCGACGTACTGAAGGTGTTAAATGAATTTAAAAAGTCACCGTATATACGATTCTTCGATGAATATAATGCACAAGATCCTGGCAAAAAAAAGTATGATGTTATAATCTTTACTGTTGTACCCGTTGAATTTCTTACATTAAGTACAATATTCGGATTAACATTGAACAAAGCGAAAGAAGACTATACAAAAAATGGTTTATGGTATTATGAGTATACGCTTGAAAGAAATTGTATGCCAGCCTTGTCTTGTCTAGTTACAATGATAGGTGGCGCGGGTGATGTGGGTTGTTATTCAGCATGTAGTTCAACGTTCCAAGAGTTTGATTGTGATCTTGCAGTCCTTTGTGGAATTGCCGCTGGCAATAAAAATGACATTAAAAAGTATAACACTATAATTGCAGAGTCAGTAGTTGCGTATGAATATCAACGCTTGGAGGATGGCAACATAAAGTATCGACCGAAAGTTTTCAGGGTTAATGTAAGAACGCAGAGATTGATTGACAAACGCGATTTTTATTTAAACAATTGGAAGCAACTAATAAAAGATTATGCTGGTAAATGCGGGCTGTCTCATTCAGATTTAGAGACAATAGATTTAAGCAAACCGGTATTAAAAGCAGGAGTTATCGCAGCCGGGGCAAAACTCATCGCTAACGGAAAAACACTTGAAGTTTTGAAAGAGGCAATTCCACTCGAAAAAGGAATTATTGCTGCAGAGATGGAGGCTAGCGGGTTTGCTCCCTGTTGCATTCATTATAACAAAGAATGGGTAATTTTCAGAGGAATCTCAGATTACGGAGAAGACGATAAAAATGATTCAATGAACAAAAAGTTGCAACCATTGGCCGTATCTTCTGCTGTCGCAACCATGGTATATTTTTTGAAGTACATATATCGCCGTCACGAGGAAGAATAAGCTGCTCTCTAGGTTTGAATGATATTTTAAGAAAGCAGATCATCAGACCTTTTTAGCATAAGCGAACCTTGAAGAGTATCCCCGATTCCATAAGAATAGTCAAGGTTAAAATCCTTACATGGGAGATAGGCCAAGGCAATCTCAGGATGTTCGATATATAACATATACATGCTCAACGCAGTAAGCTTTGGACCGAGTGAAGCTATTACAATATTATATTCATCTACCATCGCTTTTATCTTTTCATTTATTGCCGAAAATCCAGAACCTTGGCCATAGGCATCAATGTTGAGAAACTCACAATCTACTTCGAGATCAAACAGTCTTGGATTATTTCTGACATCATTTTCAAATTGGGTTCCTGATTGTATTCCCATAACTACCTTTTTAGGATCGTAAAAATTTAGTAACTGCTTTACACGCTCACCATCAAAACCTGTTATAATTACGAGGGCTGTCTGTTTCGACGGATCTATAATACCGGAGTGTTTTAATAAAAGCCTTGGCAAGTCTGGTTCACGTGTAAGCCAATCACTATTATAAGACTGAGGCTTGTGATAAAACCAAGAGAGTTCGCGGTTGAACTTTCTTAAATTGTAAAGAAGTATCCAAATGACCTCTCTGGGCATTGTGGTAATATCAACAAATACCTCGGCAGAGTAAAATTCGGGTTTCGAAAAGATCTCTTCGAGGCAAACCCAGTTTGACAAGAAATCATTTTTTTTTAAATCGATTTTTGAAAACTTTAAACCCCTCCGGGAAGCAACCGCCACAATTTTCGAAAGGATATCCTCAGTCTTTTCTGCATGTAGTCCATCCCCATAATTTATAATCACAACCTCTTCAAAGTTTTGTGATTCGATGTCTCTCAGAAAACCCTCATAGGCACGATCTTCCCAATCCGGAAATATTAGTAATTTTTTATCTTCCACCGAAAAGGTCCCCCTGTTCCTGTTCATCAATGTCGTTTTTTGAAAATGGCAGCTCTTTGTTGAACGCAGCAGATGCCCACAAATCAGTTACACGAAGGGATACCCTAGCATATTGGCCGTGAGGGTCGAGTCCCTTTGCAGGCATCAACAACCTGTTAGGAACAAAGTATGTTTCCTGCTTCCCAAAATCTTTTGCAGTACCTACTCTCGTATAAATTATTTGTGCTCTTTGGGCGATATTGATCAATTGTATGAGATTATCGAATATCGGTTTCGTCTCTTTATTGATCTGTGAAATACTAAAAGTTATTGCTCTGGGCTCTGACTTATGTTCCATGAGACGTTTCTTAAATAGGACAGATAAGTTTTCGAATAAATTGAATATCTGTTTTCCCTGCTCTTTAGAACAGCCCTCGACCTCCCGGTCCAATCCGATTGACAGTCGCTCCCACATTTTTTTACTTCTTTCCACGATGATATGATTTTGAATTGCGGAAGATATACATTTAACATTGCCATTATCCGTATGAGAAACAGCAGCGTCATACATCCAGTAGCACGGATCAAGTAGGTTGCGAATCACTCCAGTGGAGACATCCACGATACATTCGAACCCAGAATATGGAGGAAGATTGGCATTGGCGCCCCTCATCCGGAAGTATTCGGCTCTCGAATATTTGTAAACATGATCATTAATCTGTTTTGTTGTAGCAGATGGATTACTTTTTATAAACCTTTCCCTCACACTTAAACGACAGCTTTCCAGATTTTTTTCAAAGTCCTTATTAACAGGAAAAAAACTTGCGACATCTCCATCATACCCCGTTTGAGACAACCTTCTTTCGATGATTTCTTTTGCCATCTGAAAAAAATCAGACTTTTCGTTCTGAAATGGTTTCTCCATATCAATTGTTATGAAATCATGACCTTCAAGTATGCTCCCGCCGGTCGTCGTGATTAATTCCGGCCTGTTAATTTTTGCTGTAGCAATTTTGAAGCTAAAATCAGAATGATCCCGGTACGCGATCCATGAATTAATATTACGGATCTGATATCTATTCAGATCGTGAGCGTCGTCAATCATGAGCAGGAAATGCGACTTAGAAAATATCGGTACTTTTTTGAGTATCTTTATAAAAGGAATAACTATTGATGAAAATGAATAGGCATTTTCATAAAATGATTCTGCGTTGTCGCTGTTTAATTTTTTCTGGGATATATTAAGTTCCCTAGCCACAAATAATCTAACACTCGCAATGAAGGTCAGCTTTCGATTAAGATCTGTCGTGTCAATCAGGTACTCAAATTCATCAAAAAGATCGTCATTTACGGTTTCTTCTTTGATGGTATTTTCAATTTCCTCTATTTTTTTTAACGAATCACAAATGGAATAGACTATTGTCAAAGCCAAATAATGTTCACATAATACGGACGCCTTGAAATCATCATTAAACAGCAAGTATTCTTTTTTATGAAACAAAGGAGTGTTACATGGGATATGAATCCCAATATATTCATAATTTACAGTTCCGCCGGCCCGCACGTACTTTCGGTGCTGAACCTTAAAGGAATTGTATAGTAGGGTCATGGTTTTGCCAGACCCCCTTTCTCCAACGAGAAAGATATTACGGTTTGAATTTAGAAATCTGGAATAATTATAGTCTTCGATGTAAAAGCTGATAATATCATCATCGTCCAGATTGTTCGCAGCTTCATACTCAAAAGGGTTTTTAAACTGCTTCATGATCTTTTATCTTTTGAATTAATTTGTCGATTTCAAGCTCCGAGCAGATAGAATTCAATATTTCCTCGCCACTTTTCTGATTGCTTCCGGGGATGGGATACAAATCGTTTAACGTGCATTTAATCGAATCCAGTCCTTCTACAGGCATTCCATCGTATGAGAAGTTCAATGTAACCTCCGTTTTTTTGAAGTCATTTAAAAGAGGTGTATAGTATTTATTATAACGACGTTCTTCATCCAGCTTGTTAATTCTCTCAAAGATAAAATGAATTAGATCCGAAATATCTTTAGGATTCTGCAAATCATCTTTGTTGATATCGATATAGTAATACAATACTATACGACTGTTCCCCTTGTCGATAAACACGTTTGTTATCGAAGCATATTTATGAAAAATCCGGGAGCTTTCCTCGTAACGCCCCGATTCTAGCATATAGTTCGAAGTTCGTTGCGGTCCCTCTGCTAGTTCATCTGCAAATCTCAAAATAGCTGCCATTTCTCTTAGGTTTATTTTCGCGCCATCGATACTTTCAGTTTCTTCTACACAAGCCAGCGTATCTCTACTTCCAGTATTGGTCCTTCCGCAGTGAGCCTCTGCGCCTTTGATAACGACACGCCGTTCTTGATTAAACCGAGGATCTTTGTTCCTAACTTTGTTGTAAATTTCAGTTATCTGCGTATTGTGTTCTTTTCTCCCAAAAATATTACCCACATCATGGAAAAGAATCATCATACAAAGACAATAAAGATCCATGCCGCTTAGTTTCGTAATGTCGCCTGACAACAAATCCTTTGCATTTTTCAGAACATCATATATGTGATTAGGGCCGTGATCAGACAAAGACGGCTCCTTCGCTTTGATTTCATCATAAACATTGTTTACTAAATAGTCTCTCGCCACAATGTATTTGTTAAAGTGAGACCCTCCGATCTCCTCGCCAAACTGCTTGTTCAATGCTAGACGTAAATCGTCTTCAATAGGGTGCTTATTCCACATGATAAAAGCTCATCAATTGATAAAATTTTAATAGGTTAAGATCTTTCTAAATACAGCTTCGGCTAGCAGTGGGGGCACCGCGTTGCCTATCTGCTGTTGGATGTCCATCAGCGTACCCTCAAAAACGAAATTATCGGGAAAACTCTGAAGTCTAGCGGCCTCCCGTACGGATAACCCTCTGTCCTGAAAAGGATGAATAAGCATATTTTTCCTGTAATTTGATATAACAATGGAGGGCATATCGGCATTTAACCGTTTGTATATACCACTATGGCAATTATCCAGATTGGTATAATTTGACATTAGTTCTCTCGGGATGGCCCGCCAATTTTCACCCTGCTTTACGTGCCGATATCTATCAATTACGTAATCCTTATTCCTAGATACTAAATTTTGCCTAGCTACAGTTGAACCGTTGCGCATTCTCTTTGCGTAAGAGCACAGCCCCGGTCCGGACAATTTGTAAGGCAACGTTTCCAAATTAGAGCCATTTTCAAGATCCGGTAAATCCGCAATTGCGTTCCAAACAGTAACTATTGCCTTTGTGGCTTGTGGAAACTCAAATATTTTACCAAGATTGTTTCCAACCATTATAAACCGGTTCCGATGTTGGGGAACACCATAATCCGATGCATAAAGCACCCGCTCCACAGTTTGATAGCCCAAATCAGAGAAGTAAGTCTTAATAGATTTCACAGTCTCTCCGCCATTGAACGTAGTGATTCCTTCCACGTTTTCAAACAGGAACCAATCTGGCTCTAGGACTTCCACGAACCTCAAGAACTCTTCGAAAAGCGTATTGTTGCTGTTATCTGTATTTCTTGTTTTCGTATTAGAATAGGAGAAGCCTTGACAAGGAGGGCCACCAAACACAATAAACGGTTTTTTTTTTAGGAATTGCAAAGGATCAATTTCTCGGATATCCTGACATAAAGTTTTTACTTCAGGATGATTTCGTGCAAATGTTTTCGCAGCTGACTGATTCTTTTCAACCGCTAAGGAAATTTTGATGCCGGCATTCTCAGCGCCCAAGCTCAAGCCCCCGGCACCACAAAAAATATCAACTCCAATTTTGCTTTTTATAGAATTAAAAACCATGTACTTAATTTTCAATCAGTTATTCATCCCCCCCCCCCATTTACGCAATAATCGATTAATATATTAAAAAATTAGCTATTTTATGAATATACTTCTTAATTTATAAAAACAGTGTCCTGAATTGTTCCTCCATTTGGAAGTACCGAAGTACGACTTACATTCTTAAAAAAAGATCGCTTTCACTAAGAACCGTAGAAAAAACTAGAATCTTAAGGGCAGCTTTATGCAACGTGCTCGCGTACGCGTTATTCAGTCTTTCGTCCGGCTCGGACTGCCTTTCACTTTCTTCCCTAAATCTTTAGGTACGATTAATCATAGCCCGCCAATAGTGAACCAATTCAACGAATGTAGCGTATTTTTATTAAAGTCTATATATGACATAAAGTAGTTAATTAAACAAACACGAGATGACTTATACAATAATGTCTTCAAAGATTTCAGGGATCCGCTGTAGAGTATCGATACGATTTGTTTAATATTCCTCGATGAAACGTGAAACAAAGAGGCATAAATAGTAGTAAACTAAAGAGTTACATATGGTTTGATCCTACTAGTTGATTTCCTATACTTCGAGGAGGCATCTATCATCTATAACTAAGAATGCATAACAGCTAACAATAATCACAAGCAAATAAACGCAAAAGCACTTCGGTATTCTACAATATTATTACAAGCAGAAGCATATATTACAACAATAATAGTTAATGTAGTACTTTGTTTAGTCAATCTGAAGATAACTGATGGGAAAACTAACGCGCTCACTTAAAAATGTCATCATTGCACGTTCTTCCCCGGTAAGCTTGTTGGGTCCGGCAATTACCAGTTCAATGGATTTGTCCTGATGAATAGCCTGCGCTTGGTAAGCATACAACATCAGCTGACCGAGCGCCAGTTTTAGACAGTCCTCGGCAAAAGTGCAAGGCTTCACCTCGAAGAGGATCAGACGGTCTTTCAGCTCGACAAGCAGGTCGATCCAATTTCGTTCCATATTTACGCAGGATTCGCCATGTTTCAAGCAAAGCTGGTCATATAGCCGTTGCTGCAAGTTGTTATGTAATGGGCTGGTCATACCTCCTGCATTGCCTTTACGGAATACTGGTTGCAGGTTCTTGGACTTGATGCCGTTGCGAACTCTGCGCCGCTTAGCAAGTTCTCTGTCCTCGGCATCGCCAAGCCTGAATTCTTCGTAGAGGACACGCATGAACTCTACCGAGGTCATGCCCAAAGGTTTTCTATCAATAAGAAACTGCTGCATCTGCCAGTAGGTTGTCTTCCTGTCGACATTCGGCATGCCTAAGGTTGATACGATTGCTCGCAGGTTCTCAATGCTAAATATAGGGATCAGTCTTCCCCCTGAATACAGGTAGGCGACCTTCCAGCGAAAAATAGACGGCAAATTCAGGTAACAGATATGTTCAAAATAACCTTCACTGGCATAGCTCGCAATGGAGTAAACCTCTTCGATTACTTTTTTGAAGACTTTTTCTTCATCATTACTATCGTCATGGAAACGCTGTGACCAGGAATGGGTTTTATTAGATATAACATGCTTGGGACGTTCTTCGGGCTTCCGCCGTCTGTAGATACCAAATTTAACGGAGTTCATACCTTTAATGCTCCCTAATGGTCGGGTAATGGTTTCGACGTACTGGCAAAAAGTGGTTTGATCATTTACGCTGACATATCTATGCAACGGGATTTCCCGGATCATATCAATAGGCCAGGCACTTAGGAAATCTTCCTGCAGCTGCTCGTCGAATATGCGTTGCTCGTTGTGTTTCATAAACAGTATTATTTTAAAAGCATCCAGCCACTGAACGTGTTTCTAATGAGCTCTGCGAACAACTTCGCATGTTCTTGGGTAACGCCCAACTGTATCACGCAACTTGTGATGGTACCGATAAAAAAGTTGCGCCAGTCGAATTTGTTGAGCTTATCCGTCATTTCCGCAACGTGGTTCAATTGATGGAGAATGGCAATATTCTGGGTCTCCAACAGCGGTATCGAGGAAAGCTGGTTCTTGATCGTCTCGATATTCCTGCGCACCTCCAGGTATTCCTGATGGCTGAAAGCGGTATTTTCCACCTGGGTTTCACCAATCAGGGATTTGACCTCTTCGACCAACCTTCCCCATTTGTCGGGTGCGGACACTTCTCTTTTCAGATAACTGAGCCAGTCCTTAAAATAGAACTTGATGCCTTCCCAGTCAACGCCGGTGGTAGCTTCCATGTACAGGGATCTCCCGGGTGAAAAATTAGCCATCATTGAGTCTACGTAGCCGATGTCCTCGAACACCTTGAAATAGAATTGGGTTTCATTCAGTGTCAGTTCTGTTTGTCCCGCTAGTATTGAGAACTGTGATGGCGAAAAATATCCCTGCTTTTCGATCAAGTCGTAAAGCTCGTTCAATTGAGATCGTAATAGCTGCATGATTCGAGTATTTGTGCCTAAGTTACATTTGTTTTGGCTTAAAAAAGCATCACCTGGCTGTCTTTGCTTGCGGGGCATCAGGCAGTTCACTCACCAATCGTAGGGTCAGTTCAAATCCCTGGAACATATAGCTCAGCTGCTTTCGAAATGTTGCCGGGTAAGCGTCCTTTTCGGCTTGCAGGTCTTTCAGCTTTTCCTCGTCGTTCCCCCATGTTCAATCACTCCCCAGAAATATTTGGCTTTTAAGGTGAACGTGTGTACCGTCGAATGACGTTCGGTTAGCAGAGGCAACACTTTATTGCGGTAAAGGTTGTTTAGCGCGTGAAACGTGGCCGACTGGTATTGAGCAGGAAAACGGTCAAGTACACGGGAAAGGTAAACGTCGCCTTTCTGACCTGTATCAAAGAAAAAGTCCAGAAGGTCGCCAATCCGGTCCCAGTAACTGTAAAGAGTTTGTAGGCCATAGCTTGCATAGCGTAGGTAAAGATGGTCTTCTAGTGACTGGTCGTAGGTTCCGCCCTCCTTGACGGCGTTATTGATGCGAGGCTGGAGAATTTCGATAATGGCGATGGCATAGATAAAGTCCATTGACAAATAGTTAAAATCATCAGCGTGCTTGAAATCTGAATAGGAAAACTTCTTTAATACCTGCTTCGAGCGGGTGACATCGGAGAAGGCTGCAAATATGTTTTTCCCGCTCGGTGCGTATTCAGAAAGGTTCTTTAAATTGGTTTTCTGTATATGGGTGATGATCTCTTCATACCAGGCATGTAGTGCTTCCATCTCCTAAATATATTAAGTACCGAAGCATAATCCAACATGAAAAACTGCGCTAGTCTATCCTATTTATTTGTGTTTACAGTCTTCTTACCTAAACCAAGCTTCACCAGTCTTCTTGGAGAAAATTACCATTGTCAAGATAATGGTTACTCTGCCATTCTATTCTTTCTGTTTACCCGCGTCCCGCTTTGCTTTCTTTGCATCCAGTTCTGCTTGGTATTTATCCCGAAGCCTTTGTTGCTCTTCTGCTGAGTTTAAATACAGATGACCGCAGATCGCTTCTGTTACTAATTTGAAATCAAGATTTAGAAGTTTTGTAAGGATATATAGATCCAGAGCAATGATTTCGCTGTCCGAATACATAAGTCTACCGAACTTGTTTTTGTCCATTCCGATAGCTTGGGCAAGTGAGCTCTGAGAGTTTAGATATTGGGAGATGATCTGGCCAAACTTTCCAAGCTTTCCTTTCCTTCGGCTATTTTTGGAGGGTTGGTGTGTCTGCTCTATCTCAGCATCGTAATCACTAAATACATCCTGGGCCATTTCGTTGAGATCATGATGGATTGATTTTCCAATAAGGTAAAAATCATAAATGTAAAGGTTCACTCTGTTAAGTCGTAGGTGACTTAACTTTCCGATCGATATCGAGGTTTGAAAGTAAATATCTTTTGATTCTGCCTTCTGTTCTCTTAGGAATCGATCTAGACGGGTGGATTTAATAGTATTTAATGGCAATTGTGCTGTTTTTCCTCTAAAAATAGATGGCAACCCGAATAAAAATGAGAATCTTAT
>NZ_QEAS01000015.1:13208-25224 GCF_003130405.1 Pararcticibacter amylolyticus
TGTTTTATAAAAAGAAAAAAGACAAAGTATTTAGATAAGATTTATTAGAATATTATCCATGGCATTTGGATACTGACACTTGCTTAGAAAATGTAGGAAACTTTCTGAACATGCAAGTTGCAGGAGATAGATGCCCATTCATTATTTTTGTCCAATTAATAATGATGGGCCCTCTTGCTAGCATGTTCAGCCCTCCTACAGGCTTCTAAGTATGCAAGAGGATACCCATCATTATTAGTCATTTCCTCTTAGTCTTGTTCAAAAGCGAAAACGATAGAGCGAAATGAAAAAACAATCATTCAAGTGTATCTTCTCAAGCCAACAAAGCCTAATCAATTTATCTAGAAAGGAGGTATCCATCCAATGACCCCATTCAGTGAGTTCATCCTCAACTACGACGAAATCTACAGCAGAGAGTACCTCTGGAAAATCGTCCGTTGCGCCGTGACCGGAGAGTTCGGTTCCCTGTCCCGCAAGCAGCGAAGCGAACTCATGATTTTCTACGAAAACCTCGATACCCTTCTATCCGATATTTATAAGTATACCAGCGAAGCGGAGAAATCCCAGCAGGAGGGAGGCGACAGCCATGCTTAGCCATATCATTACTTCCTGGGACTTATTGATCTGCCCTCCCGTATGACCCTAACCTTTTCCCCCTAACGAATCCGGCCGTCCGGCCTTCCTCATTTTCTTAATCCTCTAATCATTAATCAAAAAATGCTCAAAATCCGAGTACAGGGACTTCTATTGCCCTTTTTAAAACAAAAATCGAAACAACACAAACAGCAGGCGGAAATCCCCGTCCCAAAAGAGCCAGCCTCACCCGAGAAGCTTCTCGGCCAGTATCTGCTCGCCTTTTACATCCTGATGATCATCCTCTTCTCCCTGATGGCCATCGTCAGCACCTACGCGCAGACGGGTTACTCCATCAAAGGAAGAGTTACCGACGAAAAAGGTGATCCCCTTACCGGAGCACTCATCAAGATAAAAGGCACCACGCTTGCTACGTCCGCAGGGAAGGAGGGGTACTTCTCTTTCCGGAACATTCCCCCCAATGCCCTCCTGATTGTCTCCTTCATCGGCTACCAGTCAAAAGAACTCAAGCTGCAAGCCTCGCAGACAGACATCGTCATCACTCTTTCTCCCGACGCCAACCAACTGGAAGAAGTCGCGGTTGTCAGCACCGGCTACCAGCAGCTTCCGAAGGAAAGGGCAACTGGTAGCTTTGTGCAGGTGGACAGTGCGTTGTTTAACCGGAGAACTTCAACTGATATACTTACCCGGCTAGACGGTATGGCAAGTGGTATCTTCTTTAATGGAACCGGAGGATCGCTGAATTCGTCGTATACACTTCCCGATTCTTACGTATCGGCAAATCCCATGAACAAGCTGGGGATCAACATCAGGGGACAAAGTACACTCTCCAGCCTGGTAAGCAAAGATCCGCTGATCGTGGTGGATAACTTCCCCTTTGAAGGCGACATAAATGCCCTGAATCCGGATATAGTGGAGTCGGTCAGCGTACTGAAGGATGCTGCTGCGGCCTCTATCTGGGGAGCACGTGCGGGAAATGGAGTGATTGTGATTACCACCAAAAAAGGGAAACTGAACCAGCGGATGCAGGTGGATATCAGTGCAAATACCACCATCGGCGCGAAGCCGGATTTATACAGCGATAAAAGCTTTCTGGAATCAGCAGCCTACATTTCGGCTGAAGACAGCCTTTACAGCAGGGGATATCTGGCGGGAGACGTGAATAATACATTCTTATACCCTGCAGTAACCCCTTTCGTAAGCATCAGAGAACAGGCGCGGACAGGAAAAATAAGCTCTGAGCAGGCAGAGGCCGAGATTGCTGCGTTAAAGGGCTATGATGTAAGAAAGGATATAGAAAAGTATGTATACCAGGCATCCCTCAACCAACAGTATGCGCTTTCGGCAAGGGGCGGGGGCGGCAGTTTGTCATACGCCATGAACCTGGGATTTGACAAGGTGAAAACTGACCTGAAGCGAAACGGGTACGAGCGGTTTTCAGCGAACTGGCAAAACAGCTGGAATGCAGCAAAAAATCTCGACGTCAGCACGGGCATTCTCTACTCGAATATCGCCAGGGAAAGCAACAACACAATGATGTGGGGCAGCAGCAGTTATTTTATCGGAGGCAGCAGTTACGACGGGATGTACCCGTACGCCCGTCTCGCAGATGCAGAGGGGAAATACCTGGACATAGCAAAGAAGCTCAGCACAGCCTATACAGACAGTACGGTCAGTTTGGGTTTTCTCGACTGGCGTTATTCGCCGCTGGATGAGCTGGATGCAGCGGATAATTCGGTGAAGCAGTATGACTTACTGTTGAAAACCAGTGTAACTTACCGGTTTATCGAAAGCCTGAAAGGGGAAGTAAGCTATCAGAACGAAAGACAAACGTCGCTGGCCTCCGATTATTATGGTTTGCAGTCGTGGTATGCCCGCGACCTGATCAATCAGTTTTCGCAGTTTAACCCACAGACGGGGGCTCTCAGTTACCCGGTTCCGAAGAATGGCATCCTGAACCGGAAATCAGACGAGATGATCTCCGGTAATTTCAGGGCGCAGATAAACTATGACCAGGTGATTGCCGGCAAACACGCTCTTACTGCACTTGCCGGCGCTGAATGGAGACAAACAAAGGGGGAAGTGGCCATGCGTACTTCCTACGGGTACGATAAGGAACATGGCACCTCTGTGATGAACCTGGATTATCAGACTTATTACACCACAAATGCGGGCTACGGGGGATATGTTCCTGCTCCGCCGGGAGATATCGCAGGTACCACCAACCGATTCTTGTCTGGCTTTGCCAACCTGGCTTATTCTTATGATAACCGTTATGTAGTGACCGCCAGTGCCCGGAAGGACGGCTCGAATATTTTTGGAGTGAAAACGAACAACAAGTTTGTTCCCTTATGGTCGGCGGGACTGGGGTGGAACGTCAGCAATGAGGCTTTTTACAGATCGGCTCTCTTTCCTTATCTGAAATTGAGAGCTACTTATGGGTATAACGGGAATGCTTACAATGGTTCGGCGTTTATTTCTGGGTATTACACGGTAAGCTCTCTGACGGGAGCACCTGTGTTATCCAGCCTTACTGCTCCTAACCCTGAGTTGAGATGGGAAAAGGTACGCAACATAAACCTGGGAATGGATTTCGAAACCACCGGGGGGAGAATTTCGGGCACGTTTGAATGGTTTAGTAAGAAGGCCGAAGACCTGATTGATGATATTCCCCTGGCTGCCTCCTCTGGCTTTTTGTCGTTCATTGGAAACTATGCTGCTACTCTTACCAAAGGGGTAGACCTGTCGCTTAAAAGCCGCATCTTGCGGGGCCCGGTGAAATGGGATAATACGCTTCTTCTGAGCACCATCAGGGATAAAGTGCTGCAATACTACCGGCAACAGACATCTGCCAGTATCCAGACGAACGCCGTAGCCCTGGTGGGTAAATCTCTTTTCGGGGTATACAGCTACAGGTGGGCGGGGCTTGATCCGGAAAACGGCAATCCAAGGGGATACCTGGGCGGTGCGGTTAGTGAAGATTATCCTGGCATTGTGAATAATTTTAATCCTGACAGCCTGGTGTATCACGGTTCTGCCAGGCCCACAACGATGGCTGCCTGGCGTAACGACTTCTCGGCGGGAGGGTTTTCCCTTTCTGTAAACCTTGCCTATAAAGGTGGATACTATTTCAGGAGATCTTCTGCCGCGCTCAGTTTCCAGGATGTGATCTCTACAGGAGGGCATGCCGACTACGTGCTCCGATGGCAAAAACCGGGTGACGAGCAGGTGACTTCGGTTCCTTCTGTCGGCTATGTGCGCGACGCCAACCGGAATAATTTCTACGCCTATTCGGAAGTACTGGTGGAAAAGGCCGATAACATCCGCTTGCAGGATGTGCGTCTCAGCTATCAGTTTCCTTCAGTAAAAAAGCGGAATCCCTTCCGTCAGCTACAGGTGTATGTCTTTGCCAGTAACCTGGGTATTGTCTGGCGGGCGAACAACAGGGGGCTTGACCCTGATGCTCCGGGGACAAGTCTTCCGGCGTCAAAGTCTGTTTCATTCGGAATCAAAATGGGGCTTTAAATTTCTAACTGGATTGAATATGTATATCAAAAGATCATTATGGGGCTTTATCGTCGTGGTAAGCCTGTTTGCTGATGTGGCCTGTAAGCAAAATGAGTGGCTTGACGTGAGTAACAACAAAGCGCTGATCATTCCTTCTACCCTTGAAGATTATCAGGCGATACTGGATAATGACCAGGTGATGAACGCCGGATACCCGGTGATGGGCCTGATTGGAACGGATGTTCAGTATATCGGAGACCAGAACTCTTTGAACCTCATTACTGAAAGGGAAAAGAATGCTTATCTGTGGGAAAAGGATGTTTACAGGAATTACCCGCAGATCACCGACTGGAATAATCCTTATAAAATGGTTGCTGCGGCTAATATTGTCCTCGACGGGCTGGCGGACAGGAAGGAGCAGAGAGATGCTTCGCCGTTGTTGTACGACAAAGTACGGGGTTCTGCTCTTTTCTTCCGGGCGATAGCTTATTATAGCCTTGCGCAGTTGTTCTGCAAACCATACAGGGAGGAAAGTGCAGCAAGCGATCCGGGTTTGCCGCTCAGGCTGGTTGCCGATGTGAATGTGGGAGGAGGAAGGGCGAGCGTGGCGGATACTTATAAGCAAATCGTGTCTGACCTGGCGACGGCTGTCCCGCTTTTGCCTGAAAGAACGGATCTGGTGACACGGCCGGCGCGGCCAGCTGCACTTGCCCTGCTGTCGAAGGTATTTCTTGCTATGGAGCGGTACGATGACGCATTTTTCAGCGCAGACAAAGTTTTAGCCGGTGGGTTTGAGTTGCTCGACTTTAATCTGCTCTCTAAAACGGCCAGGTTCCCGTTTCCTCCGCTGATCAGGACAGCGACTGCAAACACTGAAATTCTTTTTTATGCTACCGGCATTCAGTACGCAACGGTACGCGGGTATAGCAGCAGAAGTGGAATTCCAGCAGCTCTGCTGCAATTATATGAGCCAAAGGATCTGAGAAGGGCGGTCTTTTATACCAGCAGCGGCAGTCTCACGGTATTTAAGGGTTGTTATTCTGCGGCAACGCAGATCTTTTGCGGTTTGGCAACGAATGAAGTGCTGCTGATCCGCGCGGAGTGTTATGCCCGGATGAACAGGGTGACTGAGGCGCTTGCTGATCTTAACCTGCTGCTCGCTAAGCGGTACGAATCTGCCGGCTTTCAACCTTTCACCGCGCAAGATCCAACAGCGGTGCTCGCACGGATTCTGGAGGAAAGAAAAAAGGAGCTCCCGCTGACGGGACAGCTACGGTGGGAAGACCTGCGCCGTCTGAACAGGGACAGCAGGTTTGCCGTCACTTTAAAGAGGGAGGTTGGAAATACGGAATACGTTCTGCCTCCTGATGACCCCAGGTATGTGCTGCCGGTTCCGGATTATGAAATCAGTCTGAACCCCATGCCTCAAAATGAAAGGTAGGCCATGAAAAGAAGTTGTTTGTATAAGGCTGTGTTCTTTGTAGTTGTGCTATTGGTGTCCTTAAACGGGCGGAGTGCTCTAGGGCAGACCATGTTTCGGGTATCTTATTACCCGGATTATTTTTCGACTACTGTGGTGCCTTTTTCCAATCCGGAATTGCCGCATATAGATCTGCCTGTAAGCAGGAGGGCCGGGCGTGAGTTTTCATTTGTAGTGCCTGATACGCTGTTGTCAACGGGCTATGTTGCTCTTCAATGGGATGATCCGGCTAGAGGAAGCGCTGGAAATGGTGTCAGGGTATATTTTACGGAACCGGGCGACAGCATCATCGTCACGCTGCCGGAAGAGGGAAGAGATTTAAGTTTCTCGGGCAGGGGCGGTGCCGGGTATCGCTTACAGGACAGCCTGTATCAACGGAGGTTTGATCTGGCACGTTTATCGAACATGGCTTTTGAGGGGCAGATAAGCGCACGTGCTCTTGCGGTAATTAAGGCTGATGCCGCTGCTTTGAAAGGGTATTATGATTTACGGGTGCTCTCATCGAAGATCAGGTCAGGCATGATAAAAAGGGATTCTGTATTGATGGAAGACCCTGCATTAACGGTCCCCGAATCGCATCTATCCCGGAATTATCCTCTTTATCTTCTGGAGCGGGCGCGCATCTTCAACAGTTCCGGAAACAGGCCGGAAGATCTGTCCTCTTTCGTGGTGCAACATTACACCGGGCAGTTAAAAGACAAGATTCTGACCGTTTATGCAAAGACCCAGCTTTTTAGCATGGAGGACTCCACCCGGAGCGGGATCATGAGGGAAATTGCGGATAGCGGGTATGTGAGGATGCTTGGCACTCTTTTTACTCCGCTGAAGAAGGGGAGCAGGGCTTTCCCGTTTTCGTTGCCTGATGAAAATGGGAAATATCTGGAAATGGACAGCCTGAGAGGAAAGGTGGTATTTATTGACTTCTGGTTTACGGGGTGTACAGGCTGTGCACAGTATTACCGGGATGTCCTGTCGCCCGTGGAACATTACTTTAGCGGGAATAAAGACGTAGTCTTTGTCAGTATTTCGGTTGATAAAGATAAGCTAACGTGGTTGAAGAGCGTCCACGGAACCGGTACTTCGGAAAAGAAATATACGGGGAACGGGGCTGTTAATCTCTACACGGATGGGATGGGGAGCCGGCATCCGGTCGTGAAGCATTACCGCGTAGCGGCTTTTCCCAGGCCTTTGCTGATAGGCAGATCGGGGAAGATTTATACTTCTGACGAAATTAGATTGAGAAGGGGAGGTGCGGAAAGCCTGATTCGGGAGATAAAGGAAGCGTTGAAAGAGGGGGTCGATCGGTAAGTACAGGAAATGCGGTGAGCATCGAGCTCAACGCATTTCCCGATGTAATGGTCTCTCATTACTGATAAGTAGCTCCGGTGACCATATTGTTGATCCTCGGGTCTGACGCGTAGATCTTGGATGGAAGACTGGCGTTGTTAAAATCGAAGGAACAAACATCTGAGGGGGAGGTTTCTTCGCAGGAACTGCGGGTAGTACCCCAGTGCTCCACATTGTAATAGGTTCCTCCCGCGTCTGATCCTACCGAAAGTACCCCGGCCTGAATGCCGGCTCTTTTTGATGGTGCATTTGTAAATGCACTGGCGCCTGCTGCCGTAACTGCTACGAGCAGGCCAAACATGATTTTCCTCATGGCTTTTGATTTAATGAATTGAATAAATGGACGAGTGAACTTATATAAACGCGTTTTAACAGTTCCGTATGAAAGTAGCGGGGGATACAGCGCTACCGTTGCCAGCAGGATGCAGCCAGTGTTGAAGAGGATATGCTGCTTCCAGGTGAGCTGAGAAATAACCCCGCCGCAGTGACAGGGTAATTTGCTTCCGCTGGCAATCATATAAAGAATATAAGCGGTGAAGCCGAGCATCAGGACAAGGGAGGCTGTGATGCCTTTTGCCTGCGTTTGCGGGAAAAGAAGAAGAACAGTGATGATGAGTTCCGTTAGGGGTACCAGCCAGGAGATATAAGGGGCGGCACTTCCGATGAGATCGGAGTGCGATAGTATTCTTTCGAATGTATGATGGTCTGTGAGTTTATCGAATGCGGTATAGACAAACAGGAACAGGAAGAAATAAGGGACAGCCCTCTGGAAATGTATCGTTGCTTTCATGCTCTTAAGTTAAATGCTGATATAAAGTTCGCAGGAAAGCAGGGGGCATAGTGATCGCGCAAGCGCAAAGTTTGAGATCTTAGTCCTGTTCGTTTGAGTATCTTTTCCGCTGGTATTGAGACGGTGTTTGCCGGTACTTCTTTTTGAACTCTTTACGGAAACCGGCAACGGTTTGATACCCCAGGAGATGAGCTGCTTCCTGTACCTGCATGCCGGTTTCTTTTAACAACCGGAGGGCTTCCCGCATCTTCAGGTCACTAATGAATTCACTGGGTGTCAGTCCGGTTGCCTGCTTTACGTGGTATTGCAGGCTGCGCTCTGAAAAGCCAAACCTGGAAGCAATATCGGCGATAGAGGGTACTGGTTTCTTTTCGTTCAGGATTTTGCCGATATAATCGCTGATCTTGTTGAGCCGGGCATAAATATGCTCTTTCTTGTTGAGACATAGCTTATTGTATTCTTCCAGCAGGCTGGTGATAAGTTGTCCGGTTTCTGAGGATAGCTTTTCTCTGCCAGCGTTTGGATGAAGCGAGAGGAGGTGAATGATGGTTCTCAGCATGCTGAAGCTGAGAGGGCAGGAGCCAACGCCCGCGAGACGTATCCCGCGCATCCCGGGGCGGCTTTGCATCAACTGGATTTCAGGGAAATGACGGGTGCGTTCTTTGAACCATTCAGTCTGGCAGGCAATCAACAGAAGCCGTGTATGACTGCGGGGTATCTGTATACTGTAGGAGCCTGCCGATACAAAGCCCAGAATGCATTGCCCTGCCTTAAGTTGCTGTGTAGCCTGGCGTTGCGGGCTGTTTACGTAAATGTTTCCGCGAAGGGCGATGGCCAGCACCGGTACCTTTTCCTTCACGATAATCTGATGCTTGTAAGGTCTTTTAGAAAAGGTTTCGAAAAGCTCCATGCAGATGCTCGAGGAGGCGAAATGCTGGACGATACTGAAATAGGCGTTGTGAATATATCCTGTTGCTTCTGCGTAGCGGATCCTGAATTTTACAAACCGGGCAACTTCAGCGGCATTTGTGATGGTAATGACGGGAAAAGGGAAGTGGTGAGCGAAGGTTTTTGTCATGGTGGGATTGTTTTTGGTAAAATAGGTTGAAAAGGGTGTGTTTTGTTGTAGGAAACTCTGGTTTCAGGGCGAATTGCAGGAAATAGCCGGGTGAAGTGAAACTAAAGGTTAAATGTGATCTTAATGGGCTGAGAAAAAGTATTAACTTTTCTTTAACTTTGATCATCGTCTTCATTCTGATGCATAACCCGGAGGGTGATCGGTCCACGAAGGAATTGCCTTATCTGAACGACAAACAGCAAATCCTTTTAACAGTCCTGGTATCTTTATGTCTTGTGCTTCCTCTCTATTGCCGATGCGCCTGGGCAGACCTCAATTTCTGGGTTATCGGAATACATTTCTTGAATATTGGCTGGATTTCTTACCTGGTGATCCAGATTATTCAATGGGCAACCTCCTTTCTTGATTCCCGTTATTCCTGGGAGAACTACCGTTCAAAACGCCTGCTCTTCCAGTTTCTTCTGGGGATGATCCTGCCGCTGGTATTTGCTTTTGGCGTGGTGTGGATATCGGTCGTTTTGTTGAAAGTGCGGATCGGGATCGCCATTTCGTCAAGGTATTCGATACTCGTTGTGCTGCTAATGGTTTTCTGTTTGAACCTGGTATTCGGATTGTGGCATTTTATAGCTATCGGTTTGCAAAGCGATAAGACTGTTGCACCTGTGTTTGCGGATCATATCCTGGTTGAAAGGGGGAATGGGCTGGTTAAGGTTCTTATACCCGATGTCGCCTATCTCTATAAGAACCGTGATGACGTGGTAATTGTATTGACGAACAAGGAGCTTCTGCTGACTCCGGAGCCTTTGAAACACTTCCAGGATCTGCTTGATCCCCGGATGTTTTTCAGGGTGAACCGCCAGTTTATTATTGCCCGGCATGCTTATAAGGGACATGAGAAGATCCAGCCGTCAGGCAAGCTGCTGGTGATGCTTGATCCGCCTGTGTCGGGTAAGGTGGTGGTAAGCCGGGACGTAAGGAAGGAGTTTGAGAAGTGGATTGTGGGAGAGGGAGGTGTGTGTTGACAATAGCGATGACTTTCGATGGGTAAAGGAAAGAGAAGGTTGCCTTTAGTTGGGAAAGCTTCTGCTTTGCTCTAAGACTGGTTCCTGAATATTGTATGGGTTTTGTATGGCGATGCCCTGCACTCGTCGTACTGAAAGAAGGGTAAGTGTACCATAAGTGCACCACGAGTGCACCTTTTTGTACAGAAAGGTGCACTCGTGGTGCACTTATGGTGTAATTACTATGCATTGGGTAGGAAGCATGTAAAAGTAAAGTAGGGGTAAAGGGTAACATAAGATATAACCAGTCCCGAAACTGGGTACTTCTTGTATCGGAATGGGGAGCTGATATCGCCGTTATAACGCCTGTGCCTGCAATTCCTCAAAATTACAACTTTTTACCATATCGTTTTCATCGGCGTCAGGACCAGCTGTTTTACCACAGTTCCCTTGCTCGTTTTCAGGATCAACTGCTGATATAGTTTGCGGGGGAAAAATAAACTGGTCATGACGCTTAATCCCTGGTCGGCGAAGAGCTCCACGGATGAAGCATCTACCACCAGTTTTAGGTCGCCGGAAAGAGCGGAGGTAAGCCGCGGCGCATAGGCGATTCCGGCGAAGCCGGGATTAAAACCGGACTGGCCGGCATGGGCTTTTGTTCGATTAATAAATAAGAACCGCTGTACTAATGTTGACCAATAGTGATGATGAGAAATGGGTAAAGAAGGTAGCGTGCGTGTGTTAACAAACTACCCCCCCGGTCTGGAAGGCATACTTCTGATAACTAATGATTCTTCTGTCAGTGTGGTTTTGCTTCCAGGCGGGCTCTTCGTGGCTAACCTTCACAATATAGTCGGTTGACTTGTCTTTGAATGTTTCACAAACGGCCGCTAACACCTTTAATTCCATTTCGTTAAAATTAGCTTTGTCGAAATGCGTCAGCGACCTGATCACCTCGCCATAATTACCATTCCCAAGCTCGTGCTGGCTGATTTCTATTTTTTCGTCGTCCGCCAGCCTGATATACAATTTATCGAATTCAGAGGGAACCGGCCCAAAGTTGATTGCCCGGTAAGCAATGCCAGTCATCGAATATCCGGCTTTTTTATAGTAACAGAAATCGCAGTAAAAGAGCAGCTTGTTCAGCTTGGTTTTGTAGAGGTCCATTTTTCCGGTAAAATAGGCTATCACCTGAACAATCTTATCCAATGCCGGCTCTTTGTAACCTGTATATTCATCGGGGACACGATGATCGAATATCTTCTGCTCAAACATCATTTCCCAGAGATTCTTTTTTTCGTGCTCCTGGATCTTTCGAATAGCATCCTTAATTCTCTCCGCTTCTTTGACCGCAAGCAGATGCTCGCTGGCTTCAACCTGCTTCAGGAATTCAGCGGGCTCTTTTATGGACAAGATTAAACGGCCGTTGGCAACAGACGGCATCTCCCCGGACTCATACAGACGCCATGTATTAGCACCAAGCCCAAGTATTTCCGACATTTTTCCTGCTGAGATTCCATACTTCCTTCTTATTCCGGCAATTTCTTCCGGAAAGGGAATCCTGTATTTTTCACGGTATTGGTTATATACCTGGGTCATATTTATCCCATCAAGCTCATCGTCGGTAAAACGTTCGCCTGAATCTTTACATAAATAAAAATGATATGATACGCTAAATTTTTCTTTCCGGTAAGTGAGAACATCCTGTTCCTGCGTTAATTTCATTTCCTTACCTGTAATTGGACTCTTCATTTAGTGTCGTCTATAAGGATATCTCATTGTTCTTTCTGCCTGATGAAACGAAATACAAATCACATTTGAATTCGGGGCACCTAACGAAATCTTGATGTATAACTCAGTTTGCTTATATCTTTTGCCAAATACCCACATGCTGGCAATGCCATACAATCGATCGTCCAGAGGCCCTTCAACATAGTCCGTTGCAATAATTGCTTCAATAATCTCCCTCCTTTGAACCCGGGTAATATCTAATTTAAAAAGGGTGTCCGCATTTTTCTCCCTTCCATCCCGGAAAATAATATCAAAAACTTTATACTTCACACGGAAATCCTGCAAAAAAGCTTCAATCTCCTCTAATGAACTCACAAAATTAATGTTTAAGTAATAATCCGGCTCTTGGGTAAACTACTCAGCAAACAAACACTTCATGTTTGTCTTAAGACGAAACGAAAGAGCAACAAGTAATACAAAGATATAGA
>NZ_QEAS01000015.1:25289-67366 GCF_003130405.1 Pararcticibacter amylolyticus
CGAATGTAAAAAAGGGTGAAGACTTGCAATCATCCTACAAAACGGGGACTGACAGACAAACCCTATCAGCCCCCGTTAAAATGCTGCCCACACAGAAGTATCTGGCAAATCAATGCCAGATACTCTTCAACGCGTAGACTTTTATATCGGAAATGGCAGCGGTGCCGCCACTGGCAGAAAGCGAAAGAGTCCTGTTTTCGGGTTTTATGTTAATATTTACAGGCATGAACAGCAGGCCGTCTCCGGCGAAAACTTCAAGTCCGGTTCTGTCAGCATAAATTATCCACCTTTGCTTTCCTTTTATTAAGGGTGCGGGGGCTGTAACTCCATCAATGGTCAGCTGCTGCTTTTCGGCGTTATAAACCACCGGCACTCCCCGGACATTTAGAGCAACGTCTTTTGCGGTGCCGGGTGCAAACTCAAGTCTTATTTCGGCCAGCTCAATATCAACGGAAGCCAATGGGTTAGCTGAGCCTTTGCCAAGCTTCATTTTACCAAAGGAATAAGTCTTGTCGCGAAGACCTTCAAGCTCCTTAACGGGCATTCTGGTTAGCCTGAGGCCCTGCGCCCTGCTTTCAAGTTTCAACTCGAGGGGAATACTCATCGACTGATTAAAGTTCATTCCTTCGCGGTCGGTGTTGGTACGCCACCAGCCAATCTCTATCCGCCTGCCTTTTGGTTCATTGCTAAACGTCTGAGCGGCATAGAAGTCGCGCCCCTGCTGCCCCTTAAGCTTTTCAATCTCAGGTTTGAATACTTTTCCATCGAAGGTCCCGATGGCGTACTCGCTGTTCGCTCCGGTTAGGATCCACTTCTTCTCGTTGCTTCCTTCGATTTTCAGTTCAAAGAACTCGGGGCATTCAAAAAGATAGCCGTCTCCCCCAATTCCTCCGTTTACACTGCTGACTTTAGTCCAGTTCTTCAGGTTGGGAGAGGTGAGGAACTGAATGCTGTGCTGCCCTTTATCACGTTCAACATAAAGCACCATTACCCATTGTTTTGAGGGTTCGTGCCATATTACCTTGGGGTCGCGGTTGTCCTTGTTAATCCGGGGCAGAACCGGCTTGTCGAGTTTTTGAAACGTACGGCCGTCTGTGCTCCAGGCCAGGCACTGCGCCCAGGATCTGGCTCCGGTATAAAATGCTACCATCGCAGGTTTTCCGGGACTTCCTAATCCACTGGTGTTCTTTTCATCGATCACCGCACCTCCGCTGAACATGGGCCCGGACTGATCAGGATGCAATGCGTCTCCTACTTCTTCCCAATGAAGGAGGTCTTTACTGACAGCATGCCCCCAGGTCATATTCCCCCATCCGCGGCCATACGGGTTATGCTGAAAGAAGAGATGGTATTCGCCATTGTAATAGACCATTCCATTAGGGTCGTTTGTCCAGCCTCTTTTAGGTGAAAAATGAAACTGGCCCCTGAACTTCTCCTTATACAGGTTGCTGTCGTCGCCATCGGTATCACTTTGAGCAACCGCATTGAATACGCGTGATCCCTGCTTAATCTTGTCCACTCTTAATTCAACCTGCTTACCCTTCCATTGCGAGATATCCAGATAAGCCAGCCAGTCCGGCGTATCCTCCGCGAGTTCTATATCAAAAAAACGGGTATTAACCCCATCTACCCAAAGCTCTATGTTCCGTTTGGGTGCCCCATTTTTTACAGGCAGAACAAGGAAGTTCTTTTCGGCTGTAAAATAATTACTGTAGTTTACCTCGGCCGGCGCGTTACTTTGCTGTCCCCATGCGGTGATGGATAATAAAGTGAGAAAGAAAATGCCTGATACTATCTTCATGAAGTTTGATTTAAAAAAATGCAATAATCTGTTTACCATCCCTTATTCTGCTGATACAACTTGTTTCTGAAGGTTTTACCAAATCGATTTCATAGGGGCAAGGACCAGTCGTTTTACCACTGTTTCTTTGTTTACTTTAATGATCAGTTGCTGATAGGGTTTCGCCGGAAAAAATAAACTTGTCATTACAGTCAGTCCCTGATCGGCAAACAGCTCAACGGAAGAAGCGTCGACAACTAACTTCAGGTCACCTGAAGAGGCTGCGGTAAGCCGCGGCGCATAGGCGATGCCCGCGAAGCCCGGGTTAAAGCCGGATAAGCCTGCGTGGGTGCGGTCAATGAAATACCTGTCTTCGGCTTTATTGTATCCCAAAATCAGCTTTTCGCCCTGGTCATTAAACATCTCTATGGAATAGGAATCGATCTTATCCAGCTTGAATTCCAAAGTATACTGACCGGGTAACTTTATATGGTTGGTAACCTTGAGGCTCCCTGTCTTCGCGATTTCTGAACTGGCGATTGCAACAGGTTTTCCGGCAAGTTTATTCAGCTCGGGTGAAGGATGTGACGTAAGAAGTATCTGCCCCTTTATATTTACGAGGCCGAGGTCCCTGGGTACGGTCGCCGAATTACGCCAGGTATCGGTAGGAACCTCGTTGGCGTAGTTCCAGTTGCTCATCCATCCAAGAAAAATCTTTCTTGAACCGGTATTCGACCAGGTAATTCCTGCATAGTTGTCCGGACCGTAATCTATCCAGCGGGTCTGCTGCTGATCCGACTTAAATGTGTGCCCGTCGAACTGCCCTATGAAATACTGGGTTGCAGAGCCCCCATTCGGGCCTCCGGGATTAATGCTGACGAGCAGTACCCAATATGTTTTACCATTTAACGCCAAAGGGAACAGATCGGGGCATTCCCATACTCCTCCGTGTGCTCCGCGCTGTTCGCCAAATTCGCTTTCTTTTTTCCAGTTCTTCAGGTCAGGAGAGGAATAAAATGTGATCCTGTCTTTGGTGGCCAGAGTCATGATCCACTTTTTACCTGCTGCAAACCACATCACCTTAGGGTCCCTGAAATCGCGGATACCCGGGTTTTTCACGACAGGGTTACCGGCGTATTTCGTCCAGGTGTTGCCATTGTCCACACTGTAGGCAATGCTTTGGTTCTGGAAGTTTTCTTTCCCTTCTTTCTCTCCTTTAGGGTCGTGATGGGTGAAGATGGCCACCAGGGGAACCTGTCCTTTTTTTCCGAAGCCGGAGGTGTTGTTGACATCGGCAACGGCGCTTCCCGAAAAAATATAACCTAAACTGTCGGGATACAAGGCTATGGGCTTTTGCTGCCAGTGGACGAGATCTTTACTGGTGGCATGTCCCCAGTGCATCGGCCCCCAGGTAGTCCCGCCGGGAAAATGCTGATAAAACAAGTGATAGGTGCCCTGAAAATATACCATCCCGTTGGGGTCATTCATCCATTTAGCGGCTGGTGAAAAATGGAGCTGGGGACGGTGGTGTTCGTTATACTTCAGATTTGTCTGCTGTGCTCTTGAGCTTATAATACAGAGCAAGCAGCATAAGCATGAAAGGACTTTTTTTAAATTCATAACAATTTATTTAAGTGGCGTGTTGTTATTCCTCATTCTGCCATATTCCATTAAGTGGCCAGATAGTTAATTTCTGTATTTTTACCTTTCCTGTTGGGGCCCTCCAACTTATCTCTGTAGCGTCGGACCCGGGAAATAACTGACAGGTTAGGTTCGCCTCACCGTCATTTGCAAAAACTTCGATGGAAGACTGATCAATCAGAATATGTAATTTTAAAAGACCTGATTTCAACTTAACAGGGGCGGAATAAAATCCGGGAAATGAAGGACTAAAACTTACGTCTCCTGACTTACTGCGATCGACACTTAATATCCCTTCGTCGGCATTATAACTGACGATCGTTTTATTTTCTTTCTTCCCGCATAGTCCTAATTCAAATTTACCATTTTCCGGCAGTTCTATTTCCGCGACCATTTCGTACACATTCGCCGGAATACGCTGATCCAGCATGGTACTTCTATTACTGACCTGCAGATTTTCCCGATGTATTGCATCGCGACGTAATATCTCTATTTCCCTGACAAGGTTTTGTCTTATCCTGAACCCTTCAGATGTATTTACTAACTTTAACTCACGCGGGAAAGTGTGTCCCCCTTTCCATGGCATAGAGGGCACTTTTGTGGCATACAGCCAACTGCCCAACCACGCAACGGAAATCCTGCGGTTGTCCTGGGCTGGTCCGTTAACCCACGATCTTACTGCATAAAAATCGGGGCCGTAGTCAAGCCAGAATGCATTCTCCCGGCTTTTCCGTGCAAGTTTATCAGCCAGCATAACGTGGTCGATCATGATATGACCAAACGGGCCTGTTTCGTTATCGACTATTTCAAGTCTTGCTTTCCGCCCTTTCCATGATGACACGTCCCATCCGGTCCAATAGAGCGCTTCTGTCTCCGTTCCGGTTTGTGTCCTTACAACTTTATTGTCTATTATAAGATTGACACATGCTGTCGAGGGGTGCAAACCTCCTCCAATCAGAAAATTCAGAAAGGGACGGTCAATCAGGAATTCCGGCGAAGTCAATTTACCAGTCCCCTTATCTCCCGGATAAAAGCTGTTGATCAGGTGTCTTCCCGCATATCCCAGGACTGCATTCTGATAGGGAAGCGGTCCGCTGGCCGGTGATGCGGAAAAAGCTCCACCTTCTTTTTTCCAATCTGCTAATCCTTCTTCAAAATCAAAGATCACCTTGCCTTCAGGTAATTCAATACCTGATGTTTTCATGAACTCAGCATCAGCAGTAAACGCCCTGCCATCAAAATCTCCTATGAAATACTGGCCTCCGATTGGTTGAACACTTACTTCGAGTACCCACTTAGATACTCCGGTGGAATCCCTGACCTGAAGGGGAAAGAAATCGGGACATTCCCAAACACCGTTAACCGCACCAAACGGTCCAAAGTCGCTTAAGAATTGCCATTCTTTAAGATTGGCGGAGGAGTAAAACCGTATTTTCCTTTCGGCTGCCAGTGCGACAACCATCACCCATTTCTTTTCGGGTGCAAACCAGAACACCTGCGGATCCCGGAATTCTGTTGAGTTTATATCTATCACTGGGTTGCCTTTATAATTGGTCCATGTTTTGCCACTATCCGTGGAGTAGGCTATATTTTGAAACTGACGCCCGTCTTTCCGCCGCAAGCCCGAGTAGATGGCAACCATGGGAGGTTCTCCATTTACTCCAAAACCGCTGGTGTTAAAGCTGTCAATTAGTGCAGAACCGGACATTTCGGCAACCGAATCTGTGCTCAAGCTCTGTGCCCTCCCTAATTTCCAATGCACCAGATCTTTGCTCAGAGCGATTCCTTTGTTGACCTGATATTCGCCATCTACGTAAACAAGCGCAGTAGGATCAAATAACGGACCACGCGGCGGGGTCAGATGGTATTGCGGCCTATATTTTTCGTGGTAAGTGACTTCCGCTGACGGATATTTGGGTGTGGTTTGCTGTGAATATCCACAGGACACAGCAAGCATGACTGTCGCACTCGTTAGTTCTGCAAGAATTATGTTGAATCGTTTCATCGTCGTTATTTTAACTGACTAGAATGCCGTTTGGTTATTGCTGCTTTTTAGCATCCATACTTTGGCCTCCGATAACTGAATGCTCCCACCTCTGGAAAACAGCTCTACGCGGTTGCTTTCAGCCTTTGAAGGAAATATCCTGGTTGTAAAAGCATCCTGATTGTTGATGAATCCTTCTATAACAGACCCGTCTATAAACAGGTGCAGATTTATTTTCTGGCCGGGTGTAACAGTAAAGCCTCCTGTACGAACCTGGAGCGGAACATATTTCCGAAGGCTCGAATGCGTTTGATCAACCACTAAAAGACGCTTGTCGACATCGAAATATATCTTGCTGACCTCGTTCCCTTCTGCATCTTTTCCGAGGAGTAGGCCAAATTGCTTTGCATCTGCCGGTGTAATATCTACACTGATCTCAACCTGGTGGTTATCCCTGGTCAGCAATAAAGTTGATGTCGTGTCAATGGTTGTTTGAGGGAATTCTGTTACCGATGATCTTAACCCGGATAATGCCGGATGTGGCGATTGCTTGATTCTGCCGTTATCAAGAGTCCAAACTCTCGGAATACTGTATAAGTGAGTCCATCCTCTGCTGAAGGTTTCTTGTGCACTGGTTTCATCGGGAATAATGGCAATGGCGGTGGTATTGCCCATAGCGTCTATAGCAACTGAAGGCGACAACAGCCGGTTGATGACTTCCAGTCGCTTTGGCGCCGGATCGTCAGGGACGAACTTTTCGCGGGTGAAGTCGCCTGTCCAGTACATGGCAACCGCAGGCTTTCGCCTTTCGGGTACCTTATTCACGAGCAGGACGTATTTATTTCCCATTTTCCAGAACAGGGGCATTTCCCAGAACACGCCCGAATCATCACACTCCGGATCACCGGTAAACAGCGGATGGAGGTACGTCCAATTTTTTAAATCGGTTGATTTATAAAGTAAGATGGTTCCTTTCTGAATACCATTTTCCTCAAGGCCGAAACCAACGCCCATATACCAGGTTTCTTCATGTTTCCATACGATCGGGTCGTGAAAATCCGTTCGGCTGAATTGTCCCGGATTGCCTTTTATTACCGGGTTGCCGGAGTATTTATGCCAGCCATTGAGGCTGTCATCATCAGGGTATGCAGCACTGATATTCATACCCTTATCGCCGCCTGCTGAATAAAATATTACGGGATGACCGGTGTCGTCAGTAATAACACAGCCTGACCATATACCGTTTTGATCATAGCCTGGCTGAGGTGTAAGAACAGGCTTATGTTCGGTCCACTGAATGAGATCGGGGCTGCTGAAATGTCCCCAGTTTATTTGTCCCAGAAATAAGTTTGCTCCATTTTTCTGATTGAATACATGATATTTCCCTTTGTAGAAAATCAGCGCATGAGTTTCATTCGTCCAGTTCGCGGCAGGCAAAAGGTGATAGCGCGGCCGGGTAAAATCATTTTTAAATCGTTCCTGAGGAATTGCAAGTATGGCTTTTTGATGCTTACGGCGATCGTTAAGCCTGGTAATTTCTGTCTTATTCAGCTCGTCAGGAGAGGCAACAAGTTCATCAATGATGCCGTTGATTGCTGTCACCGGAAAAACTCCGACACTTTTTTCCCTCCAGTCACGGCCAATTAAGACAGTATCGGCACCTGCATAAACCGGATTTGTGGTAATGTCAATTGCAACTACAGATTTGCCATTGAGAAGTAATTCCACTTCCCTGCTGGTGAGATTGAGCGCGACATTGATCCATTTAAATTTTTCAATAGTCACATTCGAACCATAATAGTTTACCCTATCATTCTTACTGACTCCCAGTATGGGTTGCCCGAAACGGTCAACACATGCCGAAATCCAGAACTGTCCGTTCCCCAACGCAAAAAAGCCGGCAGTGTCTGTTGGATAGGTTTCGAGGGCGAATTCTGCCTGCAGGCTGCGCAGATGCGAATCCCCAACCTTACCGGAAAGCCAGGTGGAGTATCCATCTGTCCTCAGGCCTTTACCCTTAAAACCATTCACTAACTCTGGTCTACTCCGGTTACTGGTAATATGCAGCTCTATGGAGCCTGGCCTCCTTGTTTCAGCCTGTAAAGACTCATCTTCAAAATGCCAGGTACTCTGACCATTTGCAGCTCTTGTCTGGCTAAAAAGAAATACAAGTGAAATAATGGTTGTGAGAAGGTATCTATAACGGATCATATCAGAATTTTTAATCATGTCAACAATTCCTTTAAAAGAGGGCAGAATGCTAACCGCGCATTCTGCTTCCAGGGATTATCCCATTATAGATACCCAGGATTTTGTTTATACAGACCTCCCGAAAAATTTATCTGAGCTTGAGGTATTGGAAAATACTCGTCACGCCCTTTTATAAATTTTGCATTTTGCAGGTAGGTTCTCAGGTTCTTTTCCTTTGCAAAGTACTCCTCGTTTAGCACCCGTTCTGCAATTCCCCATCTGATAAGATCAAAAAAGCGTTCCCCCTCCATTGCAAACTCGAGCTTTCTTTCAAACCGCAAAGCTTTTCGTGCATAATCCTGGGTCCAGTTACAATTTACTCCCGGCTGATAGGTCGCAATTGTATATCTCGCAGCATAGTCAGTAGAGCTGGTATTGTTCCATGCCAGAACATACTTACTGTTCCCGGCACGGGTCCTGGTCTCATTTATCAGCGAAACGGCTTCCACCTGACGACCTAACTCTATCAATGCTTCTGCTTTCCATAATAAAAGGTCAGGATAGCGGATGATGCAAAAGTTGAGTGCTGAACCGCCCCAGGGAAAACCTTTTACCATGGAAGGAGATTCTGGAGATACTAATGCTTTTTTATTGGCGTAATACCCGTAAGTTGCCGGTTCACGGGCCCAGTCCGCACCATACGGCGCCGCTGCATAGTTTTTCCAGCGTATTCCGATCCGGCCAACGGTAAAGTCGAGTCGGGGATCTACATTGTTATTAAGACCGTCCCCGACAGTCATGATATTACTGTTATTATAGCTGTCAAATAACGGCAATCCATTTGCGTCAGTTTTATAAGAGTTGACCAGATTCTGGCTGGGTTGAAAAAAGCCATCACCGCTATAAGCCGGGCCACGCGGCGCATTCAATAAATTGCTCCAGTTAATCCTGCCTTGGGCAGTGCCATCATTTATGGAATACTGAACGGCGAATACCGATTCTCTGCTGTTGTCATATTCGGCCTGCGAAAGTTGCTGGAAGTCGGATAACAAATGGTAACCTCCGTTGGCGATAACATCATCACAAAGGCTGATTACCTTGTTCAGCAATGTTTGGTCAACGCCAGCAAGCGTATTATCTGCATTTTGCTTATAGGCACGATACAAGGTCACCTTTGCCTCGTAGGCTTTAGCTGCATACTTGGTCGCGCGACCGGGTTCGGGCTGAGTGGCCGGTAATAATTCTGCGGCAGCAGCAAATTCTGCGGCAATTTTTTCCAGGATCTGATCCCTGGTAAACTCAATATTTGAAATTTTAATATAATCCTTCGTAGCAACATTTTCATCGAAATATGGGATTTTGTTAAACAGCCTGCTTAGTTCGAAGAAAAAATGCGCGCGCAAGAATCTCATTTCTCCCAGTCGGATGTTTTTCAGAGGCACTTGTTGTTCGGTCACCGCATTCAGCCTCCTTATAGCATTATTAGCACGCTGAACACTGATGTAGAGATTGAACCATTTACGATCCAGCAATCCGTTTGTTGCATACACCCCGTTAAAGGTTTCAAAAGCATTAAATTCGCCTATGTCTCCAATGCCGCCACCCCCTTTATAAGCAGTTTCTGCACGTACGTCCCCGTAAACCCAGTTAGTTGTCGGGGATAGAAAAGTTCCGTCATTCCCTTCCGGACCTGCCAGTGCCGCATAAGCAGAAACACATAGCGATTCGATGCCGTCGGGCGTATTGAGCAGTTCGTCGCTCAGTTTTCCTTTAGGCTTAGTATCTAAAAAATCGTTTTTACAAGCGGTGCCAAACAGCAGCAACCCCAGTAATACACAGATATATTTCATAACTTATATATTTATAATTTGGTTATAATTAAAATCCAACGTTCAGACCAACAGTATAAATTCTTGGCAGGGGATATGGATAACCCAGGCCTTCAGGATCTGCACCCTTATACTTAGTAATAGTTAATAAGTCCTGTCCCTGTAAATAAATGCGCAGATTTTTTATATTTAACCTGCCTGCCACTGACGAGGGCAACGTATAGCCCAACTGGATGTTCTTTAGTTTGAGGTAGGATCCGTTCTCAATGAAATAATCAGATAGCCTGCCTTCGTCGTTCAGATTAACTGCAGTCAATGCAGGAATCGAAGAATCGTAATTCGTTGTTGGATTCCAGGCGCCGAGCAGCCGGGTTCCGTGATTACCTGTCCATAGTTGAAAAAAGTCGGTGTAGAACTTGGCATTATTATATGCGTCTCTGATCATGCCATTTACGAAAAACGCGAAATCAAAAGCTTTATAGCTGAGGGCCACGTTTAACCCTCCTGTGAATTTTGGCTGATCAGAACCCAGCCACACACGGTCTTTATCGTCAATTATTTTATCATCATTGACATCAACATAACGGATCCTTCCCAATCCCTTGCCCGGCTGATTAATACCGTCATTCAGTTCTTCGGTGGTGCGATATAAACCGTTGGTTTTATAACCGAGCCAGGACCCTGCGGGCTGACCAACAATACTTAAGTTTATTCCGTTTCCGCCGCCATAGGTATAATAAATGTCTTCAGGGACCTCAGTTACCCTGTTTTTGTAGCCCGAACCAGTAAGGGTAAGGCTATAGCTAAAATCCCTTCCGATTTTATCCTGCCAGTTTACTGTCCCTTCGACACCTTTATTACTCAAAGAGACACCATTGTAAGCCATATATCCGCCTTCCCCGATTATCCCGATATAAGGGCGGTCAAAGAGCAGGTTACTTGTGTTCTTTATGAAATAATCAAATGTGAAATTCAACCTGTTCTTTAAGGCAGAAAGATCAAATCCGAAATCGGTCTGAGCTGTAGATTCCCATTTTATATTTGGATTACCTGTTCGCTCTTTGATAATACCATTGGGAATTGTCCCCTGATTGATACCTCCCAAATCATATCCGGCACGTATGAGGTCTGTACGGTATTTCGTATAGGTAGCCTCGTTATCAATCTGATCATTTCCGTTTTTCCCCCAGCTCGCCCTGAGTTTCAAGTCAGAGATGAAACTCACATTTTTCAGGAAGCTTTCCTCACTGATTCTCCACCCGGCTGAAACAGAGGGAAAGAATGCTTCGTTATTATTGGCCCCGAACCGGGAGGAGGCGTCTCGTCTTAATGTCCCCTGTAGCAGATATTTGCCACTGTAGGCATAATTTAACCTGCCAAAATAAGAGGAAATAGCGTAACGGGAGGCTCCGTTTCCATTAGTTTGTTTACCATCTCCGGCATTCAGGTAACGGTAATCCAGGGCTTCGATCAAAAAGTTTTCCCGGTAACCGGTGAGGTTTTCATTAAGCTGTTCTTTTGATTCTGTACCTGCAAATAAATTAACCGAATGCTTTTGCATGATATATTGATAAGACACTGAGTTTGTCCATATCCACTGGCGGTCATAATCAGAGTTAACAGTCAGCATATTTTTATCCACGGTCCTGTCGCCCTCCTTCCATTTAGGCTCGAAATTGGATGAGAAGCCATTACGGTAATTAATGCTGAAATTGGAACGGAAAACGAGGTTTTTTAAAGGCTCGATTTCTAAATACGCATTGCCAAAAATACGCCATTGCTCAGACCTGTTCTGGCGCTGCTGATCAAGCAGCCGGATAGGATTAGGTTTGTCGCCAATACCCTGTGTCGGGCCGGCATATCCTCCGTATATATCATAGACAGGGATAATCGGATGCTGGGCAATAGTTAATTCCTCTATTCCACCTGGCTTAAACTTCTCGTTCCATTTACTGACATTTAAGTTCTCACCAATCCGGATCCTGTTTTTTAAAAAGCTATAATCGGAATTCGACCGCCCGTTAAAGCGGGTAAAATTCGTATGTTTAATCAAACCATCCTGATCAAAATAGTTGAAAGAGAAGGTCGAACTCCCGTTGTCTGAGCCTTTTGATACGGACAAGTTGTAGTTCTGCAGTAAGGCGTTATGATACACCTCTTTAGCCCAATTGGTGTTTCCGGCACGAATTGTTTTCTTTGCATCTATAAACTCAGGAATTACCGGAGCATCCCCGCTGCCGTACAGGTCGTGATGGGGCTTTACGCCGTCATTCTGGTAGGCAGTCCAGTACGCCTCCCCCCATTGCTGAGTATTCTGCATATCAATTCCGGTGTGAAACTGCTGCAAGGAATGATTAGAGTCAAAGTTTATCCTGACTTCGTTCTTTTTAGCCTTCTTAGTCGTAATTATAATTACTCCGTTTGCTGCCTGTACACCATAAATAGAGGCTGAAGCGGCGTCTTTTAACACCTGGATGGATTCGACATCATTTGAATTTAAAAGGGTGGCAATATTGTCGCGTGTTTGCACTCCGTCCACCACATAAAGAGGGGTGTTGTTGCCCAGGCTGGTTAGCCCTCTTATAGCGGTTGAAGTGCCAACACCGCCGGGAGTACCATCATTAAAGACAGTTAAACCCGGGACTCTTCCCTGCAGGGAAGAAGTTACATTACCGGTGGGTATGCTGGCAATGTCTTTTGTATTTACAACCGCCACCGCTCCGGTAATATCGGCCTTGCGTTGTGCCTGATAGCCGGTTACGACTACATCGTTGAGGGCAGTGGACCCTATTTCAAGTTTAATATTTACATTAGCGGTTGCAGCATCGACCTTCCAGGTAAAAGGCTTCGACCCTATGTAGCTTATACGTAATGTTTGTCCGACAGAGGCACGGATCTGGAATTTCCCCCTGTTGTCTGTTAGTGTTCCTTTCTGTGTTTCTGCAACAGCGACATTAGCTGCCTCCAGGGGTTCTCCGGAACTACTGGTGACTGTTCCTGATACCATCCTGGATTGCCCGAAAGATGTACCTGCACAGGCACATATCAGGCTTAAGAGAAGTATTAATTTTCTCATATCGGTTTTAAATTGGGTTTATTATGGTTTATAAAAAAATTTCTCTTCGGAAGGTAAGATATTCTTCTGCGTCGTATTCCGGGCAGCCACCTTTACGGGTTGCTACAAAACCGCCCATAGCAATAGCGTTTCGAAGCATAATCCTTGGCTCTTCGCCTATATAATGATTGGATAAAAAAGCTGCCAGAAACGCATCGCCACTGCCGATGGTATCCGCTACCTTTACTTCACGCCCTGCACAATGATACGCTTTGTCTCCTTTATAATACGAAGCTCCAAATTCCCCTTTCGTTACAATTATTTCTTGTATGCTGAATTTGTCCTGGATAAATTTGATTTGATCTGCCTCCTTCTCATATGATCCATGAAAAATGGACTGTACCATTTCCAGCTCGGCTTCGTTAAGCTTTGCCAAATCACACTTTTCAAGTAATTTCATCAAGAGCGTCCTGTTGACAAATGGTGGTCGAAGGTTAATATCGAATACCTTAAATGAGTCTTTTTCAAGTAGCTTGAAAAGTGTATTCCGTGTGATGTCATTGCGGGAGGCAAGGCTTCCAAATACAAAGTACGTCTGCGGCTTAATATAGCTACTGATTTCTGTTGCGTCATTGATATAATCCCAGGCTACTGGAAATACAATTTCATAAGACACTTCATTCCTATTGTTCATTTTAGCGATTACTTCGCTGGTAGGATGGTCTCCATCTTCCTGTAGTAACTGGCGGTTGATACCCCATTTATCCATAAGGTTCTCTAGTTTCCGGCCGTTGTCGTCTTTTCCCACTCTACTGATCAGGCTGGCAGGCAGTCCAAGTTTATTGAGATGATAAGCTACATTAAGTGGAGCACCTCCAGGCTGAGGTCCGTCCGGTAATACATCCCATAAGATTTCACCGTAACAAATTACCGGTATAATTTCACTATTATTCATAAAAATATCAGTTAATGGAGTATAACGTTTGTTCCTATCTGTTCCAGTGATTTTCCTTTTGTTTCGGGCATGAAACGCCATACAAAAATGAGCTGCAGTATCATCATGGAGCCGAAAAAGTAAAAGGTGACGGCGCCGCCTAGCTTCTCGGCCAGGTAGGGGAAGCTGAAGGCGATTAATGCAGCCATTATCCAGTGGGTAGAGCTGCCCAAAGTCTGGCCTTTGGCCCTTACCTGGTTGGGGAAGATCTCGGAAATGAATACCCAGATAACGGCACCTTGCGAAAAAGCAAAGAACGCGATGAACACCATCACGTAAATGGGGATTGCAAAGCCGCTGAACTGCCCTGAATTGAATGTGACCGCCACCAGGAAGAGGGAGCCGATTAAGCCGACGGACCCGATTAGCATCAGTACACGCCTTCCTACTTTATCAATGAAGTTGATGGCCATGAGCGTGAATGCAAAGTTAATGGCTCCGATGCCTACTGTTGACAGGAGCGAGGAATGGGCGCCTAGTCCCGCCATTTCGAAGATCCGGGGAGCGTAATAGATGATGGCGTTTATGCCGGAAACCTGGTTGAAGAATGCGAACAATACCGCCAGGATGACCGGTGCTTTATATTGCCTGGAGAAAAGCCGTGTCTCAGGGGCACTTGTCTGGCTTAACTTAGAATTTTCGATCGATCTTAGCTCCTGTTCGCAGTTAAGCGGATTGATAATCCGCAAGATCTCAAGAGCCTGAGCACTTGCTCCTTTTTTGAGGATGAGCCACCGCGGACTTTCGGGGATAAAACGGATTAATATAAGAAACAGCAAGGAAGGGGCTGCCTGAACTCCCAGCATCCAGCGCCATGAACTTTCGCCGCCCTGGCTGATCAGGTAATTGGAGAGATAGGAGATCAGGATGCCTAACACCACGTTAAACTGGAACAGACCAACCAGCCTGCCGCGCCTGTCGGCAGGTGATACTTCTGAAATATAGATAGGAGCGGTAACGGATGAAGTGCCGACACCTAAGCCTCCGAGAAATCTGAAAAATAAAAAGATATGCCAGTTGTCGGCTAGTGCGGTGCCTAAAGAGGATATTAAATAAGCAAAAGCGACCATGTATAAGGTGTTCTTACGTCCGAAGTGGTCGGACGGACGGGACCCGAGCATCGAGCCTATAACTGTTCCGATGAGTGCAATCGAAATGGTCAGGCCATGCTCAAAAACCGACAGGTTCCAGTATTGCTGGATAGATTTTTCAGCACCTGAAATCACCGCCGTATCGAAGCCAAACAGAAATCCGCCGAGAGCCACGACCATGGACCAGGCCAAAACAGAATTTTTTTTCATATAATTTAAATGGGTATGAGGGTATTAATTAGTTAACTCCGGCAAGTTACGGTGCCTGTCTGCCTGAAGGCATTGATTTTATTTCAAAAATCTCTGAATTTTGTTCGGTTTTGTTAAGTGGCTATTTGTTAGGTGTTTGTGTTGGTTTTTGCGTTGTGGTAGTCATACTGATCTACAATTATGTTGCACCAATCTTCGGTTGTGTTTCATATTTTCTATGGAGCCAGGTGATCATCAGCAGTCCTGATTTGTCGGGCTAAAAACTTTATTCTTACATTTGAAGGAAGAGTCGTTAAGCCAATTATTTTTTCCCGGGATTATTCTTTTTAAAGTTTATGTTGATGACAACGTCGAAGATGCGGTTATACGGTGCGGGTGTCTGGGTGATCATGCTGATAACATTTTTGCTGTCGGGGTGTGGGCAGGATAACAAAAAAGCAAAGTTTACGATCGGCTTTTCCCAGTGTGTGGGATCTGACCTGTGGAGAAGAACGATGCTGGAGGAGATGAAAATGGAGCTTTCCCTGCATCCCGGCGCGAATTTTATCTATGAAGATGCCGGTGGAAATAGTGCACAGCAGATCCAGCAGGTCAGACGTTTGCTTGATAAAGGCATCGATCTCCTTATTATTTCCCCTAATGAAGCCAGGCCTTTAACGCCCATTGTGGAAGAAGTATATAACCGCGGAATACCGGTGATTATCATAGACCGGAAAACAGCCTCGCCGCTGTATACTTCGTATGTAGGTGCCGACAACTACCAGGTAGGCAAAATTGCCGGGCAGTATATTTCCTCTCAGGCTACCACCCCTGTTAACCTGATCGAAGTGATGGGCCTGCCTGGTTCATCCCCCGCCATAGAACGGGACAGGGGCCTGACTGAGGCTATCAGGGACAACAAAAATGTTCGCCTGAAAGCGAAAGTGTACGGCAACTGGTTAAAAGAACATGCCGAAAAACAGCTTTGGAAGATCAGGGAACAGTTGAAGGATGCGAGCTATATTTTTGCGCAGAACGATGTGATGGCGGCAGGTGCCCGGAATATACTGAATAAGCTAAACCTGTCGGGGTCGGTAAAGGTGATCGGCGTGGATGCGTTGCCCGGTACCGGCGGCGGCCTGGAAATGGTGTCAGGCAAAATGCTGAATGCCAGTTTGCTGTATCCCACCGGTGGCAAGGAGGCTATTGTTACTGCCTTCCGTATTCTCAGCAAAGAGCCGTTCAGCCGGGAAAATAATATGCAGTCGCTGGTGATTGATTCTTCCAATGTGCAGTTAATGAAAATGCAGTGGAACAAGATCAACAGCCAGCAGAAAGATATAGAAAAGCAGCAGGCGCTGCTGGAAGAACAACGGGCCGTTTATAACAGTCAGCAGGTGGTGTTGAATATCCTGGTGATTACACTTGTTTTAACGATCGTGCTGGGGGGACTGGCATCATTCTCGCTGATGGAAAACCGGAAGATCAATAAGAGCCTGGAGGCTAAGAACATGGAGATCCTGGCGCAGCGGAACCAGCTGGTTGAAATGTCTGAGAAAGCAAAAGTGGCAGCGGAAGCGAAACTGAACTTTTTTACGAATATATCCCATGAGTTTCGCACACCTCTTACCTTAATGCTCTCGGTGGTAGATGATTTGCTGAAGCAGGACCGGATGCCGGAGGGGGGGAAGAATATCCAGATCATCCGGAAGAACGCCTTCCGTCTTTTAAAGCTGGTGAACCAGCTGCTCGATTACAGGAAAATTGAATATGATAAACAGAAGATTAAAGCTTCTGAAAATGACCTGGTTGCTTATGTCCGGGAGATTACAGAGAGTTTCCGCCATCATGCCCAAAAGCTTAATGTGCAGCTGAATTGTATCTCGCAGGACCGTGAGATGAAGGTTTGGTTTGATACCCAGATGCTTGATAAGGTATTTTTTAACCTGATATCTAATGCGCTCAAATTTACGAGGGATAAGGGATTGGTATATGTCCGCATCTGGCAGGATGGTGAGGGGTATGCATGTGTGGCGGTGGAGGATAATGGCATCGGTATGAGCCCGGGGGAAACGGGGCAGCTGTTTAACCAGTTTTACCAGGCTGATCATACCCCGACTGTAGGTTCGGGAATCGGCTTGTCTCTCTCCCGTGAAATCGTCCGCCTGCACCAGGGAATGATCGAAGTTAAAAGTGAAAAATGGAATGGCTCAGTCTTTACGGTTCGCCTGCCATTGGGAAGCGGGCATCTGAGTCAGGAGGAAAAAGTAACGGCGCAGGAGGATATGGTGGACCTGGATCGGCAGTCTAAACTCTATACTGCCGACTTTGACCTGGTTCCTGCTGTAAAGAAAAGCGATGCTTTGGCAGCTCCTAAGGAATTTTCCGTCCTGCTTGTGGAAGACAACGAAGATTTGCTGCAATACCTGGAGGAAAAGCTCAGCGAGCATTACGAGGTATACACGGCCGGCAACGGGCCTGCTGCGTTGAACCTTGCGTTTCAATGGGTGCCCGATCTTATATTGTCGGATGTGGTGATTCCTGACCTGTCGGGAAAGAGTTTGTGCGGGAAGCTTAAATCGGATTTTAGAACCTCGCACATCCCGGTGGTCCTGCTGACGGCTCAGAACAGCATCGAACAGCAGATTTCGGGCATGAATGCTATGGCTGATCTGTATATTACCAAGCCCTTCAACTTTGATTTTTTACTGGCCAGCATTCAGAACCTGATCAGGAACAGGATTAAGCTGAAGGAACATTTTACCAGTGATATCAGCGGAACAGAGAAGCTGGCGCTCCCCAAAAGTTTAGACCGGAAGTTTATCAACGATTTTAACGGGATCATAGAGCAGAACTTGTCTAATGATAAGTTTAGTGTGGATGATATCTGCAAAGAGATCGGGGTGTCGAGGGTGCAGCTGTACCGGAAGGTTAAGGCGCTGCTTGGCTATAGTGTTTCTGATTACATCCTGAACCGCAGAATGAAAAAAGCAGAGTATCTCCTGGCAAATGAGGATTATACAATTGCGGAAGTGACATACATGATCGGCTTCGCAAATCCCAATTATTTTTCGACTGCGTTTAAATCGAAGTACGGGTGTACGCCTACGGAGTTTAAGAAACAGCGGCAGCTTTAGATAAACAAGGAAACTTTGCTGTCGGAATATAGCCTGATCGCCCTATTTTGCTCTTCTGGCGATTGAATCAAGTTCGGCCATAAAAACTTCAGCATCCTTGCTGTTTCTGATCACTTTACTTAAACTGTCTGATCCGAACGCCATCTCGCTAGTGGCAGAAGCAGGTTTTGCTGACTTGCTCGCCATCTTCTTCAGTTCGGCCATCTTTTGTTGAACACGCTGATTCATAATACAAATATATCCAATTCTCAACAAAAACAATGCCTGCTACGAACATCGACGGAACATATAATATCGATAGAGATCTCTGTTCTCCCGATTGTAATCAAAAGGTTCAGATCTTGGTTTGGCTATGTATGTCCCATCCGAATTCTGTTCATAGCTTCCATCTCTAAAAATACGTACATACCAGTCAACGCCAATTGCAATAAAATAGTCACTCAAATATTGACGGTTGTGTTTTAACATTCGGTGATAAAATCTTGCCCGAAAATCATCAGACCCATCGACTCCTATTACTAAAGACGGATTTTCATCCAGAAAGACCAATGCCAGAATTAAGATGGTTGAAAATACCTTGTTTATATTTTTGTGATGCAATCTGACATTGTCACGGAAACCTCCGCTTCTGTTAGGCGGCCCAAATCCAAGGTTATAAACATTTGGCAAGTGCGGATCCGGATGCTTTTTGATTTTAACAAGCAGTTGACAAGTGTTTCCATCATTCTGCGGGGCATTGAAAATCATTTCTGTTAAATCATCAGATATCGAGACAGCATCATAAATATCGTCAAAGTTGATAGAGACCTGCATCGCGGTTGGCTTTTCTTTATATGGTTCTACGTCAGAAATTTTAAAATGTAACAGATTTTGGAAGTATTATCCGTCAAAGAAACTGAAACGACTGAACCAAACTTGCCTTGATTAATTCAGTTGCCTGTAGGCTTTTGGAGAATACCCGGTTTTGCTTTTGAAAAGCTTCGTGAAATGAGAAGGATGCTCAAATCCAAGGTCGTACGCTATTTCGCTGATGGCGTTTTCGGTGCTCCAGAGCAATGCCTTTGCTTTGTCAATCAGCTTCAGGTGTATGTGTTCCTGGGTGGATTTGCCGGTATATTTGCTTAACAGGTCGGTGAGGTAATTGGCTGAGAGGTTGAGCTCTGAAGCGAAATGTTTTACGTCGGGCAGGCCCGATTCTATCAGCGAACCTTTGGCAAAGTAATCATTCAGAAGCCTGTCGAACCTTTCCACGATATCATGGCTGACTTTTGTCCTCGTGAGGAACTGGCGGTCGTAAAACCGCGAGCAGTACGACAGCAGCAGTTCGAGGTTCGTGAGGATGAGATTGTAGGAGTGCTGGTCTAAATTGCCGGATATCTCCCTGGAGATGTTCCGGAGGCAGTCTTCGAGGACATTCTTTTCAGCGTCTGAGATATGGAGGGATTCGTTGGCCTCATAGCCGAAGAAAGAATATTCGGTGAGCTTGCTTCCCCGGGCACTTGCATTCAGGAAATCAGGATGGATGTAGATGGCCCATCCTGTCACTTTATTCTCAATGCCTGGCGATAACACCTGGTGGGGCGCGGTAAACATCAGGGTGCCTTCGGAGAAATCGTAGTTTGTATGGCCATATTTCATCCGGCCCTCTATCTTTTTGCAGGCCACAGAGTATAAATTGAGCCTGTATCTGGCGCCTTCCTTTCTATGTGAACGGTCGACTTTGGCGAGGTCGACAATGGTGATCAGGGGATGCAGCGGCTTATCGTAATGAAAAAACTCGTGCAGCTCTGAAACTGACCGGATATCTGTATACTCCATTGCGTTCGGATGGTTGAAAATTGAAAAGATGAACTTGTTTATATGCAAGTTCTGATAAAGTTGCATATAAAACAAGTTTTGAGCTCCTATCTTTTAGCACGCATCATGGATGCGCGGGTGCCGTTTATATCATGATGCCCCCGCCTGCTTCAATGCGCTGCGCATTAACAAAGCGGCTGTCGTCGGAAAGGAGGGAGACGACGAAAGCGCCTATGTCGTCGGCTTCGCCCAGGCGGCCGAGCGCTGTACTGGCGGCTATCTGCTGGCGGTGGGCTTCGTCGCCTTTTCCGCCGCCGAACTCAGTGTCGATGGCCCCGGGCGCCACGGAATTCACCCGGATCTTGCGGTCGGCGTATTCTTTGGCGAAATACCGTGTCAGTGCTTCTGTTGCTGCCTTCAATGCTCCATACACGGCTACACCTGGAAATGCAAAACGGGCCAGTCCGGAGGTGATGTTAATGATCTGGCCGCCATCATTGATGAGCGGCAGGAGCTTCTGTGTGAGAAAGAAAACACCCTTGAAGTTGACATTCACCAGTTCGTCAAACTGCTCCTCTGTGGTGTCTTTAATAAGTGTACGCTGAGCTATCCCTGCATTGTTCACCAGGTAATCGAAGTTTTCCCGGTTCCATTCCTGCCGGAGTGCTTCTGAAACCTGGCCGGCGAAACGGCTGAAGGAGCGGATATCGGCGGCATTTAACTGAAGGGCGACTGCTTTGCCTCCGTTGCCTTTGATCTCTGCGGCTACTGCCAGCCCTTCTTCTGAACGGTTGTTATAGGTCAGGATCACGCCGAGTCCCCGTTCTGCGGCGTGTAATGCGATGCTTTTCCCGATCCCGCGGCTTCCCCCGGTTACCAGGACGATTTTTGCTTGTTCGTTATTTGTCTTCATGTTGCGGAAATTTTATAAGACAAAGTTCCGGGATGATGTCGGCTTGTATTTGAATATTTAAGGGAAAGACTTATACTTTTCTCTGGCATGACGTGGTGGCTGGCGTTTAAAGGGGGCCGATCTGGGGTGTTTTTTTGTAAACAATTTTGTTTATATTTGTATATGGACAAGCGGTTTGAGAAATATAAGGGTATTCATCCTGGAGTAGTTCTTGAGCGTGAATTAAAAAAACGCTCGCTCAAGCAACGGCCGTTTGCTTTGTCGGTTGCCGAACATCCTCAGACATTTAATGCAATAGCGAGGGGAAAGAGGGGAATCAGTACAGCCCTCGCTCTAAAAATAGAGAAGGAATTGGGCCTTGAAGAAGGAACGTTGGTATTACTACAGGCCTATTACGATATTCGTATGGAAAAAGAGAAATGGGAGAGAGCTAAACCCGATTTATCTCTTTTGAGAAAGTCTTTATTCTGGGATGCTGATATCGATCGAATCGATTGGAACAAGCACTATAAAGCGGTTATTCAGCGGGTTTTTGAACGTGGCAATGAGCAGGAGAAGAATGAGCTCGTGCGGTTTTATGGGGAAGAGCTGGTTCAGTCGGCCTTAAACACGGGGAGGACTCCTCGTTCTTTCCACATACCGGGTGCCTCAAAGTAGACTGTGATGTTACATTATAATACGATTGGTGATCTTTTACGAGAATACCTTCTTGTCCTGATGAACTCCAGGGAGTTTGAGAAATTCCGCTTGGTTGGAGGGACAGCATTAAGTTTACAATTAGGACATCGCGAATCAATAGATATTGATCTTTTTACAGACTCTCCTTACGGAAGTATTGATTTTTCCGAACTTGACAGTTTCCTGCAAAGTACCTTTCCTTATACGGAACACTCGGCAGATTTGATTCCTGCGATGGGCAAGTCGTATTTCATTGGGGCAGAGGCGGGGCATTCTATTAAACTGGATGTCTTTTATACTGATTCTTTTATTCAACCCGCTTTAGTGGAAGATAATATCCGGCTTGCAACTGCCGAAGAAATTGCAGCGATGAAGATTGATGTGGTGCAACGTGGTGGTCGTAAAAAAGATTTTTGGGATCTTCATGAACTATTATCCGTTTTAAGTATTGAGAGGATGCTGGGCCTGCATCAGCAACGCTATCAATACAACCACGACGAACATCTTATTCTGAATAATTTTTCAGATTTCAGTCTTGCTGATGAGGATTTCGACCCCAAATGCTTACGTGGAAATTATTGGGAATTTATAAAAGAAGACATTGAAGATGCATTGGCTGCATATTGGTTACGTAAATAATGTATATACTATCCTAATTCATACTTACTTTCAAAGCCTTATAATATTCCAAATCATGCGCCGGCGCTTCCAGCTCTGCTGGAATAGGTCTTTTTGAAAAAGTCTGGAAATAGAGCAGGCAGGCATCCCGCCATATCACGGCTTCTTTTTCCTGTTCGGTCAGCAAGTTCTTTACGAGTGTGAAGCGTTCGGGATCGACGAGCGTTTTCAGGGTTTCCCATTTGTTTTGCATGGCCCTGACGGTGTAGACTCCGGCGGAATAACGGTAGCAAAGTTCATTCCAGAGGGTTTTCCCGGAGGAGGTTTTGTAGTCCCAGTCGGCATGGTGAAACCATAGCAGAAATTTTTCGGGGCAGGTATGAATATCGTTGAACCGTTCTTTCAAGGCGCCGGCATACTGGCTGACTGCATCGCTTCCGGCTGCTGTGCGGTCGAACCCAATGCCTTTTTCATCTGCGCGGTGGAAGCTCTCCCTGGTGCCGGTTGGCGCCGGTTTATCGCGTCTCCAGGGGGCGGGGCGATAGTGGCTGATATCCATAAGCATCGTCAAACCAAGCGGACCCATATAGTTGACGGCCGCTTCACGGGATTGCATGGTGATTTGCTGCAAGCCGTCAAGCAGCACTTTATTGTTCCCGAAGGTGAGAATGTTCCATTCGCGGATCACGCCGGATGCTTTAAGTTCGGGATTCCATGACATCCTGCCAAAGGCATACCAGTTGGCCTGGGCAAAGGGATGTGCCGTCCAGTTGCGGGCATCACCGATGTTGGCAACGCCTGCGATACCCGTCATTTTCTGAGGGCTGACCTTGCCTTCAATTACTTTTGCCACGGTCGTTCCCTGTCCTTTTGCGTAGGTGTCGCTCTGAAGGCATTCTTCAAAGAGCGGCCCGAGATAGACCAGGTGTGTACTGAAGCCCAGATATTCCTGCGTAAGCTGAACTTCGAGCATCAGGGGCGTTTTGTCCATCGCTCCAAACAGGGGATGAAAGGGTTCTCTCGGCTGAAAATCGATCGGCCCGTTCTTTACCTGCAGGAATACGTTGGATGCAAACTTGCCGTTGGTGGGATGAAATTCGTCATAGGACTCCCGGATGCGGTCCTGTTCCCTGTTTTTATAGACAAAGGCTCTCCACATCACGATCCCCCGATGAGGAGCAAGAGCTTCGGCGAGCATATTTGCTCCGTCGGTATGTGATCGTCCATAATCCTGGGGACCAGGCTGCCCTTCTGAATTTGCTTTTACGCAGAACCCACCGAAGTCGGGGATGAGCTGATAGATCTCATCTGCTTTCTTCTTCCACCATTGTTTTACTGCCGGATCTGCGGGATCGGCAGTGGCCAGTTTCCCGATCCTGATGGGAGCGGCGAAGTTGACAGAAACGTACACTTTTATTCCATACGGTCTGAATGCGTCGGCTAGCGCTTTTACCTTTACCAGGTATTCAGGGGTGAGGATATTGGGATTGGCATTTACATTGTTGAGGACGGTCCCGTTGATGCCGACGGAGGCGTTGGCTCTTGCGTAATCGATATATCGCCGGGATATTTTTCCGGGGAGTGTGTTCCATTCGAAAATAGATCTTCCGGCATATCCGCGCTCGATGCTCCCATCGGGGTTATCCCAGTGATTGAGCAGGCGGTTTTGCAGTCTGGGAAAATCGCTTACAGAAAGGCGGGCGATACTGGTTTCGGAAGCTAAGATCTGCAGGAAACGGAAGGTGCCGTAGAGCAGCCCGATGTCGGAATTGGCAGTGATAAGCGTGTAATTCTTTCCTCCTCCTGTGATGTTTTTGATGATGAAGCCTTCTTTGCCAAGCTGGCGAAGCTGTGCACGCAGCTCTTTATCTGCATTTGCTCCAAGCCTGGAAAGGGGGGCCACCACGATGCTGTTGTTCTTTATTGCGTCTGTTTCGGGGATCTTTTTGCCTAGCAAGCTGCTGAGGCCGTTACGGAGTTCAGTTTTGGCAGCGTTGATGGTAGCTGAACTGCCCATGAAGGTATATTGCTTCAGCTGATCCTGGTACAGGCTGAGTGTTTTTTTATTTTGGATCCGGTCGTACCTCAGCCACAGTTTATAACCATCTTCTGCATGAGTCTTGGCTTGCAGGAGTAAAAGGATGAGTAAACTGAATATTCTTAAATGGGTGGAACGGAATGTGGTGCGAAACATGTTTAAGGAGTGTGTGTAACTGGTGTTTATTGTGTGTGGCAAATATAAACGAATATTTTGGATACGAATCAGCCGCGGGTTGTCCAATAATGTACAATGGGGTCATAATGGTTATCCTCTTTTGCTACCTTTACTGAAGTTTATTTATAGAGAAATGATTCGTGAAAATTTGCTTATAGTATTGATAGGGGGCCTCTTGGCCGTGGGATGTAAAACCAGGAAAGAGTCCGGAAGTGGACTTGAAAGTGGTTCTGGTCCCGTTGTGAAGCTGCAAACTGCGGGTGCGCCTGTGAATGCTGATTCAGTGATGCTGACTTTTGTGGTTTATAATCACTCGGATACGGTTCAGCATTTTTGTAAATGGGATACGCCTTTTGAGCCTCTTCTGGGCAAATATCTGAGTGTAACCGATAAGGCAGGAACAGAAGCGGATTATAAGGGAGCGATGGCCCGCAGGGTGATGCCGCCGCCGTCTGAAAGTTATATCCTGGTGAACCCTCACGACAGCGTGTCTGCTACTTTCAACCTGGCTAAGGGATATGCTGTTAAGCCGGGGAGCTATACTGTACGGTATATTGCTTCGGGCTTGAGCGGCCTTCAGGCTGGAAATGAGTTGAAGGTGGTGGTGCCGGGGGGAGTAAGTAGTAAGTAGTAAGTTTTAAGACGGGGCTTTGGGGATTTGAGTTTTGAAATTTGTGAGGAAGTGTGATGCCTTACTGTTTTGAAATTTGAGCTTCTGTCTGACGTATATTTAAGGTTGAATAACTATATTTGTTAGTATTCATTTTTTGCGTATGGATTTACAGTTTTTGTCGGACGGGAGAGGGCGTACAACAGCAGTACAAATGTCATTGGAAGACTGGGAGCGCATAAAAAGCTTATATCCCGATATTGAATATCTTTCTGGTGATTTGCCGGCTTGGCAAAAAGATTTACTGGATATGCGATTAAAGGCGATAGCTGAGAACCCTGACCGCATCAGACCCGGAAGTGAATTATTTGATGAGTTATAGAAATTGTTAAATGTCTTCATGGAGTTTATTCTATTATGATGAAGTCAGATTTGACATTAGAGATGCTAAAGAATGGTATCGGAAAACGCAGACCGGTTTGGAAAAGAGGTTTGCCTCAAGTGTCAAAGAGACTATCCTAAGGCTTCAAGAGACTCCATTGATATATCAACCTCGTTATAAGCATGTTCGTGTAGCCTACACACCAATATTTCCTTATGCAGTACATTTTATGTGAACGACTCGTTAAAGCAGATTGTAATAATAGCTATAGTACATCAGCACAGAAACCCTGAACACTTTAAGCAACGGTTATAAACCATCGCATCAAAATACCGCGGATGCGGCAATCCTGTTAGGTTTTTAAGTGGCGTTAATTTCGTGGCTGATGTAAGGTAATTGATCGGAATAAGCTTGTCGTTTCCGGAAAAGGGGAGCAAATTGACGCTGGTGCCGGGAAATACCGGGGTAAAGCAAAAATGTCTTTTCAGCAGATGCCTGATGATAAATCAGCCAGGGGAGATGCTTCAGCAGAAAAACAGAAAGCGGATGAGCAACTTATGGAAGCCGACAGCATTACCTTTAGTTTACGCAGCCTGAAGGGGAAGGCGGTTGGGAAATAAGGGGGATAACGGGGGGCTGGCCTAATCCATCACGGGATTGCTTTTGATCTCCAGCTTGGCAAACCGCCTTACTTCGAGACCCGGATAACCAAAGTCTTCTACTATTTTTCCTTCTACCAGGTAGCAGCCCGCCCCACGGAAAGGATAGGAGGGTGTGGAATCGGGGAAGTGTACGGTGTCGAAGAAATCGCCCCGGGCATCCAGAAAGGTGCCGAACCACATTTTTTTATTGTTCTTCGTGTATACGGTTTTTTCGCAAACGTAAAGTCCTACCATTCGTACTATTGCGCCCACATGTTTGTTCATTTGCCGGGCCATCACGTTTCCCCTGAAGCTGGTTTTCAGCATACCGAACATGGATAGAGAAAGCGGATATCCGAGAAGTTCGAGTTCGTGATAGGCATCTTCCAGGGGGCTGACGGTGAGTTCGGGCAGCTGGTACTGTTTCTTATCTATTTGGAACAGTTCCGCTGCGTTCACCGGCTTTACTTTGTTGCCCAGCAGCGTGTGGACCTCCCAAAGCAGCTGTTTTTTGTTTTTTCCCGTGAAACGGAGAGCTCCCAGGCGTATCAGGATGATGGCCTGTTCCAGGCTGATGGCGGTGCGTTTTACAAAGTTTTCGAGGCTGAGATAGGTGCCGTGCTGATCCCGTTCTTTTGGAATAAGCTGGATAAGTTTGTTTTCCAGTCCCTGGATCCCGATAAACCCGAGCCAGCAATCTGTTCCTTTCACGTTGACGGCGCTGTCACTATGGTTCACACAGGGAAGATGAACCTTTGCCCCGGCATTGTGGAGTTCGTGGACATATAGCCAGCGGGTGTAGAAGCCTCCGTAGTTGTTGAGCACAGCCACCATGAATTCGATGGGATAGTACGTTTTTAAATACAGGCTCTGGTAGCTTTCGACGGCGAAACTCGCTGAATGAGCTTTGTTGAAGCTGTATCCTGCGAAGCTGCTTACCTGGCGCCATACTTCCCTGATGGTTTCTTCGGGCCTGCCGAGGCGGCGGGCGCCTTCGAAAAAGCGGTCTGTCAGCCGGTCGAATTCCAGCCGGGAGCGGTATTTGCCGCTCATGCCGCGGCGGAGGGTATCGGCGTCTGATCCGTCCATGCCAGCAAAATGGATGCATACTTTCATCACATCTTCCTGGTATACCATCACTCCATAGGTTTCTTTCAGCTGTTCTTCCATTACGGGGTGAAGATATCTGACTTCTTCGGGGTGATGATGGAAGCGAATATAGGTGGTCATCATACCGGAAGAGGCTACCCCGGGTCTGACGATGGAGCTGGCGGCCACCAGCACAGGGTAATTGTCGCATCGGAGTTTGCTGAGAAGCTGGCGCATGGCGGGCGATTCGATATAGAAGCAGCCCGTGGTATCACCCGTTTTCAGCCGTTCGTTAAGGCGCCGGTCATTCATAAACCCGCGTACCTGGTGAATGTCGATCTTTTGCTGCTGGTTTTCTTCTATGAGACGGACGGCCTGTTTTATATGACCGATTCCGCGCTGGCTGAGGATGTCGTACTTATCGTAGCCCACCTCTTCGGCTTCGTACATGTCCCATTGAACCACAGGCAATCCTTTTGGAGGAAGGTCAAGGGCGGTATAATAGGTGATAGGTTCTTCGGATATCAGGATGCCTCCGGCATGGATGCTTCGCTGGTTGGGCATATCGCTCATAATCCCATGGATGGTCATGATCTTTTTATAGGTCGCGTTATCGCGGTTTTCCAGTTCTTTGGTACGGTCAGTGAAGCTGTCGATCTCTGCTTTGGGCAGGCCCATTACTTTGCCGATCTCCCGGATGACCGACCGGTCGCGGAACGTGGTGATGGTTCCGAGCAATGCCGTATGGGTGCTGCCATACTTTTTAAAGATATATTCCTGGATGTCATCGCGTTCGTCCCAGGAGAAATCAAGATCAAAGTCGGGCGCGGATGTGCGCTGCTCGTTTAGAAACCGCTCAAAATACAGGTCGAGGCTAATCGGGTCGACATCCGTGATGCGCAGGCAATAAGCGACGAGGCTGTTGGCGCCCGAACCCCGGCCTACATGATAATAGCCTTTTGACATAGAATAACGGATGATATCATGCGTGATGAGAAAATAAGAGCAGAAACTGAGATCGTTAATGACCTGCAGTTCATGTTCCAGTCTTTTCTGCGCTTCTTTGTTATCTGGTCCATAGCGGTAAAGCAAGCCCTCCTGCGCGAGTTTTTCAAGCTGTATTCTGTCTGTCTCACGGTTGCCGGTGAAGGTTTTCCTGTTCAGCCTTACACGTCCTTCAGGGTAGTCCATGTGGCACTGATCCAATAATTTGTGTGTGTTTCCGATAATGAAGGGGTACTCAGAAAACTTCGCTTCCAGTTCCCCTGGCGCCAGGAACTGGTCTGTCTCAAGGCATTTATCGTCATCGTCCACTTTAGTCAGTACCGTGTTCAGGTCAATTCCCCTTAAGTATTCATGGAGGCGGTATTCTATGCGGCCGGAAATGAAGACGGGTTGAAGGACAACTAATTTGTCTTTAATGAGAGAAATGTCTTTCTTATAAAGGTGATGCAGTTGGGTACTCCGGATGCCCAGGAATTCATTCTGCCTTAGCTCTGTGTTAACCTGGCTGAAGGGGTAGACGACAAAGGCATGATTAAATTGAGGGGGACGGGCAGGTAAATCTTTTTTCTGAAGGTTGTGCTCTGTCAGGAACTCATTGAGCTCTTTCATTCCTTCTTTATTTTGTGCGATGCCGATATAGAGCAGTTTCTTGTCGTGCCGAAACTCCATGCCGCCGATGGGGGATAAAGCGCCTGTTTTCCGGCATTTCCGGATAAATTCCATGACACCTGTGGAGTTGTTGATGTCGGTGAGTACCATGCGGGTAATGCCCCTGGCACAGGCTTCTTCAATGAGTTTGTCTACCGGCATGGTTCCGTAGCGCAGGCTATACCAGGAATGAACGTTGAGATACATGGTGTTTACAGGTTGATATTCATTGTTGACGCCAGAGAAATGGCCTGTTCGCCAAACCGGGACCGGATCTTGTCCATCGCCTGGTACAGGCTGTATTGTTCACGCGAGTCGCTGTAAAGGTCGATCTGCTCGAAGCCGCTGACGAGGTTGGACAGCCGTACGCCGACAAGGCGGATGAGCATACGCTTTTGGTATACCTGGTTGAACAGCTCTTTTGCTTTATGAATGAGGACGCTGTCGAGGGATGTATAGGGAATGACGGCCTGTTTGGTGACGTCTTCAAAATTGGAATACCTGACGGTGACGGTTATGCAGGCGGCGAGCTTCCGTTTTTGCCTTAGCTCGTAGGCAATCCCGGTGACCATAGCCGTCAGCAGGGTATGGATAGAGGCTACATCAATGGTGTCGGTCTTGAACGTACTTTGGGTCCCGATGCTTTTTTGTTCATGATAGGGGATAACGGGTGATATATCTATTCCTTTTGCTTTCTGAAGGAGGACGAGTCCGTTTTTACCTAATACGGTATTCATCTGATCCGGGTGCATTTGGGAGAGGGTGCGAATCTTCCGCACCCCCATGTCACTGAGCTTCATAAAGGTTTTTTCTCCGAGGCCGGGAATCTTTTTTATGGAAAGCGGATCCAGGAAGTTGCGGACTTCCGGCTGCCGCACGTTGAGCTCGCCATTGGGCTTGCACTCATTGGTGCACATTTTGGATACGGTCTTGTTGACCGACAGCCCGAAGGAGATGGGAAGGCCGGTTTCTTTTATGACCTTTTTACGTAATTCGTGTGCGTAGAGCTGTGTGTGATGGAACCGGTCCATGCCGGTCATGTCAATATAGTGTTCGTCGATAGAGGCCTTTTCAATGAGCGGGACATGCTGACGGAGAATGTCGGTAATTTCGTGCGATGCTTTGGAATACTCGTCCATATTTCCGCGGATAAACATGGCGTGAGGGCACAGCATCCTGGCCATCCGGGATGACATGGCTGAATGGATCCCATATTTCCGGGCTTCGTAACTACAGGAGGCTACCACTCCGCGGTCTGAGGTGCCGCCAATGATAACCGGCTTTCCAGCCAGTGAGGGATCTTTCCGTGTTTCTACCGATACGAAAAAAGCATCCTGGTCCATGTGAATGATCTGCCGCTCTGTCTGCATGATACTATCGATTGTGAATACAAAAATATGCTAATATTTTTAGTATTTACAATCCGGTTTAAAATTATGCGATAGATATCTGAGAGCAGGTATTAATACCTGTCAGGATTGGGGCAAAAAAAAAAACTGCGCCGATGGGCGACGCAGCTAGAATCTTTGATTGTGGATCGTTTCGGTATGATCCAACTTATACGACCTTTATAACAGATACGTATTTATACTTGTTTTAATTTTTTGTTAAACAATTTTAAAATAGCCGCGAATTGTTTTGATGATCTACTTTAGGGAAGTTCTTTTCAGAAATTTCTCAACTTCGGCCATATTATTACTATTGACATTGGCTGCTTTCATCATAGAGAGGGTATTAGGAAGCAGCAGTATGATTTTTTGGTCAAACCTGCATTCGGTAACTGCTTGTGTCTGTCCGCTTTGTGTCCATGCGACAAAAGTCAAACCTAATTTGCCGCTGTTTGCCGCATCTCCGTATATTTTAACAGATCCGAAAGGATTTGTGATCAGAAGATCATTAGACTTATCGAAAGCATTATACCATTTTCCGGATGGATCATTTGTTTCCCGGATATAGACCAAAATTCCTCCCTGATCATAGGCTTGCGTGTAATAGCCATTGAAGTAGTAAGTACTGATTCCCCGTGTGCTGTTTGCTGGAACTGAAAAACGGCAGTTTGTCATAAAGATCACCTTGTTTGCAAAGGAGGATTTAGTGAGGTTGATACCTGGTCCCCATCCAAAAGAGCTTTTAGGCCCGTAAAATTGAGCACTTACTATATCGATAAAGAAGTCGCCTTCTTTTCCCTGACTGGTTGCGGGCGCAGCGCTCCCACTCAGAATGATGGCGCCGTCCTTACCATTTACGCCGTCGCGGCCATCTGTCCCATTGCTACCATCTGTTCCATCAGCTCCGTCTACGCCATCTGTTCCATCCTGGCCTCTATCCCCTGTAACACCGCGCAGCGTAAGGGGCTGTCCCCATCCTGAAGAGGATTTAGGACCGTAGAATTCGGTTGTACTAAGATTCAGGTAGAAGTCGCCTTCTATTCCGGTACTTGCCTGCGGAACTGTTATACCGCTCAGGATTGAATTGCCATCCAGCCCGGCGATACCCTGTATTCCCGGCATTCCTTTGTCGCCTGGTTCGCCGTTCTCAGCTTCTTTGCAGGATATAAAGACCAAACACATCACGAGCAGTGACAGGCTGTACGTTTTAAATGGGAAGTAAAATGTTTTCATAATTATATAGCAACGTTTCAGGGTAATTGAGATGTTCTTTAATTGAGTTTTGCTGCCGGAATTAATACAACTTTAATGTCTATCGTACTTCTGGCGAGATCATCAGCTACCCTCGCTTCTCCTACCATTTTAAATGAGGTGCGGGTAGAGGACTTAAGATCACGATATATAAATATTTCCGAGGTGGGAGTGTAATAATATGTCTGGCCCGAAAAATCGGCATCGTGCCATCCGGAATCTTCCTGCTGTCCTAGTTTAAAGTATATTTTCACACTTCCTGCTTCGAACACCGATGCATAATCACCTCCGGGAACCACAACAATTTCGCCTGTGCTAAGCAGCGGAGGTGCTGAGGGGGCGACTGAGAAAGTTAAACCTGTGATGAAAATGGTTTTAATGCCAGATTCTGAACCCGACGAGCTGATGCTGAGCCCTGCTCCCCAACCGCTTTCGGTCCTGGGACCGTAAATGGCTGACCGCGATTTGTCAATATAAAAATCCCCTGGTTTCCCTATAAATGCTTGCGGAGCATCCATCCCACTTAGCAATGCAGAACCGTCTTTCCCGTTTGTACCATCTTTTCCGTCTTTCCCGTTGGAACCGTTGATGCCGTCGCGGCCATTTGTTCCGTTTTGTCCATTGATGCCGTTTGGCCCTTTTTCGCCTTTCAGGCCTTTCAGGCTGAAAGGTGTTCCCCAGCCTTCGGCTGTTTTAGGACCGTATATTTCTGAGCTGGATGTATTGATGTACAAGTCTCCGTTTGCACCGGTTTCCGCAGATGGTGCAACAGGGCCCGAGTAGACTACTTTGCCGTCCAGCCCGTTTACTCCCTGAATCCCCTGGTCTCCTGTGGTGCCTAATTCTCCCTGTGCCCCCTTTTGACAGGATACTGCGACGAGAGATATCAGGACGAAACACAGAAGATATGTCTTTTTTATAGACGATGAAAAAATGTTCATATCATTATATTTCATTGGTTACTTATTCATTTCTCTTTATTCTTACATCGATGGAGGAACGCCGGATGCCGGAATCATCACTATTTTAACATCTACAGCGATGGCCGTAAGGTCAGATTCTGCAGTGCTTTCTGAAGAAGTTCCTTGTATTACCAGGTTAGAGTTGGTTGACTTTGCCTGATTGGCATAGACCCGGGTTGTTCCCTGCCAAAGATCCTGTGCCTGTACAAATGCCAATCTCCACACGCTTTCGGGATCATAGCTGTCCCGGAAATAGATCAGGACTGTTCCGTCTTCATATGGAGTTCCTGTAAGGCCTGGCAGACCAATGTTGATGGTGCCGGTTGTGATACCGGTTTCTGCAGACGTTACTATATTCTGCAGCCGAAGGGTAATATAATGTAATGTTTTGACTCCGTATTCAGTGTTCGTAATGAATAAACTTACTCCGTTGCCCCATCCGTTAGCGGTCTTTGGCCCGAACACAAGAGCAGAAGTGAGATTGATAAAATAATCGCCGGTATTGCCTGTCGTCACTGATGGGGTTCCTGTGCCACTAAGAATCGTTGTCCCATTCTTTCCGTCGAGGCCATTGGTACCGTTCTGTCCATTTTGCCCGTTGGTACCGTTCTGACCATTTGTTCCATCCGTTCCAGGAGTTCCGGGTTCTCCTTTGGCGCCGATCAGAATAACCGGAGCACCCCAGCCCCGTGCCGTTTTAGGGCCGTATAATTCAGAGGTGTTTGTATTCAGATAGAAATCACCCGTTGCTCCGGCGCTCGCTAAGGGGGCTGTGAGGCCAGATAGAACGGTTTTCCCGTTGAGCCCTGCGATTCCGCTGATGCCTTGCTGTCCTCGTTGTCCCGGTTCGCCAGAATCTTCTTTCTTACATGAAGTAAATCCTATACTTATAATGATCGACATTACAAGCCAGTTTTTAAGTGAGAAATAAACATTAGTCATATGAGAATTAATTTATTGCCGGTGGGGTATTGTGAAGAAGCGCCAGTTGGGGGCTATCGGATACTTATGGTGAAGAGTAGTTTCGTTGTTTCATGTTATAAGATGTTTTAAGAGAACAACTTAGTTGCTCTCTATGCGATCTTATACGCCGAAAAATTGATAAGGGTTACGGGAAATATTTTCGCTGAAAAGTTTATTCGCTGCAGATCTCAATATAGTTTCCTTCAGGATCCAGAATGGCACTTTCGTAATATCCATCTCCTGTAAGCCGGGGTTCGCTTACCACCTGGTATCCTTCTGCGCGCAACCGTTCGGTTTGTTGCCTGACCTCTTCTTTGCTGCTAACTAAAAAAGCCATGTGAGCGATGCCCTGACTGAACCCGCGCGCTGTTCCTGAATTGTCGATGCCGGGCTTTTGCATCAGCTCAATCCGGGTGCTTCCGCCCGGAAATGCGAGGAAGTAGGACTTAAATTGTTTGACTGGATTATGATACTGTTCTCCTGCTTTCGCCTGAAAGTACTTTTCGTAAAAATTCCTCATCTTTTCAAGGTCTCCGACCCAGATGGCTAAATGCTCTATTTTCATGTGTATTATATGTATGGGCTCCGAAGGTAAATGATCGGTACAAAAGTCGCAAATATCATTTTGAACAGGGCCGTTTGTTTCCTTATCTTCGGGGCTTTATGAATTTGATAGATTCCAGCATTTCTGATTTTTATGCTAAAAGCTCTGAGGATACGCGTTTAACCCAGGGAGTCGGGCCACTTGAATTTGAGAGGAATAGGGACCTCATTTCCCGCTTTTTTATTCAGAAGCGGGCAGATATATTCGATGTGGGAGGCGGCACAGGGCATTACTCGGAATGGCTGGCGTCTGTGGGGCACCGGGTTTCCCTGGTTGATCCGGTAACCAAGCATATTAAACTAGCTCAGAAGCGTTCGCGTAATGCGAAGAAGCCGTTTGAATGTATCCTGGGAGAGGCGCGCAAGTTGCCGTTCGCGGACGGATCGGCTGATATGGTGATCCTGCACGGACCCCTGTACCATCTGCAGCAACAAAAAGACCGGATTGCTGCACTAAATGAGGCACACCGGGTACTTAGAAAGGGCGGTGTGGTGCTGGGCTTTGCCATTACCTCTGCCGCATCGACGGTTGCCGCTCTTGGCAATGGTCTGATCCATCATGATAGTATTTTCAATATGTGCAGGGAAGAGCTCATTACCGGGATTCATCATCCTCCGGCCGAGTTTCCCGGGATCCTTTCCGATGCCTTTTTCCACCGGCCTGATTTACTGAGGACGGAGCTCGAAATGGCGGGCTTTTCAACAGAAGCCCTTCTCGCAGTGGAAGGGATGGCATGGCTGGACGGTAGTTTCTTTCAGAGCTGGAACAATCCTGAAAAAAAACAGCGCCTGCTGGAGCTTTTGAAATTGACAGAGGACAGGGAAGACCTACTGAGTTTTAGTCCCCATATGATGATTGCCGGAAGAAAGGGCAGGTGAGAATTTCTTTTTCCACTCTACGGGGCTAATCCCTTCGAGGTTGGAAAACCATCTGCTGACATGACTGTGGTCGGGAAAACCTAATGCAAAGGCTATTTCTTTTATACTCATATTATTTCTCAGCAATTGCTTGAACCTGATGAGCTTTCTATGCTGGATTTCGTCATGAATGGAATGTCCGGTTACTTTTCTGAACCGGTTGTTCAGGGTTTTTGCCGACAGGGAGGTCTCCGCAATCACGTCGGCCGGATTTATTGGCCTCCCTGTGTTACGGGAAATGAAGTTTATAGCCCTGGCGACCTCTTCATCTGCTGCTGCGATGGTGTCGGTGGAAGAGCGTTCTGCAACTTCTGCAGCCTCCGTCAGGATTACTTTTTCCCGGGGTTCTGCTCCGTTCATCATATCGCCCAGCGTGGAACAAATGATGGCGGCGGTTTGATGGTGGTTCCGGGAGATGCTGGAGAGGTTAGGATAGGTGATATTGCAGATCAGTTCGTCGTTATCAATTCCCAGTACAGCGATTTCGTAGGGTACCTTTATTTCGGCCATTGAGCAGGCATTAATGAGGATTTGCCCGAAGTCGTCGTTGCAGCACAGGATCCCCGTAGGACTGGGCAGACTCCTTAACCATCGGATAAGTTCGCCGAAGTTATGGGTTAGGATGTCGCTCTCGTTTCCTTTAAGCAGGTAGGAGAAAAATTGTGCTCCTGACTGCTGTGCGTGTTTCTGGAAGCTTTTGAGCCGTGCAACAGACCATTCCAGTTTTTCGATACCAAAGAATGCCAGGTTTTTAAATCCTTTGTTGCTGAAGTAGCTGGCCGCCAGTGCTCCGTCTGTGTCGTAATTCCCTTTTACGTACGGGATGTCTTCAAAATGATTAACGGAAGTAACCTGAATGATGGGAATCCCCAGTTCGCGGAGTTCGGGGATATTGTCTCCGAATTCGAGGATGCAGCCATCAGGCTTAACTGTCCTGATGATACTTAAGTCGTTCCTGGCGGGCTTTGTTTTGAGAAACCAGGCCGGTTCAAATATGATCTGCCACTGGCTGACCTGGTTATTATAGTCGTAAATACCTCTCAGAAGGTCCCTGCTGTATCCTCTTCCTGATTCGAGATGTACAAATACTTTTTTTCTCATTTTGGGAAATAATTGGCGTTAAATTAGCCAAAAAAGGCTGCAATTAAAAAGTGATCTGCTTTTAATTTGAAGAAAAAAAGAAACATGAGTTCTTCAATAAAAATCAGGGATTTTAAATTATACAAGGCTGTTGCGCAGTTAAAGAAACCAATTGCGGATGCTACACATACGCTGGATGAGATATCGTTTCTGGTATTGAGGCTGCAGCTTGAAAACGGAATTGTAGGAGAGTCTTATCTTTTGTCGTTCCAGTATTCTCCTAATGCGATACAGGGCGCCTTTAAAGACCTGCTGCCTTTGGTAAAAGGCTATTCTGTGAATGAGACAGGCAAGGTGTTCAGCATGCTCGACGGGGTGTCTGAGTATTTCGGAAATACCGGGATCAACCGGTGGGCGCAGGCGGCGATCAATGTGGCTATGTGGGACGCATGGGGTAAATATCTGAATCAGCCGGTAGGAAAGCTGTTTGGTACGAACCGCGACAAGTGTGCGATATACGGAAGCGGCGGCTGGATCTCCTATACCATTGATGAGTTGGTTGCTGAAGTTTCTGACTACGTGAGCAGGGGATTTCCGGCCGTCAAGATTAAGGTTGGATCGCCTGACTGGCGCACAGATGTTGAACGTTTGAAGATTGTCAGGAATGCGGTGGGTAATAAGGTAAACATTATGATGGACGCCAACCAGGGCATGACACTTCCTTCGGCTATACAACTGGCCAGGGCAGCAAGGGATCTTGATATATTCTGGTTTGAGGAACCGGTGCACCACCAGGATTTTGACAGTTACCAGGCTTTGAAGCAGCAGACCGGTATCTCGCTGGCAATGGGTGAAAGGGAATATGATACGCTTGCCCTTTGCCAGTTACTGGAAAGAAAGGCCATTGATATCTGGCAGCCCGACTTGCTGCGGATAGGTGGTGTAGAGGCATGGCGTGATAGTGCTGCGCTTGCCGGCAGTTATCATGTGCCGGTGCTGCCGCATTATTACAAGGATTATGATGTGCCGCTGGTTTGTTCGGTGCCTAACGGTATCGGGGTAGAATCGTTTGACTGGATAGATCCGCTGATCGACAATCCGATGGTAATAAAGGATGGGTTTGCTTATCCGCACGAGGGACCGGGATGGGGCTTTAATTTTATTGACGATCGTTTAACTGAAATTGCATTTTAAATGGGACTTGAAGCATTTTCTCTGAAAGATAAAGTTGCGCTGGTTACTGGCGGAGGTACCGGGATCGGGTTTGGGATCAGTAAGGCTCTTGCTGAGGCAGGAGCGAGGGTGCTGATCACTGGCAGGAGGGAAGAGGTGCTGAGGAAAGCGGTGGAAGAGCTGGGAGGGAACGCCGGGTATGAGGTGATGGATGTCACAGATAAAACCGCCATTCCGGCATTCGTGTCCCGGGTGAACACAGAATACGGGGCAATTGATATCCTGGTGAACAATGCCGGGATTCATCTGAAGAAGATGGCCCTGGAGACATCGGATGACGAGTTCGAAAGTATTATGCAGACCAATCTTCTGTCGGTATTCTCCCTGTCGAGGGAATGTGGCAGGTATATGACGGAACGGAAAAGCGGTTCGATCGTTTTCATTGGTTCTATGGCCGGTATTTTCGGTATCGACAGGGTATCTGCATACGGTACTTCTAAGGCTGCCCTTACCGGTTTGATGAACAACCTGGTGACTGAGTTTTCGAAGCATAACGTGCGGATAAACACAATTGCTCCGGGATGGATAGAATCGCCTATGTTCCTGAATGCTGTAAACGCTGATCCTGCCAGGAAGGAAAAAATAGAGAACAGGATCGCTATGTCTTGCTTCGGAAATCCCGGAGATATCGGCAATGCTGTGGTGTTCCTGTCTTCGGAGGCCGGAAGATATATTACAGGTGTGGTATTGCCCGTTGATGGCGGTGCTACTGTCAATTTTTAAGCAGGCAGGGGCTTTTTTAAGCCCCGCCTTTACCTTAACTTATGACACCGCAGCTTCATCCTGAGGAAGACTTCTTTTATAAAGGTCTATTTTGGCTGAGAGATACATGAGTACTGCGGTGATGATAAATAAACCTATGCTGCCGAAGAGAAGTGCCAGATCCTGCAGCTGGATAATGACATATATAAAGCTGTAAAAGACGGCCAGAATACTTCCAAAAACAAGCGACGCTTTTTTATTCCTGAGAAGGGCTGTGATGAAGCTGGTGATCAGCGTTACTGTGGCGATTGAAGCGATCAGGTAGGCGATGCTGAAGCCCCAGCGTTCGCTGAACGACAAAAGGAGTGTGTAGTAGATGATCATGGCGGCGCCGATCAGGATATACTGAAGCAGATGAACTTTTCTTTTTGTCAGGAGCTCTGTAAAGATCAGGGCTATAAAAGACAAAAGGATGATCAGCATCGAGTATTTGGCCGAGCGCATGGTTTTCTGGTACTGGTCGACAGGCAGGATAAATTCTACCCCGAAGGCTGCCTCTTCATTTAAGATTTTAGATGCCGTGTTCTCCTGGATCCATTGCTGAGGAAAAGGTCTGCTGAAATAAGGCAGGTTCCAGCTGGCCCTGAATGTTCCGGATGTAATATTCCGGTTGTCGGGAAGGGTGCGGCCGATAAACTTAGGATTGTTCCAGTTACCGGAAAGGGTCGCTGTGGTGGTCTTGCCTAGCTGAACAAAGCTCAGGGCACTGCTTCCGCGCAGGTTGAGGTTGAAACTGAAAGGCAGGGAGGTGCCTTCTTCCGGGAGCAGTCCGGGCATGATCATCAGGTTGTTGTCAAACAGTTTCAGCGGAGAGAAATCTGGTTCTACTTCATAAGTGTGCTTACCCAGCCGGATTGCGGGATTGCTTCTGAGTCCTTTCAGATCGGAAACGCCCACTACCAGCCTGGCTTTGTCCCACTGGATCATCGCCGGATTGATTCCCGACTTTTTTAGTTCGAGAGGCGCGAATTTGCCGCTGAACGAGACCGTGCTGTTATATACTACCGCATCAAATATTCCCCGGTGAAGTACCTCGGGAGAGGCATTGCTTTTGATATTCAGTACCTCGGGTAGGATACAGATATTGGTAATGGCTTCCCTGTAAGTCATTTTGCCGGTAGTATCGCGCGTGCCTATTGTTGTTTTATAGGGCAGCACCATAACTGGACCGGCTACTTCCTGTTTTCCTGACCATTTATCGGATATTTCACTTGTGGCTTCTTCCTGGCGTGCCTGGCGTTCCCGGATGAGGTCCTGGATGGCGACGGAGGGGATTAACAGGATTAGTGTCAGTACTCCGATAAGAAACAGTTTAATTAAGACGGATTCTCCAAACCAGCTTCTGAAGCTGTTATAGAGCGAGGATGGATCTTGAGGTGTCATATTGCTTAAAGTACTTTGTGATTCAAAGTTAATGGTTAAAAAAATGAGCCCTTATCAGGCTGATTTTAGTTTCTGTGCTCTTTGCGGCTATTAGATTTTATCTTTATGTTTTTTATAAAAGAACTTTGTGTTTCAAAGTAAGTGATAAAAAATGATAACGTCAACAGGAAAAGTGAATTTTTGCGTGCAGAAATTTTCAGAGGCTATATTTCCCTGGCAGCAGAACTTCTGATCCAGCCTGAATTGCCGTTAGGGAGCCTGATCTTCATCCAGTCGCCTTCTTTCCCCGTGATATCTACTTTCGAGCCGCTATGAATGACAAATACTGCTTTGGAGACATCGTCGGGTTCACTTTTCGCTGTGACAGAACCGCTGAAGATAATGGCTTCACGCTGCAGTGAGAAGTAATGGGCCTGACGGTTGGCCATAAAAAGGGTGGTGAAAGCAAAAAGCAAGAGGAAAACGCCGGGAAAGAAGGTCGCTTTCTTTAAAGAGACTGAGCCGGCAAATAAGTAGAATATAAGACTGCTGCATCCGAGGATGAAGAAGATAATGCTTAAAACCGCCAGTGTGTTAAGGGAAAAGAGGAGGATAAACCCGCGCCACCAGCGGAAGATGAAGAATTCGGGAACGGCTTCCATCTTATCGGTAGTCCTGAGATTTGCTACCTGGATATTGAAGATGATGTCTTCATCGCCCGGATCGAGTTTATGAGCCTTCTCATAGTAGAGGAGGGCAGAGGGAATATCCCCGGTACGGTAGAAGGCGTTACCGAGATTGTAGTAGAGGGAAGCAGAACGGTGCCCGGCCTGAACGATCTTTAACCAGGTGTCTGCGGCTTCCTTGTACCTGCTTTTGGCGAACAGGTTATTGCCCCTGGCAAAAAGTTGTTCACTGTCGTCATTTGCGAACACAGGAGACAATTGCCAGAAGCAGAGCAGAAAAAACAGGATTCGGGCTATTTTATAAGTTACTTTCAATTGCATAGATCGTGCTTTTTGCTTTTTCAAATACTTCCTTCGCTGAAATTCCGGTGATGGGTGCGAAGCGGGCCATTTCACACAGACTGAGGGTTTCGGTCAGCTGACCGATCGTTTCATCATTCACGTTCTGAGACCTCAAGTCTGCCGCAATTCTCTCTTTACTGAGGTCGGCAGACGGGATATTCAGTTTGTCGCTGAGATAACCGTAAAGCCCCCTTGAGATATCTTCGTAAAATTCTTTGCCGCGATTGGCAGTGAGCTGTTTTTCGGCATTCGCCAGGTGCTTTGCAGCTAGTTTTGCGGCTTTCCTGCTTTTAACGAGTACCGGATCAGCATTATTCTTCCGGTGCCAGTTTCTGTACCAGAGGGCGCCGGCAAACGCGAGAGGCCCCAGGAGCAGGAGTATATAGAACAGGAAAGAACCATAAAATTCTTCTCCTTCCTTATAGAGTTCGGGATCGCCGGTTTTAATGTACCGGATATCTTTATTTAACAGCTTAACGTCTTGCTTATCCGAAGAAGTGTATACCTGGTTGTCTGCAGGATTCCCTTTATTGACCCTAACCGGAAAAGAAGGGGTACTGAGCGTAACATACTTTCCCGTAGAGGGGTTAAAATAAGAAAAGTGCTGAGCTTCTATCGCGTAGTCACCCTCATGTCTGGGGATCAGCAAATAATTATAGCTTCTGCTGCCAGAGACACCAGATTCCTGAACTGAAATAGCATCGGTAATTTTGGGATCATATTTTTCGAAGTCGGGCGGAAAGCTGATGAGGGGAGCTTTTAATAGTTTCAGATTTCCGGATCCGCTGATCTTAAAGCTGTAATTCAGTGCTTCGTTGGCTTTCAGTTCTTTTTTATCAGCGGAGGCCGCTATGGTGAAATTTCCTACCGCTCCTGTAAAATCCTGTGGTTTCCCTGCTTCCGGAAGAGGTTTCACGTGGATGGTTAAGGGAAGGCTTTTGACCTTGTATTTTACATCCTCATACGTTCCGAAAAATTCGTCCATGAGGGTCCTGGCGGGTGCTGCCTGCCTGACCACAAATGTCATTTGCAGGGGGTCGATAGTCAGGTTTCCTGCGTGGTCAGAAAAAAGGATAGTTTTCTTCACAGTTGCAACGTGATACTTCTGTCCTTTATAGGTCTCAGTTGTCCATTCTGCATTCTGGTTATCAGTTTTGACATCTTCGCTCCAGAAGCCATTCAGGTCGGGCAGCTTGTCGACCTGGCTCGCAACAATCGATACCCGGGTATAGAGCTTATAACTTACTGTGATCTGTTGTCCGTGGAATACATTTGTTTTATCAGCAACCGTGCGGAGGAAAATTGAATTAGACAATTTTGCCGGGCGGCTTTCGATGATATCCTCATCCGGGGGAGCTGCCTGTGCCTGTTGTCCGCTCCGGGGAACCGGTCGCCCTTTTACTACCCTGACCTGTACCGCGTTTGACCGGATGGTGCGGCCGTTAACGGATATTGCCGCCGGCCCAATGGTATAAGTGCCTTCTTTTACCGGCATCAGGTAGTAACTATAGGAGGTGCTGGATGACATGTTGCCATTGATGGACGTCATGCTCGACGAAACATTCGGTCCGGCCAATACCTGGAAGCCCCTGAAATCGGGAGGGGTAAAATTGTCGGCATTGCTGTTGACGGAAAACGAAATCTCGAATTCCTCCCCGGTGCCTGCTATCGTTTTGCTGACTGAGGCAGTGAACCTGACTCCCTGGGCAAAAGCTCCGGCGTTAATAATTAATAAAAAAGCAAGTATATAATGTCTGGCCATCATGGTCTTTTCACGGTTAAGCTACCAGTCTTTCGATATCGGACGCCGGGCACCTTTAAACTTTTTATCCTTCAGTTTGTCTTGTGTGCCTTGTTCCTGGTTATTGAGGGCTTCCAGCATTCTCTCTGCGTCTTCCTTTGAAAGCTGGTCAGGACGGGGTTGCTGCTGCTTGTTTTGCTGGTCATTCTTTTTATCCTGATTCTGTTTGTTCTGGTCTTTATTCTGATCGTTCTTGTTCTTCTGATTTTTATCCTGCTGATCTTTTTTATCCTTATCCTG
>NZ_QEAS01000015.1:67419-109888 GCF_003130405.1 Pararcticibacter amylolyticus
TCAAAAGCTGTTGTGCATATGCCAGGTTGTAGCGGGTTTGATCATCTTTGGGATTATTAAGAAGAGCTTTTTTATACGCCTCAATGCTCTCCTGGATTTTCTTTGAGGAAAGAAGGGTGTTTCCGAGGTTATGATAGGCCTGGGCGGCGACGTTCTTATCTTTGGAGGCCGCGGCTATCTTTTCGAACTGTCCGCCTGCTTCGGTGAATTTTTTCTGCTTGTAAAAGGCATCCCCGAGGTTGAAATTCCCTTCTACAGAATGGCCTTTTGCCAGGACTGATTGCCGGTAGCTGGCTTCTGCTTCTTTATATTTTTGCTGTTTGTATAGTTCGTTCCCCTTTACGACATATTTTTTTTCTTTCTGTGCGAAAAGAAAGGAAGCCTGCAATACCAGGTAGGAAACTAAGATCAATTTCTTCATGGCTTTTTTACTTCAAATAGTTTTAACCTGCTGATTCTTCTGTTTTTACGGTGATGAATGAGGAAGTCGACAACCAGTAAAAGGAACGCTAATGTGAGCATGATCTGAAAGCGGTCTTCGAAGTCCTTAAACGATTTTGTACCGTATTCCCGGCGCTGGATCTTAGAGGTTTCGTCCATGATGATGTTCATTCCGCTGTTGCTGTTGGTGGCCCTGACATAGGCGCCGCCTCCCGCGGAGGCTATCTGACGGCACATATCCTCATTGAGCTTACTGATAACAGTGTGGCCGGTGCTGTCGGTATGAAAGCCGGCTACCTTTCCATTTTTGTAAAGCGGCACTGGTGCCCCTTCTGCAGAGCCAAGACCAATGACATGGACGGTTACATCCTTTTCTTTTGCTGAAGCTGCTGCGGAAACTGCATCATCTTCATGATTCTCTCCGTCGGTCATGATGATCATGGCTTTGCCCATTCCGTCTTTGAAATCGAATGATTTCATTCCCATCCCGATGGCTGCGCCGATTGCGGTTCCCTGAGTAGGCACCATACTGGTGTTGATGGTATTGAGAAACAGCTTGGCTGCCGAGTAGTCGGTCGTGACCGGGAGCTGTACGTAGGCCTGTCCGGCAAATACGATGATGCCTATACGATCGTCGTGGAGGTTGTCTATCAGCTGTGAAATGGCTCTTTTGGCATTTTCAAGCCGGTTGGGGGCCAGATCCTGTGCCAGCATGCTGTTGGATACATCGAGCAGGATCATCAGGTCGGCGCCTTTGCGTTTTACTTCTTCCATTTTGGTCCCGATCTGTGGATTGGCGAGGCCGGTTACCAGCAGGATATACGCGCAGATGAACAGTATAAATTTGATCCTTGGTTTGGATGATGAGACTTCCGGCATTACCTGCCTGAGCACTTTGCGTTCGCCAAAGGCTGCCAGCGCCTTTTTTTTCCACCGGCTGGCCCTGAAAAACAGGAAAATGAAAAGAGGCACCAGCATGAGTGCCCAGAGAAATTCTATATGTTCGAATCGTAACATTATGTCAAAGCTCCTTTAAATACAGTATTTCTTAAAATGAATTCGAGCAGAAGGAGAACAGCTGTGATCAGGGCGAAAGGCCAGAACACCTCCGTCTTTTTACGGTACTGAGTGACGTCGATCTTCGCTTTCTCCAACCGGTCGATCTGTTCGTAGATTGCTTTCAGTTTTTCGTTGTTAGTTGCCCTGAAATATTTGCCGCCAGTGACCGAGGCAATCTTGCTGAGTGTTGCTTCATCGATCTGCACCTGCATCTTCTGGTAGGTGACACCACCGTAGGGCGAGGGGACAGGGTAAGGGGCATATCCGTTTGTGCCTACGCCAACGGTATATACCCGGACATTGAAATGTTTGGCAATTTCGGCTGCTGTTAAAGGCGGTATGGAGCCCGCATTGTTGGAACCGTCGGTTAAAAGGATGACTACTTTACTTTTTGCTTCGCTGTCTTTCAGGCGGTTTACCGCAGTTGCCAAACCCATTCCTATAGCTGTTCCGTCTTCTATCATTCCGAACTTTATTCCGCTGAACATATTGATGAGAACATCGTGATCAATGGTGAGAGGACACTGGGTAAAACTTTCTCCACTGAATACGACCAGCCCGATACGGTCGCCTGGTCGGTCTTTTATAAAATCTATGGCGATGTTTTTTCCCGCTTCCAGGCGATTAGGCTTAAAATCTTCGGCCAGCATGCTTCCGGAAATGTCGGAGGCTATAATTATATCTATTCCTTCCGTGGTAGTATTCTGCCAGCTTAAAGACGTTTGAGGCCTTGCCAGTGCTATTATGAGAGCTGCCAGTGCCAGCAGCCTTAAAACAACCAGGCTATGCCTTAACCCGGGCTTTAGCTTCTTTACGGGCGAAGAGAAGCTTTTCAGAGCAGGTACGCGGAGGCTGCCCTGGAACTCCTTTTCTTTCCAGATATACCAGGCTGCCAGCAAGGGGATACTGAGCAGGAGCCAGAAGAATCCGGGGGTGGCAAATTCGATATTCTTAAGAAAGTCCATTCTTTCTGTCTCCTTCTTTATTTTCGGGCTCAGAGGCCTTCTTTTGAGTGCTGGTTACAAACATGATGGCAGTGTCCATGCTGCTTTCATTCTCCGCCGGAAGAGGTTTTTCCTTAGCGAACTTCACAAGGTCGGCCAGGGTCAGGATCTGACGGAGCTTGTCACGGTCGGTATCCTCCAGTCCGGAATGCCGGAGGCTCCTGAATATTTCTTCGCTGGTTTGTTCCATTGCTTTTATCCGAAACCTCTTTTCGAGATATTCTCTTACTATATCGGTTAATTCGCTATGGTATAGTTTTACCTGGTCCTGCTGCCATAGTTTCTTATTTCTCAGGTCTTCAAGTTTGTTTAATGCAAGTTCATGTTCAGGAAGTACAGGAACTTTTACTTCCTCCTGTTGTACCTGTTTCCGTGGCCGGTTTTTGAAATACCGGTAGAGGAAAAAGATGAGAATGATGAGAAAGAGAGGCAGCGCCACCCAATACCAGTTATCGCGAAGCCAGTCCAGGAACGTGTACTTCAAAGATAGCGGCTGCTTGATATCATAAAATGCTTTCGAGGTATCTACCTGTACAGGCAGCACCTGAAGTGTAAGTTCTTTCGTGTTGAATTCGCCTGCTTTGGTATGGAAGGTGAATGCAGGAATGGTATAGGTGCCGGGTTCAAAAGATGTTACGGTGATATGCTGAGCGATCGTCTCTGTGCTGATGTCGTCTTTGGCAAAAGACGTATCAGCCTTCATACTGACGATCTGGACTTTCCCGATGGAATCTTTCAGGACAGGAAGCCTGACACTGTCTTTAGCCGGGAACGTGATGCTGAGATGAAGAGTGGTTTGATCGCCGAGCGGCATGGACACCTGATCAAGGCGTGCATTTACCCGCGTACTGGTTTGCGCATCAGCGGAAAAGCTTCCGATGGTGAAAAGCAGGATTAAATACAGTTTGCTGTAAAAAAGGTATTTTACCATTATCTGCGAGCCCCCCTTTGTTTAAAAAGTGTTACCAGTGGTTTGATATATTGTTCGTGTGTGCCGATACTGGTGAAATCGACACCTGAGCGACGGAACTGGTTCCTGAGCTCCTCATTTCTTCGGAGTGCCTCTGCCCTGAAAGTGCTCTGGACTTCTTTGTCACTGGTATTGATCCACTGGATCTGGCCTGTTTCGGCGTCCTGTACGGGGATCAGCCCGAGATCAGGGAATTCTTCCTCGTGTTTATCGTAGAGTCTCAGTGCAACTATATCATGTTTCTTATTAGCAATCCTGAGTTCTTGTTCGAAGGAAGGACTCAGAAAGTCGGAGATAACAAATGCCGTACATCTTTTGCGGATGACGCTTGTAAAGTACTTCAGCGCCTGAGCGACATTTGTTCCCTGATTTTCAGGTTGGAATGCCAGTAGCTCACGAATGATCATCAGGATATGGCTTCGTCCCTTCTTCGGAGGAATAAATTTCTCGATCTTGTCGCTGAAAAATATCACGCCTACCTTGTCATTGTTTTGAATGGCAGAAAAGGCGAGCACAGCACATAGCTCGGTGGCGAGATTTTGCTTGAGCTGATTGATGGTCCCGAAGTTGCCCGAGCCGCTCACATCCATCAGCAGCATGACGGAGAGTTCCCGTTCTTCGTTGAATACCTTTACGAAGGGGTGGTTAAAACGGGCCGTGACATTCCAGTCGATCGTCCTGATCTCATCTCCAACCTGGTATTCCCTGACTTCACTGAATGCCATCCCCCTGCCCTTAAAAGCAGACTGGTATTCGCCGGACAACAGATTGGTACTCAGTCCGCGGGTTTTGATCTCTATTTTTCTGACCTTACTGAGGAGGTCTTTGGTGTCTTGAGGCATAGTTAGCAATTAGCAAATTGGCTTCCGGCTGTCAGCAACCGGCTATCAGCTCCTGCATTTAAAACTTAACAGGAACCTTCACCTTTAAACTTTATCCTTTGAACTTTTTCAGGGTACTTCCACCGCATTGAGGATCCCGGTGATGATATCTTCGGTGGTGACGTTTTCTGCTTCTGCTTCGTAGCTAAGGCCAATCCGGTGTCTGAGTACATCGTGACAGATTGCACGCACGTCTTCGGGAATGACATAGCCTCTGCGTTTTATGAAGGCAAAAGCCTTGGCGGCGAGTGCAAGACTTATGCTGGCACGCGGAGAAGCACCATAGGTGATCAGATTTTTGTAATCTGCCAGTTTATACTGATCGGGGAAGCGGGTGGCGAAGACGATGTCGATGATATATTGTTCGATCTTCTCGTCCATGTAGACTTCTTTTACAACTTTGCGTGCTTTTATAATGTCATCGGGCCGGATGATGGGATTGGGCTTTAACATCCCCTGCGGTGCAATATTTGCCCTGACGATCCTTTTTTCTTCTTCTTTGTTTGGGTAGCCGATGACGATCTTTAGCATAAAGCGGTCGGTTTGCGCTTCCGGAAGCGGATAAGTTCCTTCCTGCTCGATGGGGTTCTGTGTGGCTAACACCAGAAACGGAGAGGGAAGAGCAAACGTGTTGTCGCCTATGGTCACCTGCCTTTCCTGCATGGCTTCGAGGAGGGCACTCTGTACTTTCGCAGGTGCGCGGTTGATCTCATCGGCCAGGATGAAGTTGGAAAACACAGGCCCCTTCCGGACTACAAACTCATCTTTTTTCTGGTTATAGATCATGGTTCCTACAAGGTCGGCAGGAAGCAGGTCGGGAGTAAATTGTATCCGGCTGAAATCGGCCTGAACCGCTTTTGCCAGGGTGTTAATCGCAAGCGTTTTAGCGAGGCCGGGCACTCCCTCAAGCAGCACATGCCCGTCGGCGAGGAGACCGATCATCAGCCTTTCTACCATGTATTTCTGACCAACGATCACTTTATCCATCTCCATCATCAGGAGATCAATAAATGCGCTCTCTCTCTGGATCATTTCGTTGAGAGCACGGATATCTGTTGTGTACGACGAATGGGTGTTGGTTACTTCTTCCATAAAGCTTTATATTTCGCAAAGGCAAACTTAAAAAGAGGACGGGGTTTTAGCCAGACATGAGAAGCTTTTTTATGTTAAAAAGTGTTAAAAGATTTGGAAGGCACATTTGATGAGGCCAGACAGAGACCGGAAGGGGGAAACTTCCGTGGTGTGAGGTGCCTGGAATTGATGTGATTGTGTATCAGGTTTTAACAGCCGAAGCATGTTGGTTTGTGTTTGAAAAATATTTTTAATATACCCGGAATTTGTGTTATAATTGATACCGTGTTTACAGTTAAAAATATCCAATGAAATTTTCCCTGGGCCTTATAGTGTTTGTTGCGGTCAGCTTGTTTTCGTATGGCCAGGGCAGGCCCCGAACATCGCAGTATATCTTTAATAATTATCTTCTTAATCCGGCAATCTCGGGGATCGATAATTATACAGACGTAAAGATGGGATACCGCAATCAGTGGCAGGGTATGAAAGATGCTCCAAGAACGTATTACGTATCGCTGCATGCCCCTATAGGGGAGGCTTTTATCCGGAGTTCTGTTAACTCGTTTCCTGCAGTGGGAGAAAACCCACTGAGCAGGCAATATGTAAATAGCTTTATGTCGGCTGAACCGCATCATGGAGTAGGCTTTTATGCACTGACGGATAAAGCAGGGATGATCCGGCAATCTATCGTAAACGCAACCTATGCCTATCACCTTGGACTTAGTGAAATATTAAATATGTCTGTAGGTGTATCTGCGGGGTTCTCTTCCATCAATATTGATATCAGTAACGTAATAGCCGATAATATACCGGGAGATGCACTGTTATCTGCCGACTATAATAACAGGATACGCCCGGATGTAGGATTCGGTATATGGATGTATACGCCCCGGGTTTTCCTAGGGTTGTCAGCTAAACAACTGATCGGCCGGCATGAACGTATTACCGACGGACAGGCCACCGTAGGGCAATACCAGCAGCCATCATTTTATGGAACTGTGGGTTATAAATTCTTTCTTGGTGAGGATCTGGCAATTGTTCCTTCCGGCTTGCTCAGCTATGCTTTGAATTCTCCGGCAGCGATAGATGCTAATTTGAAACTGGCTTACAAAGATAAGTTATGGGCAGGTAGCGGGTACAGGAATAATGATTCCTATTCTTTAATGGCGGGGTTTAACGTTGGTTACCTGCTAAACCTCAGTTATTCTTATGATTTCAGTACATCGCCTCTCAGGAAGGTGAACACCGGTTCGCATGAAATCGTTATCGGGCTTCTGTTAAATAACCGGTATAAGGTAAACTGTTCACAGAGACAATTTTAGGCATAAAAGCCGCCTGCCAGTAATTAGCTGCCGGCTATTTGCAATCAGCTATCAGGAAAATACCTGCCGGATATCAGTAATTGGCTTAGCTGCCGCCTCTGATTCTTTATGTTGCGATCATCTAAGCAGTGTGAGACTTCCGCTGAGGGGTTTACAGTCTCCGCGTAAATCAATACGATAATAGTATGCGCCTGCAGGTAGCTCTGCCCCGCGAAAATGGCCTGTGAATGGTTTGATATACGGACCGATACACTCATATACCAGCTGTCCTTCGCGGCTGTAGAGCTGTATACGAATATCCGGGTAATCAGGGAGCCCCTTTAGCGACCAGATGTCGTTTATATTGTCTCCGTTGGGAGTCATGATGTTCGCTATTACAAGATTGTCGTTCGTAACTTCCACATGGAACTTTGCAAAGCTGCTGGAGCAGGCGCCGAGACGGCGAACGATATAGTAGTCTGCTGTTTTGGCAACTTTGAAGATGAAAGTTCCCTTGGTGCTTTCGAGGATAGGAGTGGGATCTGACAGGTCCTGATATAGCTGGTAGTTGCCCTCTTCAACGTTTTCCACCTGAATCAGGATTTCCGTTGTGTAGCAAACGCGCGTATCGCCGACTTTTGGATCGGCCATTTCTCTTGTTTCGTTCTCTATGATGTACTCTCTGCTGACAGCCAGTCCGCATGTGGTATTATCGGTCAGCGTAAGTTTATAAGTGCCTGCACCTACGTTTACCATGTCTTTTCCTGCTCCCACCTGGTCTCCATCTGAGTTTTGCCAGACATACGTGTATCCGGGAAGCCCGCCCACCGGTTCTATACCGGTAATTGACCCTCTGTTTAATTCACAGTAGTCATTCGATCTTTTAACTTTTGACTCATTGATCTGCAGTAAGGGGATTCGGGATATTGCAAATGTGAATAGCTGCGGACATTCATTTACATCGTAAGCAATGTACTGGTAATTACCTTCATTCAGATTTTCCAATTTATCGCTCGCGCCATTTAAAAGATGACCGCTTTCATCCATCCATTCAAATCTTAAAGGGCGGGGAGAGTTTCGGCTGAACGTCAGAGTGATAGAGCCATTAACCTGTCCGCACTTTGCAGGATCTTCATTATGAGTGAATGAGTAGACCGGTTGCGGTGCATCAGAGATGTTGAAAGGGGCAGGGGAACTTGTACACCCTGTTGTACTGTTTTTTGCGGTGAGGCTATAATTGCCGACAGCCAGGCCTTCAATCGGAAAAGCTGTACCTGAATAAACTCCCTGCCTGACAAGAGCTCCGCTATTATTGTTGTATAAAGCCCATGAGTCGCCCTCCTTGATCGTTATGCCCTGGATGGAACCGTTGGGCTTTCCACAGGTTGCCGGCATGGCGTTGCCGCTTGTGATCTCGACCGAATTGTATATGCTGATGTACATTTCCTGGCTGAGAACAGGAGAGCACGAGCCCTGGTCGGTCACTTCGAGAGCGTACCAGCCTCCGCTGACGTCGATCAGGTCTTTTGTATTTCCAACTAAAACGTCTTTTTTTCTTGTCGTAATGTCGAATGTATACCATGCATATTGCGCAGTCCCGGTAATATCTGTTACTTCAACATCTGTAATGGCGCCGTTAGCATGACCGCAGGCTGCGGCTTTGGTGTGCCTGTTGCTGATATTAAACTTCGGAGTGGGACGGCGGTTAATCTGGCTGGTTGGAGTAGATGAAATGGGCGCACATCCTGCATCGTCCGTTACTTCAACTGTGTATTTTCCTTCAGGCAGATAAATATTCTCACCAAAGCCAACTGTCTGGCCGTTTGCATTTTTCCACCTGTAAACGATTGTGCCCTTGCCGCGCTTGGTGGTTGCCCGGAACAGAAACGTCGTTTCGCCGCATTGTGGTATCGGTTCAGTGATCACCGGGGTGGTAAGGATTTGGTCGGTGATGTAGAAGGTGTGAGAAACGGTGGTGCATCCGTCATTTATCTGCACTTCATAGGTACCGACGTCGAGGTTGCGTACGGACTGTGAATTCCCTATGAAAACAGAAGTGTTGTTTGACTCGAGCCGGAACCATTTGAAATCAATGCCTTCCCGCGGTTCTGAGATCGTAATGCTCCCCGCTCCCTTACAGGTTACCGGTTCCACGGCAGCTTCATTATTGCGCAGTCCAGCTGTTGAAAACATCGAGGTAACGTAAGTCGGCATACTGGCCGTGGCAACGACATGCCCGGTGAGATTACCGGTGTATTCCCAGTTGCCGTTATTATCTGCACTTGTGGTGAAGAAGTACGTTTTTCCCTGGCAGCTTCCGGGGCAGTTATCTGAATAAAACAACTCGACTTCCGCATTGGGCGTTGCTTTCCCTGAAATGTAATTTGCCCGCTTTTTTAAAACCTGTATGTACGTTTGCGGTGCGTTGGTAGCCTTGCCAATTCCAAATTGTTTGTTGCAAAAAATGCTGTTGCGCGAAATGACGACAGGTTTGTCCGACAGGACGTCTATGCCATATCTGTTATAGCCGATAAAGTTCTTGTCTCCGGTTGCGGAACGGCCTATATTTCCCTGAGCTCCGCTTTCAATCCGGATGCCGGTGGTATTGCCAAGGTCTGCCGTGCCGTTCTTGTCTGTACCAATGTAATTCCCTGTTATCAAAAAACTGGCATTTGCAACAGATATACCACATGAGAGATGCCCCGAAATTACATTTTTAAGAATGTTAAGATCAGTCATGGCGGCATTCGCCCTGATCCCATACATGTCTATATTGGCGGTTTGTGAAAATATAGGGAGGGTTTTAAAGTCTTTTGTTCCGGAATAATCCGTTCCGATTTTATTGTTTATAATATTGACGGGAACCCTTGTGGCGGAATAGTAATACGAACTTCGGTCAATGAGTATGTCGGTTCCGTTAGCAGCGATGACATTTTCTTCGTTACTGTTGTCTCCGCCAATATTTACTGTCCGGTCATAAACCTGAATATTGATACCCGTCTGGTTGGTGTTGCCTGTCGTGCCGTTATCGAGGAGCCCTATCAGGTTTGACTGGATGGTGATAGTCCCGGATGAAATAATATTGGAAGTACCATTCCAGTAGCTTGAGCTGTTAACCTGTATGCCATTTACATTTCCGCAAATGACATTTCCTTTGCCGGGAGCTCCTATTTTTACATTTTTAGCGTTATAATCTACGATAATGCCGGAACCCTGTGAGGTGTTGACATTAGAAAGGGAGGTGATATCCGCAAAGTTCCGGATGTAAAGCCCATATATCTCGATATCGTTAACGGCTTCATTGTATGTTTTTGCACCAATGACCAGGCCGTGATAGTAGACATTGGTGTATTCCCGTTCGATGATGACTTTTGCACCTGAAACACCGAAAGTGCTTGATGGCTGGCTGCTTCCATCGATGATGAGCCTGGAGCTTACGTTAGGCAGCTGACTCCTTAGCCGTATCGTTCTGTCGTTAATTGTACTCCCTGGTAAATTGAAGATGATCTTATCGGATACAGCGCTTCCGTTGGCTTCGGCGTCAAGCAGAGCCTGGCGAAAAGTACCGGGACCCGAATCTCCATTGCTGGTTACTGTAAATGTATCTGAAAAAGCAAAATTTGCTGTTACAACTAAAAAGAAAATGATAAGGAAACTTACCCGAAACATGCTTAATTATAAGCAGCCAAAGTACAATAATATTTTGATTTGACAACTCATGAATAAAAGAAAATCTGCATGTTATGAGTTTTTCTGAGCTGTTAGCACAGAATAATGCCCGGAACTGAGGGACGGTGATTTTGCTGATGGATAAGGGGCATCTATTTGCTGATTGTAATAAAATATTTTAGACAAGCCCGGGTTGGCCGCCCGTGGATTATTTTCAATAAGTTTGCATTCATGGCAGATCTTTTTATCAAAAATATGGTGTGTGCCCGCTGTATCCTTGTTGTAGAGAACGAGTTGACAAAACTGGGGCTCCATCCGGTTAAAGTGGAACTGGGACACGCGGGACTGGAGGAGGAGATCCTGGATGGGGGAATGCGTGCGCTGGTGAGTGCGAGGCTCCATGAACTGGGCTTCGACCTTCTGGACGATTCGAAAACGAAGATGATAGAGGCTGTAAAGGGAGTTGTTATCCAAAAGATACATCATTCTGAGAACCTCGATCTGAAAGTGAACTGGTCGGAAATTATCTCCGGTGAATTGCATCATGACTATGGCTACCTGAGCAAATTGTTTTCGTCTGTGGAAGGGATCACGCTGGAGCAGTATATCATCCGTCAGAAAGTAGAAAAGGCTAAGGAGTTGTTATTTTATGATGAGCTTAATCTGAGTGAAATAGCGTACAGGCTTGGATACAGCAGTGTTCAGCACCTGTCATCTCAATTTAAAAGGGTAACGGGGCAAACCCCTTCGGAGTTTAAGACGTTAAGAAACGAGGGGACTTCAAGAAAACCCATTGACTCGCTTATTTAACTTAATCTGATCGCTGTTGCTATGAGGAACATTATTGCCGGAATATTTCTGTTGTCAGCTCTTTTGATGTCTTGTGGTATAGGAAGCCAGGTAGACCGGCTGAAAGCACTTGAGCAGTGTTCTTTCGGCTTTCAGTCGGCCGATAGTGTCTACCTTGCCGGGAACGATGTGCCGAAACTCATCAGCCGGGGAGAGGCAGGATTGCTTGCGAATCCTTCGCTGGTACTGGCGATGCTGCAAAGGAAGATCCCGTTTAAGGCCCGGATACTGATACAGGTGCTGAATCCCGGACAGGAAGAAGCTGGTATAAGTGCGTTTGAATATAAGATTATGATCAAAGACGTTCAGCTTGCCGAAGGATATTTCGATAAACCGCTTGTTGTAAAGCCTGAAGGAGGTACAACGTTGGTTCCTGTAAAAATAGATACAGATCTCTACCCGGTACTTTCCAACAGCCGGAACCAGAAGGCGATAGCTGATTTCCTTTCCCAGCAAACTGAACAAATTGCTGTGGTTACGCTGAAGATCAAGCCAGCTTTTGATCTGGGCGAAAAGAAGATAAATTACCCCGGATATATTGATATTAGCAGGGAGATCAGCAATAGGCAATTAAAGTCTTTCCTGGCAGCCCGCTAGCGGACAATCAGTACCGGGATCTTCACCTTGTGCCTGACAGTATCGAGGGTGCTGCCAAAGATAATGTCTTTAATTCCTCTATGGCCGTGTGCTGCCATTACAAGCAGGTCCATATTGTTGGCCTTTGCCAGGCGCGCGATGGCACTGGCCCTGTTTCCGTAGTCGATCAAAACAGAAGCTTTATAGCCCAGGTCTTCCAGGTTTGACTGATACTTCTTTAAATTTTGAAAGTCACTCTGGGTCTCAAAATCCATCACTTTTTCACCATGATAGGTAGCTCCCGCGCTGTCCACTACATGGATGAGGTAATAATGGGCGTTCTTCCCTCCCTGGATCAGGGCATTCCTGATTGTGTTCCTGTCGCGGCCAGAGAAATCTACCGGGACACCAATATGGGAATAAATAACTCCTTCGGGTGCTGAAATATCCGTTGCCTGTCCATACAGTGCATTGTATTTTTCTGTTCTTACTTTGTTGATCACCGGGTGTAGCGAAACATAGATAAGGAGGAGCAGGATGCCCAGCACTACCGGCAGTATAAATACATAAATCCACCAATGGCTTCCTGAGGTATTGAACCAGTTGAGCACCTCTTCGAAAACTAGTTTCATATTGAGGACAACAATAACCAGGGCACTCAGCCATGCCAGTATTTTTACCCAGGGTTTGATGGCAAACTCGCCCATTTGATTCTTGTCTGATGTGAAATGGATGAGGGGAATGACCGCAAACCCGAGTTGCAGACTGAGGACAACCTGGCTCAGTACCAGCAATTCGCCAAGAGCTTCTTCCCCGAAATAGAGGATTGTAAAGAAAGCGGGTATGATGGCGAGAAGGCGTGTGAGCAGCCGGCGCAGCCAGGGCTGGATCTTAAGATTCAGATGCCCTTCCATAATGATCTGTCCGGCCAGGGTGCCGGTGACGGTTGAACTCTGCCCCGCTGCAATTAAGGCAATGGCGAAAAGGGCAGGGGCCAGTGAGCCAAATATATTGTCGAGTAGTTTGTGAGCATCCTGTATTTGGGCTACTTCGTGATAGCCGTTCTTAAAGAATGCTGTTGCTGCCAGGATGAGAATAGACGCATTGACCAGAAACGCGAGATTTAGCGCTACTGTGGTGTCGATCAGGTTGAATTTGAGGGATTCCCGTATTCCTTCCGGCGTGCGTTCTATCTTCCGTGTCTGTACCAGGGAGGAATGAAGGTAGAGGTTGTGCGGCATAACCGTTGCACCGATAATTCCTATAGCGATATAAAGTGCGTCTCCGCTGAGAACTGAAGGCTCAAACCCCTTTATTACTTCCGGCAGCGAAGGCTCGACAATAAACATCTCCGCCAGAAAAGACAGGCCGACAATAAACACCATGGATACAATGAAACTTTCCATCGACCGCATTCCTTTGTTTAATAAGAATAACAGGAGAAATGTGTCGAGGATAGTGATGGAAATACCCCAGATAAGAGGAAGTCCAAAGAGTAGTTGTAATCCGATCGCCATCCCGATTATTTCTGCCAGGTCGCACGCGATAATTGCTATCTGAGCCAGAGCAAAAAGCGGATAGTTTGCCCAGGAGGCGTAAGTATTCCTGGATGCCTGTGCTAGATCGAGCCCTTTGACGATTCCCAGCCGTGCTGATAAAGATTGCAGAAGGAGAGCGATGAGGTTAGACATGAGAAGTACCCAGATAAGCTTGTATCCGAACTGACTGCCCCCGGCGATATCCGTGGCCCAGTTTCCGGGGTCCATGTATCCCACACTGACAAGATAAGCAGGTCCGATAAAAGCTAATAATTTGCGCCATCCTTTTTTGCCGGATGTCGTGACAGTTGAATGGACTTCTCCTAAAGATTCTCCCATAAAGCTTTACTTCTTGTTTTGCAAATCTAATATTAAAATTAGATTAATCTAAAAATAAAATATTATTTCAAATTGTTTTAAATTGGCAGAATAATTCTAAATTATGCCATACCAACCAGACAAAATTGATCTTCAAATTCTCAAAACGCTGCAGCAGAATGGCCGTATTACAAATCTGCAGCTTTCAACAGAAATCGGCCTCTCCCCGGCTCCGACATTGGAACGGGTACGAAAGCTTGAAAATCTCGGGATTATCAAGAGTTATCATGCGAGGGTAGACGAAGAAGAATTGGGTCTGGGGATTAAAACATTTATCCAGATTCAGCTTGATTTTCATCAGAACAACACGATTCAGACTTTTGTTGACGAAGTAAAGAAAATTCGTGAAATCATCGAATGTCACCATGTTACCGGTGGCTGCGACTTCGTTCTTAAGATCTATGTAAAGGATATTAAGGCTTACGAAAAGCTGATTATGGATAAGATCAGCAGGATAAGGGTGGTGAAGACGTTTCAGACGATGATGATTCTGTCTACCAGCAAAAGGGAGCCGGTGTTGCCGCTGGACTACTAAAGAGAATTATGGGTGATGAGTTATGGGTGATGGGTTACCCATAACTCATCACCCATAATTCATAACTCTTTACACGATCTGCCAGTCTATCTCTTCCAGTCCCTGATCTTTCAGCAGTTTATTTGTTTTGGAAAAATGGCGGCACCCGAAGAACCCGTGGTCTGCCGAGTAAGGAGACGGGTGCGCGGCTTTGAGAACAAAATGCTTTGAGTCGTCGATGAGAGGGATTTTTGCCTGGGCATTTTTTCCCCAGAGGAGAAAGACAAGACCTTTTCTTTTTTCGGAGAGCTGACGGATTGCTTCGTCGGTGAATCTTTCCCAACCCTTGTTGTGGTGCGAAGCGGGCTCTCCTTTGCGGACGGTGAGGGTGGCATTGAGCATGAGGACTCCTTCGTCAGCCCATTTGGTCAGTTCGCCATGTGAGGGGATCGTAAAAGTTTCTATATCGTTTTTTAATTCTTTATAGATGCTCCTGAGAGAAGGAGGGATGGTCACTCCTTTCTGAACGGAAAATGACAGGCCGTGAGCCTGCCCTTGTCCGTGATAGGGATCCTGGCCCAGGATGACTACCTTAACTTTGCCGAAAGGTGTATGATTAAAGGCATTGAAGATCATGTTCCCGGGAGGGAAAACTACTTTCCCCTCCTGTTTTTCTTTCTGAAGAAAAGCCTTCAGGTTGTGCATATATTCTTTTTCGAATTCTCCTTCGAGAACTTCTTTCCAGGATTCTTCAATCTGAACAGACATAGTTGTATATTTTTTGTTTAAGCGGTTAAATAAGCGGATATTTGCATCCACTTAACAAAACAACAAAGAAAAAAATATATGCCGAATTTTTTTAGGTTAATAATAGCTTTTGCTTTACTGGGATCTTCAATTGCGATGATGGTGTTTGGGCACTGGGGATGGGGTATCCTGGTGCTGCTTTTAGCTCTTGTTGTGTCTGTGACATTTTTCTTTAATGAAAGGATGCTCATTGCGCAGTATTACCTGCGTAAGGAGAATATGGAAAAGGCTGAGAGCTGGTTGAAAAGCATTAAGAATTATGAGCGCGAACTTTTAAAGGCTCAGCACGGCTATTACAACCTCCTGATCGGCCTTATCGAATCACGCCGGGCTCCTATGCAGTCTGAGAAATATTTCAAAAAGGCGCTTTCCCTCGGTATGACGATGGATCATAATATCGCTCTTGCAAAGTTAAGCCTTGCGGGTATTGCGATGGCAAAGCGTAATAAAAGAGAAGCCACCATGTATCTTCAGGAGGCTAAGAAGGCAGATAAAAATAAGTTGCTGGCCGAGCAGATCAAGATGATGCAGGGACAGATGAGTCAGCTGGATAAGACGGTTGTACAGACCAGAGGATTCAGGCCGAGGTAAATGATTAACCTCAGTTCCTATTTATCATCAAGATGATCGAAATAGGAACTTCTTTCTGCTTTTGATACCTTGCTGATAATGTCTTCTTCTTCGGATGAGGCATGGTTCCGGGTGAAAAACTTCTCAGCCTGAATGCGTTTCAGCAACTGATTAATAAATGAAAGATCGAAGTCTTCTTTACTGAGTTTGATCAGGTATTCGTTCTCTGTAATTTCAATACTGGACAAGTTCATAAAAATTCCATTTTTCAACAAACATAAGAAAGGCCTGTAAACTCAGTGTTTACAGGCCTTTAAGCTTTTGTTAAACGTTTTTTATTCGAACCATTCCATTACCGCTTCTTTTGAAGGAATGGAAATATCCAGCTTTAGTTTTTTGCGCATGCCACCCAGATCGTTAAATACTTTATTCGGATTGGCAGCTTTCAGTTCTTCAATCGTGTTGAAGCCCATCTTTAGCAGTACTGGTACCCACTCTGTCGGAACTCCGATCGCCACAAAGTCATCTACAGACGCTACTTTCAGCTTTTTCTCGGGGCGCATTTGCGGGAAGAACAGGACTTCCTGGATGGTGCTCTGATTGGTCATAAGCATTACCAGGCGGTCGATCCCGATGCCGAGCCCAGAGGTAGGGGGCATCCCGTATTCCAGGGAACGAAGAAAATCTTCGTCCATTGCCATTGCCTCTTCATCTCCCCGGTTTGCGAGCAGAAGTTGATCTTCGAAACGGGCTCTTTGGTCGATCGGGTCATTCAGCTCAGAATAGGCATTCCCGATTTCCTTTCCATTTACGAATATCTCGAACCGCTCTACTAATCCTTCTGCACTGCGGTGCTTTTTGGCAAGAGGAGTCATCTCGATAGGATAATCAGTAATGAACGTAGGTTGTATTAAATTGGCCTCCACCTTTGCGCCAAAGATCTCATCGATAAGTTTTCCTTTACCCATGGTCTTGTCTACTTCGATACTAAGGTCGCGGCATACCTGGCGCAGCATGGTTTCGTCCATCTGAGAGACATCGATACCCGTATATTTCTCGATAGACTGAAACATAGTCAACTTTTCATAAGGTCCCGCGAAGTCTATCTGGTGCTGGCCAACGGGAACTACGGAAGTTCCGTGAATAGCCTTTGCGATCTCTTCCAGGCATTCCTCTACCATAGACATCATCCATATATAGTCCTTATAAGCTACATAGATCTCCATGGATGTAAACTCGGGGTTATGGGTTCTGTCCATCCCTTCGTTCCTGAACATTTTTCCGAACTCATACACTCCGTCGAACCCTGCCACGATAAGACGCTTTAAATAGAGCTCGTTAGCGATACGGAGGTAAAGCGGCATGTCGAGGGTATTGTGGTGTGTCTTGAATGGCCTTGCTGCCGCTCCGCCGTGAACCGCCTGAAGAATTGGTGTTTCTACCTCCATCCATCCCTGAGAGTCGAAATAACTTCTCATGGTTTTGATGACCTTGGAACGGTTGATGAAAATCTGCTTCAGACCGGGATTTACAGTAAGGTCGACATAACGCTGACGGTACCTTAACTCAGGATCGGTAAACCCATCATAGATATTACCCTGTTCGTCTCTCTTTACTACCGGAAGCGGTTTGAGGGATTTCGCAAGTATGGTGAGTTCTGAAACATGGATGGATATTTCGCCTGTCTGGGTAGTGAAGACAAAGCCTTTAACCCCAATAAAATCACCTATATCAAGTAATTTCTTAAAAACAGTGTTATATAATGTCTTGTCCTCATTGGGGCAGATATCGTCCCTTTTAAGGTAAAGTTGTATCCTGCCTGTGGAATCCTGGAGTTCTATAAAGGAAGCGCTTCCCATGATCCTGCGGCCCATGATCCGGCCGGCGATGCTGATACTCTTATAGGAAGTTTTATCTCTTTCGTAGTTTTCGTGTATATCCCGGGCGGTGACGTTCACCTCGTATGATTCGGCCGGATAGGGGTCAATACCCAGCTGTCTCAGCTGCTGTAAAGCTTCCCGGCGCAATATTTCCTGTTCGGATAATCCTATACTCATCGCGTGTTATGTAAATTTTTGCAAATATAGAAATTGATACGGGAAGTCTAATCTCCCGCCACTTCTTCCTGGTAAAGCTTATTAATATCTTCTGCGTATTTTTTTTCAATCACTTTACGTTTTGCTTTAAGGGAGGGAGTGATCTCACCGGCTTCAATGGAGAAAGGGTTTCGTTTGATCTTGAAATTCTTTATCCGTTCAAATTTGGCAAGCTCGTTTGAAAGAGTGCGGACATCTTGTGCGATCCAGTTTACAATCTCTTCATCCTCAATAAACATATCCGGTCTTTGAAAAAACTCTTCGGTAAGCCCGAACTGATGCTGCAGACTATCTTTGGAAGGGACTATAATCGCGGTGATATACTCCCGTTTATCACCTATCAGAAAGATCTGTTCGATCTTCTGACTCTTTAGGTAAGTATTTTCAACAGGGGTAGGATAAATATTCTTGCCGTAAGAATTCACCAGGATATTTTTGATACGATCAGTAATTTTAAGGTTTCCTTTATGGAACAGACCGATATCGCCCGTGTGGAACCAACCCTCCTGGTCAATTACCATTGCTGTTTCTTCAGGTTTGTTCCAGTATCCCTTCATCACGCAGTGACCCCTGACGATGATTTCCCCTTCAGGGGATTCAAATTCCGGGTGGAATGTATCGTGGGTTTGTATGGTATATATCTTTCGGGTATCCGGGTCCTGGATGCCTACTTCAATTCGCGGAATAATCCTTCCTACTGTACCGTATACCTGGCGATCGTATTCTGTAACAGCCATAACCGGAGATGTTTCGGTAAGACCGAATCCTTCCAGTACTTTGATACCCAGGTTGCCGAAAAATTCTCCTACATTTTGAGGGAGGGCTGCGCCGCCGGAGAGAAGGAATTTTAATCTGCCGCCGGTTTTTTCTTTTACTTTGCTGAACACCAGCTTGTCTGCTAGTTTGCGTTGCAGGGAGAGGAACAGTCCCGGATTTTTTCCTGCCTCTTTTATTTCCCGGTATTTTTTTCCCGTTGCTACTGCCCAGTTAAATACTCTGGCTTTAGCTCCCCCGGCTTGTGTTGCGCTTTTCACTGCCTTATCGTGAATCCGTTCGAGAAGGCGGGGAACGCAGCTCATCACAGTTGGTTTAATTTCTTCCATGTTCTTTGCCAGCAGTTCGAGGCTCTGGGAGAACGCAATCTTACACCCTTTTGCACAGCAAATATGGTAAGTTGCAGTGCGCTCGAAAACATGTGAAAGAGGAAGGAAGGATAAAAAAAGCTCCTCTGTGTTTACTATCGTGATCTGCTCCAGGGAGGCCCATACATTGTCGGTGAAATTGGCGTGAGTGAGCATCACGCCCTTGGGAATACCGGTAGTACCAGAAGTATAGATAAGAGCTGAGAGATCAGACGACAGTACGGCTTCTCTGCAGGCATTGATTTCATTCCTGTGAGAAGGAAGACTCTTTCTGCCTTCTTCTAAAAGAGCTGAAAATCCGATGATCCCGGCGTTGAGCGGCTGATTGTCAAGATGCTTTTCGTAACCCTCGAAAGCCGGGATTATCCGTTCGAGTGATGGACAGTTGTTGGCGATTTTTAATATCTTCCTGAGAAGAAAAGGGGTGCCGACCAGGATGGTTCTTACTTCTGCATCATTTAAAATATATTCAATTTCGTGTTCTGCAAGTGTGGGGTAAACAGATACGTTCACTCCGCCTATTTGCTGAAGTCCCTGGTCGTAAAAAATATACTGGGGAGAATTTTCTATAATGAATCCCAGACGGTCTCCTTTCCTGATCCCCATATCAAGGAGATAACTTGAAATGGCATCAGCATTATCCAGGGTTTCTTTATAGCTGATCTCTTTCCATTCATTTCCCTGTTTATGTAACAGGAAGGTTTTTGTTTCCGGATGAATGTTCTTAACGACGTTACGTAGTAATTTAGGAACTGTGTTGAATTCGTTCTTCAAATTCATTTATCGGTTATTTGTTTGAACAACAATATACATAATCTATACCACAAAAAAAGGGGCTACGGCCCCTTTTTTTGCAAAGATATCAATAAGAAGTGATATATGATAAATTAGAAATGAGATTGAAAGCCCCGAAAACGGGGCTGCAATAGTTGCATAGAGAAATTATTCAGCGGTCAGGATAAGCTGTTCTCTGAATAATTTCTAATAGGCTGGTTATACCGAGAAGCTTTCACCACAGGCGCAGGTGCGGCTTGCATTGGGGTTATTAAAATTGAACCCCTTGCCGTTAATGCCATCTGTGAAGTCTAGTTCGGTACCGGCCAGGTATAAGAATGATTTTATGTCGAGGGCTATGCGTATTCCTTTGTCTTCAAAAAACTGATCGCCTGGTTTTTCCTGATTATCAAAATCGAGTTTGTATGATAGCCCTGAGCATCCGCCGCTCTCTACTGATACCCGCAGAAAATAAGAGTTGTCGTAGCTGTTTTCGCTGATCAGGGTATTAATTTTATTTTGAGCCCTGTCTGTTATTGTTATCATAGTGTTTACTTTTCAGAATAAAATAACGATTTCTTTTCTACTATATTTTTAAACTGCCGTTTTGGCCGAATTATGTTCAGCCGGGAATTGAGCACGAGCCTGATCTATTGCCAGTACAGCCTGCTCTGCAGCAAAATTAATTTCTTCTTCCGTTGTAAATCTGCCCAGGCTAAATCTTATCGAAGAGTGTGCCAGATAATCGGGAAGTCCCATGCTTTTTAATACGTGGGATGGTTCGGGAGATGCAGATGTACAGGCAGAGCCTGAAGATACCGCCAGGTTTTTCATCGCCATCAGGAGATGCTGTCCCTCTGCGTTCCGGAATGCGATGTTGCTGACGTGGGGCAGCCGGGATTTCGTGCTGCCATTAATATAAGCTCCCCCTGTACCTAGAATTGCGTTTTCCAGTTTATCTCTGAGGGCTGAAAGCCGCCCGGATTCCAGGTTCATATTCCTGATGCAAAGTTCGGAAGCTTTGCCCAATCCCACTATTCCGGGGATGTTGAGGGTGCCGGAGCGCATTTGTCTTTCATGCCCCCCGCCATCTATCTGTGCCGTGATCCTGACTCTTGGATTTTTTCTTCGTACATACAGGGCTCCGGCTCCCTTGGGTCCATACATCTTGTGAGCAGAAAGGGCGAGCAGATCAATTCCTTCACGCTGTACGTTTACCGGGATTTTGCCGGCGGCCTGGGTGGCATCAGTGAAAAATATCGCTCCGGCTTCATGGGTGATGGCCGCAAGTTGCTTAACCGGCTGGATGACGCCAGTCTCGTTATTGGCGTACATGATGGCGACAAGTATGGTTTCCGGGGTGATGACGCTTTTTAGTTCCTGCGGATCAATGAGTCCATCCTGCATTACCGGCAGATAGCTGATCCGGGCCCCCTGACTTTCGAGGTGCTTGCATGTGTCGAGAACAGCCTTGTGTTCAGTCACGCATGTAATAATATGGTTCCCCTTTGTACGGTATGTTTCAAATACACCTTTTATTGCCAGGTTTATTGATTCCGTGGCCCCGGAAGTAAACACGATTTCGGTGGCTGTTGCACCGATCAGCTCTGCAACCTTTTCTCTTGCCATACCGGCTGCCTCCTCTGCAATCCAGCCATACAAATGATTCTTGCTTGCAGCATTCCCGAATTTTTGTGTGAAATAAGGTAACATAGCCCCAAGCACTTCCGGATCAACCGGCGTTGTTGCATTGTTGTCTAAATAAACCGGGAGATTCATATCTTTATTCACAAGAATCTTTGCTGCTGTACAAAGATACGTAAAACTGTATGCAGCGCTTAGCCGGGCTTGAGCCCAGGAAAGGTTTTTCGGTAAATATGACTAAAATGTGATCCTGCTCATTTTTGCTTGCCCAACTCACAATGAAGGGGAATTGCGGTTATCTCTTGCAGCCAGTAATACGATAGTTTTTAAAATGATTTTGAATTTTCAAAAATTACTCTCATATTTGCGCCTTTGAAAAGTTTTAGATCATGAAGGCTGATTTGCATCCAAAGAATTATAGATTAGTTGTTTTTAAGGATATGTCTAACGACTATTCTTTCATTACCAAGTCTTGTATTGACACCAAAGAATCCATTAAATGGGAAGATGGTAATGAATACCCACTTGTAAAACTCGAAATTTCTCACACTTCACATCCGTTCTATACAGGCAAGATGAAGTTAGTTGACACTGCTGGACGTATAGATAAGTTCCGTAGCCGTTACGCTAAGAAGTAATAAAAAATATATAAATATTGTGAAAGTCCCGGTGAACAGCCGGGACTTTTTTTATTTTTGCCCCAAATGACCATTATCCTGTTTGATGATTCAGCGCGTGACAGCTTGTTGCCTTTAACATTCACACGCCCTGTAGCTGCTCTGAGAATCGGAATTCTTACTATTGCCGAGAAGTGGGCAAAGTACCTGAAAAGTGATGTTGCTTATCTCACAGCACCGTACCTTCAGGAAAAATTCAGTTTTAGTACCAGTAACGATAATTTGTTTGTCAACGGGTCTGTGTGCCCTGACGACATTCTTCTTGAAGCAATAGATAAACTTGCTGAAGGAGAAGCCCTGTTCCTGGAAGATATTTTGATTGCAGCCCGTTTAAATAGTGCCGGCGCGAAGGAATTTAATTCTTCTTTAAGCCGTCTGAAAAGTATTCCGTACATGCCGGAAATAACGAGGATCGTTTATCCGGAGCATATTTTTCTTCTCAATGATATCGAAATAACGAGAGATTTTAAACTCCTCACTGCCGGACGTACTTCGGCCAGGTTGAGCTCTACCAACACGATATTGGGAGATAACATTTTTGCAGAAGAAGGAGCGTCAGCTGAATGCAGTGTTTTTAACACTTCTCAGGGGCCTGTTTATCTTGGAAAAAACAGTGAAGTATGGGAAGGGTGCCTGATCAGGGGGGCTTTTGCTCTTTGCGAAAATTCGCAGGTAAAAATGGGCGCTAAGATTTATCCTAAAGCGACAATAGGGCCTTATTGCAGGGTGGGAGGTGAGATTAATAATTCTGTTATTATGGGATATTCCTCCAAAGGTCATGAAGGTTATCTGGGAAATTCAGTGATAGGGGAGTGGTGTAATATGGGGGCCGACAGTAATAATTCTAATCTGAAAAATAATTACGCTGAGGTGAAGCTCTGGAACTATGATTCTGCTTCGATGAGAAATACAGGCCTGCAGTTTTGCGGGCTGATCATGGCCGATCATTCCAAGTGCGGAATCAATACGATGTTTAATACTGGCACGGTAGCAGGAGTTAGTGCGAATATTTTCGGATCGGGTTTTCCTGCTAACTTTATACCGGATTTCTCATGGGGCGGGCAGCAAAAAATGGAAGAGTACAGGTTTGACAAGGCGATGGAGACCATTGAAAGGGTATATGCCAGGAGAAACAGAATATTTGATGAAGCTGAAAAACAAATTCTCAGGAAAGTTTTTGATCTAACTAAACAATATAGAAATTTTAACAATTAAACGATGAGAAAAAAAATAGTAGCCGGTAACTGGAAAATGAATATGGACTATACCTCAGGGGTAAGTCTGTTTTCAGAGATCATTAATATGATAAAAGATGAAGTAAGAGGAGATCAGGAAGTAATTGTATGTCCGCCCTTTGTTCATCTTCACAGTCTTGTCCAGCTTGCAAACCAACATCCTAAGATCAGCATCGGTGCGCAAAACTGTCATCAGGCAGATGCCGGTGCTTATACAGGCGAGATTTCGGCCGCGATGATTAAGTCCATCGGCAGCGAATATGTTATTCTTGGGCATTCAGAACGCCGCCAGTACTTTGCTGAAAGCAATGAATTGCTTGCAAAGAAAACGGATATGGTGCTTAAAAATGGTTTGAAGCCGATTTTTTGTATCGGTGAAACACTAGAGGAGCGTAACAGCAACATTCATTTCGATGTGATAAAGACACAGCTTGCTGAAGGTGTATTTCATCTTACAGCAGAGGATTTTGCAAATGTGGTGTTAGCTTATGAACCTGTTTGGGCGATCGGAACAGGCGTTACTGCTTCACCAGAGCAGGCTCAGGAAGTTCATGCGTTTATTCGTAAGGAAATAGAAAGCCGTTACGGGGATGCCATTGCAGATAATACCACTATCCTTTACGGAGGAAGCTGTAATCCGGGAAATGCTCCTGAACTTTTCTCTCAGAAGGATATTGACGGAGGCCTGATTGGAGGTGCATCTCTTAAATCCCGCGATTTTACAGAAATAGTAAAAGTATTTAATAAATAGAGTTGGATTATTTTGAATTTAGTTTCAGGGTAGACGCTCAGGAGGATTTTTACAAGGACCTGCTTCTGAATGCTGTTTCAGAAGCAGGCTTTGATACCTTTGAAGATACTGCTGATGGCTTTAATGCTTATATTTCGTCGGAAAGCTATGACGAACTGACTCTTCGGCAGCATCTGAAGCCGTTTGAAGAGATGTTCGCTTTTAGTTATCATTTTACATTTATTCCCCAGAAAAACTGGAATGAGGTATGGGAGAGTAATTTTGAACCGATCGTCATCAGCGACCGGTGTTATATCCGTGCTACCTTTCACGCCCCCCATCCTGAATATCCTTATGAGATTGTCATTGACCCAAAGATGTCTTTCGGAACAGGACACCATCAGACAACTTCTATGATGATGGAATTTATGCTGGAAGAAAACCTGAGGGGCAAAACGGTTCTTGATATGGGCTGCGGAACAGGCATTCTTGCGATCCTGGCTGCAAAACTTGGTGCTTCAGGAGTAACAGCGATTGATTTTGATCCGGTGTGCTATGAAAGTACAAAAGAAAATTCTGTGCTGAATCATACATCGGAAATACAGGTTTTCTGCGGATCAGCTGAAGCTATTCCGGATATAAGGACAGATATAATTTTTGCCAATATAAACCGGAACATCCTCCTGGAGCAGATTTACAGGTATGCTGAAATCCTGGATACAGGAGGCTCTTTATATTTAAGTGGTTTTTACGAGGTCGACTGTCCCCTGCTCCTGGAAGAAGCTGCGAAATATTCCCTGGAGTATACATCGCAAAAGAAACTTGATAACTGGGTTGCACTGAAACTTTTAAAGAAACAGGTTGTTTAATAATTAGGAAAAAAATTCTTTTTGATTTAACCTCAAATGCGGATACATTTTATTGCTATCGGTGGAAGTGCCATGCACAATTTGGCGATAGCCCTGAAGCAAAAAGGTCACGATGTCTCGGGATCAGATGATGCTATTTATGAGCCTTCCAGGTCCCGCCTGGCAAAATATGATATTCTGCCCGAAAAGATGGGCTGGTATCCTGAGAATATTACAGCGGATATAGAAGCTGTTATACTTGGTATGCATGCCAGAGATGACAATCCTGAGCTTTTAAGAGCCCGGGAGGCCGGACTGAAGATCTACTCTTATCCTGAATATATATATGAGCAGTCGAAGGACAAAATCCGTGTAGTGGTAGGAGGGAGCCATGGCAAGACCACTATTACGTCGATGATTCTTCATGTGCTGAAGGAAAGCGGTCAAGATTTTGACTATCTGGTGGGAGCGCAGCTTGAGGGATTTGAGACAATGGTGAAGCTGTCTGACGCAGGCGTCATTATTATAGAAGGAGACGAGTATCTGACTTCTCCGATCGACCGAAGGCCGAAGTTTCATGTTTACCAGGCAAACATTGGTGTAATAAGCGGTATTGCATGGGACCATATTAATGTCTTCCCGACATTTGACAACTACGTTGAGCAGTTTAAAATTTTTCTTCAGACGATTATTCCGGGAGGAACGATCATTTACAATCAGGAGGACAGGATTGTGAACAAAATTGTACAGGAATCAGGTGCAAGTGTATCAAAAATAGGATACTCAGCTACCGAATATTCAGTTTCTGATGGCATTACCATTCTTCACGTGGGAGAAAAGAATATTCCGATTCTTGTGTTTGGTAAGCATAATCTGTACAATATTGAGGCCGCTCATGGCGTTTGTTCTAAGTTGGGAATCAGCGACGGGCAGTTCTATTCTGCTATTTCATCTTTTAAAGGAGCTTCAAAGCGCCTGGAGCTGTTAGGAAAAAATGCGGATACGGTGGTATATAAGGATTTTGCTCATTCTCCTTCCAAGCTTAAGGCAACGATTGAGGCTGTTAAAGAGCAATTTCCTGAAAGAGAGCTGGTTGCTGTGATAGAGCTTCATACTTTCAGCAGCTTAAACCGCGACTTTCTGAAGGAATATAAGGGAAGTATGGATCCTGCTGATGTGCCTGTGGTTTTTATCAGTAAGGAAACTTTTGAACAAAAAAAGATGAATGCTTATGGCGAACATGAAGTTAAAGAAGCATTTGGTAACAGCCAGTTAAATTTTTTCAACAATAATGAAATATTGGTCAAATTTTTGAGTTCTATTAATTATAAAGGGAAAAATTTGCTTCTCATGAGTTCGGGAAATTTCGGTGGGATGGACCTGACTGTGATGGCAGATACTGCCCTGGGTAAAGGAGGATAAACAAGGAATGAAAACTTTAGGCAAAAAGATAAGGCTTTTGCGGCACCAAAAGGGTTGGAGCCAGGAGGATGTAGCAAAAAGGTTAGATATTTCTATCCCTGCATTCTCAAAGATTGAAACCGGAATTACAGATATTAACCTTTCGCGTTTAGAACAGATCTCTAAGCTTTTTGATATGACAGTAGTACAATTACTAACTTATAACGATACTGAGCAGCAAGAGAAGTATATCACCGAACTGGAGACTATATCCAAGCGATTGCAGGAAAGAGAATCGGAAGTGATTCAGTTGCAGAAAAAGATTATAGATCTTTTCGAAGAAATCAGACGTTCGAAGCTGCTCGCTTAAAGATGCCGCCGGGCCTTTTCCGGAGCATCTCTTTATTGGTTGAACATCTTCCTCAGAGTAACATGCTTTTTCCCGAATACGGCTCCGGTAGCTTCATGTATAGCCAGCATCTTATCATTAAAGTCGCCAACCCAGGAAAGTTCCAGTTCTTTGTACTGATTTAAGGGAAGGACATATTCTTTGAGTTTGATGAACATTGCCGATTCAAGACCGTGTTTCTGATATGCCTTTTTTGTTCCCATTACAATTGCTCTCATTCTGGAGACTCCTTTCCACCTGTAGTAAACGAATTTGAGCTTCTCTACCAAGCCAAGTTTTCCGTTAAATTTTTTGATGATCTGGTTGGCATCGGGAAGGATAATGACGAAAGACGCTGGTTCGCCGTTTACATACGAGAACCAGATTAAGTTTTCGTCCATTATTGCCTTCATCTTGTGGAAAGATTCCGTTATGGTTGTTTTATTTATGGGAGCGAAGTTTTCGAAGTTACTCCAGGCGTCATTATAGATTTCCATAAAGTCTGCGGCAAACTTATCAATCTCTTTTACGCGGAGGTGTTCGAACGTATAGCCCGGTTTCTTAATTACCCATTCTGCAATTTTAGTGAACCGCGCGGGAAAGGGCTTATTGACATCGAGGTGGTTCGTGATCTGTTCATACAAGGGAGCAAATCCGTAGTTTCCAAAGAGTAACTTGTAATAGGGAGGATGATAATTCATGCCATAAGAAGGATGGGTAAATCCTTCCACCAGGAGTCCCCAGAATGCATCATTTTCCCCAAAATTAATGGGACCATCCATACCGGTCATACCATGCGACTGCAGCCATACTTTTGCAGTATCAAAAAGGGCATTTGCGGTATCCTGATCGTTTATGCATTCAAAGAAACCAATTCCCCCCACAGGAGCCTGAGCAGATGTTGTTTTTTCATAGTTAACGAAGGCTGCAATGCGACCGGTCAATTTTCCCGAAGAATCTTTTGAAACCCATCTGGTTATGATGCCATGATGATGAAAATTGTTCTTTTCCGGATCGAAGATAGCTTCTATATCACTATCAAGCGGGCAAACCCATACTGTATCGTTTCTATATATTTCTCTCGCAACATCTAAAAACTCTTTAATAGATTTCTTGCCCCTTACTTCTGTAATCGCCATAAAATAACACTAAAGATGCACGTAATATATTAATTGACGGCATCCTGTATAATGTACTCCCCTCTGTATGATAATTGTAATAAAAAAGCATTCAGTTAATTGAATGCTTCAGGACTTATTTTAAGATCTAATAATCGTCGTCTTCGTCATACTCATTAAAATCATTAAACCCCTGAAAATCTTCCAGCGGTTCATCAAAATCATCATCTTCTTCATTAAAGCGGCTTTTCGTTTTTGAATCCGCAGGCTTAATGTTTGAACTTTTAGCGCCGCTTACTGTGCTCTTACTCGTTCCAGACTTCTTTTTTGGCGTTTTCATTGTTAAATAAAGTATTCGGTTAAGCGTTCTAAAAATAATAAGAAATTAATATTCAGTGTTATTTTATTTTTTGTTGTTTCAAAAATAAAAGAAAATAGATATGCCTGAAGCGACCTGTTGAAAATTATTCCGTCTTTTCGCCAATTTCATTTTCGTCATTTGTAAAGTCTTTCAACTGAGGTAATTCTGAATTGTTCCTGATTCCGAAATAATCCATGAACAAGGAGCTGGTGCCATATAAGAGTGGCTTGCCGATGCCATCGGATTTACCGGTGATGGCAATCAACTCCTTTTCGAGTAATTTCTGAATAGTATAGTCGCAGCTTACGCCCCTTATCTGTTCGATTTCAAGCTTTGTTACCGGCTGTCTGTAGGCAATAATAGCAAGTGTTTCAAGCGCCGCCTGGCTTAATTTTTTCTTCGAGCGCTGTATCTGCAACTGGTGTACTAACTGATAATAGTCAGCTCTGGTAAGGAACTGATATCCTCCGTTAATCTCCAGCAGCCCTATCGCAAATCCGCCGTCTTCGTACTTGGCCTGAATGGCCGTTACATGTTCTTTAATTTCCTCTTCGCTGAATTCCTCTCCCGATACAGCCATTATGACCGCCTGTATTTCCTTTACAGATACGCTTTGCTCTGATGCAAAAATGAGGGCTTCGATATTTAATCTGATATTTTCCACTTAGGGCGGCAAATCTAATGGAAAAATCATTGCCGGGAAAGGCCTGTAAACAAAAAAGCGGTGAAACTTTTGGGAAGCTCCAGCCGCTAAACACACACTTAGATAAAAATATTTTTGATCCTTAAAAATTCAGAATATATATGCAATATTAAGTTTATGTGGATTAATATAAGAAAGTTTTGAGTGTCCGGTTGGTCTCAGTTAGTAAACGGTTGAAGTGGGAGTGAAATACTCACTTCTGTCCCGCCGGAGAGTAATTGTTTTACCTCGATTTTAATCAAGCGCTTCTTAAACTTGTTGATCAGTTCAACCCGTTGCATGGTAAGCTGCATGCCCCTGCTGATGTGGTCGCCCTTTTTAAACAGCCTGGAATTATCAATGCCAATGCCATCATCTGTGATGATAACGCGCAGGTATTCGTTAGATTTTCGTATTTCAATAAGAATATTTCCGTCATCATCTTTCGGCATAATGCCATGCCAGATTGCATTTTCAACATAGGGTTGCAGGAGCATAGAGGGAAGATAAGTCGACTGGAGGTCTATTTCTTCATCCACACTGACGGTATATTTCATCTTATCTCCAAACCTTAATTTCTCAAGCGAGAGATAGAGGTTGAGGTAATTTAGCTCTTCTTCAATACTGATATAGCTTTTGTTGCATATTTCAAGGTTTTTCCTGATTAATCTCGCAAAGCCGGTAAGAGCCTGATTCGCCATCGTGCGGTCTTTCGTGTTGATGAAATACTGAATGGAGTTCATTACATTAAAGATAAAATGAGGATTCATCATCGCTTGTAATGCCTGCTGTTCGAGCGATATGATTTTCGTTTTGGTAATTAGTCTTTTCTTTTCTTCGGCCTGTTTGGCCTTAAAATAATTCTTGATCACAAAGAATAAGCCAATCACGGATATTCCTATTGTGATTAAGATGAACCACCATGTTCTCCAGAACGGAGGTCTGATTGTGAAGTTCATTTTAATTGGTTCGCTCCAGGGAGTGTTTAAGCTTTTTCCTTTGATCTCCAGGTGATAGTCGCCGGGCTCAAGCGATCCGAATTCCAGAGTGCCCGATTGTGTTTCGTTCCAGCGGGAGCTATGGCGCAAACGGTATCTGTAATGTACAGCCGCCGGATGAGCATAGTCTAAAGCGACAAAGTTGACCGTTATATTGTTTTGCTTATGGGATAAAGAGAAATCTCCGGTATATCTGAAATGCTTTTTATTGATTTCAATAGCCTTCATGTATAGAGGAGGAGGTTCCCTTTGCTGGTAGCGAACAGGAGTGAATATGGACAGTCCGTTGTTGGTGGCGATGTACGCCGTATCATTTTCAGCATAGATATCGTTGATTTCATTGGAGATGAGCCCATCCTCTGTGGTGTAATTAACCACGTTTTTCTTACTGAAATCAATCAGGCTCAAACCTTTGCCGGTCACTATCCATGCTTTGTTCTTTTCAATGAAAATTTTCTTGCAGATATTGCTGGGAAGCCCGTTTGCTGTCGTGAATCTGGCTGTTAGTTTATCATTCTGAATGACAGCTACCCCGAATCCGTAGATACTGCAGACGATGGTTTTATCAGGGAGTTCTCCGATGTCTGTGACCCTCTGTTTAAGAACAGGAAACTTTTTATATAATTCAGTGATACGACCGTCCCTGTAGTATTGTAATCCAAGAATGTTGGAAAACCATAGCCGGTTTTGCGAATCATAGTAAACCTCAAACGCCCGCCGCAGGAAGCATGGGCGCTTCAGAGATGAATCTGGCAGTACAGGCCCGTTTTTGCCCCTGACATATACCCCCGAAGCATGGGCGACAGCAAGATCTCCGGTCCGGCTGAAGCTAAACGACTTAATTGCATAGGCTATATGTGTATCCAGTATGTTGATATCGCCTAGTTTAGGGTGAAGCTCCAGTAGTCGGTTGTCTGAAGCGTACCATATTGAGTTCCTGTTTTTGTCGTAGTACAGGTGCTTTACAGGGTTGTAGGTATTGGTTCCGTTGAAAGTTTTATGGGTGATACCATCCCGGCTAATGATATCAAGGTTTCCCGACCTGAGTCCCAGTACCAGCCGCTGGCCGGCCTTTATCACTTTTGTTATTGCATTACTGCTGAGTCCGTCTCTATTCGTAAGATGATGAGTGTTGGCCGTATAGAATGGAAGCATGTATACTCCGCTGCCAATTGTTCCCACCCAGATATTTCCTTCTTTATCCTTTGTAAGATGTGTGATATTCTCGCCCTTCAGGTGTTGCTCCGGAGATTGATCCAGGCGTTTGTATATGGAAATGCCTTCGCCCATCGTACCAATCCACAGTGACTGGCGATCTGTGAGCAGAATGCTGCCTGCAGAAGAAGGGCTAAGATCTTTTAGCCGTGACTTAAGCCGGAAACTGTTGTCCTGATACTCTACCAGTCCTTCCGGAGATAAAAAGAGCGTTGATTGCCTCTCCTTGTCAAAAAAGAATGATTTGGGGGAGACGGGCAGATACCGGGAGGTGAAGGGCGAGTAGGTTTTACCTTTAAAGAGAAAAGCGAAGAGCTTGTTAAGTACCAGTATATTCTGATTTCCCGAATGAAAAGCACGGCAATTAGAAAATGAATATTTATCCGACGAATAGAAATTCACATTGTTGGATCTGTCTATTCTCAGCAGCCTGTTCTGATTAGTGCCAAACCATAAATTATGGTCGTTATCTTCGTAAAAAGAAATGAAACTGCCGGGAGAAACCGCTTTCTTCAGGAGACTGTTGTTGGATGGGTTGGAAAAGCGATTATTATGAAAGAAACAGAGCCGCCCGTTAAGGGTTAGAAACCAGATCCTTCCCTGTGAATCTTCCTCTATCTGAAGGACTTCGTTATCTGAAAGCCCGTTGTCCATCGTGAACAGTTCAAATTTATGACCGTCGAACCTGTTAACCCCGCTTTCAGTTGCAAACCAGACGAACCCTTTTGAGTCCTGGAAGATGTAATAGACTGTCGAGTTGGCAAGTCCATCCTTTACAGTGTAGTTACGAAAATTAAGGGTTTCAGCACGTGCGGCAGCATAACCGGTTAGCATTGCGAAGAACAGAATAATACAGAGGTATTTCGGTGTTCGCTGTTTCCCTTGATTTTTAACGGGTGCCATGCTGTATCCTTACTTTGTGTAGTTTGCCTAGCTCTTAAAATACGATTTTGCCCGTTCCTGAAATTCGTTAGACCTTCTTCTTGATACAGGAAGGGTTATATCGTTATTTAAAATAACCTGAAGTCCGTTTTTGTGTGAATATGCCTTTACATATCTGAAATTTATGATCACCGACTTGTGTATCCTCAGGAAATTCCGGGCTGTAAGCATTTCTTCGAATTCTTTCAGGGGTTTGGATATGACGATATTCTCGTTGTTACTCAGATGAAATATAGAATAATTGCTGTCTGCTTCAATATAAACAATGTCACTTGTATCCACAACATCAAAGCCATTTGTATGGGAAAGGGTAATTTTGCTCTCGTCTTCAAAGCCCGGTTCCGCCGGTTGGCTTTCCGATCTCAATTTTACCCAGTCATGAGCCTTTTTTACCGCTTGTTGCAGTTCTTCAATATCTGTAGGTTTGAGCAGATAATCGACAGCGCTTGCTTTTAAAGCTTTAAGTGCGTATTGGTCATACGCAGTGGTGAAAATCACCATTATACCTCTTTCCTGGAGATCCGGAAGCAGTTCGAAACCGCTCTCCTTTGGCATTGCGATATCAAGAAAGGTGAGATCAAAATGAGTTTCTCTGATCAGCTCTCTCGCTTCAGCAACTGATTTTGCAATCCCTTCAACCCTCACTTCAGGACAGTGTTCCTGAATCAGGTAATACAGGGATTTTCTGCTGTATTCTTCGTCGTCGACAATAAGGGCATTCAGGAGCATATGGTAATTTTGGTGAAAGTAATAAAATATCCGGAGATATTATAGCTATCGGTTATTAGCTATAAGCTATTGGCAACCGGCATCCATCGCTGGAGGGGGTATTCCCTTTAGCTTTCTGTATTCACCTTATAACTTTCCCGCGGCAACTTAATAAGTTATCTGTTGCTGCTCCAGCTGCGGCGGTAGTTCCCTGAATCCATATTGCTGGTTACGAAGCTGCGGTTGAAATCCTGCTTCACGGATAGCTTTCTGGATCCCAGCCGAGGTGAAGCGGTGGGGGGCGCCCGCAGCGCTGACAACATTTTCTTCGATCATAATCGAGCCGAAATCATTTGCACCAGCATGAAGGCATATCTGTGCGACGTTTTTACCAACGGTCAGCCAGGATGCCTGGATGTTTTTGATATTGGGAAGCATAATCCTGCTTAGGGCGATCATCCGGATATACTCATCTGCTGTGACCTGATTGCTGATGCCTCTTACACGCTTAAGGAGAGTGCCGTCGTCCTGGAAAGGCCAGGGGATGAACGCAATAAAGCCTTTGGCCCCTTCGGGCTTCTCCGATTGAACCTGCCTGATCCATGCAAGATGTTCGAACCGTTCCTCTATGGTTTCTACGTGCCCGAACATCATCGTAGCCGAAGTGGTAAGCCCAAGTTTGTGTGCGGCCCTCATAACATCAAGCCATTCCTGCCCTCCGCATTTGCCTTTTGAGATCAGTCGCCTCACACGGTCATTGAGTATTTCCGCGCCCGCACCGGGAAGAGAATCCAGGCCGGCCTCCATAAGCGCTTGCAGCACTTCTGTATGGCTCATACCCTCTAATTTGGCAACATGTGCAATTTCCGGAGGTCCGAGTGAATGAAGTTTGAGGGTGGGGTAGAGTTCTTTCAGTTGTTTGAACAGTGTCGTATAAAACGAAAGTCCCAGATCGGGGTGGTGGCCACCCTGTAAAAGCAACTGGTCTCCTCCGTATCTGAAGGTTTCTTCTATTTTAACCTTATACGTTTCGATGTCCGTAATATAGCTGTCAGTATGACCCGGGCGTCTAAAGAAATTACAAAACTTACAATTCGCAATGCAGACGTTGGTTGTATTTAAATTCCTGTCTATCTGCCATGTCACTTTCCCATGCGGAACTTGGATCTTACGTAATTCATTCGCGATATAAATCAGCTCCGGAGTGGAAGCGTTTTTAAAGAGATATACACCTTCTTCAATCGACAGAAAATCAAAATTCAGAGCGCGCTGCAGCAAATCCCGTGTATTCATTGATGCAAAGATACGGAGCGAAAGGGAATCGGACAAATGACCGTTATGTGTTAGAAGTAGTGTCCCGGGCTTATGGTAATGATTATAGGTTTGAAACGCGGCTATTACAGCGTTCCGGCAGGTTCTCTGCTCTGAGAGCCGGTCTTTTTATTCAGGAATATGACAATGAGCAAACCTGTAAAGCTGGAACATGCTATTGTTTAATGCTGTGATCTGCAATGTGCCGGGCGATCCGTAAGGCATGTTCTCGTGAGTTTTCTATAAAGTAGGTGTGGGTATCCATCCCGCCGCACACAACCCCGGCCATATAAATACCGCGAACATTTGTTTCCATGGTTAGCGGATCATGAGACGGCAATTTGCGGTCGTCTACGGAGCAATTAATGCCTATTTCTTTCAAAAAGCTGAAGTTAGGCCGGTAGCCTGTCATCGCCAGCACAAAGTCGTTTACGATGGTAATATTGCCATCGGGACTTTCAATATCAATCTCATTTTCCCTGATGTCAGTAACACTGGAGTTAAAATAAGCTTTAATACTTCCTTCTTTTATCCTGTTCACAATATCTGGCCGCACCCAATATTTTACCCGTGGATCGATTTCGGAACCTTTAATAATCATCGTCACCTCTGCTGATTTACGGTACGTTTCGAGCGCAGCATCAACTGCTGAGTTTCCGGCTCCGATAACAGCAACCTTTTGCATTGCGTAATAATGAGGGTCTTTGTAATAATGACTCACTTTTGTCAGGTCCTCTCCCGGAATGTTCAGTTTTACCGGTATATCGTAAAATCCGGTTGCTACAATTACGTTTGAAGCCCTGTATTCTGTTTTGCCTGTTATGACCGTAAAGTTACCGTGGGACCCTGCCACCTGTATTACCGGTTCGAAAAGCTTGATATTAAGCCGGTAATGTAATGCTGCCCTCCGGTAATATTCAAGTGCTTCAGCCCGCGTTGGTTTTACATTCACAGAAACAAATGGTATTCCGCCTATTTCAAGCTTGTCTGATGTAGAGAAGAATGTCATGTTGGCCGGATAGTTATAAAGGGAGTTTACGAGGCACCCCTTGTCGATTATGACATAAGAAAGCCCGGCTTTGGCGGCCTCAATTCCACAGGTAAGCCCTATGGGCCCGGCGCCTATAATAAGGACGTCTATCATTTGCATGTTGAACAGATATAAGAAGCAGGTGGCAAAAGCAAAGAGATGTAGAGAAAAGAAGAGTTGCCGGCCCGCCGGGCAACTCTTCTTTTTATATTATTTGCCCGCAGCTTTTGCGTGGTCTGCAAGGAACTGGGCAAGGCCGTTGTCTGTTAGCGGGTGCTTCAGCAATGCAGCGATAGCCGAAAGAGGTGCTGTGATCACATCGGCACCTATTTTTGCACAATCTACAATATGCATAGGGTGACGGACGGACGCGGCAAGGATCTGTGTGGTATATCCGTAATTATCATAAATTGTCCGGATGTCTTCAATTAAGCCTAAGCCATCAGTTGAAACATCATCAAGACGGCCAATGAAAGGAGACACATAAGTGGCGCCAGCTTTGGCAGCGAGCAAAGCCTGTCCGGCAGAAAATACCAGGGTACAGTTAGTTTTGATCCCCTTTGATGTGAAGTATTTGATCGCCTTTATACCATCTTTTATCATTGGGACCTTTACTACAATTCTTTCATGAAGTTTCGCAAGAGCTTCACCCTCTGCAATAATCTCCTCGTAAGTAGTAGCTATTACTTCTGCGCTTACATCGCCGTCAGTAATGCCACAGATTGTTTTATAATGGTTGATAACATTATCCTGGCCAGTTATTCCCTCCTTCGCCATCAGGCTTGGGTTGGTTGTTACACCATCAAGTACTCCCATTTCATGGGCTTCTTTAATCTGTGCAAGGTTAGCAGTGTCGATAAAAAATTTCATGTCAATTTTATTTATGTGTTGTTCAACGCCGGTTGAAAAATATGGTGCTAATATACTAAACTGTTACTGATAGTTTATTTAATATTTAGTGTAAAAGTAACACGTAATAATAAATAGCACCGTTATGGCACTGGTCGTTCGGCTTAAGAAAAAGAATAAAATGGATTGGAAATGAAAAAGAAGAAAAAAAATGGGCTAGCACCTTCTATCGCACCGCTACGACTCTCTACCCTTGCTGCGTTCCCACCCTGGGGGAGTTCAAGAGGAGCTGGTCGTAGAAGACTAACCCGGGGCAAAGATAGCAAAATAACATAAACGGTGAAAAGAATTTGAATTTTTATATTTATTAAGTACCTTGTTGATTGATTTCACTGCAAAGAATCTGCGAAATTGTTTTGGCGAAAGAGTGAATTAGTATTTTAATAAAATTTTAGATTTAGCTTTAGTAAATTGGTAAAATAAATTATATTTGCTATTGCAGAATTAAAGAATAAACAAAAATTATTGAATTGTCCTAATTTTAAGGGTTAATCCTTAACTTAGTAATTTGCATTTATAAATCTGATGAAACAAATCGAAAATGACCAGCAGGGATTGTATCGCCCTGAGTTCGAACATGACTCTTGTGGGGTAGGTTTTATTACCCATATCGAAGGCCACAAGTCGCACCAGATCGTCTCAGATGCTTTAACCATTCTGGAAAATATGGAGCACAGGGGCGCATGTGGGTGCGATCCGGAAACGGGCGATGGTGCAGGTATTTTATTGCAGATTCCTCATGAATTCTTTATTGAAGAGTGTATTTCTCTTGATATTCACATTGGGGAACCAGGCCACTACGGTGTCGGTATGATCTTCTTTCCTAAAGAGATTGCTATTAAGGAATCCTGCCGGACTGTTATTGTTAATTCTGCTGAAAAACTTGGTTTGTCTGTGCTGGGTTTCAGGAAACTTCCGGTAGACCCTTCGGTAGTGGGGGAGACAGCTCTCGCCGTTGAACCATCAGTTGAGCAGGTGTTTATAGAAAGACCTTCCGGCATTACCAACACAGAAGAATTCGAACGCAAGTTATATGTACTGAGACGACTTATAAGCAAGGCTGTCTCTGAAACTGTTAACCAGGGAAGCGACTTTTATATAGCATCCCTTTCGTGTAAAGTTATTGTTTATAAAGGGCAATTAACTACCTACCAGCTGAGGACTTACTATTCTGATCTGGCAGATGCGCGCCTCACCTCCGGGTTCGGGATGGTTCACAGCCGCTTCTCTACTAATACATTTCCTTCATGGAAGCTTGCGCAGCCTTTCAGATTTATGGCGCATAACGGTGAGATTAACACTCTTACCGGCAATCTCAACTGGTTTTATTCAGGTCTAAGGTCGTATGCTTCTTCTTTCTTCTCTAAAGAAGAAATGGATATTATCCTTCCGGTGATCGATGCCAATCAGTCAGATTCGGCATGCCTGGATAACGTGGTTGAAGTGCTTGTACATACTGGCCGTTCACTTCCCCACGTCATGATGATGCTGGTGCCTGAAGCATGGGACGGCAATGAACAAATGGATTCATTGAAAAAAGCTTTCTATGAATTTCATGCAACATTAATGGAGCCATGGGACGGCCCTGCGGCGCTTACATTTACAGATGGCAGGCAGATCGGAGCTTTGCTCGACAGAAATGGCCTCCGTCCGTTAAGATTTGCGGTCACCAACGATCAGAGAGTGATTGTTGCCTCTGAAGCCGGTGCGTTGCCTGTTCCCGAAAAGATCATTGTAAAGAAAGGCCGTCTTCAGCCTGGTAAAATGTTCCTCGTTGATCTCGAAGAGGGTGAAATTATTACCGATCAGGAGATTAAACATAAAGTAGCTTCTGCACAACCTTACGGTGAGTGGCTGGAAAACTATAAGATCCGGATGGAAGAGCTTCCTGAACCCAGGATAGCTTTTACCAATCTGTCAAAAGAATCTGTACTGAAATACCAGCAGGTGTTTGGCTATACACGTGAAGATATCGAAACCATTATTAAGCCGATGGCTGTTGATGGAAAAGAGCCAATAGGATCAATGGGGACCGATGTGCCACTGGCTGTATTATCCGACCGCCCGCAGCATATTTCAAGCTACTTTAAGCAATTCTTTGCGCAGGTGACCAATCCGCCGATCGACCCGATCCGTGAGAGAATGGTGATGAGCCTGTCCACTTTCATCGGAAATAACGGGAATCTTTTTGATGAAGATAAGATGCATTGTCACTGTGTGGCTTTGCGTCATCCGATATTGAGTAATTACGAATTAGAGAAGTTAAGGAGTATCGATACCGGCTTGTTTCATGCCAAAACTCTTTATACATATTTTAAGGCCGACGGTCAGCCCGGCTCTCTTGAAAAAGGGATAGCAAGGCTTTGCCGCTATGCGGAAGATGCCGTAGAAGATGGATTTGAGGTGTTGATCCTGTCGGACAGGGCGGTAGATTCCGAGCATGCGCCGATCCCTTCACTGCTTGCAGTGTCGGCTGTTCACCACCATCTGATCAAGAAAGGTTTCCGTGGCCAGGTAGGTCTGGTAGTAGAAGCAGGAGACGTTTGGGAAGTGCATCACTTTGCATGTCTGTTGTCATTCGGGGCTACGGCTATTAACCCATATCTGGCATTAGGAACTATCCGTACCCTGAAGGAGGAAGGTAAGCTGGAAAGTTCTCTTGACTTCAATTACCTGTCAAAAAATTATATAAAAGCTATATGCGACGGATTGCTGAAGATCTTCTCTAAAATGGGGATTTCGACGCTGCAATCTTATCATGGTGCCCAGATCTTCGAGATCCTCGGCATTAATAAAGAAGTCGTTGATAAATATTTTACAGGTGCAGTCACGCGTATCGGAGGGCTTGGGCTGAATGAAATAGCCCGGGAAAGCCTGTTCAAGCACAATCAGGGCTTTATCCATTCGAAATCAGAGTTCCAGCTATTACCGGAAGGAGGAATATACCAATGGAAGAGACGCGGCGAAGCTCACCTCTTTAATCCGCAGACTGTGCATCTGCTTCAGCATTCCACCCGTACCGGTGACTATTCGGTTTATAAACAATATGCGAAGCTGATCAATGATCAGTCTGAGAAGATGTATACGCTCCGGGGGCTGTTTGACTTTGCTCATCACCGGGAGCCGGTACCACTGGAGGAAGTGGAGCCGATTGAGGCGATCATGAAGCGTTTTGCTACCGGGGCTATGTCTTTTGGCTCTATTTCACATGAAGCGCACAGCACTCTTGCCATTGCGATGAACCGTATAGGTGGCAGAAGCAATACAGGAGAAGGTGGGGAAGATGAAATGCGTTATACTCCGCTTCCGAACGGCGATTCTATGCGTTCCTCTATCAAGCAGGTTGCTTCAGGCCGTTTTGGTGTCACTTCTTACTACCTGACAAATGCCGACGAATTGCAGATTAAGATGGCGCAGGGAGCTAAACCAGGTGAAGGCGGACAGTTGCCTGGACATAAAGTAGATGAATGGATTGCAAAGGTGCGTCACTCTACTCCGGGAGTTGGGCTTATATCTCCTCCTCCTCACCACGATATTTATTCGATTGAAGATCTGGCGCAGCTGATATTCGACCTGAAGAACGCCAACCGTCATGCGCGAATCAATGTGAAACTGGTGTCGAAAGCTGGTGTTGGAACTATTGCAGCAGGTGTTGCCAAGGCTCACGCCGATGTGATCCTGGTTGCCGGATACGATGGTGGAACTGGAGCGTCTCCTATCAGTTCAATAAAACACGCTGGTTTGCCATGGGAACTTGGCCTTGCTGAAGCGCACCAGACGCTGGTGAGAAATAAATTAAGAAGCCGTGTGGTCTTGCAGACAGACGGCCAGTTAAAGACAGGGCGTGACATTGCGATCGCAGCTTTGCTCGGTGCTGAAGAGTGGGGTGTTGCTACCGCTGCTCTCGTCGCCGGAGGTTGTATTATGATGCGTAAATGCCACTTGAATACCTGCCCTGTCGGCGTAGCTACGCAGGATCCCGACTTACGTAAGCTGTTCAGCGGAAAACCTGAACACATTGTAAATCTGTTCCGCTTTATTGCAGAAGAACTCCGTGAGATTATGGCCGACCTCGGATTCCGGACCATAAACGAAATGGTAGGACGCTCACAATTCCTCAAGGTAAGAGAAGGTAACAAGCATTGGAAAGCAAGTACTCTTGATCTTTCAGCTATTCTTCATCCTGTCACTAATTCTTCGAAACAGACACTGTACAACAGTGAAGCTCAGGATCATGGAATGGATAATATCCTCGATTGGAAATTGCTGGAGCATGCTCAGCAGGCGCTGGAAAGTAAAACCCCTGTATTCGGAACGTTTACGGTGAGGAATACGGACAGGACCATCGGCACTGTTCTCTCTAACGAGGTTTCGAAAAGGTACCAGGCTGCTGGACTGCCTGATAATACGATCAATTTTAAGTTCACCGGATCTGCCGGGCAGAGCTTTGGAGCATTCAGTGCCAAAGGGCTTTCTTTTGAACTGGAAGGCGAGGCTAATGACTATGTTGGTAAGGGACTTTCCGGGGCAAGGCTGGCAATTTACCCGTCTGCTGAGAGTACCCTGGTACCAGAAGAGAATATCATTATAGGAAACGTAGCCCTTTACGGAGCCACCTCAGGTGAGCTGTTTGTAAGAGGACAAGCGGGTGAACGTTTTGCTGTCCGCAACTCCGGCGCCACTGCTGTAGTAGAAGGGGTAGGAGATCACGGATGTGAGTATATGACAGGCGGAAGGGCTCTCATTCTGGGCCGTACAGGAAGAAATTTTGCAGCGGGAATGAGCGGCGGTATCGCCTGGGTATACGATGTGGACGGAAACTTTGCAGATAACTGCAATCCTGAAATGATCGACCTTGATCCGCTTACAGGTGAAGATGAGGAGCAGATCATTACGTTACTGAAGAAACATCTTCAGCTAACGCAAAGCCACCTTGCTTTGTATCTCTTGAGTAACTGGAGCGAAGAATGCCGCAGGTTTATCAAGGTATTCCCTAAAGAGTATAAAAAAGTATTACAACACGCACAATATCAACCAGCTAATTAGAAAATGGGAAAAGTGACAGGCTTTAAAGAATACGGCCGGGAGTTACCTCCAAAAAGAGCTCCCCAGGAACGTATTAATGATTATAAAGAATTTACAGGATGTTTTACTGAAGACAAACTGAATCACCAGGCAGCCCGCTGTATGAATTGCGGAATTCCGTTCTGCCATTCGGGCTGCCCGCTGGGAAATGTCATCCCTGAATTTAATGATGCGGTTTATAAGGAGAACTGGGAAGAGGCTTACAGTATCCTGACCTCTACTAACAATTTTCCGGAGTTTACCGGACGCATTTGCCCGGCTCCATGTGAGGCGGCGTGTGTCCTGGGGATTAATAAACCCCCTGTAACTATTGAGGAAATCGAAAAGCATATTATTGAAATAGCCTTTTCAAAAGGACTGGTGAATGCCAAAGCTCCGCTGATCCGCTCCGGGAAAACGGTAGCAGTAATCGGCTCAGGACCTGCAGGTCTGGCAGCTGCGGCTCAGCTTAACAAAGCAGGCCACCTGGTAACAGTTTTTGAACGTGATGACAAACCCGGAGGCTTGCTGAGATTCGGTATCCCTGATTTCAAACTTGAAAAGTGGGTAATAGAACGCCGTGTAACATTGATGGAAGAAGAAGGTATTCAGTTCAAATGCAATACCGAAGTAGGCAAGGATATCCATGCTGATGAGATCCTCCGTAATTTTGATGCAGTGGTTTTAGCCGGAGGATCAACAATTCCGAGAAATCTTCCTGCTCCCGGAAGAGAGCTGAAAGGTGTTTATTTTGCAATGGAGTTTCTGAAGCAGCAGAATAAGCGTGTAAGTAATATTGAATTTAAAGAAGAGCCAATCTGGGCCACAGATAAAGATGTGATTGTGATAGGTGGAGGTGATACAGGGTCAGACTGTGTAGGTACATCAAACCGTCACGGAGCAAAATCAGTAACACAGTTTGAGCTCATGCCAAAACCTCCCGCATCCAGGACCGAAAGTATGCCATGGCCTACTTACCCAATGCTGTTAAAAACCAGCACTTCCCATGAAGAGGGTTGTGAAAGAAACTGGGGCATCAACACAAAAGAGTTTCTTGGTGACGCCGAAGGTAATCTCAGAGCGTTGAAAGTAGTGGACGTAGAGTGGGAAACAGATGTGTTTGGCCGTCCTGTAAAGTTCAAAGAAGTGGAAGGATCTGAACGCGAATTACCGGCACAGCTGGTTTTACTGGCGATGGGATTTGTCCACCCTCAAAGAGAGGGTCTTCTTGAACAACTGGGGACAGAGTTTGATGCCCGAGGCAATGTTAAAGCTGCTGAAGGTGCATATCAAACCAATGTACATAAGGTATTTGCTGCCGGCGATATGCGCCGTGGTCAGTCGCTCGTGGTATGGGCGATATCAGAAGGCCGCGAGGCTGCACGGCGTGTGGATCAATTCCTGAACGGAAGCACTGCACTCGAAAGTAAGGATGCAGAGAGCATGTATGCATTTTAAGAAAAACCTGCCTTCGGGCAGGTTTTTTAGCTTTCAGCTGTCAGCAATTGGCTGTCAGCCCCTGTATGATGTATATAAACTGGTGATTAGGAGTAAGGAGAACGGCAGAG
>NZ_QEAS01000015.1:109933-114616 GCF_003130405.1 Pararcticibacter amylolyticus
AATCAAGTCTTAGCTTAGCAAAGAAATCCCATAATACAATACCTGCTGACACAACAATGTTAAATGAATGCTTGGTTCCAAACTGAGGAATTTCTATGCAGGTGTCAATCAATGCCATTGCTTCATCGGAAACGCCGTTTACCTCGTTGCCGAATATGAGGGCGTATTTTTCGCTGACGTCAGGCTCGAATTCGTTTAACATCACGCTTTGATCAACCTGTTCAATGGCTATGATTCTGTATCCTTCTGATTTCAGTTGTTGTATGGCATCGCGTATGTCTGTAAAATGTGCCCATTCAACAGATTGAGTAGCACCTAACGCCGTTTTCTCAATTTCCCGGTGGGGAGGAGTTCCCGTTATACCGCAGAGAAATATTCTCTCAACTGAAAAGCCGTCAGACGTGCGGAAGATGGATCCCACGTTGTGCATGCTTCTTACACCGTCTAGCAGGACGGTAACCGGCAATTTATCCTGCTTTTTAAATTCTTCAACGCTAACTCTGTTCAGTTCGTCAAGCTTGAGCTTTCGCATAGTATCATAAATAAGTCAGCAGCGCTGATCCCGTAAAGGTAATAATAAACAAAAGTCTGAAACCAGGATCTGCCGGTTTCAGACTTCAATAATACAATTTGTATTTAAAACTATAATTCTACTACTCCCGTTCCGATGTCAGAACTGTAAACAGAAGGAGCATATCCGATTTTGGCGGTATAATACTCTTTTATCTTCTTACTGAAGTCGTCGAAGCTGTCTTTCTTCACGAGGGCAATTGCGCAGCCACCGAACCCGGCACCTGTCATTCTCGCGCCTGTAACCCCTGGATATTGCTTGCAGAATTCTACAATAGTATCGAGCTCTGTTCCTGAAACCTCGTAAAGATGTTGCAGCGAATCATGAGAAGCATACATCAGTTTTCCGAATTCTTCCAGTTTATTCTGATCGAGTGCATCTGCAGCCTGAAGAACACGGTCGTTTTCCTCAACAACATGCTGAGCCCGTTTAAGCACCACAGAGTCTTCAATCAGGTTCTTGTGCTTCTCAAATGTTTCTGCGTTGATATCGCAAAGGTTTGAAATGTTAAGTTCCTTCTGCAGCGCCTTTAAGGCTGTCTGACATTCGCCAACCCGTTCGTTATACTTGGATTCCGTTAGCTTTCTGGGCTTATTCGTATTGATGATAGCAAGATAATGGTCTCCGAGATCACATTCTACTGCCTGATAATCCAGTGTGTCGCAGTTTAATTTAAGAGCTTTGTTCTTCTCCCCAAAGGCAACAGCAAACTGATCCATAATACCGGAATTTACTCCGATAAATTCATTCTCAACTTTCTTCGAAAGTTTCACAAGCTCAAGTTTTGAAAAACCGGCTCCGAACAGCTTGTTAAGTGCAAAAGCCGTAACCACTTCAATAGAAGCAGAAGAAGACAAACTTGATCCGATCGGAAGATTTCCATAGTATAAAAGATCCAGCCCTTCCAGTTTCTTTCCATTCTGAAGGAAATTATGAATTACGCCCAGAGGATAATTATACCATTCTTTTCCGGTTTTTTCGTAGGACTCCTTTAAAGGAATTTCAAGTGTTTCTTCGAAGTTAATGCTTTTGAAACGGAAGAGCCCGTCCTTATTAGGAGCAGTTAGCAGGTATGTTCCCATAGTAATGGCACAAGGCATTACAAGGCCTCCGTTATAGTCAATATGCTCGCCTATAAGATTCACTCTGCCAGGAGCAAAAAAAACGTTTTGATGCTGCTGCCCTGAAAATTCTAAAAATTGTTGTTTTAGGTTATCTAACATAATAGTACATGGTGGTTGGGCCAAATGTACAAAAATTAGTCATTGATGCTAAGTCGTTGATTGGTATTTGAAAAAAATAGGGCAGACAATGATTTTACCGCATTCCATCGCCATATAATCCCAAATTACTTATGCCTTTCGGAGGAAGCCCTTATAATAAGCAAAGGATCCAGTACGATCTTCTCCAGTTTTTTTTCCCCCGTCATTTCGTCCTTTTTAAGCTTCAGGAACAGTTTGGCAACTTCTTTCCCCATAGCGAGGGTCTGCTGATCAATGGTAGATAGTTGCGGGGTTACAAGACTTCCGAAAGCCTCGTTCGCAAAGCCTATTACTCCAATTTCGTCAGGGATCTTTACTTTAAACTCAAGTAATTGCTGCAGTACTCCCATAGCGGTATAATCCTCAAGGGCAAAAACAGCGTCAAATTTAAGGCCGCTGAGGCGGGCTTCCCTAATCACCGATTTTCCAAATTCAAGTGAGAAGTTACCTTTGATAATAAGCTCTTCATCCACAGGGATGTTATAGTATTCAAGCGCGTCAATATATCCGCGCAGCCGTTCTTTAAAAATGCTGATCTCACGGTCCGCCGAAATGTGCAGGATTCTCCGGTAGCCCTGCCTGATCAGGTGTTCGGTCGCAATAAAACCTCCTTTATAGTCATCAATAGTAACCGATGGCATGTCAAGCTGTTCGATTGTTCTGTCGAAAAATATAAGAGGTGTCTTTCTTTTGATAATTTCATGGAAAGCGCCATAATCCGTGGTTTCAGTGGATATAGAAGCAATAATCCCATCTACCCTTGACTGAAGAAAGGTTTCAATCCCTTTTTTTTCCTGATCCAGTGTTTCGTTCGACTGATACAATAGTATATTGTACCCGTTGGCGTTCATCACCTGCTCAATACCTGCTACTACCGAACTGAAAAATGTAACCCTGAGACTTGGTACTACCACTCCGATAACATTAGTCCTGCCCGAACGAAGCGATGAAGCAATTTTATTCTGCCTGTAATTCATCCGTTCAGCTGTTTCCCTTACCGCCTTCTTGGTTGCAGCACTGATAGCAGGATGATCATTAAGTGCTCTCGCAACTGTCGAGAATGTTACATTCAGTTCCTTGGCGATATCAAGTATGGTTACTTTCTTCATTTAATCTGCTTTTTCAATGTTCAGGAATACGGCGATAGAGATGAGCCTGCCAGATATGCCCGGTAATCCTCTGGTTATAAACAATCTTAAAATGAATGGAGAAGATTATAACTGAAAATTTAATTCACAATTTTATACTAAAATTTTTTTAATAACAAATAATATATACCTTCGTGCAAACGTTGGCACAATTATATTAACCTTTATATACAATGCTTCTTTTAGGAATCGATGTAGGCACCTCCTCAATTAAAGTTTCAGTTGTTGATGCGGAAACTCAGAGGGCCATAGTTTCGGCTCAGTATCCCGAAACGGAAACAGAAATTAAATCAGTTAAAGCAGGGTGGGCAGAGCAGTCGCCTGAGATGTGGTGGGAACATGTTCAGCAGGCTATCCTTAAAACTAACGCTTCCGGTAAATATCATCCGGCTGACATTGGTGCAATCGGAATAGCTTATCAGATGCACGGACTGGTTGTAGTGGATAAAGATCAGAAAGTACTTCGCGACTCTATTATCTGGTGCGACAGCCGGGCAGTGGAGATCGGTAATACAGCATTTAAAAACATCGGGGAGGAGAGATGTCTCTCCCGCTTGTTAAACTCTCCCGGAAATTTTACAGCGTCAAAGCTGGCCTGGGTGAAAGAAAACGAGCCGGAAATCTTTGATAAGATTGATAAAGTAATGCTTCCTGGTGATTTCATTGCTATGAAATTAACCGGCGATGTCACAATCAGTGCCTCATCCCTTTCAGAAGGGATCCTCTGGGATTTTCAGGACGATGATCTTTCCGAAGATGTTCTAAAGCATTACGGGTTTAGCCGCGATATTTTTCCGCCTGTAAAACCAGTATTTTCAGAGCACGGTTATGTAACCGCGGCGGTAGCTGGTGAACTTTCTTTAAAAGCGGGGATACCCGTAACGTACAAATCAGGAGATCAACCGAATAATGCATTATCCCTGAACGTGTTGCAGCCAGGGGAAGTGGCCGCTACAGCCGGAACTTCCGGTGTGATCTATGGTGTTGCTGATCAGCTTGCGTATGATCCCCAATCCCGTGTCAATACATTCGCTCACGTGAACTACGGCACCGACAGCAAGCGGCTGGGCGTACTGCTCTGTATTAACGGAACAGGCATCCTGAACCGCTGGATAAAAAATAACATGGCGGCAAATCTGAGTTATAAGGAGATGGATGCAATGGGGGGAAAAGTTCCGGTAGGCTCAGATGGACTTAGGATATTACCTTTCGGGAATGGCGCTGAACGTATGCTGAATAACAAGATCGTTGGAGCTCATCTTTTGAATATAGATCTGAACCTCCATACCCAGGCACATATATTCCGTGCAGAGCAGGAAGGAATTGCTTTCGCATTTCGCTACGGCCTCGATATTATGCGGGAAAACGGAATGAATCCTTCCGTAATAAGGGTGGGCAAGGCAAATCTTTTTCTAAGTGCTCTTTTTGCCGAAGCATTTGTAAACGCAACAAACGTTCCTGTCGAATTATATGACAACGATGGTAGTGTTGGAGCTGCTATCGGATCAGGAATAGGAGTGAAGACATTTTTATCAGAAAGTGAAGCCTTTGCCAACCAAAGGGCCATTCAGCTGATCGAGCCCGGAAAAGCAGCAGCTTACGATGAGATCTATAAGGACTGGAAAGAGCTGTTGCTGAGAGAACTAAGTAAATAAGAGGCCGCAGCAGATGATCTGCGACCCCGACAAGACCGAAAAAAACT
>NZ_QEAS01000015.1:114655-153386 GCF_003130405.1 Pararcticibacter amylolyticus
TGGGAAATATTCTCTCAGGCGAAACTGAGTTTTTCAAAGAAATTGGCCAGATCAAATATGAAGGCCCTCAGTCCGACAATCCTCTTGCATTCAGATGGTATGATGAAAACCGTGTAGTAGCCGGAAAAACATTAAAAGATCATTTTAGATTCGCTTGTGCTTACTGGCATTCATTCTGTGGAAATGGGTCAGATCCGTTTGGAGGCCCTTCACATTTCTTTGCATGGGATAAGAAGAGCGATCCGGTTGAGCGTGCAAAAGATAAAATGGACGCTGCATTTGAGTTCATCACCAAGCTGAACCTGCCTTATTATTGTTTTCACGATGTCGACCTTGTTGACTATGGCAATGACGTTCTTGAAAATGAGAGAAGACTTCAGGCAATTGTAGAATATGCTAAAGAGAAACAGGCTGCCAGTGGTGTAAAGCTTCTTTGGGGAACTTCCAATCTTTTCAGCAACCCGCGCTACATGAACGGAGCCTCAACCAATCCTGATTTCCATGTATTGACACATGCAGGAGCACAGGTGAAAGCGGCTCTTGACGCAACTATCGCGCTCAATGGAGAAAACTACGTATTCTGGGGCGGTCGTGAAGGTTATATGAGCCTCCTGAATACCGATATGAAGCGTGAACAAGAGCATTTTGCCCGTTTCCTTCATACTGCAAAGGATTATGCACGGAAAAACGGATTCACAGGAAACTTCTTTATCGAACCGAAACCATGTGAGCCAACCAAGCATCAGTACGATTATGACGCTGCTACCGTTATTGGTTTCCTTCGTCAATATGATCTGCTTGACGACTTTAAACTGAACCTGGAGGTAAACCATGCCACTCTTGCCGGACATACTTTCCAGCATGAAATGCAGGTAGCTGCGGACGCAGGCTTGCTCGGATCTATGGATGCAAATCGTGGCGATTATCAGAATGGTTGGGATACAGACCAGTTCCCTAATAATGTGTATGAACTTACCGAATGTATGCTGGTATTCCTCGAAGCAGGTGGACTGAAAGGCGGCGGTGTTAATTTCGATGCGAAGATCAGGAGAAACTCTACTGATTTAGAAGATATCTTTTACGCTCACATCGGAGGTATGGACACCTTTGCCCGTGCCCTGATCATTGCAGATGACGTGCTTCAGAAGTCTGACTATAAAAAGTTCCGTCAGGAGCGTTACTCGTCATTTGACAGCGGAAAAGGTAAAGAATTTGAAGATGGCCGGTTAACACTCGAAGATCTTCGTTCTTATGCGATTGAGAAAGGCGAGCCTGCTGCAAAGAGCGGAAAGCAGGAATACCTGGAAAATCTGATTAACAGATACCTGTAAATTTTCAAAATAAGTATAATGTGGTTTAGCCCTGTGCCGTTTGGTACGGGGCTTTTTTATTGGCCGATTGCAGGCCCTAACCTAAAGCCTTTATTTTTCTGAATACATCCTGTAAATTTGCACACATACAGCAGGATGATCTGTGTCAGTTTTTGTCTATGTTTGTTATATAGAATATTTCGCAGTACTTTTAATAAAAAACCAATTTGACACCTATTGATATAGCTATCGGGTGAGAATCATTTATACGGCGCAATCGTTTACTGATGCAGGACTATCACGGGTTAACTGATTTTGATTTAGCGAAATTGCTGAATAAAAGCGATGAATTTGCTTTCAGGGAAATCTATATCCGTTATTGGGACAGGCTATACGTAATTGCGAGGAAGCGCCTCAGAGATGCAATCGAAGCAGAAGAGGTTGTTCAGGATATCTTTTGTAATCTATGGCGCAAAAGAGAATCCTTTACACTATCAAAAGGGTTCGATCACTATTTTTCGGTTGCGGTAAAATTCGAGGTGATTAACCGCCTCGCAAAAAAAGCACGCCATTCCATCTTCGAAAAAGAAGCTTCGTCTACCTTTTCTGAGACAGACTTTTCAACAATTGAATCATTAAATCTCCAGGAATTAAAAAATCAGCTTCAGCAATCAGTAAGTTTGTTACCTGAAAAATGCCGTATTGTTTTCCTGCTCAAATACGAAAAAGATTACACACAACACCAGATCGCACAGGAACTTCAGATCTCGGAGAAAACAGTCGAGGCCCATCTTTCCAAGGCACGTAAAACACTCAGAGGATCTTTTGGAAGTGCATTGACACTGTTAATCGGGCTCCTGTAAACTGTCTAAGACACGACAGAATAATTTTTTTTTCATATCACTAAGGGATTTTAAGTTTTGCGTTGGCTATACTGAAAACAACCAATCCAATGCCTAAAAGAAAGCGGGAGGAAATCATTCAGGAGCTTGCCAGAAAGTGGCAGGAGGGTACCATTACAGAGGAAGAAAAAGTAATGTTTAACAAATGGTACCATTCTTTTGATGACACCCTCCTGGAAGAAACATCTTTTGAAAATCCTGAAGAACTGAGGGAACGGCTATACAGGACAGTTTATGAAAAAGAAGGGATCGGGAAAAGGAGACAAATCCGTTTCCTCAGGCGTGTTTCAGCTGTGGCAGCGTCAGTACTGCTTATCGTTTCTTTCAGTTTTTATCTCTATTTCGGTCATTCGCAGACAGAGCATGGAAGCCTGAAGGAGAGCGCTCATTCTGCCAATATCCTTCCCGGTGGTAACAGAGCAGTTCTCACTCTTGCTGATGGTTCCAGTATCATCCTCGACAGTGCCGAAAACGGAGTCCTGGTTAACCAGGGAAATATTTCGATCCGTAAAAGTAAAGAAGGGCAGCTTATATACCAGGTGAGTAGCCAGGTAAAAAAAGCTGTGGGGGAAAGCCTGATCTTCAATACAATCACTACTCCACGCGGGGGGCAGTACCAGGTGGATCTGCCCGACGGTACCAGGGTGTGGTTGAATGCAGCCTCTATGTTGAAATTTCCTGCTGTTTTTAGCTCGAAGGAGCGAAGAGTGGAACTGCAGGGTGAGGCATACTTTGAAGTAGCTTCAGCAGCAGGAAAGGGAAAGAGGCTCCCGTTCATTGTCGTCAGCGGAGAACAGCAGGTAAGTGTACTAGGTACCCACTTTAATATCAATGCGTATGGTGATGAAGAGATAATGAAAACTACTCTGCTTGAGGGCGCAGTAAAGGTTTCCAAAACAGGCATTAAACAGTCGGAGATCCTGCATCCCGGACAACAGGCGCGGGTGGGTAGAGATATTAAAGTCGCGCCTGTTGATACCGAACAGGAAATGGCCTGGAAAAGAGGATATTTTATTTTTGATAACGAAAGCGTTCAGAGCATTATGCGCAAGATTTCCCGGTGGTATGATGTAGACGTAGAATATAAAGGAAATATTCAGCACCGGAAATACGCAGGGACTATTCAGAGATCTGAGAATATTTCAGAGGTCCTCAGAATAATGGAATTAACAAAATCAATTCATTTCAGGATAGAAGAGAGGAGGGTCATTGTCATGCCATAGATATACTTCCAATTATTATTTACCTAAGATTGACCGGAATAACCAGGAGCGATTAGGCCCGCTCCTGGTATCCTGAAGGCCGATCATAAAGAGTGAGCTAACACATTTTATAATTATAACCCTAAAACAAATGTATAAAATTTGTACTGGATTAATATGCAGTTACAGAAGCTGCATTCCCTTAAAACTACTGCTACTCATGAAACTAACCATTGTTTTACTGATGGCAGCATTCTTACAGGTCAGTGCTGCGGGGTATGCGCAAAAAATAAGTCTATCCGGGCAGAACATCAAAATAGAAGAGGTCTTTAAAAAGATAAAAAAACAGTCTGATTATAACTTTTTCTACGATACCGAAATGTTGCAGCAGACCCAGCCTGTTAGCATCGATGTAAGAAACGTGCCTGTTGAAGTCGTTCTCGAAAAATGTTTTGCGGGACAGCCGCTCACGTTTGTCATTGAGAAAAAGACAATTGTTGTGATGAAAAAAACAGGAAATGCAGAAACTCTGGTCAGAGGCTCTGTATTACCGGTTGCTATATCCGGAAAAGTAACGGATGAGAAGGGGGAGGGGCTTCCGGGGGTGAGTGTGCGGGTGAAAGGAACGTCTGCTGCGACCTCCACTGATATTAACGGAGGCTTCAGGATCTCTGTAGGCGATAACAATGCGGTGCTGGTTTTCTCTTTTATCGGATTTGCGGCAAAAGAGATCCCCGTAAAAAATCAAACATTTATTTCTGTCAGGCTGGAGCCCGAAGAAAAGGCACTTGAAGAAGTCGTCGTGATCGGTTACGGCACACAGAGAAGAACCAGTGTGGTAGGCGCAATTGATCAGATAAAAGCCACCCAGATCGAAGAGAGGCCCGTAAGCAATCTTACCCAGGCATTGCAGGGCGCATCGGCGAATCTTGTTATCCAGCAACGTAGTATGAACCCCAATGATAATACTATGAACATCAATCTGAGGGGGGTAACTACTATTACCAACAACTCCCCCTTATTGGTCATAGACGGGATCATTGCGGATGACATCAATATGATGAATAACCTGAATCCTAACGATATTGAAAATATTTCTGTTCTGAAAGATGCGGGCAGTGCTGCTATTTTTGGATCCCGCTCTGCAAACGGAGTGCTGCTGGTTACTACCAAGAAAGGAAAGCTGAACATGAAACCCACATTGAAGTTTAGCGGACTTATGGGTACTCAGCATCCCTCTATACTTCTTAAGCCATTAAAAGGTTATCAGAATGCCCTGCTGCGTAACGATGCGTTTGTCAACACAGGATCAAACCCTATTTATTCTTCCGAACAAATCGCACAGTTTGCCACGGGTGACAGCGAATATTTCCTGAAAGGTATTCTGAAAGATGGAATGCAGCAGAACTATAATTTAAGTATCCAGGGAGGATCCAGCAATACAACCTATATGATCTCAACTGGATATTATGATCAGCGAAGCAATTTCAAAGGGCCTGATTATGGTGCCAGACGGTATAATCTGCGCTCTAATTTAACCACCCAGGTAGGCAAATTCAAATTGTCGTCCATCTTATGGTACGACCGGAATAATGGCAAAGCCTACCAGGGAGATAATGGATTTCTGATAGCTGATGCATCCCGTATCCCTGTATATAATACCTATGTATTGAAGGACGCAGAGGGAAAGTATTATGCGAATGATGTGCTCACCGGAGGTAATCCGCTTGCAGCCCTGGAGCATGGAGGATATATCAATACAATCAATGATCACTTTCAGGCTAGCTTAAACGGCGAATTGGAAATTATAAAAGGACTTAAGGCGAAAGGGGTGATTGGATATGATCTTCGCCCGGACAGCCGCTTGATCAGAAGGTTTTACTGGCCGGTTTACAGCCTTTCCGGAGACCCTGCACCTATCAATCAAAACAATTCCAACGCCTATCATATTGAAGACTTCAGCGCGAAAGCAACTTCTCTGAATACACAGGCGATGCTTGATTTTCAGCGCACCTTCGCTTCTCATCATAACGTAACAGCCTTGGTTGGCTATTCCAATGAATCATACAGGCAGTTACGGCAGGAACTGAAAAGACAATATGTAGATCCTGTTTTAGGTATCCCTATTGAGGGAACAATAACAGACGCCACAAGTTATAATACACCCGGTGGTACAACAGAGCGTAGTATTAACTCCTGGTTTGGCAGGGCCGGATATTCTTTTGACGACAGATATTATGCTGAAGCCAGTTTTCGTTATGATGGCTCAACAAAGTTTGGAAGTAACAACCGGTGGGGCTTTTTTCCTTCTTTTTCTGCCGGTTGGCGCATTTCGGAAGAAGATTTCTTTAGTGTTTATAAACAGAAGGTGGGCGACCTGAAGATCAGGGGCTCATACGGACAATTGGGCGTTCAGACAGCCGACGATTACCAGACGTTTACTACCTACAATATTTACCTTAATCAATACGGGTTCAATAACGTTTCAGTTCCGGGTACCGGTTATATGTTCGGAAATCCAGATCTCAAATGGGAGACGGCAACTTCATTCAACATCGGGGCGGATGCTTCCTTCTTTAATGGAAGGCTCAATACATCTTTTGATTATTTTCATAAGAATACGAAAGACATCCTGCTGAAACCCGAAACCCCTCTTACTTTAGGCGGGGCCGTTCCTTTTGCTAATCTGGCGGCTATGGCGAATCAGGGTTGGGAGCTTTCAGTCAATTACAATCTCCGGCATAATGGCTTTAGTCATACCTTCGGATTTAACATCGGTGATTCGAGAAATAAAGTAACAAAATTTGAAGGGAATGAACAGATCTCAAAAGCTGATCAGATTGAACGTATTATCCGGGTGGGATTGCCGCTCTATAGCTATTATGGTTATAAGACCGATGGATTATTTCAAAATGATGAAGATATTAAGAATTCAGCTCTTCCCGTTGGTGTCCTTCCGCAACCAGGTGATATAAAATATAAAGACCGGAACGGCGATGGAATCATTGATGATAGCGACCGCTATGTCCTTGGACATGCTTTCCCAAGATTTACTTTCGGTTTTACCTATGACATGCAGTGGAAGGGATTCGATGTAAATATGCTTTGGCAGGGAGTAGGTAAGCGTGATATGGCATTGAGGGGAGAGATTACCGAACCTTTTCACGGCGGATACTCATTTGTCATGTTTGAACATCAGCTCGACTACTGGACCCCTGCAAATACAGATGCCAAATGGCCCCGTTTAACTGCGCCCAGTACAGCTTCTTATACCAATAACTATGGCAAAGGATCTGATTTTAATATCTTCAGTGCCGCTTATCTCAGGTTGAAAAATATTCAGATAGGCTACACTCTCCCCAAAAAGCTTACAGGTCGCCTGGGCATGAGCAGGACTCGTGTTTTTGTAAGTGGGCAGAATCTGCTTACTTTTTCTAAGAACTCGTTTATCGACCCTGAATCTACCGAGTTCGGGGCAAATATGAATGCTTCAGGGGCTAATAGCGGGCGTAATTACCCCGTGCTGAAATATATTGGTGGTGGTATAAATATCGACTTCTAACAGACAATATTGACCAAAATGAAAAGGAAACTTATTAAATACGGAACAGGTGTAATTGCCGGGCTATGTTTGTGTCTGACAGCTTGTGTGAAGATGGATGTTGTACCAGCCGACAAGTTTACTGACGCCACCTACTGGACTTCAGAGGATAAGGCCAACTCTGTTCTTAATATGGCTTACAGGCAAATGTTTTCAAATAATTACATCTTCAGTAACGAGATCCTCAGTGATAATGTGTACAACGGTTATGGGACGATAGATGAGAAGATCATTGTATCCGGCTTGGCGGATGCTTCAAATCCCCGGTTTAAAAATGAGTGGGGTGACAGCTACGCCGGGATAAAAACCTGTCATACCTTCCTGCAAAATGTAGACAGAGTGACCGCCATGAGCGAAGAATTAAGGCTGAGAAGAAAAGCTGAGGCTCGTTTTATCCGTGCAATGCTCTATCTCGATCTGACCACATGGTATGGAGACATTCCTCATTTTACAGAAGACATTACACTTGAAGAATCAAAGCTTTTGACGCGTAAACCACAGGCTGAAATACGAGCCTGGATACATAATGAGCTGGATGAGGTCGCCGCAATTCTTCCCTCGAAACAAGGGTATGAAGCTAAAGATAACGGAAGAATAACCAGCGGAGCTGCAATAGCCCTGAATGCCCGGGCTTACTTGTATGAAAATAATTGGGAGAAAGTAGCTGAATATGCAGGGAAACTTATCAATTCCACTCAATATGGCTCATACGAACTTTTTAACAATTATGAGCAGATGTTCTGGGCCGGAAATGAATATAACAGCGAGATGATTCTCACTTATCAGTTTGTGCCGGACGTCAGAACATGGGGGAATCTGGTGGACTATGCACCCATGTCTGCAAACGCCAGGCTGAACCTCGCCGGGCCTACCCAGGGACTGGTTGATAGTTATCTGATGAAAAATGGCGAAAAGTGGACTTCTGCTAATCCCGACTATGCAGACCGTGATCCCCGTATGAATGCCACTATCGTGTATGACGGGGCGAAATGGACCGATCGTACAGGGACACAGTACACTATTGTGATCCATCCCGAAGGTACCAGCCCTGCAGGAAAGCCCTCTGATAAATACACCGGGATAGGAACAGCGCAAACTTCAACCGGTTACTATTACCGTAAATTTGCTGATCCTACGCCTTCAACTTACAGGGAGGGGACCTGGGAATCAAGTGCCGACTTGCCAATCATTCGTTTTGCCGACATCCTTCTTATGTATGCTGAGGCAAAAAACGAACTGGGCCAGATGGACGCTTCAGTCTGGAACCAGACTATAAAACGTTTAAGACAACGCGCCGGGTTTGATAATGTAGCTAAGGCTATGGATCTTCCGGCAGGTAATCAGGACGCATTGCGCGAAGTGATCCGCAACGAGCGCAGGGTTGAGCTTGCTCTTGAAGGCCTCAGGGTTTTCGACATCAGAAGATGGAAAATAGCTGACCAGGTACTGACACAAACTCCCAGAGGAGCAAAATTTGATAAAAGCAGCGGTACCTACGATTATATCAAGTTACCGGCCGGCAATTTCAGTAAAGACCGTGATTTCCTCTGGGCTATTCCGCGGAGTGAAAGAATATTGAACCCCAACTTAACACAAAATCCAGGATACTAAGAATAAGGACAGGAACACCTCTGTTCTAATGATCACTTTAACGAATTACTAAAATGAAAAAGAACATATTTTCAATGGCCGTTTCTTTATTTCTGTTGTTTGTTTTTAGCAGCTGCGATAAAGACAACGAATTTAAAGAAGTAGCGGTAACAGAAGTAAATGCTCTCTATTCTCCCAATGATGGCCGGAACGTAGTATTGCAATCATCGGCATCATCATCCCTGTATTTTGAATGGGAGAAAGCTACGGCACAGGATAATGGCCTTGTCTATTACGATGTGTTGTTCGATAAACCCGATGGTGACTTTTCAAACCCGGTTTATACCGTACCTTCCGACAATAATGGAATCAGTACAGGTGCTAGTATCACACATAAAATACTTAACAGGGTTGGTGCTTTGTCCGGTATTGCAACGTCTGCTGAAGGCACGCTTAAATGGACGGTCAGATCATCAAGGGGCCTTACGAAAGTTCTTTCAAAACAAAGCCGCACTATCAAAATAACCAGACTCAGCAGTATTGAATCGCCAGCAGCCTTATATCTCACAGGCGAAGGTACTGAGGCCGGTGCAAACCTTTCAGATGCGTTAATGGTGAAAGGTCTTGAAGGCGGAACTGAATTTGAGATCTATACGAAGTTGCTTGCAGGTAAAAAATATTCTTTCGTTGATTCCAGGACCAGTGTCTCCAGGACTTTTTCAATTGATGCAGGGGGCACTACCTTTAAAGAAAATGCTGATGGAGCAGTTGTTTCTAAAGATGGCGTTTATAAGATCAGTCTCGATTTTAACACTTCTTCCGCATCGGTTAAGGAAGTTACCAAACTCGACTTTTTTATGTGTACTCCTCAGAAAAGAGCGGCATTAACTTATCAGGGAAAAGGAGTGTGGAGAATAAATGATCTGGTTCCTGACTTTACTACGAATTGGAGTGATGACCGGTATTTCTTCTGGATGACCATTGGCGGAGAAGAACAAAAAGTCGGAAGCAAGAACAAAGACAATCAACCTCCTTCCACAACAAGCGGAGCGTATTTTGATCTGTATTTTTATCCAACAGATAAAAATCAGTGGGATTATTCGTTTAAGTTCCCCAACAGGTCAGTTCCTAAATGCAGTATAGTGTTCCATCTTAGCGGAGATAGTCCTAAGTATTATTATGAAGTGCTTTACTAATATGCATTATCACTCGGAAGATCAAGCATCAGATAACAGATGAAGAAAATACTTTTAATATCAATATCCGGTATGGCGCTTATGTTAAGCTCCTGCGGAAAAATAGAGGATGAGTATATTGAGAGAAATCCAATATACCCTGTTAACTGGGAAGCCGCTGCCGACAGCAGCAGTTCCCAGTTTGTGAATGCCTATTGGAACAGCACCAGGAATCACTTTAACAATGACAACTTTGGCGCCATCGGTCAGTACGATTATTGGCCGGAGGCTCATGGCCTGGATGTTCTCACTGACGCATATCAAAGAACAAAAAACGATAGTTATAAACAGAAGATCTACTCCTTTTACGAAGGGGTGAAAGCCAAAAACGGTGGTCGTTTCTACAATAACTATTACGATGATATGGGCTGGCATGGTATGGCTCATCTCAGGGCATTCGAAGCTACAGGTGATGCCCGTTACGAACAATCGGCCAAACAATTATGGGAATGGATCGTTGCCGGCTGGAATGAAGATGACGGAGGAGGGATACCCTGGAATCATGAAAATACCCCGGAGGGCAAAAGTAAAGGCGTGCCGTCTAACGGCCCCGCAGCTATTATTGCAGCCAGGCGCTGGCAGAAATATGGAGAATCCGAAATTGTAAACGGACATAATAATCTGTACTGGCTTTCCAAAATATACAATTGGATAAAAGAGAACCGTGTAGTACAGCAATCCGGACGTGTATTTGAAAAAATAGATGATAAGAACGGCGACTGGACATATAATGCAGGTACCTATATCGGTGCCGCTTTGGAATACTATAAGATCACCGGAGAAAAAGTCTATCTGAATGATGCTATGAAAACTGCTGACTGGGCCACCAGTACCCTGGTTAATTCAACGAACCGTGTTTTGAGCGATTGGGCTGAACAGCAGGATCATGACGTTAATCTCTTTAAAGGTATTTTTGTTCGTTACCTCACACAGCTTATCCTGAACAAAGATGTGCCGGATGTAACCAAAAAGAGATACGTGAACTTCCTGAAACACAGTGCAGAGATCCTTTGGACGAAAGGCACTGTTAAGACTCCTGTCGTATTATACGGCTATCATTGGTGGGAAGCACCATCAAATGGAAAGGCAGCCCTGCGTACACAGTTAAGCGGCGCTATGCTTATGGAGGCTCTCGCTCTGCTAAAAAAAGAGGGTTATGTAAATTAATTGCTGCCCGCCCTTTAGAAGAAGGCAGAAACTACAGCTGCGTATAAGTTTGTATGCAGCTGTGGTTTTTAAATGCCTGTCACTTACCGCAAAAGAGCTTTCACTTCACGCTAAACGCAAATTATTTATCCCCGATTCTTTATTTCTTTTGCTAAAAGGTTTTAATCAATTATTTTAGTAAACGGAATGACAACATTTCGAAGATGTTGTTATTTGGAATTTTAGTAGCCAATTATAAAACAGGAAGAGATCTGTCTGATCGCATTCTGCTGGCTGGAAACGGGGCGAGTATGCAAATATATTCTGATGATTTAGAGTCTTTTAACGCGTTATATCAGGAGCATAGTGCAAAGGTCTACCTCAATATATTGAGGATGGTCAAGGATCCGGAGGCTGCTCAGGAAATCCTCCAGGACATTTTTGTGAAGGTTTGGGAAAAACGCGGTCTTATTCAGCCCGGCAAACCCTGGGCTCCGTATCTGTATCAGGTTGCCAAACATTCTGTCTACGATTATTTCCGCAGGGCTGTCGTTGTTAGAAAAGCTGAAGCTCATCTTAAAGCAGAAGATGACGAGTCATATTCTCATATTGAGGAGGATATTTACTTTAAAGAAAGTCATAAATTATTGTGGAGGGCAATTGGAAAATTATCTCCCCAGAGAAAACAAGTATATACCTTATGCAAGATTGAGGGTAAAAGCTACTGCGAAACCAGCCGCATTCTCGGGATCTCCGTATCTACCGTAAGCGATCATATGCTTAAAGCCAACCGCTTTATACGTTCAGAACTGGTCGCATCCGAGGTCTTTACCACGCTTCTTATTATACTTTCCATCAACCAATAAAAAAATATTTCAGAGCAGGGTTCTCCTCTTTTTGAACCGTATATCAGGAAAGGCAGGTTTAAATGGCTGGCAGGGAATGACCGTTAATTCAGAGGTCATAACCTTGGTAAACATTCAAAACAGTAACTTTTAAGTATTACGATCCTGAGACTAACCACAGGACCTATATTTTAAAGCAGAAAGGAGGAGTATACAAGCGATGAAATGAATCTTTACTTAAGGTAAGAATACCAGGGTGCGCCAACACTCCTGGTATGATAGCTTACCATGATCTAATAGTTCAGTCAAAATCAATAAGTAAACCCAATTAACAAATCTATGATTTTTTATGATCTTTTTAAACCGGGGCTCCAGGCTTCCGGTGCTAACCAAATATGGCGTATTATGAAACTCACCATGATCATCATGACTGTAGTTTTAACGCAGGCAGCCGCTTCAGGCCTGGCGCAGAAAATTACTTTCATTCAGAAAGATGCGTCTTTGAAAACGGTATTCAGGGAGATTACCCGGCAAACCGGTTACCAGGTAATCTGCGACGGGAATCTGGTAAAAGACGCTCCTAAAATAAATGCAGAGTTCAGAAAGGCAACAATTCAGGAAGTATTAAATGCCTTCTTTACAGATCAAAAGGTTGAATGGACAATTCAGGAAGATATCGTAATTGTCAAAAGAGCATCGGGAAAAGAGGCGATTAAAATACCCGATCCTGTGCATATAACCGGTAAAGTGGTAGACGAAAATGGAGAATCACTTCCCGGCGTAAGTGTCAGAATAAAAGGGACATCAGTAGCAACAAGTACCACGGTCGACGGAAAGTTCAAACTTGAATCCGCAGACAGGAACGTGATCCTGATCTTCACTTTTGTCGGGTATACAACGAAAGAAATTTCTTTCAGTGGTCAGCCATCACTTTCAGTCCAGATGCTTCCTGAAAAAAAGGCTCTGGAAGAAGTAGTGGTAGTAGGCTACGGAACTCAAAAAAAGAAAGATGTCATAGCCGCGGTTTCTTCTGTAAAAGGGAAAGATATAGAAAACCAGCCTGTAGCGACACCTCAGTCGCTAATACAGGGACGTGCGGCAGGGGTTCAGATAGTTCAGAATTCGGGCGCTCCCGGCAGCGCAGTAACAGTCAGGGTAAGAGGAACAACTTCTATCAATGCCGGCAATGATCCTCTTTATATTGTAGATGGCGTTCCTGTAGAATCCGGTACCTTAAATGGGATCGGCCTTAGTGGCAGTAAGACATCCGCACTTTCAGCAATCAACGCCGACGACATCGAATCAATGGAAGTATTGAAGGATGCAGGAGCCCTGGCGATCTATGGTTCAAGGGCCGCCAACGGTGTTATATTAATTACGACAAAACGGGGAAAGAAGGGCGCCACCAGCTATAGCTTTAATTATTACAGAGGGATTCAATCTGACAATAAGAATACCCGGGTAGATCTCATGAACAGTCAGCAGGCCCTGGAACTAGTCCAGGAAGGAAGGGCCAATGCTTTGAATAACGGCGTGAGTTCCGTTTACGGCTGGATTCTGCCCGATAGCCTTGGAAACTTGTATAATACTGACTGGCAGGATGCGCTGTTCAAAACGGCTGCCGTCTCCAACTATGAAATGGCGATCAGGGGAGGTGAAAATAAGCTGCGGTTTTCCCTGAGCGGAAGTTATCTTGATCAGGATGGTATCATGATTAATTCGGGTTACAAAAGAGGTACCGGGCGGCTGAACCTTGATTATGATGCAAGCAGCAAATTGAAGCTGGGTACCAACCTGGCATTATCACGATATAAAAATAACCGCGTATCCACAGAGGATGGCGACAGGTCACTGATCCAGGTTGCCTTGAAGAAATCGCCTTCTATGCCAATTTATAATGCCGACGGAACCTACTACAACAGTGACGTCTCAGGTTTTATTAATCCCGTTAACTGGGCAAATAAAGTGAAATACGAGAACGAAGTTTCTTCTGTCACAGGGAATATTTATGGCGAATACACCTTTATTCCCCGGCTTGTTTTCAGAACTACTTTCGGATTGAATTATGCATCGGTGCTCGATAACTTCTTTCAGCCTTCCGACGCTGTCCGTAACGGAACAGCCAGCGGACAAACGTTCTCATCAAACGTGACGGGATGGGTGAATGAAAATACGCTTAATTACTCATTCAACATCTCCCGTCATCAGGTTTCCGCTCTATTAGGATACAGTCAGCAGGAAAGGAGTTCTTTTGCAATAAGGGCAGAGGGAAAGGATTATGCGACTAATAATATTTCAACATTAAATGCCGCAGTTACTCCTACAGCTGCAAATTCATCTGAATCGGCCTCCGGCTTATCCTCTACATTTGCGAGGCTGGGCTATTCTTATGCCGACAAATATTTGTTTGAGCTGACCGCCAGGCGGGATGGTTCTTCGAGGTTTGGTGCAAACCGGAGATACGTGTTATTTCCCGCGATTTCGGGAGCATGGAGGATATCCAAAGAAAGCTTTTGGAAGGAGTCTTCCCTGGTGAATGACCTGAAGCTAAGGGGCAGTGCCGGGAAAACAGGTAACCAGGATATCGAAGATTACATCGCCCAGGGACAGTATGCCACTACCGGAAGCTATATCGGCCAGAGCGGCATTTATATGAGTATCATTCCCAATCCTGATCTTACCTGGGAAACAACGGTTCAATATAACGGAGGGCTCGACATTTCGCTCTTCAACTCAAGGATCACACTTAGCGCAGATGCCTATGTGAAAAAAACCTCTAATTTATTATTGAAAGTTGAGTTGCCGAACACTTCCGGTTTTAGCAATGTATTGAAAAATATAGGATCGACGGAGAATAAGGGTCTGGAATTTAACCTGAATACAATCAATATTGACAAGAAGGACTTTTCATGGAGCACTAATTTTAACCTTTCCCTCAATAGGAATAAAGTAACCAAATTAAACGATGGGGTAAGTAATATCCTGGTTGGCAGCGGTCAGGGTTTATCAGGTTCTCTTGTATCATACAGCATTATCCAGGTTGGAAAACCCATAGGGAGCTTATATGGATGGAGACAGTCAGGCGTATACCAGTATTCTTCAGATAATACCACAAACAAGACCACCTCGAGCGTCGGGATAAACGGATATGTATTCAGGGGAGGCGACCTCAATTTTGAAGATGTAAACGGGAATAATACAATTGACGACAATGACCGGATGATTATAGGCAACGCACAGCCGGATTTTACCGGAGGTTTTAGTAATAACTTAAAGTACAAGTCTTTTGATCTGAATTTCCTGATGACGTTCTCCTACGGGAATGATATGGTGAACGGCACACGGTATTCAGCAGAGTCGGCCACCGGTTTTAACGGATCGCTGGCATTGTTGCGCAGGTGGAGAAATGAGGGAGATGTTACCGACATGCCTAAAGTCAATTATGCCGATCCTGCAGGAAACAGGAGGTTCTCCAACCGCTGGATTGAGGATGGTTCTTACCTGAGGTTAAAGACGATCACACTGGGATATTCGCTTCCTTCGGGCCTTGCCACAAGGCTAAAAGTAAGATCCTGCCGCATGTATGTGATGGCGCAGAACGTGTTCACCATCACCAATTATACCGGCTATGACCCCGAAGCCAGCGCATTCAATGATAATGTGGCACGAATCGGAATTGACCAGGGTACCTACCCCCAATACCGTTCACTGACCTTTGGTATTAATGTTGGATTTTAAAACAGCGACGATGAAAAATATCAGACATATATTGATTATTATAAGCCTCATAACATCTTTTTCATGCAAGGTAACCGATCAGGTGCCTGAGAGCATTATCACAGCGGTTAACTTCTATAAAACAGCAACGGACGCCGATAATGCGATCAACGCCTGCTATGATGCCTTGCAGGGAAGTCCGAACAATTATGAAATCTGGGGCGATGGCCGGACGGACGTTCTGGCGAGTACTGACCGCTCTGGCAGTGCAGATCTTCAGGTCGCCAGTGGCAATGTATCTTCATCGAATAGTTACGTCGGATGGGGAGCACTTTATGCCGGAATTAACCGCTGTAATGGCGTGTTGAAGCATGTACCCGATATAGCCGATCCTGCTCTGACGAACAGGAAGGACCGGATTATCGGAGAAGCATATTTTCTAAGGGCTCTGTTTTACTTCTATTTAACCCGGACATTCGAAAATGTACCCTTAATCCTGGAACCCTATGAAAACCTGGACGCCGACTTTTTTCCCGTTCAGAGTGACAGGGCGACGATTTTCGCTCAAATTGAGTCCGACCTTAAGCTGGCAGAACCCTTAATTCCTGATCTGCCTTTTGCCAATACACTTGAAAATAAAGCGAAAGCCACAAAGGCAGCAGTCCGCTGTGTGCTTGCAGACCTCTATCTCTGGCAAAAGAAATATGAGCAAGCCGCTGCCATGGCAGATCTTGTAATCAATAGTCCCGCTAAATACACATTGGTATCGGGCAAGGACTACGCTACTTTGTTTGCCGCCAAAAATACGAGTGAATCTATTCTCGAGGTCCAGTACAGTAACACCTATGCTGAGTACACACAACAAGGAGCGGTAAACTCCATCAGTGAACTGTTTCTGCCTTTAGGGGGGACGGTCACTGGCGGTAACTGGCGGTACCAGCCCTCGGCTGCTGTATTAAACCTACTTACTGCAAGTGACCTGAGGAGCTCAGCTACTTACAAGAATACAGGGAGTAAGCCTGACCCTTATCGTGATGCGAATAAGACATATATAGCAAAATACCCGGGCACCATCAGTTCAAATGTCATGTATCTCGACGCGAACCGGATCATCTATCGCCTCGCCGAAATCATACTTTTCAAAGCAGAGGCTTTAAATGAACTGGGACAAACCCCGGAAGCTATTTCTCTGCTCGATCAGATCAGGAACCGGGCTGGAATAGGCGGCACTTCTGCCTCCACACAATCTGAAGTCCGGCTGGCCATTGAGAATGAAAGACTCGCCGAACTGGCGTTTGAAGGGAAGAGATATTACGAACTGATCAGGAGAGGCCGCTATGCAGATGTCACAGGTTTTACCGATCCGAACTGGCTTAGATGGCCTATTGCTGCTACCGAAATAACAAAGAATACGAATTTAATTCAGAATCCGGGATATTAAAAGATGCATTATGAGACTGTTAAGATTAATTAAGCTTTTCTGTTTGATTGTAAGTTGTTTAGCTCTTGCCTTCATGAGCGGATGTAAAGAGGAAGATGAAAACTATCCTTCCGTACCCGATGCCGTATACTTAGTTTCTAATTCTGTTACAGGCCCTGGGAGCACAGCTTTAACAACCATTTCAAATTCCGGATCGGGGAAAGTTACGGTGTCTCCTGCCGTTGCAAAGGTTTATGTAAACACAGTAAAGGATTTTGACGTAACAATAAGGTATGCATTGTCCGGTACAGCGGTTGCAGGAGTAAATTATACTCCTCCTGCAGAAACTGCCGTCACCATTCCGGCGGGCCAATGGTATGCAAGTATCAGGATCCCTGTTATTAATACGCCTGTATTAGTTGATAAAACAATTGTTATTACATTGATTTCTGCGTCTAATGACGTTCAATTAGGGTTAGGGACTGATAGGACATACAAAACATTCACTTATACTCTGCAGAAATAACCGGGGTACTTTTAAATCCATGTAAAGAAAAACCGGGCGTGTCAGTGAAGCCGGCATGCCCGGTAATAGTTTCTTTATTCCGGACATTGGTTTACACCAGAAAAAAGATAAAAAAATAATATAAGAGCAGGGTTCCCCGCATCGCTGTCCGTATATCATAAAAAAACAAGTTTTGAAAGATTCACAGGAACTAACCAGATTATTCAAACGGTACCTGGCAGACGAATGTTCGGAGGATGAAAAGAAGCTATTATTTGAATCTTTATCGGCTGAAGAATTCAGGTCTCTCTATTTACAGTTGATAGAAGAGAACCTCGAACTTAATGCAGATGAAACGCTTCAGAATCAACCTCACGTCGGGGAGATCCTTCAGGAAGCAAGAAAAAACATAGCAGAGAGAATAGGAGAGCCGCCGTCAATACCAGCGCAGATGTCTAAGCGCTTTTGGCATTGGAGTATTCCCGCTGCCGCCGTCATACTGTGCACCTGTGCAATAACTTTTTATTTTTTCCGGGCTGAAAAGGTATCGGAGCGCATACCCGCTGCTTATACCGCAGCGCCCGATATAGAGCCGGGCGGAAATAAAGCCATTCTAACTCTTGCCGATGGCTCGAAGATCTCATTAACAGATGCCGGAAACGGAACCCTTGCCAGGGAGCAGGGAGTATCGGTCACCAAATCCGCAGATGGTCAGATCACATATAATATTGAACAGGCTGGCAACGCGGGAGACAGTGCAGAAGACACCTTTAATACCATCGCTACTCCCCGAGGGGGACAGTATAACGTGGTATTGCCTGATGGCTCCCGGATCTGGTTGAATGCCGCATCCTCCATTACCTATCCGGTTAAATTCGGAAAAGAGCAAAGGAGGATAGTGTTGCAGGGTGAAGCTTATTTTGAAGTTGCCCGTCAGCAGGGCGGGGGCAGAAGCGGGAAAATACCTTTTATAGTAGCAACCGCTGATCAGGAAGTGGAGGTGCTGGGTACTCATTTCAATATCAACGGCTATACAGACGAACCGATGGTGAAAACCACCTTGCTGGAAGGCAAGGTCAGGGTGAGTCAGAAAAGTGGTGGTAACGCAGTTCTCGCTCCGGGCCAGCAATCCCGTACTTCGCGTGACCGGAACAATGTACAGGTCGTCAATGCCGATCTGAAGGCAGAAATGGCATGGAAAAGTAACCAGTTTTTCTTTGAAGACGAACCCATCGAATCGATCATGAGACAGATTGCAAGATGGTATGATGTGGAGGTGGTCTATAAGGATGATTTGAAGAATAAAACTGTTTGGGGTTCAATGACGCGGTTTAGCAATATTTCTAAAGTACTAAATATAATCGAACAGACCGGAAATGTACATTTTAAAATTGAAGGAAGGCAGGTAATGGTTATGAAATAAAGCTTTACAGAATAAGGTAAGAATACCAGGGTGCGCCAACACTCCTGGTATGATAGCTTACCACGCGATTATTAGTTCAGTCAAAATCAGTAAGTAAACCCAATTAACAAATCTATGATTTTTTATGATCTCTTTAAGCCCAGGCTCCATGCCTCCGGGACTAACCCCATATTGCGTATTATGAAATTAGTTGTACTCATAATGACCTCAATACTGATGCAGGTGAGTGCGGCAAGTGTTGCACAGAGGATCACTTTTTCGCAGAAAGCTGCATCTGTTAAGTCGGTATTTAAAGAGGTTACAAAGCAGACCGGCTACCAGGTAGTATGCGACGGAAGCTTGTTGAAGGCAGCACAAAACCTGGATGTGGATTTTAAAGAAGCTTCCGTTCAGGAAATCCTGGACACGTTTTTTCATGATAAGAATCTGACCTGTACTGTAGAAGATAAGATTATTATCATAAAAGCTGCCGAAGATCGCATGCCGGTAACGAAGCCAGCTGCTCTCCCTAATAAACAGGTAACGGGTTTGGTGAAAGATGCTAAAGGAGAAATTCTTCCGGGAGTTTCTGTTTCGGTAAAAGGACAGTCAAAAATTGGGACTGCAACCGACCTCAACGGACGTTTCGTATTAAATGTACCGGAAAATGCAGTGCTCATATTCTCCATGGTCAGCTTTAAAACCCAGGAAATTACCGTGGGCGATAAATCATTTGTCAATGTGACCATGCAGGATGCGGAACAATCGCTTGAGGAAGTCGTGGTTACTGCATTCAGCAACCGCCAAAAGAAAAGCGATCTGATTGGTTCTGTTACAAGTGTTTCGCCCAAGGATCTTAAAGTACCGGGAAGTAACCTTACGACAGCTTTGCAGGGCCGTGTGGCAGGCATGATCGCGTTTCAGAGAAGCGGGGAACCCGGAATGGACAATGCAGACTTCTTTATCCGTGGGATAGGCACTTTCGGTGTCAACCAGAAACCACTGATCCTGATCGACAATATGGAAGTTACGCAGGATCAGCTCGCAAGGATGCCTCCTGATGATATTGCCAGCTTTACCATACTTAAGGACGCCACATCATCCGCCGTATATGGGTCTAGAGGAGCCAATGGGGTAATTATCGTCACAACAAAACTGGGAGTTCAGGGTCCTGCGAAGATTAACTTCAGGGCTGAACAGCGTCTGACCACAGCCACTCAGAAGCTCGAAATAGCAGATCCTGTGGCCTTCATGAAATTAAATAATGAGGCTTTGCTTACCCGTGATCCCCTCGCAATCACTCCTTATTCGGATGAAAAAATTGCAATGACCGAAGCGGGGGCCGATCCAATTCTATACCCGGCAGTGGATTGGCTGGATATGCTCACCAAGGACTACACAACTACTCAGAATTATAGTATCAGCGTCTCCGGCGGAAGCAATCTGGCCACCTATGCAGTGAGCGGAAGTTTAACGCAGGACAACGGCCTGCTGAAAGTTAACCCAATTAACAATTTTAATAACAATGTAGATTTTAAGACATATAATCTCCGGAGTAATATCAATTTTAACCTCACCAAGTCTACGCAGCTGATGGTAAGGACAATTGGTAATTTTCAGTCCTACAGCGGTCCGCCCATTACAGGCAGCCAGGCTTTTTCTTATGCGATCAGTGCAAATCCCGTGCTGTTCCAGCCCATATATCAGCCCGGTAGCCAGCAGTCTTACATTAAGCACCCCATGTTTGGAAACTACAATACCGGAAATTACAGGAACCCCTATGCGGAAGTAGTCCGGGGTTACCAGGAACGCAATTCCAATAATATGCAAGTGCAGCTGGAGTTTAAGCAGGATTTGTCGGGTATCGTTACAGAAGGCCTCAACTTTCGCTCACTGGCAAACCTCACACGGACTTCAGAATACCGGATTGTAAGGCAGTATTCTCCTTACTATTATTCACCGGCAATACTCGATCCCACGACAGGAAGCTACACTTATCTCAACCTGAATCCAACCGGAGGAACTGAAGAGTTGAATTTTTCATCTGAGGGCCGGGGGCTTTCAGCTCTGTTCTATATGGAAAATGCGTTCTCCTACAACAGGACTTTCAATGATAAACATGCTGTAGGTGGGATGGCCATCGCTACAATTCGCAGCAATATAACCCAGCCAAATGGAGATAGTTTTACCTTACTGAACACCCTGCCTTTCAGAAACGTAAGCTTCTCAGGAAGTTTTACGTATGCATACGACAGCCGGTACCATTTTCAATTTGCATTCGGGTATAACGGGTCAGAGCGTTTTGATGATAAATACCGCTGGGGATTCTTTCCTTCTGCAGGTATAGCTTGGACGGTGAACAATGAGAAGTTTATGGAGCCAATTAAGGACGTGATCAGCACGCTGAGGTTCCGGCTGACACATGGAATGGTAGGAAATGATGCCATTTCTGATTCACGTTTCTTTTTTCTTTCAGACATAAATCTCAACGACGGAGACCGGGCATTTTCCTTTGGAACTATCGGGAACCTGTATACTCGCAATGGTATCTCCACAAACAGGTATGCTAACCCGACCGTCAGGTGGGAGAAATCATTGCAGACTAACCTTGGTATTGACTTCGGGCTCTTCAATAATGCATTCAATCTCACAACCGACATATACAGGCAGGACCGGAGCGATATCGTCCAGGCGCGGGCATCATTGCCTGCATCATTGGGGCTTGTTCAGAATCCACTGGTAAATATGGGTAAATACCGAAGCACGGGGGTCGATATGGAAGCCACATATGACCATTCCGTAAATAAGGATCTGTGGTTTCAGGGGAGAGGAACGTTTACCTACTCAAGAGGAAAATTTCTTCAGTATGAAGAACCCTATTATGAGTACCCTTATCTCAGCCGCATCGGGCTGGCATCAAGCCAGCAACGCGGTTATATCGCAGAGCGCCTGTTTACCGACGATCAGGAAGTGTTTAACAGTCCCCGCCAGACTTTTGGCAGTGCGATGGGCGGTGATATAAAATACCTCGATGTGAATGATGACGGTGTGATTGACTCCGATGACCAGGTTCCGATCGGCTACCCCACAACCCCTCTCGTAAACTACGGATTCGGGCTTTCAACCGGGTTTAAAAATCTTGATTTCTCGTTTTTCTTTTCCGGGGTAGCGGGAACTTCGCTGTTCATTTCACCGATATCATCTCAGCCGGGAGATGATGTACAGGGGATCGCACCTTTTGGCTCGACCACCGGTCCAAAGGCCGTATTGAAGGAGATTGCAGATAGTCACTGGAGCGAGGAGCATCAGGACCCTTATGCATTCTGGCCTCGTTTAAGTCCCTCCGCTCTCAATAATAATACGCGGACAAGCACCTACTGGATGAGAAATGGCGCATTTCTCAGGCTTAAGCAGGTAGAACTGGGTTATACCCTTAATCAACAGCTTACAAGGCGTCTTCATGTCGAAAGGTTCAGGGTCTATGCGAGTGCTACCAATCTGTTTAAGTTTAGCTCCTTCGACCTTTGGGACCCCGAAATGGGAGGGAACGGGTTAGCTTATCCCTTGCAGAGAGTATTCAACCTCGGCGTTTTTCTAACCCTTTAAAACGATGACGATGAAAAGAATAATCAGTATCATAATTATATCAGTCTCCGTTCTTTTTGGCTCCTGCAACAAGTATATGGATATTGTGCCCGATAACGTTCCGGAGCTGGATAATGCTTTTGCAACACGCATAATCGCAGAGCGGTATTTGTTTACCTGTTACAGCTATCTGCCCGGAGGCTTCGATCTTCAGTCCAACCCTGCACTGTTTGCCGGTGATGAACTGTGGCTTAATTCTACTGCTAATTTTGGCGAAGGGAGCTATGGAAACTGGTACATTGCCCGCGGAAACCAAAATGTAAATTCTCCCCTGAATAATTACTGGGAAGGCAGCAATCAGGCAAAGAATCTCTGGAGGGGGATTCGAGACTGTAACATCTTCCTTGATAATGTCTATAAGGTGCCCGATATGGACGAGACGGAAAAAGACAGGTGGAGGGCGGAAGTCCTTTTCTTAAAAGCTTACTACCATTACTATTTATTAAGGATGTACGGACCTGTTCACATCATGGACAAAGAAGTTCCTGTCTTCTCCGATCCGGAACAAACCCAGTATGAAAGGCTGCCAGTGGATGAATGTATGGACTATATCATCAAGTTGGTAGATAGTTCTATGGTGAACCTTCCTGAAGATATCACGGCAATCGCCCAGGAAAATGGCCGGCTCAGCAAATTGGCAGCCTATGCCATGAAAGCAGAAATGCTTGTCACCGCCGCCAGTCCTCTTTTTAACGGGAATACCGATTATCCTGGTTTCGTAAACTCTGAAAATAAGCCATTTTTTAATCCTGTCTTCAGTTCTGAAAAATGGGAAAAAGCAGCAGAAGCATGCAAAGTTGCAGTAGAGTTTGCTGAATCTCACGGGCGGGCCTTATTCAAATGGAAACCGACATTAAATCTTACGACGCCTCCTCAAACCAGTACCATTAATCAAATGAGCTACAGGGAGGCTGTTGCAGAGCGGGATAACAATTCCGAGCAGATCTGGATAAATAACGTTTCCAGGGCGACGCAGGGCTTTCAGGCTGCAGCGACAGTAAGGAGTTATGATCCTGCCTATGTTGACAACAGGACGCTTGCCGGTTATCTTTCTCCTACTTTAAATGTCGCCCTGATGTATTACAGCAAGAACGGTGTGCCGATAGAGGAGGATCTTACATACGATTATGGCGCACGCTTTAACTTAAGAACAGTACCCACCGGGACTTCGCCTTACATGTACAACCTGATCCCCGGACATACCACCGTAGGCCTGCATTTCGACAGGGAAGATCGCTTTTACGCATCTTTATCTTTCGACGGCGGAAGGTATTTTATGAGCAGTCATCTGAGCGATGCGAATGCTTTTAGTACCGTGTACCGGTCAGGAGGCAATGCGGCACCAGTTAGTATTTCATCCTATTCCATTACGGGCTATACACCGAAGAAACTGGTCAGCTACAGGAATGTTGTCGGATCATCTGACGCCTATACAGTTTATGAATATCCGTATCCTATCATCCGTTTAGCAGAGCTTTATCTCCTCTATGCTGAAGCGCAAAATGAAGCTTTTGGGCCTTCAGCAGAGATCTACAGTGCAATAGACAAGGTAAGGTCCCGGAGTGGCCTCGGCGGAGTAGTGGATTCCTGGAGCCTTTATTCCAGGAATCCGGGAAAACCGGCATCTAAAGAGGGTTTAAGAGAGATCATCCGCAGGGAAAGAACCATCGAGCTGATGTTCGAAGGGAAGCGTTTCTGGGACCTGAGAAGATGGAAAACTGCAGCATTGGAGTTAAATACCAATATCCTCGGATGGGGAGTCAAGGAGAAGGAGACACAATTGTTTTATCGTTCGGTCAGCTTATATAACCGGACTTTTGCACAGAAGGATTATCTGTGGCCGCTTAGTTTATCTGAACTCCGCAGAAATTCTAAATTAACCCAGAACCCAGGTTGGTAATCAATAAAGAATAAGAATATGAAAGCCATATTAAAAATATATCAGCTGGTACTCATTGTTTTGCTGCTGTCTTTCTCTGCATGTAAGGATGCTCTGGAGCCGGAACCGATAAGAAAGGGCGGTATTCCCGGCGTCGTGGAAAATTTCAGCTCGAAGGAGATCCCCGGTGGGGCGATTATTACGTATGACGTTCCCGAAGGAAGTGATCTTCGTTATGTCAAAGCCAGTTACATCCTTAGCGATGGAATGGAAAGAGAATCAAAATCAACTGTTTATAAAAATACAATTACGGTAGAGGGATTTGCAAAGGCCGGAGAGTACGATGTGTCGCTGACTGCTGTCTCCGTAGGGGAAGTGGAATCGAAGCCGGTCACCGTCAGGGTAACGGTCGGAACGCCGCCGCATCTCCTGGTGGCTGCAAGTCTGGCAAATGACGATAACTTCTATGCTACATTTGGAGGTATAAATGCCGATTACGTGAATAGTGCGGAGGGAAATGTCGTGATCAGGGTGATGATCAAAGACGCACACGATAAATGGCAGGAGATCAATGCTGAATACACCAGGGCTAAGAAGGGAAGAGTAAGGGTGCGCGGACTGGATACGGTTGAATACACATTCGGGATTTATGTTCGTGACCGGTGGAACAACAAATCAGACACGATTGTGAAAAAATTAGTCCCTTTGTTTGAAAGGGAGTTTGACAAAGCTTTATTCAGGCATATAAAGCTCCCCGGCGATACCTGGGAAAGACATACAGGACAGGGGAGATCGGCCGAGCTACCGGTTCTCTGGAACGGTCTGCACAATCAAAACGGAAGTATTTTCCAGACGAAACCCTCCACTGTCATACCGCAGCATTTTACCTGGGATATGGGAGTAAAAGCAAGGTTAAGCCGTTTTATCTTCTATCCTGACATTCCGCCAAGTGAAAGGAACGTGTATACTGGCGGCCAGCCTTCTGTCTGGGAATTATGGGGGAGCAATAATCCTAATCCCGACGGAACGTTTGACGCGAGCTGGACGCTCGTTGGTACATTCCACGCGACAAAACCTTCCGGCTTGCCATTAGGACAGCTAAGTACGGACGATATTGCCCTCGCCCGAAAAGGTGAAGACTTTGAAGTGGAAGGAAAAGTGGAAGCTTTCCGGTACTGGAGATGGAGAACCATTGCAAACTGGGGCAATGTCACTTATGTAGCCATGTCTGAATTTACATTTTTCGGGGCAGTGGAAGAATAAATGCATTCACGAAATAGAACTGATCAAAGATGAAAAGAATAATAAAACTGTTATTACCCGGTACATTTTTTCTGATGATGGGATTGGCAGCCTGCCTGCCCAATGACGGAGACTACAGTGCCTATCTGGATAAGGCGGAGGCTGTATACCCTGGCAGGCCCGATTCGGTCATAATCATGCCAGGTTATAACCGTGCGAATATTAACGCATTAATGAGCACCGATCCGAGAGCAGTAAAAATCCGTCTTTACTGGAACAGCAGGCGGGATTCCCTGGATGCGGTAATCACGAAAGATGAAATCGCTAAACGGAAGATTATCGAAGTGCCCCGCATTCCGGAGGGAGTTTATACATTTGAACTGGTAACGTTTGATAAAAATGGGAACCGGTCGGTCGTATCAGAGAAAACAGGACAGGTCTTCGGGCCTGTCTATGTGAAGGGACTGGCAAACCGCATCGTAAAAAGTAAGGTAGTCATTTCCGGAAAACCAGCCATTATATGGTACTCAGAAACGGATACTACTTCCGTAATGGCGGGTACGGAAGTGTTTTATAAACAGGCTTCCGGTGATTCCGCCAGAATCTTTACTTCAAAGAGACGTGACACCACTATTTTGACAAATGCCATGACCGGAGGAAAATTAATTTTGCGGACTGCGTACGTTCCTGTAAACGCTATAGATACTTTTTACGCAAAAAGAGATACTATTGCATATTAAATGGTGACGGGGCACCTGAACCTTTATTTTAAAACTGATCAGATGAAACACACACTCTTTCTACTCCTTTTTTTATTCTCCTTCAGGTTAGTAGCTCAGCCTAAGGTTGTTCAGGCAGATATTTGTATTTACGGAGGCTCCTCAGCCGGCGTCATTGCGGCCTACACTGCCAAAAAGATGAACAAAACTGTACTTTTGATAGAGCCTGGCAAAAGGCTCGGCGGCTTATCCTCAGGTGGTCTTGGCTTTACAGATATTGGTAATAAATCGATTGTTACAGGTATCGCCCGCGACTTCTACCGGCAGATAGGGAAGCACTACGGAAAATTCGAGCAATGGATATTTGAACCGAAAGTAGCCGAAGCGGTTTTCAAAGAATATGTAAACAAGGCGGGATTGCAGGTTATTTATCAAAAGCGAATTACCAAAGCGATAAAGACTGGGCAGAGAATTGATCAGATCCTTCTGGAAGATGCTTCCGGCCAGAGCAGTGAAACCCTGACTGTAAAGGCGAAGATGTTCATCGATTGCACGTATGAAGGCGACCTGATGGCAAGGGCCGGCGTCTCTTATACTTATGGACGTGAACCAAACTCCCAATATGGAGAATCCATTAACGGCGTGCAGCTAAAAAACAAGCACCAGTTTCCTGACGGGATCGATCCCTACAAAACCCCAGGAAAGCCCGAAAGCGGCCTGCTTTGGGGCATCAGCAATGAACCGCTGTCTCCGGATGGTACCGGTGACAAAAAGATCCAGGCTTACAATTTCCGGATTTGTCTCACCAGCGATCCTGCTAACATGCGTCCCATAGGAAAGCCGGAAAATTACGATCCCGCAAAATATGACCTTCTTCTGAGGTATATCGAATTTGCAAAACCTAAAGGCATCGCAGGGAGTGTGCTGAAATTTGACCACATGCCTAACCGGAAGGTGGATATCAACAACCAGGGGCCTTTTTCAACCGACATGATTGGAATGAATTATGAATATCCCGATGCTGACTATGCAAAGCGTGAAGTGATATTTAAAGCTCATGAAGCATATAACAAGGGGCTCCTGTATTTTCTTGGAAATGACCCGCGCGTGCCTGAGCATTTACGCAAAGACATGCTGAAATGGGGATATCCGAAAGATGAATATACGGATAACGGAAACTGGACTCCGCAATTATATGTTCGTGAAGCCAGGAGAATGGTGAGCGATTTTGTGATGTCAGAGGCTCATTGTCTGGGACAGGTGGAAGTAAAAGATGCTGTTGGTGCCGCCGCTTACACTATGGATTCTCATAATGCCCAGCGGATTGTTGTTAATGGAATGGTAAAAAATGAGGGAGATGTACAGCATAAAGTGCCGGCTCCTTATCCTATTTCCTACCGCTCAGTTGTGCCGAGGGCAGGTGAATGCGAAAACCTTCTCGTTCCGGTTTGCCTGTCAGCAAGCCATATCGCCTACGGCTCAATCAGAATGGAACCGGTATTTATGGTACTCGGCCAGTCTGTGGCAACTGCAGCCTGTCAGGCTATCGACACCGGTATGCCTGTGCAAAAGATTGATGTAAGTAAATTACAGGCTTCTCTGAAAAGCAACCCGCTTGCTGATAACAGCCCTGCCGACATCCTGATCGATAACGATGATACCCAAAACGTGGAAATAAAGGGCGGCTGGCAAAAGAACAGCGGAGGATACGGTCCCTCTCTGCTGACAAATGTTCCGGGTAAAACCGGGTCTGTAAAATTCACCCCTCAAATAAAATCGGCGGGCAAATATCATGTGTATACATACATCACAAAGATCAGTGGCCTGGCCGACCCTATAAATTATATCATTTACGATGGTACCCGTGCCAGGCCGGTCGGGGTTAAAACCAGTGAGGTCAGCGTAAGCGGTCAGACATCCGGTGAGTGGATCTCATTGGGAATATTTAATTTTAAAACAGGCAAAAAAGCTTACATTGAGGTTTTAAACCAGAAAACGAGCAAAAACAATATAATAGCAGATGCTATCCTCATTGTTCCTGAACATTAATTAACGTAATCATGCAAAGAAGACAAGTATTAAAGGGTATATTAACCTCAGCCGCAGGCCTCGCAGCGCTCAAAGCCGGTGCGGCCTCAGTGGCAGACTTATCAGCCGGTATGATCTTCCAGCCGGAAACGAACGATCCCGTGGTGATCAATTCCGGTATCGGCGGAAACAATACCGTAGATCTTTTAAGCCGTATAGAAAAAGACTGCTATGCTCATAAACCGAAACTCACAGTCCTGATGATCGGCACAAATGATATGAACAGCAGGAAGCACGTACCATTGGAGCAGTATGAAAAGAACCTCTCCCAAATCATCAGCGGCATAAAAGGGACCGGAAGTAAGATCCTGCTCATGACTATTCTTCCTTTCTATGAACCCTACCTGGTTACAAGGCATCCTGCAGACTTTTACCAACCGGAAGGCCCGGTAAAGCGGAGAATGCAGGTAAATGAAGTGATTAAGAATGCGGCAAAAAAACATAAGACTCATCTTCTCGACCTTGGAATGCGTTTCGAAGCCATTGGAAAGATTGGAACGGATAAGGATTCTCTCATAAAGAACGAAGTGAACAGCGGTTCCACCGACGGAATTCACCCAACGTCCAATGGTTACCGGTTTATCGGACTGACAGTATATGATTACATTGTATACAATAACCTTCCTAAAACTGGCATTGTGTGTTTTGGCGACAGTATCACCCATGGAAACGGGCCAACTGACAGTTATCCGGGATATTTAAAGAAATTACTGATAGGATAAAAAAGAAACAGGCTGCGTTTATCAAAACCGGCATCCTGCACTATCTCTTTGGTTTTTTGCTAAATCGATTGACCGGATATATTTGTATCCGCCTGATTATAACATTTTAAGTGTAATGTTCTAACCAGATTTATAAATTTGCGGAATATCGATTGTATTTATACACACACGTCAATGAGATTTATAATCCTATTGCTGTTAATCCTGACAGGTGCCTCTCTATTTTCAGGTAACAGCTTATTCGCTCAAAATTTTCAGACAGGAGTTTACTATAAGCTGACTGCCCGGAACGGAATGGTTGCTGATAATCGCGGGTCCGGAGAAAGCAACGCTAATATCTATCTTTCCACCGATTCCAAAAGCACAGGCCAGGTTTGGGTCTTATCCACTCTGGGAAACGGATATTATTCCATTTCAAGCCCCGCAACCTATAAAAGTATCGATAACGCGAATATCACGAACGGCTCTGGCAATGCAGTAGTGCTGTGGGATAAAGATGACTATAATAACAACCAGCAGTGGAAGATTGTCCGTAAGAAGAATGGCAAATATGTGATCACGTCGAAAGCAAGTGGCTTTAACCTGGCAATAAAAGACGGGAATTCGGATACACGCTTATTCCAGGTTCCTGCGGATAATAATGATCCGAACCAGGAATGGGCTATTCAGGAAACGAGCAGTAAACTGAAGATGGAGAAGAGGGTTGGTCTTACTGAATGGGAGAACGAGGAGATATTTGGCGTAAATAAAGAACCTGCACATGTTCCTTATGTCCCTTTTCCTTCACTCGAAAGCCTCAAAAACGATCCGACTTTTGCAACACCCTGGGCTGCAACAAAATCTCCCTACTATCTTTCTCTGAATGGTAATTGGAAATTCAACTGGGTGAAGCAGCCGTCTGAGCGTCCCCTGGAGTTTTTTAAACCGGAGTTTGACGTTTCCGGCTGGAAAGAAATTCCGGTACCTTCCAATTGGGAAATGCATGGGTATGGAACACCTATCTACACTAACATTACATATCCATTTAAGAACGATCCCCCTTTCATCAAACCTCAACCCGGATATACCAATGAAAAAGAACCAAATCCGGTGGGCTCTTACCGGCGGAACTTTACTATACCGCAGGACTGGAATGATAAACAGATATACCTCCGTTTTGAAGGTGTATACAGTGCCATGTACCTCTGGGTAAACGGCAAACAGGTAGGCTATAGCGAAGGTGCCAACAACGCTGCAGAATTTGACGTGACGAATTACGTGAAATCCGGTGATAACACCCTTGCAGTTGAAGTTTACCGCTGGAGTGATGGAAGTTACATTGAAGATCAGGACATGTTCAGGCTAAGCGGTATTCACCGCGATGTTGCGGTATACGCACTTCCTAAAGTTCATGTCCGCGACTATTATCTGAAAACGGATTTTAAAGGTGATGATTTCTCATCCTCAGAACTAATCCTCAAAGCTTCAGTGCGTAACCAGGGAAAGCCGGCCTTCAAGTCCGGTACCCTCAATGTATCGGTTCTCAACCCGAAAGGAGAAGAAGTTCTTTCCTTGTCTCAACCTCTTTCTTCTTTGAAACAAGGCAAGGAAGCAGTTTATGAGCTTAAGGGAACTGTAAAGAAACCGGCACTTTGGTCCGCAGAGACTCCTGTGCTCTATACCGCAATATTAACATTGAACGACGATGATGGAAACGTGCTGGAAGTGATCTCCTCCAAATTCGGTTTCCGGAAGGTTGTGATCAAAAATAAACGTGTGTTTGTAAATGGCAAACAGGTATTCTTTAAAGGTGTCAACCGCCATGATATTCATCCTCAGTTCGGGAAAGCCGTGCCGGTAGAATCCATGCAGCAGGATGTCCTGCTCATGAAGAAAACCAACATCAATACCATCAGGACTTCTCACTACCCTAATGATCCTAAGATGTATGCGATGTTTGACTATTACGGGCTCTACACCATGTCGGAAGCAGATCTCGAATGTCATGGAAATCATTCGCTCAGCAGGATCCCTTCCTGGCTTCCCGCATTTACAGACCGTAATGTAAGGAACGTAGAGGAGCATAAAAATCATCCGTCAGTCGTTTTCTGGTCCATGGGAAATGAAAGCGGCGGGGGAGACAACTTCAATGCTGTTTATAAGGAGATAAAAAAGATCGACAGCACCTTCATTGTTCACTATGAAGGGAAAAATGAGGCTGCAGACATGGATTCCAGGATGTATCCTTCTGTTGCAGACATGACAACTGTTGATCAGCAGGAAACGGATAAGCCATTTTTCCTGTGCGAATATGCTCACGCAATGGGAAATGCCATCGGTAATCTGCCCGAATACTGGGATTATATAGAAAATAAGTCGCAGCGTATGATCGGCGGGTGTATCTGGGATTGGGTAGACCAGGGCCTTAACAAACCTGGTGATTCAAAAGATAAATATTATATCGGCGGCGACTTCGGTGATAAACCGAATGACTTCGATTTCTGTAATAACGGGATTACCACACCCGACCGGAAGATTACCGCGAAAATGCAGGAGGTAAAAAAAGTATACCAGTATATCAAAACTGTTCCCGAAGATCTTTCCCTGGGAAGCATCAAAATCCTCAACAGGTATGATTTCCTGAACCTGAAAAATTTTGATGTGAAATGGTCTGTATTACGGGATGGCAGGGCAGTCGATTCGGGCCTGATCGTTCCCCAGGATGTCAGACCGGATGATTCGGTTGAACTCGTTGTACCCTTTACCAATACATTGGATAGTACCAGCGAATATTTTCTGAATGTTCAGTACCGCCTTGTAAAAGATCAGCCATGGGCAGATGCTGGTTTTGTAGTCGCATCCGAGCAGCTTGCCCTGAATAAGAGAACGGAGCTTCCCGCACTTGATACAGCTACTGCAGAAAGGCTTTATACCTCCGAACGGGAAAACATCGTCAACATCTCCGGAAATGATTCAAACATCCAGTTCGACAGAACAACCGGGCAGCTCGTGTCATTAAAATACAACAGGAGAGAAATGCTCCATGATGGCAAGGGCCTCACATTTAACTGGTACAGAAGTATCAATAACGACCCGAGGAAATATGTTGAGCCTCAGATCAAACTGGAAGGCTTCACGTATGTGTACGGCGACGAAAGAAAGCAAGTGATTGTCAGAACGCGCTATACGGCGACGATACCGGGAGAAAAGCAGGGCATCATATCCTATTCCGTAAATTATCTGGTCTCTCCGGGTGGAATTATTGATGTGGAAGCTACTTTTGACAACACAAAAGATGCGTACCGGGTTCCGAGGCTTGGTCTGCAGATGTCGCTGATACCGGAACTGGAACAGGTTGAATGGTATGGAAGAGGACCGATGGAAAACTATGCAGACCGTAAAGCCGCCGCATATTTTGGAGTTTATTCTACTACTGTGGATGACGCAGGAGAATATTATGTCCGGTCTCAGAGCATGGGAAACCGCGAAGATATCAGGTGGCTTAAGTTAACGGATGCAAACAACGAAGGGATTAAAATCCGGTCAAAGGACAAGCTGAACTTCACCGCTCTCCATTACCTGGATCAGGATCTGTGGAATGCAGTGAGGGTATTTTCTATTCCTGAAATCAGAAAGCCTGAAGTGATCCTTTCTCTGGACTATATGCAGAGAGGGATTGGCAACGCCAGCTGCGGTCCCGGACCTTTGTCAAAATATGAAATCCCGGGGGTAGATTCTAACTCATATTCATTCAGAATAGAGCGGAACGTAAGGTAGACCGGTAAAAAACAAAACTCAGGAATCTGAATCTTCCCGTCCGCAGCGTAAATACGTTTTGCGCTGTGGACGGATAACCGGAGTATGATATAGCTCCGGATGTAAAATTTTCGAATGATAATTCGCTAAATCAATTTAGTTATGTATGTTTGAAATGAGCTTTCTTAGAGATACTGAATACCAATTAGAATTAACTGATCAATAGTTTCAATGAAAGAAGATACGTTCACTCCAATTGATAAAAACCACACACAAATATGAAAAGAAGGACATTTATTAGGACTGCCGGGGCTTTAGGGGCCGGGTACGTATTGAGCAATAATTTTGCCTTTGCTGCACCTCAGAATTTTCCGGTTGTGAGAACTGCTGCGGCTTCCAGGAAGTTTACCAGTAAAGCTGTTGAAAAGGCCATTGCCGAGTTTAAGAAAAATGTAAAGAACCCTGAATTGGGATGGCTGTTCGAAAACTGTTTCCCCAATACTCTTGATACTACGGTATTCCCCGAAGCAAAGAACGGAGTTCCTGATACGTATGTCATTACCGGCGATATCGATGCGATGTGGATGCGGGACAGCAGTGCCCAGGTATGGCCTTATATGCAGTTCATTAAACAGGACAAGCCTTTGCAGCAGCTTATTGCCGGGGTGATCAACAGGCAGACAACCTATGTACTGAAGGATCCTTATGCGAACGCTTTTTACCACGATCCCAATAAAAAAGGAGAATGGTCAACCGATCACACAAATATGAAACCGGGAGTGCATGAGAGAAAATGGGAGATCGACTCTCTTTGTTACCCCATTCGCCTGGCCTATCATTACTGGAAATCAAGCGGAGATACTCAACCCTTCGGCCAGCAGTGGCAGGAAGCCATCAAGGCAATACTGAAGACTTTTAAAGAACAGCAGAAAAAAGGGAGTCAGGGCCCTTATAAATTTCAGCGTACTACACCAAAGGCTTCCGACACTCAGCCTATGGCGGGATACGGGTTCCCGGTGAAACCTGTTGGCCTCGTTTGCTCAGCCTTCAGGCCCAGCGATGATGCAACGCTTTACCAGTTCCTGGTACCCTCAAATTTCTTTGCTGTTGTCAGCTTAAGAGAGGCGGCAGAAATGATGACCGCAATTGCGAAAGATACACAGACTGCATCTGAGCTGACGGCTCTGGCAAATGAAGTGGAAACTGCGTTGAAACAGTATGCAACTTTTGACCATAAAAAATACGGGAAGATCTATGCTTTTGAAGTAGACGGATATGGGAATCAGCTTTTTATGGATGATGCCAATGTTCCTAGCCTGATGTCATTGCCTTACCTGAAAGCTGTGGAAGTATCCGATCCTGTTTATCAGAACACCCGTAAATTTATCTGGTCAGAAGACAATCCATATTTCTACAAAGGAACTGCCGGCGAAGGATACGGTGGCCCTCACGTGGAGAGGGATGGCATGATCTGGCCCCTGAGTATCATCATGCGCGGGCTTACCAGTACAGACGACGCCGAAATTAAGCGGTGTGTGGAAGTTCTCAGTAAAACTCACGGCGACACCGGTTTCATGCACGAAACCTTCTATAAAAACGATCCTAAAAACTTCACACGCTCGTGGTTTGCCTGGGCAAATACCATTTTTGGTGAGTTCTTATGGAAAACGTATAAGGAAAGGCCTCATTTACTGGTTTAATTAATTCGTTTATTAAATAAACCGGAATGAAGTATTAAGAGCGGCTCCGGCTGTTTCGGTATCAAAGGAACAAAGGTACTGCTGACGCGATCCGATCTCTTTAAGACCGGTCTTTCCTTTCCTGGCGATGGAAACTACCAGATGCATGTCTGGAAAGACGGTCTGAACGCCGGCCGCAATGCAAAAAATTTAAAATGGAAATGATCGATGTGGATAAACGCTCATCGGTCAACTTAAACCCTCGCGAAAGACGGGGGCTATGTAGCAAGATTAATTAAAAAATAAACCAGGATCATAAAGTGAAGAAACACCATTTATTATTCCTGCTTCCATTTCTCTGGGGGCAGTCAGCTGTTCACGCACAGACAAGTGCTTCTCTGAGTAAAGCATCTTCTGAGAATTCTATTTTCCTCCGCTCTCAAAAAGGCTACAACGGAAAAACAGAATGGAAAATAAAGAAAGCCGGTGATGTAAAAGCCGGCGGAGCCGAGCTTTCAAAGGCCGGATACAAGAGCAGCGACTGGTATTCTGCGATTGTTCCCGGAACCGTATTGAATTCGCTGGTGAGCAATAAGGTATATCCCGAGCCATACTATGGCGACAATAACAGGAAAGAAAGAAAGCTGATCCCCGATATTGCAGATGCAGGCAGGGATTTCTATAATTACTGGTTCCGGACTGAATTCTCAGTTCCTGCCAGTTTCGCCGGAAAGAAGATCTGGCTGAAATTCCATGGAATAAATTACCGGTCTGAAATCTGGCTGAACGGGAAAAAGCTGGGTAATATGGCAGGCATGTTTAACTCGCAGAGCTTCGACATTACTTCCATCGCCTCTCTTAAATCTAAAAATGTACTGGCCATAAATGTGTTGCCGGTAGATATTCCGGGAACAAGCAATCGCGCAAATAATAACCGCCAGGGTGCTGTAGGAGAGAATAAGAACGGGGGAGACGGCGAGATCGGAAAGAATGTGACGATGCTGATGAGCGTGGGCTGGGATTTTACAGCGCCTGACGGGATCAGGGACCGCAACACGGGGATCTGGAAGGACGTGGAACTGTACGCAACCGGCGACGTCCTGCTGGAAAACGCCTTCGTTCAGTCGAAGCTGCCGCTTCCTGACACCACATCATCCAGGGAAACGGTATCTGTGGAAGTCGTAAACGCTTCTTCAAAAGCTCAGAAAGGCATAGTTTCCGGTGTGATCAGCGAGAATGGAATTCGTTTTCAGCAAGCTGTCAGCCTGGCTCCGCACGAAAGAAAAACCGTCATGTTCCGTCCGGAACAATACAAACAGCTGGTGGTTAAAAATCCGAAGCTCTGGTGGCCGGTAAATAAAGGGAAGCAAAACCTCTACACACTAAACCTCAAATTTGAAACTGCATCCAAACAGGTCAGTCACAAATCTTCTGTCCGTTTCGGAATCCGGGAGATCACTTCAGACCAGAACACCCCTGATCAGTCGAGGAGATTTTACGTAAATGGCCATCCTGTATTTGTGAGAGGTACCAATTGGATACCCGAAGCGATGCTGCGCAATACCGAAGAACGTACCTATACAGAGCTTAGATATACCCGCCAGGCCGGACTCAACCTGATCCGTTTATGGGGAGGCGGGATTGCCGAGTCAGACTACTTCTACCAGCTGTGTGACGAAATGGGGCTAATGGTCTGGTCCGAGTTCTGGATCACCGGCGACACCCGGTTCCCGGTTGACACTGCCCTGTATTTTAAGAATATGGAAAATACAGTTAAACGGATCCGCTCACATGCCTCATCTGCTTATTACGTTTCAGCAAATGAAGCCACGGAAATAAAAGGCGCCCGCGAACTGATCTATCGCCTCGACAGCACCATCGGTTACCAGGTCCAAAGCGAATGCTGCGGAATCCACGACGGAAGTCCCTATAAGTACGAGAACCCGATGCAATACTTCGAGAACACTGCTTCCCCGAGAGGCAGCCGTGTCGATGGCTTTAATCCTGAGTACGGAACCCCCTGTTTGCCAACCCTCGAATCTTTACAGGAAATGATGCCTGCCAAAGATCTATGGCCTATCAGCGATACTGTATGGAACTATCTCGACGGCGGAGGCTTTCACCAGGTAACAACCAAATACAGACAGGCTGTAGACGAATTCGGTAAATCTTCTTCCATTGCTGAATTTGCCCGTAAAGCCCAACTGGTAGGAGCCCTGAACTTCCGGGCAATCTGGGAGGTATGGAATTATAACAAGTTTAATTTTGGAGACCGCTTTGCCTCAGGCTTTTTGTTCTGGTATCATAACAGTCCGCTGCCGCAGACAGGAAGCCGCATGTATGACTGGTCACTGGAACCAACAGCAGCACTCTATTATTCCCAAAATGGCCTTGCACCTCTTCATCCGCAGTTCGACTACCTCAAAAATACAGTTTCCGTTTACAACGATTACCGTACCCCTTTCAGTAAGTACAGGGTAGACGCAACCGTATACGATCTGCAGTCGAAGGTTGTGTTTAACCAGTCAAAGGTGATTGATATTCCATCAGACGGTTTGGTAAAAGATGCCATCAAAATTGATTTTCCGGAAAATATATCCCAGGTTCACTTCATTAAGCTGCAACTCAGGGATGCGTCCGGAAAGGTTGTGAATGATGCATTTTACTGGCGTTCAAAAGATCAGTACAAAGGAGCCTGGACATTGACCGGCCCGGCAGTTTCAGGGTTTTCTGACATTAATAAGCTTCCGGCAACTGAGCTGAAGGTTAAAGCAACTGCCAGGAAGAGCACCGGTAAAACAATGCTCAGCGTCACCGTATCCAATCCCGGGAATTCGCTGGCATTCTTTACCCGTTTAAAACTGGCAGATGACAAGGGTGCGATTATAAAGCCGGCCTTCTACACAGATAATTTCTTTTCGTTGCTTCCGGGAGAATCAAAGAGCGTTGAAATTGAAATTCCGGCAGGATCATTCAGCGGAGGTCAGCTTCATTTAATTACGGAGAGCTTTAATTCTCCTGAAGTAAAGGCGAGTATCTCTGTTGTGAATCAGGGAAATAAGAAGTGATGAGGAAGAATGTTATTTCGTCTTGCGTTATAAATACTATCTTTGAACTCATTCATAATTCTCTGAAGTGAAGAAAAAACTTTCAATTAGTGATATCGCTAAAAGCCTGAATATCTCTGTAACTACGGTTTCTTTCATCCTGAATGGAAGAGCTGAGGAAAAGAGGATCAGTGAAGAATTGGTGCAGCGTGTTCAGAAATATATAGCGGAGGTGGGCTATAAGCCCAACTCACTGGCCAGAAGTCTCAGAACCGGAAAGTCGAATACCATCGGATTGATGGTGGAAGATATCTCCAATCCCTTTTTTGCGAATATCGCCAGGCTCATTGAGGATAATGCATACAAAAACGGGTATAAGATCCTGTATTGCAGTACAGACAATGATCCTGAGAAGACCAGGGAGCTCATCCAGATGTTTCAGGAACGGCATGTAGATGGTTACATCATTGCTGCCCCCAAAGGAGTGGAGGAGGAGATCAATGCACTGATCAGTTCGGGTTCCCCGGTTGTTCTGTTTGACAGAAATCTTCCTGAAGTGACTACCGACTATGTCGGTATTGATAACTACGGAAGTGCCTATCAGGCGGTTAAGCACCTGGTCAGCGAAGGTTTTAAAAAGATCGGCTTTATTACCCTGTACTCGCAGCAGTCACAGATGCAGGAACGGATGCAAGGATATGAAAGTGCTCTGGCTGAGCACGACAGGGATCAGCACATCTGCGAAATCCCCTACAGCAATAATCCTGAGGACATCATGAAACACGTATCCGCTTTCCTCTCGGAGAACAAGGAACTGGATGCCGTATTATTTGGTACCAATTATCTTGCCGTAAGCGGGCTGCGGGCTATTTATAAACTCGGCCTGAAGATACCTGATGACCTGGCTGTCGTAGCGTTCGATGATCATGATGTTTTCCAACTGAGCAACCCTTCCATTACAGCGATCACTCAGCCGATCAAAGAAATATCAGCAGAGGTGATCGATCTGCTCTTAAGTAAGCTGAAATCACCATCCAAGCCAAAGAAGCCGCAGTCAGTTGTGCTGGACACAGCCCTGCAGTTGAGGCAATCATCTGAAG
>NZ_QEAS01000015.1:153420-153503 GCF_003130405.1 Pararcticibacter amylolyticus
GGAAAGTTGAGAAAGGTAGGGGAGTTTTAAGTAGTAGGTTTTAAGTAACAGGCGGGCGAAAAATCAATAATTTACTACTTATG
>NZ_QEAS01000015.1:153538-165207 GCF_003130405.1 Pararcticibacter amylolyticus
TCTTAACAGGGAAGAATAGGGATATTCTTCCCTGTTTGCTTTTATACAGGTTAGGGACTGATTTGCTCACAGAGTGAAGATTATCCCTCCGTCCTTTGTATATTCTTTCACCCGAATGTGCCCTGAATGTACCATAAGTGCACCATGAGTGCACCTTTTTCAAGTTAAAGGTGCACTCATGGTGCACTTATGGTACATTTACTGTGCTTTTGGTTCGAAGAGTTTAGAGCCCGTGGGCAGCGGATGCATATGAAGTTCACAGATCAGTCTCACAGCAGTCTGCCTTGCGGGGTGAACGTGATTTAGCATGAAATGGCTTGAGACGATTACTACCGGGCCTGCTGAGTCAGGAAATAGCCTGGTATTCTCTTACGGTAAAGATAAAGCCTACGCCGTATACATTATCAATACTTACAAGATCCGAATGTTTTAAGAGCTTTCTGAGGCGTGAGATGAAAACATCCAGGCTTCGCCCAAGGAAATAGTCGTTCTCACCCCATAGCTGAAGAAGGATATATTCTCTTTTCAGGATCTTGTTAGGGTTCCGGCATAAGTATTCTAATAATTCGGCTTCCCTCAAAGTAATGGACACCGGTTTTTTGTCGGCGATCGTCAGGGTAAGAAGATCTTTTTTGAGGATGATATCTCCGGTTGATACCAGTTGTTCTTCCTGTTCTTGGCCGGGTGTGGCCACAGGGTTATGTGAATGTCTGCGGATGATATTCTTAATCCGGAGGATCAGCTCTTCTATGTCAAATGGTTTGCTTATATAATCATCAGCACCGATTTTCAGTCCCAAAAGGCGGTCTTGTTTTTCATTCCGGGCTGTCAGGAAGAGAAAGGAGGTCTCCGATTGGAATTGCAGGATTTGCCGGGCCAGATCGAAGCCGCTGGTATCCGGAAGCTGTACATCGATGATCAGAAGATCAAACTTTCCCTGATTATGGGTAAATATCTGGATGGCGTCCTGTCCGTTCGTACACCAGGTGACCTCAAAATCCATGATCTCCAGGTATTGTTTCACCACATTCCCCAGGTCGGTTTCATCTTCTATAAAAAGGAGCTTCGTCTTCATGTTTTACTGGATATAGATGGTGAATTTGCTTCCCTGCCCTTCTTCGCTTGATACGGAAATCTGCCATCCGTGTGCGTCTGTACATTGTTTTACGTAGAAGAGCCCCAGTCCGAGGCCAGCCACTGAACTCATTTTGCTTTTATTTCCCCTGAAAAATTTCTCAAAGATATGCTTTACATGGCTTTCTGAGATCCCGATCCCGTTATCTTTTATCCGTATTTCCGTACCCTGTTTGCCCTTTGCGGTTGTTACGCTGATCTCTTTGCATGACTTATTATTGTACTTGATCGCATTATTGAAAATGTTGTTAAGCATTGTCGTAAACCAGAACCTGTTAAGCTGTACAGTTGGGATATTGTTCTCTTTATTGAACGTGATGGTTACCTTTTCGTCAGTGAGTTTAAGCCTGTAATCCAATAAAATTTCCTCCAGTATTTCATTCAGGTCGTATTCTTCTTTCTCGAGTGTGGCACCGCTGATCTTGGTAATGTCCAGCACCTGGTCAAAAAGGGTTTGCAGGCGGAGGGTCTGGCGTTCTATCACATCTGTGAGGTTATCAATATTTTCTTTCTTTGAGGAGATCTTCTCGTTCTGAAGACTTTTATTGGCTACCATGATAGTAGAAATAGGGGTGTGAAATTCATGGGTGATGCTGTTGATGAAGTCCGACTTCATGTCGGCAAGCTTCTTTTGTCTGAGCCAGTTTCTGAACGTGATGAAGTAGATCACGGTGACGGCAAAGATGACTAAAAGAGAAAGCACGAATGTTAACTTCATCTGCGATAATACGCGGAAGAAGCGGTCGTCGTGATCTGCGAAGAGGTAAAAGGTCACCTGGTAAGCGTGCCGGTAAGACATGCTGACCGTGAGACGGGTTATTTCATTTTGCAGGTTGGGGTTCTCCAGTGTTCCGCTTATAATCACTCCGGGAGGTGCGTTTTTGATATCCGGACTGATGAGCTTGTAGTTTTTGTCAAACAGGTTAATGAACTTTGTTCCGTCAAAAGTTATTCCGACAGATTCGATGGTCAGCAAGTAGCTGAGATCTTTGCTGAGCTTGTTTTTTGAAACGATCTGGCTGAACACGCTGTCCATTGTGCTCTTTTGGCGCAGTTCGGTGATCAGGCTGTCTGAAACTCTTTCACTGAATTTATAGAACTCTTTGCGGTCGGTTTGATAGAGCTTCTCAAAAAAGTTCATATTCCGGCTCAGATAGTGCTCTATAATAGGGGTACCACCGGGAAATACCTTATCGTTGGTAATGCTGGTAGTATAGCTCTTATCTATAACACGCCTTTCTTCGAGGTTGTATTGCCTGTTTTTTAATTCGTACGTATTGTAAATAAGTATGTATTGTACTGCTGCCAGTGCCAGAAAACTCGTTAGTGCTATTATTTTATAAATATTCAGGGAGGAATTCACAATTTCTTCTGCCTTTTTTTATAAAAGTATCAAAACCTCCTGAGATTTTGCTCCCGTTTACTTTCTGTTAACAAGTTATTAAATTTTCATTAGGAACGCCCGATAGATGTAAGGCATAACTTTACAAAAGAAGCTGGGAGAGAAAGGTTTTCAGGGAGATCAAAGCGATTCTGCATAGTTGCCGCAAAAGAAAAATCCAAACAATTTAATAAATATGAAATGCAATTTTACCAGTTTTTTATTGTATTACAAGTGGGCCCTATGCCTGCTGCTCTTGTTCTCCATGGGCAAGGCGAACGCGCAGAATACCGGCCGGCTGACAGGAACGGTGGTAGACAGTACAGAGAACTTCCCTTTGCCGGGCGTATCTGTCATGATCAAAGGCAGCAGGCAGGGGGTATCAACTGATGGCAGCGGAAAATTCTCGTTTGAAACCTCCGAGCCGGGTCTCGTATTAGTTTTCTCCTTTGTAGGCTATAAACGCCAGGAGGTGTACGTTGAAAAAGGGAAGTCGACGCTTGTCAGGCTGCCTTCTTCCGCCAACACCATGCAGGAAGTCGCGGTAGTGGCCTATGGTACCCAGAAAAAGAGTAGTTTGGTCGCTTCCATTACCACTATTGACCCTAAGGAACTGAAAGGGCCGACCAGCAACCTGACGACTATGCTGGCAGGCCGCCTGTCGGGGGTGATCGGGTATCAGCGTACCGGTGAGCCGGGGGCCGATAACGCACAGTTTTTCATCCGTGGGGTAACATCCTTTGGTACGGGAAAGGTAGATCCCCTGATCCTGATCGACGGGATGGAATCGAGCGCGACCGATCTGGCAAGGCTTCAGCCGGATGATATCAGTGCCTTTTCGGTACTGAAGGACGCGACGGCGGCCTCCCTCTATGGCGCCAGGGGTGCTAATGGCGTCTTGCTGATCACAACCAAATCGGGGAAAGAAGGGAAAACAAACTTCAACGTCAGGTTTGAGAATTCCTTATCAAGCAACACCCGGAATTTCGATTTTGCGGACAACATCACCTATATGAACCTGGCAAATGAGGCCCGGGTAGCCAGGCAGAATGATGCGGAGCTCGTGTATTCGAGGGAAAAGATCGACGGCACAATGGCCGGCCTTGACCCATTGAAATATCCGAGCAATAACTGGCTTGACCAGATGATCAAAGATTATACGAATAATCAGCGCCTGAACATGAGTTTAAGCGGAGGAGGGAAGACTGCCCAGTATTACGTTTCCGGAACATACAATGTTGATAACGGGGTGCTGAAAGTAGCGGACATGAACAATTTCAACAGCAACATCAAGCTGAAAAACTACTCTATCCGCTCAAATGTCAATATCCAGCTGACTTCTTCTTCGCAGCTTATTGTGAGGACGTACGGCCAGTTTGATGACTATAACGGACCGGTAGATGGCGGGGCGAATCTGTTTGAGCAGGCTCTGAAAGCCAATCCGGTTGCTTTTCCGATCATGTATCCATCGTCGTATGCGCCCAGGCTGAAGCATTATTTGTTTGGCTCGGCCGAGTATGTGAAAGGGGTGAACTATGCGAATCCCTTTGCCAATGCGGTGAGAGGATATAAGCAGTACAGTTCTTCTTCGATTAATGCGCAGGTGGAATTTAAGCAGGATTTCAGGTTTATAACCAAGGGCTTGAGTGCGAGAATGATGGCTTACACAGACCGCAACTCTTATTTTGATGTGATCAGACAATATGATCCTTTCCTGTATACAGCCACCCGGAACGTGGTAACCGGAGATCCTTTGCTGGTGAACCTCCACGAGGGACGCGAGTACCTGAATTATACGCCGGGGGATAAAACCGTGGTGACCACCGGGTACATTGAAGCGGCAGTCAACTATAACCGCACGTTTGGCAAGGATCATTCGCTTTCGGCAATGGTGATTGGCTTGCAGCAAGGGATTCTCAATGCGAATGGGAATGATCCCGATACCAGGCAGCCAAGCCTCCAGGCATCCCTGCCTAAAAGGAACCAGGGTGTTTCAGGTAGGATGACCTATGGCTTTCGCGACAAATATCTCGCGGAGTTCAACTTTGGTTATAACGGGTCTGAGCGGTTCAGCCAGAATCATCGCTTCGGTTTCTTCCCCTCAGCCGGACTTGCCTGGAATATTTACAATGAGAAGTTCTTCGAGGGCTTAAGAAATACCATCACACGGCTGAAGCTCAGGGGAACGTATGGACTGGTCGGGAATGATCAGATCGGCAAAGACAGCGAACGCTTCTTTTACCTGTCGAATGTTAACCTGAATGATCCGGGAAAGTCGGCCACTTTTGGTGAGGATTTCAACTACAGCCAGTATGGTGTCTCCGTTCAGCGTTATTCCAATACAGATATTACCTGGGAACAATCGCGGAAGGCCAATGTGGGGCTGGACATTGAATTCAACAACTCATTGTCTTTCGTGATTGATGCCTTCCGGGAGAGGCGCTCCAATATTCTCATGGAAAGAAGTACTCTGCCCAATACGATGGGACTGAATGCTATTCCAAAGGCAAATGTGGGAGTGGCAGAGGGAAAAGGGGCTGAAGTTCAGTTCAACTATAACAAGACATTTAACCGGAATGTCTGGCTGCAGGGAATGGGAACATTTACGTTTGCGGCGAGTAAACTCCTTGAAAATGAAGAGCCCGATTACCCGGAGGCGTACAGGTCGAAAGTAGGATATTCTTTATCTCAGCAGTGGGGACTTATTGCCGAACGGCTTTTTGTGGATGATACGGAGGTGGCCAATTCCCCCGATCAGCAGTTTGGTCTGGTGAGAGGCGGCGACATCAAGTACCGGGATGTGAATGGCGACGGACGGATAGAGGGGAACGGCGACCAGGTGGCCATTGGATACCCAACGACACCTGAAATTACCTATGGATTCGGCTTCTCCATGGGCGTGAAGAATTTTGATTTCAGTGCTTTTTTTCAGGGCTCGGCACGTTCCTCCATTTTCATAGAGAACTCCAAGATACAGCCTTTCCTATATGACTCAGGATTTCAAACGGGGCTTCTCCGGGAGATCGCAGAAAGTCACTGGTCTGAATCCAACAGGGATATTTATGCATTCTGGCCGCGCCTGAGTGACCAGGTGATTCAAAATAACCAGTGGACCTCGACCTGGTGGATGCGCAACGGCTCATTCCTGCGCCTGAAAAATGTGGAAGTAGGTTATAGCCTGCCCGAAAAGCTGCGTAAGCGCACGGGGCTCTCAAACTGCAGGCTGTATGTCAATGCATCCAACCTGTTTGTGATCTCCGGATTCGATATGTGGGATCCTGAAATGGGCGGTAACGGGCTTAGTTATCCTGTTCAGCGCGTGTTGAATTTCGGTGTGAACATGAGCTTTTAATCGTGATAAAAAGAAAATACTCTTTCAATAAGATTCTCTAATGAAAACAAGAACTACGTTAACAAGAGGGCTGTTCAGAATCATGTCAGGGATTCTTTTACTGACCATGTATGCTGGTTGTAAAGACTTCCTGGACGTCATTCCTGATAATGTCGCCACGATAGATAATGCCTTCACCCTGAGTACGGAGGCTGAAAAATACCTGTTTACCTGCTATTCATACCTCCCGCCCGATGGCGAGATCAGCCGCGATCCGGCGGTACTGGGCGGAGACGAATACTGGATGGACAGGGCGTTCAGAAATTTCGATCAGACGAATATGCAGATCGCAATGGGACTGCAGCGCTCAACAGATCCGTACGCCGGCCTTTGGCCGGATATGTATAAAGCTTTAAGAGACTGCAATATATTCCTGGATAATGTCCGCAATGTTCCTGACCTGGAGCCTGCCCGGATGGTGAGGTGGGAAGCTGAGGTGAAATTCCTGAAGGCCTATTATCACTGGCGCCTTCTGCAGATGTACGGGCCGGTGCCGGTAATGGATAAGACATTGCCGATCTCGGCTGAGCTGGGAGAGATACAGGTACCGCGTCAGCCGGTAGATTCAGTTGTGAACCTGATCGTCAGGCTGATAGACGAGGCAGCACCAGGATTGCCAATTGAAATATTGAACAGGAAAGAGGAGCTCGGCAGGGTGACCAGGCCCGCGGCACTGGCGATAAAAGCACGTGTGCTGGTTACGGCCGCCAGTCCTTTATTTAATGGCAATACCGATTACGCAGGCTTGCGTAATAAGAATGATCAAACCGATTTGTTCAATCAAACAGCCGATGCCGGGAAATGGGAGAGGGCTGCGATGGCCTGTAAAGAAGCAATTGCAGCTTGTGAAGAAGCCGGGATTGAATTATACAGGTTTAATGATCCGGTGGTGCAGCTTCCCGACGGGCCGCTTAAAACACAAATGGACATCCGGAACAGTATCTGCCAGAGGTGGAACTCCGAACTGATCTGGGGAGCTACGAAATGGTACGGCGACCAGACATTGCAGCGTTATGCTATGCCCCCCTTAAATCCTAACTTCCCCGATAACCGGTCGAATATGGGACAGCTGGCGCCTACACTTAAAATAGCAGAGACTTTCTATACGAAGAACGGGGTGCCGATTAGGGAAGACAAAACCTGGAACTATGCCGGAAGATATACTCTCAAAGTAGCCAGCGATGCCGATGAGCCGTTTATACAGCAGGGTTTTACTACGGCGGTGCTTCATTTCGACCGCGAACCAAGATTTTATGCATCTGTGGGTTTCGACGGGGGCAGATGGTTTATGCGCGACGGAATGTACACAGTCTTTAACAAGGTAGGAGAGACCCAGGGAAAGAAAGGAAATGAAGGTTATTCCAGCACCGGGTTTTTCTCAAAGAAGCTGGTGAACTGGAATTACGTAATCAAGGAAAAGCAGGACATCTCGGTGGAGAGTTATCCCTGGCCGATCATGCGTCTGGCCGATCTGTACCTGATGTATGCCGAGGCCATCAACGAATGGCACGGGCCTGATGCCGATGCATATAATTACATTAATAAAGTGAGGGAACGTGCAGGCCTTAAATCTGTGCAGGAGTCGTGGTCTTTGTTTTCTACTCAGCCGACAAAGTTTGCCACCCAGGCGGGCTTCAGGGAAATCGTGAGGCAGGAGCGCCTGATCGAGCTGGCATTTGAAGGACGCAGGTTCTGGGACCTGAGAAGGTGGAAAACATCAGTGGAGGAACTGAATCAGCCTTTAATGGGATGGGATGTGCTCCAGGATAACCCTGAACAGTACTACAGGACTAAATTACTGTTTAATCAGTCCTTCAGGGTGAGGGAAAACCTCTGGCCCATTAATCAGAACGATATGTTGATAAACCCGAACCTGGTTCAAAATACCGGATGGTAAATAGTGATTGATATGAAAAGAATTTTAAACTCATTTTTTATATGTCTGACAGTAATGGTTGCCGCGTGTAAGAAAGATATACACGGGCCGCTTACTTCCGATGGTGCTACTCCGGGGGGTGTCGGTAATTTTAGTGTCGAGAATCTTCCGGGGGCAGCCAGAATAACGTATACCCTGCCGGAGAATGAAGATGTATTGTATGTGCAGGCAGAATATGAAAGGGTCGATGGACAAACTACGAAAAGCAAGTCTTCTTACTATAATAATTATGTCCTTCTGGAAGGGTTCAGGGACAGCACCGAACGTGAAGTGCGGGTATCAGTGGTCAGCAAGAGCGGGAAGCAGTCGGCTGTGGAGACCGTGAAAGTAAAGCCCCGCATGTCTCCGATCTTCCTTGTCAGGAAAAGCCTGCAGGTGAATGAAGATTTCGGTGGCCTGCATTTTTCCTACCAGAACCCGGTTGGAACAGATGTGGCAATCGTCACGCTTTCTGATACGTCGGGGACTTATGAACCGGTTAATACATACTATTCGAAGTTAAAGACGGGAACTTTCTCCATCCGAGGCTTTAATGCCGAATCAAGAAAATTCGGCTTTTTTGTCCGTGACCGCTGGGGCAATAATTCGGATACCCTTTCGCTGACGATGACCCCTATCCCGGAAGTCAGGCTTGACCGTTCGAAGTTCAGGCAGGTGATCCTTCCGGGGGATGTTCCGGCAGAGACCGCATGGGGAGACATGAGTATCCCGAGGTTGTGGGACGGATCAAAGGATGGCTGGGATATGTGGCATTCGGCACCTCACGACATCCCGATGTGGATTACCATGGACCTGGGAGTATCTACCCAGCTCAGCCGGGTGGTAGTATGGCAGCGGCAGGACGAAACGCGCTATATGTTCTCACAGAACAACGTAAAGAAACTGGAACTGTGGGGAACGAACCAGCCCGCTGCTGATGGCAGCTGGGACGGATGGACGAAGCTCGTGGAGCATGAAGTGATCAAGCCTTCCGGTTTACCTATCGAGACAAACAGCGCCGAGGACATCACGGCGGCCCAGAACGGAAGTGAGATCATTATGCCTTTTCATGAGCCGGTAAGGTATATCCGGGTAAAGGTGATCGAGATATTTCAGAAAGGGGGAAGGCAGGCGAATATCGCAGAGATTGCCTTCTTCGGAAAAGGCTAAGGTCAATTTTATTGTCAACAATCAATCAGATAGAAATGATAAGATATATTAAATATATGGCTGTTTTGCTTGGTGCATTGGTTTTGTGGAATGGATGTACGAAGGAAGACGAATATAAAAAGTACATAGAGGGAGGCGAAAGAGTGTATGCAGGGCGTCCGGATTCCCTGCATATTCATTCGGGTAAGAACCGGGCGATGCTGTCGTGGCTGCTGATCGCCGATCCCAAGATCGTGAGCTCGAAGATCCGCTGGAATAATGGAAAAGACTCGCTCCTGGTGCCGGTTACGCGGACAAGCGGGATAGACACGATTGAAGTGATGATCGGCAACCTGCCGGAAGGTACTTACAATTTCGACGTGACAAATTACGATAAGCTCGGGAACGTATCTGTTCCGCGTTATATCTCGGGAAAGACCTACGGGGAGAAATATGAGAGCTTTCTTTTCAACCGGGGGATCCGCGTTACCAGCAAGATCATGAAGGGGCCTGAAGAGTTCAACCTGATGATCGTGTGGAATGAATATGTTGCAGACCTGAAGGATTTTATGGTAGCCACGGTGGTGTCGTATATCGATATATTTGGTGTTCCGCACCAGGTAAAAGTAGATGCAAAATCGAATGTTCCGACCATCCTTCCTGATTTTAAGGCAGGTGAGTCATTTTCTTACCGTTCCCTGTATCTGCCCGACTCGCTTGCTATCGATACGTTTGCAACAAGGCCGTCTACGGTAAAGATCGACTGATTTAGATTTCGTTAACATTATGTTAGGTGTTCATTTAAATCTTTTGTTCTTTCCCGCGGGTACTTTTGGAAATGAATCACAGATATATCAAGTTTTAATTTATTCACATGCTTAGTTTAAGAAGAATCAGTACATCAATCTTTCAGGCAACAACGGTGTTGTTGCTGATGAAGGTTCCTGCGGCAGTTGTTGCGCAGGAAGTTCCCAGGGAAGCGAAGCCGCTTCCCGAGTTGCAGCAGCATTTTGTTGACCTTGCTTTCGGGATGTTCATCCATTATAATATCCCAACCTATATGGAAGATGACTGGGCAGATCCGGACGCTTCACCCGCCATCTTTAATCCCAAAAAGCTTAATACCGACCAATGGGCGGCAGCGGCTAAATCCGCTAATATGAGCTATGGCTGCCTCACGACTAAACATCACAGTGGTTTTGCCATCTGGGACACCAAAACGACTCCGTATAACGTGATGAACAGTCCGCTAAAGAAGGATGTGGTAAGAGAATATGTAAATTCTTTCAGGAAAGCCGGGCTGGGTGTGATGCTATATTATTCGATCCTGGATACGCATCATAAGCTGAGGCAGGGACATATTACGCCTGCGCATATTCAGTTTGTGAAGGACCAGCTGACAGAGTTGCTGACAAACTACGGGAAGATTGAGGCCCTGATCATCGACGGGTGGGATGCTCCCTGGTCGAGGATCTCCTATGATACGGTTCCGTTTGAGGAGATCTACAGGCTGATCAAAACGCTGCAGCCTGAGTGCCTGGTAATGGATCTGAATTCAGCTAAGTATCCGGGAGATTTCCTGTTTTATTCGGACATCAAATCGTACGAACAGAACGCAGGACAGCATATCTCCAAAGAGAACAATAAACTGCCGGCGATGTCGTGCCTGCCTCTTCAGGCTAACTGGTTCTGGAAAAGTTCTTTCCCCCAGACGCCGGTAAAGGATGCGGATAAGCTGGTCAATGACAATCTCGTCCCCTTTAACAGTGCATACTGTAACTTCATGCTGAATGTGGCGCCGAACAGGGATGGTTTGATCGATGAAAATGCCCTTGTTGCTCTTAAGAAGATGGGAGAACTGTACAAAAGACCGACGCATCTGCCGAAGGTACCGGTGGCGACAGCGCCCATTATATCGTCTAACCTGGCAAAAAAATGTGCCGTGAACGGAAGCTGGAGCAATGATATGTGGCTTATGGATTTTGCTGTGGATGACGATTATGGTACGAATTGGTTATCACATCCATCGGTTAAGCAGCCATGGTTGGAATTTGACCTTGGGAGAGAGACGGCATTTAATACGATTGTGATCACTGAAAATTCTCCTAATGTTTCGGCATATTCCATTGAATATTTTTCGGGGGGGAAGTGGTACCCTCTGCTGAACGGAAGTCAAAGGGAGCGTATTAAGGTGAACCGCTTTGACCGGGTGTGGGGAAGTAAGATCAGATTCAATATGAAAGATTTTCGTAAGGCTCCGGAGATTGCGGAATTTGGAGTGTATAACGAAAGGCGAAGGATGTGAGGGGCAGCCCTGCATCTGTTGCTATCGAAGAAGGCGTCCTGGTTAACGGGACGCCTTCTTTTGTTATTACGAAAAGCCAAAACCGGTTATCAACCGAAAAGATGAAATCCTTTGTTGTTGTAACGGTCGTTGTCTGTATTTCAGATTAATTTCTTTTTTCTTAAAAAAAAGTAAAAAATAATTTGGAATATAAACCACTAGTAATTAGCTTTATCAAAAAAAAGTTTATCACAATCAAAGAATAAAATACTTGTCGCCCGGTTAACGCCGGACCCTAATTAACCAGAAAGAAAAATCCAGCCATCATATGTTTTCAAAGCACCTTATTGGATGCCTCCTGCTGTTGAGTGCAGGACTATTCGGCAGGCTTCACGGCCAGTCCAATCCCGTCAGC
>NZ_QEAS01000125.1 GCF_003130405.1 Pararcticibacter amylolyticus
CCCAGTTCTTCGCTAAGGGTTATTTCCCAATGTCCGTTCTGGTCGGCATAGACAGGACCATAAGGCTTGCCATCGATGACGATTTCGATCTTAGTTCCTGGTTCAGCGGTGCCGCTGAACGTTGGAGTTGTATCGTTTGTGGCGGAGCCGTTGCCGCCGGGAACAGTTGGCTGTTCTGGGGTTACAGGCTTATCGGTCTTAACAGTGATAGTAGTTTCTGCACTTTCGCTGACGTTACCTGCGATATCGGTAGCTTTTACGGTTACTATGTGACCGCCCTCTGCTAATGCAGGGTTGATTACAAGTTCCCAGTGACCGTTCTGGTCGGCGTAGACAGGGCCATAAGGCTTGCCGTC
>NZ_QEAS01000126.1 GCF_003130405.1 Pararcticibacter amylolyticus
CGTACCCGCCCTTCGGCCATCCCGAAGTACGACAGCGCCCCGTTCTCGTAGACGAAGCCGGCGATATAGTCGGTGGTCTTCTGAAGGCTGTTGTTGTCGTACTGCTGCTTGCGCACCAGGACCCCCGTGGCATCGTAGGTGTAGTTGATGTAACGGCCTGTAGCGGTGGTGATGGTCACTTTCTCCGTCCGCCCCAGGATGTTGTAGCTCAGCGTGGTCCCTTTTTTAGGGTCACCCGTCAGGCTTCCGCTCTGGTCATAGCTGTAGGCAGCAGCAGAGCCGGTCAGGTTCTTTACCCCCAGCGTGCTGCTGCCCCCGTCGCTGAGGCTGCTCAGCCGGTTGCCTTCATAGCT
>NZ_QEAS01000127.1 GCF_003130405.1 Pararcticibacter amylolyticus
GGCAACGGCAGATGGGCAAAACAATACGGCGTCAGCATCGACGCCAGTGGCAACCGCAGCCTGAAAGACGAAGGCAGCTACGGGCAGAACCAGCTCTATGTCAGCGAGACCCGGGACGAGAACTGGAAAGAAGGCGACGGCAAAGCCGGCCTGCTGCAGGAGTTCAAAGACAAAGAAGGCCGGGTAGTGCTCAAGCGCACCTGGAACCGCAAAGCCGACCAGAGCACCGAGGCCCTGTCCACCTATTACGTGTACGACGATTTCGGCAACCTGTGCTATGTCCTTCCCCCCAAGTCAGAAGCCGACAGCGGAATGCCCGGCCCTGACAAACAAAACGCACTGTGTTACCA
>NZ_QEAS01000128.1 GCF_003130405.1 Pararcticibacter amylolyticus
GTCAGGCCGGCGGGTAATGCGGGACTGATGGTGAAGGCCGGGGTCACGACGATCTTGCGGATCACATTGCCGGTATTATTGCCGACATAGATATTGCCCTGGCTGTCCTGGCAGATCCCGAAGGGCCCGTTCATCCGTACCTGGTCGCCTGAGCCGTTGACGATACCTGCAGCGGTAGTTCCTGCAAGGGTGCTGACTACGCCTGACGGGGTGATCTTCCTTACCATGTTGTTGAGCTGGTCGCAGAGGTACAGGTTGCCGGTATTATCGCACAGGATGGCGTTGGGCCAGTTGAAGGAGGCGGCTGTGCCGGTGCCGTTGGCAAAGGCGGCTGTGCCGCTGCC
>NZ_QEAS01000129.1 GCF_003130405.1 Pararcticibacter amylolyticus
TACGAATATAACGAGCTCGGGCAGGTGGTGGACAAGAAACTGCATTCCACCAACAGCGGTTCCAGCTACCTGCAGTCGGTCGACTACCGCTATAACATCCGGGGCCAGCTGACCTCCATTAACAACAGCAGCCTGACGGCTGACGACCGCAACGAGGAGAGCAATGATGTGTTCGGTATGGAGGTCCTTTACGACCAGCAGGAAGCCGCCATCGGCAACAGCCCCTATTATAACGGGATGATCTCGGCCGTCAAATGGAAGGCCAAAGACCCCCAGGGGGGCAGTCCCAAAGAGCGGAGCTACCGTTTTGAGTACGACAACCTTCAGCGGCTGAAGAACGCCCT
>NZ_QEAS01000130.1 GCF_003130405.1 Pararcticibacter amylolyticus
AACCTGTGCTATGTCCTTCCCCCCAAGTCAGAAGCCGACAGCGGAATGCCCGGCCCTGACAAACAAAACGCACTGTGTTACCAGTACCGCTACGACGAGCGCAACCGGATGAGTGCCAAGAAGGTCCCCGGCAAGGGCTGGGAGTACCAGGTATACAATCAGCTGGACCAGGTCGTGGCCAGCCAGGACGCAGAGCAGAGAAAGAAGAACCAGTGGCAGGTAACCAAGTACGACGGATTGGGCCGTGTGATCATGACCGGGCTGTGGAACAATGGCAATACCGCCATAGACCCCGCCGCCCTGAAAGCCCTCGTCTATGCCGCCCCCCAGTACGACAGCCG
>NZ_QEAS01000131.1 GCF_003130405.1 Pararcticibacter amylolyticus
ACTTTAGCAACGGAGATAAATCAAATATGAAAGTACCATATATGAAGTTATACCTGCAAACACTTGTCAGTTTACTGGTATGTTTTACCGTGCTGCCCGCTGTAGCACAGGACACCACCTTGAGCAGCTACAGCAATAGCCGTCCGGTAGTAACCGCCACGCGGAGCATCACCCTTTTGCCCGGCTTTTACGTCCCCTCCGGGTCCAGCTTCCACGCCTATATCGTAGCCGCCACCGCCGCCCCCTGTATCCCCCTTGCCGCCGCCATAAGCACCGATCAGAACTACATCCTCACCTATACCCCCCGCGAGCCCTTTGCCGCCGGCACCGACCTGTCCGC
>NZ_QEAS01000016.1:0-30301 GCF_003130405.1 Pararcticibacter amylolyticus
AGAATCTTATCGTACTGGTTCCCCTGCCCACGGTTTGGATTATTATCGGGCATAAACAAAGATAAGGGTATGTGCGGAGTCTCAGGTTGTTGGATAGATGATCTTCGTCATGTTTTTCGTTATAAGTTATCAAAGAAGAAGCGCTTCCAAACAATTTCATACAAAACGCTATTTCACAAAATAAATGAACCGGTTATTACAGTTGCTTTTATTCGCCTCTTGCCTATTGCAGATCAGTTGCTCAGAAAATAAAAAGAAAACAAGCCAACCTGGGATGAGCAATTCTTCAACATCCGTTAAGGAAGAAAAAAATCACAAGAGAATCAATAACAACCTCGACAACTACACCATTGGCCGCGCATGCGAAGACAGGGAAACGTTTCGTATTGCAAAGAAGCCTGTTTATGCGATTAGCTATTATAGAGCCGAAAGCGGAGAAAACAATCCGAAGCAGGTTAAGAAAATGGGTGGCAAAGATTTTTATCTGCAATCTTATACAGAATATCTGCAGGACGGGCGCAAGCGCTATAAAGAATACATCTACGACCATACACGCCGCATTGAAAATTACCATTATGATGAGAAATTTGATAATCTGCTCCTGCTGCACCGGGTGGAACCGAACGCTGAAAACGAGAGAAACTATTACAATATCTTAAATTACTATCCGGACAAATTGCTGAAAGAGGAAATTGAATATAGAACTTATAAGGGCAATGATTTTGACGTTCAGGGGTTCACCGGCTATAAAGCTGAGAAGAATAAAAGCTCCCTCACCATACGCATAAACGATATTGGCTACGACAGCATACCTGCACCACAGGAAATCTACACTTTCACAGGCGATGCACTCATTAAGGAAAAGCCCCTTTATCAGTCGAAGAAGCAATATTTCGAATGGATGGTTTCGCGTTATGTGCCGGTTAAAACAGAGGACTATGTTGTCAAAGGCCGCAATATTGCGTTCACTTACGATACAAAGGGATTCATAACTTCTGAAACATGGATGGAGGACGGGCAGCCGGTATACACAAAAGAATTTGAATATAATGCCGGTCATACGGAGTGCATTGAGCAGCAATACGGGCAACAGGGTAAGGAGAAGTCAACCAAATACATCAGGAAATACAATAAACAGGGCGACCTGTTTTTTGAGCAGACTGTGGAGTACAACGGGAACAAGCTCGCTCCTATTGTGACAGAATATGTGTATGATCAGTATGACAACTGGACCGAACGAAAAAAATACAGGTTAAGTGCGGAGGAGGATGGCGATAAGATACCGGTACAGCATGAGATACGCGAAATCACGTATTTCGAAAACGACTCGAAAGTCCGTGAATTGCCGTTTCCAAAGCTTTCCGGCAAAGTGCAGCGCGTAGCTGCCACCTTGCCAAAATCGGCGGGTAAAAAACAAAAGTCTATAAATGCATTTGACCAGGCAGTGGAGAAAGGGAAATATGATACCAAAATCACCAAAACCGGGGCAAAGGACATAAAGGACTTCACACCAAAGTTTTGGAAACTGAAAGCCACCGCCTTCGGTGATCTGGACAAACTACCCGGCGACGAAGCGGTGGCCGTATATGAAACTCCCATTCCCGCCGATGTAGGGTTTGAACAAGTGCTGGCAATCTTTAAGAAAAAGCATGACAAATGGATGCTTTGGCATCAGTCTGCCGGGCCGCTATTGGACACCCAGGGCGGTGGCACTATGGGCAATCCTTTTGAGGGTATTGCCATAGCCAATAGGGCCATTGTCGTCAACCACTTTGGGGGCAGCCGTGAAAAATGGAGTTATAAGCATATATACCGTTTTCAAAATAATGATTGGTATCTGATTGGTGCCAGCGTACACTTTGGGGCGCCCTGTGATTATTTCGTAGATTTTGATTATAACCTTTCTACAGGGGATGTGGTTGCAGAATATCAACAGGAGATCTGTAACGATGAGGGAAAAGGCTCAGAGAAACATTGGAAAGAGCGTTTTAAACAAAAAACCATATTGCCGAAAATGGACGAATTTATCCCGGGTAATAACAAGGTTGATGTTCCTGATTTAGACTATGAAGTTTATTATTAAAGCAGCCGCAGGATAAGTTTGATAGATTGCAACGAATAGGGGTTCACCTCAAAGGGTTAAACACATCTTAGCCCAGCAATTGTATAAAGGGCATAATAAGCGCCTGCAAATTGCAGTATTGAATCTTTGAAATCCATAACGGATTGGTTTTTTGGATTGGTTGAGCGTTTATTGCTAATTTTCTTACTGCGTTACGCAATAAAGTTTCAGGAAAGTTACATGCTGATATTTTGATAAAAAATGACCGATAGGCAGCGGTTTGAGGATTTTTCAACATATCTATGCCCACAAATAATAAAGATTTTTCAGGTATATCATTCATTTATGATATACCTGAAAATACCATCAGGGATACTTCATTTAATCAATTCTGTTAGTTTTTCCATCAGCGCCTTTCCGTGCAGGTCGGTTGCTACAATAGTGCCGTCTTCGGCTACCAATAAGTTTTGCGGAATGGCGGTAACGTTATAAAGAGCAGCTATCGGATCATTCCAGCGTTTTAATGATGAAACGTGGTTCCATGGCATACCATCTTTGGCAATTGCTGCCTTCCAGCTAGCCTTGTTGTTGTCAAGAGACACACTGAGGATACCAAAGCCTTTATCTTTAAACGCGTTGTATGCAGCTACTACATTTGGATTTTCGGCGCGGCAAGGCACACACCAGCTCGCCCAGAAATCAATCAAAAGATATTTGTGCTTTTTCAGTACCTCTGTAACCGAAAGCATCTGACCATCAGGCGTGGCTGCTGTAAACGGCTTTATTTTTGCACCGATGCTTTTACTGGTTGCAGAATTGAGTCTTTTATACAATAATTGGCCTTTTTCACTCGTCCTGATTCTTTCGCTTAAGTTGTTATAATATGTTATCTGTGCCGGGTAATCTACCCGCCCGCGGGTTAACTGATCCAAAAGAAAGAGCGATAACTCCTGATCGGGATGAGCAGAAATGTATTCTTTGTAAACCTGATCACTTGCCGTTCCGGATCTGCCGGCAGCACTGATCTTTTCTTCCAGCCTGTCATAAGCAAGTGTAGCAGAACTACCTTTAACAATGGTTATGTTCAAAGAATCATCTACCCGAAGTTCTGTTTCCGGAAAATCGATATAAAGGCTCTTGGAACCTTTACCCGGCACATCGCCAATTTTCATTAATACTATTCCGGCTTCATCCAATGTGCCGGTGGCAGAAAACGCACCGAACTGAATGTTGCTCACAACGGGCTTCTTTCCAAATATGACTAACGTTGGCTGCCCATTCAGGCCGGCTGCTGTTTTAGCTTTGATGGTAACGGATAGTTGTGCTTTCACAGCCATGTTTAAAAACATGGCTGTGAAAAGTGTAAAAATATATTTGGTCATCTATTTCAGATTGGGATTAACGTTTGTGTCATTAAATGGAATAGGGAACCATTTTGCAGCGGGTGTCCAGTTGGGTTTCCCGGCAAGAACAACGTCGGCTGTTCCCCAGCGTTTCAGATCTAGCCAGCGGTGCCCCAACTCAGAAAACAGCTCTTTGAAACGTTCGTCGGCCAGCGCTGTATCGAAAGCCGCTTTGCTCATATTTACATCTAAAGAAGTGAGCAAGCCCGCACGTTTTCTGGTCTTTTCAAGATCGGCTACCCCATTGGGGATGTCACCCGAAGCAGCACGGGCTTCCGCGCGGATCAGGTACATTTCTCCAAGCCTCAAAAATGCCAGCGATTCTGTCCTTGTAGTTCCGGAACCTGTGCCTAATTTATACTTGTTCGGATAGACAAAGCCATTTTGGCTGCGTGTCCAGTTAGGTAAGCGCTGATCATCTGCGGTAAAGGTATTGCTAAGTTTGTCTGTTAATTTATAAGCCGGATTGGCTGTAGCACTGGCTGGCTGAAACGCATAGCCATCCCAGCTGTACAAATTAGTGCCGGGTGATAATAAAGTAAGAATAACTTCCTTACTGTTAATCAAAAACACGTTATTGAGGGTCGGATTCAGATCATACAGCAAGTTGTTACTGGCGTCCCGGGCCTCGATAACCCTTGTAGCTGCAGCAGCAGCGGCCTCCCAGTTTTTACTATACAAATACACCCGGGCAAGCATGGCTGCGGCTGCATAACGGTTTGCACGTATGCGGGTGGTGTTCGGATAATTGAGTGGAAGATTTGCTTCTGCAAACGTCAGGTCGCCAATTACCTGATCGTACACCTGGCTTTGAGGTGATTTGCCTATGCTGGCATTAACAGTATAATCGGTAGTTAACGGCAGCGGTATATCGCCAAACATGTTGGTCAGGTAAAAAAAACAAACCGCACGGATAAATCTCGCCTCGGCTAAGGCCCTTGTCTTGGCACCGGCACTCATGCCGGGCGAGTTCGGTACGTTTTCGGTTACCTGGTTGGTCGTGTATATGATATTATATAAACCGCCCCATAAACCGTCTGATAATGTAGCACCGGCCGGGTTTACCTGGTTAATATAAAAGTCATTATAAGCGTTAGTTGCAGCATTAACCGCCAGTTCGTCAGCGCTTAAACCTAAAGAAACCGATACCGCACCACCGAAGGCAAAGCCGGTGGTTTTCACCATGGTTACATAAAGACCACGGATCACAGAGGCTGTCTTGTCATCTGTTGCAAAAGCATCAGCTCCGGTTACAGAACCAACGGGACCGCCGACATCCACGAATTTTTTACAGCCCGTGCACAAACAAAGCGCTACAAACAACATGATCAGGATCTTAAAAGATCCATTATATATTTTCTTCATTATTTCTCCTTATAAAGTGAATTGTAAGCCGCCAGCTATTGTCCTTAGCGGGGCCATGATTGTATAATTCTGAATTTCGGGATCGCTTACTTTATAACCGGTAATGGTAATCAGGTTTTGCCCCTGGATATAAAACCGTCCTGACCGCATGCCCAAATGTCTTATCCACTCCGATGGCAACTCATAGGTCAAACTTGCATTCTTTAACCTCAGGAAGGATGCATCAGTGAATTTTGCACTTGAGAACATCATGGCAAAAAAACCTGAGGTGCCTATAATAGAGCCCGAAGACGTAGTGAATTTTTGGACATCAGTAATTTGATCTTCAGTTTGCCAGCGGTCGAGCGCTTCAACCGGCACGTTATAAGCAGTTCCCGGTGAATTGAACAGGTTGTTGGTTCGCCAATGCACCCCCAACTGTTTGGTGAATTGCAGGAAGAAACTTAGCGTAAAACCCTTATAAGAAAAGGAGTTGTTCATTCCGCCGTAATATTTAGGGTCTGTATTTTGCAGCGGCTGAAAATCCGCGCTTGTACCAGCCCCGTTATTGTCTGCATCCTGAATGGTATACAAACCTGTTTTAGGATCAACCCCTGTAAATTGATACCCAATAAGCTGATTGAGAGACTTTCCTATCGTATAGGTACTTGCATAGGTAGAGGTTTCGAGGTTGGGGTAGGCCAGCAACTTGTTTTGTGGTACGGCAATGTTGAAATCTGTTGACCATTTGAAGATTTCTCCATTGAAATTTTTGGTTGATAATGCTATCTCTATACCCCGGTTTTCTACTCTGACGCCATTTAAGTTGGAGGTGATTGTTTTAAAGCCAGCAACAGATGGCAAAGGATATTGCACTAAAGGATCTGAAGATATATTGCGGTATAATGCTGTTGTTAAGACAAAACGGTCTTTCAGCAATCCGAGCTCAATGGCCACTTCGGCTTTTTGATTTGCTTCCCAATGCAGGGCCGGATTATATAAGCGGGTTGGCGCTAATGTAGTTGAATCGGCATAGGTTGCTCCGGGCGACCATGAATCATAGAAATAATAGTCCTGGATCTGGTCGTTACCTGTTTTACCATAACTACCGCGAAGTTTTCCGTAACTGATAATTTTACTATCCTTCAAAAAGTTCTCGTTAGAGAACAGCCACGCTGCACCTACTGCACCAAAATTGGAGAAACGTTGATTAGAAGCGAACCTGCTGGAACCATCGCGGCGGCCAGTGAGGTTCACAATATACTTGTCGCCCCAGTTATAGTTGATACGGCCAAAAAATGCCTGGTAATTATAATCTACAAAGGTGTTTGTACCATTTACAACGCCTGCCCCTGCTAAGGTTCCCAACAGATCATCGTTACTGTAATTTCTACCCGTAGTCAGGATGGTGGTATTGTTACGCTTGTTGTAAGTAGCGCCTCCCAGTACATCTAAAGTGCCCTTTCCAATCGATGCACTATACTCAATTTGGGGCTCGGCAATCCAGTTTTTAAAATTACCGGTACCAAATGAAGATTGCCCGTTGAGGCCAAACGTTGAAGGGTTTTGAGCCGACATTGGTGTGATACGCCTGTCATTGTTTATGGTGGTGTTATAACCGAAGCTGCTGCGTAAAGTTAAGTGATCAAGCAACTTATAGTTCAACAACAGGTTTGCATTGAGGTTAGACATTGAGGTTAGACATTGAGGAACGGTACTCTTGCTTAAACTGTGCCAGCGGGTTGTCCCGGCCATCACTGAAACCACCTTCATTCCAGGCCAATTGTCCTTTTTCATCATAGATGCGAAAGTTTGGAGGCAGCAGGATACCATTGGTTAAATCCGCTGAAGGTAATGTACTTGCACCAACAGAATAAATTCCTGAAAAGTCCATTGTAAACCTGCCGTTTTCAGATTGACTATGGTTGTTAAAATTAGCAGAAGCGCGATCAGCGTAACTGTCGCCAGGATAGACGGTACCTTCGCGATGGTAGGCACCGCCTACGCGGTAAGTTGAGGTTTTACCACCTCCGGTTACATTGACCTGTGCATCCATAGTATGAGCTGTTTTGCCTATTAGTTCTTCGGCAAAGTTGGTATACCTGTTGTTGTCCCACAACAACAGATCATACGCGTTCGCATTTGTCCTGGTTAGTTTATCGTTGGCAAAAGCTTCATTCCGCATCATTAAATATTGTTCAGTATTCAACATTTTTGGAATTTTACTAACAACGCTTGCTCCGGTAGATACATTTGCATTGACGACCACAGGACCGGCTTTACCCTTTTTTGTTGTAATTAATATTACACCGTTTGCACCACGTGAGCCATATATTGAAGTGGCATCAGCGTCTTTAAGCACACTAATGCTTTCGATATCTGCGGTGTTTATCCCCGCGAAAGCACCTAAACCCGCACCAATTGCAGAACCAAAAGGACCACTGGATACGCTTACACGATCATTTCCGGCCGCCATTGGAACACCGTCAATGATGAATAAAGGCTGATCATTAGTTAGCAGACGATCAAAGTTGGCACGGCCGCGGACTTGTACATTGACTCTTGCACCTGGCACGCCGGTGGTTTGACTGACAACCACTCCGGGGATTCGGCCCATTAAGGCTTGCAGTGGGTTTTGTACTGGCTGTTTTGCTAATTCTTCTGAAGTGACCCGTCCGATACTTGAGGTTGAAAGCCGTTGTGAACCTTCGCGGTAAGCCTCAATAGCTACTTCATCAAGTTTGGACGCATCTTCCTTAAGAACAATATTTACGTTTGGGCTGATCTCTTTTACTGATACCTCGCGGGAACGAAAACCGATAAAGGATACTTCAAGTATCGCTGCTTCATCAAGCTTGGCAAGATAGAACTCACCTTTATCATTTGTGTTCGTGCTTCTGTTTGTACCCTTTACCCGTATTGTAGCACCGATAAGCGGAACTCCTTTCTCATCAACAACTGTCGCCCTTATATCAGAGTCACTAAAGGCCCTGATAATACGGTCAATAACTGTTACCTTTTCTTCCCTGATCACGATCGTACGGTCGGTAATGGTATATTCCAGCCCGGTACCTGCTAATGTTTGGTCAAGTGCATCGGTAAGCTTCGTGTTATTAAAATGTACAGAAACCTGTCCTACTTTTTTTAACTGCTGAGAATCCCAAACTACCCGGAAGCCTGTCTGTTTTTTAATCTCAGAGAAGAGTTGCGGCAGGCTGATCTTATTCTTTTTCAAATTAATTTGCTGTGCAAGTCCTGCGGCACTAACATTCACCAATGAAGCAATTAAGAGCACAGTTGTCAGCTTCATGATGAATAACATTTTAGTGATATAGCCATTGGAAATACCTTTTTTAGTAAAGGTTATATACATTTTGTCATTGTTAGGAACAAACTCAGCCCCCCTCGTCTGTTATTTTTTACAGGCAAGCGCAATCAATAGCTTTTTTAGCTAAGTTTGTTCAGGTTAATGGATAATACGATTGTCGAAATTTTACCTTTAGCCATTCTGACCGGGAGTGTTAGCGCACTTCCGGTTCATTTTTTTCGGCGGGCGGTGGATATGTATCTTTATCTGCTCACTGTTACACGCCTCCCTTCAATTTTAAATGTCACACTTCCGGTTAATTCCAGTTTTTCAAGAACGGCAGCAATATTTTCAAAGCGCGAAACAGAACCACCAAAACGCCTGCTTTTGTCAACATCCCGGTAAACCACCTCCAGATCATACCATCTGGCTATTTTGCGCATAATTTCTTCTAAGGGCTGATCATTAAACTGGAATTCCCCATCAACCCAATCTATTGAAGCCCTGGGGTCAATATCTCTTACATCCAGTACTTCGCCGGTAAGTTCGGCCTGTTGCCCTGGTTTAATTGTTACTTGCGTGCCATTACTTTCTACCTTCACCTTTCCTTCAAGCAAAGTAGTTCTGGCGGAATGCTCATCACCATAACTGTTTATGTTGAATTTAGTGCCCAGAACTTCAACTGTTTGCCCGGCACTAACCACTATGAAAGGATGTTTTTGATCCTCCATTACTTCAAAATACCCCTCGCCGCTTAATTCTACTTTTCGTTCTTTACCGGAAAATGCTGTAGGAAATTTTAATGAAGATGCCGCATTTAACCAGACATGAGTACCATCTGCCAGGATCAGATCGTACTGTTCTTTTCTTTTCGTCGTAAGCGTATTGAACATTATTTCACTGGCACTTCCCGAATAGCTAAGCTGCCCGCTTGCCGTTTTTGACACAACCATCCCTCCCTGAACTGCCACTTGACCGGCGGGTTTATTATTAAGCCCGATTTGCTGACCGTTACCGAGCACTAAAGTGGCACTTTGTGAGCCTGGAGTGATGTTCTGAGCAACCGAATCAGGTTTGACACTTTGCCGGAAATAAAGGAATGTCAATAAAGAAAGGATTAGTAAGACAGAGCCGGCGATAGCCAGCCTGGGCCAGATACGGATCGTCTTCTTTGATGTTTTGGAGAGCACACCAGGCCACACCTGGTCTTTAAGCGTTTCAAGTTCGGCATCTGTAAGCCCGCTTGATTCATCTAACCGGTATTGTAACAGCCAGGCTTCCAGCACCTGCTTTTCTTCGGGCGTAACAGTTCCGTTTCTTAATTTCGTTAGCAGTTCCTGGGCTAAATCCGGATCCATATAGTTAAAGTTTTTTCTCCCTTTGTATACGTGAGACGATTTGCAAAGCCTTAGTGGGTACAATGAGGTAATAAAAGTTTAATAAAACCTTAACATCCCCAATTAATACATTATCAGGTATAACAGATATACAAAAAGGCCTAATCTGGTGCGCAGTTGTTTGCGCGCTCTTTTCATATGCGTTTCTACCGTTTGTTCAGAAAGATCGAGTTTTTCGGCTATCTCGCGGTTAGATAAATGTTGTTTTCTGCGTAGTTCAAATATCTCCCTGGTTCTGGGAGGAAGCGCTGAAATTTCACGTTCTATTATTGCTGCAAAATTATAGGACCGGGCAAGATGGTCTGTCCCCTCCCAGCCAATGCTAACAAATTCCTTCAAACTTTCGAGATGCTTTGTCTTAACCTGCTCATGCTTTAACTGGTCAAGCATGCGGTTTAGTGCAGCGCGGTATAGATACGCGCTCAGGCTTACTTTCAGTTCAAACGTTTGCCGGTAATTCCAAAGGGCTACGAAAACGTCTTGCACAATATCTTTTGCAGCTGCGATATCATGCAGTCTCTTAACGGTAAAATTGATGACAAGGCTGGCATAACGTTCATAGATTTCTGTAAACGCAGCGTGGTCTCCTGCCTTAAGCAAGGCAGCCAACTCAACGTCAGAAAGCGTTTGGTATTCAGCCATAAAAAGGGGAATTGTAGCCTAAAATAAATAATTTCCCCCATTATTGAAAATCAGGTCATCCACCATTAATTTATCCTTTATTTTCAATTTCATCAAAATAGGTCATCACTTTTTTGTCTGTGTCGATTTGTAAAATTACCTTGTCGTCAAAAAGCTCTGCCCTTAATTGTCTGTATAACGATATTCCATTTCTCAAGCTGTCTAATAATGATTGTCTCTCATAAGTTGGAATAGTGAGCTTTAATTTCTCGAAATCTGCGGATTGTAAATCTTTTTCTACTTTCCTGACACCGCGAGGTAAATTGTTATTTTTAATATGGAGCAATGGCCCTAAAACGACCGTCCGTAGAAATCCCGTGAAGTCATATGCTTCCAAATATTCCCCACGTCCTATTTTTAACAATGCGTAATGAATCCAGGTCCAAAAACGATCTTCAATCCATTGATAGTCCGGGTATGGGTACTTTGCATCTGAATGGTGAATTGCCCTTTCAAGCTGTCTGTCTTTGTCGATAAGTAGAGTTGGGTTTTCAATACGGACTTGAAATTCCTCAAGTGTTAAAAATTTTATATCTACATGTAAAAGTGGATTGTCATAAAGGCAAATTAATAACCTTGGTTCACCAACATGCTCGCCTGTAAACCCTGACAAAAAATCTCCTAATCTTTTTGCGTAGTCAAGCATCAGATTTCTGTCTTTGGAAATTTTTTGTTTAGTTACCAGGATCAGGTCAAGATCTGAAAATTCATCTATTTCATTGGTCAACCATGAACCGGCAACTGCCAGGCCAATAACGTTATCGTCTGGCTCTAAGACTTCCTTAGCCTTGTATGCAAATGCTTGCTGTGTCATATTGTTAATATCTCTAATGTTATTGTTCTTTCCGGCGTTACGCAATAAAGTTTCAGGAAAGTTACAACATCTGATCGTTCTTAGCTTAACTTCGTCGCTTGATATCAAAGTAGCATTGATCACACACTATCTTCAGATCAGTAAACGCTTTGAAGTTCTCAGTCCAGGCCCTCTCTCGCTCCCAGGCTTTTTCGCACTTATCGCACCAGGCTTGATAATCATTTTCGGGCTCAATCAATGGGTTTGAATCGAAGACTTCGTGAAAACCAAGGTTCGAACCTTCCAGCAGATGCTGACAAACGAAAGCTATTCGACCTGTTCCGTGCGATTCACACCCGACATACTTGTCCTTCAATTCGTCATACTGTTCTTGCGTCAATTCATTGGTAAATATAAAATATATGAAGAGATGTTCCTGCTGTATACGATAAGCGCCAATTGCATTTAGAAGTTTGGCTGTTATTGCCGTAAACTCCCAACCAGTATACTCATCACCATTTTCAACAAGTCCCCGGGACAACTCGTTAAAATTATTCTCTTCGCCGTATGCCTTTACTTTTTCAAGCCCTTTAGCAACCTGTTTTGGCGTCGATTTGTTGTCCCATGACCACATCCAGGTATTTCGCTTAGTAGAGAACGAACCTACATCAATGTATTTGAAGTAAAGATCTCTGCCATTATCTGATTTGAAATGAAACGCGCCAATGTCATGGTCGTAAAACCAATGTTCATAGCTATTGATTTGGTAAAGCTTCATGAACTCCTCCTGAAGAACGGAGAGTTCCATCACACATCCATTCTTAAAATTCGCGTAATCCTGATACATCTTTATCACAAATGTAGTCAGCGGTAATAGTCACGACAGCAACTTACTGCTTTTACAACGCCTAATCGCTTATTGAAATTGAAAAAAATTCATGTAAAGCTATTTCTGTACAACATATGTATCTTAGGGTACTGCTTTTCGTTAATATCTACCGGATATCTGTTCCTCCGATTGTGTTGGGGAAAGGGAAACCGCTGTTTGAAGACCTCAAAAACCATTTGAACTTAAAGCTGATCAAAAAGAATGTATTCAAGTCTGGTGTCGCGCAACTAATTTATGAGTCCGAACGAACGATCGAGTAGTTAACCTGTATCAGGTTTACAATTTCGGAATCAAGTTCCGAAATTGTAAACCTGCATTATGGTTATAAGGGAAACAACCGGGGAGGCTGGAACAACTGAATGGTATAATCCAAAAGCTTTGTCCCACCGGTTTCGCCGTGACCGGGAATGACAATCTTTACATCCGGGTATTGTTGCTTTACCTTCTGCACAGTGGCTGACCAATCATGCACATTCGCGTCCCCGAGAAAACCTTTACCGGCACCCACTTCCTTGATCAGGCAACCGCCGAACATAATATTTTGGTCGGCGAAATACCCAACGACATTATCCCTGGTATGACCCTCGCCAAAAAATGTGGCCGAAACTTTTGTGGCACCTACTTTCAGTTCAATGGCTCTATCGAAGCCGTGTTGCGGCACTGGCATCTTATTTTCTTTGGCAAGTGCTATAGTCAGGTTGTTGGCGTACGATGCGATGCCTTTGTCGTGAAATTCCTTGAGCCCTCCCAGGCAGTCACCGTGAAAATGTGTAGGAATAACAGCAACAATTCTGCTTCTTAATTCCCGTTCTACCCAGTTGATCAGTTCAATCGAGGCTACACTGTCGGCTGGCGTATCGAAAACGACGGCCTCTTTTCCGCTGACCACGATCATCCCATTACACGGTACTTTACCAAAGTCGTTTGTCTGCAGGTAAGTGATATGTTGGTACACATCAGGTGCGATCCTGAGCACGGAAAGGGTTTCGGATTGATATATGGCTTTTTCTTCTTTCAGTTTCCGGGCAATGCTGCACCCCGAAAACAAAAGTCCTATAGATAATAGCGTGATTAATAATGCTTTCATGGTATTGTTTTTACAGTTATAAGGAAAGTTGCCAGGAAGGTAAAAATCCTGGCTAGACAATTTAAGGGTGTTGCGCTCTTTTTTCATGTTATCTTACCTCCCACTTGTTGTAATTCCATTACTTTACCTCTATATTTTATTGGTATTTCTGAATATAAAGGAGTTAACAACATAGCAGGCACCCAATTATTGACCCCATCAACTATGACTGTGTCATCCGATTTTAACAGAGTCGGATCACTGCACAACACCTTGTATGCAATCTCTTTATATTGATCTTCGGATAATTCTACCAAGCCGTCTTTTACATTTCTTTTCAGAAACTCGATTACTATTCTCAACCTAATGATGTTATCTCCATATATGGCGCCCGCCTCTAAGTGCTTAACCTTATCGAAATCAGATCTTATGCCTGACAAAATAGTATAATGCCCATCTTTCATGTAAAACCATTTACCATCTGCTTGACGATTTTCATTAGAACAATACCTTAAATGAGGTAACTGCTCTGCCGAAATAACTTCTTCTATTGATCCGAATTTAATACACTTTGCTTTTCCCCTTGTTAAGAATTTATCTGCAACGACACTACCAAATAATAGTTCTCTATTTTGCAAATCCTGAACTTCCTCAACTTCATTATCAAACGCAGCGTAGACACTTGTTAAATAAAAGTCAAGTGTCATAAAATCTATCAATGGAAAGGATTTACAGTAGACATATTCATAATTAATGTCTTCCAATGACGGAATTTCTTTAAAAGGAATACTTCCTACCGGAAGTTTATAGTATGAGCTAGTTACCTTTTTCATTAGTCAAATAAATCTTTCCAATTTGGTGCATTGCACAATCATAAAGTCTTTTACTGGAAACAATGCTCTGTAAGGCTACTCACTATTGTTTTGATGAGCAACCTCTCTCATCCTATTTGACTTTTGCTTCCAGTTGCTCGATCCTTCTATCCTGCTCAATGATGTGTAAAGTCAGCTCTTCGATCTTCTTAAGGAGCTTTACATTCATCTCACTCAAATTTATTCCTTCTTTTTCCATTTCCCCGGCAGATGCAACTTCAGGTAAATGTCTATTTTTCTTAATATAAGAATCCAGGTCCTTAAGCGACTGGAGTTTATAGCTGTCTTCAAAGACATAGTCCGCTCCAGCGTCTACTGATACCTTTACTTCCCGTGCATGAATGCTGCCGGCTACCGTAAGTTTCGCGGTAGGATTAACTGTTCCTATACCTAAATTTCCCTGGGAGGATAAACTCAGAAGATATTGGTTCTGCTTAGTCCCATAAATCCCCATATTCCCTTCGCCTATTGCTGTGTTTCCTGTACCTCCTACGTTAAATTGGAAACCATTTGACTGATTGTTTTCTAAACTTATACTAGACTGCCAAGTATTTGAACTTCTTACGAAGAGTCCCCATGTATCTGTATTCCCTGCGACAGTGAGCCTAGAGGTTGGGTTTGCTATACCGATTCCGACATTTCCGGCATCGGTAATTCTAAATCTTTCAGTTCCTGTAGAAATATTATGGGCACCTGACCGATACACTAAATCACCGCTTCCTCCTTGAAAGCCTAATATACCTCTTTCTGCAACACCACTTTCAGCCCAGTAAATATAACCCGCATACCCGCTATTCGGTCGTAAATGAAAAGCCTGATCGCTGTTTCCATTTACAGTTACTAGGCCATTAACCGTTAGTGGCCATATCGGAGATTGAGTCCCTATACCTACATTCCCCGTATTGGGAAAGGTGTTAGTCTGAGCGTAAATCAAATTAAAAAAAAGCACACCTAAAATGCTGAATAAGAATCTATTTTTCATACTTTACTATTGTGGTTTAATGGTTTTATCTTAAAAGGTTAAATAACCCAACAGAAACATCATGTATATTATGGTCAATACACTTTTTTTAAGGCTCTGTCCTTCATATCTCCCAATATCCCCCGGTTTTCGGAGCGCCACGATATTCAATCTTTTTCTCTTTTCGTAATGTTTCGAGCCATCTCTGAACAGATCTGGCTGGAACATTCATTTTATCCGCAAAAAAAGGCACTCTGTTACCGGGAAATTCTGCAATCAAATTTAACAGCTCGTTTACTACGCCATTTACTACGCCATTTACTACGCCATTTACTACGCCATCGGGTTCTTCTATAAATTCAGGATGAATATACAACGCCACCAAAAAATAGCTTCTTTCTTCATCTGTCTCAAATTCAGGTGCAGGAGAACCATTAATCGACAAAGACTTTCTGATGGTCGGTATCCCTGTAGCTTTTCCTTCAGTTAAATCCAGTTCTTTCAGAAAGTCACCTAAACGTCGGTTACGATAGCGGCGGGGTAGTATAACACCATGATTGAACGCCTCCGGTTTAATACTTCTGTCAGGGCCACCATAATTCAGGACGACAATCCTGTCGGGATATATCCTGATTTCTACAGGCTCCCGCGTCTGGTAGTCCCGGTGGTATAAAGCATTGGCTACTACCTCTTCAAGTGCTTCGTAAGGATAGTTCCAGTTTCGTACAGCTTCAGCCTGGCCTTTCACTTTCCTGATCTTTTCTTTCAGAACAGTGGCACGGAGGTATAAAAGCGTTTGACGGATTATTTGGGGCACAGGGCCGGTTATGGCTGGCGCTTCAAAAAACTCTGGGTCGTCTGCTCCTTTCGGAAAGTGCACAATCTCCACTCTTGTGCAAGGGAAAAACCGCTCCGGATTATCTGCAAAAAGCATTAATGCTACATTTTTGGGATATTCAAGTTCGGGAGGACCATACAAGAGTTCCATTTGCCTTAACACTTCCGATTTAGAGTGTGCTTCGGTCCACTCGAGTAAACGGCTGTTGGTTAGCCTCAAATGCTCTTTCAGCAGGGTAAAGGAAATATCATCGGCGCTGGCTTGGGTATTGGGCCGGTCATCGAAGGGTACCTTGTTCGACAGGTAAATCAGTTCCTCCCTTTGCTGCTTATTTGCTCTGACACTATTGCCCATCCAACGGATATAATAACCATATCTTTTAATCTTGGCACTTATATCATCGGGCACCTCGTAAGGGCGGTTCTGCCCGCCTGGGACCCAAATAACAATAATCTTTTTGCCATCAACATCTTCCACACTAACTCTGGAAAAATAGACCGGGTTTATCAGGTTATTAAACCCCACCATCTCCCTTTGAATATGATCAATAGTGTCTTCGTCTATGCCTGCTGGCGGCAAGACAGGCCTTCCTTCGGGAGCATCAATGCCTATAATAATATACCCACCGCCGATGTCGTCAAAGTCATTGGCGAAAGCGCAGATACTCCGGTAGATCGCCGCGGGATTCCATCCCCTTTTATATTCGATCCTGTCGCTTTCTACGGTTCTTCCGGAAATAAGGTCGCGTATATTGAAATGTAAGGGCATATCAGTTCACTCCTTTATTGTCTCTGAGATTCAAATCTTCAATTCCGATTACAGAGTATACAAATATACTTGAACACCTTCAGAACCGGCACCAAAACGAGAGATTATTTAAATATAGTCAACGGTAATAGTCGCAACAGCAACTTACTGCTTTTACAAGCCCATTAAAGAGATCACTCTATCCCCCATCCTTTTTCTCCATATGCATTTTCGCAAAATTTGACGGAGTGATTCCAAATTGTTTATAAAATACGCGGTTAAAATGGTTAGGAGAACTAAACCCCGTTAAATTAGAAATTTCATATATTCGATAAACCCCTTGAGCTAATAATTCGGCGGCTTTTTTCAACCTCGCAAGATTTGATTTTCCTTTTCATTTAAGAATTCCTGTGTGGTGTAAAAATGCCACAATTAAATTGAATGGCCGGGAATGGCAAAAAGCAGAGGGCGGAAAAATTGTCGAAATCAAGAGATTATGGTGCTCAGGAGATGTTGTTGAATTAACATTGCCCATGCACACATTTTTCAACAAATGGGCTGAAAATTCCAGATCAGTCGAACGCGGCCCTCTTGTTTACGTTCTTAAAATTGGAGAACAACATAAACTGGTGAAAAACCCGGGGTATCCCGAAAATTACGGCGGTGAAAGTTTCTATGAAGTCAGGCCGACAACACCCTGGAACTATGGCCTTATAGAATCTGATAAACAAGATCTGGACAAGCAATTTCAATTTCAGGCCGGCAGTCAGACCAGTTTATATCCCTGGAATTTGGAGAATGCACCAGTTAGTATAAAAACAAAAGGCCGCAGAATTCCATCATGGCAGATTTATAACGATATGGCGGGACCATTGCCTTTTAGTCCTACCTACAGGATTGAGGCAGATGCCAGAGAGGAAGAAATAACACTTATTCCCTATGGTTGTAGTACTTTGAGAATCGCTCAGTTTCCTGTTTTGCAGAAATAAGGTTCGCCTTTATAGTTATTTGATTGGAGAGCGCGGGAACGTTGAAGACATGAAGACATCTTACAAAAAGGGGCGCTTATAATTATCGACGAAACTTCTCAAAGAATAAGAATATTGCCTCTACACTAGTGCTAAACTGTTGCCGGTTCTAGTGGTCAATTTAAGATCGTTGCCAAAAATAGCGTTGATCCTGGCTTTGAGAAGATAAGAGTAGTCGTGCCAGATACAGCATTATCACAGATTCAGCTAAACCAAAAGCGGATTTGGATAAATTGGTTCTTTACGCATAGCCGATCTTTGTACTAACTAAAGAAAAAACAGATGCGTGTATTTGTAACAGGAGCCACAGGCTTCGTTGGTACTGCCGTTGTGCAGGAATTATTGGCCGCAGGTCATCAGGTACTAGGATTGGCGCGTTCAGAAGCATCAGCTCAAAAGCTGCTTCAGGCGGGAGCTGAAGTCCTTCGCGGAGATCTGGAGGATCTGGAAAGTTTGAGGGCTGGGGCTTCCCGGACGGATGGTGTTATTCATGCCGGATTTATTCATGACTTTACCCGTTTCAAGGAAGTTTGCGAGGTAGATAAAACGGCGATTGAGACAATGGGCCAGGTGCTGGCGGGATCGAATCGTCCATTAATCGTTACTTCGGGTACAGCTTTGGTAGCCCCGGGAAAGCTGGCTACAGAAGATATGATTTCTCCGGTGGACCCTGCCTGGCCCCGTGCTTCTGAACAGGCTGCGGCTGCCGCGGCAGCCTTGGGAGTAAACACAGCTATTATCCGGTTGTCTCCTTCCGTTCATGGTGAAGAAGACAAACATGGCTTTGTTCCCATATTAGTGAATATCGCACGGGAAAAAGGCTTTTCCGCGTGCATCGGTGAAGGACAGAACAGATGGAATGCCGTACACCGGTTAGATGCAGCACACCTTTACCGCTTAGCTTTAGAAAATGGTGAACCCGGCGCCCGTTACCATGCTGTTGCTGAAGAAGCGATTCCAGGTAAAGCAATTGCTGAAGCTATAGGTCAGGTAATGAATATCCCCGTAAGGTCAATTGCTCCTGAAGCGGCAGGTGAACATTTTGGCTGGTTCGCGCTCATGGCTGCGATAGATTGCCCCACATCCAGCACATGGACGCGTGAAAATCTTAACTGGCATCCCACTCATTCAACCTTGCTTACCGATATCGCAAATGGTGTTTACACTCAACAATAGGCCATGAAAACTATAGTCACCGGCTCATTAGGTGGCAGGACTCTGGAGAATTTCCATCGTGCCGGACCGACAATGGGGAAAAGAAAACTGGTAGATTTCGCCAAAGAATTTGCAGCAGTTTATTATAAAACTCAGTAACTTGAATGGATGAAAAATGAGATGCTTCGTTTCAGCACCATAACTGAGTACCACAGGGCCACTGGGCTGCCTAATCCGGCACACCCGCTGGTGAGCGTCATACACATGGACCAGTTGAAGCGGCCAGTAGCAGCCGGCTCGTTCAGTCTGATCTTCGATTTTTATTCTATATCGATGAAAAGGGTGAGAAATGCTAAATTTAAATATGGCCGGCAGGCTTGTGACTTTGATGAAGGCGTACTGTTCTTTATGTCTCCGGGCCAGGTTTTTAGCGTTGAAATTGAAAAAGATCCTTTAATATCAGATCATGAAGGCTGGATGATCCTGATCCATCCGGATTTATTATGGAACACTCCCCTCGCCAAAAACATTAAGCAGTACGAATTTTTTAGCTATTCGGTTTATGAGGCATTATACTTATCTGACAAGGAAGAAGCCATGCTGAGTGCCATTGCCGGGCAAATTGAACAGGAGTATAGTGCCGCTATCGACCGTTTTAGCCAAAATGTCATGATTGCCCAGATTGAACTGCTGCTGACTTATTCGGAGAGGTTTTATCAGCGTCAGTTTATTACCCGTAAGGTGGTGAGTCACGAGGTGCTTGCCCGCCTGGAGAGTTTTTTAACTGATTATTTTGACAGCGGTGCGCTTGCCCGGCAAGGCTTGCCCAGCGTTACCTTAATCGCCGATACATTAAATATCTCTCCCGGCTATCTGAGCAGCCTGCTTAAATCTCTGACAGGGCAGAGTACGCAGCAGCATTTGCATGATAAGCTGATAGAACTGGCAAAAGAGAAGCTTTCTACCACCAGCCTTTCCGTTAGCGAAATTGCTTATGAATTGGGATTTGAGCACCTTCAATCGTTTAGCAAACTTTTTAAGACCAAGACAAAACTGTCTCCTTTGGAGTTTCGTCATTCTTTCAATTAATACAACAGGCTTTAATAGCTGATTTTACAGTTATTAAAGCTCTTTCCTTCCTGGATACCGGGGTGCCTCTCTTCGCTTAGCCCTCCCCTTCTTTCCGCCCCCCGGATAGATTTTCACTTTGTTTGTAAGGATTGAAGGCTTTGACCGACCAAGCAGGAAACTTTAGAAGAAATGAGCTCATTAAAAAAATTAAGACCAATTTCTTTGGCGGCAGTTTTGCCCCTTATGCTTTGTGCCTGCAAAAAAGATAACCATGCAGATCCGGCTACTTCAGAACGTACGCTCACAATAGAAAATGTACTGAAGTCGCAGCCATTGGTAGAGTCGGGAACTTTTCAGGGGACGGGAACACCGCCGGTTATTTTGCCCGGACAGTCTACGACAATCACTTTTTCTGCGGCCAAAGGCCAGGCCCTCTCCTTTGCAACGATGTACGGTGCATCGAACGACTTATTTTTTGCGCCTGCTAATCCGGGCATACAAGTGTATAATAGTAACGGAACCCCTATTGAAGGTGATGTTTCGTCACAGGTAAAACTGTGGGACAATGGTACTCGTATAAATCAACAGCCTGGGCCGTCGGTCAACCACCCTGGGGTTGCTGAAAGCAAAACCATCACTGAGGTGAACGGTACGGATGCCCAGGGAAATACTTACCTGGAAGCTTCAAAACTGGTAAAAGCCAGTTTGAAATATAATGGAAATTCGACCTTCACCTTAACCCTTCAGAACATTTCCGGAGGTACGGCTAATGAAACACCACTTAGCCCGGGAGTTTGGAGCGTGTCTTATATCGCCGGAGGAAGCCTGCTATCGCCGAATCCGCTTTATATGGCTTCGCAACCAACCGCAAATGGCCTGATTAATCTTGCCGAAGCTGGTGATAACAGTGCGCTCTATACTTATATAAAATCCATCACAGGCATATTTACCCCGCTTTCGCCGGTATTGGTGGTCGTATATAACGGTATCGAAAATCCCATTTACAAAGCCGGACAACTGGATGCCGGCCACGGCTTGACTGCCCTTGCACAGAAAGGTAATGCCGATATCCTGGCTGCATATTTAAAAGAGCTTAAAGGTGTAAAGTCGGTATATGTGCTGCCAGCTCCGGCAAGTACCGTGCTGCTCCCGCAGATAGGAGGTCAGCACGGCGGCGTAGTTTCGCAACAGCTTACCGTAAGTTCGGGCGACCGGCTGGCAATCGCCACCATGTATGGTTTCTCAAACGATTGGTTCTTCGCTTCTTCAGATAACGGCGTAGATGCAACCATGCAGGGGGATATATCTAACAGTATAAAACTGTTCGACGACGGCACCGCCCTTGATCAGTTCCCGGGGGCTGGCATCACACAGTTCAACCTGGCTGGCACGCCATTAGCAGAAAGTAAAGCAATTACTGAGGTCCCGAATCCTAATGCTTTTACAACTCTTCCGGATATAACCGCAATAATCAAGGCGACATTGAAATAAAATTTCTATTATAGTGGTAAAGGATATCTGCCCGTAATGATATCCTTTACTTACAGCAGGTTCATAAATCTATTCAAAAAAGATATTCAACTTTATAGCACATGAAATGTACTCCAATTATTAAGAAACTGCTTGCATCATCCATGCTTGTTATGGGCGTTTTAATTCGTATCAATGCACAGGAAATAAAAGAGCCTTATAACCAGATGATGTCCTCTTATCCCCAAACAGCCAGCGACATCAGCCCCCTGCTGATCGGTGAAAAAATACCACAGATAATGATACCGGCGGCGGATGGTAAAATGTTTGACCTGAATGTACATATTGCAAAAAAGCCCACCATACTGCTATTCTACCGTGGCGGATGGTGTCCTTTCTGCAACAGGGAACTTTCCGGCATACAGGAAATTCAGGAAGACCTGGTAAAGATGGGCTATCAGATTATTGCGATCAGCACGGATAGTCCTGAAAACCTGAGCAAAACAATGGAGCGGAATAAATTGAGCTATACGTTACTTTCGGATGCTGACTTAAGTTTGTCGAAAAAGATCGGAATAGCTTTTAAAGCTCCCGCAGCCTATAGTAAAACCATTGAAGAAGGTTCGGGGGGAAAAAACAAGGACAAACTCCTTCCAGTACCTTCAGTGTTTATTCTTGACCAAACAGGCGTGATCCGGTTTGAATATATCAATCCCGACTTTAAACAGCGGATCAGCGCAGGACTTTTAAAAGCGGTCGCAGGGGAACTTAAAACGGAATAGAAAATGGGATTATGGATAGTGAATTTTTAACCGATACGTCGCAGCAGCATTCCGGCATCCATACCCTGGAACCCAAAAAATGGGTGGAACTGCACGCAGATTACCTGTATAATTTTGCCATCGTCAGGCTGAACGATGAGGAGCAGGCGCGCGACCTGGTGCAGGAAACTTTCTTGTCGGCGCTGGAAAAAACAGCCGGTTTCAGGGGCGAAAGTGCTGAAAGAACATGGCTGACGGCCATTCTCAAATATAAGATCATTGATATATACCGGAAGAAGGCTGGCAGCTTTGCTGTTAATGATAAAACAGGCGCCCCGGATAATGAGCCGGAATTTTTTGATCCCGATCTGAACCACTGGAAAAAAGAACACTGGCCTGCGCCATTTGGAGTAGAAGACAAAGATCCATTGCATAATAAAGAATTTATGGGAGTCCTGGAGAGATGCATGAGCAGGCTGCCATCTTTGTGGATGTCGGTATTCAAGCTGAAACACATGGACGAGGAAAACACAGAGTTTATCTGTAAAGAACTGAAGTTAAGTTCGTCCAACTTCTGGGTAATTATTCACAGGGCAAAAGTTAATCTGCGTTCATGCCTGCAAAAAAACTGGATCTGATATGAAAAAGATATTAAAAACGGATGAGGAGAGGATCGCCTACAACTGCAGGAAAGCGACCTTGCTGATTGAGAAAAAACAGGATATTGAACTCACCGCCCGGGAAAAGATGGAGTTGACCCTTCACCTTGCAGGTTGCTACATCTGCAGGGTGTATGAAGAGCAGAGCGTGCTGATCAATAGTATGATGAGGAAGATCTTTAAGGGGCCTAAAGATCCGCTGAAACTAGATGATGAATTTAAGGAGCAACTGAAAAAAAAGATCAAAGATAAAACGGGCACTAATTAGTCCCGGCGCCTATATACAGATCCCAAGAGCATGACATAATTTACTGATTATTAACCAATGATTATGTCATGCTCTTAACAAGCAGAAATATTGCTTTTTATCTTTAAAGATAACCAGATTAGTAACCGCATCGCCGGCGAAGACGGATGATGGAAACCACTCGCTTACGTTAATCCCCTTCCTCCAATTCGAAGATATTATCTACACTGGTATCAAACACCCGGGCAATTTTTAATGCCAGCACTGTAGAAGGGACGTATTTACCTGACTCTATCGTATTGATCGTCTGCCTGGACACCTGCACCAGATCAGCTAACTCTGCCTGAGTGATATTTTTTATTGCCCGTTGAACTCTTATAGTATTTTTCATAGTCTTTATCTGTCCTCTCGTGCCAGGTTTTTCTTCAAAAGATACAAACTGTAATAGAATTTCAAAATGAAAGCGATCAGGATAGTGAGGGTGTTATAGGCCAGTATCGCAAGAATAATTGTGCCGTAAAAAGCAAAAAGGGATACCAGAAGAACAGCATAATTTATTACAACAGCCCACTGCAGGGATTCCAGCCGGAGTTTCCTGATGAACTCATCCTCGTCCTTAAGCCGGGCAAAACTCACCATAAGCAGCCCGATAATAACCCCTGCATAGGCAAATTCATCTGTTAAGTTGTAATCCTCCCAATTAGAGTCTTCGGGATAATAAAGCTGTAACCAGGGGATTCTAAATTGGTAGTACATACAAGCAATAGCAAGTGGTAAAAAAACAAAAAATGTGGTCCAGCCAATGGATTTAAAAACGCTGGGAAGAAGAAATCCTTTTTTCATAATGTTAAAGTTTATTTTACCAAATGTAAATTATAAAAGACAATTTGTAAAGTTTATTTTACTTTTCTTCACAGAATCAACCTAGGATGTGGAAAAGCATTGTGATCTAACCTATAGACCTGCATAAACCTTTTTTTTTTTACTTTTAGGGATCTCAAACAAAGAAGTAAGTTATAAACAAGACCATACTCTTTAAATGTTATGCCTTATTTAAAGCGATTAATACCACTCTTTTTAATAACGATGTTCCTTGTCTCTGCTTCCTGTGGACCTGGCTCGCGAAAAATAAAACGAACCGGAGAGCCTGATATCATCGTAGTGGAAAATAACGATGAGGAAACGGAGGAAGCAATTAAACATGCCAAAAGCACACTTTCTGAGTTTGAAACTGCTTTAAAAAGTAACAACAGTTCGTTCGATAACTTCTCTTTAAAGGTTCGGTTTGAAAATGGTGCATCGGGCGAACATATATGGCTGGGTTCGATTTCATTAATAAACAGGAATTATTATGGAATTGTAGCAAATGTCCCTGAATCAACAAATAAGGTCGCACTTGGTGACACTATCGAGATTGACACAGGCAAAATCTCTGATTGGATGTTTACCGAAGGAAAAAGACTACATGGCGGCTACACTGTTAAATTACTGAGACAAAGAATGCCGAAGGATGAGCAAAGGCAATTTGACAAAGAAAATGGTTTAACGTTTTATTAGAAGCATTGATTTTGGGAACTATCCGGAAATCTTTGTAGTTATGAATATTTAAAAAATATTAACTTGGGACCAGACAGCAGCAATGATGGACTTTAGGCCTCCTATAAAAACCAGAACAACGGAAGATTTGCTCATGATAGCCGCTGCTCCGGATAAATGGCAGCCTGAAACTGTTGAATTGGCAAAAGAAGAATTGCGATTAAGAGATGTACCTGAAAGTCAGATAGCCGATGCACGATATTTTTTAGAAAAAGTTGATAAACTCGGAGATTTGAGACGGGCAAAGGAATCCTATACTATTTTCGACTTTATCTTCGAGCCTTTCAACACGATATTCGAAATACTTATCTCCTGGGAATTAGAAAAGGATGGTTACCTAAGGAAAGCCAGACAACAAAGAGTAATACGGCCAGTTCTGATCTTGTTAATTCTGTTGATGGTTGTTCTGGCGATAATATGACGTTGTTCCGATATTAAGGATCGATCTTCTACTTTGGACAACGGAAAAAGAAATGCCTGCCTGCACAGCCAGTTAGATTTCCATCATCACAAAAGACACCAACAAATTGATTTATAGAAATTTACCATTTGATTTTTTTAGATTTTAAAAAATAGATACTACTCGAGCAAGCAACTTATCTTTTATTCTATACATTTGGCAAGAATTAAATTTAACAGCCTTTTATTACCCACTCTCAGGGAAATTAGCGAGTTTATCTAATCGAACCTGGAGAAAGGTACGCTAGATCAATCAAACCAATCATGATTAAAATACTAAAATTTAACCTGTCCTGCATCTTCACCATTTTGTTCTTGTTACTATGTAAGCTGTCCACTGGTATGGTAACAGATACACCCGCGATAAAAGCAGGTAGAGCGAAAATAACAGGAAGGATAATAAGCCCGACCGATACAAGCAAGAGTAACGTTTCTCTATTTATCACTGTTTCACATCCGGTTTCGGGAGAATGCGTTCAGCATAAGGTACTTGCTGATCAATCAGGGACGTTTTCTATTGATGTTGATATTGAAACAACCGTTTCTCTGGCAGGTTTATACACAAGTTTAAATCCAGAGAAGACGCTTCTTTTTAAATTGAAAGACCGTACCAACATAGATATCGCTTACAATTCAGATGGTGATATTAAAAACGTCAGCGTTACGCCTGCTGATATGAGTAAAAATGATATGACCCGGGGCATGGAGGTTATGGATAAAATGGTTAGTTATATACCGGATAGGAAGCCGCAGCCTTTGTATAATAAGAGTAAGGACTATTTCCTGAATTTCGTTAAAACTTCTTTGTCGGAAAGATTAAATATTGCAAGCAATGATTCGTTGATATCTGAAGAATTAAAAGGAGTGCTGTCCAAAGAGTTTCGATTATTTATGTATAACGCACATGTCTTCGATTACAAAGCATCCATGATGTTAAACTATAGAAACATAACCCGCGATACAGCCAAAACACCTGACATACAAAAGATTGACAGATCATATTTTCGTTTTTTAAAAGACTTTAACCTTAATGATCCGGAATATCTGCAATGTTTTGCATTTTCGGAATTTCAGGAATCAATTCTTCAGAATGAGACATTAGGTATTCCTGAGATCGGAGAAAGCGATATTCCCTCATGGCTGGTAAAGGTGAAAGTTATCTTATCAAATCTGGTCGGGTTCGACAATGGACCATACTATGATATTTTAGCGGCCAATGCCTATGGCCGACAGCTAAATATAGAAGTAAGGCCGCTCACCGAAAAGCAAAAAAAGAACATAGCAGAATATTGGGGAAAAGAAGAAATTGCTAAGATCCTATTCCGGAAAAACAAGCAGGTTGTTGAATTAGACAGAATAAAGTCACCTGTTGTTGTAAACGACGTCTCGTCGGTTCCCGACGAGAAAATCATGGAAACGATCGTTTCTAAACATAAAAACAAGGTTATTTTTATTGACCTATGGGCAACATGGTGTGCTCCTTGTATTGAGGCAATGAAGCAGTTCAGAACTACAAAAGGTGATTTTCGGAATAAAGAGGTTGTATTTGTGTATATAACAAACGGATCTTCACCCCGAAAGCTATGGGAAGAAAAAATAAAGGGAATAGGCAGCGAGCACTATTATCTGACAGCCTCCCAGTGGTATTATTTAATGAGCCATTTTGGATTTGAGGCTATTCCGTCATATCTTTTATATGATAAAGATGGCGTACTCATCAATAAATTCACTGCCTTTCCCGGAAGTGACCGGGTAAAAGAAATGATTAATGGCCTGTTATAAAAGGGGTATTTCTATTCAACGGTCCTTTCATCCCCCGGCAATTTGCCCCTGCCTTTCGGCATCTTAAACGGAATAATCATTCGTTTCACAAAAAGCTCCATTGCCTGGATATTTCTATTTCAGAATTAAAAGACCATTTACTCCGCCAACATATTCCGCCATTACACCGCCATTTACTCCGCCATCCGGCCCCTCTTCGAATTCAAAACGCAAATAAAACGACATCAGATAACACCTTATTTCCCGTGTGTCACAAATATCACTTACGCTGGAGCAATATACCACCACGCTTAATTATGAGATTAACAAGAAGTTGTCAGCTAAAGAAGTTTTACTCAGGCGAAATTGATACAAAACGACAAAAAACTGAACAGAATACGATCCCATTATTCGCTTTATTTGCTTCTGGACGTACTAACCAAAACGAATAAAAACACTCAACACCATTTAAAACAAACAAAAGCAATTATATATCACACTTTTACATTATAATCACGGAGCCGCTTATTTGAAAGACAATTAAGAACTGATTAAAGAGGCAATAAAAGGCCAAAGTGCCCGAAATATTCGGCAGTTATATGTAAGGCATGTTGGTTGATGCTTAGCATCGACTGAAGCTCTTCAAAACATAACATTATTTGTATCCGGCTCATATTGCAGCACTAGCAGAGAACAAATTGAGGGATCAAACTAATAACAAAAAACAACTTATGTTTAATCACAGCAATATTATCTATTTCGCAATTGCGGCAGCGATAGCAATAGCTTTTTTTATAAAATACTCAGTAAAAGGAAAATCAATCATTTTAACAATGAATGCATTAAGTCTCGCCTTTTCAGGTTATTGTGTTCATTATGGTTATGTAGAAAATAATTTTTACGCCTATGCCGTTTCAATTCTGATATTTATCGCCACGACTCATAAACTATACCAGAAGATATAAAACCACAGGGGTTTGGATGGTATTGGCAGCAGCCCAGGTACTGTTCTTCAATTTCTATTGAGAACAGAACTCAGGATAAAAAATAAGGTCCTATTTTTTGTTGGCCTGCTCCGACCGGACTTTTCGCACAAAATCTACCGGGACTGCAGCTAAAGCAGCAATTCTATTATCATCAAATTTGGTTGCTGAAATAAGATTGCTGACAAATTCGCAGTTTGCTTCCTGCTTCCCTTCTAAACGGCCTTTGCGCTCGCCTTCCAGAAGCCCCTGGCGCCTTTCCTGTAGTTTCAGAGTTTCTATGATGCCCATATCAATTGTTCCTCCTGTTATCTCGTGTATTAACGTATCAAATTTACGGTTTATTTCTTTATTCCCGATAAAAATGAAGTTCTTCAAAAATCCTAAAAAACTGATAATTAGATCCTTATCATATCGCTGACCGGATAGTAAAGCCCTTGCAATCATACTTCTTTGCTCGACAAGCTCTTCTTCCGGCACCTTCCCTTCCAGTAAAGCTTTCTGACAGGCGGCTACAATTAATGCAAATATGTTTTCCATGGCGAGCAACTGCTCCTGGCTATGATCGAAGATATGATAACTCCTGAAGTGGAAGGAAATGGAGCTATCAGAAAGGATATATTGTCATCCCTTCTTCGTACAGTATTAAAAAACACTAACTATATTAGCAGATTAATACAAAACAATGAATAAGCACACATCGAAAATCACATCCAAAAGCATTGAACAAAGCGGACTGCCCAACGATTACAAAAAAGCTTTGGCGGAGTACATTTGGAATGGCTTCGATGCACGTGCAACAGAAGTTCATTTGGATTTTGAGGCGAATGAACTTGGACATCTGGCATCCCTCTCAATCTCCGATAATGGCAGTGGAATCAATGTTGAAACGATTGACGACACGTTTGGAAATTTTCTTGATTCAAACAAACGTGATGTGCCTGACAGGGAGAGTTTCCAGAAGGGGCACAAAGGAAAAGGGCGGTATGCTTTCAGCACTTTTGCCAATGCCTGCAGCTGGATCACAACATTTGCCGGCCCTGACGGCAAATTACTTCGCTATACCATTGTGATAAACAAAGGTGATTTGCAAAATTTCTTAATCGAGGATACAGTCATAGCCAAAAATACCACTACCGGTACAATTGTAAACTTCTTTAATTTCTTTGATTTGTCAGCAAATTTACTGTCAGGCAGGGAATTTGCAGATTATCTCGCCAGCGAGTTCGGATGGTTTTTGTTCCTCAACAGGAAAAGAGGATGTAAAATAGTCATTAATGGAGTTGAATTGGCCTATAACGAAATAATAGGCGACATCGAAGATTCTGCGCATGAAATTGGTGACGACAAGTTTAAGGTGGTTTTTATTCGCTGGAACAGGAAGATAGGTGATAAATATTATTTTTACTTTTTAGGTAAAAATCACAAGGAGGTAGCAAGGAAACATACTTCTTTCAACAACAAAGCGATTGACTTTCACCATTCGGTTTACGTAGAATCGCCTTTCTTTGATAATTTTCATGAAACAACTGACGAGAACCCGGTGCTTGACTTTTCAGGGACCAATCAGACACACCCTTCTTATAAGAGCCTGCTGAAGTCCCTCAATACGCTGGTCTCCAACAAAGAGAAGCAGTTTATCAGGGAGGTTCAGGCGGATAAGCTGATTCAGGACTATCATATCCGGGGAATATTTCCTGAACCGGGGATAAAAACAGACGACCTGGAATCAGTGGTAAAAGAACTATACTGCTCGGAGCCACGCATTTTCCAAAGCTCCAACAACCAGCAGAGCAAGATGCTGGTCGGATTACTAAACCTTCTGCTCACTACAAACAACACTTCAGATATCATGGGAGTTATAGAAAGTGTTGTGGACCTCACAGACGAGGAACGGGAGGGGCTGAGTGGCGTCTTGTAAAAGTCGTACAGGCATCAAATCAATCTCACCAAACAGCATGTTTAGGATCAAACAGTTCCATTCCGTGTTCTCACATACAGAACGTTTTGCATATATTTGATAGTAGCAGTCAAATAAAAAGGCAAAGCAACTAAAATCAATAGAAAACCTATGAGGAAACTAATTTCATTTATGCACATATCGCTGGACGGTTTCGTAGCTGGATTAAACGGGGAAATGGACTGGATCAAGGTTGATGAAGAAATATTTGATTTTGTTGGCAAACGTATAAGCGAAGGCGACACCGCATTATATGGACGAGTAACTTATGAGATGATGGAGAGCTACTGGCCGACGGCTGCTGACAAACCATCAGCAAGCAGGCACGACATTGAACACTCAAAGTGGTACCAAAACGTTCGCAAAATTGTATTATCAAAAACAATGAAAAACACCGGTTTGTCTGGTACAGAGATTCTCAGCGACAACCTAGCAGACCGGATAAATGAAATAAAACAAGAGGAAGGGAAAGACATCCTGATTTTCGGAAGTCCCACAACAACACATTCCCTTATTCAGCTCGACTTAATTGACGGTTACTGGCTATTTGTGAATCCGATTGTTCTGGGAAGAGGTATTCCAATATTTACCGGCCTTCAGAAAAAAACAGAGCTTAATCTGTTGAGCACCCGGCAATTTAGTTGCGGGGTCACGGAATTGAATTACATAAGAAAGATAGCCATCACGGAATAGTTTTTGACATTACAGGTAATGCAATAATAGCCTTTTAACTAATTTGCTTACCTGATTCTATGAAGATCCAGGTAGCCGATTTTATTGACTTTCTTGAG
>NZ_QEAS01000016.1:30338-76002 GCF_003130405.1 Pararcticibacter amylolyticus
CCAAACCCCAGTTTGGAAGTGCCAGGGGAATGTTTATAATGCACGATGATTTCGACGATCCTATTGAGGATTTTAAGGATTACATGTGATGTCTGATAATTTACTTGACACACATACCTTTATCTGGTTCATTTCCGGAGACGATTCTTTATCTGGCACTGCAAGACAGGCTATTGAAGCCGAGAATGTGATTAACCCGGGATCAATTTTTCCACCACTATCCTGTTAGAATAATCTGGTAGACTACCTTTCTTAACAAATTAAAACGGTCCTTCCGGCAAGAAAAACACTCTATTCCTTAAAACATCTTAATTAAACAAATCTTATGAAACTATTTAAACTTGCCCATGTGGCGATGATCTGCTATCTGTTTGTAGCCTCATCCTGCGAAAAGAATCTGCAAAGTCCGGCTTCTGAAGAAAACACAGTCAGTTCGAAGGCCGTTGCCAAAACTTCAGATTCTGCCACCTATGTCCCTGGTCAGAAGTATTCATTCAGGGTTACTGATCCCAACGGAGAAGCAAGTTCATTCCTGGCAATTGAATATATTGCCGGAGACCCCGGTTCTCAGCTGATCCTGACAGCCCCGCATGGAGGCACCACCAGACCCGCTTACATGCATACCCGTACTGACACTTATTCTTATCCCACACTTCCTGCTGATCCTTACAATAACGACATGACTTTCTCGGACACTCCCGACAGCAAGACCAAAGAACTGGCACAGGAAATAGCGGCAGCTATTCAAGCGCAGACGGGACTGAGGCCTCATGTGATCCTCAACTACCTGCACAGGGCTAAGCTGGATGCGAACCGGCGGGTTGAAGTGGCGGCGCAGGGCGACCAGAATGCGATAAATGCATGGACTGCGTTTCATGATTTCATCGAAGATGCAAAAACGACCGCTTCTGCTAACGGAGAAGTGCTTTTACTGGATATTCATGGCAACGCTCATACCCCTCAAAGAACAGAAGCTGGCTACCTGCTTGCTAAGAACGATTTCACTACTTATTATTCTACACTTGGCAATTTAACATGGAAGAGCAGCATTAAGTACATGGTGAAGCCGGGAAGTGTGACAATGACGTCACTGATACGCGGAAACAATGCTCTGGGCACTCTGATGATGAATCATTTTCCGTTCATTGTTACGCCCAGCAAGCTTTATCCCGAACCCGGAGATACTTCGGTATTCACAGACGGAAAATACTTCGATGGAGGATACAACACTGCAAGACATGGGTCCAGGCAGGGAGGAACAGTTTCGGCAATCCAGCTTGAATTTAACCAGGATGTTCGCTTTGATGACAATACCAGGCCCGGATATGCTGATTCGATTGCAGAAGCCATCGTCGAATATATGAACGTTTATTTTTAAAAATCTTTTTTTTCTGGATGTTGAACCGGGCCGCCTGTCTGTAACAGATCTGGCGGCCCTCTTGTTCCCTTCCCCGCACAACCCATTACTAACCTGTTAATATCTTACGTTTCTTAGCTAAAATATACTTACAGGAACACCAGGTTTCTTAATACTTTTAAGCATGAAAATGTACAAGGTATTCCTGCGCACCATTCTTTCTGTTGCTATTTTAATCCAGGCCGTTAACTCAGTCCGGGCTCAGAGCGGAGATCAGATATTAGATGGAATTGGAGAAACCGGAATGATTGCCCGTTATGTCTTTAACGGTGACACGAAAGACTGGTCACGGAATAATTTGCATGCAAAGGCTCAGGGCACTGGAGTGAAATTCATTCAGGATGAACGATTCGGGAAGGTACTGTCCCTCCCCGGGGATAAAAACACGTTTATTACAATCCCTGGAGATGCTTTGACAGATATCGAATCGATTAGTATATCCGGATGGATTTACCTGCGCTCAAAGCAGCCCGGACAGCGTTTTTTTGATTTCGGGAAGGACATGACCGCTCACTTTTCTGCTGCTCCTGCCGGTACGAAAGGACAGGAAGAATATCAGGCGTTCATTACGGCAAAGGGAAAGGAAAGCAGAGCGGTTTCACCGGCTATAGAGATGAATAAATGGCATCACCTGGCTATCGTAATAGATGTTCCATCCAGAACGCTGACTACCTATATTGACAGTAAGCCTGCAGGTGAAGCAAAGAATATTCCGGCAGAGTTAGCCGCCATGTTCATTCAGCAGGCAGGAGAAAAGAAATTGCTTTATATAGGAAAATCGCTGTCCCCGGAAGACCCTTATCTCAATGCGATGATACACGATTTCCGGATCTACCGTGTGCCGCTTACAAGAAGACAGGTTGCCGGAATCTATTACAATGCATTGAGAAGCGCCCAGGAAAATGCGGTCAATACAGGAAAACCTGAAGACAATCTCCAGCAGTTCACCAAAACTGAAACACAGCTCTACAATGCGTATTTAGTAAAAGTACCGGATGTGGAAGTGGAAACTGAAGCTGGGGATTTACCCCGTCTGCCTGGTTACGTAGAGGGCATTTACAAAGATGGAATCGAGGGTCCGAAAGTTCGGGTACTGTGGCCTGCTCCTGCCGACAATAGCGAAGTTCTTCAGCCAGGGCACTACAACATTACCGGGCGCGTTGCAGGGACGGATTTTCAGCCTAAGGCAATTATCACTGTAAAAGAGCCAGGAAAAACCCAAACACCGGATTCGAAATTGACAACATTCAGTCTGGGACAAGTTTCACTGGAAACGGATGTTGATGGCCACACAACGAAATTCATAGAAAACCGGGATAAGTTTATCACAACATTATCAAAGACAGACCCTAACTCCTTTCTCTATATGTTTCGCCAGGCTTTTGGCCAGACACAGCCTGAGGGCGCGAAACCTTTGGGGGTATGGGATAGTCAGGACACCAAATTAAGGGGGCATGCCACAGGGCATTATCTGACGGCAATCGCACAGGCTTACGCCAGCACGGGGTATGACAAGTCTCTTCAGGAGAATTTCTCCGCGAAAATGACATATATGGTGAACAGCCTTTACGAACTGTCAAAATTATCCGGAAAGGCGAAAGAAACTGGCGGTGCTCATGTATCTGATCCCAGGGCGGTACCTCCCGGTTCCGGAAAATCGGATTACGACTCGGATCTCAGCGACACAGGCATCCGCACAGATTATTGGAACTGGGGTGAAGGATTTATCAGTGCCTACCCTCCGGACCAGTTCATCATGCTGGAGAAAGGCGCCAAATACGGAGGTCAGAATAACCAGGTTTGGGCTCCATATTATACCCTGCATAAAATTCTGGCTGGTTTACTGGATGTTTACGAAGTGAGCGGCAATAAAAAGGCTCTTGAAATAGCAACAGGCATGAGTGACTGGGTATATGCACGCTTGAGCCAGCTGCCCCGTGCAACGCTTATAAGGATGTGGAATACGTACATCGCCGGAGAGTTCGGGGGGATGAATGAAGTGATGGCCCGCATGTACCGGATCACCAGTAAACCGCAGTATCTGCAAACAGCACAGCTGTTCGATAATATCAAAGTGTTTTTTGGCGATGCGGAACATTCGCATGGTCTCGCCAAAAACGTCGATACTTTCCGCGGCCTGCATGCTAACCAGCATATACCGCAAATTGTAGGAAGCATCGAAATGTACGAAGTCTCCCACCTCCCTGAATATTACCGGGTAGCCGATAACTTTTGGTATAAAGCAGTAAATGACTATATGTACAGCATCGGAGGCGTGGCCGGCGCGCGTAACCCCGCTAATGCGGAATGCTTCATCAGCCAGCCTGCAACCTTGTACGAAAACGGCTTCTCAGCCGGGGGGCAGAATGAAACCTGCGCAACCTATAATATGCTGAAACTGACCAGCGACCTTTTTCAGTTCGACCAGCGTGGGGAGTTAATGGACTATTACGAACGTGGATTATATAACCATATCCTGGCTTCTGTAGCAGAAAACAGTCCCGCTAATACCTACCACGTACCGCTCAGGCCCGGTTCTGTCAAACAATTCGGTAATCCGGATATGACGGGTTTCACATGCTGCAACGGTACAGCGATTGAGAGCAGCACCAAACTGCAAAACTCCATTTACTTTAAAAGTAAGGATGACCAGGCGCTTTATGTCAACTTGTATATCCCTTCGGTTCTGCAATGGAAAGAACGCAAGGTAACGGTAAAACAAACGACAAGCTTCCCTAAGGAAGATCAAACACGCCTGACCATCAACGGCAGCGGTAAATTTGCGGTCCATGTACGCGTACCGGGCTGGGCCACTAAAGGTTTTTCTGTAAAGATTAACGGCAAAGAACAAAAACTGGTTGCAAAACCTGGCACTTACCTGGAAATAGACCGCAAGTGGAAAGACGGCGATGTGATAGATCTGAAAATGCCCTTCCAGTTTCACCTGGATCCGGTTATGGACCAGCCCAACATAGCCAGTTTGTTTTACGGCCCGGTATTACTGGCGGCCCAGGAACCGGAAGCCCGCAAAGACTGGCGTAAAATAACCCTCGACGCTCAGGATATCAGCAAATCCATCAAAGGTGATCCTCAGCAGTTGCAGTTCACAATTGATGATGTTGTTTTTAAACCATTTTACGACACGTACGGTCGCCATTCTGTCTATCTCAATGTTCAGCTGAAATAACAGGCCTTTCTGAGGACCTCATGAAAGATACGGGACTGAATAATAATATTTAGAAATGATACATTTGTATCATGCCTGCATCAGCTAAAATCCCGGTCCACCAGCAAAAGACAACTGCTGTCGGAGGCCTCGATATCACTCATTTCCATAACCAGGAAGAGTATACCGACCTGCCGGAGGAACATCGGGATGAATATTATATCCTTGCTGTCGTGATTAAAGGAAGCGGCAAGATGAAATGCGACATGGGCACTATAAGTATCCAATCCCAAAGTATATTCCTGATGAAGCCCTACCAGGTTCATTCGGCCGATTCGACCGGCCACGATGCCGATGCCTATTTTATGAGTATAGCACCGTTTCTCGTGCCGGAATTTTGCAGGGATATCTTTGAGAATACTACAGTGGAGGGGCAATGTATTAAACTGCTGCCTGCGGATATGAACGGCATTATTAAAATGGCTGAGATGTTGTACAATTCATTCGTCGCAGACAATATCTTCAAAACTGAGATCACGACAAATCTGCTGAATGCGCTCATCATTAATGCCGCTTCTCATTTTTTGATATCCGGCCAAAAGAACGCACATAATAAGACTCAATCCTTTAGAATTACTCAAAAATTTAAAGAACTAGTCAGAGGACATTCGTTCCTTCATACCGCTTCTTTTTTTGCAGAAAGACTGCACATCACTACCTCGCACCTGAACGATTGTGTTAAAGTTACTACCGGTCTGTCTGTTACCCAGTTCCTCCAACAGACGATGCTCTTAGAAGCAAAAAGAAACCTATACTATACTAATGATGACGTAAAGAAAATCGCATTTGATCTTGGCTTTGAAGATCATACCTACTTTTCCCGTTTATTTAAAAAGCTCACGAACGAAACACCGCTTGGATTCAGGAAAAGATTCCGCGAATAGTCCAATGACTGCCTGTTTTTATATAATCTTTTAACCTCCGGTATTGCGGTACTTTGCAGTCAAAAGATTAGGTTATGCCAAAAGTTCCAAAATGGGTTGCAGACGTACTGGAAAATGTCTTTAGCGGGTTTAACAGGAAAGTGATAGTTGCTGAAATCAATCACCTGCATCCCTTTATCAAGACTATAAAATTCAGAGGAGATCTTTCCGGAGTAAACTTTAAACCCGGACAAGCCATTTCCATCAGGGTGAATGAAACAAACTTCCGTAATTATACTCCTTCATTCTGGGATAGTGAAAACGGGGTATTCGAGGTAATTTTCCATCTGCACGGCAACGGGCCAGGCAGCAGCTACATCGACGGACTGGAGTTAGATGACCTCGTTAATATCGTGCTTCCACGCGGACTGGATCTATATAAAAAAGAGTACGAATATCATTTCTTCTTTGGGGATGAAACCACTATCGGGTTATTTAAAAGCCTGAAGCAGGTAATTGAAGAGAACGGGCAGAACTATATCGGGATCCTGGAGCTCAATGAGGATACCATGCATTATGAGCTTAAGACAAGATATGGCCTTGATATCGTTTCTTCATCAATCAATAAGGCCCAAAATGCCATCTCATTTTTACAAAACCTGCCCGACCGCGTATGGGAATTATGGCAGAACGGCTCATTCTACCTAATGGGAAACGGCCGGTCGATCCAAAACTTCAGAAAAGCCCTGAAAGAAAAGGGAGTGAACAGCAGGAATATCAGGACACAACCTTATTGGGTGGAAGGGAAAATAGGGCTGTAAAAAAAACCTAACAGCCGTTCTGATTTACTCAGAACGGCTGCAATATATTGACGCAACTTTTTATTTTAACAATTCCCTCACCTTATTATACAGCGTTTCTTCCCTTAAATTACTTGCTACGATCCGGCCCTGATCATCAATCAATAAGTTCTGCGGAATAGCCCGGATACCATAAAGCACAGCGGCAGGTTCCTTCCAGCCCATTAAACTGGAGACGTGGTACCACGGCATTCCATCTTTCTCAATAGCCTGTTTCCATTTGGCAGAATCATTGTCGAGTGATACACTCAGTACCGTAAACCCTTTATCCTTAAAAGCATTGAACGTTTTGACTACGTTGGGATTTTCCTTCCGGCAGGGTCCGCACCAGCTTGCCCAGAAATCTAACAGGGTGTATTTGTTTTTGCCGACTACCTCTTTCAGACTGAGCGACTTACCTTCCGGTGTGATGGATACGAAATCTTTATACGGTTGACCGTTCAGCTTATTCTTTGCAGCCAGCAATCTTGCTTCCAACTGTTTGCCGAGTGGTGTAGCTTTCAATCCGGCACTTAACTTATCAAAATAGGGATAGGTGGTTTCATAGTTCACAACGCTTGCCGGTGCACTCTTGTCCAGATAATAAAGTGACACGTACGAAGCCGGATTCTCTGTAACGAATTTATGGATGGCTTCCCTCCTTTGAACGGAATAGCTGCTGAGCTCTTTCATGAGCCTGGCTATGTACGCTTTTTTCGCCTCGCCTTCAGGCATATTTTTATACATGTTGAACTGGTCGTATATTTTATCATCAGCCAGCCTGAGCTGCCTGGCCAGGCGTTCATGCACTTCCGTAAGTTCGTTACCTTTTACAGTTGCATGCCGGATCGAATCTTTAGCCGAAACGCGAATGGTTCCGGCAGACAGAAACACGTCAATACGGTCACCGGCTTCTGAGTTACCGAAACTTAACTTGCCAAGCACAGGTGCAACCAGGTCTCCTTTTAAGGTAAATGCCCCCTTTTTTACCATGCTGCTGTCTGCAACTTTGGCTTCACCATTTACATAATAGATTTTTACAAATTGTCCGTTATACCGTTGAGGCACTTTTCCCCCGATGGCAAAGGTACCCGATTGGGAAAAAGCCAGGAGAGGACTTACGGACAGCGAAAGGATCACTTTTATCGTTCTTATGTTCATCATGATATCTTCTCTGATTTATACCCCGTCTTTAATTGACTGCACGCCAGTTGATGTCTTTTACTTTGATCAGCCCCTGCCATGTTGAATTCTCTGCAGGCAATAAATTGACAAAATCGGGATTACTTCCGACAATAAAGCGGCGTAATGTTCCCTTTGTTGCAGGATTGTAAGTGGCGATATACAGGCTGTTGGTCAGATAGTCGATCTGGGTGTCAAACTTAAGCATTGTGATTTCGTCTGCTCCCGTTTCAGCTAAAGAGTAAATCTTTTCGTTCCCGGGATTATAATCATATGCATAGAGCTTGTTGTGAACAGAATAAAATACCACGGTCCGGTTAGATGAAAATGCATAAAAGTCAGCGTTGGCGAAATCATCAGCTATTGGCTTTATAGTATATGAAGCCCTTTTCACCGGACTCCCGCCATTTGCATAGAATTTATATATATAGTGAACATTTGCAGCGTCCTTCATAATGGCAAATGAGTTACCGTTAGTTGAGCCTCCGTCTGTATTCCGTGTGTTTTCGGCATAGACAAGCGTGCGGCCCGTCCCCGCCTGGTTCCAGGGAAAAGCACTTCCTGCAGCATCACTGAGCACAGCCGAATTTGTCGCCAGCCCAAAGGATGAATAATTCAAAAAGCGCTGATTCTTCGTATCGTACCAGATCACTGACGTCATATTTCCAATCGCATAAAGCAGGTAGGGTGCGGCGGCAAGCCGCTCTTCCTGGGCTGTGGCAACGCGGTTAACGGGATTGTTATAATAATCCCCACCTGTGATCAGCATCTGGGAGGCGAAGATATCTCCTCCTTTTGTCAGTATTGCGCGGTTATAGCTGTTACCAGTGGCTCCTGCTGCTGTCCGGATTTGGGGAGCAATAACAACGGGATGCAATGTTTCCGGACTGATCTGATCTGAGATAAACAACAAGCGCTTCATACTGCTGTCCGTCTTCGTTTTCATAGTAATACGGTTGAGATAATATGATCCCGAACCGGTGAGTACCCACAGCTTATTGTAGGAGTCAGAGATCCCGCCGGTGTGCAGGAAGCTCACCGGCTCACGCAGGCGCGGGAGTCCGCTCTCTGATAATAAATGTTTCATCTGAATGGTATCGTTCAGCATAGAGAGCATTTCGGCTTCAGCATATCCTTCCTCATCTTCTCCCATCAGCAATAAACCACGGGAAAAAGGTGTATTGACTGTCAACCTTGAATTAAAGCGCCAGACTACCCCGGTTTGTTTATCCAGAACATGATAATAGAGGCTGTAAGGAACCGGATTTAATAAAATGGGATACTCCAGATCGCGTTCCCGGCTAATCGTATCCGTCATGTCTTTACCTGCCGTTAAAATCCACAGGTATTCATAACGCGATTGATCTCCACCGTCCATAGTTGCCGAAATGACCGGTTTGATACGCAGCGTATCGACATTCCGGAGTACTGTATAATTACTTTGAATACCTGTAATGGCCAGTTCATTGATATCTGTATAGTCATAATTGCCAAGGTCTTTACTGCATGAACCAAGCAAAACGAACAGAAAAACGATCGTATATTGATAAATTTTCATGAATTTCTTTCGATATTAAGTGAATACTATTGCTCCGGAACCCAGGGCACCCCGATATAGGAAGTCCATGGAACAGACTCGATATACATTAAACGTCCGTCATCTTCCAATACGGGTGTTTTTGCATTGTACCGCGCAATCAGGATGGCTGCTGCATCAGATTTGACCTGCATCGAACGGGCCAGCGGCATCATCTGTTCGGATGCAAAATCCTGGTAAGAGAGGCCAAGGTTTTCCATTAAAAACTCCATTTTTTTTCTGCTGAATGCTCCCCATAGTCCCGATTCGCGGTTCCCGGATTGTATTGACCCTCTCCAGACAGACGGTTGTACCATAATGTCATTGATCCTCAGCGTATGCAGGCTGGCATCAAATTCCGGAACAATCGATCCCCCGGTCAGAGAAGGGATAGCATCCCATTCAGGGAACGACAAAGCAAAATCACTAGTCGCAACAAGCCGCAATCCAAGGGTTCTTTCCGTATCACGCAGATCCGGAGTCCGTTTTAAACGAACCTGAATCGTAGTAAAAACAGCATTGGCAGGAATGGTCCACTCTTCCTGTATAGCTTCGTAATGCACACCTTGAATTGCCGTAGTGGAATCGGGATTTACCTCTACCCGGAAAGTACGGTCATATTGTTTTACCGGACCAGTGATCATCACCTTCATAGGAAACAGCACGTCATCCCCGGTAAGACGAAGAAATTCAACATTGCTGTAGGGCTGGTACGGCCATTGGCTGATACTTAGTGATGACGAACCATGCTGTACTGCAAAATATACGCCTTCCCTGCCTTTGTATTCCATGATTTCCTTTTCACAACTCCATAAAAAAGAGGACAAAACACACAGAAGAGCTATCAATTGATTTTTATTCATGATATTTTCTTTTATTCTTTCAATTTCTTTGTGATATTTCGCTATCGGGCAGGGGAACGACATAGTTATTGAGGACCATAGTTTTAGTGCCTGCCAATGACGAATGACTGGGGATAGTCTGCATCGCATTTCTCTTATAATAAAAAAACTGTTGCCCCTCCCCTATCATCTCTTTTCTGAATTCATTGGTGATCGCGGTTTTTAAAGCGGTTTCCGTTGCAGGATTTAAGCTGACAGCGTTACGGCTGGCCCTCACCTTATTCAGGTAGACGATGCCGCTGGCCAGGTCGGGGCTGCATTCGGCAGCAATAAGCAGTACCTCACTCTGGCGGATCAGCGGGATCATATACCGCCCGGGAGCATCGGTCACGTCCTGGTATTTGAGATTGGTAAGCGCAGTAACAGTTCCGGAGGATACTATCTGCCAGATACGGCGCCGGTAGTCGTTGTCGTCATCATATAGGTTCTTCACCCGGGATTCGTCGGTGCCTCCTCCGTTAAAAGACAATTTACTGCCAGCCTGAAGGTTGACGTCGAAAAGGCTGGAGTACATTTTCAACCGGTCATTGTCATATAACGAAAACATCACTTCGGTAGAAAACACGCGATCAGGGCGTTCTGCATGCGTTGCGTTCGCGAACGTAACGTAAGGAAAGACTGTCCTGTCTGACGACTGGATCTCACTTAACAATTCCTGAGCCTGTGCCAGGGCTTCACTTTTATTGGCCTGCCATAAATAAGCTCTCGCCAGAAGAGCTTTAGCAGCATAAAAATTCAGCCGGTATTGCCGGTAATAAAGATCGTTAGATCCCGCCGGATTACTTCCATGACGAACACCCTCTGTACGGATCGGATCGGTATCTTCCATCAATGATAAAGCGCTCTTGAGATCATCCGTAACATGCTGCATGACTTCTTCTGAACTAAGCATCGGAGCAATCTCAAATCCGGTTTTCGATATGTATGGAATAGCTGGCCTGGTTTTATTATCCTCCGTATATATAGGACCGAACAAGCGAAGCATATCCAGGTGCAGAAAAGCACGGAGTGCAAGAGCTTCACCCTTTATAATCCCGTAATACGGTTGCGGCAAGGTGCGGCCGGGGGCATCTCCGCATTTTTCAATGATGACATTGCAGTTGGCAATCAGTTCGTATGATTTGCGCCAGGCGTTGTCAAATGTTTTTTTGGTACGCTCACTGGTATAAACAAAAGTTGTATACTCGTAATAACTATGTGTCGTAAGCGTCATGTAATAATACTGGGCCAGTACATCCATTGCTCCGGCCGTCATCTCCTTACCGTACAGAGCATTATTGGCCATTTCTACATATACGCCGTTGAGTGCCTTCATGTAGCCTTCCTTACTGATAAACAACTGATCTTCGCCAAGCCTGTCGGTAGGCTGAACGTCGATCCATTTTTTGCAGGAAAATGAAAGCATGCTTAGAAAAAGACAGAGAGACAGTTTATATACTATTTTCATATTTACTTAATTCTGTTAAAAGCGGACCGCCGCTGAGAAAGAAACTGATCTTGCAAAGGGGTAATCAATACCCCGCTCATTCTTAATCGTTGAGATATAGAAGATATCGTTCATATAAGCCCTCAGTGTAATGGAAGAGGCCCTGACAGACTTAAGCCAGCTAGCCGTGGTATTCTCGTATCCTAATGAAAAGGCCTCGCCGATCAGTGCATTATTGTCTGCTACAAAACGGGAAGATATCGGAGTATACTCTGTACTCGAGATTGCTTTAAACCGGGCATTGTCACCGGGTTGCTTCCACCGGTCGTATAATGCCCGCCGGTCCTGGTTAAGGGCAACCTTTGCAGATGAGATATTTTCCACCTTTTCATATAGGGTTTGCATAAACGCCTGCCCCCCGATGCGGTAACGCAGGTTGATGGAAGCCATGAATCCTTTGTATGTAAAACTTGTTCCGATGATACCTTCGAGATCTGGTTCGCTATTGCCAACCACCACTTCATCATCGTAGTTATGAACGAAGGTCTGCTCATTATTTTTGTTCAGAAAGATCTCACGCCCGGTCGCAGGATCAATTCCAAGGGAACGAACTGCCCAGAGATCCGATGGGCTGCCTCCGTTGTAATACCGGACGAGATTACGGCTCTTATTTGTTTCGTTAAAATTGCTGAGCTTGTTACCCATATCGCTGTACTCTGCTTTTATCTGGCGCATATTGAGATTGACCCTCCAGTTGAGTTGCTTTCTCTTCAGAAGTGTGTAATCTGTAGTAAGAGTGAAACCACGCGTTGACTGTTCGCCGATATTCTGGGCAACGGTGGTGACACCAGTAGAGGATGGAAGCGAAACCAAAACCAACAGCGGATCGGTATTCTTTACAAAATAATCAATGGTGAAACGCAGACGGCTGTGCAAAGTGGTCAGATCGACGCCAATATTTCGGTCGAGAGTGGTTTGCCAGCGCAGACCACGATTTCCCATATTGCTGATGATGGCACTCGCTCCGAACGGATTGCGCTTTTCTGTATTATAGCGGTAGATCCGCATGGAAATATAGTCATCAAAATTCTGATTACCGGGATTTCCTATGGATCCGCGAAGACGGAGCTGGCTGAACCATTCAGACGCACTATTTGCAAAAAAGGGCTCATTATGTATGTTCCAGCCCAACCCGAATGACCATATAGTAGAAAACTGCCTGCTGGAACCATAAATGGAAGAACCATCAGACCTTACAGTGGCATCAACCAGGTACCGCTGATCATATGAATATCCCAGGTTCATGAAAAAACTGGCCGCACGCCGCTTTGACTCCTGGTAGCCAGTCCGCGTACCGGCCTCATAACCGAGGGCGAAATTAGGATTAGCAAATTCATCGTCAATGAAACCCTGTACCTGGTTGGCCCCCAGGCGCCTGCTGGTTTGCTCAAAGCGTGTACCAGCCACGGCATTCACCATATGCTTTTCGGCAAACAGCTTTCCGAAAGTCAGGGCGAGGTCACTGTCATAGGTAAGATTTTTGCCGTTGGCTTCATTGTATTTTCCTTTCTGAAGAGGATCAGTACCCTCGAACTCAGTATTGAAGGGAGAGCGGAATAATACATCACGCGTTGTAGTACTGCGGATACCCAGGCGGCCACGCACACGGAGCGGTTCAATGATCCGCCACTCCATTTCTAAGTTGTTGGTAAAGCCTTCAGATTCATCGCGGTCGATATTCAGGTTGTTCTTATCGTAAAACGGACTATAAATATTGACAGTATGCGGAACCAGGTTTTCGTCGGAATATGTATAGGATTCAAGCAGCTTATTGATATTACCCGTTGCATCATATTTCCGGTAATATGGATTAGCCCTTGAAAAATCGGAGAAGCTCAGGGTCTCATGATCGGCTCGTACATGGTCAATACTAAGAGAGTTGTTCACCGACACATTCCCTCTTCTGTACATCAGCCGAACGTTTCCGTTAGTTGTCTTCCTGTCCGAACCTTCCATCACCCCCTGGTTATCGCCATAGCTGAATGAAACACTATACCTCAGGCTGGCGTCTCCGCCCTCGGCAAAAAGTGTGTGCCGCTGGCTCAGTGCAGTCCGGAGGGGCTCATTTGCCCAATAAGTGTTCACTCCTCTGCGAACTTCCTTAAGACGGTTGTAATAATTCGCCTGGGAGGCTTCGTTACCCGGACCGACTATGAAATTTCCTTCTTCGTTTAGCTTTCCGTAGAAACCGGAAAGATATTCGAACTGTAATTTCTCTTCGGCATTCATCAGGTTGTAATCCGTCAGATCTGCGAAACTGACCGAACTGTTCAGACTGTAGTTTATGCGGAGCTGTCCTGCTTTTGGACGTTTTGTTTCTATAACGACTACGCCATTAGCAGCCTTTGAACCATATATTGCGGTGGAACTGGCGTCTTTCAGAAGGGTAATGCTCTCCACCCGGTCCATACTGAGATCACTGATAATTGCCAGTGTACTCTCAAAGCCATCTAATATGAAAAGAGGTTGATTTGGATTTGTACTGAATTCATCTGTTAACCCGATGACACTGCTTTTGCCGCGTATCTCAATATCCGGTAAACGGTTTGGATCCGAACCGAAGGTATTGTTTTCTACAATGGCAAAAGAAGGATCCAGCGTTTTCAGGCTTTGAAGAATCCCCTGGTTACCTACGACCTGTAAATCTTTTGCTGAAAACCTGGCAGAAGAACCCGTGAAACTCTCCCGTTCCCTCTGATAGATCCCTGTGATAACCACTTCGTTCATGGCCTGCTCGTCGGTCTCCAGTTCTATATTAAGTTTTTCCTGCTTCTGATAAGGCACCTCAAGCTTCTTCATCCCTATAAACGAGAAAATTAATACCTGCTTTTTATCAGACACAGGAATAATCAGCCTGTACTCTCCCTTTCCGTTTGTCCTGGTTCCGGTACTCGTACCTTTAATCTGCACACTCACCCCCGGCAAAAGCTCTTTGGTATCAGCCTGACGTACTACCCCCGAAACGGTTTGCTGCTGCCAGGAGACAACAACGGGTGCAGAGGTCGCCTCTGTTTTAGCCTTTCCGGAAATTGAAATAACCTTGTCTTCTATCTCATAACTGACAGGCTGATCACTGGTAATCTTTTCCATGAACTGCGCCAGAGGCATATTTTCAACGTCCAGCGTCAATGCCCCCACACTTTCCAGTGTCTTTTTTGTACCAAATACCGTATATCCTGTTTGTTTGCGAATGGCATCCACCACCGCTGAAAACGGAATGTTCTTTCCTTTAAGAGTAATCTGCTGCGAAAAACCGGAAGCGCTTACCGTTAGAAAGCCCGCTAAAAGAAATAACATGATGATCTTCATCACTCTTGTTAAGTAGTAAATATTCATTAATTTTAATTTGGATGGAATGTCTGCTTGTTCAACCAGATTGACTGCTGCCATTCAGATCTTTAAGGTGAAGGGATGGCGGTCCCTTCCCTTTTTTGGCATAAGGGCAGTCTTTTTTATAGTAAAGTTTATTTCATATCATCATTGATCTAAGGGTGTTTAAAATCTGTTCTTTTTTCCTTTGATAGTTAATTTACGATGCGTCACATCCAGCCTGTATTCGATCTCTGCTACATCAAGCAGGCGGAGAACAAAATGGATATTCTGACTCCGGTAAGCATCACCGGCAAGTTCTTCATCCGGTATCCCGTTTTCATAATCAACGTCGAGGTCATACCAGCGCCCTATTTCGTCCATAGTCTCTTTAAAAGTCTTATTGTCGAAGCTGAATTTGCCATCGCGCCAGGCTGTATAATTACCCGCGTTAACGAGGCTGACTGTGGTCGTAGCAGCTGTAGTGACAGCCTGCTCATTAGGAGTAAGAATAAAACGTTTTTTTGGAGAGGTCACCGCAACTTTCCCTTCCACGAGCGTTGTTTTCACAGCGTCACTTCCGGGATAGGCACTGATGTTAAACTGCGTACCAAGAACATCTACAACCTGCCGGTTGCTGATGACCTTAAAAGGAATATTCTCCCCGTGTTTCCGGAACATCGGTTTTACATGAAAATAAGCTTCCCCTTCCAGCTCAACAATGCGTTTATCCGCCTCAAATTGCGAAGGATATTTTAGTGTTGATGCAGCATTCAGCCAAACCTCACTTCCATCTGGCAGTACAAGTTTATAGGTCCCGCCCCGGGGAGTTTGTAAGATCATGCTTTGCCGGGTACCTTGCGAATGGTCCGGCAAAGCATTTTCTACAGGTGCCCCGTTTGTATACGTGATCCGGTTTCCCGATACGATTCCGGGCTGCGAACTGCTCAGTGCTATTCTTCTGCCATCCGAAAGCGTGAGGGTGGCTTTATTCCCTCCTGGCTCTATGCCTGCGGCTGAATCGCCGCCGGACTTAGCGGCTTTATATTCAAAGGTTATCCATAAGCCTGCCGCCACGAGAAGAATAGCTGCTGCTGAGGCAATCCATTTCAGCCGGAGAAACCGACGGGATGGCTTAGGACGCTCATCCCTGATCCTGTCCATAAGGTTGGTGAACATTCGTGATTTCAACGTCTCATAAGAATCGTGTTTCCTTAACCGGATGACAACCTCCTGATCGTCGTGTTCGTTATACCAATCCAGTAAAACCTGAAATTCTTCCTGGCTGATATTACCGGTATTGAACTTAAATACTAATTGCTCTATATATTCGTACCTGTCGGACATTCTGCTGGTGTTCTGCCTCTATAGACAGACAAAATCAAACGAAGGGTGAGTGGGAAAATTTATTTTTACAAAAAAGTATAGAAAAAAACCAGGGTCGTCAGCAATTTTATATTCCCCTGAATATCTTTATTTGCCTTTTTCAAATGTGACTTGACAGTATTTTCAGACAAATTCAATGTTTCTGCAATTTCTTTATTGGAAAGACCTTGCTGACGGCTAAGTTTAAACACAAGCTGACACTGCGGGGGTAAAGCGTTAATAGAATCGTCAATTTGCTGCTGCAACTCACGTATAATCAGTTCCCGCTCGGGAGAGAGGAGATAGATATCCTCAGTTGGAGTATAATTTCCGTGTTTTACGCGTTCGCGATACCGGCGGTCAAGAATATTAAATGCCTGGTTGCGGATAGCCCTTGCAAGGTAGCTCCGTAGTTCGAGACTCACCAGATCAAGGTCTTCCCTTAGCTTCCACAATTTATACAAGACGTCCTGGACACATTCTTCAGCCTCCTCCAGGTTTCCTAAACGATTATAGGCAACTCCAAGCATTTTATCCCAGTACCGGTCATAAATCTCTGCGAACGCACGTTCATCACTCCGCATGAGTTGAACCAGATGCTGATCATCGTATAGTTTATATTCCGTCATTTATATCCCCGCTTTACAAATATATATTTTTCAGCTCTTTGAGGAAGCAGGTTTTTGGTCAATACGCTTCACTTTACCCCGCCGGCAAAAAACCGTAACCATAAAAATCCCCTCCCGTAAAAAAGCATCAGGTAATGGATGACGGTTTCCGGACCGGTTTATTTTAACTATGAAATGATAACTACTTTTAAAAACTTCAAAACATCTTCTGCTGTTGCTTTGCTTCTTTTGACAATATGCGGACTTAAAACAACTCAGGCACAGGTAAATACACAATTTTCGTGGGGAAGTAATTTCAGAGGCATTCTCGTGGATGGAACTTCTAACACTAGCTATGTACCCAAATTAGTGGCCAACCCAGCTTGGAAAGCTGTAGCAGCGGGAGACGACTTTACCGTTTTTATTAAGCAGGACGGTACGCTTTGGGGGGTTGGGAACAATTCATGGACCGTAAATACCTACAATTCAGCAACTGATAAATTCGATATTCTACAATTGGGAAACGAAAGCGACTGGGCTGCTGTTGCAGTCAGCTGGGCTCACGTTTTAGCGCTAAAAACAAATGGAGAACTCTGGACGTGGGGATATAACTACGGAAACCTGGGAGACGGAACCACCGCAGAACGAAGTCAGTTTGCCAACAGGCGGCTTGTGCTTTACAATGTTAAAAAAATCGCAGCGGGCCCTTCAAATAATGGGACAATTCCTTACAGCTATGCTATCTCAACTGCCGGGAATCTATTTGCCTGCGGAGGTAATGCTAAAGGCCAGTTAGGCGATGGTTCGACAAGCAGACGTCTTAGCTGGGTATTGGCAGGAAATGATAACGACTGGGTTGATATACAGGCCGGACAGGAAACAGGTATCGGCTTAAAGCAAAACGGAACAGTGTTTGCCTGGGGAAATAATCTTTCAGGGAATTTAGGAGATGGAACCACGACAAACCGCTTGAGTCCTCAACAAGTTCCCTCACTCGCTAATATAACGCAGATCAGCTCCCATGGAAGTACGGCATTCGCCATCCAAAATAACGGAAAACTATGGGTATGGGGATCCAATGGAAGCGGGCAGGCAGGTGTTACGTCACTCACGAAGATCCTGACACCCACGGAAGTAATGCCCGGAAGCACCTGGGCATCCGTCTCCTCTAGTTCATATTATTCTATGGGCATACAAACAAATGGATCACTATGGGGATGGGGCGAGAATATGTCGGGTGAACAAGGAAATGGAGGTACCTGGGGCAGTTCAACTCCTGCCTTGGTGGATGGAGGTTCCAGTTATGTTTCTGTCTATACAAATCTGGCATGGGGAGGTTCAACTTTCGCTGTAAGAAAGGGTGTGACGTGTACAGGCATCAGCCGTGTATCCGGACAAAGCGCGAATAACAACAGCGCCAGCCAGGACTTCATAGTCTCATTTAATGCGGCGATTACAGGATTGGAAACCAATTACACGAAATATTTTAACCTTACCAGTCAGAAATCCGCTTTAACAAGCGCAACCCCGGTAGCAGGAACTAGCAATACACAGTGGAAGATCTCCGTTTCCGTTCCTGATAACGTAACAGATGTTCTATCTTTTGTAACACAAACGGGAAACGGCGGAAGCGCAGCGATCATAAACTCAATAACCAGTCCTCAAAATACCGTCGACCGCCAGGCCCCTTCTTTCAACGGCATCACCTTCGCCAGTAATAACAGCAATCCTTCTCTGGCTAAAAACGGAAATATTATCTCTCTTACGTTTTCAACAAGCGAGAGCGTGAGCACACCTTCTGTCACTATCGGAGGCAAAACCGCAACTGTAACCAGCACCGGCACAAACGCCTGGAAAGCAGTATACACGATGACCAGCTCTGACACAGAGGGAACATTCGGCTACAGCATCAGTGCCAGCGACAATTTAGGCAATACAGGCACTACATCATCCCCCGGCGGCATCACCTATGATAGTACCAGCCCCTCTTTAATAGGTATAACGAGAGCCACACCCACTGCCTCACTAACGAAAGCAACAAGTGTGGTTTATAAAATAACATTCAGTGAAAACATAACAGGCCTGGATCTGACAGACCTCAATATAACAGCAGCCAGCACCCTTACTACCGGAACTATGACGATGGCTCAGGGTACCACGGCAGCAGAATATAATGTAACCATTCCCGTTACCGGAGACGGAAATCTTCAGCTTGATCTGAAAACATCAGGAAACGGGATTACCGATCCGGCAGGAAATGAAACAACGGGAGCTTACCCCCCGGGACAGGTATACACCATCGATCAGACGAAACCGGTCGTCAGCAGCATTACCAGGCTGACTCCTGCATCGGCTAATACCAATGCAACGTCTGTGATTTATAAAGTCACCTTCAGCGAAAACGTAACAGGTGTAAATGCGCCTGATTTCAGTACTGTTGCCGGCAGCGGACTTACCGCCGGAACAATTACCGTAACTAACGGATCTACAGCAGCAGAATATAAGGTAACAGTTCCGGTAACCGGAAACGGCACCTTGAAGCTCAATCTGAAAGATACAGGCACGGGTATTGCCGATCTTGCATCTAATGCGATTCCGGGAGGCTATACTTCCGGTGAAGAATATACTGTTGATCAGACCAAACCTGCTGTAAGCAGTATTGTACGAATGGCTCCTTTAAACTCCAATACCAATGCAACATCGCTTACCTACAGGGTGACTTTTTCAGAACCCGTGTCGGGAGTAGATGCAACAGACTTCTCCGCTGTAACTTCCGGAGGAGTCAGTACCGGCGGGTTAACTCTTAAGGTACTCTCCGGACGGGAATTCGATGTTACGGTAGCGTCAGTTAGCGGAACAGGAGACCTCCGTCTTGACCTGAACGCTTCGGGAACCGGAATTATCGACTGGGTAAGCAACCCTGTCTCAGGAGGATATAATTCGGGAGAGGCCTATTCGATCGATCAGACTCCGCCGTCTGTCAGCATTGTAAGACAAACGCCGTCCACAGAAAATATTAACGTCACTTCGGTTACTTACCGCGTCACTTTCTCGAAAAAAGTGAATAACGTCGATGCCTCAGACTTCGCAGCTATAGTCGTTTCAGGTAACATCGGTAAAGGCTCCATAACAGTTGCGGCTGTTTCACCAGCCATTTACGATGTAACCCTGCCATCCTTAAGCGGAAACGGTACTCTCCGGCTTGATCTGAAACCGGGTACCGATATTTACGACGACTTTGGAAATGCAGCTCCGGCTTATACTGCGGGTGAAGTTTATACCATAGACCAGGTGGTACCCGCTGTCAGCAGCATTGTGAAACAATCTCCTGCTGCGGCGAATACCAACGCTTCCTCCGTGACGTATAAAGTTACCTTCACTGAAAATGTAACAGGTGTAAAGGCAGCTCACTTCAATGCGACAACAAGCGGCGGACTTACAGCCGGAACGGTCACGCTTACAGCCGGCTCTACGGATGCAGAATATCTTGTGAGTGTACCGGTAACCGGAAGCGGTGCCGTACGCCTGGATCTGAAAGCCGGGTCTGTGATCAGCGATGCGGCAGGCAACACGGTTGCGGGCGCATATACTTCCGGCGAATTCTATACCATTGACCAGGCCAAACCTCAAACTACAGGCATCGTTCGGTATTCGCCTGCTACTGCCACTACAAATGCAGCGTCGGTTACTTACAAAGTAACCTTTAGCGAAAATGTAAATGGTGTGGATGCAACTGCATTCAACGCGACGGCAGGCCCCGGCCTTACTGCCGGAACGCTTACAGTCTCGCAGGGCTCTACAGCAGCAGAATATATGGTGAGTATACCGGTGTCGGGAAGCGGCAGCTTGCGCCTGGATGTGAAATCTTCGGGTACAGCCATTGCCGACCTTGTGGGGAATACGATCCTGGGAGGGTATTCTTTAGGAGAAATTTACACGATCGACCAGGACGTACCTGCTGTCAGTTCAATCGTCAGACAAACACCTGCGACAGCTGCTACTAATGCTTCGCCGGTTGTTTATAAAGTTACTTTCAATAAAAATGTAACAGGTGTAGACGCACCTGACTTCATAGCGGCCGCAGGGACTGGTCTTACTACAGGGACCATCTCGGTCAGCAATGGAGCCAATGCAGCTCAGTACCTGGTGAGCATCCCTGCCACCGGCAACGGAACACTTCGCCTTGACCTGAAAGCCAGCGGAACGGGTATTTCAGATGCTACAGGAAATGCAATTGCAGGCGGATATACTTCAGGCGAGGTCTATACTATTGATCAGACAAAGCCTGTCCTGACTAGCATTGCGAGGCAGACGCCGCTGGCGGCTAACACCAATGCCGCTTCGGTTACCTATAAAGTGACCTTCAGTGAAAATGTAACCGGCGTAAATGCGCCGGATTTCAGTGCTGCCGCAGGCAGCGGCCTTACTGCAGGAACAATTACTGTCGTAAACGGCTCTAATGCCGCTGAATACCTGGTAACAGTCCCGGTAACCGGCAACGGAACACTCCGCCTTGACCTGAAGGCAAGCGGAACGGGCATCACGGATGCTGCGGGCAATGCCATCCCCGGAGGCTTTACTTCCGGTGAGATGTATACCATTGACCAGGCGCTGCCTGCTGTCAGCAGTATACTGAGACAAATACCGGCAGCTGCTGTTACCAATGCTGCTTCGGTTACTTACAAAGTCACCTTTAGTGAAAATGTATCGGGTGTAGACGCTGCTGATTTCAGCACAACAGCTGGAAGCGGCCTGACAGCCGGTGCTCTGTCGGTTACTGCTGGTGCTTCCGCAGCTGAATATACTGTTACCATACCGGTTACAGGAAACGGTACCCTCCGGCTTAACCTGAAATCTTCCGGAACGGGCATTACAGACGGATCAGGTAACACGGTCTCAGGCGGATATTCCTCCGGCGAAATCTATACCATCGATCAGATAACCCCAGCTGCAACCAGCATTACCAGGTTAACGCCCTCTACAGCGAAGGCCAATGCGGTTTCAGTTACCTATAAAGTTACTTTCAGCGAAATTGTATCGGGCGTGGACGCCGCTGACTTCAGCACGGTAGCGGGCACCGGTCTTACTGCCGGGACCCTCTCGGTAACGGAAGGCTCTTCTGCTGCTGAATACCTGGTGAGTGTGCCGGTAACAGGCAATGGAACTCTTCGTCTCGACCTGAAGGCATCGGGAACAGGAATTTCGGATCCCGCAGGCAACATGATTTCTTCCGGATACACGACCGGGGAGAGCTACACCATTGATCAGACATACCCTGTTGTGGCCGGTATCACCAGGCAAATGCCGTCGGCGGCAAATAACAACGCCACTTCAGTAATTTATAAAGTTCTCTTCAGCAAAAATGTATCCGGCGTGGATGCCGCCGATTTCACGGCAGTTACTGCCGCTGGCCTGACAGCCGGTACCATCTCGGTTAGCCCGGGTTCATCAGCCGCCGAATATCTGGTAACCGTACCGGTGACCGGCAACGGAACCATCCGGCTCGACCTCAAAGATTCCGGCACAGGGATCGCCGATCCGGTCGGCAATGCGGTACAGGAAGGATATAACTCGGGTGAAGTCTATACCATTGACCAAACCCGTCCTCTGATCAGCAACATCGCGCGTCAAACACCATCAACTGGAGTTACAAATGCCTCCTCAGTAACATACAAGGTGACATTCAGCGAAAATGTCTCGGGGGTAAATGCTCCAGACTTTACCGCAACAGCCAGCACTGGTGTTGTTACCGGTACCTTAACGGTAACTCCGGGCGCTACCGCAGCTGAATACCTGGTTTCCATGCCGGTAGCAGGAAATGGCACCCTCCGTCTGGATCTGAAGGCCAGTGGAACGGGTATCTATGATGCTTCAGGGAATGCGGTCGCAGGGGCGTTTACTTCCGGTGAAGTGTATACGATCGACCAGGTAAAACCTTCAGTTGGCAGTATTTTAAGGGAAAATCCTCTGGCTGCTAATGTCAACGCGGCCAGCGTCACATACAAAGTTACGTTTAGCGAACCGGTGCTGGGTGTGGATGTAACTGATTTTTACACTACCGCAGGTACTGGTCTTACAGCAGGTACTATTTCCATTATTCAGGGGGCAACTGCTGCTGAATACCTGGTGACAGTGCCGGTGACAGGAAGCGGCACCCTTCGCCTGGACCTAAAGTCCGGCGGTACAGGAATCGCCGATGCCGGTGGCAATGCCATCATGGGAGGCTACACTTCAGGTCAGGTCTACACGATTGATCAGGCACTCCCGGCAGTCACCGGTATCGTGAGACAAAGCCCTGCGGCAGCCCTTACGAATGCGGCTTCGGTAACTTATAAAATTACCTTCAGCAAAAATGTATCGGGCGTAGATGCCAGCGACTTCAGTGCATCTGTCACCGGTCTTACTGCAGGCACCATTTCGGTGAATCCGGGATCAACGGCAGCCGAATACATGGTAACAGTACCCGTGACAGGAAGCGGCACCATCCGCATGGACCTGAATACTTCTGGCACGGGCATTTCCGATGCTACCGGAAACGCAATAGCAGGCGGGTATACCTCAGGGGAGGCTTACACGGTCGACCAGGTAAAACCTGTGATCAGCACGATCAGTATTGCATCGGCCAATACAAATACAAGCATGGCAAAAGAAGGCGACATGGTGACCGTTTCCTTCCTGGCCAGTGAAGAACTAAAACTGAATATTACAGGAGGTTATAAGATACAGATCGGCAGCCAGATGGTAACGGTAAAAGCCGATGCTGCCCGTTCCACCCCGACTGCATTCTGGTATAAAGCAGAAGCTTCCATGAACAAATCGGAAGCAGCAGACGCCAGCGGAAACATTAAAATTGCAATAGACGGATACAGTGACCCGGCAGGCAACACCGGGGTTTCACGGTCATCCACTACTGACGGCAGTAAAGTCACACTCGACACCAGCGTTCCCGGCAAACCCGAACCTCCCGGGAAACCAGGCAATGACGGGCATGTCGATACCTCCACTCCGACGATCAGCGGAGTAACGGAGCCGAATGCTACGGTAGAGATCTATGTTGACGGAGTGAAAGTAGGTGAAGCTAAAGCAGACGCTAATGGCAACTGGCAATATACCTTTAACCCGCCGCTTAGCGAAGGCAGGCACGAGATCGTTATCCGGATACGGAACAGCGCAGGTACTGTCAGCGATCCGGCACCTCCTGTCGTGGTCTATGTAGATACCGAGCCTCCGGTTCAGCCAATGCCTCCGGATAAACCGGGGAATAACGGACATGTGAATACCGCCACCCCGACCATCAGCGGAACCGCTGAACCGAATGCGATCGTAGAGGTGTATGTAGACGGGGTGAAGGTTGGCGAAGCGAAAGCAGATGCAAACGGAAAATGGCAATACACGTTCAACCCGCCGCTTTCTGAAGGGGAACATGAAATACGTATCCGGATCCGGGATGAAGCAGGGAACAAAGGGGAACCTTCTTCTCCGGTCATCATTATCGTGGATATTGATATTCCGGATCAGCCCGAGCCTCCGGGTATACCTGGCAACAACGGACATGTAAATACCGATACTCCGACTATCAACGGGGTGGTTGCACCTAACGTAATTGTAGAGATTTATATAGACGGCGTGAAAGTGGGCGAAACCAGGTCAGATGAAAACGGGAAATGGCAATATACATTCAATCCGGCACTGGCACAGGGAGAACACGAGGTGACCATCCGCATACGTGATGAGGCTGGCAATACAGGCGAGCCTTCTGCTCCGGTTAAGATTATCGTAGATACAAAGGTTCCGGAGAAACCCAAAACACCGGAAGTAACAGGCAGCAATAACGGGAAAGTTGAAACCAATACTCCCACCCTGACAGGTACTGCAGAGCCTGGTACTACAGTAGAGATCTATGTTGACGGGAAGAAAGTGGGCGAAGCAAAGGTAGGAGCCGATGGCAAATGGGAATACACGTTCACAGAGCCTATTACAGAAGGCGAACATACCATCCGCGTGGTGATAGTAGATGCTGCCGGAAACAGGAGCGAAAGGGCAAATGCTGTCATTATCAACGTTGCCGTTCCTAAAGGGAATACGACCATACAGCCTGCTGCTATCCCTGCCAAAACTTACGGTGACGCTGCCTTTAAACTGGAAGCAACAAGCAACAGCCCTGCACGATTCACCTACTGGAGCAGCAACAAGCAGGTAGCTGCTATTAACGAAAACGGGATCGTGGAAATCTATCACGCAGGGACTACTACGCTGACCATTTCGCAGGCTTCTGCAACCGGGTTTGATCCGGCGACCGTATCGGTTGAGCTGGTGATCGCTAAAGCGGGTCAGCGGATCACCCTGATGCCTCTGCCGGAAATGGAAAGGCATGGGGCTCCTTATTCGCTGACGGTGAGCTCTTCTTCCGGCCTGCCGGTTGAAGTGATCAGCTCAAACCCGCTTGTAGCAGGTATTTCGGGTACCAGCCTGAGTCCTCTGGGTATCGGAACGGCAAGAATCATTGCATCTCACCCTGGAAATGAAGATTATCTTCCGGCTACCGCCGAAACGGAACTGAAGGTATTCGATCCTGTGGGTGAAGAGATCCGGATCAACAAGATCATCACCCCTAACGGCGACGGAATAAATGATGAATTGTATATCGAAGGCCTCAGCAATGTGACGGAACACCGCCTGGTGCTCTTCAACCGCAACGGCACCAGGATGTTCGACAGCAAAACGTACCCTACAGGCGATATCTATATTCCTCACGGAAGGTCTTTTGCCGGTCAACTGTATCATACCGGGTACCTGCCGGCAGGAACGTACTTCTATACGTTCGAGTACAAGAAAGATGGAGTTTCAAAACTGATGACAGGCTACATTGTTCTGAAGTACTGATCCGGAAACAGGGAAACCTGTAAAAAGAAAGCCGTCTCATAAATCAATTATGAGGCGGCTTCCTTTTTATTAAGGATGGCCACATTATAAAGCACCTAAGCCATCAAAATACATTTTCTTCAGTTCTTTTCTGGAAGCTTCAGCACCTGTTTCCTGTCGCCTGTCATAGATAGCCTTTGACTCTTTCCCGGCGAAATAGCGCAGCTGGTCCTTGTTATCCGTAGCTGCTTCATAGATGACGTCAGCAATCTCCTCAGGTGTGGAATCCGGGTTAATCATGCCCAGCATTTTCCTTTCAACCTCAGCGTAATAAGGAAGCGACGTCACGTCCGCGTTGTGGCTGAATAATTCTGTCTTCGTAGCACTTGGCGAGACGGTTTTAACTGCTACATTAAACATGGACAATTCGATCGATAAACATTCACTCCAGCCTTCTACCGCCCATTTTGTACCATTATAAACGCTTGTAAAGGGGAAGCTGGTATGTCCGGCAATGGAAGTAACATTGATAAACAAGCCACTGTTTGCTTCCCTGAAATAAGGGATAAACTCCCGGCTTACACGTACAGTTCCAAGAAAGTTAGTTTCCACCTGACGCACAATATTTTCATCAGTAAAAGCCTCTAAGGCGCCCATCAGTCCATATCCCGCATTATTAACCACCACGTCAATATTGGATAACGATGCCGCTTTTCGGACAGTTGATTTTATTTGTTCCTGGTTGGTAACATCCAGCGGCAGAAGTGTGACATTTTCCAGTTGCGACAGTTCCGTTTCGTTTTCCGGTCTGCGCATGGTGGCAATGACATTCCAGCCTTTTGCCTGAAAGAGCTTTGCTGTTGCCTTTCCAATTCCGGAAGAAGCCCCGGTAATGAAGATCGTTTTCATAAATTTAATTTATTTGTGAAGAGCAAAAGTAATCCCGAGAAAGTATACATTTGATACCTGTATACAAAAGGATACTTAAAATGACAGCAGAGGACGAAAAAAGATTTCAGGCAAAGATCCGTGCAATACAGGACACGATGTTTGTAATAGGTGGAAAATGGAAAATCCCTGTTATTCTTTCAATTTACTGCGGCAACAGGCGTTTCAATGATATCCTGGCTTCTATCCCAAGGATTACAAACCGGGTACTATCCAAAGAGCTAAAGCATCTGGAGGAAAATTTATTGATTAGCAGAACAGTCGTCAGTGAATACCCCGTTAGGATCGAATATGCGCTGACAGAGTATTGTCTGAGCATAGATAAGATAGCAAAGCCAATGGAGGAATGGGGCATAGATCACAAAAAGAGATTAGTAAACAAAGTTAAGTTCCGGCAAAATGAGTACCCGGATTGCCGCCAGCTGCACTAAGAGTATTCAGAATGGAAGCTGTCCCTTCCATTTTCGGGACAACATCCATTTTATTAAAAGCTCTTTTCCTGCTTACTTGAATAGCCATTTATTTCTTCACCGGGCCTAAAGGAAGAACAACTCTGCCGGACACCTCGTTGAGAACCTGTGCAATCGCTGTATAGATCGCTATCCCGCCACAAAGAATGCCTTCATAACCGGCGAACATCTTAATTCCGGCACTTTCCGTATAATCGCCAACTGCCAGCAGGATAAACAGCAGGGTGAGCGACCCGAACACCAGCTGAAGGGCGACGCTTTGCTTCAAAGTTGCAAGGAAGAGGAGAAATGTAAATAATCCCCACATCACAAGGTATGCTACCAGGCCGGTAACAGATACAGGCTCTGCCCATCCCAGCTTCGGAAGAACCAGCAGCCCCACAAATGTCAGCCAGAAAAAGCCGTACGAAGTAAAAGCAGTAAACCCGAATGTGTTGTTCTTTTTAGCTTCGACGATACCGGCTATGACCTGCGCAATACCACCATAGAAGATCCCCATGGCCAGGATCATTGAATTCAGCTCAAAGAAACCAGCATTGTGAATATTTAACAAAACAGTGGTCATACCAAACGCAAAAAGGCCGAGCGGTGCCGGATTTGCATAAGAATCTCTCAGAATTACTTCTCTTTCTTCTTTCATTTAATTTTATGATTTTTCCGGCGCGAAAGTAGATGTTCCGGGAGAAGAAAAAAAGGATCTGAATCACGAATTGAAGGAAAATTGATACAACAGTAAAAAAATAACCGCAGCCAGCCTTCTTTACCAGGGCTTCTTGATCCGGGGACGCTTTCCGGCACGGGGTGCTACTTTCTTGGCAATCGCAGTAAAGATGTTCTGTAACATCTCAGATTCCCTCTTACGTTCAGCCTCCGGTATTTCTCTCACTACCGGTACCTCCCGTTTAACACTGATTTCCGCGTCATCAATACTCCCCCCGTCAAGCAGGCCGATCACTCTCTCAGCCTCCTGCTCAGTTGCCATTTCAACGAAACCAAACCTCCTGCTGATCTGCGTTCTTCTGTTGCGCAAAACCTTTGCTGCAACAACAGTCCCGTATTCGCTGAAAATTTCCTTCAATTCCACCTCGTCCATATCCAGGGGGATTCCCCCTATAAAGAGTACACTCATTTCAGTTTTGTTTCTTATTATCAACCGGACCAGGCTCCTGATGCAAAGTCAGCAACTATATTTTGCTCAAGCGGCTGATCCGGATTTTATTAATTTATGCTTTTTCCAGGAGACATTCTATATGTTTCCGGCACGTGATTTTATACGGTACGCAAACGAAAAAGTTTTATTTAACACGCATAATCCAGCGTACAGTGAATGACTGCGGACGATTGTCTATGGCAGTTTGTGTACCACTGTTCAGGTTGACTGACCCCGTGTGTGAATGCGGTGCCATTTGCGATCCGTAGAAATAAGCATTGTGAGTATGATATCCGGCTGAAGAAGTCTGGTTAATTGGCCAGCCTTCACCATCACCGCCGTTATTCTTACCACTCCAGCCTTCCAGCGAGAAGGCCATGACATCTGATATACTATGCGAGTGTTCTCCAGCTCCGGATACGGAGATCGTACCACTAGGAGTTCCGGCAGTCGTCGCCGAGGTTGTAAACGGAAGAGATGTGCCCGGAAGATTAGATGCAGTGAGAGTTGTCGAATTATTCCCAACGGTACCACCAGTACCAGTACTGGAGCCCGTCAGGTAAGATCCGCTGTTCAGATTAGGAATCGTAATTCCGTTCAGAACGCTTTGTGTATCATTTAAAACCTGCCCGTTACATTCTACGAAATTTGGCGATAGCGTAGCACTGCTCAGGAGGTTAGGGAACCAGGCCACTACAGAGCCGACCGGGACCAGGCCAACAGTAAGGGCATTCATCTGCTCCTGGATATTCCTGGTTATTCCACTCAATGACTGAAATTCTGTATTAGTAACAGAACCGTTTGCTACCCTTGCGGCATCAATCGTTGAAGACAACGCTGCTTTCCCGCTGGCATCGGTCATATAAACCTTATTCGCATCCGCCAGGCCTTCAGTTCCCAGCTTTGCCAGTGTTACATTGGCATCGGCAATCTTAACTGTTGTTACAGCAGCATCAGCAATCTTCGCTGTTGTGACAGCGACATCAGAAATTTTAGGTGTCGTTACATTCTGATCTGCGATCTTAACAGTTGTCACTGCATTATCCCGGATGTGATCGGTCGTCACCGCCCGGTTTGCATCCACACTTCCGTCCCAGGCAAGCTTGGCGGATGTAATAGCTTTATCCCTCACGTGATTAGTGGTGACGGCGCGATAAGCATCGACACTGGCATCTGATGAGAGCTTCGCCGAGCTCACAGCATTATTCCGAATGTGGTTAGCTGTCACTGCACGGTTCGCATCCACGCTTCCGTCTGCGGCCAGTTTGTCGGAAGTCACGGCATTATCCTTAATATGATTGGTGCTGACAGCACGGTAAGCATCTATGCTGGCATCGGAGGAAAGTTTGGATGATGTGACGGCATTATTCCGGATATGTTGAGTAGTCACCGCCCTGTTGGCATCAATACTGGCATCCGAAGCAAGTTTGCTTGAAGTAACAGCATTACTTCCTATAGCCAGTTCGCCCGTATTGGAAATCCCGGCGTCCCCGCTCATAGGCATGGCCGTTGCCACTCCTGAAGCGTTTCCTACAAAGATCTGGGCACTTGGAAGGGTGCTGGTACCAAACTCTGAACGGTTTGCCAGCACGGGTGTTCCCGACTCATCTGTGGTATATACTTTATTACCATCACTTGCACCGGCTGTCGCCAGCTTCGCCATCGTTACATTGGCATTGGCGATCTTAACCGTTGTAATAGCCGCATCTGCTAATTTTGCAGCAGAAACAGCCTGGTCCTTTATGTGGTCTGTACCAACGGCCCTGTTGGCGTCGGTGCTGGCGTCTGATGCAAGTTTGGCTGAAGTAACAGCGTTATCCCGGATGTGGTTGGTGGTCACGGCACGATTTGCATCCGTATTAGCGTCAGAGGAGAGTTTAGCCGAAGTTACAGCGTTGTTTTTGATGTGATTGACCGATACAGCACGGTTAGCGTCAGTACTGGCATCAGAAGCAAGTTTAAGCGAAGTGATTGCATTGTTGCCGATAGTGAGGGCTCCCGCATTGGAGATCTTTGCATCTCCCGTTAAAGCAGTTGCAGTAGCCACTCCGGAGGCATTTCCTACTGTGATATAGGCACTTGGCAGCGCGCTGGTAACAAACTCCGAGCGGTTTATCAGCACTGGCGTTCCAAATGCATCTGTGATATACACCTTATTAGCATCATCTGTTCCGCCTGTCGCGAGTTTCGCTACGGTTACATTAGCATCGGCAATCTTGTTCACAGTAACCGCATTGTCGGCAATCTTAGCGGCAACAACAGCATTGTCCCTGATATGATCAGTGGTTACAGCCCTGTTGGCATCTGTACTGGCATCGGAAGCAAGCTTGGATGAGGTAACCGCATTATTCCGGATGTGATTCGTCGTTACAGCACGATTAGCGTCATTAGCAGCGTCAGAAGAAAGCTTTACTGATGTAATGCTGCCATCAACGACTTTACTGGATGTGATACTGCCATCAGCCAGTTTCCCTGTACTTACTGCGTTATCGGCAAGCATACTATTCACCACTTTAGAGGCCCCGATAGCCGTGACGCCGCTTGAATTGAGTGTCACATCGCCCGAAAGAGTTACAGTTTGTGCTCTATTGCTGGCATCTCCCAGCACGATTTGTCCGCTGCTAAGGGAAGAGCTGACAAACTGCGAACGGTCTATCCATACACTGGCCCCGGTTGCATCTGTCGTAAGCACCTTGTTATTACCAGCCCCCAAACCTGCTTTTACCGCCGTTACCGCCTGATCAGCCAGCTTACTGGTTGTCACCTTTCCGTTTACTATACTTACAAGACCAGTCCGGTCAAGCGTAATATCCCCGGATAATGTGACGGCAGCAGCAGTACCTGTTGCATCTCCTACCAGTATCTTGCCATCAGCCAAATTGGTATAGGCAAAAGTCACCCAGGTGAAGTTATTACGAACGTAAAACTTCCCTGTGGTCAGGTCGTAAACAATCATTCCCTCTACTGCATTAACGATGGCTGGGTTTGCTGCATCCAGCAGGTTTGCTACGCGCGGAATCAGAATAGCTTTGTCATTGCCGTTGACCTGCAGGGCGACAGAATGGTTATTTACAGCTGCTGCTGTACCTATAACTGCCCCCTGGGCATTGAGTACGCTCACACTGTCGATCCGGTGTGAGTTCATGTTCAAATCACGGGTCGCCTGGTGTGAGCCAAGGTTGTCCCCGTATTTTTGCTGCGCGAACAGAACGTTACTACAAAAAAGCATGGCGGCTGCAACGCCGCACTTATAAAATTTTATTGAATTCTTCACTCGTGGGTAAATTTGTTGCTGGTGCCTGTTTACGGGTTCGATTAACTGGAGTTACGAAAAAAATGCGTTTTAAGCATACTGAGCGTGTTTTTAAGAAAATCTTGCGGTTGAAAACTACCTGTATTTGCCCGTAATCAACTCATTTGATGCAGGTTGCAACCTGTCGCATTTAGCCCTTCAGATGTCGCTATTATACTCACTGATTCTAAAGCTTAGCGGTATTTTTGTAAAGTTCAATATGCGAAGCAGCGAAGCATTCATCTGCCCTCTTTACAGCATGAACAAACAAACATACACGATTGACAAAACCAATGGAAGAAAGGAAGACAGACACCCATGCCGTGCAAACCCCGGCTCTTAACAAACCTTTGCTATGGCAGGAGCTTAAGAACGCCATCATCGGAATTGAGGCAGATTATACCACCATACATCTGAAACGGGCCATCTTTTTATTAGCTGTTCCCATGATACTTGAACTGGTAATGGAATCGGCCTTTGCCGTAGTCGACATCTATTTTGTCGGAAAACTGGGAGCTTCAGCAGTAGCGACAGTGGGATTGACTGAAACTTACCTGTTCCTTTTGTATTCGATTGCGATGGGCCTCTCGACAGCAGTAATGGCGATCGTATCGAGGCGTATAGGAGAAAAGAAACCCGAGGCAGCAGCAGTAGCGGCGGTTCAGGCCATTTTCCTGGCTTTCTTTGCATCGGTGCCTTTTGCTGTGGCAGGTATCTTTTTCAGCAAGGAACTCCTCGCTTTTATGGGGGCCGATCAGTGGGCCATTGAAAATGGCTACCGGTATACTCAATGGATGCTGGGAAGTAATATCGTCATTGTATTGCTTTTTATGATCAACGCAGTTTTCCGCGGAGCCGGTGACCCCGCTGTATCCATGCGTATACTCTGGATCTCAAATGGGATCAATATGCTGTTGTGCCCTTTGCTGATCATGGGCTGGGGACCTGTACCTGCAATGGGAATAGAAGGTGCAGCAATCGCTACTACCATCGGCCGTGGTACAGGAGTACTGGTACAATTCTGGCTGCTGTTCAGGGGAGGAAAACATATCCGGGTCAGCCGCAGCCAGATCCGCTGGGACGGTTCAGTTTTTACAGGCATTCTGCGCACAGGTCTGGGTGGTATGGGACAGATGATCATTGCGATGACTTCCTGGATATTCCTGATGCGCATACTGGCAGAAGTAGGAAGCACAGCGGTGGCCGGGGCAACCATCGCCATGCGTATCATGATGTTCACTATGATGCCTGCATGGGGAATGGCCAACGCTGCAGCAACACTGGTGGGTCAGAACCTCGGCGCCGGCAACCCTGACCGCGCAGAATCGGCTGTTTGGAAAACAGGCTTCTATAACATGATTTTCCTGCTGGGAGTGTCTCTGGTGTATTTTTTCTTTAATGAAAATCTCATGCAGGTATTTACAAAAGAAAAGCAGGTGATCGCTGTCGGTGCTGAGTGGCTTCGTATACTCTCCTTCTCTTATTTTGTGTATGGATGGTGGATGGTTTCCACCTCGGCCTTTAATGGCTCCGGTGACACCAAAACACCCACCTTGATCAACCTGGTATTTTTCTGGCTCATACAGATTCCGCTCTCTTACTTCCTGGCCATCCATCAGGATATGGAGGAACTGGGAGTATTCTGGGCTGTATTTTTCTCAGAAACTTCCGTCGGGATATTCACATTGCTGCTTTTCAGAAGAGGCAGGTGGAAAGAGACCCGGGTATAGAATGCCATCGCCACTTCCCGCATCAGATGAAATTAAGAATAATGTAAAACTCGAGACTTGCCATTGCCAACCATAAAAAGGTTCCCTGCAGAAAAGGCCTGACTCCAACGGAGAGAAAAGTACGTCTTGAAAGTCCGGAACCGATCAGAAACAGGGTGAGAGTAAGACCCATTTTCGCAATCTGTACAAGGTAAGGGTATATAATATCCAGGGACCGGATATATGTATTCGCAGCCATAGCTAAAACAAACAACAGGATAAAATACGGGATCTTCACTTTTTGGGAAGATGTCTTAAAAAAATAGTTCGAAAGAAGTGCAACCGGGATTATCCAGAGAGCCCGGGCCAGCTTCACACTGGTAGCTATCTCAAGTGCCTGGGCTCCGTACTTTGAAGCTGCCCCTACCACCGAACTGGTGTCATGGATGGCAATAGCGCACCATAAACCGAACTGGGTTTGAGACAGATGAAAATAATGGCCAATGGCAGGAAAGACAAGAAGAGCGATAGAATTAAGCGTGAAAACGCATCCAAGTGCAACAGAAATATCTTTTTCTCTTGCTTTGATAACAGGAGAAATAGCTGCAATGGCGCTTCCCCCGCATATTGCCGTACCGTTTGAAATCAGATAAGAAGTCTTCTTTCCTACTTTGAAAAATTTCCCGGCCAGGTATCCGATAATCAGTGTAACTGTAATCGAGCCGATAGTAAACAACAAGCCCTCTCCACCGGCTTTTATGGCATGGTGAATATTCATACCAAAACCAAGGCCTACTACCGACAGCTGCAGGAGAAAGTGAGTAGCTTTCTGATTGAGATGAGAATAAGGGTGCCCGGAGATCTGGGCAACAGCAATTCCCAGAAAAAGTGCAAATGCCGGCCCTGCAAATGGCATTAAAGACAACAGGATACAGAGAATAAAAACGACTTTCTGCATCCCTGGCTTCATAACAACAAGATGATCGCGTGTATGATGGGTATCCATAGAATTTATTTTAAGCCCAAAACTGGGGCTTTTAAAGACTGGATTTTCATCATCAATCTGAATAGTTGATAACCAAAAATTATTAAACGGGAATCAGAGGCAGATCTCAGGTGATCTTATGATCATTATACCAGTCAGATGAGTTCTTATGAACAAACTCAATAAAAAGGTCAGCAAGCTTTGAAGGCTGCCCATGCTGAACAGCAATCTGCAGCGGGCGTTCAATGTTCAGGGATTCGACATCAATAACCCGCAGCTCCCGGTGCTTAAGTTCTTTAAAAATAGCGTGTACGGAGATAAATGCCAGGCAATCGCTTTTGGCTAAATAGCTTTTAATGCCTTCCGTACTGCCCAGCTGCATCTCAATATTCAGGTCATTCAGCCTGAGACCAAAAGGCTTCAGGGCGTGGGCTATTACTTCCAGCGTTCCTGATCCCGGCTCGCGCATCAGCAAGGGATAACGGGTCAGTTCATCAATGCTTAGTGTATCTTTTTTAAAGGCATGAAAATGACTGGGGCATACCAGGACTATTTCATCGTTCAGGTACCCGGAATAATGGATCCGTGGTTTTTTAGAAAGTCCTTCGATAAAACCTACTTCTATCTGTTTGTTTATCAATGCCTGTTCGATCTCTTCTGTATTTCCGCTGATCATACTGACCCTTATATCCCGGAACTTTTTATGAAAGCCCGCCAGCAGCGACGGCAGCAGGTACTGAGCGATAGTTGTGCTGGCCCCGATCCGTAATGTCCCCGAATATTTGTCCCTCAGCATACTCATATCATATTCCAGGTCCCTTGAAAGACTTAATATCTGCTCGGCGTATTTCAGGAGCAGCATACCAGCGGGTGTGATACTCACTTTACTATTGCCGCTGCGTTCAAACAGCGGAGATTTATAAAAGTCCTCCAGTTCCCTGATATGTTTGGTAACGGCAGGCTGGCTGATAAACAGCTCAGATGCAGCCCTGGTAAAACTCAGCCTTTGAGCGACGGTATAGAATACTTTCAGTCTGAAATCGAACATTTTGCTAAGGTAAAGAAAGCTGATGGTTCTCCTCTGTTCAGGGATACTATTAAAATGGATAAGCGTACAATTGACAGGGATGTTGCCAGACGCAAATTGTATAATATTACGCCGTTTACTACTAATTTGTGTATTTTTGATTGATAAGCCGGCCAATTAACAACTATAGTAATTCCTGCTGCCTCCCGTTATGAAGCTACTGAAAGCCCATGTTTTCTTATTGTTTATTTTTCTGTTCAGATCTCCGCTTTTACTGGGACAGAGATCTGAGGCCGTTGATCATCTTGGCATCGAAAACGGCTTATCCAACAGCGCTGTGCGGAGCTTCTTCCAGGACAGCAATGGCTTTATGTGGATCGGAACAAACGATGGACTTAACCGCTATGACGGTTATGAGTTCAGGATTTTCAGAAGCAGCGATGGAGATACCACCAGTATCATACAAAACTGGATCAATGTTATTGCTGAGGATAAAGAACAACGCCTCTGGATCGGGACACATGGCGGAGTGAGCATTTACAATGGTCTGACCGGCCATTTCTCTCCCGTTTACTACCAGGCGAAAGGCTCTGACCCTAAAAAGCTGGTGAAGAATACGGAGGATATCAAATTTGATAAAAGCGGGAATGCGTTTCTCCGGGTGACAGGTGAATGTCTTGTTCTGTTTGAGAATAACGATTACCGGAGCGGCAGGATTATTCCGCTAAAAAACACCGGGCATAACTATAATTTGCAGGCTATTTGTATTACAGCCGACCAGTCCGTCTGGGCTTTTGTGGAAGGGAAAGGTCTTTGCAGGTATGACCGGAAAAAGAAACAATTACAGGTTGTGAATAATACACACCAGAGTGCATCCAAGCTCCTGTTTCACAACAACTTTCTCTGGATGAGTACCTCTGCAGGCATTGAAAGGTATAACATTGCTGAAAATGTGTACGACCGGCACTACGGCAAAACTGAAAGTATGCTTTCTTCAACACGTGTCTCGGCCATCATGACCGGAAACAACGATGAACTATGGATTGCGACAGATGGCGGGGGGATTAATATTTTAAACGAAAAGACAAGCAAGTTCAGCTATATCAACAGCGGAGACGGAAAGCGTTCAATAGCCAGCAATGCTGTACTGGCTCTTTACAAGGATAAGAGATCACGCATCTGGATTGGAACCTACCGGGGCGGCCTGAACATTATAGACCCTTACAAATCAGGCTTTGTAAATATTAAACATGAAACGGGTAACCGTAACAGCCTGGCAAATAACTTTGTACTGTCAATATGCGAGCAGGATCCCGAAAACTTATGGATAGGTACTGACGGCGGCGGCGTCAGCCTCTTAAACAGGAAGGATAACCTGTTTACAAATTTCGTTCATCAGCCTGATAACCAGGCCTCGCTCGGTGGAAATTCGATCACCGGCATCAGGAAAGATTCTAATGGTAATATATGGCTTGCATCCTACGACGGGTGCATTAGCAGATACATCCCCACTACCAGGTCCTTTGAACGATATTATGCATATGCGGGCTCCAGGAAACTGACAAATGCAACATTCTGGCTGATATATGAAGACCGGAAAAGAAACCTCTGGGCAGGCGATCTCCAGTACGGCCTGTTCCTTTTTAACAGGAAAACGAATCGTTTTGAGCTGTTTGATTCAAAGTTACGGGATGTCCTGGTGCTTTATGAAGATGGACAAGGACAGCTCTGGGGGGGAGAATGGAACGAGATCGTTCGGATCAACCCGGCCACCAGAAAATACAAACGCTATAAAACAGGTTACTCTGTACGCTCAGTTTTTGAGGATAAAAAAGGAAGATTCTGGATAGGTACTGAGGGTGGCTTGATGCTGTTTGACCGCAAACAGAATAAGATTTTAAAAAGGTATACTTCCGATGATGGACTTGCGAACAACCATATTATGAACATCCTGGGCGACAAGGCAGGCAATCTGTGGTTAAGCACTTATAATGGGCTGTCAAAGTTTGACATACCCGGTCAGACTTTTAAAACCTATTCAACAGGCGACGGATTACCTGAAAAGGAATTCAACTATAATGCTGCAGCAACCTTATCTTCTGGTGAACTGGCATTCGGAAATGTCAGAGGCCTGACCCTGTTTTACCCTGAGAAAGTATCCCAGAGGAGATCGAATCCCGACCTTGTTTTTACAGGTGTGTCTATAAATAATACACCTGCCGGATTATCCGGATATATCACAGAAACGAGCGGCAGCTCGGTGAAAGAGATCAGGGTACCACACGACCAGGCAATTTTTACATTTAATTTTACCGCGATTGATTTCCCTTATACAGAACATATTAACTACCGGTACAGGCTGCTGAACCGTGATCACCAATGGAATAATGGGGGTAGCGCACGAAGTGTGTCATATGCACGCCTGGATCCGGGCACCTATGACTTCCAGGTGAATTGCACCAATAAAGACGGCCAATGGGAAAAAAAGAGCATTTCTATCCGGATCATTGTTTCCCCGCCCTGGTACCAAAGCTGGCTTGCTTATCTCATTTACATTATTGCCGCTATTGCCTGCCTTTACGGATATGTCACCTATCGTGTGCGCCAGACCCGCCTGAAATATGAGATCCTGATTGCCCGAGAAAATGAAAAGAAACAGAGAGCGCTGCAGGAAAAGGAACGGGAGATCTATCATAACAGGCTCGACTTTTTCACAAGCATCACCCATGAGTTCCGTACACCGCTTTCTTTAATCATCAATCCGGTTAAAGATATGATGATGCGTGATCAGAATAATGATGATAAAGATCTGAAGATCGTTTTCCGTAACGCCCGCCGTTTGCTTAGCCTGGTCGACCAGCTCCTTCTATTCAGAAAAGCTGACTCCGGAGCAGGAGAAATGAGAGTGACCGCCCTGAACATTGCCGAGCTCTGTACCGAAGTATTCCACTGTTTTAGCCAGCAGGCCAAAGCAAACGGAATAAATTACGAACGTGTGAATACGGATAAAAACATCCTGGTGTTCGGTGATCGCGAAAAGCTTGAAATTATCCTTTTTAACCTTATCTCGAACGCCATAAAGTTTACCCCGCCGGGAGGAAATGTATCTCTGAGTGTGGTTGAAAAGCCAAACACTGTAAGCATACAGGTTCAGGATACTGGTTGTGGAATTGCAGGCCGGGAAGGCGAGAGCATTTTTGAGAAATTCTATCAATCGGGAACAAAGGGCAGGCCCGAAAAAGCGGGATTCGGTGTAGGCTTATACCTCGCCCGCCTGTTTGCAAACAAACATCAGGCAAGCCTGAATTATAAGAGCGAAGTAGATAAGGGCACAATGTTTACACTAACCCTGAAAAAAGGAAAAGCTCACTTTGACCCTGATCTGATTTCGGAAGATACCATAACAGAATCACCCATTTTAGAGGAGCTTCTCGCCGACGACAGTAACATGGATGCCGCTGAACGTTCCGTCGGCGAAACGTTTAAAGCGGATGATATTTTCACGGAACGGAAAACGATACTGGTGATTGATGATGACAAAGACATACGCCGGTATATAAATACAGTCTTTCAGCCTGACTATATCGTGTACGAAGCAGGCGATGGTGAAACCGGCATGTTAATGGTGAAAGAAAAGACTCCTGACCTGGTAATTTGTGACGTCATGATGCCGCGCATGAGTGGCATTGAGTGGTGCAGCTGGCTGAAAAATGACCCGGCATACGCCTATATTCCTGTCATATTACTGACGGCGAGCCTCTCTTCGGAAAATAAGCTCAAAGGCATCGACTGCGGTGCGGATGACTATATAGGCAAACCATTTGAAAAAGATTTGCTGGTGGCACGGGTAGCTAACCTTTTAAATATCCGCAATAACCTCCGCAGCTACTTCTACAACGAAATTACGCTTAAAACAAACTCCGTCGCCATCTCCGAAGAGTATAAAGCCTTCATGCAAAAATGCATGGAAGTGGTGGAAGCACATTTAACCGACCCCCAGTTTAATATCAAGGTGCTGGCCAGAGAAATAGGCATGAGCCATTCAAATTTGTACCGCAAGGTTAAGTCTTTATCCGGGTATACCGTTACAGCATTTATTCGCCTTATCCGTTTACGAAAGGCAGCAGAGATGCTTATTAATACAGATTACAATATCAACCAGGTTGCCCTCGAAACAGGGTTTAACAATATTAAATATTTCCGCAGCCAGTTCGTCAAATTGTTTGGTGTCAATCCTTCTGACTTTGCCCGCCGTAATAAACCTGTATTTCAAAAACGGATTAACATAAAGCTTTAGAAAAAGGGCAGTTACAAAGGTTATTATTAAAGCAGAGAAAAGCCGCTTATATGCCCTCAGCGGGGCTTTACAGTATTTTTGCTTAAAAAATACCTTATAATTGCTTGATTTGTACCCCTCCTTTTTTGCAATTAAGAGCCATGTTTGCTTCAACTAAAAACTAAATTATGTATAAAGGTTTACAAAGAAAATTTCCTTCACCATCTACAGATACCTGAGGTGTCTACTAAAGGCAGCAAACGATCTGTCACTTTTCTTCAATAAGCGATCCAGTTTCTCTCGCTCTTGAACAACTATTTAACCAATTGAGCTATTAGCAGGGATATGCTTATTCCCTTCTGATGCTCCTATCATTCATTTAATCTTTTAGGTATATATCAATGGAAATATATCAGAACAGTAAAAGTAGAAAGGCCAACCATTATAAAGACATCCTGCCGGCCGGAAGCCTTATATTGATTTTAGTCCTTTATACAACGACAGGGCTTTACGCCGGTAATGATACCTTCTCTAGGGTAAAAAAATCGTTCTCAATATCCCTGGCAAAAGAGGAAATAACCGGGATGGTCAAAGACGAAACAGGGCAGCCGATACCCGGCGCCAGTGTAAAAATTAAAGGAACCACCACAGGCGCGGTAACAGACGTAAACGGTAAGTTTAAAATAGCCGCAGACAGAGGGGCGGTACTTGTCTTCTCCTTTATCGGCTCCGAAAGTAAAGAAGTCCAGGTAAGAGACAACCAGCCGATAAATGTAACATTAAAAGCGCTGCAAACTTCCCTGACGGAAGTAGTCGTAAACGGCTATACATCTCAGCGGAGATCAAATGTTACAGCAGCTATCAGTACCGTTTCAGGAAAAGAGCTGTTAAAATCACCCGTTACAAACGTGACCCAGGCGCTGGCAGGAGTTGTCCCCGGGCTGATCGTGCAGCAATCGCAGGGACGGGCCGGTATTAATTCTGCCAACTTATATATTCGGGGACGGGTATCCCCGACCGCTACAGCCCTGATCATTGTAGACGGGGTGGAGAGAAGCAGCTTCGGCGATATCGACCCCAATGAAATAGAAAGTATCAACGTATTGAAAGATGCTTCTTCAACTGCTCTGTATGGTTTAAAGGGAGCAAACGGGGTATTTGTCATTACCACAAAAAGAGGAAAAGAAGGGCCTGCCAGGGTCAGCTTCAATATAAACCAGGGCATCTTAACCGCCACTGAGAGGCCTGACATTCTCCCCGCCTATGAGAGCGCCATGCTGTATACCGAGGGTCAGAAAAATATCGGCGAAACCCGCAACTTTACGGATGAGGATCTGCAAATATTTAAAGATGGCACCGGAGATCCGCTATTATACCCAAACGTTGACTGGTATTCGGCACTGGTGAGGGACAGCTGGACACAAAACCAGCAGAATGTTACTGTTTCCGGGGGTACGGGCAGAATAAAATATTTTACATCATTTGGCCATCAGTTTGAAGACGGGAACTTCAAAGAGTTTAAAACGCCCCTGGATTATAGCACTACCCCCAGCTATAACAGGTATAATTTCAGGGCGAGAGTGAGCTTTGATATCAGCAAAACAACGAATTTCGAGGTCAATCTTGCCGGGCGTAATGAGCACAGGTACAGTCTTTCGGGATACAGCGAATACAACGATCCTGCCGGTGTGGTCAGCAACGGCATAGAAGGACTTGTAGGGCGTTCGCTGAAGATACCGGCATGGGGCCTCCCCTTTTTCCCTGAATATACAAACTCCACAGATCCCGCTGTTATAGCGCTCGACAATACTTATAATCACATTGTGAATATGGCCTTGCTGGGCACAAACAGCTACAATCCATACTCCTATATCACCTACGGCGGTTATGCATTCACCGATACCAATATCGGGGAAAGTGTTTTTACACTGGATCAAAAACTCGACTTCATTACGCCGGGCCTATCCGTAAAAGGACAGTTTGGATATGATTCTAATTTTATTTCAGGCAAGCTCCAGCGCGGAAGCATTGGCTCTTTTAACCTCGACCGCTCTACAAAGCAGCTGAGCCCCTATTCATCCACATACAACGACTATCTAGGCAATCCGGCCTACACACGCAGTGGTTATAATAAAACGAACCTCCAGTTATTCATCAACTACTCACATAGCTTTGATAAGCATAACGTGAGTGCCAACATCATCGGGCAGCGCGAACTGAGAGGGGCGACCGATGCAAGCGCTCCGTTTGCTAACCAGGGCATCGTTTCGCAGGTGATGTATAATTATGCCAATAAGTACTTCTTCACAGGCAGCGCCACCTATAACGGTTCTGAAAACTACGCGAAGGATTACCGGTACGGTTTTTTTCCATCTCTCTCTGTCGGGTATAATATCGCCAATGAAGAATTCATGAACTCTGTTACCTGGTTAAGTATGCTGAAGGTAAGAGGGTCTGTCGGCCGGGTAGGTATCCCGAGTCCGGGCACCGGGCGCTTCTATTACCAGGACAAATTTGGTGCTGGTTCAAATGTCCCCTTCGGCAATCCAAACAGCAGCTTCAGCGCTCCGACTTACACACAAACTCAGTATGGAAACCCGATGGTCTCTTTCGAGACTTCACTCAAAAGAAACCTGGGCCTCGACCTGTCCATGTTTAAAGATAAACTTTCCGTTACGGCTGATATATTCGACGACCGCAGGTCAGATATCCTGACCAGCCGCTCAAATACCAGCTTTAGCTCTTATGGAGCTTCAGTGCCAAGTGTAAATTATGGCGTAAACTATAATCATGGTTATGAGGCAACGGCAACATATCAGAACCGGGACCATAAGCTTACCTACTCCGTTACAGGAAATATGAGCTTTTCACGGAATAAACGCGAGGTTCTGGATGAAGCGCCGGGTACATTATCTAATTTAAAGGTGACCGGAACACCCATCGGTACCTATTATGGCTATCATGTTTTAGGTTATTACCAGGATCAGGCTGACATTGATGCTAATCCGGTTAACAACTTAAAGGGCGTAAAGTCAATTCCGGGCGATTTGAAATTCGCTGACGTTAACGGAGACGGGCAGATTACGACAAACGACAGGATGCCTATAGGATATTCCAACATTCCAGAGTATAATTTCGGACTGAATCTGCAGCTGGGTTACAAAGGGTTCCAGCTATCTGTATTGTTCAATGCCGTTGATCACGTAAGTTCTGACCTCATTTTCTACAGCGGCGGCTTAAATCAATACTACGCGCCGATGATGGGCAGATGGACGCCGGATAATCCAAATCCGACCTGGCCCGCCATGCGCCCGGCACTTTCTCCCAACCCTAATGAAAATGTAAACGACTTTTTCCTGCAGGATGCGTCGTATGTCAAGCTGCGCAACGCACAGTTAAGCTATTCAGTTCCCGCTAAACTGCTTCGTAAATATAAAATAAGCAATCTCTCTTTAATACTAAGCGGGCAGAACTTGATTACATGGACAAAATTCTATGGAGTTGATCCGGAAAATAACATTTCCGGCGGCACCTATAACTACAATACTACGGTGGTGCCCACAACCAGGGTATTTAATCTGGGTTTAAATCTTTCTTTCTAAAGCTTTAAAAAAATTGATATGAAAACAATTAAGCTTTTACTCCTCTGCATCAGTATACTATGCGCTTCAGCGTGCAAAAAGGATTTCCTTCAGCGCGACGTCGGTGTGCAAATGACACTCGATGAAGTGTTTGCGAATCCGCTTCAGGCATCACGCTACGCAGATAATACATATACTTTCAGTCTCAATGACTATGGCCGTCTTAACGGGTATAAAGGCATGGTATCGGAATTTACAGATGAATCAATAACGAATGCCATTCAGGCCGAAATCACCCCGATGAACCAGGGAAACTTTCTCGATCCCGGTGCCACCGATGTTACCAGTATTTACACGCAGATGTACAAAGGTATCCGCAATGCCAACGTCGTGTTAGCCAACCTCGATAAAACACCTTGGACTTCAGAGTACAACGCAAATTATATCCGGGGTGAGCAACTGTACCTCCGTGCCTATTTCTATTCGGAACTGATAAAACGCTATGGAGGCGTGGTGTTGCTTACTGAACCACAAAGCTTTACTGAAGCAGCAAGTGATCCGGAACGCAGTTCATTTGATGAAACCCTTGCCCGAATATTGAGCGATCTGGATGAAGCGATTACTTTACTGCCGCAAACGAATAACGACTGGCCCAATCCTGCAGCCCAGGCCAACAGGGCAACCGGTGCAGCAGCACTTGCATTAAAAACCCGTATGCTCATGCTGGCAGCAAGCCCTCTCTGGAACACGTCAAATGATGTTTCCAGGTGGCAGAAGGCCGCTGACGCTGCCAGGGCGATTATGAATATGAACAGATTCTCCCTTGAACCCAGTTATGCTAATGTGCTGCAGGTCTCTACGTCTAACGAATATATCAGGATATGGCCGCGTGCACCGCGTTCTTATATCGGGACTTACATCAGCGACTTCCTGGTTCCAACAAGTTATGGCGGTGCCCAGTCAAACATGTCCGTCACCCAAAACCACGTCAATCTGTATGAAATGAACAATGGGAAGCCGATCACCGATCCGGCATCGGGATATGATCCGCAAAAGCCATACACGAACCGCGATCCGCGGTTCTATGTCAATATCCTCTATAATGGCGCCACCTGGCAGGGACGTGCTGTTCAAACCTGGCAGACTGCGCCCAACAGTTCAGGATCGGTTACCTACGGCACCGACATTAACGCCTCCAGTACATTCACCAAAACGAGTTATTACCTGAAACGGCTATGGCCGGAAACAGCTAAGGCTGGCTCCACTGCAAGTGCTTTATTGAATTTTGTCTTTTATCGTTACGCTGAAGTGCTGCTGAATTTTGCAGAATCACAAAATGAAGCTACGGGTCCCGGCACCGAAGTTTATAATGCCGTAGATGCGGTCAGGCTACGGGCCGGAATGCCAAAACTTCCCGAAGGACTCAGCCAGGCGCAAATGCGCGACAGGATCAGGAACGAACGTGCAGTAGAATTTGCATTTGAAGATATGCGGTGGTGGGATATCCTGCGCTGGAAAAAAGGACCTGAAATTGTGGCTCAGCCCATGAAAGCCATACTTGTAGTAAAAAACGCCGACGGCAGCTTTACATATACTCAAACGGATCTGCCTGCCTATCAGAAAGTTTTTACTGACAGGATGTACCTCTATCCCATTCCTCAGAACGAAATGAACAAAACAGCCGGGAAGCTTCAGCAAAATCCGGGGTGGTAAATCTCATAGTTTCTACATTTAAATCTGAATAAAATGATAAAATATATAAAGTGTTTAGGTGTGTTGCTCGGCTTTGTCATGCTAACAAGCACCAAAGACCAGGCTCAGATACGCCAGACATCCGGTGGCGCTGTTCCGGATATGAAGGAAGATACCACTGTTTTTGATGAATATATCGATATTCCATTTGCAAAGCGCACAAGGAGGCAGTTAAACTATGGTTACAGTGCAATAAAGGCTGATGATCTTCCCAAAACACAGGTAACCAATATGGTCTCTGTGCTGGGTGGACGCTTAAGTGGTTTGCTGGTTATGCAAAACGGAAATAAGCCCGGCACGGGCAATGCTGCATTGCAGGTACGGGGAAAGTCTTCCTACGCACAGGGATCCTCCCCTGTCGTTCTGATAGACGGCGTAGAACGCGATTTATCAAACATAGATCCGAACGAAATAGAAAGTGTCACGGTCTTAAAAGACGCAGCAGCACTTAACTGGTATGGATTAAACGCTGGAAACGGTGCAATACTGGTAACCACCCGGCATGGAAAAGCGAATCAGAATTATATTGATTTCACCGCTCAGGCGGGTTTCCAGCAGGCTTACAATGTCATAAAGCCCTTAAATTCGTATGATTTCGCTTCGTTATATAACCAGGGCCTGAGCAATGCCGGCCAGTCGCCTGCCTATGCTCAAGCAGCTTTAGATGCTTATCGCGATCATACCGATCCGTATCTCTACCCTGATAACAATTACACAGGCCGCTTTTTAAGAAACAGCGCACCGGGCCAGCGTTACGCTCTGGCACTTGGAGGAGGGGGTGAAAGAATCCGCTATTATACGACGATAGGTTTTGTGAACCAGGACGGACTATTTAAAGA
>NZ_QEAS01000016.1:76041-133686 GCF_003130405.1 Pararcticibacter amylolyticus
GCGTTTCAACTTCAGGATTAACCTCGACTACGATGTCACAAAAACACTCAGTGTGACGCTGTTGTCGAGCTTGAGGAGTATCATCAGGAACGACGCGGGTGATGGAACGGAATCAGTATTAAATACTCTTTTTACTTTACCTCCGAATGCATTCCCGATAGTAAATGCAGACGGCTCTCTGGGCGGTACCTCTAATTACCAGACTAATCCGCTGGGCCAGTTACAACAGGCAGGGGTGGATAAAGTGACCACGAATTACCTGACCGCGGCAATTTCGGCAAAACAGAAACTCGATTTAGTTACCCGTGGACTATCGGCCAATATTTTCTTTTCCTATGATGCCTACGGCGACTACTCGCATGGGTTTTCCCAGAACTATGCTGTCGTAAATAATATGGTAAGTCCGTCGCAAACATACCGTACCCCGGCTGTTTTGAGCTATCAGGCCTCTTCTTTCAATACTAGTACTAAAAACAGCGAAGTGTGGCTGGGCTTGGACTACGAACGCACTTTCGGCGATCATCATGTTACAAGCTCTGTCCGAGCACAACAGTCTGTAAGCGCCGCCGTCGATCGCATTGATTACAGGGGACAAATGCTGTCAGGCCGGATGAACTATGATTTTAAGAACGGGTACTTTCTCGGTTTTACCGGCAGTTATTCCGGCTCGGAAGATTATGCGCCTGGCAGCAGGTTCGGCTTTTTCCCGGCAGTTTCAGCTGGTTGGGTAACTTCTGATGAGGACTTTTTCAAAGACGTCAATTTCATAGACTACTTAAAAGTAAGGGCATCTTATGGACGGACTGGCAATATCGGGCCAACCTATGACTCAAACGGCAACCTTGTAAGACTTCCTTACAGAACCCTGTTTACCCGGGGAGCCGGACCTATCCTGGGCTCATCCTTCTCTGGTACCACTACAGCCTATGCTGTAAACCCGGCGGGCAACCCGGAGACAACCTGGGAAAAGATAGACCGCCTGAACATCGGTGCCGATTTCGGATTTTTAAAAAATGCACTTACTTTATCCGCAGATTACTTCAGCGAAGACCGTAACGATATTCTGAGCAGCGCCAATTTACCAGGCATCCTGGGGGTGAGCGTCAGCTCCGTTAATGCAGGTGAAGTAAAAAGCCATGGCTTTGATCTTAGCACGGGTTACAGGAAGGCCATTAATAACAAGCTAAGCATTTCTGTTAACGGGAACTTCACGTATGCTTCCAATAAACTCTTAAAGCAGCCGCTGCCCAGCGGAGCCCTGTCTTACCAGTCGCCCGTAGGGAACAATATCGGCAATGTAAGTTTATCGGGCACCAAACGTTTCTACCTCTCCGACGGTATCTTCCGGGATCAGGCAGAAATCGACGCAAGTCCGAAGCAATTGCTGGCAGGTTTAGTAGTGCCCGGTGATATTAAGTACAAAGATGTTAATGGGGATAATGTTATTGACAACAGGGATGCAGTGGCCACAAACTATACCGATATTCCGAAAATTTACTACGGCTTCGGCTTTAATCTCACATACAGTTTCTTTGACATTAGTGCACAGTTTCAGGGTATTCACGGACGGACAATTGATATAAGACAAGTGGTATATGCGGGTCCCGGCGGGCTTAACCAGCTATCCTTCGAGAGTTGGACACCTGAAACTGCTTCTACAGCACGTTTTCCCCGTATTGCAGTGAGTAACAACGGAAATAACAATTCCAATTCAGACTTCTGGCTGCGTTCGGGTGACTTTCTGAAGCTGCGGACTCTTGAACTTGGCTTTTCGCTTCCTCAGACTCTTCTTAACAGGTTTCACGTGAAGAAAGCCAGGCTATTTGCAGGCGGCTTTAACCTGTTGACGATATCTCCGCTGAAAGGCTTCAATATAGACCCGGAAATCCCCACCGCGGGGATGGCATCCAACTATCCATATATGAAAACTTACACGTTAGGGCTGAACGTCAGATTTTAATCCATCAGTTTAAAACCAAAAGCAATGAAAAAGGTACTACCTCTAATATATAGCATGGTGCTGTTCTCCACCTTGCTTGCCGGCTGTAAAGATTTCTTCGAGCCGAAGTACTCCGAAGGCCCCATCTCAGAAGATGCGATCTGGGTAACCGACCGCAGGGTGAGGGAATTTCTGAACAATGGGTATAATTCCCTTTTAGGCAGATACAATGTCGACGGCAACGGGGCATTAATGGCCAGCGGTTCGGATGAAGCCGTCAACTCGAATCTTAACAGCAATATCAATTACTTCAATAACGGCACATGGGGACCGCTCAAAACGTTTGACGAGCAGTACACTAATATGTATACAGGCTTAAGGGTGGTCAATATTTTCCTCGAGAAATCGCCCACTGCGGTTATTTTCCCGGCAACAGACCGTCCCGGCCTGCGCGGCGAGGCTTTCTTCCTGAGAGCGCTGTTTCATTATGAATTGTTTAAACGCTACGGGCAAATTGTGCTGGCTACACGCTCCTTTTCAGTTGGAGAGGATCTCAATCTGCCGCGTAACTCCGTGGATGAGGTGGTAAAAAGCATCACCGCAGACTGCGATTCAGCCATTAACCAGATTGCGGCAAAAACCACTAAAGAATGGGATGCCGCTAATTACGGAAGGGCTACAAAGGCTGCCGGCCTGGCGCTTAAGGCGAAAACACTGCTGATCTACGCCAGCCCCCAGTATAATCCTAATAACGATTTAACGAGATGGCAAAACGCAGCAGCAGCAGCGAAAGCTTTGATAGACCTGAATGTGCATGGATTACTTAATGCTGCTGATTACCCGAACCTGTGGAACTATACGAATACGGCTACAGCTTACAACAAGGAAGTGATCTTTGCTACCCCAGCAGGCAGCACCAACAGCATTGAGTCCAACAACGCTCCTATCAGTTTTACCGGTGGCCTTGGCCGTACCAATCCCACGCAGGAGCTGGTGGATGCCTTTGAAATGAGCAACGGAAAGGCTATAACCGATGCCGCATCGGGCTATAATCCTCAGGACCCATATAAGAACCGTGATCCGCGTCTGAGTTTATTCATTGTGTATAATGGTTCAAACTTTAAAACAGGAAGTTTATCCCGGAATGTCGAAACCTTTGAAGGCGGTCTCGACAATGATCCGGCAAACGTCAACAGCACTAAATCCGGTTATTACCTGCGCAAGTTTATCAGCAGTAATGCTACTTACAATGTCACAAGCAACACGTCAGTACGCCGCCCATGGGTACTTTTCAGATATGCCGAAATTCTTCTCATCTATGCGGAGGCCCTGAACGAAGCCTCAGGTCCGTCTGTTGAGGTCTATAACGCAGTAAATGCTGTGCGTACCCGCGCGGGGATGCCGGGTTTGCCAAACGGCTTAGGCCAGGCAGACATGCGCGAACGAATTAAAAATGAACGCCGGGTAGAGCTGTGCTTCGAAGAACAACGCTTTTTCGATGTCCGCAGATGGAAACAAGGCGAAATCTATTTTAATTCTCCGGTACACGGCATGAAGATCGTAAAAGCAGGCAGCACGCTTACCTATACGCCTTTTACAATAGAAGACAGAGTTTTCACAGACAGAAACTATTTATATCCGCTGCAGCAGAGTGAAATTGATAAATCGGATAAACTGCAGCAAAACTCAGGATACTGACCTTTTCCGACCTGACAAAGATAATTGACAAAGATCTTACCGGGCTTAAAGCAAGTTTTAAAAAATCCGGAGAGGCTTATTCAGAAGCTTAAAACCTCTTAAACTAATAGCGGGACGAACTCCCGCTATTAGTTTAAGAGGTTTTATTAAGGGGTTATAATTCAATATGAGTCAAATCTGTCCAAATTCATGACTTTAGTCCAGGCCTTTACAAAGTCACTCAAAAATTTGCTCTTCCCGTCTGTACTGGCATAAACCTCTGCAATGGCACGCAGTTCGGCATGGGAGCCGAATACCAGGTCGGCACGTGTAGCACTCCATTTTACATCGCCGGTTTTACGGTCTGTGCCAAGGTAAACTTCACGATCCTGAGATGCCGCCTGCCAGGCAGTACCCATATCCAGGAGATTTACAAAGAAATCGTTGGTAAGCTGCCCTCGACGAACAGTAAACACACCATGTTTTGACCCGTCAAAATTGATGTTCAGAACTTTCAGTCCGCCCATCAGTACGGTTAGTTCCGGCGCTGTAAGGGTAAGCAGATGTGCTTTATCAACGAGCAGCTCCTCCGTCGACACCTTAATTCCCGGCTTACGATAGCTCCTGAACCCATCGGCTAACGGTTCCAGGTACCCTGACGATTCCACGTCGGTTTGCTCCTGCGAGGCGTCCATCCGTCCGGATTTAAAGGGAACCACAATCGCCTGACCGGCATCTGCCGCAGCCTTTTCAATACCGGCATTACCCGCCAGCACGATCAGATCGGCCAGCGAAATCTTCTTACCATCGGTTTGAGCACCGTTAAATTCAGCCTGGATGCCTCCTAGTACGTTCAGCACCTGCTGTAACTGTGGCGGGTTGTTGACATTCCAGTATCGTTGCGGTGCCAGGCGAATACGTGCACCATTGGCGCCGCCGCGCTTATCCGATCCGCGAAAAGTAGAGGCTGACGCCCATGCTGTAGCTACCAGTTCTGAAATGCTCAGGCCTGATGCAAGTATCTTCCCTTTAAGGTCAATGACATCGTTTTCATCCACCAGTGCATGATCAACCGGCGGAATATTATCCTGCCACAGAAACTCTTCCTGCGGCACTTCCGGGCCAAGATAACGGGCGCGCGGTCCCATATCCCGGTGCGTTAACTTAAACCACGCACGGGCAAATGCATCTGAAAAAGCCTGGTGATCTTCCAGAAAGCGCCTGGATATTTTTTCATATTCAGGATCGAACCTTAATGCAAGGTCGGTAGTCAGCATAGTCGGGCGGTGCTTTTTCTCGCTATCATAAGCATCTGGAATAATCTCGTCCGCATTTTTTGCCACCCACTGGTGGGCGCCGCCCGGACTTTTGGTTAATTCCCACTCAAAACCGAACAGGTTTTCAAAGAAGTTATTGCTCCATTGCGTTGGAGTGGTCGTCCATGTCACCTCGAGTCCGCTGGTGATCGTATCAGGGCCCTTCCCTGAGCGGAAACTGTTGCTCCATCCAAAGCCCTGCTGCTCTATACCAGCAGCTTCCGGTTCTTCACTAACATGATCAGCAGAGGCAGCGCCGTGTGTTTTGCCAAAACTATGTCCGCCGGCTATCAGGGCTACGGTTTCTTCGTCATTCATGGCCATACGGCCAAAGGTATCACGGATATCTTTAGCTGCCATCACCGGATCAGGATTGCCGTCAGGACCTTCCGGGTTGACATAGATCAACCCCATTTGCACCGCAGCAAGCGGCTTTTCAAGGTTGCGCGCATGAATTTTACCGTCTGCATCGTCGTCCGATACCAGTACACCCCGGTCTTCCACCACCCCTTCCGAACCACCCGCATAGCGGACATCACCTCCCAGCCAGGTTCTCTCGGACCCCCAGTACACAGATTCGTCTGCTTCCCAGGCATCTTCACGGCCACCTGCAAAACCGAGGGTCTTAAAACCCATTGATTCCAGAGCAACATTACCGGTAAGAATAATTAAATCGGCCCAGGAAATTTTACGGCCATATTTCTGTTTAATTGGCCAGAGCAAACGACGGGCTTTATCAAGGCTCACATTATCAGGCCAGCTGTTAAGCGGAGCAAAGCGCTGCAAACCGGCACCTCCTCCTCCCCTTCCATCAGTCACGCGGTAAGTGCCCGCACTGTGCCACGCCATCCGGATAAACAAACCTCCGTAATGGCCAAAATCTGCCGGCCACCATTCCTGGGAGTCAGTCATTAAAGCATGCAGATCTTGTTTTACTGCCTCCAGGTCGAGCGAATTAAATTCTTCCGCATAGTTAAAATCTTTATCCATCGGATTAGACAAAGATGAATGCTGACGCAGGATGTTCAGCTTTAGCTGGTCAGGCCACCAGTCACGGTTGCGGGTACCTCCACCCGCTACATTTTGTTTCATACTTCCGTTATGAAACGGGCACTTGCTGATGTCGTTTGAGTTGTGATCCATTTCTGTGAGTTTTAATTCAGCACCGGCATCCACCGGATTATGAACATAAAATTAGGAGAAGGAAATGGTACAACCTAATCAATTCTTCTTATAGGCAATAGTCAAAAACTATTGCCTATAAGAAGAACGGCTGAATACCGGTATCTAACCCGGTTTTCAGAATTTAACCGCTACCGAAAGCCGGTAATTCCGGCCCGGAAGCGATTTTATATAAAATTCGCCTTCAGCGCCGCGGTTTCCATTGAAATTATTTGCACTATAATTATACGTATTCCCGATATTGTCCACATTCAGGGCAGTCGAAAAACTTCCCTTGCTGTAGTAAATTGCTGCATCGGTACTTTTAAAGTCTGGCAGCTTCCTTTGGGGATCAGAAGTCTGTTTCTTGACGGTAGTGATGTAGCGGTCGGCATAATAAGAAGTGCCCAGAGCTGCTCCAACACCCTGGAGCAGCCCCGATTCAACTTTGTACCGAAGCCAGACATTGAAAGTGTGCACGGGGTTTACCTGACGGGTACCGATCAGATCGGCATTATTATCCTTTGTAACCTTTGCATTGATATAAGAATAATTCGCGACCACACTAAAATTCGCAGAAAGCCTGCCTAATATATCTGTTTCAAAGCCCGTGCTGCGCACCTGACCGGTTTGAACACTGTACCCTATATTGTCCGGGTCGTTAGTGAGCAGGTTGTTTTTGGTAATTCTGAACACGGAGATCTGAGTAAAGAGCGCCCTGCCCAACCATTCACGTTTCACACCGAATTCAATATTATCGCCTGTCAGGGGTTTAAACTCTTCTCCGGAAAAAGCTCTTCCTCCCTGCTGTAAAAAAGACTGGTCATAAAGAGCATATACTGATGTATTTTCCAGCGGACTGATGACAAGCCCGGCTCTCGGGGTAAACACCTTGTCTTTTTTCGGAGAGGCGTCGGAACCATTACTATAATAAGTATAGCGCCCTCCAATTGTCAGCTGAAGCCAGGGCAGCAGCTTTATATCGTCCTGAAGCATTACTGCCTGCCAGCTAGTCCGGGAAGGAACTCCTGCAGTAGCGGGAAGATTGGCATAACCGTAATGTAAGGAAGATTCATTGATCAGAGTGTCGATGCCCCTGGACAAACCATAGGCCGGTTGGTCCACATTAATGGGAAGGATGTTGTTGACATCCGCATGCTTTCCCTTGGTATTCAGGGAGCCGCCGTCTATACCGGCAAGAATGGTATGTTCTATTGCTCCTGTAAGGCCCTTTCCATTCAAAAATACCTGTCCCGTAATAAGGTTATCATTGAAATCAATATATCTTAAACGCCTCGGCAGCATCCCGGCGGCATCAACCAGGCTGTTTAGCGCATACAGATCCTGCCCCTTCCACTTGCTGACGATCATGCCTGTCTGGGCTGTGACCTGCCAGTTATCGTTCAGCCTGTGCCGCAGGTTGAGATAACCGTAATTATTACGCAGTTTGGTTACACCGAGTGCAGGATCGGCTACGGAGAAACTTCTCTTTAGGGGTTGCTGATTACGGGTCGGCACAATGTTGTTGGTCCCAAGCAATCCCACCATATCAAGATTAAACTCTGCAGTCAGAGAGGTCCGGTCATCCAGATCGTAACGGATCACCGGCGCTATGCTAAGCCGGTTATTCTTCCCGTAGTCGATATGTGTTCCGGCATTTTGCCCCATCACATTCAGGCGGTAATACAATTTTTTGCTCAATGGGCCTCCTATATCAACCGTGCTCCGGTAGAGATTATAGCTGCCCAGGGTGAAGCCTGCGCTGGCGTGGTAATTATTCAGTGGCTTTTTAGTGACGACATTGTACATCCCGCCCGGCTCACCTTGTGCCAGCATAAAACCAGCAGGCCCTTTTATGAACTCCACGCTTTCGACATAACTCATATCCTCCTGAGCGATTCCATATCCCATCAGGGTAGAAACAGGCATGCCGTTCCGAAGGCGGTTGTTAGACGACTGGGTGCCCCGGATACTGAAACCTGTTGATGCGCTGGCGTAAGGTATAGTATTGGTTACGCCACTGATGTTCTTCGCTATATCTGAAGTAGTTAACAACTGCTGATCCTGTATAATGCTGCTGGTAATGACCGTAATATTCTGGGGGGTCAGCATAACCGGTGTGGCCAGGCGAAGGCTTGAAGAGGGCTGATCTTCCACGTACCCTTTTCCGGTCTTACTTGTAATGATCACTTCCTGCAATTGCTGGCGGCTCTCCCTGAGTACAAAACTTACCGAAGTGGTGGCATCGGTTCTTACTACAACTTCCTTCCGCTGAGTTTCAAGACCAATAAAGCTTGCAGTAAGGTTATGCGTTCCGGATGGTACATTCTTGATGACAAACTCCCCTGCCGGATTGACCTGAACGCTCTTGATTCCCCTTATACTGACGGTAACATATCCGGCTGGTTTACCGTCACTGGTACTTACGGTTCCAGCTACTGTTCCGGTCCCGGGAGTTCTGATTGTTATCTGACTTCCTTCTGCCATGATACCGTTTGCGGCATCACCAAGAAGTTCCTTCAGGATCCGGGCAAGAGACTCGGACGAATAGCTTGCACTGATCCGGCGCTCGGACTTTAACAGTGAATTACTGTAAACGAAAGTACATCCTGCCTTCTGGCCAATCAGTGTTAAGGCGTTCCCGATAGTGACATCATTCAATTCTACAGAGATCTTTCTGTTGAGAATGCCGTTGTCGTTTTGCGCATGTGCAATAGAATAAGAGGAAAGAAGAAACCAAACAAGACAAAGGGGATATAACAAGCATGAGCTGATAAAACGGGAGCAACGTGTGTGATTGCAGAAATGCAGAAGTTTAAAACCGTGCAATAACGGAGAATTCATATTTTTGTTAAAATGATTAAAGAACTGATGATTTTTTAACATTTACCCGATGTGAAGTTTGGCGACCAGGCATCGGGTTTTTTATTACTGTAATACTTATCGTTTTAAGGGTCCTCCTGATAGTGTAACATAAATCAATAGATTAGAAAAACATGATTACTTAATTTATACTGAAGACCTGTACTGTAGCAGAGAGTTTTAATCACCTTCTCTGCAGGTTGATTTATAAAGGTGCCTGAACAGCGGATGCCTGCAATTAAAGGTGAATGGATGTGCACCTCTATGCCATACCATCTCTCCAGACGGGAGGCAATGTGCGAAAGTTCCTCATTGTCGATGATCAGCTTGTTTTCCATCCAGGCCATCTCCTGAGAAGGCAGCATGTTGTGTCTGACAGGACTTTGCCCTTCTCTTAAATCCGCTGATTCTCCCCCGCTGAGGACTACAGCACCTGAAAAACTGCCTTTTGCCGAGAATGAAACCCTTCCTTCAGCCACTGATATGCTCGTTGCATCGCCAGGATAACACTTAAGATTGAACTGCGTTCCAAGTACACGGGTCACGCTTTTTGCGGTATGAATAACAAATGGCTTAGTGGCATCGGGTGCAATTTTAAAAAAAGCCTCGCCGGTTAATTCTGTTTCACGTGAAGATGTTCCAAATCCTTCCGGGTATTTCAGCGTACTCTCAGAGTTCAGAAAAACTTCTGTTCCGTCCGGTAAGGTTAACTGTTTACGCTCGCCTTTTTTTGTGACAAGAGAACGGGGTGCAGCCACGGATGTCCCCTGCTTACTCATGGTCCAGATCGTTACAGTGAGGGCGATACAAAGGACGGCGGCGATCTTCCATATTGCCGGAGATATCCCCGGTCTCGTCCTTTTATGCTGTCCGGATTCATCGCTTAAGCGCTGCCAGACCTCAGAAAGCGCTTCCTCTTCTTCGGATACAGGCAGATTCAAGTCAGCTGTTCCATCCAGAATCCATTGTTCTACCTCCCGCTTTTCTTCAGAAGAACAGTTTCCGGCAATATATCGCTCTAATTTTTCGGGAGTCACAGCCATTAAATAGTAAGCCTTTTTGTGTATAGTTCCCGAAGCTGGCTGTAACCCCAGGAACTTTTTTTATTTTATGTTGTATTCCGATAAGTTTTTCCGGAGGAAGGACAAGGCATTGCTCATATGATACTCCACCGCTTTTTCCGAGATCATTAAAGTTGAGGCGATCTCTTTATTACTCATTCCCTTCTCCCTGCTCAGCTTGAAGACCCGTTTACATTGGCAGGATAGCTGATCGATCAGCTGCTTTACATTGCGGTTAAGAAGGCTATGCATTACATCCTGCTCAGTAACATTCCGGGAGTCACAGAAATCCTTCATCACATATTCCAGATGCTGTTCCTGACTGATCCTGTTTCTTATATTCTGAAGTATCTTGAGTTTAGCAGCTTTTATCAGGTACGCCTCAAGTGAGGTCCTTATTTCCAGCGTTTCCCTTCTTTCCCAGATCGACCGGAAGATGTCATGCACAACTTCTTTAGCATCCTCTGAATCTTTAAGATAAAAGTAACACATCCTGTATATCTTTCCCGACAATGCTGTATAAGCCTCCTCAAAAGAAACTTCGTTGATCTGAAGTACCGTGGTCTTCACATCCCGAACGAAATTTCCCTTTTCTGACATGAGGGCAAAGATATTCATATTTAGATTTATTCCAAATAAACCTTTAAAAAGCAGATAACGGATTCATTTATAAACATCTTCACCCGAATACCACAGGAATTTTCAGATTCACAACAGTACCTCCGCCCTTTGCATCCCCTGCTACCTGTATGCCCGCTTTTCGTCCCAGTAACTGCATCCGCTCACGGCTGATGATTCCCGACAATGAGCGGTGAGAAGACCTGCTATCCTCCGTTTCCGTTTTACCGCTGTCTGCTATAGAGACATTCAGAATATCCCCTTCTATTTGTAACCGGATCTCAATATTGCCTTCACCCGTATGGAGATCAATCCCGTGGAGAATAGCATTCTCTACGTAGGGCTGTATCAGCATCGGCGGTAACATGACGGCACTCAGGTCCTGTTCTTCTGGTTGCACAATCTGGTACGTAAAAGCATCCTCACAGCGCATCTGCTGCAGGCTCAGGTAATTGTCGAGCGTCTCAATCTCTTCAGTGAGCGGAACGAGGTCTTCACGACTAAGCTCCAGGCTGCTCCGCAACAGGCGGCTGAAACGGTTCAGATATTTGATCGCAGCGTCCTTCTTGTCGAGCCGGACAAAACTCTGTACCGCGGCGAGCGTATTGAAGATGAAATGGGGCTCCATCTGGGTCCGCAATAACTTCTGCTGTAACAGCAATTTTTCCTTTTCCTGCCCTAGGCGCCGCTGACGAAAACTATGAAACAGGAACAGCAATGTCATGCCCAGCAATACAACACCTAGTATTGACACAACAAGCCATAAACGGTTCTGCTGCAACTGCAGCTTATTGATCTGAATATTTTCGTTCAATGCACGGATAGACCTGTCTTTTGCCTGCAGCTGATACAGGGCGTTCATCTCGGCAATTGCCTGCGCATTTTGGGTTTGGTAAATATCTTCCTGAAGATCAGCAACGCGTTTCAGTGCATTGATCGCTTCGCCATTCTTTCCCTGTAACTGATAGAGTGCAGCAAGGGTTTTGTAAAAAATCACCTCGTTATCAGCAAATATCGCTCCCGGGTGCTTCTTCTGAAGCCTGTTTGCTTCGGCGACATGCTTCGCTGCTGGTGCAGCCAGCCGAAGGCCGGTGTAAATCAGCGCAACGTTACAATAGTCAACAAACAGGTTGTTAATGAAAATGGAAGTTTCTTTGCTATTATAAAGCTGTTCATCCGCCTGCAGCTTTAACAACTGGTAATGCAGCAAAGAATCCTTCTTTCCTGCTGATTCAAAATACAATATCTTGGTTTCATACAGGTAGCTTGCGTTGTAAGCTTCGGGGTTCCTGGCATGGAGCGCTTCCAGCTTCCGTAGATAAGGCAGATAACTGTTAGCAGGTTTATGCCTTTTATTCAGCGTTTGAATCAGCTGCACCAACACACGCTGCTTCACAATATGTCCTTCCGGAACAGAATCAGACAGCGGCAACGTGGCACGGTTCATTTTTTCAGCAAGATCATATTGAAAGGCGTCCAGGTTGCTCTGTGCTGCCGACAGTAGAATGGCTGATCTTGCCTCGGCAGACAATCCGACAGTAGAATCAGACATTACAATAGCCGCCGCTTTGTTATAATAATAAGCAGCTTCTTTCTCCTTCGCTTCCAGATTACGGATGTTACCTATTCCATTGTACACAAGAGCCTTCATCTTAAGGTTACCGGCTGTCGGCTCTATCAGTTCAAGTGCCTGCCCCACAAAAATACCGGCAGAATCCAGTCCCTGCATCCCGTATATGCGCGCCAGATGATATTTGACCTTCGTAGCAAGTACGGTGTCCCTTTTCACGTAGGGGTTTTTATCAAACCGCTTTCCGGCCCTCAGCAGCGAATCAAAATTCGAAGGCCCTGCCTTCATGCTCACCAGAGCTTCTATCTGTCTGGCAAGAGTATCCGGTCCTCCGCCAGAGACATGGCGTTCCTGTTTACATGCAAAAAACGCCGAAAAGGCACACAGGAAGAGAATAATTCGGAATGCTTGTTTCATTTCTCTGATAAAAGTTGGGCTAATATGCTGCTTTTCCGGCGGATGGAAATAGGGATCTCTTCACTATTTGTAAGTACGATGTATTCAGAACGGTTCACGCCTGTTACATACTGCCTGTTCACCAGGTAAGACTGGTGAGTACGCAGGAAATAAGGTGCAGGCAATAAGTCTTCATAATATTTCAGGGGTTTGGAGATGAGTTCCTTTGTACCGTTATTGAGGAAGAAAAAAGTGTAAGGGCCATCTCCTTTACAATATATAATATCCTTTACGGGGACAATCCGCATATTATTAAGGGAGTTCAGTACAATATTTTCGGGCAGCTCGCCGGCTTCGATTGATTCCTGCGTCAGCGATAATTGCTGCATCCATTGCGGATTGTTCTCACGCCTGCGACGGAAACGCTCAAGCGCTTCCGTCAGTTCGGTCTGGTCAATAGGCTTCAGCAGATAGTCCAGTGCCCCATATTTAATTGCCTGTATTGCAAAATGATTGTACGCCGTTATAAAGATGATATTCTGCGGGATGGGGTCGAGCTTTTTTAACAGGTCGAACGCTGTTCCGTCCCGAAGTTGTATATCCAGCAGGATCACTTCAGGGCGTTTCTCTTCTATCAACTTTTGAGCTGCACGTACACTGTCCGCCCACCCGGAAAGAATAGTGTCCGCCTCCTGTTCTATGAGATAGCTGATTTCTTTCCGTACCGCTGGTTCGTCTTCTATAATGGCAATGGTGATCATTTATCAGATGCTTTTAACTGCGCAAAAAAAATATAATTCCTGGTTTCTTCCCCCTGTTCATTACGATTCGCTTAGCCTTTTTACAAAGCGACAGGGAGCGGTGTAGCCTCCAATAGTCGCTCCTGTCTGCTTTTTCAGTCATAATTTACCCTGTTGCTTGTTTAAACACACTTCTTTCTGACCAGTGCCCCACGAATTGTAAATGACGGATCGGCGAATCATAAATGCTTTACCTGCTTACCTGCCACGGGTATTTAGTTTGTATTTCAATTAACGCATGCGGCAAGCGTATGTAATGGTTTAACAAAAATTTAAAAGTAAATGAAAAAGTTATTCATGAGTGTGGTAGCAGTTGCAATTATGTCATCTGCCGCCCTTGCAAACCCCGGAGCAAAAGTAATCGAAAACAAAGCTTCTGAAACGACAACAGTAAAAAATGTTGCAGCCGGCCAGTACAATCTTAGAGTGACCGAAGAGGTTGAAAAAGACGCACAAAGTAAAAAGGTGACACGCTGCAAGTTGACGATGAACCTCGTAAACTCCTCAGGCCAGGTTGTTGATACGCACGTTTTGTACTGGAACTGTTACGGAGAAAACGATATGTTCTACGAAACCTGCAGTGATTTCTTTAGAGCGACTATCAAAAGATACCAGGACTATTACGGAAACCCTCATTAATTCAAAAAATGAAGATTATCAAAGTGAACCATCCGGTTCACTTTGACACCTGTGAATATGATGAACAAGCAACTACTATTTTGTTTATTACTCTGCTCTGCCTGGAATGCCCGGGCACAGAAATTACATGCAGTGTATGACTACATTCCTTCGTCTGCTGCAACATTCAGGGAACATGTCTATTTCGAAAATGGAACCAGGATTGCCGTCCGTGATTCTGTTCCTGTAAAAGCCGATGCGGGAAAAGAGAGCCAGGCAAATGACGAAATATCTTCAAACTTTACAATGGTAATGGATAATGGCAAAAACTACCGGAATATTGTCATACAAAAAAATGATAAAAAAAGCCTGGTTGAAACGCGCTCTCTGAAGGGGAATAATTATCTGGTGACTGACCAATTTCCCGGCCTGGTGTGGAACACGAATTACAGTGAAAAGGACAGCATCGGCAAGTTCGTCTGCCGTAAGGCGACAGCTGAATATCGCGGAACCACCTTAATTGCTTATTATACCGATGAAATTCCGGTACCTGCCGGACCTTACAAATTCGGAGGCCTGCCCGGCCTGATCGTGATGTTGTATAACGAAAGTGCGAACCCGAACTATTGGCTGCTGCAGGAGTTAACTTATCCCTATAATGGTAACATTCCCGTAAACGAAAAATACATATACTCCCTGCCAAAATTATCATTAGAAGAATATGTCAGGAAAGATGAAGCTCAGACAGAGCAGCAGATGCGCATCATGCAAAGTAAAATGCCGGTAATCGATGGAGTAACCGTCGAAAGGCATAAAGTGCGGGGTGCGGTAGAACAGGTATATGAATGGGAAGCAGGAAAGGGAAAATGAACAATGCTCCGGCGCCGTTCTGGCTGTTACTTTTCAGCCTGTGGCTGATTATTTTTCCCGCACATGCTCAGGTATTAATCAGTGGCGAAGTTACTTCCGGCGGCAAGCCTGCCGGAGGGGTGCGGGTAGATCTGCGCAAACCCGGTGCCTCCGGTTTCCTCGGGTACACATTTACAAGCCAGGAAGGGAAATACCAGCTGCGTACAGACCAAAGCGGGAACCTGACCCTGCATTTTCGCGCACTGGGTTATGATCCGCTTGTTAAAGAAATCGTAATAGCACAGAAAGACACCGTGGTAAACGCACAACTTATACCAGGCGGCGTGGAGCAGCTTCAGGAGGTGGTGATCAACGCGAGGCGCCCTTACAGGCTTCGGAAAGATACTATTGAACTGGATGTTAAATCATTTCTGCGGGGCGACGAGCGCACCGTGGAAGATCTTCTCAAAAAGATCCCCGGATTAAACGTGGGCACCGATGGCAGCATCAAAATCGGAGAGAAAGAGGTAGAGAAAGTAATGGTTGAAGGAGATGACTTTTTCGAAAAAGGTTACCGGCTGCTCACACAGAACATGTCTGTACGGCCTTTGGATAAAGTCCAGGTCCTGCAGCGGTATTCAAACAATAAGCATCTGAAGGGAATCGAAAATTCGGATAAGGTGGCTTTAAACCTGCAACTTAAAGAAGACAGTAAAAGCCAGTGGCTGGGGTCGCTCTCCGCCTCCGGATCAGTAACCGAACCGCTGTTTTACCACGGCAGCATCAACCTGATGAATTTCGGAAAAAGGAGTAAATATTACCTGCTGGGCACTGCCAATAATAATGGCGTGGACGCGGTGAGCAGTATCAACAACTTGCTCTATTCCGGGCAAGCCGATGAACCCGGGCAGATCGGCATAGGGGTAATGACGCCGACACTGATCGACTATACTCCCCAGTTGCCTGGGTTTGATTATAAAAGAACTAATTTCAACCGCGACCGGCTGTTATCCATCAATACCATCCATAATCCGTCTAAAAACTTAAAAATAAAATGGCTGGGATTCGTCAACCCGACAAAAAAATCGTTCTACCGGAACACGGTCCAGGAATATAACATCCAGGATATACAGTTTACCAATACCGAACTTTATGAATTCCATAAGAAAATAGATAATTACTTTTCCAGGCTTGAGTTGCAGTATGATATCAATGCCAGATCCACCTTCACCTACACCGGGAACCTGGGTTCGCTTGGCAGGCATGATACAGGAGACCTGTTCTTCAACGGATCAGGTACTGCCGAACTAACCAAAACACAGGGCTATCTCACCAATCACAGTCTGACGCACACCCTTAAACTCTCTCCAAGAGAAGCCATAGTGAGCTCTGCACGCTGGATCATGCAGAAATCGCCGCTTGATTATAGTATAGATGACTATTATTACGAAGACCTGTTCCAGACCGGGGGAATTTCCAATGTAAACCAGCATGCTGAAAATAATCTGCAGTACATAGGCGTTACATCACACTATGTGAGGAAGCAGAAAGGCGGCGATTTTATGGAGCTGGCATTCACAAATGAATACAAGGACCAGGAACTGATGACTGATTTTGTGCTGCTGGCAGATGATGGCACCGGGATCCGGCCCGAAGGATTTTCAAACCAGCTCAGCCTCATCACCAATTACACCAGGATGATGGCCAAATACACAGTGAAGCGCAGTAAATGGGAATGGACACCGCTCCTGAATGCGGGATTTGTTCACAGTGGCTTACGCACTTCCGGCCCTACGCAACGAAGGGATAACTGGCTGATTTCTCCGGGCCTGTCTACAAAATGGATAGTATACCCCAAGGGGAAGTTAGAGGCGCAGCTTTCCTTCAACCAAATGAATACACAACTGATGGAAGTGGTTCCCAACTATTTTAATACCGGTCTCCGCAACTTTGTAAAGGGTTTGGACAATATGGCCACATTGAGCTCCTCGGAAGGCACCCTGACCTACTCTCATGGTAATATGCTGGATAAGTTTTTTGCCAGTTTATCACTTGGCTACCGAACTATGTTTGATTATATCAGTAACCAGAGTATTGTAAGCCCAAACTACAATCTGACAGAACTGGTGCTGCTGAAAGATAAAAAAACTCAGTTCTATAATGCACAGTTCAACTATTATGTAACGCCGTTGAGCGGAAATTTCAAGCTGGATGCAGGGGCCGAGTTCTCTGATTATGAAACGGCCATCGCAGGTGTGGGAAACCGGGAAATACACTCGGTGTCGCATAATTATGGACTTTCGTTCAAAAGTGTATGGAGATCCAAACTAAATATCTATACAGGGTCCAACCTGCAGTTTACATCTTTTCGCAGTGAAAGCACTTCGCGATTAAAGAACACCTATAGTTACTTTAATATTTTCTTCAAGGCCAGTTCAGATATACAGGCGAGCCTGAAAAATGAAGCCTACCGGTTTGGCGACTTCCTTTCCCAAGCACCCAAAACGTATTATTTTTCTGATTTTTCATTTTCATATGATGTGAAAAAGATCAAAACAAGATTCGACATCTCGGCCAAAAACCTATTCAACAACCGCTATTTCAGGAATGCAGTGATCACAGATACCTATCGTGCTGTCACAGAGTACCGGCTGTTACCAAGGTATATTTCAATTGGACTTGACCATAGCTTTTAGGCAGAAACGCGGAATAAACCTTATCCTGATTATCCATCAGATATACCTACACGTAAATCACGCATATTGTTTGGATTTAATCTAAATAAATATTTATTTTGCCGCCATTATTACTGATAAAAACAAGAAACCCGGTGCTTCGTCGCCAAACATCACACCGGGCCAATGTTAACAGATCCTTCAACCCATTAAACATTAAGACAATATTATGAAATCTATTTCATGCAGGTTCACATTTATCTGCAAAACATTTAACCTGAAATTTCTTTTTAGATCCGTAACCTGTTTATTTCTTTTGTTCGACAGTATTTTCGTTTCCGGCCAGACCTCCGGTATCATCACCGGAACCGTAAAAACGTCCGACGGGAAACCAGCCCAGTTCGTAACCATCACCCTTAGCGGTACCACCAAAGGCACAATTGTTAAACCAAACGGAGAGTACATCATTAAAAATATCGTTCCCGGTCAGTATGAGCTGGTCGCCAGTTACACCGGTCTCGCTACCCAAAAACGGCAGGTTACCGTAACAGCAGGTATAACAACAACCTCCGACTTTATACTTGTGGAGAGTGACCAGCAATTGCAGGAGGTAGTGGTTACCGTTGACAATCATAAGGTAACCAATAAGAACACCGACCAGGTAGCGCGGATGCCGCTTAACAACCTGCAAAACCCACAGGCTTACAATGTGGTAAATAGTGAAATAATCAAGCAGCAAAACATTGTTTCCATTACCAACGCATTCAGTAACGCACCGGGAGTAACACCGATCCTTTACCCAAGCGGCGGCATTGCAGCATTTTCAAGGGGTTTTGCTACCGACGTGAATGCACGCAATGGCCTGCAATCAACTGCTGGCCGGGCCAGCGCTGATGTAGCCAATGTGGAACGCATCGAGTTTTTAAAGGGGCCTTCAGGTACTTTATTTGGTGCGGGGATATCATCATTCGGAGGTGTGGTTAACCTTGTCACCAAACAGCCATTCGACTATTTTCAGGGAAGCGTCGACCTGAGCATGGGCAGCTTTGGTTTGGGCCGCGTCACCGCCGACATCAATACCCCCCTTAATAATGACAGAAGCCTTCTCTTGCGGGTAAATACTGCATTGCAGAGGCAAGATAGCTACAACGAGCGTGGTTTCTACAACAGCGCCTTGTTTACGCCAAGCATACTTTACAGGGTAAATGACCGCTTTACGCTATTACTTGACGCTGAGCTTTATTCAGTCAATTCGGTTCGCCCCACCTACGTACGCATATTGCCGTCAACAGGGATCCGCTCGTACGCAGATATTCCGCTCGATTATAAAAAATCACTGTTCGACAACGATCTGGATGCCAAGACTAATGCTACAAAGTTTTTTGCAGAAGGCAAATACCAGCTGAATGACAACTGGACATCCACTTCTAATGTGTCATATGTGAACGAGTTTGTCGATCATAGTTACCAGGACTATCCGGTTTGGGTCACCCCCGATAGTGTCACGCTGGATGTATCCAAATATGGTCCGGTAAGCAATACTTACATAAACATACAGCAAAACTTTAACGGTAAATTTAATACGGGGGTTATTAAACATAACTTTTTGTTGGGTGCTAATATTACGCAATACAATGGTCGCGGTATGAGCGGCAGCACCGGTGTGATCCGGAAATACAGTATCCATGATAAAAACCCTAAAATTGACCGGGCACTGGTTGACAGCGCATTGGTACCGGGCACGATCATGAACTGGGGAAATACCAATAACACTACTTATGGTGCATACGCCTCTGATGTATTGAACCTGCGCGACCGCTTATTCCTGATGCTGAGTTTACGTTATGAATACATCGATGATAAGTCGACCGGCATATGGGCTTCTCCTTATACCCAAAGCTCATGGTCGCCAAAACTGGGATTGGTCTATCAACCTGTAAAAGATCATATATCATTGTTTGCCAATTACATGAACGGGTATCAGAACAACCCTCCGGCTACACAGCCAGACGGTTCGCGCTTTACCATAAAACCGGTTTATGCGGTTCAGTACGAGGGTGGTGCTAAGTTCGAACTGCTCGGTAAGAAAGTAAACAGTACTATCAGCTACTATTATATTGATATCGATAATGCCGTCCGGTATAATGATCTCGGCTTCGCATTTCAGGATGGGAAACAGGTAAGCAAGGGTATCGAGTGGGATTTCACCGCCAATCCGGTTGAAGGCTTAACCCTGTTGCTGGGCTACGGATACAATGATAACCGGATTAAGGGCTCACAGAATCTGGATAATAATATTTCTAACAACTCTCCCCAGCATATCGCCAACTACTGGCTGAATTATCACTTTAAACAAGGGGCACTTAAAAACTTTGGTTTAGGTGCCGGCGGCAATTACGTAGGCAAATCATATTTTGACGACTCCAATATTTTCCTGCTGCCCTCTTATCACATTCTCAATGCTTCCGCTTTCTATGAAGACACCAAATTCAGAATTGCATTTAAAATGAACAACATAGGAGATCAGAAAAGCTGGGGTTTCTGGGGAGCACCCAACCCAACCCGCAACTTTTTAGCGACTCTAACCATGAAATTTTAATTATTTACCCGATGACGCTTAAACGTGCTATCGGCAAACTACACCTCTGGCTCGGGCTCGCGTCCGGGCTGGTGGTGTTTATACTAGGCATCACAGGCTGCATACTGGTATTTGAATATGATTTGCGCGACCTGATCTACAAAGACAGGTATTTCATTGAACAGGAAAATAAGCCCCGCCTGCCTGTGCAGCAAATGATCAGCATTGGTGAACAAGCTATGGGGCATGGCCTGAAAGCCACTGCGGTAAGGATTTACGAAGCCGGCAACCGCACCGCCGCCATATATGTTTATAAGGAGAATCCTCGTGGCTGGAACTATTTCGATGCCATTGATGCCGAATACACTGTTTTCGTTAACCCCTACAACGGCAGGGTTCAGCATGTGGAAAATACCAAATTTGAGTTTTTCAGGCTGATGGTGATGTTACATTATGACCTGCTGATGGAAAGCATCGGTAAGCAGGTCATCGGCTGGAGTACTGTGATATTTATTGTGCTTTTAATAAGCGGACTGATATTATGGTGGCCAAAAAACAAGGCAGCAGCCAAACAACGATTTGCTTTCCGCTGGAAAGATACCACCAAATGGAAACGCAAAAACTATGACCTGCACAACATTCTGGGATTTTACGCTCTGATAGCAGCACTCATTATCGGACTTACAGGATTGGTATGGGCATTCAAATGGTTTGATCATAGCTTACAATGGCTTGCTAACGGCGGATCAGCCACCCCCGAAGAGAAAACCTATCATTCAGACTCACTGGCAGTAAAGAAACCCGGTGTTTTGGATATGGTAGTAGCCGATATGCGAAAGCGTTCGCCAAATGAACTTTATGCCGTCAGCATACCCCAAACAGCAAAAGAAGCTATTTATGCTTACAGTCAAACAGAAAGTGTGGGCTACAAATGGACGAGCTTGTATTACGACCGCAATACAGGTGCTAACCTTTATACGCAGTATTACAGTGAAAGAGTTGCAGGTGACAAACTACGTTCGATGAACTACTATATTCATACAGGTGCTATTTTGAATATGCCAGGTAAAATACTTGCATTTATAGTCAGCTTCATCTGTGCAGGTCTCCCTGTTACAGGTTTTTATATATGGATTGGCCGCAAAAACAAAAAGAAAGCCAAGCGGCCTGTACACCTGCACAGGCGGATAAATACCTCATAAACAACAGTTATATAAACTCATTTAAAGTCCCAAACACCTGCTTAATTCATATTACGAAACTCCAGGGGTGTTTTCCCTGTCTTTTGTTTGAAAAGTTTATTAAAGTACTGGGGATATTCAAAGCCCAGTAAGTAGGCGATTTCACCGACCGGCTTATCGGTGCTGATCAATATAGTCTTGGCTTCTTCAATTAAAAAATAGTGGATATGATCCTGTGCGTTCTTACCTGTTTCCCTTTTTAAAAGATCGCTCAGATAGCCCGGCGATAGGTTTACCTGGTATGCCAGGCTCTTCACCGTAGGTAAGCCCTGCTCCTGAAGCTTACCCTTCCCGAAATAATCGCTTAGTATTTTCTCTACCTGCACCACGACCGAACTGTTCACGCTCTTCCGGGTGATAAATTGCCTGCCGTAAAACCGCGAACAATAATTCAGCAGCAGCTCAATATTGGATACAATAATAGCCTGACTATGCCCGTCAATGTTTTCCCGGAGTTCGCCGTCCAGCTTCTGCACGCAGTCGTAAAAGATCTGTTTCTCCTTTTCCGACATATGAAGTGCTTCCGACACTTCGTATGAGAAAAAACTGTAATCTTTCATCTTTTGCTGAAGTGAGGTATTCCTGATCAGATCAGGATGAAAAAATACTCCCCACCCTTCCTTTTCTGTGTATGCACCGATGTCGGTTTCCATCTCCAATACCTGGTTAGGTGCAATACACATTAGGCTGCCGTTGTTAAAATCAACCACCTTACGCCCGTATTTCACATTATTGCCGTCATACCGCTTGAACAATAAACAGTAATAATCTCCGGATATTCTCGTGTCCTCCGCTACCTGCTCGTCTACATCACTAAAGTCTATCACAGCAACAAGCGGATGCTTAAGAGGCTGATCCAGATTGAAAAATTTATAGACATCGGCTATTCCGGTGAAATGGAGCGATATACTCATCCTGGTGTGAATTAAAGACCTTATAAATTTAATGCATTTATTAGTAATAAATATAAGGCCATTGCTTCACAATGGCCTTATATTTACTGATTATCGCGTCAGAGCTTAAACATGATTTTGACACCGCTGAAAAAGGTTTCGTCATCAGTTGCCTTACGCCTGGAAATGATCTCCCCGGCATCTTCCCCTGCCGTGTACCTCAGCTTGCTGGTACCATCAGTAGCCGCTTCATAAATTACTTCGGCAACCACACTGGCCGGTGAAGCATTTTCAAAAAACGCAGGCATACCTTCATTCACTTTACCCACAAGGCCCTGGTATTCAACCAGCGACTCATCATTGCTGAAGTCGATCGAACGGCCTGCAAAATCGGTAGCAATGGCACCCGGCTCTACTATTTTAACCTTTGCACCAAATTGCTCCAGTTCGTAGCTTAAGGCTTCTGATATTCCTTCCACAGCAAACTTGGTTCCGTGATACAAAGAGCCCAGGGGAAAGGACATCTTGCCGCCGATAGACGATATATTCACGATCACTCCGCTTTTGTTACTACGAAAATGCGGCAGCACTGCACGGGTAACATCCATTAGTCCAATGACGTTGGTATTAAACTGGCGAATAATATTTTCTCTTGAAAAGGCTTCCAGCGGACCAAAGGCGCCGTAACCTGCATTATTCACCAGCACATCGATCCTGCCAAATCTTTGAATACCCTCAGCGATTGCCTTTTCGATACTATCAGGGTCAAGTACATCCAGTCTGCTGAGCAAAATATTACCCAGATCTTTAAATTCTGTTTCGCTATCCGGATTCCGCATGGTGACCACAACGTTCCAGTCTTTTTCGATAAAGAATTTCGCAGTGGCCCTGCCTATACCGCTGCTTGCGCCGGTAATTAAAATGGTGTTTCTCATATTGCTATTGTTTTATTTTATGATGTAAAGGTCATAGTAAAAACAGAGCACCCGGTAATAGAAAGTCAGGCAAGTTGTATACTTTTTACGGATTATGAAGTTGCGGTTGATCGTTGATCTCCGGTCAGTAGCCAGCGAGCAGATTAACAGTATTTACTTTCGTTTGCCAACGTGTAATACCGGCGTTTATCCACAGCGTATCTGTCTTTTAAAGATAGCGCACGCTGCGCCTCCGACCCTGAGTCGGTATGTTGTGCCTTTAATCAGTCCACTGCCTTAAAAACTGAACCTTCTTCCAATAACAAAAGAAGCCTCTGCGTTTTCTTCCGTTTCGTCAGCGGTCTTTGCCCTTTTCCCTCTGGCATTATTCCCCGGCGGCCCGCTGGCCGAAGCCTTTTGCCGGTGTGCCTGGCTTGCCGTCTCCAGCTTCTCTCTCTGTTCAGCTACTTTTTTCAGCCACCAATTGCCCGTGTAACCAGCCAGGTTAGGATGGTGCCGGCATGCCTCCTGTATAGCTTCCCGCGGCTGCCCCAACGGAAGAGCCTCCGCTGACTGAAATACCGCCAGGATAGCGGCCGGACTGAACGATGGGGTGTTTGCCAGCTCCGTGCTTCTGTCTGTTTCGTTGATTGTCAGGCACTCCAGTGAAGCCGTCACCATCACCATACACCCTTCCGGTATAACCCCTTCCATCTCAAAATCCTGTGACTCAAGCGCCTTCCATTTAATAACACTGAGATCTTTTACCGACACATATTCATAGTATTCCTGGCGGAAGTTAAAAGCCGTGACCAGAAAACGCAGCCGGTACCGGTCCGTCATCTCCTTTATCTTTTCGGGCACCTTCAGACCAGTCACGCTGTCCCACACTTCCATCCTCACCCGTATCCTGCCTCCTTCCGTCAGGGTGACCGAAGGTTTAATCTTCAGGGCCTGACTAAGGGGGCTGTCAGCATTGAACTCGAATCCTTCCAGGCAGCCAGGATCTCCATCGTGCAGATCACGGGCACCCCTGGGCGCTGTTCTGCTCCCTAAAATACTCCGGTAAACGGCACTGTTGAAGCGGTTCACCATCCCGCCGTCATGCAGGTGGCGAAAAACCGGTTTGAGGGCCGAGCGGATACAGGCGGCGGCCGAACTGGCCAGTCCGAACTCTCCGGCGCTTGCCTTGCTGGCCAGTGTCTGCTTTTTATTCTTCCTGGGAAGGCCCTGCACCACCGTCATGCCCCGGAAGTTCCGGAATACCACGGTACCTGCTGTCCCGCGCAGGGCACCATTTCTTTCTAAAATTGCCATAGTGTTTCATTTTTGTGGCTGCAAAAGCGTCGGAGGCCCGGGGGAGGTGATCTGCTCGAAGTCCGGAGGGTCAGGGGCGCCGGTGCTGCCGGCTTTGTGGTAAAGTTGGGACAATGTTTCGGCAAGGTCAAGCACTGGTTTTTATTTAGAATAATTCTAAATAATCCCAAATACAAACAGCCTAAAAGCTGCATAGAGGCCGCCTTCCTGTGAAAAAGGCGGCCTCTATGCGGAACTTAAGCGGGAAATAAGCTGCAACATTCAGATTCCAATCAGGAATGAGGGGACCTTGCTGCTCACGAGGTATCAGCCTGTACCTACTTCTTCCCCCTGAATGAGACCTGAAATAAGTTAAATAGACAGATTGCTTGTAGAGAAGCATGATGTTTGGCTATTTCCCGTTTTTGCTTGCAGTACGCCAATCATGGATTGAACATCTGCGCAGTATCCGGCTGGCTTACCACATAGTTCCAATGATGGCGGTCAGGCAGCAGTCCTGTCCGTATGCCCTGGAGCTCGTTTCGTAATTTGATGGCTACGCCGCTTGATGAGCAATCCGGGAAATAACTTCTGCCGAGAATATTGATTTCCCCGATCTGAGTGAGCACGGCGGCGGTTCCCACGCCAAATGCTTCAACAGGTGCATTCCTGTTAAAAGCAGCTTCCAGTTCGTGATAGCTAACCGGGCGTTCTTCGGTTTGAATACCACTGTCTTTTGCAAGCGTCAGGATGGAATCCCGGTTAACGCCGTCGAGAATGGTGCCAGACAGCGGTGGTGTGATGAGTGTGCCGTCAATTACAAACATGACGTTCATGGTTCCCGACTCTTCAATGAAAGTATGGGTCTCGCTATCGGTCCATAACACCTGGTCAAACCCAGCTTCTTTAGCCAGTCGGGTTGGCAGGAAAGCTCCGCCATAATTACCACCGCATTTCGCAAATCCGGCACCGCCCTTAGCAGCCCGGGTATATTCTGTTTCTACTTTAACCTTTACAGTACCGTTGTAATAATTGGAGATGGGTAATGCAACGATCATCATCTTATACTCCTTTGCTTCCGTTACACCCAGCCGTGCTTCAGTCGCAAATACCATCGGGCGCAGATAAAGGGAATTTCCCGGCAGGCCGGATACCCATCCCTGGTCGGTGCTCACAAGTTTGTCCAGCGCATTGATAAAAAGTTCCTCCGGTACATCGGGCATGCACATGCGCTGCAGCGAGCGGTTCAGGCGTTCCAGGTGCTTCTGTATACGGAAAATACTCACGCTGCCGTCCTGCAATCTGAACGCTTTCATCCCTTCAAAAACCGTTTGGCCGTAATGCAGGCAAAGCGCAAGCGGGCTGATAGAAAATTCGGAAAAGGGTTTAACGGCGGCGTTTTGCCACTGCCCGTCTTTAAAATCGGCACAGAACAAATGATCGGTATGATCAGGCCCGAAGTTGATGCTGGTAAAATCGTACGAGGGCAGCGCGCTGCTGTTGCTGCGCTGCAACTGAATAGGATATTTCATAACTACAGATTGATTTACATTTTTATATTGGCCCGTTTGGATGTCTTTTTTTGTCATAACACAAAGGTCATTGAAAAAACATCAGGTGTACAGATGCAGAATTGATATATTTGACCATAGCAGATGAAAGCAAAGACATTATTGTATGATAAGATAGCCGCTGATATTGAGCGGCAGATCGCCGGGCAAGTGCTGAGGGTTGGCGATAAACTGCCTTCGTTGCGCACTATATGTGAGCAATACAATGTGAGCCAAACCACGGCATTGCAAGCTTATTACCAGTTAGAAGCAAAATCCCTGATCGAATCGCGGCCGCGTTCCGGTTATTTTGTGCACCGGCCGGCAAAGCGGGTCTTGCCCTTGCCTGCGGTTAGTTCGCCGGACGGGGCTTCAGGGGGTGAGTTGCATGAGGTGATCTCCCGTGTTTACCGGGATATGGGCCACAGCGGCGCTGTACCGCTTTCACTTGGCGTGCCTGCGCTGGAATTACTGCCCGTTGCTAAACTGAACAAGGGTTTGCTTCGTGCCACCCGAACGCTCTCCGGCAGCGGGCTGGAATATGAGCAGGTGCAGGGCAGCGACCATTTGCGTAGTCAGGTTGCACGCTTTTATTCTGGCGAAGGGGTTTCGCTTTCCGGCGATGAACTCGTGGTAACTTCGGGCTGCATGGAAGCTTTGTCGTTGTCGCTGATGGTAACCACCCGGCGGGGCGACACGATAGCGGTGGAAAGCCCGGTGTATTTCGGCATATTACAGCTCGCTAAAAGTTTAGGGCTTAAGGTGATTGAGCTGCCTGCACATCCGCAGACAGGCGTAGAAGTTGATGCGTTAAAAAAGGTACTCGCGGCAGGTAAGGTTGCTGCCTGCCTGCTCATTAGTAATTTTAATAATCCCCTGGGCAGCCTGATGCCTGAAGCGCATAAAAAAGAAGTGGTCCGGCTGATCCAGCACTTTGGTGTCCCGCTGATCGAAGATGACATTTATGGCGAGGTATATTTCGGTACGGAACGGCCGCGGTCCTGCCGGTCCTACGACGAGAGCGGATTGGTACTGTGGTGCAGTTCTGTGTCCAAGACGCTCGCTCCCGGTTACCGCATCGGATGGGTTGCGCCCGGAAAGTTTAAAGACGAGGTCATGCGACTGAAGCTCTACCAGAGCATTGCCGGCACCACCATTACGCAAGAGGTGATCGCTGATTTATTAGAGACCGGGCGGTATGCGCATCACCTGCGCGGCTTGCGGCAAACATTACAGACGAATGCATTGCGCTATAGCCACGCTATAGCCCAATACTTTCCTAAGGGCACATGTATCAGCCGGCCCCAGGGTGGGTTTATGCTTTGGGTAGGACTTGCAGACCACGTCGATTCGGTTAAGCTGTATGAGAGGGCCATCAAACAAAACATAAGTATAGCGCCGGGCAGCATGTTTTCCCTGCAAGGCCAATACCACAACTGCATGCGTTTAAGCTATGGCATGCCCTGGAATGAAAATATTGAAGGGGCATTGAAAAAATTAGGAAACCTGATCATATAGTCATGGATATTGTACATGTACCTCTGGCAACAGCCGGACAACCTCAAATTTCGGCTGGCAACATCAGCTTTGTCGATTACAGCGACCGTGGTAGTCCATTCCGCAACCGGGTATTTTTCGACAGCTATGCATTCAGCTTTGTGCAGCATGGGCAAAAACGGATCTACCGCGCGGCTGGCAGCACCACCCTTACCGAAGGCTATGGAATGCTGATTCCGGAAGGCAATTCCATCATCGCAGAGCACAGCGATACCGATGCGTTGTACAGCAGTTTCATCGTCTTTTTTCCCGGGCAAATGGGTCGTGACTTTTTGGCCTCGCGAACTTTGCCGCAGAAACCGGAAAAGCCTGAAGCACCCTACATTCATTTTAAAACGGATGCTTATATCAGGGAATATGTGCGGCATATCCGGTCGCTGATACAAATGCGGCAAAGCCTTTCCGTGGAAATAGCGAAACTTAAATTGAATGAACTGTTGACCGCCACGTACGAACTGGCACCGGAACTTTTATCTGCCGTGTTTGGCAAAGGCACGGCAGCTTCACTGCAAAATCTGGTGGAGCAGAACTTGCTTACCCCCCTGAGTCTTGATGAACTGGCGTTCCTGTGCAACCGCAGCCTCTCGTCCTTCAAACGGGATTTTATGCAGGCTTACGGATTATCTCCTCAAAAATACATCCGCGAACGCAGGCTGGAAATGGCTTGTGCTGAACTTGCAAAAGGAAAACTTGCAAGTGAACTGTACCTTGATTATGGTTATGAGCATGTCGCCAACTTTAATACGGCTTTTAAGCGGAAATTCGGCGTTACGCCCGCGGACTACCGTAAGGCAGCGGGAATGGGCTTTTCGCAAAAGTTTTTGGACGTTTCGCAATAACCAGGCATCAGTGCAGGCAGGGATATTTGAACATGAAGAATATCCTTTTTACGGCTTGTTTATTTTTATGCGCCAGTTTTACCTCTGGCCAAACATTTACACTTTCCAGCGCTGACCTGGGCGGGCAGTTCACCAATGAGTTTATAGCCGCGAACTTTGGCTGCACTGGCAGCAACAAATCCCCGGAATTACACTGGACGAATGCACCGGCCGGAACCAAGAGCTTTGCAGTAACTATGTATGATGCAGACGCGCCGACCGGCAGCGGGTTTTGGCATTGGGTACTTGTAGATATCCCGTCAAACGTTATGCAATTGAAAAGTGGTGCAGGCAGCATACCACAAAAGCTTGCGCCCGACGGCAGTCTGCAAAGCTTAAATGATACGGGAGCACCGGGTTACCAGGGGCCCTGCCCGCCGGAAGGTGAAACAGCGCACCGGTATATCATTACGGTTTACGCGCTTAACACGCCTAAGTTAGGGACAAGCAGTCAGTCCACCGCCGCGCTGACCGGCTTTATGCTACACAGCGCAACGATCGCCAGGGCATCATTAATAGTTTATTGCAAACGCTGATCAAAGGCCATGATATATCTTATTGGCGCGGGTGCCATTGGCAAAGCTCTAGCGGTGATGCTGACGCAAAGCGGCAGGCAAGTACTGCTGGTAAGAAGCAGTGTCGACCAGGATGCGGATAATATCGAAAATATCACTGTGCGGTTACCGGACGGTAGTACGTTAACATCGGACGTGACCATTAAAACCTTCAATACACTTCGGAATATGAAGGGCATTTTGCTGGTAACAAGCAAGTCTTATGGAAATACAAGCATTGCCGGCGAGCTCGCTGCTATCAAGCCCGAGGGGCCAATCGTATTGCTGCAGAACGGGCTGGACATTGAGCAGCCATTTATTGACAGTGGTTTCAATAGCATTTACCGTTGTGTATTGATGGCTACCAGCCAGTTTATTGCTGACGGAACCATTCAGTTTAAACCGGTAGCGGCCAGTCTGGTCGGTGTGGTCAGTGGTAACAACGAGGAGTTGGGAGAGGTCATAGCACAGATTGACAATCCATGGTTCCCGTTCAGGGAGGAAAATCCAATACTTTACGTCGTTTGGAAAAAGGTGATCGCCAACTGCGTTTTCAATTCCATCTGTCCGTTGCTGGATATCGATAATGGCATATTTTACAGAAACGCAGACGCACTGAGACTGGCGCGTACCATCATCGACGAATGTGTTCAGGTGGCCGGGAAGGCCGGCATATCGCTGGATAGCGAAGAACTTGAGCAACTTGTATTGAATATCAGCCGGTCTTCGGACGGGCAGTTCATTTCAACTCTGCAAGATATCCGGAACCGCCGGCAAACGGAGATTGAAACCTTAAACCTGGCCGTCGCAGCGCAGGCAGAAATGCTCCAGGCGGCACACCTGGTAATTGCAACGCGCTTTCTGGGAAAGATGATCCAGCTCAAATCAAAATTAATTTTATAAATATGCATCGATCCGGGAACCCGGTATGGAAAGCAGGTCCGGACACCATGGGAAGCTTCGACCGTTTGCCCGGCTGCTTTTCAACTTTGTTATCTATTTTTGTTACAGCATGAAAACAGTAAACTTCAGAACACTAAATAAATGGAAACAGCCTTTTTAACCAGCGCCATTAAGCAGTTCAGATACTATAAGCAATTAGGCGAAAAGACCTTTGCCCAGCTGCCGGATGAACATTTGTTCTGGCAGTATAATGCTGAAAGCAATAGCATTGCGACTATTGTTAAACACCTCGCCGGCAACATGCTGAGCAGGTGGACAGACTTTTTGGTAACTGACGGGGAAAAGGATTGGCGTAACCGTGACAGTGAGTTTGAGAACGACGTTGCAACGAGAGCAGAAATGCTGGCGTTATGGGACAAAGGCTGGCAGATATTACTGGACACGCTGGTTGAACTGAAGGAAAATGACCTGGACCGCATCATATATATCCGCAATGAAGAACATACGGTTGTGGAAGCGATCAACCGCCAGTTAGCACATTATCCGTACCATATTGGCCAGATCGTTTACATTGGCAAGCAACTCGCTTATAGCTGGCAGTCTTTATCCATTCCACGTGGCGGATCTCAAAGTTTTAACGAGGAGAAATTTGGGAAAAGATAGGCCATAAGTTACCGGCACTCTTCATCACCTCTATCGAACTCCTTTTTTTTCTGGTCATCACTATGGACGTAAACCATTTTCATTTCCAGTTTTGTAAGTCACATAATTTGCTCTAGATCTTTTGTCTAAAGAGCATGGACCTGCATGGTCAAGTCTCCCCTATTCTCCATCCCCTATCCTGTTCAGGATAAGAGAACGCAGGTCAGCGACGTCTCATGGCCGCAAATTATCCGGTTAAATTTAAAGAATCGATTAAATTGTCTTTCGGTCCTGAATAATTTCAGCCACCCGTAAGCCGCCAAAAATTGACTGCCTCACGGGGCGCACTAAAATCCAGGTTTACTTTACCCATAAGTTTGGGAAATTTAGCTATGGATTGCGGCACTACATGGCCACCTCCGTGCACGGTAAGTAAGGAAACAAGTTCATGCTGATCCTGCAACCATATCCTTCTTTCTACACTTGTCAAATCATCCGGATGTATATGTTGGAATCTTATAGTTTGTGTTGTCTTTGCTCCGTCATGGCTTTCGACAAATATTTCAGCTGTGCCTAATGCACTGATAACGTTGCCAAGTGACCTGCCAAAAAATTTCACTCTGCCACCTTCATAAGGAATGATAGGATCTGCGGTGCCATTGATCATTAATACTGGTGGCATTGATGTACGAAGGCTGTCAGTCAGGTTTTCAGGTGTGGGAAGGTTAGCCCCTACCGTAGTGATGCCCGCAAGTAAACCAGGGTTGGATATGGCCAGCCGATTCTTAATTTACACACTTTGAACGAAACATAGTAAAGGTATTTTCATACATTGCGAAAATTTGTGTATTTCGGTTGAAATTGAATGCCTGTGTGTTAATGATCAGCAATGACCACACCGGTCGCAGCCGGATTTTTAGAGGATCTGATCACCAACAGCAATAGCGGCAGGGTTAATGCAAATAAAAGCCCGATCAGAATAAAATCGTCCACATAACTGAGCATGGCTGCCTGCCTGACAACAGTTTGCTCCATGATAGCCATGCCCTTTGTTTTGGCATCAATAGCACTGATACCTTTTTGCTGAAAATAGGATGTTAGCGCATGGAGCCGCTGCGCAGCTTCAACATTGGTGCTCGTAATGTTGGTCAACAAATCACTGCGATGAACGGCAACCCGGTGCGCGGTGTAAGTATTTACGATAGATATTCCGAATGCACCTCCCAATTGCCGCATCATATTATTCAGGGCAGCACCCTGTGGTATCTCCGCAGCCGGTAAAGAAGAAACCGCCAGCATGGTAAGCGGCACGGTAAGAAAGGCCATACCCAGCGCACGGAATATTAAATTGATCGTAATTGCGTGCGCAGAGGTATCAAAATTTATACCCGACATGTTCCAGTTAAAGTAAATAAAACATAGGAAACCGGCCGCTACGACCAGTAATGGAGAAACACCGCTTTGGATAAACTTTCCGGATACAATAAGTCCGACGATTGCAATAACAGCTCCGGGCAGCAACAGAAACCCGGTTTCGGTTGGAGAAAAGCCGAGTAAACGCTGGGAAATTACCGGTGTAAGAAACACCGACGTGAACATGCCGATACCCGTTATAAAGGTCATTATAGCTGCTATAGTCAGCGATTTGCTTTTGAACACCCGGAGATTGACCACAGGATGCGGGACATGCAGTTCCCACATCACAAATGCAGTGAGCGCAACGATGGCTGTAATGGTAAGTACGGTGATATATCGTGTGTCAAACCAGTCTTCTGTTTGTCCGCGTTCAAGCACGGTTTGTAATGCACCGATACCGATAGCTAATAACGCAATACCTAACCAGTCTACCTTACTTACCTTAGGCTTGACAGTCGGTTCGGTGAGTAAAAAATAACAAGAAATTGCGGCGAGTATGCCTATGGGCACATTAATATAAAAGATGAGCGGCCATGAGTAATTATCGGTAATGATACCGCCCATTGTAGGGCCTATCGTAGGACCGATAAATACGCCAATACCAAAAATTGCACTGGCTACTCCTTGTTTTTCCTTCGGAAAGAGTTCAAAAATAACCGCTTGTGATACTGAAAGTAAAGCACCACCACCGAGTCCCTGTAAAAAGCGGAAGAAGACCAGCGTCCAGATATTACCGGCGCTGCCGCACATGAATGAACAGACCACAAACAGAACTATCGATCCGATGTAGTATTTCCGCCTTCCCAAAATGGCGGTCAGGAAGCTGGTGATCGGGATAATGATCACATTGGCGATAGCATAGGCCGTAATCACCCAGGTGGTATCTTCCAGGGTTGCACCCAGGTTCCCGCTCATGTGCGATAACGCCACGTTTACGATGGTGGTATCGATAAGTTCCATTACCGCAGCAAGCAGCATAGTGATGATCAACAGGGATCGTTTAAAGTCATTCATACAGTCAGATACATTACCACAATAGTATCGCCCCTCTGGAACGATCCTATTGTGGTAGCAAGTTCAAGTTTAACGCTGGTTGATCGCCTGGAACGCCTTTTCTTCTGTAGTAAAGAACTGATCGCGAAATCCAACGGTCAGGCCAACGCCTATTTCGTACTGATCCTGCTCAATCCCCTTTAACAAACCTTCTGCTACCTCACTTGCCGGCATACCACGCTCCTCCCCCCCGATCTCTTTCGAGAATTCGGTATTTACGGTCGGCGGCATCAGTTCAAATACTTTGATGTTAGTATCCTGCGCTAAAGTATAGCGTAATGACAAGGTATAGGAATGTACGGCAGCTTTGCTGTCTGAATAACTTGGTATCACAGTCACAGGCGAATAAGCTACAATCGACGTTACGTTGATGACCGCTGCTTCAGGTTGCTTCTTCAGAACAGGCAGCAGCTTCTCGGTTAAGCTAACGAGAGAAAAGTAATTAGTTTCCATTTCCTGTCTTGCCTTGTCTACCGCGCCGGCGGTCTCTGAGTGCTGGTATACAAAAGCTTTACCGGCATTGTTGATCAATATGCTCAGTTCAGGATAATTTACATTGATTTCCTTTATTAAGTTGTCTACGTCGGCTTCACTGGTTATATCACAGGTGATCGCTGTGGTATTTGTTAAGGTATTTGCCGCCTTTTGCAGTTTCTCAGCTGTTCTGCCTAAGATGATGACCTTGTTTCCTTTTTCACTTAGCAACTTTGCTGTCTCGAACCCAATACCTGAACCACCGCCGGTGATCAGTATCGTTTTATTCGTAATATTCATGAGTTTATTTGTTTTGATTAATATTCTGCTTAACTTTACTTTCATTTTGCAAGTAAACAAAGGTAAAATAATTTACTTTTAAAATGCAAGTGAATTTTTGTCATATTTATGAAAGAAATAAAACACCGGTCAGGCTGTCCGGTAAGCTATACATTAGACTTCTTTGGGGATAAATGGTCACTGTTGATCCTCCGGGACATGATGTTGTTTGGCAAGACCACCTATGGTGAGTTCCAAAGCTCTGCAGAAAAGATCGCCACCAATATCCTGGCTGACCGCCTTAGTATGCTGGAGCATTACGGCTTTGTGAACAAGCAGGTAGGTACAGATAAAAAGTCAAAGTTTAGTTATACACTGACAGAAAAAGGGATCAGTCTGGTACCCGTCATCCTGGAGATTGGACTTTGGGGCGCGCAATTCCACCCGCCGGGGCTTAACCCGGAATTGAAAGCTGCCTTGCAAAATGATCGCCAGGATACTATCCAGGCGATACAGGAAAAATTAAGAAGCAAGCTCCAGCCAGGGTAAGCAAACCCGACGATAGAAGAATTGGATAATGGGACTGGTCAGGCGAACTGTAACCAGCCGTCTATCAAAGCTCTGTCTTTCTGTTTGACTTCTTAATTAATCTAACGATCAGGTCTCCTTTATCCGGGACCTGATCGTATCCTGAACAGCAATTGATACATCATTCCTTACCGGAACTTAAACGGAAGTAACGATAGGGTAAAATTCAAGTAAGGGCGGGAACCGAAATCATTCCTGAAGAAATAATTACGGGAACTCTCTCCCTGCTCGAATGCTCTGGCGGAAAGAGGATTCATCATTCCCCCCTCAACCCCCAGCATGAGCTTCCTGAGTAAACGCACTTCCAGTCCTGCACCGGCTTTCAGGTCGGATACCGCATAGTTCACGTCATGCGGGACCGACGGCTCATCCCGGTCTAAAAACGAGGCAGCAAGGGAAAAACTGGTTCCTGCAGATGCCCAGACGTTTTTGCCAACAGGGTGACGGAGAGCCATCCTGGCAGGGTCAAAGGAAAGCTCGAGGTTGGACGAAGCAAACCGGTGCCAGTATACAACCATTGGAAAAACCGGAACAGGCGTAAAAGGATCAATGTTGACAATGAGGCCGAGCCGGAGGTTTGTATTTTTGGTTTGCTTTAACGCAAAGGAGGCCCCTGCCAGGTAACTCATCCGACGCATAGAAGATAAGTCGTTACTTGCGCCAGACACTGAGGCAATATAAACCACCCGCTTACCAAACAGCGAATCTAGTCGGGAAAATACAAGACTCAGGCCGCCTGAAGACTTGTCAAAGCTGAGCCTGTCGGTGTTCAGAGCCGCAACCGGCGAATTCACTTCTGTAAATTCCATATGCTGCTGAAAGTAGGAGATGGTTGCCGACAAAGAATTCTTCCCCCAATTCATCACTGGAACTTTGAAGAGGGCGCTGGTTTGCCGCCTGTTCGCTTTTCCGTTATAGACTTTATTGCCATCGAGGATCCCGTCTACGGATCCACCGGCAACAAAGTCGGTTGATATGATCACCTGCCTTAACAAGGGTGATCTGACTGCCGCTTCCTCCAGATAGAGTGTTTTAAGGGAGTCGGCGATCCTTTTTTTTGCAGCCTCGACAGCTGTTTGTGCCCTCGGGCTCGCTAAGGAAAAGAAGCACAGCAGTAAAAGGGGATATTTACGCTTCATAGCTCAATCCTCCCTCTTTTGGTCTCTTTTGAAACCGCTCTTTAAGTCCGTTAATAATCATATACATAGCTGGAACAACAAATAATGTAAAAATCATGGAGCTGGTAAGGCCGCCAATGATCACCCATGCCATACCGTTTTTTATCTCCGCACCGGCTCCTGAAGCCAGTGCAATCGGAAGCATTCCCAGGATCATCGCCAGTGTGGTCATCAGAATTGGCCGCAAACGTTCTTTACCTGCTTCCAGCAAAGCATCTTTCACACTATGGCCCTCATCCCGCAGCTGGTTTGTAAAGTCGACGATCAGGATTGCATTCTTCGACACAAGGCCAAGCAGCATGATCATCCCGATAATTGAGAAAATATTCAGGGTTTCCATTGTCAGAGCCAGGGCAAGCAAGGCTCCGATTATCGCTACAGGAATTGAAAATAACACTACAAACGGATAAATGACACTCTCATATAGGGCAACCATGATCAGATAGACCAGCACGATGCCGGTAATTAAAGCAAGGCCCAGGCTTCCGAAGGCATCGCCCTGATTTTTAACATCCCCCAGATATTCTACGGTAACTCCGGCGGGCGTTGCAATCCTGGCCGCTTTAGCCTTGATGTCGTTTGCTACAGTTCCTGTTGGTCTGCCAACAACATTTGCCTTAACAGTGATGGAGCTCAGGCGGTCACTTCGCTGAAGAACACTCTCTCCGAGGCCTTCTTTCACCTCAGCAAACTGGCTTAATACGAAAGTCTCACCATCGGTATTTGCAAACGGAAGGTTTCTTACATCGTTTATATCAGACCGGTTAGATTTATCCAGGCTTATTAAAATATCATATTCGTTTCCGGCCTCCTTAAACTTACTCTTGTCATTGCCGCTGAACGCGTTCTGAAGAGCACCACCTACCTGACTTGCGTTAATGCCTAACAAGGTCATTTTTTCACGGTTTAGTTTCACTTCCACCTGGCGCTTCTGGTCCTTTACTGAAAGTTCAACAAAGCGGGTCCCGGGCACAGTGGCAATCATGGCTTTGTACTGCTCAGCCAGATCTCTTACTTTCTTCAGGTCTACGCCTTTAACAGCAACTTGTATGGGGGCCTGAGAATTCCCCGATACTGAAGTTGGCGAGGCTGTAACCTTAATGCCCGGAATAGAAGCACTCAGTTTCTTTTGAATAGCGATACCGAATTCCTCAGAACTCATTGACCGGTGCTCCCGGTCTTTAAGCGCGACTGTCAGCTCTGCCAGATTACTATTATTGCTGCTCCCGGCAACACTCCCGGTTACGAAACCTATGCTGGAGAACACTTGTTTTACTTCGGGTTGAGCCATGATGATCTTCTCCGCCTGTTGGGTAGTCATATTCGTCTGGTAAACAGAGGCCTCCGGCGACAACTCAAGGTTCACTACAAGTTCTCCCTGATCACTGTTCGGGATGAATGCAGCACCGATAAAGCCCTTTACCAGGAGCATCAGGGAGGCCGCAATGAGGATGATCACGCCTGACAGAAGCCAGCGCTTTTTGTGCAGGATCACAGCCAGCGCGTTCCCGTAAGTGTACTTCAGACGGTCAATGAAGTGTTCGAAACCCAGGTTCAGCCTTCCCCATAGTGTCTTTGGATTCATCTCCTCAATTTTCCCGAAGCGGCTCGCCAGCATGGGGGTGACCGTAAATGAGACAAACAAACTCATAAGCGTAGAGAATACTACCACAAGGGAGAATTCGCGAAGGATCGCACCGATGATGCCACCGGATACTGCCAGGGGCAGGAACACCACGACATCGACCAGGGTGATGGCCAGGGCAGTAAACCCGATCTCACTACGACCATCAAGGGCAGCCTTAACCCGGTTAGAGCCCATTTCCAGATGCCGGTATATATTTTCAAGGACAACAATCGAGTCGTCTACCAGGATTCCCACTACCAGCGACATTGCCATGAGGGTCATCAGGTTTAAGGAAAAACCAAATACATACATTGCAATAAACGTAGGAATGATGGATGAAGGTAGTGCCACAAGAACGAACATAGAACTCCTGAAGCTATGCAGGAAGGCGAGCATTACGATCCCTACAATCACCACGGCCAGAAAAAGATCGAACATTACCGCATCAGCCGACTCGAGCGTATAAACAGACTGATCGGAAGAAACAGCAAATTTCAGTTTCTCCCCTGAGTATTGCTGCTCAATCTGCCTAAAACTCTCTTTTACTTTTTTACTTACGTTAACCGCATTTGCATCACTCTGCTTTATAATCTGGATGCCGATGGAGGGAATTCCGTTGATATGGTTAATGGCAGTCGTTTTTGCTGTGGCATCTACTACTTCCGCAATATCACGTAAATAAATGCTTCCGGCTCCAGGCCGTTGCTGAATGATCAGATCGCGCAGCTGGCCGACCGATACGACATTGGCATCGTACTGTATAGATAGCTGCTGGTTCACCGTTTCGATACTTCCCGCAGGAAACGAACGGTTCGCGTTATTTACAGCATCAGTGACCTGGGCGATGCTCAGGCCATAGGCTTTCAGCTTTGCCTGATCCACATTCACCTGGATTTGCCGCTCGTCTCCGCCTATAATATTTACCTGTCCCACTCCCTCTACATTCTGAAGTATGGGTGTGAGCTGTTCATCTACAAGATCGTAGAGTTCTCTGGGTGCCAGCTTCGACGTGACTCCCGCCCGCAACACCGGTGTTTCTTCAAGATTTACCTTATTTACCACCGGACGGTCAATATCTTCCGGCAGTTCGTTCTGAGCCTGATCGGCCTTCCGCTGAATATTGCGTTCCGCCTCGTCAACATCTGTACCGCTCTTTAAGGCGACCGATATGACTGACACGCCTTCCTGCGACGTAGAAGTGATCTTGTCCAGACCTTCCACGGAAGCAAATGCGTCTTCCAGCTTTCGGGTTACGGATGTCTCCACCTCTGCAGCTGAAGCTCCCGGATAAACGGTACTGACCGTTACTGTATTGACCTCGATCTTTGGCAGCAGGTTATAATTCAGATTAAAATAGCACTGCACCCCAAAAAGGATGAGTACAGTGAATATCACGATGATTAATAATGGCCGCTTAACGGCAACTTCTGCAATTGACATTACCGTTCTTTTTTACTTTGAAATACTAACGGGTGCGCCGTCCCTGAGATTTATCTGACCCGATGTTACTACCACCTCGCCCTTCTGCAGGCCCCCGGTGATCTGAACTTTGCTACCCGATTCGCTGCCGGTCTGGACCGCCTTTAAATGGGCTGCATTGTTTTCAACGACATAAACGGATGCGTTTTTTACGCTCTCCGTAAGGGCCTCGCGTGGGATAAGCAGAACCTGCTGCCGGGTCTTTTTTGAAAAGTCTGCGTAAACGAAGGTTCCGGAGCGGAGAAGGGACTGGCTCACATTGTCCACTTCGATCTCGACCATATAATTATGGGTCTGATCGGCCTGAGGGCTGATAAAACGTATCGTTCCATCGAACACTTTTCCAGGAAAAACATCGGCAGTAATCTTCACCTTTTGCCCTTGTTTTACCTGGTAGACCTCCGCTTCCGTAAGGTTAACATGAACCTTCGCCCGGGATAGGTTAACCACCGTGGCTATTTCTGCCCCCCCATTCACAAAAACCCCTTCTTCTATTACCTTCGTGGCGATCACTCCGCTTGTCGGCGCCTTAACCGCTGCGTCAGCTAGTTGCTTCTTTACCTGATTCAGTTGGTTAACTGCATCAAGATAATCCTGCCTGATGCCGTTTACCTTCTCCTGGGTAGCAGCTTTACCGGCAAGAAGCTCAGTATATGTATCCAGGTCGTTTCTCAGCTTCGCTACTTTACTCCGGGCGTTCTGAAGATCGAGTTGCTGGGACCGCGTGTCAATACGGGCGATGACCTGGCCTTGTTTAACACGGTCACCAAGATCGATATATAACTTTTCGACAGTCCCGCCTGTTGCAGAGAGTACCTTTGTTTCCTTAAAAGGAATAATATTTCCGGTTTTGACGATGCTGATTTCCTGAAGTTGTTCTTCTGCAACTGCCGTGCGGACCGGGATCCGCACCACCGTCGAATCCGTTTGCGTTTTTTTCCGGTCAATCTCGCGCTTGTTGACAGTAAGCTTATAAACTATAAGAACAATGATAAAGGCTGTAATAATGCCAATTATATATTTTGTTTTCATTTGCTCAACGGTATAAAGTATATGAAGTTTTTAGCGTGCCGGCAGCTTTATCGAAGTCGACCTTAGTTACGAAAAGCTTGTATAAAGAATTTAAAAAATTGTTATGAGCCTCTTTCAGAGAATTCTGTGCGTTGAGCCAGTCCGTAAGATCTGTCACCCCCTTTTGATACTGAAGATCTGTGGTTTCAAAAACCGAATGGGCCAGATCTATATTCCGCCTGTCGTTTTCCACGTTCAGTTGAGCCTCTGTCAGTTTCGTCCGGGCATTCTCAAACTGCAGCCGATACTTTCCCTTGTCCAGCTCCAGCGCCTCCTGTGCATTAAGTTTTTTATATTTTGCCTGCGAGGCCTGAGCATTGCGCTTAAAGAAGTCGAAAACCGGGATGGTGAGCTTTATGCCTGTAGCGGAGAAGGAACTCATGTCCCGAAAAGTCGGGCCGAGATCATCGCCGAAGCCATTTGCACCGTATCTGAAATAGCCGGAAAGTTTAGGCAGAGCACCTGCTTTAATCCTGCTTTCGTCGATTTCGAGCAGTTTAAGATTTACTTCGGACAAGCGATATTCCACCCGGTTACCCGGAGAAAATGAGCTGTCGATGACTGCTGTGGCTGTAACTATACCAGAATAAGAAGCCGCAGCACTGTCGAGCGGCAGAGGCTGCTCAAAGGGATAACCCATCTCATATTTCAGCTGATTTTCTGACAGAGCCAGATTGCTCTCCGCCACGCGAAGTTGTGAAAGGGAATTATTATAATCCACCAAGATCTTATCAAGCTCCTTCTGGAGGATCACACCCTTTTTCACCTTAAGAGAGTTAATATCAATTTGCCTGCGGTAGGTTTCCTGAACGGACCTGATAAAGTTAAGCTGTTCGCGGTATACGAAAATCTGATAGAACGCATTACTCACATTATAGATAATTGCTTCTTCATTCATCTGCCCGTTCAGGTCAGCTTGCTGCCTGTTGTACTTGCTGGCTTTCAGCCCGGTCAGCAGCGACTGATCAAAGATCACCTGATCTAACTGTGCGGTTCCGTTTGTGCTGTACTTTTTACTGAATGCAACCCGGGTGTCTTCGGGACCAAAAATACCGGCAGGTATAACCGTCTCCTGGACCTTCAGATTATTATCTACAGTACCGGTTGCATTTATTGAAGGGAGATATGCAGCCAGCGCTTCACGAGCCCGTGCATCGGCAGCTTTCTTTTCATTCTCGTAAACGGTGGTGTTCCTGTTGTTCTTCAGTCCGTATTCTATACAGCTCTTCAAGTCCCATCGCGTTTGAGCTGACAGACAATAAGGAACAAGAAAACATATCATTAAGAAAAAAATGCTCTTCATTACTAGTCTTGCTTGACGGGTTGATATCAATCCGTGCCTGTTCGTTCAGCAAATATGACCAGCAAAGGCGCCCCGGGACAAGCTAAAACAGGGTGAGGCGGACAAATTCGAGGGTGAGCCGGCTAGTACGCTTTGGCGAGCCAGTCGAGGAATGCCGGTGCTTTCTCTTTGCTGACGGTGATCCTTTCGGGAAAGGGGACATTCAGGTTTAAGGAAAGTTTCCGGGAGAAGAAACTCGATACATCGATGATCGCTTTCCGGTTCACCAGGAACTGGCGATTAGCGCGGAAAAACGAATTCCCTGCCCTGGCTTCCAGTTCCTCCAGCTTTTTATTAGGATAGTACGTCTTACCGCTGAAAGTCTGCAGATGTGTTTCTTCATTTTTTACGTAGAAAAACGCAATCTCATCCAGCAGGATGGGAATAATCTTATCCTTGTAGTAAACAAGGATAGAAGAAGCTGGTTTCGCCGACTGATTACTAAGCGCACTCATCAATTTCTCATACTCAGCGCTCACATCACCGGTAAAACTGCGTTTTAGATTCTTATACTTTTGCAAAGCAGCCTTGAGCGTGCTCTGAGTAAAAGGTTTAAGTATGTAGTCTATTCCACTTACCCGAAAAGCATCCAGAGCATACTCGTCATAGGCGGTACAAAAGATGATGGGAACCGGAATATTTGCAGCAACGAAAATTTCAAAACTGAGGCCGTCTCCCAGCTGAACATCACTGAATACCAGATCAGGCAGGTCATTGCTTTTCAAATAGGCAATTGATTCCCTGACCGAGTGAAGCTGAGCACTAATCACGGCCCCAGGTTCAAGTTCGCAAACCGACTGCGCCAGTTCAGCGGCGAGCAGTCTTTCATCCTCTATTATTACAATGTTCATCCGGTAATATTTTCAAGCTTACGGAAAAAAAATGTTCGGCTTTAGCTATCAGCACCTCGTCGCCTGACCAGAGTCTATAACGTTCGGCAAGATTAGCCAGGCCATAGCCCTCACTATTCTCCTTGACACGCTTGTGTTGCAAATTATTAGAAACCGTAATCCAATCGCCCTCCTGTTTCAGAATAACGGTTAGAGGGTTCTCTTCGGTTACCTCATTATGTTTAATTGCATTCTCCAAAAGGGGCTGCAATGAAAAACTAGGCATAAAATAACTGAGGCGCTTTGGATCATGTATATCTATTTCACAAACGAGTGCTGAACCAAAACGGATACGCTGCATTTCAAGATAGCTGACGTAGAGCTCAAGTTCATCCTTTACAGTAGCAATACGGGAAGAATGATTTGAAACAGAAGCACGAAGAAAGTTAGCAAGACGAACAAGGTATTCCTCTCCTTCGGACGGGCCTTTCTTGTATAATGCTTTTAAGGTATTAAGTGCGTTAAACAAAAAATGTGGATGAATCTGCTGGCGAAGCAAAAGATTTGCGGCCTCGGCGTTAGAAACGGTCAGCTTCGAAAGTTCCAGTTCAGCCGAGCTTTTGTCGTATTGTAGTACAATCGTGTTCTGTAAGAGCATGATAAGCAAGTTAGATACCGCTGTGTGAGCAATAACTGAGGGGATAATTCTATAATGCTCATAACTCCAGTTTACACCTGCCAGCAATGCAAAAAGAGGAATGATTGACAGGTGAAATACGGCAGAAACAGCAAACGAAATGAAGAAACGGGCTAAATTGTACCAAGCCCGGCGGGTAGCATACTTTCTCCTGTAAAACTTAAGAAGATAAAGATTCACATAGCCGCTAAATAGTAAGCCGCACCCAGCCATAGCGGTGAATGAGACACTTACTTTGGTAACCGTTTGATCTGGAATAGAATAAAAGAAGACATACAGACATCCTACAGAGGCTGCTAGCCAGTTTAATCGGATCAAGCTCTTTACAGGAAGATTAGACTCCATCCCGCAAAGGTAAGCTTTTAGGAGAGGCCGGAAAATCTAATGAAGCTGAGGCGGACAAAATGAGGGTTGAAAAGGATGTGGTTTTCAGCCGGATTTTCTATCGTCGAAGATCAACCTGAACGCTGTGCCTTCACCCACCCTCGACTCCACGTTTATATGTATTTGATGATACAAAGCGATACTTTTAACAATTGCTAAACCAAGTCCGTACCCCACATGCGAGTGCAGATTTGTCTTCCTGAAGCGATCAAAAATAAATGGCAGATCCTCTGCTGGTATTCCAATACCCGTGTCCCGGATAGTAAGCTCGTACCGGCCCTGTTCTCCATAAAAGCCTTTAATGAAGATAGTCCCCTTATCCCTGTTAAATTTTATAGCGTTATGAATAAGGTTAAAGAATAATTGGGACAAAAGGTCTTTATTGACATCATGAAGCTCCACTCCCGGATCTATTTCGACAAGGATATTCAGATCTTTTTCTTCAAGCCGGTGCCTGATCTCTTCTATAATATCGTCAAAAAGAGTTCTCAGCACAACTTTATCATTTCTGATGAACTGTTCATTTTCAATCCTTGAGATGAGAAGTAATGACCTGGTTATGTTTTTCAACCGATCTACTGTCTTCATTGTCTCAACAACAGCTAAGGCGGAAGCTTCCGACGTCTGCTCGTCGTTCAGCAAGTTTTCAAGCTTATTTTGCAGGATACTGATAGGGGTCATCAACTCGTGAGATGCATTGGACGTAAACTCGCGTTCCTTGTCAAAAGCTTCATCAATTTGTCTCATTAGCATCATTAGCGACTCGTCCAGATATCTAAAATCGCTGGTGCTCGTAGGAACTCTTTTTTGACCTTTTTTGAAAGGGAACTTCCTGTTGATCAGCTTGCTTTTAATGATCATAGTCAGTGGCCGGAGCAAGACTCTGATAAAGGTCAGGTCAATTAGGATGGACAGTGCGACCAGTCCCACCAACACCCACAATGCAAAACGCTGAAGTGGCTTGTTATATCTTTCAATACTATTGGTTGTTTTACCAATCTCTAACAAGTAGTTTTTGCTGTTATTCCTGAAGGTGTGACTAAGTATCCTGTAGTTCAGAGTGTCTCCTTCAATAATTCGCCGGGCATCTTTAATAGTATCAATATTAACTTTCTCTTTTACTGGAACAAAAGCTATAAACTCCTCTTTTAACAAGGTGTAACTTCCGTAATTATCATCTCCCTGCAAATAATAGTCGAGTCCTTTCTTATTTACGATGCTGATCACCTTACTCTTCTGCTGTTTCAGTGTATAATTGGTATATTGAGAGGCAATCTCCTTTACAAGAAATGGCAAAGCCGTAATGAAGATCAAAACGATGACAAGTTTCGACCCGGTAATGAAGAGCGTAAGTTTTACAGACAGTTTCATATTATTTTTTAACCCGATAACCAACTCCGCGGACGGTTTCAAGCCATTCGGTACCGGCATACGCGTTTAACTTCTTCCGTATGTTTTTAATATGCGCATCGATATAATTTGAATCATAGTCGTCCCCGGCAAACGACCCCCATATATGTTCACACAGTTGTACACGGGTAAGAACCCGGTTTTTGTTGAGCAGCAAATAGCTTAAAAGATCAAATTCTTTACGCGACAGCTCAATCTGCTGTTCACCATAAAATATCAGTCGTTTTTGGATGTCCATACTGAATTCCCCCATTGGAATCCGGTCTTCATTAATGTTAAATTTCCTTCGGGCAATAGCCTGCATCCTGGATTGAAGTTCCAAAAGGTAAAATGGTTTGGCCAGGTAATCGTCGGCACCAAGGTCGAGGCCGCTGACCCTGTCTTTTAAATGAGTACGCGCTGTAATGATGATATATGCTGCTTCAGGGTTGCTCTTTTTTGCTGTTTTCAATATCTCCAGACCATCACCATCGGGCAAGCTTAAGTCAATCAAAATAAAATCGTATTGGTTGAGCTCTAATTGTTCTACCCCTGTCCTAAACGAATGAGCTAAGTCGCAAACATAAAAGCTCTTTTTAAGGAAAGCTTCTATTTCGTAAGCGAGAGTTTTTTCGTCTTCAACAATCAATACCTTCATAACAGGCGAATTAAAACTGGTAATAAAATGAAATATCGAACAAAGATTGCTGCTGCCTGAGCTCCGCCTCCGCCTTCGGTCCCAATATGGAAAACTGATAACCGACCTCCACCAAATAATCAGACCGGCTAAAGCCAAGAGGAAGCCTGAAATTATAAGATAATAAATTAAAACTGCTTGATTGAATTGTAACGGGGGTAGAAGTAGCTGTCGAATTAGCCTGGCCGCCTGCCCCCTTCCCTTTCCCCTGATTTCGTTTTTCCTTTTTGGCTGAATACGTATTATAAAAATGCCTCGTCCCGGCAACCAGCTCAATTGCTGGCTCTATATAAAAGGTATTCTTATCACTTAAAAAACTGCCCAGACTGATTTCCTTCGAATTCTCCAGGCTTAAAAACAAATCGCTTTGCTGGCCAAATGCATAGTCAGCACTCAATTCACTCTTGAGCAGAGAAAATGAACCTGTTGCTGAAAGATTAATATTGTTTTCATTTGCGGCCTGAAGTAAAGGGGAATTTGAAGGAAAAAAAGACCGGGAGTACGAAGCACCTATGCCAATCTTGTCATTAAAATCAAAATCGTATCCTGCACCCAGGTCTGTTTCTGAAATACCTGATCCGAAGTTCAGAAGTTTATAAGCCCCTGCCGAAAAATGAAGGCCAGAAGGCAACCTAACGGTAGCATTGAACAATGCATAGGGTAGCTTTACATTAATTGACTGACCATAATAGCTTACATCACTGCTATACAACCCTGCTAAGGTGACAGTTGCCTTTTTCGTAGTATCATCCTGTGCAATCACCTGGATTGACGATATGAGAAACAACACAAACAGTAATCTAAACCTCATGTATGAACAACTCCGATCTCATTAATAAACACCTTATTGACCATAGGTACAGTATTCTACGGTTTCTTTATTTTCGGCCGAATGACTTTAATTGGCTTTACTTTAACATTTGGCTTGGGAACAACCTCTGGCCGGGATTGTTTTCTGGCCTTTGGAACCTCCGGTATATCTTCTTTTGGGTGATCAGGCTTATCTTTTTTGTCAGATTTCTTCCTGTCACCCTTCTTGTCATCCTGCTTTTTTTCCTGCCGTTCCTGATCACCCAGCATCCGGGATTCAGAATGTTGAGACGATAAAGCCAACACCGGAGACATCATAAAAAGGACAATAGCAGCATACTTCCTTAATAGTGGTATAAATAAGCCTGACATTCGATAAATATAAAAAGTTTGCGCAGCAGGACAGTCATTATTCATACAAATATCCTAACCGAAGATGAAATTAACATGAAAACCAAGCCCCAAATAATTCTGGATTTTCATTTTCATTTCATGTTCCCGCTTCAATTTTGGATCATAAAACTTTACAACTAAATATACTGTTATGAAAAAGAAACTGATATACCTGATGACCGCTGTTTTATCAGGAATTATGGTGTCATTCAGCGCCTGTACGAAGGATGGAGACAGCAGAACTGACGGCACAGCTAAGCTGCAGATCAGAATGACTGATGCTCCCGGAAACTTTAGTAAGATCAACCTGAGCGTGAAAGAAATCGTTTTGATTTCTAATGGCAAGCCTTACACTTTTACAGCAAACGCCAACATTTTTAACATCCTTGATTTCAGAATCGGTACCAGCAAGCCCGATATTTTAGTCGCATCAGGAGAGATGCCTGCAGGCGATATTACGGAGATCCGGCTGGTATTAAACGACTCTGGCAATACCATCGTTGTAGACGGCGGGGAGCAGGCTCTTACGATCCCCAGCGGGCAATCGTCGGGATGGAAAGTTAAACTTACCGAAAATCCCTCTCTTTTACCCGGAGCAAGCTATTCTCTGCTGCTCGATTTCGATGCAGCAAAGTCGATAGTGAGTACGGGTAATGGACGGTATATTTTAAAACCTGTTGTAAGAGGCGTTGCAACTGCTACCTCCGGACTAATTTCAGGTGCTGTATTGCCGTTGGAGAGCCACCCGGAGATATTAGTCATTGCAGGAGCGGATACAGTTGGCACAGTGCCAGATCCGTTAACCGGTAAATTCACCGTCGGTGGTCTCGCCGCAGGAACTTACAGTGTGAAATTTTCACCGGTGGCAGGATATAGAGACAGCACAGTCACCAATATCGCCGTTTCCGCAGGCCGTAATACTGATTTAGGGACGGTAACGTTAAAGCAATAAAGATAGAAATACCAGATGAAGCTTATAATTAAATCAGCTTCATCTGGTATACTTATAGTTCTATATCTGTCGAGGCTTCTGAATTCAAGTCGCGATGATATGAAAAACCAAAGTATTAAGTCAAGTTCTCTCTATACAACCGCTTACCTCAATCAGTTGGTAAGCAGTCCCTGTCTACGAGTATCTTATCCAGACCTCTTATACCATAGTCATCCGGATCTTCTGTACTTTTTTGAACTCTCCCTCTAACAGATTATACCGCTGCTCCATAGCATGATCAATTGAATAAATAGTTTCATTTCCGGATTTTCTTGCTTCTACTCACAATTTCCTATTCTCGGGTTCTCGGAACTGCCGCATGGAAATAAGTACTTGCTTTGCGGATACTGCGGTGTTGGATTGTCTGTTACGATCAGCGGCGCCATCATCTGTCCGTTATATCCGGGCATGATCACCTGTTCAGATGAACCGTTCCCCAGGGCCACGGTCTTCGCTGCCTGGTTATTATTAAAGCTGTAATCGATCATCGCATCCAGGAGACGGTAAACACCGTAATAATCCAGGGCATCAAAAGCACTCCTGCTGTTCGGCAATACATGATCGGTGTGATAGGTATAACCGGCAACTGCCGATGATTTAAAATAGATGAAATCTTTCTCACTGCCGGCGATATTGATGTTTTTGAAGATATCTATGGCAATCCGGTGATCATTGGTATCATCCTCGTCATATACCTGGGTAATCATCTTTACATTCGATGGAAAGCCCGCCAGTTGCTGAGAGGTGATCTGGTAACTGTACCATGGCGCCATGGTAAACAAAAAGCGACCGTCCTGTCCCCAGCCTTTTTCTGTAAAACCTTTCCAGGCAAGGCCGATGGAAGCACCGCCGCCGAAGGAATGGCCCATAAAGCCTACTTTTTTGGTGTCGACAATATTGGTATAGTCTGCCGCAGCTTTAGTGAAGCCGGCCCACAACGTATTATACCGTTCATCTACACTGACACCGAACGTTGGATAGGGTACAAAGACCACTACATAGCCTTTTTTTGCAATGAATTCAAACAGACCCCGGTTATATTCCTTGTCTTCACCACCAAAGGGATGGGAGAAAAAGATAGTTGGCCGCGGCGAATCCATATCAAGCGGGTAAAAAATAGTCACCCTGGTGCCGGCGTACCGGGGATTGGCAAAACTGGTCTCCCCGACCTGGTGCCGGCCGTCGGCGCCGTACCCTGAAACAGGGGGCTGAATAGGTCCCTGCAACTTAGTCTGCTGCGCGGTATCCTGATCGTTGTTCTTGCTACAGGCGCTGATCAGCAGACACACTGCTATAATTTTTAGAAAGATCCTTTCCATAGTTCTACATTTTTAAGGGTTTACCCGACTCATAGGCTTACACCCGGAAGTATATGTATTGTTAATTACCGGAAGTCCTCCTGTTTTTACTGTTGGTCCTTACCGTGGCGCGCCGGTTGGCGATGTTGCTTTGAGCGGTCTCTCTCACCGATGATGCGGCAGCTCGCCGGTTGTCCCGGCGCTCACTGCTATTCGCTTCCGCCAAAGTCCTTGCATCCGTTTTGGTTGCGTCAGGGTCGTTCCTCAACGTCCGTCGCTCGGCGCTGTTCTCTTGAAAGGTTGCCTGCCGTTGCTCTTCTTTACCTCCGGCAGTAGCCTGACGCCGTGCCTCGTTTGCGTGGTAGGTCGCCCGGCGATTCTGACTGTTTACCCGTTTGACGGATTGTGCAGATACTGCACCGGCACAGATTATCATTGCGATGACAGTGAAAATAATCTTTTGCATAGTTTTTATTTTTGTTAATCCAAATTACCTACATCCATACTTTTTTTGAACCCTATTTAGGGTGAAGCTGTCAAACTGCCGGGTGAAATATCAAAACCGAACGCTGAATATCAAAAATGGTCAGGGTTAACCAGCACGTCAACAACGCATTTAGTGCACAACAATAACGTACCGGCGAACTACCGGACGCACCACAACAGGACGCACAACGGCAACACGGGCGGGCAACAACCACGTGGTGCATTTAAGTTATTACTTATTTAATCATGATGATTGTACGAAAACAAAAGCCGAAAGTTATACGCTTCTCATTGAAGGATTTGAAGAAGTCGCTCATTTCTCTAACTTTTTCAAAAAACAGACCGACTGTTCTCCTCTGACTTTCAGAAACCAGAAAAAGGTTTCTTTTTGCAAACATTGTTTTGATTCCCGCAAGTACCTACCGATCCGTTCTTGCCAACTTTGTTCTATCAAATTAAAGAACATGGAATTAAGCAAGAACACCGTCCTGATTATGCATGGACCGCTCAATAAAAACAATTGGACTTTTCAGAAAACCTGTTTTTCATTTTTACCCGGACCTTTGTGGTATATTTTAATCTAAAAAGATGGAAGACAAAACAACTGTTTTGGTAACGGGCGGAACGGGTTTTGTAGCCCGGCAGATAATTCTGCAATTGTTACAAAAAGGCTACCGGGTGAGGACAACGGTCCGCAGCCTTGCAAGTACAACCGAATTGACAAAAACGCTGATGGTTCAGGGTGTGGCGGCCATTGATCATCTCTCCTTTGTTGAAGCAGAGCTCACCAAAGACGATAACTGGCAAGAGGTGATGCAAGACTGCAAATATGTATTGAGCGTAGCATCGCCGGTGTTCTTTGAAAAGCCCAAAAATGAGCAGGAAGCGATCCGGCCTGCGGTGGAAGGCATTTTACGTATTCTGAAGTTCGCAAAGCGAGAGGGCGTGAAACGGGTGATAATGACCTCCAATTTCGGTGCCGTCGGCTTTACGCTACCGAAGCAGATTGGACGGATACGGCAGTAAAGGGGCTATCAGTTTACGAAAAGTCAAAAACACTGGCCGAAAGGGCAGCCTGAGATTTCATACGAGAAGAAGGTGGCGGACTGGAATTTGTGACCATTAACGCTGTTGCCATTTTGGGTCCGCCGGTGGATACGCATATCTCCGGCAGCTTCCATTTGCTGAATGGTTCGATGAAAGCAGTGCCTGATATTCCGCTGAACATAGTAGATGTCAGGGATGTCGCAGATCTGCATATCCGGGCGATGTTAATCCCAGAGGCCGGTGGCCAACGCTTCATTGCCAGTTCAGACGGACAAATTTCATTGCGGGTCGAAAAGGTCAGCGGCGATGTCGGGATTACCGAATTGCTACCGTCAGGCGATCAGTTGAAGGATTGCCTGAACTGTAGCGGGCTTTGACTGGTCTTGAGCTTAAAAAGCTTATTGAACGATTGTGAATGTTCAAAACCCAGTTGATACGCGATCTCGCTAACAGACAGTTCAGTTGTCGATAATTTTTCTTTTGCCTTATCGATCAGTTTTTCATGGATCATCTGCTGTGCGGTCTGCCCAGTGAGCTGCTTGAGCAAACTGCTTAAGTATTTTGATGAAATATTCAGTTTGCCGGCCATATATTGAACTGTTGGCAACCCTTCAGCAAGCAAACTATCGTTATCAAAATAATCCGCCAGTTCCTTCTCCAGGCGGTCGAGTAGCGAATGGTTAGTTATTTTCCTGGTAATGAACTGACGTTCGTAGAAGCGTTCAGCGTAGTTCAGCATTGTTTCGAGGTTGGAAACGATAATGTCCTGGCTGAATTTATCAATATTGGAATGATACTCTTCCCTGATATTTTTTACGATGTCATTGATCAGTTGCTCTTCCCTGTCTGAGAGAAACAGGGCTTCATGGGTCGCGTAACCAAAATATTCATATTTCTTTATTTTCCTGACGAGCGATGTATTCCATAAAAAGTCAGGATGTATAAAAAGCATCCAGCCTTCCAGCCCGACCGGTACGCCATTTTCTTCACCCCGCAAAATTTGACCGGGTGATAAGAAGGCCATTAAGCCTTCGTCAAAATCATATTTTTGCTGGCCGTAATGTAAACCATCGCAGCCTCTTTTCATTGAAATAACATACAGGTCGAATATTACAGCTTCAATCCCCGTATCATTTCTCAGCCCTTTCAGGTCAATGATACTAACCAGCGGATGATGCGGCTTAGGGAGCCCCATCAAGCGATGTATCTCTGAAATGGACCGGATCCTGAAGGGTGTTGCTTTTCCCATAGTGCAATTTAATTAATTTTTAAACGGATACTTCAGCCAGATCATAATAAGTGGCAGGAGTAGAAAAGGTATTTCCATCAGGGCCATCTTATAATTTTCTGACTGTATTGCTAATGCCATCACCAGTGTAATTAACATCGCATTGAGTACATTGCCATAAAAGAACGCTTTAGGCAACAACAGCAATACACCGGTGATTATCGCCAGTGAACCCAGAAAAGGGATAGTCTTTTCGGTAATGCCCAGGCCTGCCATTGCTTTCACTGATTCGGGATTATTTTTATAATTAAATGTATCCCAGCCGTGCTTGAAGTTTAACAATGCTGAAGCAATGAGCAACAGCAATGAAATGATGTTCTTTACCATTTAGCCGAGAATATAAGTGTTCATGATATAACCTGCCACGATCGCAATGGGTATGCCGATCAGCGCACTTATGAGTGCCCTTTTTGCCTTGTTAGGGTATTGTGCCCTGTGCCTGAAGTACAGGAAGAATCCTATTGGCGGAGCGGCATTGGATACAGCCAGCCAAAATCCTGACAACACGTCGTTATTATTTTTCATCTTCATTGCTCTTATATTCTTTTATTTTAAAAAACTAATTCATTGACAATCCCACGAAGTGCGTACTATGGATGTCCTGCGGCAACGAAATTGCTTTTTTCATACCGTCCTGTTTATTTGTTTATTTAATTGCTTAAACTTTCCAAACTCCTTGTGGCCGAAATTCATTAAGGCGTTGGGTATGACACGGCTTAGGAATTTCAGCACTTTCACCATGCCCGGCTTGATCTCCGGTGTGTCGCTTGCAAGGCCTTTTACAGCCACCGCAACCAGCTTATCCACATCCATCATCTGGCTTTGGTTGGGTTGTAGGACCCAGCCGTTTTGCAGATTGGTATTTACGCCCGGAGGGATCAGCTCCAGTACTTTGACCCCTGTATCTTTTAATTGAAGACGCAAGGCCATTGTAAAAGCGTGGGCTCCGGCTTTTGAAGCACTGTAAACGGGAGCTGAAGAATAGGCCATAAAGGCGATCGCAGAAGATACATTTACGATGGCAGCAGAAGGCTTCTTCATCAGGTGCTGTAAAAACAGATGCGCCATTTGGATAGTGCCTGAAAGGTTTATGTTGATCTCACGGGTAAGGTCTTCCAGGCTGTAGGATGCATCCTGCATATCGATCAGCCGCATTTCACCGGCGTTATTGATCAGGATGTTCAGTTCAGGGAACTGCCCGACAACATTTTGATAAAGTTTCCTGATTTCGCCCGGATCACTCACATCGCTCTGAAAGGTATGGACCTTAGGAAACCGCTTTTTTGTCTGCTCCAGCGCCTCCATTTTGCGCCCTGTGACAATGATCGTTGCACCTTTTTCGCCAAGCTGCTTTACCAATTCCAGGCCTATGCCGCTGGTGCCGCCTGTGATCAGGATGGTGCTGTTTTTTAAATCCATGATAATGATATTTTATACAGCAAAGATCAGCCACCTGAAGCAGGTATATGTATCCAAAAGTCGCAGCGTTGTAGTAGAAAGGCCGAAAAATGTTTCTTAAGGACGAAGTTATGGCAGCCCCCTTTTTGGATTTCAAGGTCATCCCTTACAGGGTTTGGCAAAAAATCTTCACGCACCCCCCGGGGGTAGAATTTTTTGCGCAATATCTTACTCCCCCTGTGGCGGCCTTATCCTGCCTATGAAACGAAACCGGCATCCTCAGGCTCTTTACACGAATAAAAAATGTCAGGAATTTTAACAAAGGGTCAAATAAAGGCAATTACCAGAGCTTTCAAATCTTTACCAGATTTATGAAAAGGGTAACGTATTCAAAAGCAAACGCTCATTCGCGGCGTGTTCAAAGATGGTGCAACTCCAGTATTTATGACAAGGCGTCGAATATATGCAGAATGTGTAAAAAGCTATAAAAACCGGATCCGAGTTGTTCGACCCCGGTGAAAGTCCCTTAGCGGATTACTTTGAACCGTATCCAAGCCTAGCTGAGTAGCTGTGCATAAGATCAGTAATAAAATGGCGTTGAAACGTGACCTTACAGGCAGATGACCTAAAGTGCCTCTCAGTAGGGATCAATCCGGAAACCTGTGGAGGGCATAATAAAATCCTACCTTTACAAGAAAAAAGACTTGGAGAAAGAACTGTTATCCCTATTGCTTCCTGAAGGCCTGACAGAGTTGTTCGAAGTAGATCGAACAGAGAAGAAAGACGGTCAGATTCATTTGTATTTATCTCAAAAGAATGAACCTCCTGCGGGCTATGACCGGAGCGATCTGTTATCCAAGGGCTTTTTCGATGAGATCACGGTGCGTGATTTTCCCCTTCGGGGCAAAGCATGTTTCCTTCATTTAAAGCGGCGTAAATGGATTCATAAGAGGACCGGTTCGGTCATCTTCCATGACTGGAACCAGGTAGCGGACGGCACTCGAATGACCATCGAGCTTGCCGCTTTTTTAAAAGGATTTGATCGATAAATATCCGCTGAGCTTTCAAACAATCGCTACGCTATTCGGGCTGGAAGGCAAACGGCTGGAAGAACATTACGTGCGGCACCTGAGCGACTTTATGACCTGGCAGGCCCGTGAACATGCCAGTGAGTGGTTGCTCTTTCCGGAGAATATCGGCTCTCACCTGAGCATCGATGAGACGAGTTTGTCACAAGGAGAATTGTACACGGTAGTGACCAATAAGGCGGCCAAAGGAAAGAAAGGCGCCCTGGTAGCCATCATCAAGGGAGTCCAGAGCGATCAGATCATCCGGGTGCTCAATAGGATTCCCCGGCGCAAACGCTATCAGGTAAAGGAAGTTACGCTGGACCTGGCTGCCACCATGGAGCGCATCGTTAAACGGAGCTTTCCCAAGGCCAAACTGGTATCCGACCGCTTTCATGTCCAGCAACTGGCTACCGATGCCGTGCAGCAATTACGCATCGAATATCGCTGGAAAGCCATCGACCAGGAGAACCTGGAAATCGAGTTGGCCAAGGAACTGGATAAGGACTATGTGCCCAATCTGCTGGAGAATGGCGATACCCAAAAGCAATTGCTGGCCCGCAGCCGGTACCTGTTGTTCAAGGATGAGACCAACTGGACGCCCTCCCAGCACCATCGGGCGGAGATCCTTTTCAGATTCTACCCCGATCTGGAAACAGCTTACCGACTGAGCCGCAAACTTTCGCATATCTTTTCAGCCACCAAACAGAAAGAGCTCGGTTATACTCGTTTGGCCCGATGGTACCATGAAGTGGAGAAGGCCGGCATGAAAACCTTCTCTTCGGTAAGAAGAACCATTCAAAATCATTACGAAACCATACTGAACTACTTCGATAACCGAAGTACCAACGCCTCTGCAGAGTCCTTCAATGCCAAAATCAAAGCGCTCAGATGCCAGTTCCGGGGCGTCAGAAATACCGACTTCTTTATGTACAGACTCATGAAAATTTATGCTTAGTCCACAGGTTTCCGGATTGATCCCTCAGTAGCTTTAAACACTGTTTTTTTTTGCTAAAATGAAGAAGGCTGATTTAAAAATCAGCCTTTGTACCCAGGGCCGGGATCGAACCGGCACGATCGAAATCACAGGTGTTTGAGACCAGCGCGTCTACCAATTCCGCCACCTGGGCTTTTGTGGAACGGGATGCAAATCTATCTAATCTCTCCCGTATTCACAACAAATTTTCGAGATTTCCGGCGAATAATCCGGAACAGCCTCTTATTGAATTTATTACTTAATTATGTATTTAAAAATATCGTTCCCTAACACAAAAACCATCAGGGCTACAATGATGCAGAAACCGACGATCTGAGCTCTTTCCATAAATTTATCGCTCAGAGGCTTTCCTTTTATCATCTCAATCAGCAGGAACAAAGCATGTCCCCCGTCAAGAGCGGGAATTGGCAGCAGATTCATCAGCGCCAGTGCCATAGAAAGCAAGCCTACCAGTGTCCAGAACTTCAACCAGTCAACTGTGCCCCCGAACATATTGGCTATACCTACAGGGCCTGTAAATGCTTTATTAGCCTTTACCTGGCCGGTAACTACTTTTCCAATTCCTTTTGCATTGTCTGTAAAGAGTCCCCACGCCTTGGATGCACCAATAGGCAGGGATGCAAACAGGCCATGTTTGACGCTCTCCGTTGGGATATTCCGGTTCAAAGAAACACCGATCAGGCCACTTTCATTAACAACAGGCGTTAATGTCAGCACCTGCCCTTTGCGCCAAACATTTACATTGATCTTCTTTCCTTTATTCGCAAGCAGTGTCGATTGAAACTGATCGAAAAACTGAACGGGCTTGCTGTTTACCGTAAGGATACTGTCGCCGCCTTCAAGTCCCGCCGCACTCGCATTGCTTTTCGGCAGCACTTCATTTATACTGTTCAGTGTCTCGCGCGGCTGGATAAACTCTCCTACCCCATAATCAGCCACCTGCTCCAATATGTCGCCCGGCACGTGGACTGACTGTGTTTTACCTTGTCTCTCCACCGTGAGCTCTGCTCCTCCTAAAAGGACTTTCGAACTGGTGATCTCGTCAAAGCGCTTAATGTCAGCACCATTGACCGCCACAATACGGTCGCCTGCCTCGAGGCCGATCGACTTCCCAATCTTACCGGGAACAATACCATGCACAAGCTTATCGTTCGGGATATAAGTCTCACCCACTTTAAAGGTGATCATCCAGAAAATAAGCACTCCAAGGACAATGTTCACAATAATACCTGCAAGCATAACGATCAAACGCTGCCATGCAGGTTTCGAACGAAATTCCCAGGGCTGCGGAGGTCCTGCCATCTGCTCGGTATCCATCGACTCATCTATCATCCCTGAAATCTTCACATAGCCCCCCAGGGGAAGCCATCCGATCCCATACTCGCAGTCTTTATATTTAAAACTAAAAAGTTTAAATCCCCAGGCGTCAAAGAAAAGATAGAACTTCTCCACCTTTATTCCAAAGGCCCGGGCCGCAAGGAAGTGTCCTAGTTCGTGTAATATTATTAATATTGAAAGTCCCAGCAAAAGCTGGCCTGCCATAACCAATCCATCCATAGTTCTGTGTTGATATTATAATATTGGGATATTATTTTTAAAATTTTGTTACTAAGTGCCGCGCAATAATTCTTGTTTCCTTGTCCGTTTCGATGTAATCTTCCAGGACAGGATGACGAATATAAGAAACTTCAGTCATACATTTTTCTATTACCTCACTCATCTGGAGAAAGCCCAGCCGGTCATTCAAAAACTCTGCCACCACCACTTCATTCGCAGCATTGATAACACATGGCATGTTTCCGCCCTGTTCCAGAGCGTTAAATGCATATTCAAGGTTTCTGAATGTCCCCCTGTCAGGCTGCTCAAATGTCAGCTGCGGATACTTCAGAAAATCAAAACGCGGAAATGTATTTTTTATTCTCCCAGGATAACCAAAAGCGTACTGGATAGGTAACTTCATGTCGGGCAAGCCCATCTGCGCCTTCATCGAACCATCCTCAAACTGCACGAGAGAGTGAACGATCGACTGAGGATGCACGATGACATCGATCTGTGAGGGGTCCAGGTCAAAGAGCCATTTCGCTTCAATCACCTCAAGCCCCTTGTTCATCAGAGTAGCCGAATCGATCGTAATCTTGGCCCCCATTACCCAGTTTGGATGCTTTAAAGCCTGATGACGGGTTACACTTGCCAGGAAAGCAGCATCCCGGCCCCTGAAAGGTCCGCCTGAAGCAGTCAGGTAAATCTTTTCTATCGGATTGCCCTCCTCTCCTGTCAGGCACTGGAATATAGCAGAATGTTCCGAATCTACAGGCAGTATCCTGACATCATGCTCCTTCGCCAGCGCATTGACAAGTCCGCCGGCCACGACCATTGTTTCCTTATTGGCCAGGGCAATGTCCTTCCCCGCCCTGATAGCAGCAATGGTTGGTTTTAAACCGCAGAAGCCCACTACCGCGGTGAGTACAATATCAATTTTAGGATCCGTTACTACCTCAGAAAGTGCATCCTCTCCGCCGTATACCTCTATCCCGCTTCCCTGTAATGCGCTCTTTACTTCCTCATATTTTAACTCATCGGAAATAACGACTTTTTCAGGTTTAAATTTCAGTGCCTGCTTCACAAGCAAAGCAGCATTCTGATGGACAGTTAAAACGATGACTTTGAAAAGACCTGGATTCTCCTCTACCACCTCCAGAGCCTGTGTCCCTATACTGCCAGATGATCCAAGTATTGCTATGTGTTTCAATATGCTCTGTTTGTTAGTATTATATTAAGTGCCTTTCAGAAACAAATTCCTCCCAAAAGACTCCTCTCT
>NZ_QEAS01000016.1:133738-152054 GCF_003130405.1 Pararcticibacter amylolyticus
CTCCCCAGCGCATCCGCTATTCTCCTGTCATTGGACAGCCTCGGCACTTTATTCTGCCCTCCAAGCTTGCCCTCCGCCTTCATGAAATTCCTGAAAGCATCCTCCCGGAGAGGCCTTATAACAAGAGGTCTTAATATCTTACCCTCAATCAGATCCTGGTAATAAATGTTCTTTTTCTGAAGAAGGGCATCTACTTTCTGTGAGAAGCCCTCAAGGTCAGCCGGAAGCTTTGCAAACTCCACAAACCATTCATGATAAGGCAGGCCGCCTTCAGGCGCATTCACTTGTGGCGCTACCGTAAATTCGGAAATTTCTGCTCCGCTTTCTGCTGCGGCCGTCATCAAAGCGTACTCTACTTCTTCTCCTATCACATGTTCCCCGAACGCTGAGATATAATGCTTTATCCTTCCGCTTACCACTATCCGGTATGGATCCTTTGAAACGAACCTGACCGTATCTCCTATGCTGTATCCCCAAAGGCCTGCATTCGTGTTCAGAATAAGGGCATAGTTCTTTCCAAGTTCCACATCCTCCAGAGACAGGCGCGAAGGATTCTCGTTAAAGTATTCATCCGAAGGGATGAATTCAAAGAACATTCCTGCATTCACTAATAGCAAGAGGCCTTTCTCCTTTTGTGAATCCTGATAGGCAATAAACCCTTCAGAAGCAGGGTAGGTTTCTATAGAATCCACTTTTTTGCCGATGATCTCTTCCATCCTCGCCCGGTAAGGTTCAAAATTAACCCCACCATAAACAAACAGGCTGAAGTTCTTCAAGACATCCTTAATCTTCTTTCCTCCGGCTTTAGCCGACAAGCGGTCAAAATACATTTGCACCCATGGCGGGATACCCGAGATGAGCCTCATATCCTCATGAAAAGTTTCCTCCACTATAGCATCGACTTTTTGCTCCCAGTCTTCAATACAGTTTGTTTCGTAAGAAGGAAGCCTGTTTTTCTGGAGATACCCGGGAACATGATGGGCGACGATGCCGGATAAACGCCCTGTAGGAACACCACCCTTTTCACCCAGTACCGGACTCCCCTGGAGAAAGATCATTTTCCCATCTGCAAACTCTGCGTTTCCTGTTTCATGTATATAGGAAAGGAGTGCGTTACGCGCTGCTTTCACATGCTCAGGCATCGACTCTTTTGAAATCGGTATATATTTTACTCCGGATGTAGTTCCTGATGTTTTAGCGAAATAGGCGGGTTTACCGGGCCAGAGGACATTCGCCTCACCTTTCACCATCCGGTCGACATACGGCCGGAGATCTTCATAATCGCGAATGGGAACACGTTGTTTAAAGTCCTCATATGTCCGGATCTTATCGAAACCATGCTCCCTCCCGAACACTGTATCAGCGGCATCGCTCACAAGCTTCGCAAAAACCGCGCGCTGCGATTCAACCGGCCTGCTTTTCCACTTGTTGATCTGAGCAACGGCATATGCCGCAAAAGGTTTACTCAAAAACGACTTTAAACCCATAACATCTAAATAATGTTCCGGATAATGCCCGGATCCTGGTCTCCTTCATACTCATTCATCATCCTCCGGTAGGCCACTGTGATTACCACACTCGATAACGGAATAATCAGAAGAGAATTAACCAGGTTAATGATCAAACCAACAAAGAAGTTTCCTTTATAGTTTATCAGCAAATGAAGGATCTGAAAAATAGCCAGGAAGATCAGAAGGATCAGAAGCTTTGTAAAATTCCCCCTCGTGATCGCCATACTGAACCTGATCGATTTAAAAGGAGAATGATCTTTGTCTATAATAAAAAAGGGGAAAAACGATATCCGGATCCAGGTAAAGATAATTCCGAGTACACCAAGGGATATGGCCACCTGCGTCAGCACGTCCATCGGCACTCTTACATACGCAAATGGAAAAACCACCAGGATAATAGCACCATAAACTACTAAAATGCAAAGGATGAAATAAAAGGTGGCTATCAGGAACTTCGCGATTTGCCTGGTAGTGGGAAGAGAATCTTTCACATACACATCCTCCCGGTTCTCATCCAGAACCCGGAGAACAAATTTGAACAGCGTGAGCTGAAAACCGCAATAGGTAACGATAAATATCAGCAGCATAAACAGGCTCAGGCCCAGATTGAAACCACTCAGAAAAAACGCCAGGAACCCCGAAAGGTTAAAAACCAGGAACATCATAATGCACAGGCCCAATACCTTAAAATATTGGCTTTTCAGCACTCTCCATGCTATTCTGAGTACATCGTTAACAGCAAAGGTACTTTCCTTTAGAAACTCGATCATGAACTTTTAAGAATTATTCTTTTCCAAAAATCCTGCATAAATCCCAATCCATACGCCGTAAGCTGTATGAAGGCCGCTATTACACTAAGCGCGGCAACATTTAAAGACTTGTTTTCCATCCATGAATGGAAAAATATCAACAGCGCAAAAACAGCCAGAAAGAGGTTGCAAAAAACTGCTAATGGAAAAACAAGAATATTCATAAGCAGTGTAAAAATAATGAATATGGTAAATAATGCAGGAAAAAAATGAACAAGTTTAAGGGTCTCCGGAAAAAATTTATAGATATTTATCCGTGCCCTGCCAAAGAAGTGAATCTGCTTATAGAACTGGCGGAAATTAGTTCTTCGCTTGTGATAAACGACTGCTCCCGGAATCAATCCGATCTTAAATCCGAGACTATGGATCCGGATACTGAATTCGATGTCCTCACCCAGCCGGGTCAGGATAAACCCCCCGGTTGCTTCCCATACCTTTCTCGAGATTCCCATATTGAAGCTGCGTGGATGAAACTGTCCTCCCAGGTTCTTTTTACTTCCGCGGATTCCCCCGGTTGTAAAAGGAGAGGTCATCGAATAGCTGATGGCTTTCTGTACTGGTGTGAAAGACGGGTGAGCCGCGTCGGGCCCTCCGTAAGCATCCAGTTTATGCTCCAGCAGGTAACGGTTTACTTCCGTCAGGTAAGCCGGAGGTATCAGGCAATCCGAATCGAATATGATAAAGTAATCCCCCCTTGCGTGCCCGAAAGCGAAGTTCCGGGTAAAACCCTGGCCTTCGTTTTCTTTCACAAAGTAGCGGACGTCCAGTTTATTTCTATATGATTCCACAATATCCCGCGCATCAAGCTTCGAGCCGTCTTCGATCACCAGTACCTCAAATTGCGTATAGGTTTGCCTGGTAAGAGAATCCAGCAGTTCGTCAATTTCCTGGGGACGATTGTAAAGGGGGATTATTATAGAAAAAAACATATTTATGGAAGCTGTAAATCTCTTACAGCTTAACTTTTGTCTCTTGTATCTTAACTCTTTTGACTCATATCTCAGACCCAATCTCTCAGATCTCTTTCTCTACATTGTACGAATTTCGTTCGCTCGAGTTTCGTGAAACAAGTTCGGCGACAAAACCGGTGAGAAACAATTGAAAACCGACAACGATCGCCACAAGAGCTATAAAGAAAAGGGGTTGATCCGTCACATTCCGGTACTTCACATTATTTGCAATATCAATCAGTTTTTCTGCTATCAGCCATATTGCGATAACCAGCCCAGCAAAGAAGCTCAGAACGCCGAGAGAGCCAAAAAAATGCATCGGTCTCTTCCCAAACTTTCCTACAAAAAAGATAGAAAGCAGATCCAGGAAGCCATTAATAAACCGGCTCATGCCAAACTTGGTAGTCCCGTATTTACGGGGCCGGTGTTCCACCACCTGCTCTCCTATTTTCCGGAAACCAGCCCATTTAGCCAGCACTGGAATATAACGGTGCATTTCCCCGTACACTTCCACACATTTCACAACATCACGGCGATACGCTTTTAGTCCGCAGTTAAAATCATGCAGATTATGAATGCCCGACATACTGCGGGTCGCAGCATTAAAAAGTTTAGTAGGGATCGTCTTGCTTAAGGGATCGTGCCGTTTCTTTTTCCAGCCCGAAATAAGATCAAACTTCTCTTCAGTGATTCTCCGGTAAAGTGCGGGAATCTCATCCGGACTGTCCTGCAGGTCAGCATCCATTGTGATCACAACATCTCCTTTAGCTGCGGCAAACCCTACATTCAGGGCTGCCGATTTACCATAATTGCGCCTGAACTTAATTCCGCGTACCCGGGGATCCTCAGTATGAAGTTGTTCGATCACTTCCCACGAGCCATCATAACTTCCGTCATCTACCAGTATAATCTCGTAAGAAAAGCGATGTTGCTCCATCACCCGGCGGTTCCAGGCGACCAATTCAGGCAATGATTCTGCTTCGTTATAAAGAGGGACAACTACGGATATATCCATTCTCGGTATGTAAGGGCAAGGGTACATTTGCACCCTGATAAAAACGTGCAAATTTTATCATTTTTATTGACAAACCTGCACGTTTTTCTGACAAAATCAGTCGGCTTGATCTTAGTCTTCCACTTCGTCTATAAAAACCGGCGCTTCTTTTTTCAATATAGCAGCGCCGATGAGGCTGAGGATGCTGCCAACGATGGCCATACCGATAATAGTACCCACCAGTGCCATTGGCCCAAACCAGTTCCTGGTCATAGACATCGCAGTTTCCCGCTGGCTGTCTCCCATGGAGGGATTATTCAGCATTGCTTCTTCAGTAGCGTTCATCACCGCATCAAAGGCATTCGTATTTAACACTTTGTAATACAAAACCATAAAAACGCCGATAATAAGCCCACTGATCAGGGAGACCCTGAAGCCGGTCGAAAAAGCACGCCCAAATGAAATAGATCCGCCCAGCTGCTCATCCCGGTGATATTTTTGCGCATACATGATCGCCCCTAAAAAGGGCAGGTACGAGAGCAGCCAGGTGATCACCTTCGTTCCTGTAGACAGATCGGCTTTATTCATATCCACTCCCATGAAATACAGAACGTAGATGAGCAGTATCGAATAAAGGGAATAAGCAAGTGCGCTCTGAAACGCGATCTTATTGGGTTTAATATCTGTTGTTTCCATATTAAGCTTGATTAAAAGCAACTAACAAAGCATACACAGCAGCATCGAATTCAGGATCATTGCTGTGGCTGATATATTGTTCTTTCTGTGCTTCGGTTGGGCTGGTCTGAAGGAAAAAGCCCATCACCGGATAGAACAACTCTTTAAACTCGGAAGATTCCGGCAGCTGTTTAGCCACACGCGCAATTTCCTCTATATTGCTTTCCATTAAAACCTGGTTTGCAATAACATCTTCATAGATCCTGTATTCATCCTGGAACTCATCTTCATCTACCAGCAGAAATTCTTTCAGGAAATCTTCGAGCTCAGGGTCGATATCCTCATCCCGGCATTCACGCAGGTAAAGAATCACATTCAGCAACTCGGTACCCCGGTCTATGGTTTTCTCTTCAATCGCTTCCCATTCTTCCGACTCGAGATAATCTTCTTCCAGCTTCCCGACATCCTCCGCAAAGAAATTGACCATGAGAAGATCGAAGAACACCTCCCTCAGCGCTTCCAGGTGAGGTTCATCATCAAAAGCCTGATCCAGGAGCGCGGCTTTTGCCATAAAATCTTCGGAAGAATCAAAAACGGATCTGATCTTGTTTTCAAACGAAGCGACAGGGTAAGATGCAATTTTCTCAAATTGCTCAAGAGCGGCAACGACGGCCTGTTCTACATGTTTATCCATAAAGCTATCTTTCCTTTAGCGTTCAGCTATCGGTTATAACAAGTTTCTTAAATAAAAACGATAAAAGCAAGAACCTTTACCAACTAAACACTTGTCCCTTATTTCCGGTTATGAGGGCTTTCCCTTTAAGTGATGTACCCATAAAAGGGGAATTTGAAGACCGCGAGCGGTTTGTATTCTCATCAAGCACCCACTCTTCTTCGGGAGCAAAGAGCACAAAATTGGCTTCCTCTCCTTTTTCAAGTGCCGGCACAGGCAGGTTAAGAATACTCCTCGGATTAACCGAGAGTTTCTCTACTATGAGAGCAGGGGACAAACCAGCCTTCAGCACAAGCGGAAGTACAGTCTGCAATCCGGTGATACCAAACGCAGCGATTTCAAACTCTACGTCTTTAAATTCTATTTCATGTGGTGTATGCTGAGACACAACAGCGTCGATAGTGCCGTCTCTCAGCCCTTCCAGCAGAGCTTCTGAATCTTTACTGGTTCTTAAAGGCGGTTTCACCTTGTAGTTACTGTCAAATCCTTCAAGGACTTCTTCGTTCAGCACAAGGTGATGTGCTGCAACGTCACATGTAACTTTTAATCCTTTCTTTTTCGCTTCCCTGATCAGGTCTACGCTTCCGGCAGATGAAATAGTGCTGAAATGGATCTTCGAGTCATTATATTCTGCCAGAAAAAGGTCCCTGGATATAAACACCTCTTCTGCAAGCGGCGGGATCCCCTTCATTCCCAGGTATGTACTCATAACACCTTCATTCATCTTACCTTTGCCTGCAATCGATGAATCCTCGGGATAAGACAGGATCAACCCGTCAAAACCCTTGACATACAACATAGCACGGCTCATAAGTCCGGAATCTCCAACCGGCTTCGTTCCGTCAGAGAATGCGACAGCTCCGGCCAAAGACATATCGTACAGCTCTGCCAGGTCTTTGCCTTCACGGTTAAAACTGATGCAGCCTACCGGGTAAATATCTGTGAGAAAGCCTTTAGATTTATTAATGATATAGGAAACTTCCGATTTTGAATGAACAGGGGGATGCGTGGCAGGCTGCGTGGCAACTCCGGTAAATCCACCGGCTGCTGCTGCTGCTGAACCACTTGCCAGATCTTCTTTGGTTTCATCACCCGGCTCTCCCAGATTAGCATTCAGATCAAAAAAACCAGGAGCGAATATTTTCCCATGCCCGTCAATAACAAGAGTATCATCGCCCGGGGCGGAAATCTGTGCAGACACATCTGCTATTTTTCCGTCGCGAATAAGGACATCAGCTGTTTGGTCGTAAAAGGCAGATCCGGGGAACAGAATCTTTACCGAATGGAGGAGTATAGTTTTCATTAAAATAATTTAATCTTTCCTGCCATAGAACCTCAAAAGCAGAATTTCCGCAGCCAGGAAAACCAGGATCAAAATTAGACAAAGTTTCCACAACTGCACACCATTATTCGCTGCTTTTATGCTATTTTTTAGGGGAGTGCTCGCCGGCTCAAAAACTTTTACTTTTTTTCCCGCAAACATCCCCGTAATCCCGGCCCCGCTGACGTAACTTAAATCAGACTCTGCTCTGTTATCATTGAATGATACATACCCCAGGAGACTGTCTGCCTTAAGCAAGCGGTATTGCCCCGCCTGCCTTACCTGGTCAGCGATAAAAACCCTTGTTCCCGCAACAGATGGTCTTGCGTCCGGAATAATTTCAATAGTTTCATTTTTAAGTTTCAGCGACTGGTTTCCGGCGAGATTGATCCTGTCAGTATCGAAATATTCATTTTTCCCCACAGTAAAAAAGAGCGGGCGGTCGCGCAGGCTCAGAAAAGCAGACTGATACATTAATGGAACAAAGAAGGAATGTCTCACCAGGTTGGCCGACTCTTCACTTAAAGAAACGGCTGACAGTAAAACGGTCCCCTTTCCTACCCTGTAGTCTCCCAGGAAAGTCCTTCTGCCGGGCAGGCTCATCACGGGCTCACCTGCAGTCCTGCCCGATCTGCCGTAAAGAATATATTTTCTCGCAAGCGGGAGATCCGGGTTGTTTGGCTGTTTATCGAAAACACCACGAAAAACGGGATGTCTGTAATTGACATTTGACACCCGCGTTTCCTGCGAACTGATTGCTTCAGCGTAATCTGTCCCCAGTATCCGTGTTAAGATATTCAGACCTGAGAGATCTGGCTCTACCGACGGAAAAACGAACAGTGACCCGCCGTTCTCCACATATTCCTTCAGTTGTCCCGCCAGCCCCTCCGTCATTTTTTCTGTTCCGTTCAGTATGATCAAAGGAAACGCAGACAGACCTGAGTAGTTCACGCTGCCAGCATCTGTGCTGGAAACATGAAAGAAAGGATCTGATGCATAAACAGCGTCAATATAGGGCGCAGGAGCGGCTGTATTAATGACCAGCAGCGAAACGGCTTTTCTTACCAGGAAGGAGAAAAAGAAGGTATCGTCAAATGTAAGCGGATGATCATTAATCCGTAGCTCACCCTGCCTCCAGCCCTCCTGCATGCCGCTGAACAATAGGGTATCAGTCCTGCTCGTCCTGGCCGGCAATGATAGAGATCCAATCGCTTTCTGCTGTTTATCGATAGTAAGAGCAATGGAAACATTCTGTGATTCCTGGTCGGAATTGTTTTTCAATCTCACAACAAGACGCTCAGACTCTCCTGCTTTGTGTACCGGGGAAATAAACCATGCTGAATCCACCGATATGTTCGTCTGCGCAGGCGGAGCCAGTTTAACCAGCCTGTATTCGGTATCGTCACTTATATTAAGAGGCCGGGCCGGAAAGAGGTTCTGCTGAAAATCCGAGATCAGGTAAGCAGTCCTGACAGCACCGCGTTCCTGCGACAAAGCTTCTGCCTGCCTCGCCGTTACTTCTTCAAGCGTCCTGCTCATACTGCTCACCTTCACTTCCCCTACTGCTGATAAAAACTCTTCGTAATCCAGCAATCGCTGATGTCTGCCTTCAAAATCGTTTGTCAGCAATTGAAAACGATCATTCACACCATATGCAGATGCTATCTCCCCTGCCCGCCGCCTGGCTTCATCCAGCAGGGTGCCTTCTTTGTTCAGCAGTTCCATACTGTAGGAATTATCAATATAAATACTGACGGCGTTTATACCGGATGAAGAATGCCCTTTCTCAGCAGAAGGTATATAGGGACGGGCAAATGCAAAAACCAGGAAAACCAATGCCAGCATCCTTAATGCAAGAAGCAAAAGCCGCTTCACCTTCCTTGCGGCTGACGACTTTTGCTCTATATCTTTCAGGAAACTGACATTACTGAAGTAGACCCTCTTTATTCTCCTGAAATTAAAGAGATGAATGATCAGTGGTACGGCTGTCACCAGCAGAGCGAACAGAAATTCAGGAAAGAGAAATCTCATTAACCAAACTTAGGTAAATTGCTTCTATATGCAAATTATATATCATGCATATAAAAGCAATTCACCGGTTTAAAACATCCTTTTACTGGTTATATTTCAACACAAAGAAGCCTGTTTTGCGCTTCCATTCGCCATTGCTCTTGTATCTCAGTACATAGTAATAGGTACCCTGCGGCAGTTTGCTCCTTGTGCGGAATTGACCGGTGAAGGCTTCTTTGCCGCTAAACGAAACATCCCCGTTATCGTAATTCGAAACTTCATAAACCTTCGTTCCTGTACGGGTGAACACCACAAAGTGATTTTCCGGATAGTTCGTGATGCCCTCAATAATCAGCGCATCGTTGATTCCATCCCCGTCAGGAGTAACCAGCTGACTTACCTTTACAGGATCGGATGTCAGCGTGGAATCCACTACATGCAACTCCTGTACGACAGCTTTGGCCGGCAGGTAGTTTTTATCACCCTCCTGGCTTACCGTGATCATGGCAGATCCCATACCTTCAGGTTTCACCTTCATGCCTTTCACCGTAGCCACCCATGGATTCGAACTTGTCATGGAAACCGGCAGCCCGGAGGAAGCAGTGGCAAGCACCTGGTATTCCTGACCCTTACGCTGAAGGTCCGGAAGCGGGGCAAACGTAATAGTTTGCGGAGCTTTCTGAACTGTAAGCTCCTGCGTCCTGACGGTGAGGTCTCCGTACATACTTTCAGGAATCGTAGCAGTGATCACAGATTTTCCGGCACCTGTTATGCGGATCTTTCCATCCACGATCTTAGCCACCGTTGTATCAGAGCTTGAATAGATGACCACATTCCATGGATCGGTAACAGCACCCGGTTCAAAATCTGCATCCCCGTATGTTTTAACAGGCAATACACCGAATTCCAGGGTCCTCGCTCCTGTCACCACGCTCAACGTTCCGGTCTGGTAAACCAGGTTATAGTTCAGTGCCCCGCCGCCGCTGACAAGGATATCGTACTCCCCGATTGGCGAGCTTATAATAGCATCTGTTGCAGCATTTGCCCTGCTGGTCAGAACGGACTCGTTCTCATTGTTCACAAAACCGCTGTAAGCGATCGTAAATTCAGGATTTGGCTGTCCTACCTTGCGTTTCTTGTCTTCGGCGGTGACGGTAAGGACGGCCTTGTTTACCACAAGATCAAATGTCGTATCTGCCGCTTCAAAATTCTGACTACCCGCCTGAGACGCTTTGATAGTTGTGATTCCCGATCCAACGACACGTACCATATCGCCGGTAACGATCGCCACTGCAGGATTGCTGCTGATGTATGATATGCGGGTCGTTTGGTCGGTGCTTCCCGCGCTCAGTGCAAAGTCTGCATCTCCGTAGGTCTTCGTACCCACAGCAGCCACGGTGATCACCGGAACAGCTTTCGTGATTACAAGGCTTCGGCTTACTGCCGTTGCCAGGTAATTAGCACTTTCTGCCTGTGAAGCAGTAATCGTTACGGTTCCCGCACTTACAATGTGGATCTTTCCATCCACAATCGTGGCAATCCTGTTATCACCTGAAGTATAGGTGATAGCTGTTTCGCTGTGATTACTGGTTGCGTCTGCCGCAAAATCAGCATCTCCGAATGTCTTTGACGCCAGAACGCCAAAGCCGATTGCTGCAGCCTTCTTCCTGACCATCAGATTCACAGATACCGCAGTTGCCGCATTAAAGTTATTACCTGATGGCTGCGTTACGGTAAGTACTGCATTTCCGGCACCGGTAATATGAACGGTACCTTCTTCACTGACTGTAAAGACGCCGCTGTTGCTGCTGTTGTATTGCAGCGCAGATTCAGTGTTATTGGTATTGACATTCAGTGCAAAGTCTGCATCCCCGTATGTCTTCGTACCAATGGAAGGTATGACGACAGAAGATGTACTCTTCAACACCCTCAGTGCCTGAAGAACCGGCTGCGATGCCTCGTAATTTGAACCCGCAGCCTGAGAAACAGAAATAATGGCCTCACCAGCACCTGTAATATGGATCTTTCCATTTCCATCCACAGTTGCCACACCGGCATTACTGCTTGTATACTGGAGCGGAGTTTCGCTGTGCAGGCTTCCGGCACCTGCGGCAAAATCCATATCCCCGTAGGTTTTGGCAGAGAGTTCACCAAAAGTGATGAAACTTTCTGCCGGGTTGACGATCAGCGTTCCGTTGTCGTAAGACACAGCATAATTCCCTGATGCTGCCCCGCCGATGAGGATCGGATAGATGCCGGTTTCCGAATTGATCAATGCAGTCGTATACATTGTCGCAGCGGAGGTCAGATCTCCGGCATCATCGCCGTTGACAAAGCCGGTATAAACAGCCGTAAACTCAGGGTTTGGTTCCCCGTACTTCTTGCTCTTATTCTCAGCAGTGATGTGCAGGTCTTTCTTCGCTACCGTCAGCGTATGGCTCTGCGATATACCCGCAGCATAATTTTCACTGGCTGGCTGAGACACTGTGATAACAGACGAACCAGCTCCAACGATGTGGATCCTGCCATTTGCGTCAATTGTTGCAACACCAGGATTGGCTGATGTGTACTGAAGAGGAGCTTCAGTATTGTCACTGCCCGCGATGACAGAAAAGTCGGCATCCCCGTAAGTCTTTCCTGGTAATTCAGCGAAAGAAATGGAGTTCTCTGCCTGGCCGATCGTCAGTGTACCGTTCTCATAGCCGATTTCATAATTATCGGATGCCCCGCCAAACAGCTGGATAGCATACTGACCGGCCGGAGAACTTGCGGTAGCCGGTGTTCTCACTCCTACCCTTCCCTTAAGGTATCCTTCGTTTTCACCGTTTACAAACCCGTTATAGCTGATGCTGAATTCAGGATTTTCCCGGCCATATTTCCGGCTGGCATCAGCAACAGAAACTTTCAGCGGAGCCTTCTGCACAGTGAAGGTGCGTGAAACATCTGCCGCAACTGCGTAGTTGATGTTACCGGCCTGCGAAACGGTGATCGTAGCGCTGCCTGCACCTGTAATATGAACAACACCCTGCGCAGATACAGTCGCCACAGCCGGATTACTGCTGCTGTACTGCAACGGTGTTTCCGAATGGTTGCTTGCGGCAGTTACAGCAAAGTCACTGTCGCCATATTGTTTACCAGGAATACCGGCAAGGCTAAGGACAGCTTCTGATTTGCCAATGGTCAGGATACCCGCCTGGTAAGCAAACTCATAATTGTTGTCGGTAGCTCCGTTCACCGAAATTGTGTATTCACCTGCAGGACTGCTTACAACTGCGTTGGTAGAAGCATCAGCTTTCGTATCCAGGACAGTTTCAGTCTCTCCGTTAACAAATCCGATATAACTTACGGTCAGTGCCGGGTTATTTTCATTATAGTTGCGGGCTTTGTTATCCGCTTTGGCAACTAAAGGAGCCTTGCTCACGGTAATCGTCTGTGGCACATCTTCAGCCGCGGCGTAGTTCGCACTTTCCGGCATAGACGCTGTCACAACAGCCGTTCCTGCCCCTGTAATATGGATGTTACCACCGGAAATGGTCACCACAGACGGATCACTGCTCCGGTAGGTAATCCCCGACTCGGCATGATTGCTGCCCGCTCCAGCCGCAAAATCAACGTCTCCGTACTTTTTGGCCGGCAGGGAGCTGAAGCTGATCAGAGCTGGTGCTTTATTGACAGTAAGCATCCTGGTCACATTTGCGGCAGCCAGGTAATTGTTGCTCTCTGCAAGAGAGGCCGTGATCACACTTGTCCCGGCTCCGTTGATGTGAATATTACCATTCACAATAGTGGCAACCGCCGGGTTACTGCTGCTGTAAACCACAGTGCTTTCAGCATGAGTTCCCACCGCTGCCGGTGCAAAATCCGCATCGCCGAATGTCTTAACAGGTAGTGCTTCAAAAGATATTTCTGCTGCTTTCTTCGCCACCTTTATATTCATCGTAACAGGAACAGCTGCTTCAAAATTAGCACTCGCTGCCTGAGTGACGGTAATAACCGCATTTCCGGCGCCTGCGATTTGGACGATACCTTGCGAATTTACAGTTGCCACAGCCGGATCACTGCTATTGTAAGATATTCCGGATTCCGGGTTTCCAGATCCGGCGTTCAAAGCAAAGTCGGCATCACCGTAAGTCCTGGTTCCTGCTGAAGTCACCGAAATAGCAGCAGGGCTTTTCAGTACGGTCAGCTGCTGACTCACTGGTTTTGCAGCCTCATAATTTGCGCTTGAAGCCTGTGAAACAGTGATCAGGGCCTGGCCTGCTCCTGTTATGGAGATCAATCCATTCTGATCAACAGAGGCCACGTTCGTATTACTGCTTGTATAAACGAGCGGCGTTTCAAGATGGACACTCTGTGCTCCGGCAGAGAAGGCAGCATCGCCGAACGTGCGCATTGCCAGTTCGTTGAATGTAATGAGACTGCCTGTCTGATTAACCACCAGTGTTCCGTTTTCATAGGCAATCTCATAATTTGCAGAAGCGGCACCACTGGCAACTATCGGGTAAGTGCCCGCAGGCGAAGTGTTATCTGCCGTAGTGGTAAAGCTCACCTGCGAACTGAGATCCGCAGCATCTTCTCCATTCACAAAGCCGGAATATGCAGCTGTGAACTCAGGGTTCGGCTCCAGGTACTTCTTACTCTTGTTCTCTGCAGTGATCTGCAGCGATTTTTTATTTACCGTAAGAGTGCGGGTGCGTGATGGTGCAGATTCGTAGTTCGTGCCCGCAGCCTGCGATACGGTAATATCCGTCGAACCAGCCCCTGTTATATGGATCTTTCCGTTTCCGTCAATGGTTGCAACACCTGTATTGCTGCTCACATAAGTCAGCGGCGATTCAGGATTCGGACTTCCTGTAACCACACTGAAATCCTGATCACCGTATGTCTTCACCGGCAATTCAGCAAAGTCGATGACAGCATCCGTTTTGATGATGGTTAACGTTCCTTTTTTATACACGAACTCATAATTCGGAGACACCGCACCTGACGGCGTGATATCGTAAGCACCTACCGGAGTGGATACGGTAGCCGGAGTTGAAGCACCAGCAGGCGAAGTCAGGGCACTCTCATCTTCTCCGTTTACAAAACCGCTGTACTGCACACCTAATACCGGATTGTTCTCAAGGTACTTCCTCGAAACGTCACTGGCGGTTACTGTCAGCACCGACTTCGAGATCACCAGCGCACCTGCTACTTCAGTAGCTGCCGCATAGTTTCCGTTTGCTTCCTGCGATACGATGACCGTAGTGCTTCCCGCACCGGTGATATGTACTGTTCCGTCTGAGGATATTGTGGCCACACCCGGATTACTGCTGGTATATACAAGCGGAGTCTGTGTATGATTGCCAGAAGCAACCAGTACAAAATCTGCATCTCCGTATTTTTTACCAGTTGGAAGATCAGCGACGGTCAGTACCGCAGCTGATTTACCGATACTCAGGATTCCGGATTCATAAGCCAGCGCATAGTTGTTGTCGGTTCCACCGGCGGCTGTGATCACGTAATCACCGGCAGGACTGCTCTTCACCGCAGTGGTAGCAGCACTTGCCTGAACATCCAGTACGCTTTCAGTATCGCCATTAACAAAACCGATATAGGTAACGGTCAGAGCCGGATTCTCCTCGTTATAATTGCGGGCTTTATTATCCGCTTTTGCAGTTAACAGCGCTTTTGTCACCGTTAACGTTCCGCTGTGATAGCTGATATTGTAATTATCTGAAACAGCTCCTGAAGCACTAACAGGATAAGTACCCACAGATGATTGTTTCGTAGCAGCAGTTTGAGCTGTTGCCTGCACGGCCAGAGCTGAAGCATCATCCCCGTTTACAAAGCCCGAATAAGTGACCGTCAATACCGGGTTGTCGGTTCCATAGATCTTGCTCTTGTTATCTGCTGTCGCAGACAATGCAGCTTTTCCTACAGTCAGCGTACCTTCGGCATAAGTGAACTCATAGTTCGCAGATGCCGCGCCGCTCGCCACGATCGCGTAAGTGCCCGCAGCAGAGGCTGCTGTGGCAGGAGTTGACACGGATGGTATTGTAATAGAAGCTTGCGTATCACCGTTCACAAATCCTGAGTAAGTAACTGTCAGTGCCGGGTTCGCAGCACCGTAAATCTTGCTCTTATTATCAGCGGTAATCGTCAGCATAGCCTTTCCTACTGTCAGCGTCCCGGGCACATACGTAATATTGTAGTTTGCTGATGCCGCACCACTGGCCACTATCGGGTAAGTACCTACAGCAGAGGCAGCAGTAGCAGCCGTAGAAACTGAAGGTGCTGTAATAGAAGCTTCGGTGTCGCCATTCACAAAGCCTGAGTAAGTAACCGTCAGGGCAGGATTTGTGGATCCATAGATCTTGCTCTTATTATCAGCGGTGATCGTCAGCATCGCTTTACCTACAGACAGTGTGCCGTTCACATACGTAATCTCGTAGTTCGCGGATGCTGCGGCGTTTGCCACAATCGGGTAAGCGCCTGCCGGAGAAGCGGTAGTTGCAGTCGTCGATATAGCAGGCTGCGTAATAGATGCCTCCGTATCCCCGTTTACAAAACCTGAATAACTCACCGTCAGAACAGGATTTTCAGCTCCGAATATCTTAGCCTTATTGTCAGCAGTGATCGTCAGCATCGCTTTGCCGACTGTCAGCGTTCCGTCCACATACGTGATGTTGTAGTTTGCTGAAGCGGCACCACTGGCCACGACCGGATATGTACCAACAGCAGAAGCGGTGGTCGCCGTTGTCGATATGGAAGGTTCTGTAATAGATGCCTTGGTATCGCCGTTGACAAACCCGGAATAACTCACTGTCAGAACAGGATTTGCCGCGCCATAGATCTTGCCCTTATCCTCTGCTGTGATCGTCAGTGCAGCCTTACCAACTGTCAGCGTTCCGTCCACATACGTGATATCGTAGTTTGCGGATACTGCGCCGCCGGCAACAATCGGATAGGTCCCCACTGCAGAAGCAGCAGTGGCTGTTGTGGATATAGAAGGCTGTATTATAGAAGTTTCCGTGTCGCCGTTAACAAAACCTGAATAATGAACCGTCAGGACAGGATTTGCAGCTCCATAGATCTTGCTCTTATCCTCTGCTGTGATCGTCAAGGCTGCCTTGCCAATTGTCAGCGTTCCGTTTACATACGTGATGTTGTAGTTCGCGGATGCAGCGCCGATGGCGGTAATCGGATAAGTTCCTGTTGCGGATACAGCGGTGGCGGTAGTTGAGATGGAAGGTTCTGTAATAGAAGCTTCAGTGTCGCCATTGACAAAGCCGGAATAACGAACCGTCAGCACTGGGTTTGCCGCGCCGTAGACCTTGCTCTTATCTTCCGCAGTAATCGTCAGTGCAGCTTTGCCGACTGTCAGCGTTCCGTTCACATACGTAATGTTGTAGTTTGCGGAAGCAGCGCCGATGGCCACAATCGGATAAGTACCCGCTGCAGACGCTGTGGTGGCTGTCGTCGATATGGAAGGTTCTGTTATAGAAGCCACCGTGTCACCATTTACAAAACCTGAGTAACGAACTGTCAACGCTGGGTTTACTGCGCCATAGACCTTACTCTTATCTTCGGCCGTAATCGTCAGTGCAGCCTTGCCCACAGTCAGAGTTCCGTCCACATACGTGATGTCATAGTTCGCAGATGCTGCGCCGCTGGCAACAATCGGATATACACCCGCTGCGGATGCAGCTGTAGCGGTAGTATTCACCACCGGCGGAGTAATGGATGACGGTGTATCGCCGTTTACAAGGCCTGAATAGCTCACGCTGAGCGTTGGATTTGCAGTTCCGTAGATCTTACTCTTGTTATCAGCAGTGATCGTCAGCGTAGCTTTACCGACTGTCAGCGCGCCATCTACATACGTGATGTCGTAGTTTGCTGAAGCGGCTCCGCTGGCCACGATCGGGTAAGTGCCCGCCGCTGATGCTGTCGTCGCAGTAGTGGTCACCACCGGTGTAGTAATAGACGATGGTGTATCCCCGTTCACAAAACCTGAATAGCTAACCGTCAGTGCAGGATTTACAGCTCCGTAGATCTTGCTCTTGTCGTTCGCTGTGATTGTCAGCATCGCTTTACCGACGGTCAGTATACCGTTTACATACGTAAAGTTATAGTTGGGCGAAGCGGCACCGATGGCAACGATCGGGTAAGTGCCGGCAGCAGATGCTGTTGTAGCTGTGGTTGAGACGGAAGGCATTGTGATGGAGGCTTCCGTGTCGCCATTGACAAAGCCCGAATAGCTCACCGTAAGCGCCGGATTTGCAGCTCCATAGATCTTACTCTTATCATCCGCAGTAATTGTGAGCATCGCTTTACCGACGGTCAGCGTGCCGTCCACATACGTGATGTCGTAGTTTGCCGAAGCCGCACCGCTAGCCACAATCGGGTAAGTTCCCGCCGCAGAAGCTGTTGTCGCTGTCGTTGAAACGGAAGGCGCGGTGATGGATGAAGGCGTATCACCATTGACAAAGCCCGAATAGCTCACTGTCAGTGCAGGATTTGCAGCTCCGTAGATCTTACTCTTATTGTTGGCGGTAATCGTCAGCATCGCTTTACCGACTGTCAGCACACCGTCCACGTACGTGATGTCGTAGTTTGCCGAAGCCGCGCCGCTAGCCACTATCGGATAAGCACCGGATGGGGAAGTTGTTGTCGCTGTCGTTGAAACGGAAGGTGCGGTTATGGATGATGGTGTATCACCGTTTACAAAACCTGAATAGCTCACTGTCAGCGCAGGATTTGCGGCTCCATAGATTTTGCTCTTATTGTTGGCGGTAATCGTCAACGTCGCTTTACCGACTGTCAGCACGCCGTTCACGTACGTAAAGGTATAGTTGGCAGAAGCGGCGCCGGTAGCCACGATTGAGTAAGTACCCGCAGCTGAAGCGGTGGTCGCTGTTGTTGAGACAGAAGGCGCAGTGATAGATGATGGCGTATCACCATTTACAAAACCTGAATAGCTCACTGTCAGCGCAGGATTTGCAGCTCCGTAGATCCTGCTCTTGTTATCAGCAGTGATCGTCAGCATCGCTTTGCCTACTGTCAGCACGCCGTTCACATACGTAAAGGCATAGTTGGCTGAAGCGGCTCCAATAGCTACAATCGGATAAGTACCGGCAGCAGATGCAGTGGTCGCTGTTGTTGAGACAGAAGGCGCCGTGATAGATGCCGGCGTATCACCATTTACAAAACCTGAATAACTCACTGTCAGTGCCGGATTTGCAGCTCCGTAGATCCTGCTCTTATTGTCGGCAGTGATCGTCAGCATCGCTTTACCAACTGTCAGCGTGCCATCCACGTACGTGAAGTCGTA
>NZ_QEAS01000132.1 GCF_003130405.1 Pararcticibacter amylolyticus
TGCGAGCTTTTGCTGCTGTTGCTTAATTATCTTGTTCTGTTTAATCAAATGAAGAGTGAGTTCTTCAACTTTTTGAAGGAGTTTAAGTTGCATATCTGAAACAGAAATGCCCTCCTTTTGCATACTCTCTGCAGAAGGTATTTCCGGGAGATGTTTGTTCTTTCTGATGTAGTTCTCCACATCTTCTAAAGAGGTTAAATTATAGTTGTCGTTGAACACATAATCGGGAGCGGGCACGCTCAAATCAACTTTGATCTCTTCTGCATGTATCTTTCCCTTGACAGTTAATCTTGAATCAGGAGATAAGGTTCCAATACCCACGTTGCCATTCAGAATGGC
>NZ_QEAS01000133.1 GCF_003130405.1 Pararcticibacter amylolyticus
AAACAGGAGGAACCCCGAATGGGAATCAAGCAACTGTGCAGACTGTTTGGCAAAACACGTCATGCCTGGTATGACCATCAGTGGCGCTATCAGGATACCGGATTAAAAGAGGAGATCATCCTTCAGTATGTCCATCAGGTCCGCCGGAGCCTGCCGCGGACAGGTACCCTGAAATTACATTACATGCTCACTCCCCTGCTGGCAGAGCATGGCATCCGGGTAGGGCGGGACTATTTATTTGACCTGATGCGGGAACACGGACTGGATATCCGGCGGAGAAAGAGACGGGTAGTGACCACCGATTCCCGTCACTGGATGCATAAATATGCCAATCTGGTG
>NZ_QEAS01000134.1 GCF_003130405.1 Pararcticibacter amylolyticus
ATATTAGAAAGAAATGGTGCCCTGCACGGAACGGCGGGAACTGTGGTGTTCCGCAGGTTCCGCAACAGTACGGTGGTGCAGGGCCTTCCCAAACGAAAGAAAAAGCAAACCCCGGCCAGTCAGGCCAGTGCCGGGGAGTTCGGGCTGGCCAGCACAGCGGCAGCTGCTATCCGCCTGGTCCTGCGCTCGGTGTTCCGCAACCGGCATGACGGGGCCATGGTGAACCGCTTTAACAGCGCTGTCTACCAGAGTATCTTAAGGAGCAAAACAGCCCTGCGGGGTGCACGCGACCTCCACGACGGTGATCTGAGCTGCCTGGAGGGTTTCGAGTTCAATGC
>NZ_QEAS01000135.1 GCF_003130405.1 Pararcticibacter amylolyticus
GTCTTGCTGCTGCCTGCCAGCGTCCAGTTCACCGAGGTGATGTCCCCGTTGTAGCGGCTTCCTTCTTCGTAGTTCAGCGTCTGGCTGAACTCTGCGGAGCTGGTCCCTTTCAGCCAGCCCCGGGCATGGTAGCTGTAGGTCTGCGGGTACATAAAGCTGCTGACGGGGGCAAGTCCTGTGCCAGTGTCCTGCGAGTGCAGGTATTTCTTATAGAGCTGACCCAGTTCGTTGTATTCGTACTGGGCCGGTACGGCCCGGGATACGGTTACTCCGTCACTGCCGGTGATGCTTTGCCTTTGCTGCCGCTTGCGCCCCATGTGGTCGTAGCTGTACTGCGA
>NZ_QEAS01000136.1 GCF_003130405.1 Pararcticibacter amylolyticus
TACGAATATAACGAGCTCGGGCAGGTGGTGGACAAGAAACTGCATTCCACCAACAGCGGTTCCAGCTACCTGCAGTCGGTCGACTACCGCTATAACATCCGGGGCCAGCTGACCTCCATCAACAACAGCAGCCTGACGGCCGATGACCGCAACGACGACACCAACGATGTGTTCGGCATGGAGGTCCTTTACGACCAGCAGGAAGCCGCCATCGGCAGCAGCCCTTATTATAACGGGATGATCTCGGCCGTCAAATGGAAGGCCAAAGACCCCCAGGGGGGCAGTCCCAAAGAGCGGAGCTACCGTTTTGAGTACGACAACCTTCAGCGGCTGAAGA
>NZ_QEAS01000137.1 GCF_003130405.1 Pararcticibacter amylolyticus
AACCCGGATAAACCTGTGACACCAGACGCTCCGGGTAACGGCGGTCATGTGAACACGACCACGCCGACGATCAAGGGTGTGACAGAACCCAACGCGACCGTAGAGGTCCTGGTAGATGGCGTTAAAGTTGGTGAAGCAAAAGCTGACGGTGACGGTAAATGGGAATATACCTTTGATCCTGCACTGACCGAAGGCGAGCATGAGATCACTATCAAGGTCACCGATCAGGCAGGAAACACGGGCGCAGAATCCGATCCAATCAAAATTGATGTCGATACTAAGAACCCTGATAAACCGGTGACACCGGACGCTCCGGGTAACGGCGGTCATGTGAA
>NZ_QEAS01000138.1 GCF_003130405.1 Pararcticibacter amylolyticus
ATGAGGTACAACGTAAGCTCCTCCACTTTTCTCAGAAGCCGCGAATTCATGTCTCCAAGATCAATCCCATTTTCCTTCACATCCTCTGCTGCCGGCATTTCCGGTAAATGTTGTTCCCTGCCAACGAACTCTTCGAGTTCTTTAAGCGAGAGTCGTTTATACGATGAGTGGAATACATAATCAGGCCATTGAGATTGAAGTTTTACTTTGACAGACTCTGCAATCATATTACCGGCAACTGCTAGTTTATACTCATGAGGATTAGTCGTTCCAATGCTTATATTTCCCGACAAGTCTATATACAATGCGGTATTATAAGACAAGTCCTGGTAATT
>NZ_QEAS01000139.1 GCF_003130405.1 Pararcticibacter amylolyticus
ATGAGGTACAACGTAAGCTCCTCCACTTTTCTCAGAAGCCGCGAATTCATGTCTCCAAGATCAATCCCATTTTCCTTCACATCCTCTGCTGCCGGCATTTCCGGTAAATGTTGTTCCCTTGCAACGAACTCTTCGAGCTCTTAAGAGAGAGTCTTTTATACGATGAGTGGAATACATAATCAGGCCATTGGGATTGAAGTTTTACTTTGACAGATTCTGCAATCATATTACCGGCAACTGCTAGTTTATACTCATGAGGATTAGTCGTTCCAATGCTTATATTTCCCGACAAGTCTATATACAATGCGGTATTATAAGACAAGTCCTGGTAATT
>NZ_QEAS01000017.1:0-8678 GCF_003130405.1 Pararcticibacter amylolyticus
CTATGACCGGAAGGGCTTTTAACCAGGCGCTGTCGGAGCGGCGGTAGCCTTCTTTCATGAACTGATCGGTCTGTGCCTTAATTTCTGCCGGAATATCGGGGTACTGCGCGTGGGCGGAGAATGAGCTGATACCCGTAAGCGGTAACGCAAATAAAAGTCTTGCTAGTGATGATTTAATGTGAATCCTTTTCATTTAACTGTATATAAAAACGGGTTTATATAGTATAAAGGAATGCTTTAATCCTGAAAACAGGAACAGATTGGAGATGCATCCGGATATTTGCCTGACGGAACAGGAAAATATCCGGATGAACAGGACTGCTATTGATCCAGCCAGACTTTAAAAAGTGGTGTCCTCTGGCTGCTGACAATGACTTCTTCATCAAGCGGGGGCTGAAGCACAAGCTTTAACCTGCCTTTGAAGTGAGGATGAATCTCCTTCGCTGCGTCAATATGTATGATCAGGCTCCTGTTGACGTGAAAGAAGGATGCGGGATTAAGAAGCTGGATAAGATCGTCAAGAGAGTAATCAACGGGAAAACTGTGATCGTCCCTGGTTACCAGGAAAGTTAGTTTATCGCGGGAATGGAAATAAGCTATATCGCTGGTCTTTACGGCTTTTATACGATTGCCGATCTTCACCATAAAACGCGACTTGTAACTGGTATCCTTTTGTCCGATGAGGTTCATCAGGCCACTCATCATATCACTGTCGAAGCCTGGCAGCCGGGACCGACCCAGATTCTTTAATTTATTGAGGCTGTTTTCAAGCCGCTGGTATTGTACAGGTTTCAGCAAATACCCTATACTATTGACTTCAAATGCCTGAAGTGCGTACTGATCATAAGCAGTGCAAAATATGACCGGGCATTTCACTTCCGCCTTCTTGAAAATTTCAAAAGAAAGCCCGTCAGCGAGATGTATATCCATGAAGATCAGATCGGGTGCCTTATGCGACTGAAGCCATTCAACCGTTGAATCTACTGAATTGAGAGCGTCCAGAACTTCTATATCTTTATCATACTCAAGCAAAAGATTTTCCAATCTCTCTACAGCGGGGGCTTCATCTTCAACAATCAGAACTTGCATCTAACAAACGGTGGCTATTCAACAATTTCAAGTAACGGCAAACTAACGATAAAAAATGATTCCTCCTGCCGGATAATTAAATTTTCTGAAGAGAGGTACTCATATCTGCGGCGGATATTATCAAGCCCGGTCCCTCCTGCCCTTCCGGGAGCAGCTTCTTTGGGCCGGTATGTATTTTTAACCGTAAGCCAGCGTTCGTTTTCTATAAGGACCTGGATCATAAACGGCCCTTCCCCAGAGATCTTATTATGTTTTAATGCATTTTCTATCAGCATTTGCAGTGACAATGGCGGAATATACAAAGAATCTGAAATGGTTGAAGAAACAGGCATTTCTATCTGTAGCTGATCCCCAAAGCGCTTTTCAAGTAAATAAACATACGCTTCAATAAATTCCAGTTCGGTACTTAAAGCAACCAATTCTTCTTTTTTATACTCCAGGACATAACGGTAAACATCTGCAAACTTGTCGAGAAAATCCTGGGCAGTACGGGGGGCTTTTTCAATGAGAGACGACAGGACATTGAGATTATTGAAGAGAAAATGAGGATCAAGCTGCATTCTTAGCGAATTGAGTTGCGTACGAAGATTTTCCTCACGCAGCTGATCGGATTGCAGATGTGCCTTTTTCCATTGACTGACAAAATAGATGCTGAAATTAACAGCCAGGACCGGGATGATGAAAAGCAGGCCGTAAACATTCAGCACAAAAAACTGGGCCGGATCGGGAGCCGTCAGTGAAGTCTGGACCTTAAACAGATAATACGTACCGTTGATACAGAGTAGAGAATAGAAACAACTGATCAGTATCTGCAGGAAAAAACGTTTCGATATGTTCTGTAACCAGGGAAGACGGGCATCGAGATAGTTGAATATGCATTTATTTCCGGTCCATAAGAGGAAGACGATGGTTACAATCCACAGTAAAGAAACAAGATAATAAAGCTCCAGCCCGCTTCTCATCAAATAAAAAATGCTGGTAACCGAAAGTATCAGAATGATCAGGCCTAATAAAAGAAGACCTTTTCTTTCGTTTTTCCGCCTGGTTTTATTCTCACTCCCTCTCATTTTCATCTGAAACTAATGCCGGCAACATCTCCCCAGGAAATATACTGATACTTTGAATTAGCCAGCCAGATGATCAGTCCCCAGTTTTGCGACGAAACATCATGGTGGTCTGCGAGAACCAGGCTCTTTCCATTTCTGAGCTGGACCCGTGACTGATTGTCGTTAAGGCGGACCATGGCCGCAATATTAAGGAAAGGAATCTGGTAGCGAATGTTGTTACCTGTGCCTTCCAGTAACTCAAAATCCCACTCTTCGTCGAGATCGAATGAACAATTGCCTCTCACTATTTTTCCCTCTGTAGTTCTGACATTTGCGTAAATCCTCCGGGGCGCAGAAAAAGAAGCATAGCTAACGGTGTCGGGAGGATCAGTAAAAACAACTGACTTAAACGCCCCCCATTCAACTATTGAGCTGCCCAGGTCGGGACTCGATACCACAATTCCCCTGCTCGCCGCACTTACATCCCGGGTGTTATACATAAATACCTGCTTACCCGAATTGAATGTTACGATAGCGCCTTTATCCTTCTTGGCAATCTTTTTAATATCCCAGAATTTTATCCCGGCTATCACTTCTTCATTTTTCCCGTAAAGGGTTTGCGATGAAAGGTTTTTACTCTGATCCCAGCGTATATATCCCGTCACCGGCCCGCTCATGGTATAAACCGTGCCATATAGTGGCTTGCGTTTCCAGCTTACCGCGCTATAGTCACTCATCCTGAAATTTATCCTGCTGATCTGATTCCACGGAATGGTTCTCGCTGCGGCACTATATACTTCTATACTTTTAACGGGGCCACCGTCCTGTCCTGTTATCGTCACCCTGGATTTTGAACGGTTTCTGTAATAAACCTGCGCATCTGCCGGCCCGGTGAGATGTACGGAAACAATATCGCCAAAACGGCATAATATTTCCGTTTGCCTTTCAGGAAGCTTATCTTTCCAGAGATTCATGAACTGCCAGTCGAGAGACGGATCTTCTGCCTGTCCGCTCAACTTTTCAAGCTCCTCCTTATTAAGATATTTCAGCAAAGATGTGTTGTTCTTGTAAGCAACAAAGACGTCAGTCCAGAGCATCTGCCCGTCATGCCATTTGATAATACCGGACACCGTTTCTTTATTTTTCAAAACGACATCCGCATATATAAAATTCATGCTCTGCCCACGGGCAACGAAAATACCGTGAGCAAACACAAAGATCAGAATAGCAAAACGAATGTTTTTAGTCATCTTCACAGACTTGATATACAAAGGCCTTCAAGTTATGAGTTTGAATGTTTGCAATCAAATTAAACCGGCTGAAACGAGACAAGGAGGGGCTGAAGCGGGAGAAAGACCTACCAGAGAGCCGGCGCCAGGCAAATATCCGTCGGCCCTTTCCTTTTTGTCATCTCCCTGCTATCCGCTCACAGGGCCGTTGAAACGGCTGTCTACTTTGAAACCGTAGGCCCGTAGACAACCAGTTTTCCGTTGTCGAGTACCTTCATTTTGTCTATGAATACCAGACGCTCATGCCCGGTGGCAGCGGTACGTCCATGATAAACACAAAGCATTTCCTTTCCATCGGGAGAACGGGTAATACTATTATGACCGGTACCAGTAACTTCGCCATTTTTCTGCAATACCGGGTTATTTGCGGCTTTAGTAAATGGTCCCAGCGGTGATTTGGAAGTAGCATAGCCGACTGCATAGTGTTGACCATCAAAGTTATTGGCAGAATACATCATATAGTAGGTACTTTTATTTTTGAAGATAAAAGATCCTTCCGTCCAGCGCCTGTTAGCCTCGTGAGCGGTAACAGACCGGCTTTCCCATTCTTCTTTTGCCATCTTAACCGGAGGCCGCAATAACAAAACCGGCTTCCCGATAACTCCGCTCAGATCAGGTTTCAGCTCTACTCCATAAACCCAGCTTTCCTCTATTTCGTTATACCAGCCTTTCTTTTTAGCCCATTCGGCGACTTCGCTCTTTACGGGATGTTTGTAGCAGCATCTGGAGTAATAGAGATAGGTCTTCCCGTTTTCAAACAAAACGTTCGCGTCAATGATGGGATACCCGGGATCAAAGATCGGAGCATTTTTCATGTCTGTAAACGGCCCTGCGGGAGAATCCGAGATGGCTACTCCAATCTTAAAGTTTTCTTTTTCGTTGGTAGGGTTATGTTTCCACTGAGCGCTGTAGAAGAGATAATATTTTCCGTTACGCTTATATACCTCCGGCGCCCAAAAAGCGTCTATCCCCCATCCATTCTTATTAGTACTATGATACACCTGTCCTACCCGATCCCAGTTTTTAAGATCAGTAGAGGAGTAAGCGACAAAGCCTTTATCCGCGCCGCCGCCAGTTCCGTACATATAGTATTTATTGTCATCCTTTAATACAAAAGGGTCCCCCAAAGCTACCTTCTGAGGATTATTATAAGCAGAACTGTCTTTTACAGATGTGCTGTGTGAACCTGCGTAAACATTAGTATGCAGAACTGCACACACCAGAAGAGATAAACATATCGTGATTTGTTTCATAATGTATAATTAGTCAGAAAGCGGAAAAATAAATCGATTTATTCGAATTACGGAATATTTATGTAAAATTTTAAAAACTTTACAAAGACAATTCTTTACCACAAACAAAAAAGCCCGTCTCGCTTGAGATGGGCTTTTTTGTTTGTGGTATCAGCTGGAATCGAACCAGCGACACAAGGATTTTCAGTCCTTTGCTCTACCAACTGAGCTATGATACCATTCCGTTGTTGGGACTGCAAAAATAGAGTTTTTTATTAATCTGTCAAGCTTATTTGTAAAATCTCTTAAATAAGGCTGAATGAGAGGGATTTGCAGCGGTCATTGCGAAGCATTTTGGAGGAAGATTGGGAACACATATTAAAACAGGAGATAACAAAAGGCTTTATTGCACCCTCGCTCTGATGCTTGCATAACAAAGCGGTTCCGTTCCGCTCTCCTCTATGGGCTGACCGGCTTTCGTCGTCTGGTTACCGGAGGAATGAGAAAGAGGTGTCCCTGTATTGCTAATTAATGACAGAACAATACCTTACTGCTTTTCGGATGTTCACAGCACTTATTCAAACATGGATTTTTCCGGCATTTGAAAGGTTAAAAGAAGATCGGGAATATTTGTAGAAGAAGGAGACCTGGACGTCTTACTGTCATGTAAGATGTCCAGGAAATTTGTTGTGGGAATTACTGGGTTCGAACCAGTGACCCCTACCTTGTCGAGGTAGTGCTCTAAACCAGCTGAGCTAAACTCCCTGTTTGCTGCTTACCGAAGAAGCGACAGCTTCCCGGAAGAGGATGCAAATATATCAATAGAAACAGATGATTAGTAATATTTTGTTTTTTTATTTGAGCACCCGGCCATAATCAATCACGCAGGAGGCCTTTATCACCCGTTATTTCCGAAACTTAAAAAAGACAGGCGGAGCTATTTTATGAGTGAGGTCACCGCTGGCTTGATTCTAAAAGGACAGGCCACGCAGATGCCGTTTTGAAAAAGAAAAACCGGGCTTACGGCAATCGACAGGTGTCTTGTGTCCCTGCCATAACCACCAACCCTGCGATGACGCAGAACCCCGGATACCATTAAAAAAGAGGATTTAAAGAAATGATATCGGTTCTAAAGCAAGAATGCCGCTGGTTAGCGGCATTCTTTTTTGGTGGTATCAGCTGGAATCGAACCAGCGACACAAGGATTTTCAGTCCTTTGCTCTACCAACTGAGCTATGATACCATTCCCTTTTGTTGGGACTGCAAAAATAGAGCCTTTTTCGGGATAAAAAAACATTTTTAAAAAAAAGCGTATTCTGAGCCGGAAAGAGAATGGTTTCTGCCATACAGATACCGCACGGAAAAACTCTAAATCAGTTAGTTAACTAGCCTTAGCCAAAGAGGACGGAGCAGATCGTGTTGCATCCTGTTTTTTACAATGAAAGTACATGTACCACGTTGCAGGATGGATACTGACCACAGGAAATTAGTAACTTTGCAAAATGGAAATGTCTGAAAACTCAAGAATCTGGATCTACCAGGCTAACAGGCCTTTTAGCGATGAGGAAAACAAGCATGCAATACAGGTTTTGAATGACTTCACAGCAGGATGGCACGCTCACGAACATAAATTAGCAGCTGCGGCTGAAATCAGGTATAACCGGTTTATCATTCTGATGGTGGATGAATCTGTTGCCGGAGCAAGCGGCTGTTCTATTGATAAATTATCTAAAGTAATCCGGGAACTTGAGCAGGAATTTAAAGTTAACCTGTTCGATCGCTTTAATATGGCGTACAAGGGAGGGGATGAAGTAATCTCATGCAGCAAAGAAGAATTTGAAAAGCTGCTTCAGGAAGGTGTCATTAACGATGATACGATCGTTTTTAACAATACGGTCCAAAGGAAAAAAGAACTGGAAACAAGCTGGGAAATTCCCTTCAGTGAAAGCTGGCACCCTCGTTTTTTCCAGATCCATGCCTCATAATATAATCGATCTGCATTATACAGCTTCAACAGATATCATAGATGGCGTAATGATTATTCGAAGGAAAGTTTTTTCCCTATAATGCGCATATTCCGCCTGATCAGCGCGGCTTTATAGTTGATATATTTCGTGGGGTTAGAGGGTTGCCAGCGGCGGGGATTGGGCAAAACAGCAATCAGCAATGCAGCCTGCCTTTTGGTTAACTTTTCTGCAGGCTTATTGTAATAATGCAATGTAGCGGCTTCAGCGCCATAAATCCCGTCCCCCATCTCTATTACATTCAGGTAGACCTCCAGGATTCGCTGCTTACTCCAGAATATTTCTATCAATATGGTGAAGTACGCTTCGAACCCTTTTCTGATCCATGACCTGCCCGGCCACAGAAAGACATTTTTGGCTGTTTGCTGGCTTATTGTACTTCCTCCCCGCATTGGCTTCCCGGCTTTATTTTTCAGGTACGCTTTCTGAATGGCATTTGCATCAAATCCCCAGTGGTTCATGAATCCGGCATCCTCCCCGGATATGGCAGCACATTTGAGATTGTTTGACAGCTCATCGAAATCGCGCCATTTCTTGTCGAGCTTCCACGTTTTACCTGCAGCCTTACGCTCAAACCCTCTCTGGAGCATAAGCCAGGTAACCGGAGGATCTATGAAACGGTAAACAATGACCCACAATATGGTAACAGCAAAAAAATAAGCTAAAACTTTTTTTACGATTCTGAATATATTGGCAAAGCGAAGAGACGGACCTGATGATTTACCTTTTCTTTTAGATGGCATGACGGTACAAAAATAAAAAGGCACCCTTTAGCAGAGTGCCTTTTTATTAAATATTCTGATAAAAAACTATCTTATTCAGCTACAACTTCAAAAGGAACCTGAACTTTAACTTCTTTATGAAGATTAAGATTGGCAACATACTCACCAATAAATTTAGGTTCAGCTTCAAAAGTGATGCGGCGGCGGTCCACTTCAAAACCTTCTTTCTTCAGGGCATCAGCAACCTGAATAGTGTTTACAGCACCGAAGATCTTTCCTGTTTCACCAGCTTTAGCGCCGATAGTTAATTTTACTCCTTCAAGACGTGCAGCGATTGCAAGAGCATCGTTTTTGATTTTCTCCTGCTTGAACTGTGCCTGCTTCAGGTTTTCAGCAAGTACTTTCTTTGCTGACCCTGTAGCTAAAACAGCGAAGCCTTGTGGAATAAGATAATTACGTCCATAACCTGGCTTAACGTTTACGATATCGTCTTTCTCGCCGAGGTTCTTAATATCTTGTTTTAAAATAATTTCCATTTGCTATACCCTCCGCTTATTTTAATGAGTCAGTAACATAAGGTAAAATACCAATGTGACGGGCACGCTTAACAGCTTGCGCTACTTTACGCTGGAATTTCAGAGAAGTCCCTGTTAAACGACGTGGTAATACTTTACCCTGATCATTGATAAACTTCAAAAGGAAGTTAGCGTCTTTGTAATCAATATACTTGATTCCGTTCTTTTTAAAACGGCAGTATTTTTTACGGGTGTCCTCTACTTTAGGAGCTGTTACGTATTGAATCTGTTCTCTTGCCATTATCCTGCTACCTCCTCATTCGATGTTTCTGGTTTAGCTTTTTTCAGGAAAGCACCGCTATGTTTTTTCGCGTTGTATGCTACAGCATGTTTGTCGAGTGCAACGGTAAGGAAACGCATAACACGCTCATCACGCTTGTATTCAACCTCCAATTTGCTGATTAATTCACCCGGAGCCTTGAATTCTGTTAGGTGATAGTATCCTGTAGTTTTCTTTTCTATAGGATACGCTAGTTTCTTCAAACCCCAATTGTCCTCATGAACAATCTCGGCTCCGTTATCAGTAAGAATGCTGCGGAATTTTGCAATTACCTCTTTTGCAGCATCATCAGATAACAACGGGGTCAGAATGATTACTGTTTCGTACTGTTGCATTTTATTAAATTAATTATCAATTACTTAATCCCTTTAAGGGAGCGCAAATGTAGGAATAAAACCAATAAATACCAAACGTTTATGAT
>NZ_QEAS01000017.1:8723-63392 GCF_003130405.1 Pararcticibacter amylolyticus
CGTTAATGTGAACGATATGACCGGCAGTAGTAATAACATGCAAATTTAAGATCAGTAATATATTATAAGACAGGGAGTAGGAAAGCGAGCCTGGGGACGGACAGACGGTATTTATTTATTGCTTATTCCCGAGATTTCTTCGTCACCCATAGCCGAAGGCTGATATCTGATATCCGGCAGCTAACAGCTAATGGCCAAAAGCCATTCTCCCGGTCACATACTATTTGCACATCCCCGGCCTTCTCCCTATCTTAGTGCCGATGGATAATTTTATAGTGTCAGCGAGAAAATACAGACCCGCAACGTTTGAAACAGTTGTAGGTCAGCAACATATCACGAACACCCTTAAAAACGCTATAAAAAACAATCAGCTCGCACAGGCATTTTTATTTTGCGGACCTCGTGGCGTCGGGAAGACGACGTGCGCGCGTATCCTGGCAAAGACCATCAATTGCCAGAATTTGAGTGCAGAAACGGAGGCATGCGGGCAATGTGATTCGTGCCGGTCTTTTCAGAACGGCAATTCATTCAATATTCACGAGCTCGATGCTGCATCTAACAATTCAGTTGATGACATCAGAAGCCTGATTGAGCAAGTAAGAATACCTCCGCAAGCCGGAAAATATAAGATCTATATTATAGATGAGGTTCACATGCTGTCGCAGGCAGCCTTTAACGCCTTTTTAAAAACACTTGAAGAACCTCCCTCCTATGCCATCTTCATCCTTGCTACGACGGAGAAGCATAAGATACTGCCAACAATCCTTTCACGTTGTCAAATCTTTGATTTTAACAGGATCAGGGTGGAAGACATGGCAAGCCATCTTTCATCTATCGCTCAGAAAGAAAACATCGCATTTGATGGTGACGGCTTACATCTCATTGCCCAGAAAGCAGATGGGGGGCTAAGAGATGCTTTGTCTATGTTCGATCAGATTGTCAGCTTCTCAAACCGCAATGTCACGTACAAAGCGGTTATTGATAATCTGAACATTCTGGATTACGATTATTACTTCCGCATCACAGACAGCCTGCTTTCCGAGAACATCGCAGAAAGCCTGCTTATTTTTGATGAGATCCTGGTAAACGGATTTGACGGGAATAATTTCATCACAGGGCTGGCCTCGCATTTCAGAAATTTGCTGGTTGGGAAAGACGGAGCTACGCTAAAACTACTGGAAGTAAGTGAAGGCATCCGGCTCAAATATCTTGAACAGTCGAAAAAGACTTCCGCTTCTTTCCTTTTGTCAGCTTTAAATATTACGAATCTGTGCGATCTGAATTATAAGAACAGTAAGAACCAGCGATTACAGGTGGAGCTCTCACTTATTAAGATCTGCCATATTCCATCGGCGTTAAATTTGTCAACTTCTGCTCTCGCAGAGGTACAAAAAAAAAAACCTGATACCTCAGGCATAGACAGTCAAACGGCGCCCCAGGAAAGTACACAGCAAGCAGTTCCTGTTTCCTCTTCTCCTGAAAGGCCTGTCGCTGAAAAACCGGCAGCGGCTCCTCCTGCAATTCCTTCAGCAGGAACACAACCGACGCCAGGCCCTGCCAGCAATGCAGCAACGTCTTCGGCTCCTCCACCCGCCGTACCACCCAAAATAGCCATCAAACCATTGAAAGCTATTCCGTCTATTATTCCGAATCTTAATGAGATAAGTTCTCCATCCGCTGTAGCCGAAGACGACTCGCCTCAATACATTTCAGGAAGCAGTAAAAAACCATTTGATGCGTCAAAACTCCTGCTGGAATGGAATGCCTATGCAGAAGAAGTAAAAAAACAGAGCAAAATTAACCTGTTTACATTGATGACATCCAATGCCCCTTCTCTTTTAGATAACTACCAGATAGAGGTCATCATTGAGAATAAGATCCAGGAGAACCTTTTAAGCATTGAGAAGATCGACCTACTTAACCGTCTCCGGGTAAGGCTGGAAAACTTTTCAATCGATGTCATCACACGCTATGCTGAAAAAAATGAAAAGAGAAAACTCTACACTGCACATGAGAAATACCTTCATATGGTAGAGAAAAACCCGCAGCTTGAAGAATTCAGGAGGAGGTTCAACCTTGAAATTGGCTAAAATTCACGATTTAAGAATGGAGCCGAACAGCGTTTGTATATTCACCGACGCTGTTCGGCTCCCCATATTACTGGGCGATAGTAATCTGCAGATCTCCTATCGTAAATCCTAATCTCAACCTTACTAGCTGAGATATTCATTGTCTTCAGAATCGGCTGCATCGTTTTTAGGATACCCCTCCTCATCAAGATCATCGCGGTCGTCTTCAGCAGTACGGGCAAGTTCTTCGTCGAGATTACTCAGTTTAGTGATCTTTCCACTATCGATGTGCATGCCATATTCGTCGATCTCCGGCTCGATGTCGTCATTTACCCTCCTGTATTCGTCTACAGCAGTCAGATTGGCTTCGTCGTAATCGGAATCGAAGTCAGTCCCGTTCTTTGCCGCTGTATTATATGGATCCGGATGATCGTAATCTTCATCTTCACTCCTGACGTCAATTTCAAAGCTGTCATCTTCCTCATTAAAAGAAAGATCTTCACGTCCGGCGTCTGCCCCGTCTTCTTTCATCCTTTTATCGCGGTCCAGGTTCTCGTCATTAAACCCGGGATAGAATTTATTATTTCCATTCATGACATTCAGATTTATCTGCATATAAAAGGAATAATAATGGTTAAATGTTTGTAATAATGTGATTGAAATCGGAGCAAACACATCTGTCTGTACAAAACTTATTTAATAAAAACGCGCTTTAAAGGCAGAAGAGAAGGGTCTCGGGTATTTTACAGGTATTCCCTTCTGAAATTGCATACAAAACAATTTCATCTTAGTTTATATATTTGGAGAAATCAGAACTATTACCCAAACAAAATTCAATTATGTCTATACAAAAAATCAAAGTAACCAACCCCGTAGTAGAGCTTGATGGCGATGAAATGACCCGCATCATCTGGAAATTTATCAAAGACAAACTTATTCTTCCATATCTTGATTTGGATATCAAATATTATGATCTTGGGATAGAGCATCGTGATGCAACAAACGATCAGGTTACCATTGATGCTGCCCATGCAATCAGAGAGTACGGTGTAGGGATCAAATGTGCGACAATTACGCCTGATGAAGCCAGGGTAGAAGAATTCGGACTTAAACAAATGTGGAAATCACCTAACGGTACCGTGCGTAATATTCTCGACGGCACCGTTTTCCGTGAGCCTATCGTGATGAAAAATGTTCCCCGTTTAGTTCCTAACTGGACGGCTCCGATCTGTATCGGCCGTCACGCTTTTGGCGACCAGTATCGTGCTACCGATTTTGTCACTAAGGGAAAGGGAAAACTGACTATAACGTTCACTCCTGAGGATGGAGGAGAAACTCAGAGTTATGAGGTGTTCAACTTCAAAGGTGACGGTGTCGCACTTGCTATGTATAATACGGATGAATCAATAAAAGGCTTTGCCCGTGCCTGCTTCAACCAGGCATTAATGAAGAAATGGCCTTTATATTTATCCACCAAAAACACCATTTTAAAGAAGTACGACGGCCGCTTCAAAGATATTTTCCAGGAAATTTATGAACAGGAGTTCAAAGCCGAGTTCAGCAAAAACGGACTTACTTACGAACACCGTCTGATCGATGATATGGTGGCTGCTGCACTTAAATGGAACGGCAATTTCGTATGGGCATGTAAAAACTATGATGGAGACGTTCAGTCTGATACAGTAGCTCAGGGTTTCGGTTCACTGGGACTAATGACCTCTACCCTTGTGACGCCTGACGGAAAGACAATGGAAGCTGAAGCTGCTCACGGAACCGTTACCCGCCATTACCGTGAATATCAGAAAGGCAATCCTACGTCTACTAATCCAATCGCTTCTATCTTTGCCTGGACAAGGGGACTTGAGTTCAGGGGTAAGCTTGACGGTAACCAGGAGCTTATTGATTTCTGCCATACACTTGAGAAAGTGTGTATAGAAACCGTAGAAAGCGGTAAAATGACCAAGGACCTCGCTATTACTATCAAACCAAAGGTTGAGCATGGTACGGATTATCTTTATACAGAAGAATTCCTTGAAGCAATTGACCAGAATTTAAAGGCCAAACTGGGATAAGAAAATTTAAAGATAAGGTAAATGAAAAAGGGTGGCACAATGGCCACCTTTTTTCTTATTGATACAAGCCGTTTAATGTAGACTTAAGAGTAGTGACATCTGAAGATGAGGCCTTTGAACTGCCCGAGAACAGGGTTTTAGAGCTTTCAGCGTGTCCATAAAAGTCGGCAATAGCTGCATTATCAATCTCTAATGCCGCTCCGCTAAGGCTGATTCCTGCAAAAAGACCTTTGCTTCTTGAATAAGAATACACCTCTGCCTCCAGCTTGGAATCTGTACTGGCAGTTGAGCTCCGCCCAAGAGGACCCGCGGCCACTGAAATATCCCCCCCTAGCGTAAACGAAGACTTGGAGATATTCAGCAATGTCTCTTTATTTTTGAATATCAGGACCAGATCAACAGCCTGAACCCCTGCCTGAAAGCCAAAGCTCCCTCCTGTAAGAGTTACAAATACGGGATCACTCCATTTGCCGCTGGCGTCTTTCACCATTGCGAGACCTTTACCCCTTTTTCCTCCCACAACAAGCCCTGCATTTATCATCTTAGGGATAATAATTATACCTTCTGTCATTTCCAGCAACTGAGACGGAATTGACTCTTTCATCTTTCCAAATTCCTTCAATACTGTTATGGATGCCTGGATCTTTCTGACCTCTTTCTCCTGCGCATTTGCAGACAGGCTAACTGCAAAGGCAGAAATCAAAAGTGTAACTGTGATAAATTTTCTAACTGTTTTCATATTTCAACTTTAATAAAGAACGGACATATTAAAAACACGGCCGCTTTGCTTATGATGCTAAGAACGCATATTTAACCCGAACCCGGATAATATGGAGAACATAAGCCTGAATAATTAACAAAATTTAACATTCAGATGTTGTTATGCTGGCTAAGCTTTTACCGTATAATCATAAACAACATAATAAAGCTATGAAAGTTATACTAAGAAACCTGTTTGGAGTAATATTGACAACCCTTATATTAAGCTCCTGCGCGTCCCGTAAAGACCAGGCAGCTGCCGGTCTGGAAGGAAGAAAATGGAACCTCGTATCGGTTGGAGGGAAGCAGGCTGGTGCAGCAAATGCATTTATCCAGTTCGGAAAAGAAGCAGGAAAGATCAATGGAAAAGGGGGGTGTAATGGATTTGGGGGTACTTATTCCGGCGATGGTTCCAAGATCAAAATAGAAGGGATCATAAGCACCAGAATGGCCTGCGACGATCTGGATACCGAAAATGCTTTTTTCAGGGCACTCAGAGCTGCGGACCGTTACAAAGTGCAGCAGGATACCCTGTATCTATATGAAAATGACATTCAATTAGCCGTATTGAAAGGCGCACCTCTGTAAGCTTATTACTATCTTTGGTGATGTTTGAATTATTGCACCAGAAGATGCTTGAAAAGGTAAGCATAACGGCTGAAGAATTCGAGATCTGCAAGCAATCGTTTACCGCGAGAAAACTGAGAAAACATCAATACTTTTTGCAGCAGGATGATATTGCCAGGTATACCGCTTTTGTTATCGAAGGTGCTTTGAGAATGTTCGCTTCGGGCGAAAAAAAACCGGGAGAACTGACCATTCAATTTGCTTTTCAGGGCTGGTGGATCAGCGACAACTATAGTTTCTTTTCAGGTGAGCCATCAGTTTATAACATAGAGGCTCTGGAGGATTCCTCTATCCTTGTGATCAGTAAACAAGCGTGGGAGGAACTGTTCGACCGGGTTCCCAAAGTTGAGCGATATTTCAGAATCCTCCTTCAAAACAATTATGTCGCGACACAAAGGCGCCTCGTAAGCACCCTTTGCCAATCGGCAGAAGAAAAATACCAGACCCTGATTAAAGCGCAGCCAGACATTATAAAACGTGTCCCACAACATATGATCGCTTCGTACCTGGGAATCACCCCTGAGACATTAAGCCGGATCAGGCGGCAAACAGCTCGTTTAAAATAAGAAATGGCATTGATCTGGATCAATGCCATTTCTTATTTTAAATCAATGCGCAGAAGATCTTGCTTACTTAATTTTGTCTTTAGAAAATAACTCATAAACAAAGACATGAAAAAGATCATTTTATCGGCTGCAATTCTTTTCGCCGGCTCATCTCTATTTGCTCAGACAAACTGGTCTGCAGACAAAGTACATTCGACAGTAAAATTTTCTGTACCTCACCTGGTAATATCGGAAGTTGAAGGACAATTTAAGACCTTTGATGGCACTATATCAGCCAAAACTGCAGATTTTAATAATGCTGCCATTACTTTTAACGCAGACGTAAAAAGCCTTGACACGGAGAACAGCGACAGGGACAAACACCTTTTGGGAAGTGACTTTTTCGATGCTGAGAAATACCCCACTATGTCTTTCAAAAGTACTTCTTTCAAAAAGGTAAGCGGCAATAAATATGTTCTGACCGGCAATTTAACTCTCCATGGCGTTACAAAACCAGTAAAGTTCGACGTAACCTACGGAGGTATTGCGAAAGATGGTTATGGTAACACAAAAGCAGGATTTAAAGCCACTGGTGTTATTAAGCGCTTCGATTACGGACTAAAATGGAATGCGCTGACTGAAGCTGGTGGTGCAACTGTCGGCAATGAAGTGACCCTCAATCTCAAATTGGAATTTACCCAACAGAAGGGATAATTTAAAAAGGTGAGTCTAAACACATGTTATAGAACAAAGCCAGAACCCGCTTCCAGCAGGTTCTGGCTTCATTTATCGATATTGGTTATATGAAATCCTCTATTTTAAGCAATATTACCAGGGATTTAAAACCTAATGATGAAATCATGCCGGCGTTATTTATTGGTCACGGTTCACCAATGAATGGTATTGAAGATAATGATTTCAGCCGCAACTGGCACAAGCTGGGACAGGAGATTACCAAACCAGCTGCCGTTCTGGTGATATCCGCCCATTGGTTTACCAGGGGAACAAGAATCACAGCAATGGACTCGCCTCCTACTATTCACGACTTTGGAGGCTTTCCGCCTGAACTCTTCGCGGTACAATACCCGGCTCCCGGAGATCCTCAACTTGCTGCAGAAACTGCCCGCCTTGTACATTCGACAGAAATCGTGCAGGATCACGACTGGGGACTGGATCACGGTGCATGGACAATTGTACGGCATATGTATCCGGAAGCCAATATCCCTGTATTGCAGATGAGTATTGATTTCACAAAGCCGCCTCAATATCACTATGACCTGGCTGCAGAACTGGCAGACTTAAGAAAAAAAGGCGTTCTGATTATGGGCAGTGGAAATATGGTGCATAACCTGAGGATGCTGTCGTGGGAAATGATAAATGGCGGAGGTTACGACTGGGCGGAAAGCATGAACGACAAATTTAAAGAACTGATTACCTCTGGCAACCATAAAGAACTTATCGGATACGAGAAACTGGGAAGAGAAGCGTTGATGGCTATTCCTACTCCGGAGCACTATCTGCCACTTCTTTATATTCTCGGACTGAAAAAGAGCAATGACAAGGTATCTTTCTTCAATGACAAAGCTGTCGGAGGCTCCCTTACCATGACATCAGTTAAGTTCTCGCAATAAAGGACTTCACAAATTACATTTTACATATTTTTTTCAACCTTTTCACATTCTTTTTGTATTTTAAGGCCAGAAAAGCAAAATCAACTTACTCAGTTTGATCATGTTCCGGCTAATAAACAAAAAAGAAGGGTTATTATTTACCGCAATTACCTTTGCTGCTACGCTGGGCAATCATTCGATTCCTTCAAACCTGCCGGATCCCGGAAAAGACAGCGTATTTCACAGTTTTAACAGCGTTCGTCATATAGTTCATACACCCGCTTATTACGACAGAGAGTTCCTCGAAAAACTTAAATCTTTCAAAGAAAACATCAGAATAAAAGACAGTTGTATAGTTGCAGGGAAGGATACTGTATTGTTTCCGCGCACTCTCCAGGCTTTTAAAACGTATACTTTTACTGCTGCTTCGGGAGAAAAGCAATACCGGCTCACCCTTAAAAGAAAAAACTATACCACGATTGTATTCAGTTTCCAGAGCGACCTACCAGGTAAAACAGGTCATACTGAGGCCGGAGAGGCAGTGCTCGATCCTTTTTTCTTTAACGGAACAAATGCATTCGATGATCTTGAGACCGGGGAAATTTTCCCCGCCTATGAATACATCAGAAAGAATTCACAGCATTTTTTAAGTATACATTGCTGTGTAGATCCGGATGATGAGGGACGTTTAAGGGCTGTCGTTGCTTTTCATCCCAATCCCTACCCGGTAAAAGAACGAACATCTCCGATCCTCAAGACCGCAAGCAAGACACAGTTGTAAGATCCTCACGGAAGGGGAGACCGGAACGCCGGAAAAATTAAATCCCCAAAATATAAGCTGTTGACTTGTAATAAAAGATTCGTATATTGCAAGCCCTTGATTATAAACCATGAAGATGAACGGAGGTGTTTTAAAATTACGGATCTTTTGTCTCTCTGCAATACTATTATTTCTGACAGGCTATGTATGCCGGGCTCAATTCCCTTCTGATTCATCGGTAATGGAAGGCGGGCTGGCGGGACAGGTACTCGCTTCGGCAAAAGAGCACAAGAACAGAACGATCTACACCACTTTAAGTCCGAAAATTATCGACGCTACGCCTGACAAAAATTTAAGCCAGGTGGTTACTGATTACGCAAGATCAAAAATGAACTGGAGCCTGAGCAACGAAATTGAAGTTCTGGCAAACGAGAGTGACATAGTGCGATCAGTTTATATTATTTCGCAGATAGAAGCAGAAGTCAACACAGGAGGGTTTAAGCAGCTGTTTTCGGGAAGTGCATCTAAGCTCGGCGAATTAGGAGAGACCGCTTTCAGGGCCATAAACGCCCACTCGTTTGCTGAAGTTCTCAAAAAAGCTACCACTTTATATCACCAGGAAGGGCTGACCGACAAATTTAAAGACCTGGATGAGCAGTTCTACTCACTTTATGATAAAGAAGACCTGTGTAAGCTCAGGGTAAATTATATCAGAAAGAACAAAAAGGCCTTTAAAGCCAGCTAAGTTATTTAACATATATTTCTACATTCGCAATCTCCCTGTTAATTTTCAAAAAGAGAGATATGCCTGCTTCCAAACACACTCATGCGCCTGCCCTGCTTGTAATACTGGCATTTGCCACTGTCTACATCGTATGGGGATCCACTTACTTTTTTATTCAAAAAGCGGTACATACTCTTCCTCCCTTTTTAATGGGAGCAATAAGGTTTATAACGGCCGGCATGATCTTGTTCGGCTGGTGTGCTTTAAAGAAGGAAAGACTCTTCAATCCACAACATATCAAAACAGCGGCAATAACAGGTATCCTCCTGCTTTTTATCGGCAATGGAGCGGTGATCTGGGTTGAACAATTTATGCCCAGCGCCATGGTTGCAATAATGGTTTCTTCTGCGCCCGTCTGGTTCGTTCTGCTGGATAGGCCCAAATGGTCTGAAAATCTGAAAAGCACCAGCACTCTCTCCGGGCTGCTGGCTGGTTTTGCGGGCGTTATACTTCTTTTCTGGAATGAGATCAGCAGCTCCTTACATTCGGGCAATCAGCAACAGAAGCTTTCCGGTTTGTTGTTGCTCGTTATTGCATCAGCAGCCTGGTCGGGAGGCTCTTTATATTCGAAATACAGATCAGAAGGCGGATCTTCAACTGTCAGTACATCCTGGCAGATGATAGCAGCCGGGCTTGCTTTTTTACCCTGCAGCATTTTCTCGGGAGAGTTGACGCATACAAGATGGGAAAGTGTTTCAACCGAAAGCTGGCTGTCTCTTTTATACCTGATATTAATGGGGTCCATCGCGGCATACACTGCTTATGTGTGGCTTTTACAGGTCAGGCCGGCTACACAAGTGAGTACTTATGCTTATGTCAATCCTGTCATTGCAGTCTTGTTAGGAGTGCTTTTTGCGAATGAAAAGGTATCGTGGGTACAGATTGCGGGGCTTGTTATTATCCTTGGAAGCGTGTTGATGATCAATTTAGCCAAGTACAGGAATAGCAGGAACTAAACTCTCATGCTATTGACAAGCCCTGGCCAGCCATTACCGTTTAAGCCTGACTGCCTTCATCAAATCTTCATAAAAGATTTTATTCTTTGCAGAACAATAAACTCATCATATATATATCTTTTTTTTCAGGGCTGGATTTTGCTAGCCAGCCCTGTTATTCTTTATCTTTCTTTTCGACTGATTTCTTTAACCTTCCACTTTCTTTCAGAGCTTTGTGAAGCATCCATTCAATCTGGCCATTCACACTCCGGAATTCATCTGCCGCCCACTTCTCAATTGCCTTCATTGTTTCTGCATCTATCCGTAATGCAAATGACTTTTTTTCCCCCATAAAACTACTGATGTAATGTTCCGGTGTTAACTACAGGCTGAGTTTCACGATCGCCGCAAAGTACCACCATTAAGTTACTAACCATTGCAGCCTTCCTTTCTTCATCCAGCTCAATGATCTGCTTTTCTGAAAGCAAAGATAATGCACTGTCGACCATTCCTACGGCTCCCTCCACGATTTTATGCCGGGCTGCAACGATAGCAGAGGCCTGCTGACGACGAAGCATAGAATGAGCTATTTCCGGAGCATAAGCGAGATAAGCGATCCGGGCTTCAATAACTTCAATTCCTGCAATTTCCATTCGTTCCGCAATTTCCTGTTCTAATGCATGATTGACATCGTCAAAATTGGTGCTGAGCGTTATTGTAGCTTGCTCATCTTCGAAATGGTCATAAGGGAAACTTCCGGCTAATTTTCTGACAGCCGAATCTGTCTGAACCTTAATAAAGTTCTCATAATTGTCGACTTCAAAAGACGACTTGAACGTATCTCTTACTTTCCATACCAGAATCACACTGATCAGGATTGGATTCCCCATCTTGTCATTTACCTTTATCTTCTCACTTTCGAAATTGCGGGCTCTTAAAGATATATTGATCCTTCCGCAAAATGGATTAACCCAGAAAAGCCCGTTTTTATTGACACTTCCTTTATAATCCCCAAAAAGCAGAAGTACAGCCGCATTATTGGGACTGACGATTAAAAGCCCCTTGACAACGAGAATAAATAAAGGAATCAGGATAAAACAGATGACCTCCGGACGCCTGTAAAAAAGAAAGGCCGTCACTAACGAGACTATCAGAAAAGCGCCCAGCATCAGATAACCGCTTGCTGCAGATACTATTTTTTCAACTTTCATGTCAATATATATTTGATATCATTTCAATATCAAATATAAAACAAAAAATTATTTCAGGAAGGTTTAAAATATTTTTTCACCTATGAACTGCCAAACGAATTATGCTCTTCCCGTGTTAGGAATTAAGATCATATAAAGACTGACAGATTAAAAAAACAAACTCATGGCAAAATTCAAATTTGGAGACAAGGTGATTACCCCTGACGGTAAAGCAACCGTTGAAATGGATCAGGAAGAAGGATCTGAAGATGTAAAAGTGCAGGTGCAGGGAGAAGATAGTTTTAAGATCTATCCGGCAGAAGAACTGTCATATGACAATGATAAAGACTACGACCAGTGATATAGTGATAAAGGAACAGGATCTGCCAGTGCAGATCCTGTTCCTTTATTAAATTGCTTTAGCTTTCTCTTTCAGCCAAAGCCGTTCTTCTTCGTTTAGCAGGGGTGATAATGTATCGGCCACCCACTGATTGTATCCGTTTAACCAATGGATATGATAGTTCTGGAGCAGATCCTTTTTTACCAGCCTGGTATCTATAACACAGAGAGTGAGGGTTTCAAAAGTATAGAACTCTCCAAATTCATTTACGGTATCGCGGACAGCAAGAACCAGGTTTTCTATCCGGATCCCGTATTGCAGAGGCCGGTACAACCCGGGTTCCACAGATGTGATCATACCTGGCACTATTTCGACCGGGAGATTTGACGGATTAAAAACCTGCGGGCCTTCATGCACATTTAAGAAATATCCAACACCATGGCCTGTGCCGTGCCCGTAATTAAGCGCATGATCCCAGAGGGGCTTTCTTGTTATTGCGTCAATCTGGTAGCCTTTAGTAGTTTTAGGAAAACGGGCCGTAGAGCCATCTATCATTCCTTTCAATACCAGTGTATAATCAGTCATCTCATCTTCAGAAGGGTTTCCGAGAGAGATTACACGCGTGATATCAGTAGTTCCACGCTTATACTGCCCACCAGAGTCAAGCAGAAAAAGCCCTTCGGCACGCAATTCCACATTACTCGAAGGGGTCGCTTTATAGTGAGGCAATGCCCCATGCTCTCTATAACCGGCAATGGTGTCAAAACTTTCTCCGACAAATTCTTCCTGCGCTGCCCTGAACTGGTAAAGCTTCTCTCCTACCGATATCTCGGTTAACGAAGATTGTCCGATATTTTCTTCAAGCCATTTAAAGAAGCGCGTCAGCGCGACTCCGTCCCGAACCATTGTCAGGCGGGTATTCTCAATCTCCACTTCATTCTTAACCGCCTTGAAGTTTGTACTTGGATTGGTGTCGAGTATTACTTTTACCTTTTTCGGCAGCTTTCTGAACAGGGAATAGCAATTTTTTTTAGGATCTAGTAGTATGACCGAACCTGAAGGGATAGCCTGCAGTTCCTGTGAAATACGGCTATACGGCACTAATTCCACACCCCAATTGGCGAACTTGCCTTTTTCCTCTTCACTCAACTTCGATTCGTCTATGAAAAGTATTGCTTTTTCTTCTGTTATCAGCGCAAATGCAAGTACTACAGGATTACATTTCACATCACTTCCTCTTACATTGAATATCCATGCGATATCATCCAGGGAAGAAACCAGATGAAAACCTGCCTGGTATCTTGCCAATGCAATCCGGATCCGGGCGAGTTTTGAAGGAACGGACTCGCCGGTTATTTCATCAGGAATTATATATGCCTCTTTTTCGGGGAGCGCCGGACGATTTTCCCAGATACTGCTTAAATAGTCCTTTTCACTGTTAATTTCAATTCCCGCAAATGTCAGCTCCTGTTCAAGCAGAGCGGAAAGCTGTACCGAGATCAGATCTCCGTCAAACGCCACGACAGCTCCCTCCGTCAATCTTTCAGTTAGCCAGCTGATATATTCCGGCATTGCCTGTGCCTGTAATTTCACCAGTTGAAATCCACTCCCCTGCAGTTGTTCTTCTGCCTGCACAAAATATCTTGCATCTGTCCAGAGCCCTGCAAAATCGCGGGTAATTACAAGAGTTCCGGCCGATCCGGTGAACCCGGAGGTAAAAGCAATACATTTATACCTGTCAGGTACATATTCACTTATATGGGGGTCGGCAGAAGGGATAATATAAGCATCGACCTCGTCTTCCTCCATTTGTCTGCGTATTCCCGCAAGTTTATCCAGAAATGTCATGTTGTTTGTTTTTTATAAAGAACCGGCAAGTTACAAAAAAGCTATTTGGTATCAGCGGGCATTGGTTGGCTTTTCACCGGGGTTTATATTCTAATTCCCTGCACTTGATATCAAAGACAGAGGGGTTAACAGTAATAACCAAAACCCGATAGCTTTTACTACTTTAGAGCTATGTTTAAGCAACTGGCAAAAAAAGAGGAACACGGCTTTGAATGGCTGGACTTATCGCAGCCTGAAAATGAGGAACTGAAGCAAATTGCAGAGAAATACAACTTACATGAAGCGTCTGTTCATGACTGCCTTCAGCCGGACCATCTTCCGAAGTATGAAGCTGTAAATGGTTACTGCTTCATCATCTTTCGTATTTATGCGGACCAGCAGTCTATGGAAGCAGATACAGTGCAGGAGCTTACAGACAAAATCGCGATCTTTTTCTCTGATAAATATATTATAACCATACACCGCCAGGAACAAGGCTTTGTCAACAGCATCGCAGACCTGTTGCAAACTCAGAAGCTCAAATCGACGCGGCAGCTGCTGAACATACTTATTAAATATTGCCTTCAGACATACGATGCTCCCTCTGCCAAACTTGCAAAGGATATTGATTATTACGAAGAATGTGTGTTCCTGAGAAGCAGAAAGGTTCCATTACTGAAAGGACTTTACTACCTGCGCAGAAAAATTGACCTGGTGAGAAGAATGCTGATCCTCTCGTATGATATCATTGATAATCTTGACACGGAGGATGAAGGAAATGTGAACACCCGCGATACCCGGGACCTATACATTAAACTTCAGAATGTTTACGATAGCCTATATGACAATATCAACCAGCTCCTTAACGCCTATTTTTCCACCTCCTCCCAAAGGACGAATGAAATCATGAGGGTCCTTACCATTTTTTCAGTATTCTTTATGCCGCTCACATTCATTGTCGGCATTTATGGCATGAACTTTAAATACATGCCGGAACTTGATTGGCACTTAGGTTATCCCGCTGTTATGCTTTTGATGGTGATTATCACTATTGCTGTATTTATATGGTTTAAGCGGAAAGGCTGGCTATAGAGGAGTCCATCTGGTAAAACTAATATGAACCCGGCTTGTATGTAAAGTATCTACATTGAAAAACAAGCTATATGAAAGTCATAATTATAGGTGCCGGCTTTGCCGGACTTGATCTGGCGCGAAAACTCAACAACAGAGAAGGGATTGAGGTACTGCTCATTGATAAACTCACATATCATCAATTTCAACCATTGTTTTACCAGGTTGCCACTTCAGCACTTGAACCCAGCAGTATTTCATTTCCCATACGGAAGGTTTTCCACAAAAGCCCTAACGTGCGGATCAGGATAGCACGTGTTAAGTCAATTAACCATTCTGACAATCTGATCGTCACAGATACTGGTTCATATGCCTATGACATCCTGGTAATTGCGACCGGCGCAGACACCAATTATTTTGGAAATGACAAGCTTGCATCAAAAGCTCTTCCCATGAAGTCAACGATGGAAGCAGTAAAACTGAAGAACCATCTGATAAACAAATTTGAAGATGCATTAGAGATCACCGATCCTGCGGAGCGGAAAAAGTTCCTTACAGTAGTTATTGCCGGAGCGGGGCCGACGGGAGTAGAACTGGCAGGTGCTATTTCAGAAATGCGGAAAAATATGCTGCCTAAGGATTATCCTGAACTGGATTTTAACATGATGGACATTTACCTGCTCGACGGACTTGAGAGACCTCTTTTTAACATGAGCCCCGAGTCGGGATCAGATGCCTCAGGCTATCTTAATGAGCTTGGGATTATACAAAAGATGAAAACCATCGTTAAAGATTATGACGGGGAAAATATCCTGCTCGGGGACGGAAGCGTTATCCAGTCAAAAACACTAATTTGGGCAGCAGGTGTAAAAGGCAACGTCCCGAAAGGACTTGATCCGGATCTCATCATAAAAGGCAGGATTAAAGTAGACAGATATAACCGTGTCCCGGGGACCTCCAACATCTATGCGATAGGCGATATTGCAGCCATGGAAACCCCGCTTTATCCTAAGGGACATCCGCAACTAGCCAGTGTAGCAAAATCGCAGGGCAAATTTCTCGGAAAGAACCTGATAAGGACAAGTATGGGAGAACCTATGCTCGAATATGAGTTTGAAAACAAGGGCACCATGGCGACCATAGCACGCGGGCGGGGAGTCGTCGACATGGAGAAGCCATTTAAAACACATCTTAATGGGGTGCTTGCGTGGATCACCTGGATGATGCTGCACGCCTCATTATTATACGGAGGAAAGAACCGGGTGATTGTCTTTGTAAACTGGCTATATAAATTGTTCAGCTTCGATCAGACACTTCGGCTTGCCGAACGATACTACTCCCTGATCAGTGATGAGCATCTCGAAAAAATAAAAAGCGAAGATTGCCAGGAAGCCGAACAAAGAGAAAAAGCACAGATGTGATCAGGTACGTAGCCCCTTTAATTGTTCTTTCAGCCTGCTTTGCAGGTCGGTTTCCAAATTTCCTGTGTTGTCTTCCAGGATCCACTCCCCTTCAGAAGCCCGGAAACTGGCCAGATGTTCGCTATTAGAGAATACCTGATAAACGTCAGAATCTCTTTCCGTTTTCACTATGTAATCGGCGAATGTACCGTCCGCTAACATCACCTGTATATCAAATTGCTCAGTCATAATTCAAATTTTAGAAGATAACCAAGAGGGAGCGTTTATGTTTCACAACGCTCCCGTATATTAAATAAGGAACCTTTAGGTTGCAGTGAACTCCCATTCACAATAAGAATGAAAAAAACATAACCGCCAAGAAAATCATTGATCTAAAACAGCCCTGAAAAAGAAAATGAGACTACTGTAGTGGATGAAGGTCACTGTACAGTCTTACTGCACAAAATCAAGAACATCGGCTGCACGTATTTTTACGGGTATCGATATTCCTGTCCCCGCTTTTTACATTTTCTTACCTACTGTTTTCTAATTAGTTAATAAAAAACAACATTAAATTGACCACATTGGCACAGCTTTAGCATAATAGTTAACATCAACATTAAACTCAGCGATTATGAAAAAGAACATAAACATCAACCAGATTGATAATTTAACAAGAAACACAGACAAACAACTTATGCAAATGCTGATGGCCGATCTCGAAAGCATGAGAGGCAAAAAGAATCAGAGTTCTTCAACAGACGCCAGAAGCAAACAAGCTGCATAGACACTATATATCATCTACCTATGAAAAAAGGGGAACCTGCACAGGGTTCCCTTTTTTGTTTTCCATCTTTCCGGCTGTTCACGTTTTCATGCACCGATTACTAACAAAATAACTATACTTGCATTGCTTAATTAAAACAATCATGTCGCAACTTTATCCCTTCAAATTCAGAACAATATTTAAAGACAAAATCTGGGGCGGAGAGAAAATCCGCACTTACCTGGGAAAAGATTATTCGCCACTTCCCAACTGTGGTGAAACCTGGGAGATCTCGGGCGTAAAATCAGATGTTTCAGTGGTTGAAAACGGACCTCTTGAAGGTCAAAGTCTTGCTCAACTACTCGAAGTACACAAGGAAGACCTGGTGGGAAAATCTGTATACCAAAGATTCGGAAATGAATTTCCTCTCCTGGTCAAATTCATTGATGCCAATGATGATCTTTCTATCCAGGTTCATCCTGACGACGAACTGGCCAGAAAACGCCATAATTCTTTCGGAAAAACTGAGATGTGGTATGTAATTGAAGCAGATCCGGGTGCTACACTTATTTCAGGCTTCAATCAGCCCGTTGATGAAAAAGTGTATCTTGAAAAGCTGAACAGCGGCAAACTTACCGATATCCTGAATAAGGAGAAAGTTGCATCCGGCGACGTCTTCTTTTTGCCTGCCGGCAGGGTGCATACCATCGGGAAAGGTCTGCTTATCGCAGAAATACAACAGACTTCAGACATTACTTATCGTATTTACGATTTCGACAGGGTGGATGATCAAGGAAATAAACGTGACCTTCATACAGAAGAAGCTCTTGCTGCTATCGATTATAAGTTCTACGATCAATATAAATCTTCTTACGACAAGAAGAAGAATGAACCTGTAGAAGTAGCAAAATGCCCCTACTTCACAACTAACATCCTGGATTTTAGCCAATCTGTTTCGAGAGACTACAGCTCCTTCGACTCATTTGTCATTCACGTCTGCGTGCAGGGATCTTATACCCTAAAGTATGACGGAGGGGATCTGAATGTTCAAATGGGAGATTGTATTCTTCTTCCGGCGACCATCGGTAAAGCCGGCCTTGAAACGTCAACAGGATTTAAAATCCTGGAGAGCTACATACAGGAATAAGTTATAAGTAGTATTTATAAGTGGTAAGTTTTGGCACCCTCAACTTATTCTTATAACCGGTTTCACGAGTACTAGCCTGGCGGTAAGTTCAAATGTTCTGTCTTGCCATGGAGAATAAAACATTCATATAAGCGTATTTTGCTGTATTCACTAATAAGAGAATACTTCAAAATATGCTTTATTTGAAATACCTTCTTATCAAAGTAAATCTGATAATTCACGAAAATCAGCTATTTACGTTCCGCCTTTAGTGCGGCGCGCCGGGCTTCCCTGCAAGTTTACACTTACCTGTCTGACAAATAGAATAAAATACCGAAATTTCCTGCCCTTTAAATTGAACGAACTTGATAAACCGCTTAATATATTTTTTTTCAATCGTTATTCTCTCAGTAGCCACGCCAAGGGCACTTTATGCGCAGAAACCGGTTATATTAAATGATAAACTTGATCAGCACATATTCCAGTTTAATGAAATAGAAATATTTGAAGATCCGTCCGAAACCCTCACTCTTGCGCAGGTCAAGGAAAGACATTTTACCCCTAGCACTACAAGTACACCGCAGACCACCAACCTCCGTTCAGCATACTGGTTTAAGATTAAGATCGATGGCAATAGTATGAAGGGGAACAGGCATTTTCTGCTTGAATTCTTTGACCAGACAATTGATGAGATAACAGTTTTTATTCCGGATAGATCAGGAAGATATACCTCAAAAGTGCTGGGAGATAATTACCGGTTTCAGCAAAGAGAAATTATTCACAAAAACTTCGAAATCCCTATTGAAAATTTAGAAGGAGAACAAACTTATTATTTTAAAATTAAGTCGTGGCAAAGAGCCGACATCATTATCGTTCTGAGGTCTGTTAACTGGTTCATTCATTATGCACTCGACGAGTATTTCTCGTTCGGTATCTTTTATGGAATGATCCTCGTCTTCAGCTTCTATAATCTTCTCATGTTCTTTGCCATAAGGCAAAAGCAGTATTTGTATTACGTTCTCTATATCTTGAGTATAGGCCTGTATGAAATGTCTACAGATGGTATTGCTTACCAGTATCTATGGCCCGCCTTCCCTGAATGGAACCAATATGCTTTTGGTGTTGCCTTGTTCCTGGTGAGTACCTTCTCTCTCCTGTTTACAAAAGAACTGCTCTTTGTTAAAGCAAAGGCGCCATCTTTAAATAAGCTTTTAAATGTACTGATCATTCTTGGGGCTATCTACTTCACCGCGGGCATGGTCATATACCGGCCCTTATTCAACTATAAATTTTTCGAGTTTATCCCGCTGTCGGCAGCATTCTATACAGGCATTCATATCTGGAGAAATGGATATCGTCCGGCCCGCTTTTTTGTTCTTGGATACGGTTTCCTTTTCCTTGGTTTCTCACTGAAGCTTCTGATCCTTTTGAGTGACGGATCACTCAATATCGGCGTCTTAAGTTACTACAGCCTTAGCCTGTGCTTTATAATTGAGATGATCCTCCTCTCTTTTGCAATTGGGGATAAGGTCAGGATCCTTAAACATAAAAAAGATAAAGCTCAGCGAAGGATCATTCTTCAGATGAAAGAGACGGAAAAGCTGAAAGACCGGGTTAATAAAGAGCTGGAGACCCAGGTACAACATCGCACCCGGGAAGTTGTGGAGAAATCAGCGATCATTGAATCTCAGAACGAAGATCTCAAAGCCATGAATTTAATGCTCAAAGAGCAGGCAGAAGAGATCTCGCGGATGAACGTACTGCTTGAACAGGACAATATTGAGCTGCAGACAAACATTGAGAAAGTCAGCAGGGCAAGGGTAATGTCGGCGGAAGTCGATTTTACAGAGTTCAGCAGGATATACCCTGATAATGAATCATGCTATAAATTTCTCTCCGAATTGAAATGGGAGAAAGGATACACCTGTTCTAAATGCGGATCTGCAAATTATTTCAATGGTCATACACCATACAGCCGCAGATGCAGTAAATGCAGTTATGAAGAGTCGGTGACCACTAATACCATTTTACATAATACAAGGATCCCGGTCAACAAAGCGTTTTATATGATCTTCCTGCTCTATTCTACAAAAGGAAAAATATCATCACATAAACTTTCGGAAATTCTCGGAATCAGGCAGAGTACTTGCTGGGCCTATAGCAGCAGGATAAAAAAGATCATGGATGAGCGAAAGAAAGAAATAAAAAATGCGGGGGAAAAAGGGTGGAGTAAACTAGTGCTCGAATAGATCCAGCCTGGTTTACTTTGAATAACTTTTCCTGACACTGGTAAAACTCCCGGTCTCTTATGCTTTTTCTTCTCTCCGGCACCAGGTAAAGAACCGTATCAGAATGCTTCATGATTAGGCTATTCAAAAGCCTCCGCTCCTTGATTATCAGGAGAAAGAGCGCACTGACACAAAGGTACCGAAGCGTATCAAACAAAACACAATAGCCTAATAATCAGATATTTACTTCAAATATTTTTCCTGATTCACTTGGAATTATCACTTCAAAGCAGATAACTTTGCTCAACCAGTTATATCGGAGAGACCAGTTAAGTCATCTAATTATTGTTATTATGAAAAAAAGACTATTACTTTTTATTTCTTTCATTCTGTTAGGATGCACAGCATCACTGGCACAGAATATAACCGTCCGGGGGACGGTTAAGGATCAGAAAGGAGAATCCCTTCCCGGAGTATCCCTGAAGGTTAAAGGATCCACCCAGGGGACGTCAACGGGAGTTAACGGAGACTATACAATAAATGTCCCGGGCAACGGGATTCTTGTTGTGTCCTATGTAGGTTTCAAAACTATGGAGGTTCCCGTAAACAACCGTACGACTATCAATTTAACACTTAGCGAATCCAACCAGCAATTGGATGAAGTTGTAGTGGTAGGATATGGTACGCAACGAAGAGGGGATGTTACCACGGCCATATCTTCTGTCAGCACTAAAGACATAGAAGAACGGCCTATCGTACAAGCGGCACAGGCTTTACAGGGAAAAGCAGCTGGGGTGCAGGTGTCGCAACCCTCAGGAAAACCGGGACAAGGGCTTTCGATAAGGGTCAGGGGAGCCACATCTATCCAGGCTGGAAATGAACCTTTGTACGTGATCGACGGGGTACCTACTATGGACAGCCGCGATTTAAATGTCAATGATATTGCCAGTATTCAGGTCCTGAAGGATGCCTCCTCTGCCGCCATCTACGGTGCAAGAGCAGCTAACGGGGTGGTGATCATTACCACGAAAAGAGGTAAAGCGAATGTATCAAACATCAACTTCAGTGCCTACTACGGAACCTCAGAACTGGCAAAGAATATTGAAGTATTAAATGCTGACCAATATAAAACTCTGTTAACGGAACTCGACCCTACATCAGTACAGAATCTTTCGTCGTCTGAAGTAACAGACTGGACCAAAGAGGTGTTCGGTACCGGTCACAATCAGAACTATCAGTTGTCATTTCAGGGAGGGACAGACAAAAGCCAATATTTTGTCTCAGGCGCTATTACGAAAGATGAGGGAATTGTTAAGCCCGCAAGGTATAACCGCTACTCATTCAGAGCTAACCTTGATAATCAGGTGAAAGACTGGTTTAAAATCACATCCAATATCAGTTATTCGAATGCCAACATCAGGGATGTAAAAGATAATGACAACGCCGGCAGAAATGCTGTCGTACTTGGTGCTCTTGGTACTCCTCCTAATATCGGAATCTACACCACTGATGATAAAGGCAGGACAATATACACTCAGAACCCTAACAAAAGCGGCTGGGATAATCCTTTAGCAGCCATCTATGGCCCGACACAAGGAACTTTAGACAACAGAATTTTTGGGAATGTGACAGGAGAGTTGTCTCTGTTAAAAGATTTGAAGCTCAAATCCAACTTTGGTATTGACTATTTTAATCATAAATGGGACTACTATTTAGATCCGGTTATGACAACCGAAGGGAGGAACGATGGGAACCATGGCCTGGCAAGGTCGGATAAATCGAATAATTTCACCTACCTGTGGGAAAATACATTGAATTATGAGAAGAAATGGGATAAACACTCGCTGTCGGCTTTAGGGGGGATCACCATTCAGAAAAACAAATACAATCAGTCGTATATCGAGGGTAAAGACTTCCCGGACGACAATACCGTCAAAACGATTAATGCGGCTAATATTATCTCTAACGCCTACACAAACGAAAGCGCCTGGTTCTTAAATTCCTACCTGGCGAGAGTAATGTACAACTTTGACAGCCGCTATCTTGTAACAGTGAACTTTCGTGCAGACGGTTCTTCTAAACTTGATAAAAACAATCAATGGGGCTACTTCCCTTCCGTATCTGCGGGATGGAGAATTTCCTCAGAACCATTCTTTAAAGTTAAAGCTATTAACGATTTAAAATTAAGGTTAGGCTGGGGGCAAAACGGGAATGTTGAAGGACTGAGCAACTATGCATCTCTGGGACTTAATACATTTACGCGCCACTCTTATGAATCAGGCGAAAAATACAGGGGGCCGAACATCAATCCGCCCACAAAAATGCCAAATCCCGATCTGAAATGGGAAACTTCGACTCAGTCAAACATCGGGATCGATGTTGCTTTCTTAAATTCAAGACTGACGTTTACGGCAGATGCTTATATCAAGAAAACCAAAGATCTGATACTTACGGTGGCACTTCCTGATGCGAGCAGCTACCGGGATGGAATTGACAGAAATTCAGGGAAGCTTGAAAATAAGGGATTGGAATTCCTGATCTCCTCTGTAAATATCGACCGTCCGGGTTTTAAATGGAATACCGATGTCAACTTTTCTCTTAACAGAAATAAGATTACAGAACTTCAGTTGCAGGGACTTTACCGCTACGCTGCTGTTGAGGGAAGAGACTATATAATCGCTTTGGAAAAAGGAGTTTCTCTAGGTTCATTTTACGGCTATGTCGCAGAAGGAGTTAATCCTGAAACTGGAAACATGGATTTTAAGGATCTCAATAACGACGGATCAATCACGCCAGGAGACCGTACTTATATTGGCTCTGCGCAACCAAAGTTCATTTATGGTTTAAATAATGATTTAACTTACAAAAACTGGAATTTTTCCTTCCTGTTCCAGGGATCGCAGGGAAATAAGATCTTCAACGCTTCCAGAATCGAAACCGAAGGTATGTATGATACCAAAAACCAGTCGACAGAAGTGTTAAGAAGATGGACAGAAAATAACCGGAATACTGATATTCCGAAAGCAGACTTCGGACAGGTGTCTAACTCCAGGGTTTCTTCAAGATTTGTGGAGAATGGATCTTTCTTAAGAATGAAAAGTGCGACACTGTCTTATAATTTTGAAAAATCACTCATCAACAGGCTGAAGATGAATAAGCTTACTGTCTACTTCACTGCTCAAAACCTGTTTACAATTACCAATTATAAAGGGTTTGATCCTGAGCTCAATGCTTTTGCCAGCAGCAATGACAACCGTCCGACAGGCACTACTTTGGGTATAGACTATGGAACTTATCCTTCTGCAAGGACATTTATTTTAGGCGTAAATGTTACATTATAATTAGAACGACCATGAAAAAGCTTTTATATATTACTAAGATTGGTGTCGCCGCTCTTGCTGTTGTATGCTCCTCCTGCGAGAAACAGCTTGACCAACTTCCTTTATCCAACACTATCGTTGCAAACGATGGAAAAGGAACGGCGGGCTCTTCCATTACAGATGCAGCCAAAGCTGAGGCGGCAATTTCTGCCTGTTACGGAGTATTCAGGAATTCAGCGGCAACCTACTATGTGATGGATTACTTCCTCGTTGGAGACGGGCAATCCGATAATTCCTATGCAGGTGCCGACAACCCCTCCTGGTTCGAAGTTGATGAATTCAGAATGCAATCGACCAATGAGAGAGCTTCTATCAACTGGGGATTTCTTTACAATCATATATCTACAGCCAACTCCATCATTGCAAATGTTCCTAAGATCACGGATGCTGCGCTAACAGCAACAAGAAAAAGTCAGATCGTTGGCGAGGCTAAATTTATGCGGGCAAGAGCCTATTTTGATCTCATCAGGATTTATGGAGACGTTCCTTTAGTGGTTGATGAGCTCCCTACTATTACACCTGATAACCTTGAGGAGATCTATCCGCAATTATATCCCAGGAGAACGCCGGTATCTGAAGTATACACCCAGATTATCAAAGACCTGAACGAAGCTGCTACGACAGTTCCCGCAAACGGCCCTAATAAGATGACGGTTACTCCCGGCGTGGTTTACACTCTACTGGCAAAAGTTTATGCCACGCAAAAACCTGTAAACTGGTCATTGGTAAAGGAAAACTGTGATAAAGTGATTGCATTAGGTTACAGCCTGGTTCCTTCGTTCGAAAGCCTCTGGGATGGAGCCCACGAAAATTCCAGTGAGGCGATCTTCGAACTGAACTTTGACGGATGGGAAACAGGTGGAAACTGGGGATCTGACATGTTTTATGGAACGGGATGGAAAAAATTTAACACTCCTTCAAATGATCTTGTCAAAGCCTATGATGATGAAGGCGATGCTGTTAGAAAAGCATCGACCATTCATTTCATGGATGTTACAGGCAAGTGGAATGACAAATACTGGAGTAACTCTTATGCCCGTTTCCCGTTTGCAGCCAAAATGAGAAATACTTCAGGCTCTCAAAATATCATCATGTACAGACTGGCAGATGTTCTTTTACTGAAGGCGGAAGCTCTGAATGAGTCAGGCGATACAGAAGGAGCTAGAGCGCTGGTTAATCAAATCAGGCAGAGAGTAAGCCTGGGTCCTACTCCGGCTACAAACCAAAGCTCAATGCGGTTAGCAATTGAAAAGGAACGGAGACTGGAGCTGGCTTTTGAAGGCCACAGATGGTTTGATCTGGTCAGGACAGACAGAGCTATTCCTGTAATGAAGGCCGTAAAAGACGGTGCAGGAAATAACCTGAACTACCCTATTTCTGAAAACAAGCTTTTATGGCCGGTTCCCCAGTCGGAAATGGACAAAAACTCACAGCTTACGCAAAACACAGGTTATTAATGACAATTAAAGGGAGGCTGGTTTTTATCCACCTCCCTTATTGTATATAATCCACATCCAGGCATCACTACATATAGAAATATTACATGAAAACTCCATCTTTGTCTATTCTCCTGGCTTTCCTCTATGTCCTCTTCGTTTTCTCTTCCTGCAGTAAAAAAACAGTCCAGGATAAGCTTAATCAAGTTAACAATGGAGATGGAGAAGTGTCCGTCTGGCTCACTACTTCGGACCAGTCCAGTCTTTTTAAAAATCAAAACAACCGGCTTTCATTTAAAGGAGCACCGGGCGGCTCTTCTGTTTCTATTCTCGTGGATGACTCAAAATCTTTCCAGTCTATGGATGGGTTTGGTTATTGTTTAACCGGCGGGAGTGCCATGCATATCTACAAGATGGAAAAGAGTGCACGGCAGGCTTTGCTGAAAGAGCTTTTTACGACGGATGCCAACAACATCGGTATTTCTTATCTGAGAGTGAGCATAGGCGCTTCAGATCTTGATGAGAAACCCTTCTCATACAACGATCTTCCCCCGGGGGAAACGGATCCTGAATTGAAAAAATTCAGCCTTGATCCCGACAGAAAGTACCTCATTCCTCTTTTAAAGGAAATTATTTCTCTCTACCCGGATATAAAAATTCTCGGATCTCCCTGGTCTCCTCCCACCTGGATGAAGACCAACAATCAATCGAAGGGGGGCAGCCTGAAGCCCGAATGGTATGACGCTTATGCAAGATACTTCGTAAAATACATTCAGGGGATGAAGGCAGAAGGCATTCGTATTGATGCGATTACTGTTCAGAATGAGCCTCTGCATCCGGGCAACAACCCAAGCCTGCTGATGGTAGCAGACGCACAGGCCGATTTCGTTAAAAATCACCTCGGACCGGTGTTCAAAGAAGCAGGGATCGACACTAAAATAATAATCTACGATCATAATGCTGACAGGCCCGACTACCCTATTTCCATTCTCGATGACCCTGACGCCAGGAAATATATTGACGGATCGGCATTTCATTTATATGCCGGCAAGATCGACGCCCTGTCGGATGTCCACAACGCTCACCCCGATAAGAATCTGTACTTCACCGAGCAGTGGATCGGAGCGCCGGGCAACTTCCCGGAAGACCTGAAATGGCATGTCCGCGAGTTAATAATCGGGGCTACGCGAAACTGGTGCAAAACTGTACTTGAATGGAACCTGGCTGCCGACCCTCAGCAAAGACCCTATACTGATGGTGGTTGCAATGAATGCCTCGGAGCGCTGACAATTGACGGGAACAATGTAAAACGCAATCCTGCCTACTACATCATTGCACACGCCTCGAAATTTATAAGGCCTGGCTCCTTACGTATCGAATCGTCTGTTTCAGCCGATCTGCCCAATGTAGCTTTCAAAACTCCGTCTGGCCAAATTGTCCTCATTGTGGTGAATAACAGCAGGGAAGCAAGATCTTTTAATATTGGTTTTAAGGGCAAGTTCACTTCAGCGTCGTTAAATAGCGGTTCGGTAGCCACTTTTGTATGGTAACTGATTATCAGAATTATTAATCACGATGAAAAAGTATCTGTAATAGTTTTAAATTTATCGCCTGATAAGGTATATTATCATTTAACAACCAGTAGACCATGATCCAAAAAACCATTCTTGTTATTCTTGCCATTATGGCATTATCCCAATCCGGGTATTCGCAAAAAAAAGCGGCTACGGAAGCGGAGATTAATCAAAAGGTGGAAGCCCTGCTTCAAAAAATGACTCTTGAAGAAAAAATCGGCCAATTGAACCAGTACACGGGTGACTGGGAAGTGACGGGCCCCGTTACGAATTCAGGCAATAAAGTGGAAGATGTAAGGCAGGGCAAGATTGGTTCGATGCTTAATGTGAGAGGAGTTAAGCATACACGAGCCCTCCAGGAAGCAGCTATGCAGTCGCGGCTTAAGATTCCCCTGCTGTTCGGACAGGATGTCATCCACGGCTATCGTGTTACATTTCCCATTCCACTGGCAGAGGCTGCAAGCTGGGACCTCGATATCATTGAAAAATCGGCAAGAATTGCAGCCACAGAAGCTTCTGCATCCGGCATTCACTGGACTTTCGCCCCTATGGTTGATGTAGCGCGTGATCCGCGCTGGGGGCGTGTAATGGAAGGTGCAGGTGAGGATACTTATCTGGGCTGCCTTATTGCAAAAGCAAGAGTGAAAGGCTTTCAGGGTAAAGGCTTAGGCAATCTGGATGCAGTTATGGCCTGTGCAAAGCACTTTGCTGCTTACGGAGCGGCAATAGGCGGAAGGGACTACAATAGCGTTGATATGGGATTGCGTACGCTGTGGGAAGTATATCTTCCTCCATTCAAGGCTGCTGTAGATGCAGGTGCAGCAACCTTCATGAACTCTTTTAATGATATAAACGGCATTCCGGCAACAGGGAACAGCTATATTCAGCGCGATATCCTGAAGGGTAAATGGGGGTTTAAAGGCTTTGTAGTCAGTGACTGGGGCTCCATAGGCGAAATGATTCAGCATGGTTATGTAAAAGATAACTATGAAGCGGCAGAAGCTGCGATAAAAGCAGGGAGTGACATGGATATGGAGAGCAGAAGCTATATTAACAACCTTTCAAAGCTTGTAAAGGAAGGAAAGGTAAAAGAAGATCTTATAAATGACGCTGTGAAGAGGATCCTTTATAAGAAATTTGAACTTGGCTTGTTTGATAATCCTTACCGCTTCAGTGATGAAAAACGCGAACGGCAGACTCTTAACAAACCGGAGTTCCTGGATGCGGCAAGAGATGTGGCAAGAAAAAGTATTGTGCTTCTCAAGAACGAAAATCAACTGTTACCTCTTTCTAAAGAACTCAAATCCGTTGCTCTTATTGGGCCACTGGTAAAGTCTGAAAAGGATATGCAGGGCTTCTGGTCTATTGACTGGGGAAAAGAAGACCACCTGATTTCCCTTTTCGAAGGGATGAAAAACCAGGCAGGGAAAACCAGGCTTCTTTATGCAAAAGGATGTGAGATAAGTGACACATCCCGTGCGGGTTTTACAGAAGCTCTTAAGGCTGCCAGTGAAGCTGAAGTGGTGGTGATGGCAATGGGCGAAAAGTATGACATGAGTGGTGAAGCTAAGAGCCGTGCGAATATTCATCTGCCGGGTGTACAGGAAGAGTTGATCAGGGCCATACAGGCAACAGGAAAACCAGTCGTTGTATTACTTATGGCCGGAAGACCACTTGTGTTTAACTGGACAGCGGATCATGTACCCGCTATCGTTTATACGTGGTGGCTGGGAAGTCAGGCTGGAAACGCGATAGCAGATGTGTTATATGGCAACTACAATCCATCGGGAAAGCTGCCGATGACGTTCCCCCGCTCTGAAGGACAAATTCCCATTTATTATAACTACTTCAACACTGGCAGGCCCGCTCAAAATGATCAGGATACGCATTATCGTTCCGGCTATATTGATATGCAAAAGAGTCCCCGCTTTGCATTCGGATATGGGCTGAGCTATACGACCTTTGAATATGGAGATCTTAAGCTCAGCGCTGATAAGATGACCGGCAATGAAAAGATATCGGTATCCTTTACCCTGCGAAATACGGGCAAGACAGCTGGCGAAGAAGTGGCACAACTTTATTTGCGTGATATGGTTGCACAGCCAGTGCGTCCGGTTAAAGAATTAAAGGCCTTTCAGAAAGTACTGCTTAAACCGGGAGAAAGCAAAACAATCACATTCACAATCGATAAAGAGAAGCTTTCGTTTTACAACGACAACCTTGAATGGATAACCCAACCGGGCGAGTTCAAAATAATGATCGGAGGATCATCAGACGGTACAAAGCTGGAGCAAAGCTTTAGTTTAGTAGATTAAGAGAAGGAGGCGCACGCCTCCTTCTTTATTTCTGACACATAGACCTACTCCCGCATCGTACCATCCCGGTCTGCTTCTGTTGTTCCACAATCTGCACCTTTCATCGCGACCAGATAACAGATTAATGTAAATTGTTTGTATACAAAATCCCTTCCTATATATATAAAATCTCTAAAATTATCGAAAAGAACAAACATTTAACGGCGTTTTGCAATTTATTAGGTGATTAAAACGCATTGAACCTTGAGAAGATTCGGTACCCTCACTTTAAAAATTATTCTTTGGATCATCGGCATCATTATTTTTCTGGTGCTTCTGGTATTTATTCTGATACGAGTTCCGGCTGTTCAAAACTGGGCACGCACGAAAGCGGTCAGCTACCTGGAAGGTAAGATTGGCACAAAGGTTGAAATTAACCGCATCAGCCTGGACCTTCCGAAACTGATCGTACTGGAAGATATCTATTTTGAAGATCAGAAAAAGGACACTTTACTTGCGGGGGACACCCTTAAAGTAGATGTGAGCCTCTTGAAATTACTTGACAACAAACTGGAGATTAACGAGATCGACCTTCGAGGCATCACCGCTAATGTACAACGTAATGCCGACAGCGTTTTTAATTTCGATTACATCATTAAAGCGTTTGCAGGAGAACAGAAGAAAGAGCCTAAGCCTGAGGATACTACTTCTACGATGAAGTTCTCTATCGACAAAATTAATCTCGACCGGATCAGGATCAGTTATGCTGATGCGCCTTCCGCTAATGACGTCCGCTTTTATCTGGGTCATTTTGATACACGTATAAAGGAATTCGACCTGGATAGCATGAGATTTAATGTCCCTAAAATCACGCTTGCCAATGTCAATGCAAGGGTAGTTCAGGGAAAGCCAGCAGCAGAGTCCAAGCCGATGGCTCAGCATGAAGCGGAAAGCAGTGAGCCTCTTGGCATTGATTTCAGTTTCGGCGTCCTTGATCTTTCTAAAATCAAAGTCTATTATCAGAATGACGTTTCGGCGATGAAGGCTGATGTCGATCTCGGAAAACTACAGGTTGAATCAGATAAACTGGATTTAAAGAAACAGCATATCAGCCTGGAAAACCTTGATCTCACAAACTCAAATATTCTGTTCCAGCTGGGCAGGAAACAACAGGCAAAAGTAGTTACCCAGGAAGCGAAAAAAGCAGCAGAGGCTACCGCTAACAACTGGAAATTTACCGTTACCGACATCAACCTAGAGAACAATAACATTCGCTTTGATGATTTTAATATGCCGGTACTGAAACGGGGAATGGACTTTTCTCACCTCAGCATAAACAGTCTTAGTTTGAATGCTGAAGACCTGGTTTATGCGCTTGATACCATATCAGGGAAGATAAACTCCGGAAGTTTCAGGGAAAAAAGCGGCTTTGATCTGAGGAAATTTGAAACCGAGTTTTTCTATGGCGCAAAAGAAGCTTATCTGAAAGACCTGGATATTCAAACTCCCGTAACAAGGATCCGCGATAATATCAGAGTGACTTATCCTTCCATCGCCAGCATTTCTTCAAATCTTGGAGAACTGGGCATAGAAGCCAATTTAAAAGAGACAAAGATTGGCTTCAGAGATATTCTCACACTTGCTCCGGCCATGGCAAATACAGTGCCGTTGAAAGGCAACACGAATGCTGTACTCAATATAAATGGCAGGATTAGGGGAAAAGTTAAAAGCCTTGAGATCCCTAATCTTGAAATATCAGGACTGGGCGCTACCAGGATTAAAGCATCTGCCAAAACAAGAGGCCTTCCTGATATGAACGAAACCTGGCTCGATGTAAAGATAGATGAATTCAGTACAAGACGCTCTGATATTCTGGCTCTTGTTCCGCGCGGAACGATCCCTTCTAACATCAGCATCCCGGAAGCAATCCGGCTGCAGGGATATTTCAAAGGAAGCATGTCAAACTTCAGTACTGACCTTAATGCGAATACGAGCTATGGTAGTTTACGAGCCATCGCTTCCTATGATGCTAGAATTAAGGGCAAGGAAAAGTACAAAGCCAATATAAGAGCATTTAACCTCAACGCAGGCAAGTTTATCAAAAATGACAGTATAGGCCGTATCACTCTCGCTGCTAATGTTGTCGGAGAGGGTATTGATCCTAAAACAATGAGAGCACGGGCAGTTGCGAAGCTCATCAAAGCGGAGTATAATGGCTATGCTTACCGGAATCTTACAGTCGACGGCACAGCAGGACGCGGCACTATCAGCGCAAAAGCAAACATGAGCGATCCGAATATTGACTTTGATCTCATTGCAAATGCAGACATGAGGAAGAAATATCCGTCAGTAAAGCTTGATTTGAACGTCGACAGCATTGATATGGGGAAACTAAATCTAATGAAGGATGACCTGCGTTTCCATGGCAAGCTGTCAGCAGATCTTCCTACTGCCGATCCCGATTATCTGAACGGAAGTGTTGTATTGAGCAACGCATTGATTGCAAGGAACGGCGAGAGATTTACACTTGACACCGTCAGTATCGTGTCGACGGCGAATGCAGACAGCAGTACATTGAAACTGCGATCCGAAATTATGTCGGCTAACCTGAGAGGCAAATATAAACTCACACAGATTGGCTCTGCTATGCAGGATCTGATAAGCAAGTACTTTTCAACCGGCCCTAAAGCACAACCGGCGAAATACGAACCGCAAAATTTCACGTTCAATGCAAGAGTGGTAAATACTCCCATCTTTGAAAAATTTGCACCCGATCTGAAGGAGCTTGCGACGATTGTACTTTCAGGGAGTTTCGATAGCAGAGCCGGCACCCTTAATGTAAATGGTTCCGTCCCGCGCATCCTTTACGGATCGAATGACATCAACAATCTGCAAATAAAAATCAATACAACTGACAGTGCCCTGGCGTACGCCTTTACTGTCGACCGGCTCAACGTAAGCCAGTTTCAGTTATTCGCTGCAAGAATTGCCGGAGATGTTAAGAATAATACACTAAGCACTGATATTAGCACCCGGGATAAAAACAACAAGCAAAATTACCGTATCGCCGGAGCATTAAAAGCTTTGCAGGATGCATATCAGCTAAGTCTTAATCCGAATGGACTGATGTTGAATTACACTGACTGGAATGTCAGCCAGGACAATGCAATTCAGTTTGGAGGAAAAGGAATCCAGGCTACCAATTTCATTCTCTCCAATTCAGATCAGAAGCTTAGCATCAACACAACCCCTCCCGGGTTGAATAATCCGCTGGTAATCGACTTTTCAAATTTTAAAATTGAAACACTTACGAATATAGCCGGGCAGGATTCCTTGTTAGCAGGCGGCACAATTAACGGGAAGGCAAATGTCAGAAACTTCGACACCTCTCCTGTTTTCACATCTGACCTGACGGTACAGGATTTCAGCTTCAGAGGGGATACAGTAGGAAATATAGCCATAAAGGTAAATAATGAACAGGCTAACACCTTTGCAGCAAACGTCGGGATTACAGGAAAAGGAAATCAGGTGAATCTGGATGGGTATTACTATACAAACAACAGCAGTTTTGACCTGGATTTGGATATTGTCAATCTGAATATGAAGAGTATTGAGGGATTCACAATGGATAACATGAAAAATGCAAAAGGGAATCTGAAAGGTAAACTGGATATTACCGGTACTGCAAATGCCCCAGCCATCAGAGGCTCTATAGGTTTTCAGGATGCCGCATTTACAGTTCCCATGCTGAATTCGCATTTCAGTGTTCAGAATGATGCAGAGATAAGATTTAATGATGAAGGCATCCGACTGAGCAACTTTGCATTAATCGATTCCGCAAATAATAAGTTGTCTCTTAACGGTACGGTCTTCACCAAAACTTACACCGACTATCGTTTCGACCTGGCATTGAATGCTGATAATTTCAGGGTGATAAACTCCACAGCAGCCGACAACGATTTATACTACGGCAAATTATTCATTAACAGCCGGCTCAACATTAAGGGAACACCTGCCTCACCATCGGTTGATGGCAGCCTGAAGATTAATGAAGCTACAAATCTCACTCTAGTACTGCCAGCTACAGACCCGTCTATTGAAGACAGGGAAGGCATAGTGGAGTTCGTAGACAAAGATAACCCTAAGCTGTCAAAAACATTTAAGAACCCTGCGGATACACTGAATAAATCAGCCCTGACGGGGATGGATATTTCAATCAATATCGAACTTGCGAAAGAAGCTGTCCTGAATGTAATTGTCGATCCGGGCAATGGAGACATGCTTACCATGCGCGGACAAGCTCAGCTGAACGGAGGAATTGACCCAAGCGGAAAAATTTCTCTGACAGGGAACCTGACACTGGAAGAAGGTTCTTATAATCTGTCATTTAACTTTTTGAAGCGCAAGTTTGATATTCAGAAAGGGAGCACTTTAACATGGAATGGAGATCCTCTGGCGGCCGACGTAGATGTTACAGCGGTCTACGTGGCAGAGACAGCACCTATAGACCTGGTTGAAGCACAGTTAGGAGACGCACCTCAAACTACACTCAATACCTACAAACAGAAATTACCTTTCAATGTGAGTTTGAACCTGAAGGGCGAACTGATGAAGCCGAATATCTCCTTCGATATTGTTTTGCCGGAAAAGAACTATAATGTATCATCAGACATCGTCAATAATGTAAACGGAAGGCTCACCCAATTGCGAAACGAGCCTTCAGAGCTCAACAAACAGGTTTTTGCACTGTTACTGCTCAACCGGTTCATTTCCGAAAATCCCTTTGCCAGCAGTGCCGGAGGAGGAGGCGGACTGGAGTCTACAGCGAGACAAAGCGTCAGCCGGCTACTTTCTGACCAGTTGAATAACCTGGCAAGTGATCTGGTGGGGGGAGTTGAGCTTGAATTCGATTTGCAGTCAAGTGAAGATTATACCACCGGTGAAATGCAAAACCGCACCGACCTCAATGTCGGACTTTCGAAGCGCTTGCTGAACGACCGATTAAAAGTGACTGTCGGAAGCAATTTTGAGCTGGAAGGCCCGCGTCAGCAAAACAGGAAAACAAACAATATTGCCGGCGACATCCAGGCAGAATATCAGCTCTCAAAGAATGGCAGATACCTGTTAAGAGCTTACCAGAAGAATGAATATCAGGTTGCCTTACAGGGCCAGGTCATTGAAACGGGTGTGGGCTTTGTTGTAACAATGGACTACAATAAGTTTAAAGAGATATTCAGATCCAGGGCTGACGAAGATAAGAGACGCCGGCGCTTACAAAAATCTGCTAAAGAAACAACTAAGGAGAATGATTAAGAGATATATAGCCTGCTTTTTATTTTCATTTGCACTTTTGAGCTCCTGTAACGTCACTAAGAACGTACCAGAGCGTGATTACCTGTATACAGGTGGGAAAGTTAAAATTGACAACAAAGACGTTAAGAAAAAACAAAGGAAGGCACTGGAGGCCGATCTTACAAGCTTGCTGAGACCTAAACCTAATAGTTCGATTTTAGGTTTAAGGCCCAAACTGTGGATCTACAATATTACAAAGGATGCGAAAAGTGGTCCCCGTAAATGGATCAAAAAATGGGGCGAACCTCCGGTTCTTTTTAGTTCCGTTAAAGTTGATTACAACCGTGATTTAGTTGTAAACCGGCTGGAAAATCAAGGCTTTTTCAGGGCTATGAGCACATCGGATACCACAATTAGAGGGAAAAAAGCATTTCTTACCTATCACGCCTCTACAGGTCCGCAGTATATGATCAGTAGTGTGAAGTTCATGACTGACAGTTCTGATCTTGGTAAGGCTGTATCGGCTACCGCTTCCAGATCAATGTTAAAAACAGGAGACAGTTACAATCTTGATGTTATTAAATCAGAACGCGAGCGTATCGATACCCGGCTAAAAGAACAAGGTTTTTATTATTTCAGTCCCGAAAATTTACTTATTGAAGTAGACAGCACAAGCGGCACACAACACAAAGTGGATCTCTATATGACCGTAAAGGGAGCAACTGCTGAAAAAGCGAAAGATATTTATACGATCAATAATATCTATATCTACCCTAATTTCAGGCCTGTAGATACTTTAAAAGGCAGAGCACCAAATGCTGTTAAGTATAAAGACTTCTACGTCATTGACAGAAAAAACACATTCAAGCCACAGGTATTTGAGCGGACCATGTTCTTCCATAAAGGAGACGTTTATAACCGTACCGATCATAATCTTTCCCTGAGCAGGCTTTCCAGTCTGGGTACATTTAAATTTGTAAAAAACAGGTTTGATGAACCAGATACGGGAAAAGCGATGCTTGACTCATATTATTATCTAAGCCCATACCCCAAGAAATCAATCCGGGCAGAAATAACCGGCAGAACAAATTCAGCAAACTTTACCGGTTCTGAATTCACCCTGAGCTGGAGAAACAGAAACGCGTTCAGAGGAGCAGAATTACTTACAATTTCTGCTTATATCGGAACTGATGTTCAGTTTTCAGGTAACAACAGCGGGAATAATATTTTCCGGTATGGCGCGGAAGCATCGCTGAATATTCCCAGATTTATCAGTCCTTTTAAAATTAACTCAACCAGCGCATTTATTCCGCGGACCCGTATTACCCTTGGATACGACTTCCTCGACAGGCAAAACAGCTATACCCTGAGATCTTTCCGTACATCCTTTGGCTACATATGGAAGGAAAGTATCGAAAAGGAACATCAGTTAACCGTTCTGGGCGTGAACTATGTACAACCTTCAAAGGTGTCTGACCAATACAAAGCCTTAGCAGACTCTATCAGGTCGTACAAGCTGGCGATCGACAAACAATTTACATTTGGCCCTATCTATAATTTTAACTACACGAATACGCAAAAGTCTTACAAAACCAACACATGGTACTTCAATGGAAATTTTGACCTTTCGGGAAATCTGCTGGGTATTATACAGGGCGCAGAGATGGGTAACCGGAAAAAGCTGTTTGGAGCACAATATTCCCAATATGTCAGGACAGAGCTGGATTTCAGGTATTACCGGAAGCTGGGAACTGTGTCACAATGGGCAAACCGTGTGATCCTCGGGTACGGTCATGCTTACGGGAATTCCCGCTCATTGCCTTATGTGAAACAGTTTTTTATCGGAGGAACAAATAGTTTACGGGCTTTCCGTGCCAGGACACTTGGGCCCGGGACATACAGAGATGTCCGGCTGGATGATGACGATGACAATTACATAGCGGCTGACCAATCAGGAGACATCAAACTTGAGTTCAATACAGAGTACCGCCCTAAGCTGTTCAGTATAGTCCGGGGTGCCCTGTTTGTCGATGCGGGTAATGTCTGGCTTCTCAGAGAAGATATTGACGAAGACAACCCTCAGAGTACCGAAGGCAGAAGGTTTGGCGCGAAGTTTACTAAAGACTTCATGAAAGAATTGGCTGTAGGCGCAGGCGCAGGTGTGCGTATCGACGCGTCTATACTGGTTTTAAGGCTTGACCTTGCATTCCCCTTACGTAAGCCATGGCTTCCCGAAGGAGAACGTTGGGTTATTGACGACATCGACTTCGGCAGCAAATCATGGAGAAAAGACAATCTGGTATTTAACCTTGCTATAGGATATCCGTTCTAGAGTTGTAAGGGAGTGGTAAGTAATAAGTTCTAAGTAGTAAGTAATGTATTGGTCGCAAAAGAACCAGATCTCCGAAACTTATTACTTATAACTCAAAAATGGAGTATCGATGACCTTCTGAGTGGACGCTTGTCAAACGAGATTGTGATCTGACGGCTGAGTAACCGGGGATCTTTTATTTTAAACCTGACAGAGTATGATTTTCCAACTGTTCTGATAACCCGACTTAAATATGTAGGATTAAAAGAAAGAGCACCGGCCTTCCGGAAAAGAAAGCTGTTATTTTCAAAGCGAACTTTTCCCCGCATGCCCTTCTTTTGAGATCAGCCTCTCTTCGCCGGCCTGCAAAACAAGCTCATGATCAGGGCTTCCTTCTGGCAGAATAGATACTTTACCTGCCAGCACGGAAACTTTGACACTGCCCGCCTGGTCCTGCCTTAAATTAAATAAGGCCTCCGAAACACGTATCATTGTTTTTCCTGCATGTACCCAAAACGGTCTTTCAACATTTAGAGAGACATCAAAAAAGCCCTCCCCCTTCAAAGTGACTTTGCGGAAGTCTCCATCGCTGAAGTTTTCAGCATAGCTGATACTACTACTTGAGTTAAGCCAAACCTTACTTCCATCCGGGAGTACGATTTGCCGGTGCTCTCCCGGAAGAGTCTCTGCTGTGAAAAGTTTATTGTAAGTTTTACGATAATAGTGATATGCGCTTATACCTGAAAAAAGAATAATAAGTGCTGAAGCTATTATTCCTGCAAGTCTTAAAGGGGTTAGGATATTTACTTTTTTCTCCTTTTCTTCTGTCTTAAGATTGCTTCTGAGATTCTGCCATGCAGCCCGGGTATCGATTTTGAAATTTACAGGATAGTCTCTGGTCTTATCCCATGTGTTCTGAAGTTCCTTTAGCAAATCTGTACGCACCGGATCTTCCTCCAGCCACTCCAGTAACTCCTCAGTCTCCTGCAATGATAACTCATTGGACAAGTATCTGCTCATTAAGCTCCAGTACTTCCCATCCTCCATACTCAGGCAATAACCAGCTGTGCAAGATCAAGCACTTCAAATAAATCTATTACTGAAGTTTCTTCATCCATACATTTTTGAATTGCGGCATCTAAAATCTGCTCTTCCATTGTGTGTCGTTTAATAATAAGACATCAAGCCCCCCTCATACCCCTATCGTCGTTAAAAGAAAATTGCAAATAATCAGGAAAAGGGTAATCAAAAGATATTTTCTGAGATGCGCCAGAGCTTTAGCCATCTGATTCTCCACCACCTCTACTGAAACATTAAGACAGGCAGCAATCTCATTATAATTTAGCTGCTCATACCTGCTTAGGATAAAGATCATCCGGCAGACATCAGGAAGCGATTTAACAGCTATATCAATCTGACTCCCGACCTCCTTCAGAGCCATCAGGCGTGCAGTGAACTTAATGTCTGCCTCTGATTCCCTTCCCCATTGCTTATCCTCTTTTAAGCCATTTCCATATTTCCTGATGTAGTAGATAGAATGATTGATAGTACTCTTAGTAAGATAGGCCTTCAGTGGAATAGCCACCTTTAATGAATCCCTCCGCTCCCATAGTTTACGGAACACATTCTGCACGATATCTTCAGCAATAGCTTTATCCTGAACGATACGATAAGCAGTGGCGCATAACGGTTGATAGTGCACCTGAAAAAGTGCTTCAAAACCTGATATATCCAACAACAACGACATGGTATCCGCTTTCTGCAAAATGTGCTGTAGTCCAAGACGTAACAGGTTTTCAGAACGTTACAATTGGAAAAAGAATTTTATTAATACGGGCTTTTTTCTATATTGCGCGCATTTAATAAACATATTTAAACCATACAAATAAATGAAAGTTACAGTAGTTGGTGCAGGAGCCGTTGGTGCAACCTGCGCAGATAATATCGCAAGAAAAGAATTAGCTCAGGAACTTGTTTTATTGGATATCAGGGAAGGTTTTGCTGAAGGTAAAGCTATCGATATGATGCAAACTTCTGCTCTTCTTGGCTTCGACACGAAAGTAAAAGGTGTTACCAACGATTACGAAAGCACTGCTGGTTCTGATGTAGTGGTGATCACTTCAGGACTTCCAAGAAAGCCCGGCATGACCCGCGAGGAACTAATTGGAACAAATGCAGGCATTGTACAGTCTGTTACTGAGAACATCTTAAAATACTCACCTGAAACGATCATTGTCGTTGTATCAAATCCTATGGATACGATGACTTACCTTACGCTTAAGACTTCCGGGTTGCCTAAGAACCGTATTATCGGTATGGGAGGAGCACTTGATTCATCCCGATTTAAGTATTACCTGAGTCAGGCTCTTGGTTGCTCTCCTGCCGACCTCAACGCTGTTGTAATCGGAGGACATGGCGACACAACCATGATCCCTTTAATCAATCATGCAACATGGAATAGTGTTCCCGTTACTCAATTCCTCAGTAAAGAAAAACAGGATGAAATTGTTGCAGCTACAATGGTTGGAGGTGCAACTCTTACCAAACTCATCGGAACTTCTGCATGGTATGCACCAGGCGCAGGTACCGCAATGCTGGTTGAAAGTATCCTGAGAGACGAAAAGAAACTCGTTCCATGCTGCGTTGCCCTCGACGGCGAATATGGTCAGAGCGACATCGCTATCGGTGTTCCGGTTGTGATCGGCAAGAACGGATGGGAAAAAATTGTCGACATTAAGCTTAGCGACGAAGAACAGCAGGCATTCGCTAAAAGCGCAGAAGCTGTGCGTAGCATGAATAGTGTTTTAGAACTGGCATAAGCTGTTCGGGGATTAAGTAAAGAATGATAGAAATATCTTTAGAGATTTTAAATCTGCACGACGACGGCTTCCATCCTTTGGTGGAAGTCGTCGTTTTTAATAAGCTGTTTAAAGCTGTTGTTGATACCGGTGCCTCGCGAACCGTGTTTGACAAGAACACTATAGAAACATTTACAGATGCCGGAAAGCTCCTCCTGACTGACAAGCTATCCACGGGATTGGGGACAAACACAATGGAAAGCTATACCCTGCTAATCCCTGAATTAGCCATCGGCGATCTTTTAATAGACGATTTCGAAGTTGCTGTTCTGGATCTTTCCTCTATCAATACCGCTTATGAGAAACTCGAATTCACCCCTGTAATTGGAGTGATCGGTGGAGATATCCTGATGAAATACTCTGCTATTATAAACTATGCAGACCAAAAACTTTCTTTCTGCCTCTAAGTTCTGCTTTATAAGATTACCCCATCAAACCCATAGTAAATTTACAGGATGAAAAGAGACATCGAATCCAGGCAAGATATTCAAATCATTGTAGACTCTTTTTATCTAAAAGTAAGGAACGATACGCTGATCGGACACATCTTTGAAGATGTTGCCAAAGTTGACTGGGCCACTCATCTTCCTAAGATGTATGATTTTTGGGAAACAGTCCTTTTCGGAGAAAAAGGGTTTAAAGGAAATCCAATGGAGGTTCATTTTAAGCTCAACAAAACCTACCCCCTCGAAGAAGAACATTTCGAACGCTGGAAAGAATTATTTAATGAAACCGTAAATGAAAGGTTTGATGGAACGTATGCGGTTTTGATAAAACAAAAAGCTGCATCTATTGCAGGACTGATGCTTTTTAAGATTAAAGGGGGATTAATCAACAGGCCAGGAAAATAGCTCCCGGCCTGAAGAATAATTATATTTTACGCGTCGATTCTGGCGTATTTGGCATTACGTTCAATAAAGTCGCGTCTAGGTGCCACTTCATCACCCATAAGCATTGAAAAGATATGATCGCATTGCGCCGCATTTTCAATAGTTGCTCTTCTCATCAACCTTGTATCAGGATTCATTGTAGTATCCCAGAGCTGCTCTGCGTTCATCTCACCTAATCCTTTATAGCGCTGAATATTCACACTGTCTTCCTTTCCTGCTCCTTTGAGTTTCTGAACAGCAGCATCCCGTTGTTCATCATTCCAGGCATAAATTTGCTCTTTCCCTTTTTTTACCAGATATAAAGGGGGTGAAGCAATATACACATACCCATACTCAATAAGTTCCTTCATATAGCGGAAGAAGAAAGTCAGGATAAGCGTGGTGATGTGAGAACCATCCACATCGGCATCCGTCATGATTACCACTTTATGATAGCGAAGCTTTTCCAGGTTCAGTGCTTTCGCATCATCGGCAGTACCAATACTGACACCCAGGGCAGTGAAGATGTTCTTTATTTCGTCATTCTCATAAATCTTGTGTTCCATCGCCTTCTCCACATTAAGGATCTTTCCTCTCAATGGAAGAATAGCCTGAAAATGGCGGTTACGCCCTTGTTTAGCTGTACCACCTGCCGAATCTCCCTCGACCAGGAACAACTCGCAGTTTTCCGGATCTTTATCAGAACAGTCAGCAAGTTTACCTGGCAATCCTGATCCTCCCATCACTGTTTTACGCTGCACCATCTCGCGGGCTTTCCTTGCAGCAGCCCTGGCTGTCGCTGCCAGAACAACTTTGCTGACAATAAGCCTCGCTTCTTTTGGATTCTCTTCAAGGTAATTTCCCAGAATTTCGCCAACAGCAACGTCAACAGCGCCGATAACTTCATTATTACCCAGCTTCGTTTTCGTTTGACCCTCAAATTGAGGTTCTGCAACCTTTACCGAGATAACCGCGGTTAAACCTTCCCGGAAGTCATCTCCGGAAATCTCCACCTTAATATTCTTCAGCAAGCCTTCTTTCTCAGCATACGCCTTTAATGTGCGGGTGAGTCCTCTTCTGAAACCGGAAACATGAGTCCCGCCTTCAATAGTATTAATGTTATTCACATAGGAATGAACATTTTCCGTGTAGGTCTCATTATACTGAAGAGCAAGTTCAACAGGCACCCCCTGCTTCGTTCCTTCGACGTATATAGGTTCAGGAATAAGAGGTGTACGTGTACCATCAAGATACTTTACAAACTCCTTCAATCCGCCTTCCGAGTAAAACTCTTCCTGCAGGTACCCCCCGTTCTCAAGGATTTCGCGCTCATCAGTAAGGCTCAACCTGATTCCCTTATTAAGGAAAGCAAGCTCCCGAAGCCGGTTTGCTAGGGTATCATATTTATATTCCCTGCTGAGCTGGAAAATCTCAGGGTCAGGTAAAAAAGTTTGAATGGTTCCGGTACGGCCGGTCTCACCAATCACCTTTACATCGAACAGAGGTTTACCACGCTCATACTCCTGGGTGAAGATTTTTCCTTCGCGATGTACAACAGTGGTTAAATGCACAGAGAGCGCATTCACACACGAAACGCCTACACCGTGTAATCCTCCCGACACCTTGTATGTGTCTTTGTCGAACTTACCACCAGCATGGAGGACCGTCATAACGACTTCAAGCGCCGACTTTTTTTCCTTAGGATGGATTCCTGTGGGAATACCCCGCCCGTTATCCTCTACGGTAATTGAATTATCTGTATGAATAGTAACCTTTATGTCGGTACAATAGCCGGCAAGAGCCTCATCTATGGAGTTATCAACCACCTCGTATACAAGATGGTGCAATCCTTTAACCCCAACATCACCAATGTACATCGCAGGGCGTTTCCGAACTGCTTCCAGGCCTTCAAGAACCTGTATGTTTTCCGCCGAATAACTATTTTTATTTTTTGTTTCTTCGCTCATATTAAATTAAAAAGCATAGCTTCAAAGATAGCGATTTTTGGCCGGATTTCCCGTATTTCATGGAGAAAAACCCCTGCTAATGTGCGATTTTACCTTTCCTCTACATATTGAAGGAAACAGCTATCGAAGTATATTTTCTTAGTCTGGCATACATATTGAATACTCCGCACGAAAGAGTATATTTGCGTAAATTTTGTATCCACGAATAATTATTTAAATGAAGATATCGTTCAAAACAATTTCGAAAATCAGTGCAGGACTGGCAATAGCAACAGTAATAGCTTCCTGCGGAAACAAGGAACAAACAAAAACTCCTTCGGCGTCAGGTTCTGCCCCCGCGGCAACTTCTGCTTCAGCAGGACAGGAGAAGATTGTTTTCGTAAACTCCGACTCACTTGTAAACAACTACGACTACTTTAAAGAAATTAAATCCAAGCTCGAATCGAAATCTAAAAAGGCTCAGCAGGATCTTACCAGCAAAGGAAACGCATTCCAAAGAGAAGTTGCAGATTACCAGCAAAAAGCCAAGGATATGAGTGCCGATGAACGGGCTTCAACAGAGCAAAGGCTTGCCCGTAAACAACAGGAGCTTGCTGCATTTAATCAGAACGCGAGTTCTGCTCTCGCAAATGAGTCTGCTTCAGAGAATGAAAGACTTTACGACAAGGTCGCAGAATTTTTAAAAACCTATGCAAAGGAAAAAGGATATAAAATGGTGCTTACATACTCTAAAAGCAACCCTTCGCTTCTTTTTGCAGACGAGAGTCTTGATGTTACAAATGATGTTGTAAAAGGTCTTAATGAAGCCTACAGCAAAGCAAAGAAATAGAGCTGACTAACACATCATATTTGCGATCTTAAGATAATTAAGATCCTGATTTCACACAGAAGAGGTTGCAGAAAACTGCGACCTTTTTTATTATCTGAGGATCATATCAGCTTTAATCCGCTTACTAAAAGCCTTTAGCTGATGATCAATAACATGCTGACATATGACACATGAAGATTTTATGAGAATTGCAATTTCCTTGTCCCGGGAAAATGTAGAGAAAGGCGGCGGAGGTCCCTTTGGCGCTGTGATAGTTAAAGATGGCAGGATTGTCGCAAAGAGCTCCAACATGGTCACATCTTCCAACGACCCGACAGCCCATGCTGAAATAGCAGCCATAAGACTCGCGGCAAAAGAACTGAATTCATTTGACCTCAGCGGCTGCATCATCTATACAAGTTGCGAGCCTTGTCCCATGTGCCTGGGGGCGATCTACTGGGCAAGGATATCTGCGGTGTATTATGCAAATACCCGCTTTGATGCAGAAAATATTGGATTTGACGATAAATTCATCTATAGTGAATTAAACCTCTCTATGCAGGAAAGAACGCTTCCCTCAACTCAAATCCTGCACAACGAAGCTCTCGATGTGTTCAAAAGCTGGGGAGCATCTCAGGATAAGATCCCGTATTAAGAGCTAATCTTCTTCGTCGTTCCAAAATCCCCCGGGCTCGTTATCAAGAAGATCATCGATCTCCCGCCTGTCTTTCTTGGTAGGACGCCCCGTGCCGCGGTCCCTGGTCAGAGCCGGCGAATGAAAGGCTGATTTGTAACGGGCTGTTTCTTCTTCGGGCGTAATGTCTTCATAAAACGTAACTGCGGTTTTAGCATCTGTCCGGTTGTACGAAAGTCCCGTTACTTTAAGCTGCTTGCGTTCTATTCCCTTCGACACATGATATATCTCTCCTACTTTTACTTCATACGAAGGCTTCACGTTCTGGCCTTTTAATTTTACGCGCCCGGCTTTACAGGCATCAGTCGCCAGGGTACGCGTTTTAAATACTCTTATCGCCCACAAATACTTATCGATTCTTAATTTTTCTTTTTCTGCCATTCCTCTTTTCCTCTGTCTTCCTCAATCTCCGAAACAATACAACAAATTAACAAATAAAAGCAACCTCATTCAACAAAATGGGAATTCATAATTTTGTAAAACCAACAATACAACAAAAAGCTTTATTTTGCTGAAAATTAAAATACATGATTGCTCAACTACAAAAACAAATTGAAGAAGCATGGGCAGACCGCAACCTGCTTAACTTTAGCGAATATGCTAATGCTATTGAAACCGTTATCGTAATGCTCGATAAAGGCGAATTGAGAGTAGCAGAACCAATTGCAGGGGGATGGCACGTCAACGAATGGATCAAAAAGGCAGTTATCCTGTACTTCCCCATCCGGAAGATGGAAGAAATTGAAGTAGGCCCTTTCGTATTTCATGATAAGATGAAACTAAAAACCAACTATAAGGAACTGGGTGTACGCGTAGTCCCTCATGGTTTAGCCCGCTATGGTGCATATCTGGCAAAGGGAGTGATTATGATGCCATCGTATGTGAATATAGGTGCTTATGTAGATGAAGGTACAATGGTGGATACCTGGGCTACAGTAGGATCTTGCGCCCAGATAGGCAAGAATGTACATTTGAGCGGCGGAGTTGGTATCGGAGGAGTACTTGAACCTGTACAGGCAGCTCCTGTTATAATTGAGGACAATTGTTTTGTCGGATCGAGAGCAATTGTAGTTGAGGGTGTACATGTTGAACAGGAAGCCGTGATTGGTGCGGGAGTAGTCCTTACTGGTTCAACAAAAATCATTGACGTTTCCGGAGATGAACCTGTCGAATACAAGGGCCGCGTACCTGCCCGCTCAGTCGTTATTCCGGGTTCTTATACTAAAAAATTCGCCGCCGGAGAATATCAGGTACCCTGTGCGCTGATCATAGGTCAAAGAAAAGCATCAACAGATAAGAAAACTTCACTGAACGATGCATTACGTGAACATAACGTGGCTGTTTAATGACTAAATTTCTTATTATCCAGACTGCCTTCATAGGAGATGTGGTACTGGCCACTGCTTTGGCCGAAAAACTGCACCAGCATTTTCCTGCCGCACGCATCGATATGATGGTTCGTAAGGGGAATGAGATGTTGCTGAAATCACATCCCTTTCTGAATAAAGTCTGGATATGGGATAAGAAAAAGAAAAAGCTAGCGAACCTGCTGCGCCTATCAAAAGAAATAAGGAAAGAAAGATATGATGAAGTGATAAATCTTCAGCGTTTTTTTTCAACCGGGTTATTAACTGCCCTGTCAAAGGCAGACAGAAAAAGAGGGTTTGATAAAAACCCTCTTTCTTCATTCTTTGATATCACCCAAAAACACGATATGCAAAAGGACGGAGCCTGCCACGAGACAGAACGTAACCAGCAGCTCATCGCAGATCTCACAGATGGTATTCCTGCCCGGCCACGCTTGTACCCAACCATTCAGGACTTTAAAAAAGCAAATAATCTTACTTCATCACAATCCTATATTTGCTGTGCGCCCGCGTCAGTCTGGTTTACCAAACAATACCCCAGGGAGCATTGGATTACTTTTATCAGGAATATTGCTCCTGAATTGAAAGTTTATCTTTTAGGAGGGCCTGGTGACAAAGATCTCTGCGATGCCATTATCACAGGATCGGGAAACCCACAAGCAGAAAATCTTTGTGGTTCGTTATCCTTTCTTGAGTCAGCAGCGCTGATGTCTGGTGCAAAAATGAACTATGTGAATGATTCCGCACCAATGCACTTTGCGTCAGCTGTAAATGCTCCAGTTACGGCTATCTATTGCTCTACGGTTCCCGGATTCGGATTCGGGCCCTTATCTGATAAAAAAAACATAGTTGAAATAGACTATCCTCTGTCATGCCGCCCATGTGGCCTGCACGGCTATAAGGCATGCCCCCAAACGCACTTTAAATGTGCACACGATATTCCACACCAACGACTAATTGAGATTTTAAATGAATGCTGACATAATAAAAGCTATTGAGGTACTTAAAGCAGGCGGGCTCATCCTCTACCCAACCGACACGATATGGGGAATTGGATGCGACGCAACAAATGAACAGGCGGTTGAAAAAGTGTTCAGATTAAAGGGGCGGGATGCAGGAAAAAGCCTCATTGTACTCCTCGATTCAGAAAACAAACTTGAAAGCTATATTAAAGAAGTGCCAGCCCTGGCATATGACCTGATCGAATACACGGAAAAACCGTTAACAATTATCTATTCAGGAGCTAAGAATCTGGCAGCCAATGTAATTCATGAAGATGGAAGCGTGGGTATCAGAATACCCCGTCACCCCTTTTGTCAACAGCTGATTCAAAGATTCCGCAAGCCGATCGTTTCCACTTCTGCTAATATTAGCGGAGAGAAATCCCCGGCTAACTTCTCTGAGATTTCCGAAAAAATCATTGAGGGGGTAGACTACGTTGTTTCTATAGACCAAAATGACGATACTCCCAAAATCCCTTCTACTATTATGAAACTGGAAGCCGACGGACGTTTTGTTTTTATAAGAAAGTAAGGTGCCGGTTTTCAGCAACTGCCGAAATACCTCAGATATCTCCATTAAGAAGATTCACTGTTCCGCTGCCCCTGAAAAGAGGTCACTGGAGGCTCTTTTCAAGGTGAACATTATGCCTTTTATTTACTAAAACGGGCAACTTACTGCTTATAACTCATCTCAATTCTTCGTCATTTCCTTAATTCCATTATTTTTGCAGGCTAGGGTTATGGAACAATATCTTCAGCATCCGGTATTTAGGAAGTTAGGCAAGTTGGCAGACGAAGCAGGTCTATCGGTATATGTGATTGGAGGTTTTGTAAGAGACATCTTCCTTGAGCGACCATCAAAAGACATTGATATTCTGGTGGTTGGAAATGGCATTGAGTTCGCAGAAAGAGTTGGCCACGCTCTGAAAAGTCAGGTTTCCGTATTTAAAAACTTTGGCACTGCGATGCTGAAATATAAAGAGCTGGAGATCGAGTTTGTAGGTGCACGAAAAGAATCTTACAGATCTCATTCCCGGAAGCCGATCGTTGAAAACGGAAGCCTGGAAGATGATCAGAAAAGAAGAGATTTCACGATAAATGCAATGGCGATAAGCCTGAACAGTTCTTGTTTCGGCCGGTTAATCGATCCCTTCGACGGAGTATCCCACCTCGACGAACGCCTGATAAAGACTCCTCTCGACCCTCAGGAAACATTTTCAGACGACCCGCTGCGAATGATGAGAGCGATCCGTTTTGCATCACAATTAAATTTCAAAATAGCAGAAGATGCACTGGAAGCTATCAGTCTGAATAAACACAGGATAGAAATTGTATCAAAAGAAAGAATTACCGACGAATTGAACAAGATTATTCTGTCGCCTGTGCCTTCTGTAGGATTCAATTACCTGTTTGATACCGGGCTGCTCCACCTGATATTTCCTCAAATGACTGAACTATGTGGGGTTGAGTTTATCAATGGAAAAGGCCATAAAGACAATTTCTACCATACTCTGGAAGTTCTCGATAATATTTCTCTATACAGCAACGACCTTTGGTTACGGTGGGCTGCCATCCTTCACGACATTGCCAAACCGGCGACTAAACGATTTGATGCAAAACAGGGATGGACATTTCATGGACATGAAGACAGGGGCGCACGCATGGTTCCTAAGATTTTCGCGCAGCTAAAATTACCATTGAACGAGAAGATGAAATTTGTTCAAAAGCTCGTTCAGCTGCACCTCAGACCAATTGTCCTTGCACAGGACGAGGTAACCGACTCGGCGGTCAGACGGCTTCTATTTGATGCAGGCGAGGATATAGACAGCCTGATGATGCTTTGCCATGCAGACGTGACTACGAAGAACGAATATAAGAAAAAGAAGTACAGGCAAAACTTCGAGCTGGTAAAGCAAAAGCTGAAAGACGTTGAAGAACGTGATCAGATCCGCAACTGGCAACCACCTGTTACAGGACTGGATATCATGGAAACATTTGGCATCAAAGCGGGAAGAGAAGTGGGGATCATTAAAAACCACATTCGGGAGGCTATTCTGGAAGGAGAAATAAAGAACGCCAGGGAAGATGCTATTAAGTATATGATTGAAAAGGCCAGGGAAATCGGCTTAAACCCTGTAAAGGATATAAATAATTAATTTTCAAACTTTCTTATAGAAAAGGCGTTAATGTTACGCCAATTTTTTTTTATTTCGCATATAATTCAAATCAACATGGCTATCTACAGATTCAGGGTTTCATTTGAAGATTACGATGATGTGGTAAGGGATATTGACATTAAATCCACCCAAACATTTGAGGATCTGCACCTTGCTATTCATAAAAGTACCGGGTACAATTCGGAACAATCCTCGTCCTTCTTCGTAAGCAACGATCAGTGGATAAAAGGGACCGAAATTGCACTCTTGCCGAGTCAAAGAAAAATTGATCGGGGCGTTACATTAATGAAGGGAACGAAACTCAGTAAGTTCATAGACGATCCTCATCAGAAATTCTATTATGTATACAACTTCGACCGGCCATTTGACTTTCATGTCGAACTCGTGAAAATTTTAGATGACGATCCTGGCAAAGAATATCCGGTCATAGTTAAATCAATCGGAGAAGCTCCCAAACCAATCGGACCTGTTGTGGGCGCGGCTGTAAACCCGGCAGATGGTTCATCTGACGAAGAAGACTTCCTCAATGATACCGAATATGGCTTTGGAGAAGAGGACACTGAAGACATGGAGACAGTCGATTCTGTAGACGATCTGGAAGGCACCGTTAATGACGAACAGGAAGAGGAGAAGGACGAGTTCATGGATGAGTTCTCTGATAATGAGAATTACGACAATGACGAGTTTAACAATAAAGAGGACTTTTAATAATTATCACGGCCTTTAGCTACCAGAGGCCGTGTGTTTTTCTGTCGTGCCTCCCTGAGATCATAATGAATAGCGTGGACCTAAAAAAACTGATAGTAATTGCAGGCCCAACCGCAGTGGGCAAAACAGAGCTTGCTATTAAAATTGCAGAACAATTTCAAGCAGAGATCCTATCAGCTGATTCCCGCCAGTTTTACCGCGAGATGAGTATTGGCACTGCTAAACCATCGGATGAAGAGCTTGGAAGGGTAAAACATCATTTTGTAAATTCCTTATCTGTAAATCAGGAATATTCAGCAGGAGATTTCGAATCTGAAGCGTTAGCGGTGCTGGAAGGGATTTTCAAACACAAAGAGTTCGCGGTATTGGTTGGCGGTTCAGGACTGTTTATCAAAGCTGTAACGGAAGGATTCGATGATCTTCCAAAAGCAGATACAGGTATAAGAGAACACCTTAATGCAATCTATACGGAGAAAGGGATTGTCCCTTTACAGGAACAGTTAAGAGATCTGGACCCTGATTATTATCAGAAAGCAGACATCAATAACCCTCAAAGGGTGATCAGGGCGCTTGAAGTCTCCCTGAGCACCGGGTTGCCATTCTCTTCCTTCCGGGTACAGAATAAGAAAGAAAGGCCCTTTAGTATCATAAAAATTGGTCTCAATACTAACCGGGAATTCCTCTATAACCGTATTAACGAACGGGTTGACATGATGATCAAAAGTGGGTTAGTCGAAGAGGTACGGGATTTGCTGCCATTGAGAAATCTCAACGCACTAAATACAGTAGGGTACTCTGAAATATTTGAGTTTCTGGACCACAAGATCACCATGCTGGAGGCCATAGAAGCGATTAAACAAAATACCAGGAGGTTCGCGAAGCGACAGCTAACGTGGTTTAGAAAGGATACTGAAATAAAATGGTTTGAACCTTCGCAGTATCCGGAGATTATAGACTATATTAATGATCTAAGCCTCTGATTCGATCTGCTGCCCTTCATCTCTGCTGCAAGGTCTGCCTAACTGTTTATTTAAGCCTGCGCCGTTGGTCCTCCAAAGTTCATTGGAAATGATTGCCCCTCCTCTGGTATCTTGATCCTGCCGTTAACGGCCTCAAATTTCTCAATGTTATCTTCCAGAGCATTTAGCAGCCTCTTGGCATGTTCAGGTGTCAGTATGATCCTTGATTTAACTCTCGCCTTCGGGACGCCTGGCATTACCCTGATAAAATCGATCACAAACTCCGTATTAGAATGAGTAATCACAGCAAGGTTCGAATATGTACCTTCTGCAACGTCTTCTGAAAGTTCTATATTTAATTGATTATCTATATTCTGCTCTTCCATGCTGTAAAGATAAAAAAGTCCGTAAAAAAATCTTTATTTCAAAAACCTTTACCATTAATACGTATATAAACGGGAATGTTTCATTCCTGCTGCTTTTTATTTTCCGTCCGGCTTAAGATCTGCTTGCCCGGGGCAAAAACAGAAAAGGCCTTCCTTTACCAGGAAAGCCTTTTCTGTTATAAAATCAGACAATATATTAGTCTTCTTTTGAAGCCATTAACTTGTCGTACTCTTCCTGAGAACCAACAATGATTCTTTCATAACCACGTAAGCCAGTTCCTGACGGAATTAAGTGACCAACAATAACGTTTTCCTTCAAACCTAGCAGGTTATCACGCTTACCACTGATCGCCGCTTCATTCAACACCTTTGTAGTTTCCTGGAAGGAAGCCGCAGAAATGAATGATTTGGTTCCTAAAGAAGCACGGGTAATACCCTGAAGTACAGGACTCGAGGTCGCAGCAATAGCATCCCGGGCCTCTACGAGCTTCATATCTCTGCGCTTAAGAATAGAATTCTCCTCTCTTAATTTCCTCACAGAAATGATCTGACCAGCCTTAACATTAGTAGAATCTCCGGGCTCAGTTACAACTTTCTTGTCGTAGATCTCGTCGTTCTCTAACATGAAGTCCCAGCGGTCTACTGCATCCTTTTCAAGGAAGCGGGTATCTCCCGGATCTTCTATCTGAACCTTCTGCATCATCTGGTGTACGATCACCTCAAAGTGCTTGTCATTGATCTTCACACCTTGCAGACGATAAACTTCCTGGATACCATTGACCAGATATTCCTGAACCGCCGCAGGGCCCTTGATAGCAAGGATATCCGCCGGAGATATAGAACCATCTGATAAAGGCATACCTGCCTTTATAAAGTCATTGTCCTGCACCAGAATGTGCTTGGAAAGAGGAACCAGGTATTTCTTGATCTGACCGTCTTTAGACTCAATAGCAATTTCACGGTTACCACGCTTTACGCCGCCCAATGTCACAACACCATCGATTTCAGTAACAACTGCAGGGTTAGACGGGTTACGGGCCTCAAATAGCTCAGTCACACGAGGAAGACCTCCCGTGATATCCCGGGTTTTACCTGTAGAGCGGGGAATCTTGGCGATAACCTCTCCCATCTTAACAACAGTACCTTCGTCCACCGCAATGTGTGCACCCACCGGAATATTGTATCCTTTAATGGTACTGCCATGGTTATCTGAAATCCGGATCACAGGGTTTTTGGTCTTATCACGTGTATCGATAATAACCTTCTCTCTGTGGCCTGTTTGCTCGTCTGATTCTTCACGGAAAGTTACACCTTCAATAACAGCTTCAAACTCAATCCGTCCTCCGAACTCGGAGATAATTACAGCGTTATAAGGATCCCAGCTACAAATTCTGTCACCCTTAGTCACAGTAGCTCCTTCCTTTACATACAGATAAGAACCATAAGGAATATTGTTGGTCATAATAACCCTTCTCGTTCCAGGCTCAACAATGCGGAATTCACCGGAACGACCAAGAACAACCTCTACCGGACCTTCTTCTGTTTCATAAGGAACACTTCTTATATTCTCAAATTCAATGATACCATCGAACTTCGCATTAATCTGAGATTCAGCTGCGATGTTTGACGCGGTACCACCCACGTGGAATGTACGAAGAGTCAGCTGAGTTCCTGGTTCACCGATAGACTGTGCTGCGATCACTCCGACAGCCTCACCGGCCTGCACCCGCTTACCTGTTGCCAGGTTACGTCCGTAACAAAGTGCACAAACACCTCTTTTACTTTCGCAGGTTAATACGGAACGGATCTCGATACCTTCAAGAGCCGAATGCTCGATTCTGTGAGCAACTTCTTCATCGATATCCTGATTAGCAGCCACCAGCATTTCTCCCGAGATAGGATCAAATACATCATGAAGTGAAGTACGGCCTAAAATACGTTCGTATAGTGGCTCTACGATATCTTCATTGTCTTTAAGAGCCGTAGTATAAATTCCCCTCAAAGTACCGCAATCAGGTTCTCCAACGATCATATCCTGCGCAACGTCATGTAAACGACGGGTCAGGTAACCAGCATCAGCGGTCTTAAGAGCCGTATCCGCAAGACCTTTACGTGCACCGTGGGTAGAGATAAAGTACTCGAGTACCGAAAGACCTTCTTTAAAGTTCGAAAGGATCGGGTTTTCAATAATCTCTCCACCAGAACCAGATTTCTGAGGCTTCGCCATCAGACCACGCATACCGCATAGCTGACGGATCTGCTCCTTAGAACCACGGGCTCCGGAATCAAGCATCATATAAACTGAGTTGAATCCCTGGTTGTCAGTGGAAAGGATCTCCATCACATTCGCTGTAAGGCGGTTGTTGATACGGGTCCAGATATCGATGATCTGGTTGTAACGCTCGTTGTTGGTAATGAATCCCATATTATAGTTATTCATTACTTCTTCAACTTCCCTTGAAGCCTGTTCGATAAGTTTCACCTTAGCTTCAGGAATGTTAAGATCCTGAAGATTAAATGAAAGGCCTCCGCGGAATGCACTCTGGAATCCAAGTTCTTTTATATCATCAAGGAACTGAGCAGCACGAGCCATACCAGTGATCTTTACTACTTCACCAATAATGTCTCTCAAAGACTTTTTAGTAAGAAGTTCGTTGATATAGCCTACTTCTTCAGGCACCATCTGGTTAAACAGAACACGCCCGACCGTAGTATCAATCAGTTTATTAACGATAGAACCATCTTCTTCCTTCACATCAGTCTTAACCTTTATGAAGGCATGAAGATCTAGCTTCTTCTCGTTATATGCGATAATTACTTCTTCAGCAGAATAGAAGATCTGGCCTTCTCCTTTCACTACCCGCTTCTCATCAGTCTTACGGCCCTTTGTAATATAATACAGACCCAATACCATGTCCTGGGAAGGAACGGTAATAGGAGTACCATTTGCAGGGTTCAGAATGTTGTGAGAAGCCAGCATCAGGATCTGAGCTTCCAGGATCGCAGCATTACCAAGCGGCACGTGTACCGCCATCTGGTCACCGTCAAAGTCAGCGTTGAACGCCGTACAAACAAGCGGATGCAGCTGGATCGCTTTACCTTCAACCAGCTTAGGCTGGAATGATTGAATACCCAGTCTGTGCAGTGTCGGAGCACGGTTTAACAGTACCGGATGCCCTTTCAATACGTTTTCCAGAATATCCCATACAATTGGATCTTTTCTGTCAACGATCTTCTTGGCTGATTTCACAGTCTTCACCACACCTCTTTCAATCATCTTACGGATGATGAATGGTTTGAACAGCTCAGCAGCCATATCTTTCGGCAAACCACACTCATGAAGTTTGAGGCTTGGGCCTACCACGATAACCGAACGGGCAGAGTAGTCAACACGTTTACCTAAAAGGTTCTGACGGAAACGGCCTTGCTTTCCTTTCAGGATATCTGAAAGAGATTTTAAAGCCCTGTTACCTTCAGTCTTCACTGCATTCACCTTACGGGAGTTATCGAACAGCGAGTCAACAGCTTCCTGCAACATTCGCTTTTCGTTACGTAAAATCACCTCAGGAGCCTTAATCTCAATAAGACGCTTAAGACGATTATTACGAATAATCACACGACGGTAAAGGTCATTCAGGTCGGACGTAGCAAAACGTCCACCTTCTAAAGGAACTAACGGACGTAGTTCCGGAGGAATAACAGGAACGATCTTAACGATCATCCATTCCGGATGGTTCTCTATATTTGCGCGGGCGCTACGGAATGCTTCTACAACCTGCAGACGTTTTAATGCCTCATTCTTACGCTGCTGAGAAGTTTCATTGGCAGCCTGATGGCGCAGATCGTACGATTGCTGATCCAGGTCAAGCCTCTTTAATAATTCCTCAAGAGCCTCAGCTCCCATTTTAGCAACAAACTTCTGAGGATCTTTATCATCCAGATACTGGTTTTCCTTAGGAAGCGTATCCAGAATATCCAGATATTCTTCTTCTGTAAGGAAATCCATTTTGTTGATTCCGTCCGTCTCTTTAATACCCGGCTGGATGACAACATACCGCTCATAGTAAATGATCAGATCAAGCTTCTTAGTCGGAAGGCCAAGAAGATAACCGATCTTGTTAGGCAATGAACGGAAATACCAGATGTGAGCAACCGGCACAACCAGATTGATATGTCCCATCCTCTCACGACGTACTTTCTTCTCAGTTACCTCAACACCACAACGGTCACAAACGATACCCTTGTAACGGATACGCTTGTACTTACCGCAATGACATTCATAATCCTTAACCGGACCGAAAATACGTTCGCAGAATAAACCATCACGCTCGGGCTTGTAAGTACGGTAGTTGATGGTCTCCGGTTTTAAAACTTCACCGCTTGAACGCTCCAGAATTGACTCAGGAGATGCTAAGCTGATCGTGATCGAAGTGAAGTTACTTTTTATTTTATTATCCTTTTTATAAGACATAGCTCTTT
>NZ_QEAS01000017.1:63466-67644 GCF_003130405.1 Pararcticibacter amylolyticus
AATCCAGTGTGATATCCAGTCCCAATCCTCTTAATTCATGAACCAATACGTTGAATGATTCCGGAACAGACGGAGTTGGCAGGTTTTCACCTTTCACAATAGCTTCGTATGTTTTGGCACGACCGACAACATCATCCGATTTAACGGTGAGGATTTCCTGAAGGATATTAGATGCACCAAATGCCTCCAATGCCCAAACTTCCATTTCCCCAAAACGCTGACCACCAAACTGAGCTTTACCACCAAGGGGTTGCTGAGTAATAAGAGAGTACGGTCCGATAGAACGGGCGTGCATCTTATCATCAACCATGTGCCCCAGTTTCAGCATGTAAATAATGCCTACAGTTGTTGGCTGGTCAAAACGTTCGCCTGTTAATCCGTTGTAGAGATAAGTCCGCCCTGAAGCAGGTACGCCAGCTTTAGCAACCCAATCTTCCACCTCTTCATGTGTAGCACCATCAAAGATCGGAGTAGCAAACTTAAGTCCCAGTTCTTTTCCGGCCCATCCAAGCACAGTTTCGTAAATCTGTCCAAGGTTCATACGCGAAGGTACCCCAAGTGGGTTAAGGACAATATCTACAGGGGTTCCGTCTTCAAGGAAAGGCATGTCCTCATCACGTACGATACGGGCAACTATACCCTTATTACCGTGACGTCCTGCCATCTTATCCCCTACTTTAAGTTTACGCTTCTTCGCAATGTAAACCTTGGCCATCTGAACGATACCAGAAGGAAGTTCATCCCCCACGCTGATAGCAAACTTATCACGTTTATAAGCACCAAGCTCTTCGTTCAGCTTAATATTATAGTTGTGAAGTAATTGCTTGATCAGCTCATTCTTATCATCGTCTGTAGTCCACTTGGTCGGATTGATATTTGTGTACTCAAGATCCACAAGCATCTTTTGAGTAAACTTCGCACCTTTTGGTATAAGAAGCTCCTTATAGACATTGTATACTCCCTGGGATGTCTTACCATTTACGATGGTAAACAGCTTGTCAACCAGATTGTCTTTCAAATGCTTAACAGCCCTGTCGTGAGCTGAATCCAGCTTATCCAGCTGAGCCTTTTCTTCCGCCTTCGATGTCTTCTTTGCACGGGAGAACAACTTTGTATCAATTACAACCCCACTGATAGAAGGAGGAGTTTTCAGCGATGCATCTTTCACGTCGCCTGCTTTATCTCCGAAGATCGCCCGGAGAAGCTTCTCTTCCGGTGAAGGATCAGACTCGCCTTTAGGAGTAATCTTACCAATCAGGATATCCCCTTCTTTTACTTCAGCTCCGATGCGGATAATACCGTTTTCATCCAGATCTTTAGTCGCTTCTTCAGAAACGTTAGGGATATCAGGAGTAAGCTCCTCTTCACCACGTTTAGTATCACGAACTTCCAGCTCGAACTCTTCAATATGAAGGGAGGTAAAGATATCCTGAGATACAACACGCTCAGAAATCACAATCGCATCCTCAAAGTTATACCCCTGCCATGGCATGAATGCCACTTTCATGTTTCTTCCAAGTGCAAGCTCACCATCCTGGGTAGCATATCCCTCACAAAGAACCTGGCCTCTTTCTACCCTCTGTCCCTTCTTAACGATCGGCTTCAGGTTGATACAAGTACTTTGATTCGTCTTCTTAAACTTGATTAAGCTGTAAGACCTGGTTTCTCCTTCAAAAGAAACCAGCCGCTCGTCTTCACTTCTGTCATATTGAATACGGATCTCATTTGCATCAACATATTCAACGACACCACTTCCTTCTGCGTTGATCAGCGTGCGGGAATCCCGGGCTACTCTGCCTTCAAGGCCTGTACCCACAATAGGAGACTCCGGACGGAGCAGAGGAACTGCCTGACGCTGCATGTTCGAACCCATCAGGGCACGGTTAGCGTCATCATGTTCAAGGAATGGGATCAGCGACGCCGCAATAGACGTGATCTGGTTCGGAGCAACGTCCATCAGGTCAAGCCTTTCAGGCTCAATAACCGGAAAGTCACCTTCAAACCGTGCCTTTACCCGCGGAGTTTCGAAGTTACCCTTCTCATCATACTGCGCATTAGCCTGCGCTATAGTCTTTCCGTCCTCATCCTCAGCAGACAAATAGATAACAGGTTCTTCAACCACTACCCTTCCTTCTTCAACACGACGGTAAGGAGTCTCGATAAAACCGAGGTTATTAATCTTGGCGTGCACACAGAGAGATGAGATCAACCCGATGTTCGGACCTTCAGGAGTTTCAATAGTACATAAACGGCCGTAGTGAGTATAGTGAACGTCGCGTACCTCAAAACCGGCACGCTCTCTCGAAAGACCACCAGGGCCAAGCGCAGAAAGACGGCGTTTATGCGTAATTTCAGCCAATGGATTTGTTTGATCCATGAACTGAGATAACTGATTCGTTCCGAAGAATGAATTGATCACAGACGATAATGTCCGGGCATTGATCAGATCAGTAGGCGTAAAGACCTCGTTGTCACGGATATTCATACGTTCACGTATAGTACGTGCCATACGGGCAAGACCAACACCGAACTGAGCATACAGCTGTTCACCAACAGTACGTACACGACGGTTTGACAAGTGATCGATATCATCCACCTCAGCCTTCGAATTGATCAGCTTAATCAGATATTTAACAATCGCAATGATGTCCTCCTTGGTGAGGACTTTGGTTTCTTCTGATGTTGCAAGCTTTAGCTTACGGTTGATACGGTAACGGCCTACATCTCCCAGATCATATCTCTTATCAGAGAAGAACAAGCGGTCAATGATCCCCCTTGCGGTCTCTTCATCTGGTGGTTCGGCGTTACGTAACTGGCGATAGATATGCTCTACCGCTTCTTTCTCTGAATTGGATGTATCCTTCTGCAGAGTATTATATATAATCGAATAATCAGCATTGTTAGAAGCATCTTCCTTAGTCAGGATAACACTCTTAACTCCTGCATCAATGATCATATCGATGTGATCGTCTTCAAGTATTGTTTCACGCTCGAGAATAATCTCGTTACGGTCAATTGAAACTACTTCTCCTGTATCCTCATCAACAAAATCCTCTACCCACTTCTTCAATACCCTTGCAGCAAGCTTACGGCCTACATATTTTTTAAGCCCGGATTTACTCACTTTCACTTCGTCGGCAAGTTCAAACAACTCAAGGATATCCTTATCTGAGTCGTAGCCTATCGCACGAAGCAGGGTGGTTACAGGGAACTTCTTTTTACGGTCGATATAGGCATACATCACGTTATTCACGTCTGTTGCAAATTCGATCCATGAACCTTTAAATGGAATTACACGTGCAGAATATAACTTAGTACCATTGGTATGACGGCTCTGACCGAAGAACACACCCGGCGATCTGTGTAACTGAGACACGATCACCCTCTCTGCACCGTTAATAACAAACGTTCCTTTAGGTGTCATATAAGGGATAGTACCCAGATATACGTCCTGAACGATTGTTTCAAAATCTTCATGCTCCTCGTCATTACATGACAGCCGCAGTTTAGCCTTAAGAGGAACACTGTAAGTCAAACCACGCTCTATACATTCCTGAATATCATAACGCGGCGGATCAATAAAATAATCAAGAAACTCTAATACAAAGATATTTCTTGAATCAGAGATTGGGAAGTTCTCAGAAAACACCTTAAACAAACCTTCCTGGTGTCTGTTGTCAGAAGTTGTTTCCAATTGAAAAAACTCCCTGAAAGATTGCAATTGCACATCCAGGAAATCGGGATAATCGATTACATGCTTGCTGGTTGCAAAATTTACTCTTTCGCTTTGATTTTTGTTTGCCAATGGATTAAGATTTTAGTTTATAATAAACTGTGACTTATTTCGGGATCCTCCCCAATCTTGTAAGTCAAACAAAAATGGGTACAATACAAACAACAATAGACCCCGGTGAATAACCGGAGTCTAAGGTATTATTTTATTAGATTGAAGAGCTTATTTAATCTCAACAACAGCTCCTGCTTCTTCTAATGACTTCTTAAGAGCTTCAGCTTCGTCTTTAGCGATACCGGTTTTAACTTCCTTAGGAGCACCGTCTACTAAATCTTTAGCTTCTTTAAGTCCAAGACCAGTAAGGTCTTTTACCAACTTAACAACTGCTAATTTCTGACCACCTGCCTCTTTCAAAATTACGTCAAACGCAGTCTTCTCTTCTACT
>NZ_QEAS01000017.1:67702-71805 GCF_003130405.1 Pararcticibacter amylolyticus
GCTCAATACCATACTCATCTTTCAGGATCTGAGCTAACTCGTTAACTTCTTTTACTGTTAAGTTTACCAATTGTTCAGCAAACGCTTTTAAATCTGCCATTTTATTTTAGATTTTAAAATTTAATACTATTTAATTGACTGAGCTCTAAGGTGTCTGTCTTAACCTCTTTCCTGTAATGTTTTAACAATTCCTGCAAGTTTATTACCACCAGACTGAAGGCCTGAGATAACGTTCTTCGCAGGAGACTGCAATAATCCAACGATGTCACCAATAAGCTCGTTCTTAGATTTAAGACTAGCCAGAGCATCTAACTGTTTGTCACCAATGAACAATGCAGTATCGATATATGCTCCCTTTAATACCGGTTTATCGCCCGTTTTTCTAAGTTCTTTTATAAGTTTCGCCGGAGCATTCGCTACAGTCGAAAACAATATAGTAGAAGAACCCTTTAACACCTCCTCAAATCCCGGAGCTTCCACACCGGCAGCTTCCATAGCCTTACGGATAAGAGTATTCTTTGCTACCTGGATAGCAATCCCGTTATCAAAGAACTTACGGCGAATTGAATTGATCTTAGCAACAGAAAGATCTGCAGTATCGGTTATGTAAAAGTTCCCGTACTCTTTAATCTGTTCAGTAAGGGATTGAACAATCTCTTGTTTCTCTTCTTTTCTCATGATTAGATCCCCGCTACTGTTTTAGTTTCAATTTCAATTCCGGGTGACATAGTTGAAGAGAGATGGATACTCTTAAAATATGTTCCCTTTGCAGCCGATGGTTTCAACCTTGAAAGAGTCTGAAGAACTTCAAGAGCATTCTCATAGATCTTATCAGCCGGGAAAGATGCCTTTCCTATTGATGTATGAATAATTCCTGTTTTGTCAACCTTGAAATCAATCTTACCAGCCTTCACTTCAGTTACTGCTTTACCTACATCGGTTGTTACAGTCCCTGATTTAGGATTTGGCATCAGGTTACGCGGACCAAGAATACGCCCCAGTCTACCTACCTTTGCCATCACACTTGGCATGGTGATGATGATATCCACATCGGTCCATCCACCTTCTATTTTAGAAATATACTCGTCCAGGCCCACATAATCTGCGCCGGCAGCTTTGGCTTCCTCTTCCTTATCAGGAGTTACTAAAGCCAAAACGCGAACAGTCTTACCTGTACCATGAGGAAGAGTAGCGATACCACGGACCATTTGATTCGCCTTACGTGGATCTACGCCCAAACGAACGTCGATATCCACAGAAGCATCAAATTTAGTTGTAGTAATCTCCTTAACAAGAGCTGATGCTTCCTGTAAAGAATACGACTTACCTGCCTCAATTTTGGAGAGTGCCTTTTTTTGATTTTTAGATAATCTAGCCACTTCTTAACTGATTTAATTAATTAACTGTTCCAGGGTGCATTACCAGAGACGGTAATTCCCATACTACGTGCTGTACCTGCAACCATTTTCATGGCAGACTCTACAGTAAAAGCATTTAAGTCTGGCATTTTATCCTTTGCAATGGTTTCCACCTGTTCCCAGGTAACAGAAGCAACCTTTTTACGGTTAGGCTCTGCTGAACCACTCTTTACTCCCGAAACTTCCAGTAATTGAATAGCTACCGGCGGAGTCTTAATGATAAAATCAAAAGACTTATCAGCATATACTGTAATTACAACAGGTAATACTTTACCTGGCTTATCTTGGGTGCGTGCGTTAAACTGCTTGCAAAACTCCATGATATTAACCCCTTTAGCACCCAATGCTGGTCCTACAGGAGGAGATGGATTTGCTGCACCGCCCTTGATTTGTAATTTTACTAACGCACTGACTTCTTTTGCCATTTTTTTGTTTATTTATTACTCAATGTTAGTAATTTGGAAGCAATTGTAACATTTAAGACTTTATTGTTGGGATAGACACGGGGGTGTGAGTGGCCTCACTCCTCTTATAATATATCTACCTTCCTCTCTATTCTTTTTCTACCTGCATGTAATTCAACTCAAGGGGAGTACGGCGTCCGAAGATCTTCACCATCACCTTAAGCTTCTTCTTTTCTTCGTTCACTTCTTCAATTACACCAGTAAATCCGTTAAACGGACCGTCCATTACCTTAACATTCTCTCCGACATAATAAGGTACATTCATTGTTTCTCCCTGCTGAGTCATCTCGTCTACCTTACCAAGTATACGATTCACTTCAGAAGGACGCAACGGAACAGCATTCCCTCCCTTGTCTCCAAGAAAGCCGATAACGCTATTCACGTTCTTTATAATATGTTCAAGCTCACCATCCAAAGCAGCCTCTATCAGAACATATCCGGGATAGAAGTTTCTCTCTTTCGCTATTTTCTTTCCTTCCCTCATCTGATAATACTTTTCCATAGGAATAAGTACCTGGGGCACTAAATGCGAAATACCGAGGCGGTTTACCTCAGTTTCGATATACTGTTTAACCTTCTTTTCCTTACCACTAACTGCTCTGACTACATACCACTTCAGTTGATCACTCATTGTACTATTCATTTTTTAAGCAACTGATCTGTAGAAAAATTTTAAAAGATTCCCCGCAGACTCATCCATCGCCAGAATCATCAGAGCAATAATGACCGATGCTACAAGCACGATAACTGCTGAATTCTGCAACTCACTCCAGGTAGGCCATGATACCTTATGGAGCATTTCGTCATACGATTCTTTTAAAAATTCAACTACGCTAGCCATTTTTGCAAATTAAGCACGGGCACAAGGATTCGAACCCTGATCAAAGGTTTTGGAGACCTCTATTCTACCATTGAACTATGCCCGTAAAAAAAGAACTTTGTTTTATTTTAAGAGTACCCCAAAATGTTTTGGGGTACTCTTTATTATTTATCTGAATGATTCTCTTACCCCGAGAATCAATTAAGACTTCTTATTTCAGGATCTCAGTTACCTGACCAGCACCTACTGTTCTACCACCTTCGCGGATAGCGAAACGTAAACCTTTTTCCATCGCGATTGCGTTGATAAGTTTTACAGTGATAGTAACATTATCACCAGGCATAACCATTTCTACACCTTCTGCAAGTGAAATCTCACCTGTTACGTCTGTAGTACGGAAATAGAACTGAGGACGATACTTGTTGAAGAATGGAGTGTGACGACCACCTTCAGCCTTTGAAAGAACGTAAACCTCTGCTTTGAAATCTGTGTGAGGAGTTACTGAACCTGGTTTACAGATAACCATACCACGACGGATATCAGTTTTCTCAATACCACGCAACAATAAACCTACGTTGTCACCAGCTTCACCTCTGTCAAGGATCTTACGGAACATTTCAACACCTGTAACAGTTGATTTCAGGTTTTCAGCACCCATACCAAGGATCTCAACAGGCTCGCCAGAGTTGATTACACCACGCTCAATACGACCAGTTGCAACAGTACCACGACCAGTGATCGAGAATACGTCTTCAACAGGCATAAGGAACGGAAGATCAGTCAGACGTGGAGGAATTGGAATGTAGCTATCTACAGCTTCCATTAATTCCATAATCTTTTCAACCCACTGAGGCTCAGCGTTCAAACCACCTAAGGCAGAACCACGGATCACAGGAATATCATCACCAGGGAATTCGTAGAATGATAATAATTCACGAACTTCCATTTCTACTAAGTCTAACAGTTCAGGATCGTCTACCATGTCAACCTTGTTCATGAAAACAACAAGAGCTGGTACGCCTACCTGACGGGCAAGAAGGATGTGCTCGCGAGTTTGTGGCATCGGACCATCAGTAGCAGCAACTACAAGGATAGCTCCGTCCATCTGAGCAGCACCAGTAACCATGTTCTTTACATAGTCGGCGTGTCCCGGACAGTCAACGTGTGCATAGTGACGGTTCGCTGTTGAATATTCAACGTGTGCTGTATTGATAGTAATACCTCTTTCTTTTTCTTCAGGGGCAGAGTCAATAGAATCAAATGAACGAGCCTCTGACAAACCCTTATCTGCTAATACCTTTGTAATAGCTGCAGTAAGAGTAGTTTTACCGTGGTCAACGTGGCCGATAGTACCGATATTTAAGTGCGGTTTACTGCGGTCAAATTTTTCTTTTGCCATGT
>NZ_QEAS01000017.1:71853-72030 GCF_003130405.1 Pararcticibacter amylolyticus
CCTTCCCTGAGCCAATGATGGGACTTGAACCCATGACCTCTTCCTTACCAAGGAAGTGCTCTACCGCTGAGCTACATCGGCTTATTTATCTTTTGCAGTTTACCAGTTCTCAGAAATAAAAAACTGCAAACGACAAACTGCCGGCTGCTAATCTAAAAAATGAGCGGAAGACGAGGT
>NZ_QEAS01000017.1:72086-72458 GCF_003130405.1 Pararcticibacter amylolyticus
GCTTATTTTATTAGTTTAAATTCAGATGTTGATTTACGACTATCCTTTCTTAGGCTACTTTGCTTTGATTAGAACAAACACCGTAAAACTTAATTCTCAAAATCTAAGATCCGGTGGGGAGAGAAGGATTCGAACCTTCGAAGCCGAAGCAACGGATTTACAGTCCGTCCCATTTAACCGCTCTGGAATCTCCCCATCCTGATTTGCATATCCCCGACAAAAATCGGGTCCTGCAAATCCCGGAGCCTCCTATCGGGATCGAACCAATGACCTACTGATTACAAGTCAGTTGCTCTACCAGCTGAGCTAAGGAGGCTTATACTTCTTATTCTTTACTCTTTAGTTTTAATACTAAAGGCCTGCAAAGGTAAG
>NZ_QEAS01000017.1:72498-102166 GCF_003130405.1 Pararcticibacter amylolyticus
AGAACGACCTTTTTTCGCGTTTATTCTGCATTCAGAACCTCTCCAAAAGGGAATGCAAATCTACACAAAATACCTATTTCACAAAATTTTTTTCAAAAAAAATCCGGCAGTTTAATTTCTGCCGGACAAACATCGTAATTACCCTGAACAGACCGGGAGTTAAGGTGATCATAACCAAGGTAAACCACCTGACCGGCCTCTCTATTCTTCCTCTATTGGTAATGATTCCGCTTTGGAGACCCCAACAGGCCTTGACTTTTCCTTGTGTTTATTAATCTGCCTTTTGAGCGATTCAATAGCCAGATCTGTTGCCTCTTCAAATGATTTGCACTGCTCCTTTGCAAACAATTGATTTCCTGGCAAAGTCAGCTTTATCTCAGCTATCTTATTTTGCTCATCCTCTGTTTTTTCAAGTTTAAGATAAACCTGGGCACTAATAATCTGATCCGAAAACTGATCAAGCTTAGCAGCCTTTTTTTGGATAAATTCCAGCAATTTTTTGTCTGCGTCGAAATGGATGGATTGAACAGTAATTTTCATTTTTCCTCCTTTTTTTAAGCCTTTGGATGGGCTTGTTTATAAATTGATTTTAATCTCTCGACAGAATTATGAGTGTAAATCTGAGTAGCGGCAAGATTGGCGTGCCCAAGAAGTTCCTTAATAGCATTTAAATCCGCCCCTTTGTTTAAAAGACTGGTAGCAAAGGAATGACGTAATATATGCGGGCTCCTCTTTTCGGCAGTCGTAATACATGCCAGGTACCTCCTTACAACCCGGTAAACCAACTTTGGATATGCCGGCTTCCCCCCATCTGTCACTATCAAAGCTACTGAATCATTTTCAAAATTCTGAAGGTTTTTTTCGTATATATACTCTTTAAGAAGCTTTTCGAGCGTAACATTCACAGGTACAATCCTTTCTTTTCCCCGCTTTCCAAAAATCCGGATCATTTGCCTGTCAAAATCAATATCGCTTTCTTTCACCACAAGCATTTCGGCAAGACGAACCCCTGTTCCGAATAAAAACTCAATTATCAACTTATCTCTTAAGCCTGCAAAGTCATTCGAAAATACGCCGCCATGGTCCAGCAGATAATCCAATCCCGAATCGGGAACAACAGCGGGCAGAGATTTAGGCGTCTTAAGTGCCCGGATTGGCAGTAAGGGATTCGGGGTCAATAATTTTTCCCGGTTCAGAAACTTATAAAAGCTTCTGAGAGATGACAGTTTACGGTTAACAGACCGGGCGCCTGTAAGTTCCATCAGGCCAACAACCCAGGCCCTCACATCTCGGGTTTGGGCAAGCGAAAGATCAGTGCCCTGGTCTTTGAGAAAATCCTCAAACTGCTTAAGGTCCTTAAGATAAGCCTTTACAGTATGCTCAGAGTATCGCTTTTCGTACTGAAGGTAGTTAGTAAATCTCTCTATAAACATCAAAAACTATTTGCATATCGCAAAAGGCAATATACAAATAGTTTCAGATCAAAAAAATATTGTGAGTTTTAAACTATCTCCTGATTGAGAGTTTGTTTGTACACCGCACGTTTAACGACGTTACGACGGGCTACAGACTTCTTTTCAAAAGCCTGACGGCTACGTAATTCTCTTAATACTCCGGTCTTCTCAAATTTCTTTTTGAAACGCTTCAGGGCTTTATCTAATGACTCCCCGTCTTTTACGTTGATAATAATCATATGCTAATACCTCCTCTCTTTTTAAGGACTGCAAAGATATGTAAAATATTGAAATCTAAAGCACTCAGATTTATTTTCTTTTTGCCTCATCGCTATCCTTAATCAGTATCGCTTCAAGGCTATATTATCTGCTAGTTGAACACTGCCAAAAAATCAACCAGAATTCCCCGGGCCAGATTAACCAATATACCGCGTCAGGGGGTCTAAACACACGAGTTGAAGCTCCTGGCTTCTCCTGCAGACAGGAAAGTGATAACAATCTGCCCGGAACTTGATCTCAGTCATTTAAAACCAATGTTATAACCCTCATTTTTGTAGTGTAAATATTGATCACTTTTCATATTTACTTTCATATTGATTTGTTTGCATATTGATTTTGTTTTGAGTTAGTTTGGTTGATGAGGCGGCTTCCCACAATAAGAAGCCGCTTTTTTATTTTCAAAAGGGTTTATACATCATTTCATCCCGGCCCGTCTAAACAAGTCCTTCCATTCAACCGCATCGTTACAAGTACTCTTCTTATACCCGGCTGATACAGTTCATTCACGATTTACGATCGCTTTATGGATGATTAACAGATATCCAGCAGGCAGCTAACTATCTGCATTTAGATCATTCTATGAAAACAAGTGGCAACGGCAATTGCTCTACTGTCCGGTAAATAGCCACGCCCCTAACAGCCTACTGGCTGATTGCCTAATAATCAGTAAGAGTAATAATATCAGAAGAGAAGGAACCAAGTCTGTCTCTGCCATTCAGAAACTCCAGATTAATGACAAAAGCAAATCCTGCTACAACTCCTTTGAGCTCTGTTACAAGCTCGGCCGTCGCGGCAGCTGTCCCTCCTGTAGCAAGCAGATCATCATGAATCAGTACCCGGCATCCCGGTTCAAATGCATCTGTATGAATTTCTATCGTTGCAGACCCATACTCAAGCTCATAAGACTTTTTCACAATGCTAAAGGGCAGTTTTCCGGGTTTACGTACCGGAATAAACGGGACTCCCAAGCGATTGGCAAGCATTAGCCCGAAAAGGAAGCCGCGGCTTTCAATACCCGCTACCGCATCAATCTGCAAATGTTTAAGCCTGTCAGCAAAAGCGTCTACAACTTTAGAACAAAGATCCGGATCCTTAAAAATAGGAGTAACGTCTTTGAAAATAATTCCAGGCTTTGGAAAATCTTTTATATCTCTTATTACAGACTTCAGGCTATCACTAATCATCAGAAAATCAAATAAGGCGCAATTTTACGTAAAATTTCAGTGTTTAAAATAGCTATTTTCCTAAGATCACCAATACCAGTAAACGCTCCATGTTGTTTCCGGTACTGGATAATGGCATTCTTCTGCTTATAAGTCAGATAAGGGTGGTTCCTGAGTTCATCAAAGCCGGCAGTATTGATATTTATTTTCCGGATGGAACCAGCATCTGTATTCAATTGTTCCGCAATAGCAGGGTAACGGAGCGAATCTATTCCATATACTTCCTTCAACTGCTCTTTCCTGTAGAAACCTCCAAGCCGCTCCCTGTACCTGATAATTCTGGATGCCAGTACAGGACCGATCCCTCTTACTGTTTCAAGCATGGCAGAATCGGCTGAATTCACTTCGACAATCACAGGTCGCCTGCTTGGATATTCCTTTTTTACGTATACTTTTGCATTTTTTTGCTCCTCCGGAATATCTATGTAAGGAGCAAGCCGGGAATAATCCTCAGGCCTTATCGAATACATCTTTTTCAGATCCTCCTTACGCCGAAACTTCCCTCCCTTGGCTTCGTAGTTTTTAATTACCCTCGCCTGCTTTTCCGAAATACCTAATCTTACCCAATCGGATACAGCAAGATTATTCGGATTAAACTTAAAATAAACAGGGCTCCCCTTATTCTCCTTATAGCCTCTCGCCTTATCCGGTTCCCGATAATAATTCCTCTTTACATGCTTCTTCTCAGATGCCCTGAATGCAGCAATCTCCTTTTTAAATTCAGACGGATCATATACTTTTTCAGTTCCGGACAGGGAAACAACAGAAGGCGAAACCCATACTATGACCATCAGGATACAAAGGACCAGGAGGCCGTTTAGTTCCTTCTTCGTAAAACTGAAATATTCTTTAAACTGCTTAAACATTGAAGATAAGGCAAAACAAATGCTAAATTAGGAATAATGAAGAAAATCATCATCATTATCCTGATCTTAATATTGATGCTTTGTCCAAACATTAAATATCTCAACCTCCCCGTAAGCATAACAGGATTCGCCTTCCACCTTTTTCGCCCCCCTGCAGGATGACTGCACGTAAGCTCCCGCCTTAAAATATGCATCTGTAAAATGCCCGTTAAATGTATATTTCAGCTCGTCATTATAGTAACACCGGGTTTGATCATTATTCACCACCAATTTTACTGAAAAACGGGTACCGGGCACATAGCTATCATCCAGGGTTACCCGGTCTCCCCCATTTACAGAAACCAGTAAACGCCTGTTTTCCAACCTGAAAAAGATTACATATTTATCAGCATCATGAATTTGTCCGATCACAATATGTTTCCTTACATCGGGGAGATGAGTCACCCTCTGGTCGATGAACAGCGTATGAGTTCCCTCAGACGACGACCATGCCGCAGGATTCTTTCCGTCATTGATCATTTCCCGCAATTCAGATCTCGGAAAATTTGAACCACTGGTCGTTGCGCCCCCCGTCTGGGCCCTGAAAACAACCGCATTTCCGGCTTCATTAGTATGAAAATAATCGCTGCTTGAATATGTATTTAGTTCCGGCTGTTTTATCTCATCAGGGTTACCGGCATGTTCCGTATTTACAGGAAGGGTCAGTTTCCAGTTTGTGAGATCCAGCACCTCTGAAGGAGAAACGACCACCTTATCCTCATGATGGTTATTATTTCCCTCCTGCTGCCTTGTTATAGCCTCCTTCTTTGAACAGGCTGTTGCTATTAAAAGTATTATGGATACGAGAATATTCATCTTCATTAAATATTAGCTTACAGGATTGTCGTTTTAATTTAATCCCCGGCCTCTTTCAGGGAGACTAGCACCGGGAGCTTTACCGGCAGACCCCTTATTCTGCAGGTCCGATCCCGGCACCAGGTTAAAGTTCCTGTTTTTAGGATCTATGAATCCAGGAAAAGACTGGTAAATGTTAGAACCTGAAACATTGCCATAGAAAGACTCTATCCGGCCAGCCTGGTACAAATTACAAAAGTCTACGTTCAGATCGTCGTACCGGGATTCCTGAAAATGAATAGCGCGTCCGCCCTGCCCGCTGAAGGCGAAAATGCAATTAGAAATACGTGCCTTCTGAACTCCCAATAGCCGTAGAACCGCCCCCTGCTCCCGATTATCAACTTCATTAAATGTACAGTGGTCGATGGTAAGAAATGGTCCGAGGGTACTTTCATCATTTCCGCCCCGGTAAAGATTGAGGGCTGAGCCAAGAATATTTGTAAAAACGCAATTCCTGATGACAGTATATTCCGAATTATAAGTTCCTTTATCGTCTTTCTCTGCTGCAAGGTCAATTCCGCTTCCTGAAATATTTCTGAAGATGGAATTAACAACCAGTATGCTGTCAGCATATGTCGACTTTAGAGCTTTTATTCCGGCGAAAGAGCTTTCATTAAAATCATAAAATTCACAATCACTCACTCTCAGTTTATAATGTCTCTGCATGGAGGAAGCTGTAACAACCCCTGCTGCTGCATCTCCATAACCCGGCATACTTCCGGCAAAAGAAAGTCCCTGAAGAGTTAGTTCTCCTCCATCCTCAATTACAATAAAACCCGGAAACTTATTTTCTGAAGTATTTATTAGCAGTGGCCGCTCAGTACCTCCCTCAGCCGAACGGATAGTGAGGGGTTTGTTAACATGTATTTCCTTTCTAAGTCCGTAATTCCCTGTTCCGGTAAGTTCTATGGTATCTCCTGCAAACGCTGAAGAAACGATATCTGGCAATTGTGCTGCTGAAGAAAGAGGAACCATTACTTTCTTCCTCTTGTTCTCTGCTGCCGTGCTTTCAGATCTGAACCACGCAGCTCCCGCAGTCCGGCTGTTAACCCAAAACAATTTCCTGGTATCGGCCCCCTTCCCTGAAACAGGCAGAGGCAGGTCCGGTTCCTTCGCCTTTTTAATCCCGGCAGTTAATGAAATAAAGCCCTTGGGCAGCGAGCGTAACCCACTCTGGGCAACCCCGTTCCCGGCAAATAAGATCCCCCCTCCTTTATTATTATCTGCATACAGGGAGTCTTTGGCTCCAATGATCAGATTATCTCTGAATGCCACATTCTCCGGAGCGAGGGTTCGTTCTGCGTCCCTGCCCGCGCCAAAAAGAATACTTCTGCAATTGATAAACGTGTTATGGTGAATATCCACATCCTTTACCTGGTAATAACGGTTAATGAGAGAGTTTGGCACTCCGTTCATCACCGACAGAGCAGAACGGAACTCTTCACCTTTCAAATCCTTAAAAACATTGTTAAATACTTTGTGTCCCGGATTAACAATTCTCACACCTCCCGTAAACAGTTTATTGTTTCCGAGGAACAGATTACCCTCCACAATATTGTTACTTCCGTGGCGCAAAACAAGTCCTCCTTCGCATTCAAAAAAAGTATTGAAGCTTACGTGATTTTCACCTGACTTGACCGATACAATCTCAACCTCCCCGTTGCACCGCTCAAAATAGTTATGAACGATTCGCGTACGGGACGGGGTCATAGAATATTTTGAAACGCCTACACGAATGGTTTCCCCGCCATTCGAGCCCAGGCGCTGGCGCCCTTTAAAATAATTACTGTCGATACTGTGGTTATTCTGCTGGCTTCTTTCATCGTTCAGTTCGACAATAAGCGTTGGCCCCAGGTTCAGTTTATCAACAAATGTACAATGATCCACCCGGTTATTTTTTCCCCAAAGCGTCACCCAATTATCGTTTTTAAATCGTTCCGGCTGGCTATAATTATCAATTACGATCCCCGTGATCCTGCAATGATCAGCCAGCAGGTCCTTGTTTGTTCTGAATGTAATAACATCTCCCTCCCGGGCAGTTCCGCGGGTAAAATGCAGATCTTTTACAACAAGATATTCTCCTGACAACGAAAGTGTTGAACTTCCTGTAAGTCTTACTCCGCCGGGTGTCTGGGGTTGAACCACTACCGGCTTACCAGGTGTTCCCCGTCCATGCAATACAATTCTGGCATCCTTCCACTCTCCATCGGCCATAGTGATGATATCACCCGGCTTTGCTCCGGCTACTGCCTTTCTCAGAGAGGCTGCGTCATTTACCGGAGCTTGTTTCGCTGAAGTGCTTATGCAGATTGCCAGGCAAAGAGTAACTAAGTAAACTTTCATTTTACTGATTTCTGGGGAGAGGCTGCTCCGTAAAAGCACCTCTCCTGTTAATAATTATTTATAATACCTGTCACTGCTTCTGCACGATGATATCAAATTTAATCGCAGACAAACCTGGGGTACCCGTATTAATATTGACCTCCTTCACTTTTACCAGGCAATTTTTACTTGTGCCATTCGCCTGAGGAATCCGGAACCAGATAAGATTGGCAGAGTTTAAATTAAAAATGTTCGCTGCCGGATTTACTGCGGGATCATACTTTGTTGAGCTGCTGCCCGGAACCGCAATTGTCCCAAAAAAGCTGTCATCCAGGTTATCAATGTTACCTGAATTATATGCCTGATAAATATTATCCGCTGCTGTATTACCGGCAGATGTCGGGACAAGTACCCTGAATCTTGTAGCTTTTAAATTAGAAGTGACCGGAACCCATGCAGTGCCATTACACTTATAGCTGGAAGCAGCAGACGACGTATTTGTCGGGCTATAGAACGACAACACTCCGGCAGAACTGGCATAAATAAGAAAATCAAGCCTTCCTTCGCTGCCGCTTACTTCACAGTTTCCAAAGATTGTTCCGGTAGAAGTATCGAAAAAGCTGCCGGGAGATATGGCTGACTGAGCTGACATGACCACATCTCTATATACTTCTGTTGAATAAGTAACATTTAGAGGAATAACCAGTTCAGTAGGGAGATTATCCGTATCTGTCGCCACTATTTTGATATTTTTGGCCCGCTTCTTATACTGATAACTATAATTAAAAGTATAGTTCTTCACTCCGTTCAAATCATTAAGTGTTTCCAGCAATACGTAGTTCCCTTCAGAATCATCATATACCTCTGCTTTCGCCAGTCCGGTCACAGAGGTGATCTTCCCGGTTACCATGGTAGCAGTACCCGTAGCTTCAGGAGTAAGATTAGCCGGGAAGTCGACGAACTTTGGCTTGAAAGTGTTAATATCAACAGGCATATTGATTATTGTTTCCATTACCTGGCCGAAAATATCCGTCGCGGCAACCTTAATATGCTGCGCAGCCTTCCTGTACATATAAGAATAATTGAGTTGATATTCCTTCTCATTGGCGACAGAAATAGCCTGAACAGAAGTAAATGTACCTTCTGTCTGATAATCATCAAACACCTCGACTTTTGCGATTCCACTTTCAGAAGTAATCTTACCGGTAATGGCAGTTGCCCCTCCGTCCAGATCCGGAGAAATGCTCACAGGAAAGTCAGTCAGGAAGGGTTTTGAAGGATCATAGATGTCGATTTTAACAAATCCTTCATACGAACTGTTGTCGTCCTGCCTCACCATTACCTTCACACCGCGAACGCTCTTTATGCTGCTGTATGGAAATCTGGAAGCGGAGATATGAAAGGTATAACCCTTCGCCTCACCAGCATCAGGTTTTCCTATATAAATAAGGGAATCCACTGTATTACTGCGTACCAGATAACAGTACACAATATCTACAGCACCTGATGAAGTTACCTTTGCAGTAAGGGCTGTATCAGGATTAAAGTTTTTAGTGGCAAGATTATATATAAAGCTATTGGCACTAAGCTCTCCGGATGACGCTCCGGAATCATCTTTTTTACAGGATATCATGCAGAGAGAAAGTAGCAATATCCCCGTTAGTGATTTAAAAATATTTTTCATAACCCATTCTTTTTAGTACCCTGAATTTTGCGGGATTCGTTGCTGGTCATTGGTATCTATTTCTCGCTGAGGTATAGGAAGTAATATCCGCTCTGCTGTAAGATTCGCCTTCAGGGCATCAAGCGTAATCACAGGCCTGTACCTTCTGTAGTGTACCTGATACTCACTTTCGAAATATGCGCCGATTACTGTAAGAAGCTGACCCGTCCTCACGAGGTCAAAAAATCTCTGATTTTCGAAAGCCAGCTCTATCCTTCTTTCATTAAGAAGAGCATTCAGGAACGCTTCTTGTGTTTGAATAGAAGAGCCTCCGTCAGCCGGATACTTATAAAATGTGGAGGCAAAGTCACCCCCGTCGTAATCGATAGCGCCAGCCCTTGACCTTACCTGATTGATCAATCCCACTGACTGACCGGCCGGCCCGTCAAAACCCAAAGCTTCTGCTTTCATCAAAAGAACATCAGCAAACCGGATCACAGGGAAGTCGTTTTCTGCATCATTTTCCACCTGTACCGCAGAAATAAACTTTTTTATATAAGGTCGTCCTGAATAAGAACTGATGTTAACAGCTTTCCTCTGATCCGAACCACCCGATGCCGGTGTTTTATAGGCCGCAGTAAGATTATCTGTCGGGGTATTAAATCCCAGCCCGTCTCCGTTTACAACTGCATTTCCACTGCTGTTCGGAGCAAAAGTATTTGCCATGAAATTGCCTATACCAAGTCCGCCTGCTTTAAATCTTACCGCGAATAAGATCTCTTTATTCATTTCATTATCGATAGAGAAAACACGGCCATAAGAGGACTCGAGCCCGTATCCGCTGTTGCTGATCACGTCGTTCAGTAAAGGAAGTGCATTTGAGGGCTGCTGAAGAGTGAGATAGACTTTTGCCAAAAGAGCCTTGGCGGCCCAGGCATTTGCCTCTCCCAGGTTTCCTGAAGCAATGGAACTATATGCCGCTGACGATAGATGTTCTCCGGCGGCGGTTAAGTCAGCGATAATGAGCTTGTAAACGTCTGCTACCGGTGATCGTCCCACTTGCTTGGCTTCCTGAGGAATTACAGGCTCAGTGATCAGGAAAACGTCGCCGAACAGCCTCACGAGATTAAAATAATGATACGCGCGCAGGAACAATGCCTGACCAGCCAGATCCGCCTTTTCTTCTTCTGTTACCTGTGCATTGCCTGTTCCGAATATTATCCGGCCGTTTTCATATGTCACTCCAAGATTCTGCAGCACATAGTTGATACTCCTGATATTGCGGTACACGCTGAGCCAGTAATTATAGATCTGCTGATGCTGCGAACTTTGCGTATACATATCCAGCGCATTCAACTCAACTCGCTGAACAGCTGTACTGGTGGGTGAATTTTGCCTGGAATTATCAGTTCTCTGTTCCGTAAGCATCCATTCTGTCACAAGCGGATCATGCAGACCATTGTAGCAGCCTGTAAGTGCCGTCTGAACTTCCTTTGCATTACGATAAAAATTGTCCACGCCAACATTAGAGACCGGTTCTACATCGAGTACTTTATTGCAGGAGGTAATTCCCGCTGTAAACAATATCCCGGCTATGATCGTATATTTCAGATTTCTCATCGTTTTTCGTTAAAAATTAAAATCGAGACCGAATGTAAAGGTGCGGGTAACAGGAAATGCCCCCCGCTGATACCCCGACGTCAGCGGAGAAGTATACTGGTTACTGGTCACTCTTGCCTCCGGATTGATCCCACGATATGATCCTCCTGTTATCAGCAGGAGATTATCCCCTGAAGCGTAAACCCTCAGGGTATTCACCTTTGCACGCTTTAATATTTTAGCAGGGAACGAATATCCAATTATGACATTCCGCAGAGACGCATAAGATGCGTTCTCCATCACGTAATCCGTCAGCATCCAGTCTGCACCAACATTATTGTAAGGTGTCTTTCCATCTCCCGGATTAGCTGGACTAAGCCACCGCCCTTTTGTATAGTTAGTATTGAGTCTCTTTGTCTCGGTATAAAAAGCATCTCCATTAATAAGACTTCCGCCCTGTACCCCCTGGATAAGAACGCTCAGGTCAAATCCCCGATATTTAAAGGTGTTGGTAACACCCCAGGTAAAATCAGGAAACGGCGTTCCCAAAACAGTCCTGTCACTTTCATCTATTTTATTATCCCCGTTAAGATCTTTCACCTTAAGGCCTCCGGGGGTAAAATAATTCTGTATAACAGAAGTAGATCCGCTGTTTTTCGCGGCATCAACATCAGCCTGCGAATTCCATACCCCATCCGATTGATAGCCAAAGAACTGAATAGAAGGCTTTCCTACTATTGCAGCGTAAAGCTCATTCCGTTCGCCATAAGTATACTGAAAAGGCTCTCCGCCTAACCGGAGAAGACTGTTCCTGTTAGCAGCGAAATTCAGATTGGTACTCCATTGGAAATTCTTCGAACTAATATTGTTCGAGGTCAGGTCCATTTCGATCCCGGTATTTCGCACCTTTCCTGCATTGTTCCAGAAAGTATTGGAACCCGTAAACGACATCATCCCCTGCTGCAGCAGTAAACGGTCTGTTTCTGAACGATAAGCTTCCGCAGACAGGTTGATCCGGTCCCCGAAAAGTCCTATATCCAGGCCTGTATTAAATTCAAAAGTTCGTTCCCATGTGATCTTTGCATTTTTAAGAACTTCTTCTGTTGGCGCCAGGCCAAGGTTCAGCAGTCCTGTACCTCCGCCAAAAGAGTAATTGGCAGGATAAAGCAAATTCACATACGCAAAGTCCTGGATCCTGTTATTACCGGTAGCACCATAACTTGCCCTCAGCTTAAGATTGCTCAGCCACTGTGCAGCTTGCTTCATAAATGGTTCTGAGTTAACTCTCCAGCCTGCCGACACAGAAGGAAACCATCCCCATTGATGAGGCTTCTTAAAATAGGTACTCCCATCCGTCCTCAAACTCGTTGAAAAGAGATATTTTCCTTTATAATCATAGGTGATACGGCCCAGGTAAGATACTAATCCTACAGGTACGCGGCTTGTATAGGTGGCAGGCTGATCTATCTGGGCAGCCTGACTAAGAGTTTCGAAATCATCCGTAGGAAAATTTCTTGCGAGGATATTCGAAATATCATTGGTGGTTTTCTGTACCGTAAAACCGAGTAAGCCAGTAAAATTATGATCTCCAATCTGGCGGTTATAATTCAGCGTATTTTCCCAGAGAAGATCTATCACCTTACTTGTATATTGTTCTCCGGAACTAACGTCTCCATCGCTTTTAGCATTGCTGCGCGTTAGAGTAAGATCCTCCCGCTGATTATAGTATCCGCTGAAAGCAGTTTTCAGGGAAAGGTTCTTCGAAAGCTTGTACGTAAGATCTCCCCCTCCCATTACCCGGTAATTCTTAGAATTCCGGTCAATCCTTGATGCAATTGACAAGGGGCTATTATTGTTCGTTCCCCATGGTATAAGGGTTTCGTCACTTTGCCAAAAGCTTCCGTCGGGCATATAGCCGGAGTAAAACATGTTTGCAAAATGCCTTGCCTGTGCCCAGTCCCCGGACTTTACAGTACTCCATTGAGGGTTCTGCGTCACAAAGGCGGCTGTGAAATCAGAATGCTGTACAGGAAGGAAAGAATAGGTGCGGTAATAGTCGGTAAAATTAGCTCCGGGTCGTTGAAGGTTTGAATACGTTGGATTAAGGTTTACTGTCATACTCAGCTTGCTGCTGAGATTTGCATCGAGCTTTATCTTAAAATTCCCTTTATTATTCTCACTGAATTTCATAATCCCCTGATCGCGCTGGACATTGCCGGATACATAGTAACGAAGATCTTTGTTCCCTCCCGATGCATTCAACTGAACATTGTAAATCCCTGCCTGATGAAGAGCTTCTTCCTGCCAGTCGGTAGGCGAACCGGCTATCTGGTTTTCGATTATATAAGCGGCTCTCTCATTATCTGTGATCATATTATAATTGGCGGGATCAATTGAAGGGTCCTTCGCCCTGAGATCAGCTTCAGAAAATAAAAGATCTGTGTATTCGCTGATTGACATAATAGGGTTGAGCTTGTAGGCATCCTTAAATCCGTAATAGCTTTTTACCGCATAACGGGGCTTGTTTGCATTACCCTTCTTTGTCGTAACAATGATTACTCCATTAGCACCCCGTGATCCATAAATAGCGGATGACGCAGCATCCTTGAGTACTTCGATTGACTCGACGTCATAGGGATTAACAAAAGCAAGCCCGTCGGGAACCGGATGTCCGTCTACAACGACAAGAGGTGTCGAATTAGCGCTTATAGAACTAAGTCCTCTTACCCTCACTGTAGGCGCAGCTCCCGCTTCTGACGACGTGTTCTGCACGGATACACCGGCCATTTTGCCTATCAATGCATTATCCAGCCGCGCTGTCGGTATTTCATCCAGATTTTCGTTTTTTAGTTTGGTAACGGAACCAGTAAGGTGCGATTTCCTTACAGTGCCATATCCAACTACGACAACTTCATCCAGTGACTTTATGTCTTCTTCCATACCGGCATCAACTTTCCGGCGGCCCTTTACTGCAATCTCCCGGCTTTTATAGCCCATAAAGCTGAATACAAGAGTACCGTCAGACGGCACACCTTTCAACGTATATTTTCCGGTAACATCGCTGGAAGCTCCGTTTTTGGTGCCTTTTACCAGAATAGTTACCCCTGGAAGAGTTTCTCCCTTCGTATCCGTTATCGTTCCTGAAACAGTGATGTTCTGTGCAAAGGAACTGATACTCCAAAAAAGAATCACTCCAAAAACAAGGATAGCACTGCCGCATCTGTACAGTCTGTTAAGTTTTTGTCGAACCATTTTTAATTCAGTTATTGGTTATTGTATATTTATAATTCCCGTCTTTCGCTTGATTAACGAAAAGCAAACTCTTTAAAGAGACAGCTCATTCTCCAGAATGAGTCTTTCCCTTATATCGTGGTGTCGTTTAATTATGGTTATTGGCTATTTCCAGGTTGCGGGAAATATGTGCTTTAACTGGTTTGCTTTACTTAGTCAATTGTTTTATAATGATGCCTGTGTAATGAGAACACAGGCATCATATCAGCTTCGGCTTATGAGAAAGCCAGTCCGCCGTTTATATCAATATTAGTTCCCGTAAGGAAACTGGAATCATCGGAAGCGAGATAAGTTACCAGATCAGCTACCTCCTGCGCCGTACCTTCCCTTCTCAGAGGGGTCGCATTCTGAATGTTTGCCCTGATCTGGGGAGTGCTGTGAATATCATGGAACGTTGTAGCAATCACCCCCGGAGCCAACGCATTCACCCTGATTCCCTGTGGGCCAAGTTCTTTTGCCAGAGAACGGGTATAAGTCATCACCGCCCCTTTCGCTGTTGCATAAGCGCTTGCTCCCGGGCCTCCGCCGTCACGGGCTGCCAGAGAAGAAAAATTGACAATTGAAGAACCTGCCGGCATAAACGGCACGATAGCTCGGGAAACCAGGAAAACTGATTTTAGATTGAGATCCATTAGAAAATCCCAGAACTCTTCTTCCATTTCTACCAGCTTCTTGCGGCCAACAAGTCCTCCTGCTACATTTACAAGAATGTGGATCTCTTCGCCAAACGCTTCCCTTGCTTTTTCTGCCAGGATATTCGCATCCTTAGCCTTTGTCATATCTCCATAAACGAGGATTGCTTCTCCTCCTGCATTCCTGATCATTTCCAGGGTTTCTGTTGCTTTTTCTTCCTGATCAAAATAGTTGATCACCACTTTAGCTCCCTGACGGGCGAGTTCACATGATACAGCCCGGCCAATATCTCTGGCACCACCTGTTATAACCGCAACTTTATTTTCTAAACGCATTTTAATATATATTAATTTAATTTCTTAGAACTCATGAATTTGATTGAAAGCCATGTTACCGGTACCAGCACTGCCGCCAGCACAAAAAAGGAAACATAACTTGTTTTCGTAATTACCGGCACAGCCCAGGTAGTAAACAGCGTACCTATAACCGCTGCTGTGCCCCCCATTCCCGCAACAGTCCCTACATTTTTGCCGTTAAAGTAGTCACTGGGTAAAGTCTGAAGATTTCCAATGAGAAACTGAAACCCAAAAAGCGTAACTCCGATAAGACACATAGCCAGCATTGGCTGCTCTTTAAGGGAACCCAGATAGAACAGAATCGCTGTAAGAGCACCAAGCATCAAAACACAACCGATAGTAATAGCTCTTTTTCTGGCCTTCTCAGGTTCCATTCCTTTTTTTATCAGGGAAGAAGAATAAAATCCACCACTCAGGCTCCCGACTGCAGCAAACAGGTAAGGCACCCAGGTAAACGCCCCGATTTGTTTGATGTCGAAAAGAAACTGTTCCTTGAGGAAAGTTGGTAACCAGGTAACGAACAACCACCATACCGGATCAATAAAGAAACGGCCAAGGATGATCCCCCAGGTACTCTTCAACTTCAATAAGTCCGACCAGCTCAGAACCGGAGCATTCAACGAAGCATCCGGTGCCGCAACTTCACACGACAGGATATGCTCTTTCTCCTCCTGTGTAATCCAGGGATGCTTGTCGGGATTAGCTTTATTAACGATCAGCCAGGGAATCACCCATATCAAACCCAAACCACCGATCAGAAGAAAAGTGGCCTTCCACCCAAAAGCAATAAATAGAAGCGCAATAACGGGAGCTGAAACCACCGATCCTAAAGAAGCTCCTGCCCCGAAAATCCCCTGGGCAATAGCCCGTTCTTTGGCAGGAAACCACTCAGCATTGCTCTTTGTCGCTCCGGGCCAGTTCCCCGCCTCGAAAAATCCCAGAAAAAAGCGAAAAATATTGAATGAGAACAGTGTCCGGGCAAGTGCATGCAAAGCAATGGAAATACTCCACCCTGCAATAGATACAGCCATTCCGAGTCTGGTGCCTATAGCATCCATCATTTTACCCGTAAACGTCTGCCCCAGGGCATAAGCCAGCATAAAGAAAGTAGTGATCAGAGCAAGAGTGGTCTTACTGTCTGTATCAGCAATACCAAACTCATGGTATATATAAGGCCACATAATATTGATGGCACTCCTGTCTATGTAATTGATCACTGTAGCCAGACCAATCAGCAGGATAATATACCACCTTAAACCTTTAAGCTTCATATCTGTACAGTTTATTTATGAATTCCCAGTCCCTTCAGGAATTCCATGATGCGTGTATTGACCTCTGCATTTTTCTCCTTCGGAAACTTTCCGTGCAGGCCTCCTTCAACTGTCATAAACTCCGTTTTTACTCCTGCTGCAACCAGTTTCTTATGCAGCTCTACCGATTGCTGGTAGGGAACCGTCGGATCAGCATCCCCATGTACAATGAAAACCGGGGGACTGGTTTTCTTCACATAGCTTACCGGAGAAACAGAGGCGGCGAACGCTTTATCCTTTGCTTTATCTCCAAGCCACATAGTAGCCGATTTACTGGTTATGTTCGGTCCGTAAGCCCAGTCATTGACATCTGTAATGCCGTACTTATCTATAATTGCCGCAACCTTTACATTCTCCACCCCTTTGCAGTTAGTGTCGAACAGGTGATTATTTTCAAGTAAACCTCCCATAAGAGCCAGATGCCCTCCTGCCGATCCGCCCATGATTACGATCTTATTGATATCGATGTTCAGCTCTTTCGCATTCTTAATCAGGTAGATCAATGCACACCGGGTATCCTCAACCGCCGCAGGGGCAGTAGCAACCTGCGACAGGCGATAAGCTATATTCGCTACTGCATAGCCCTTCTTAAACCAGGCATTAAAGCCTGTCTGCGATTCTTTCACTCCTTTATTCCAGCCACCGCCATGAATGTTGATCACAACCGGAGATAGCCCCTTTTCTTTAGGCGGAAGATAAAGGTCCATTTTACCATCCCATCCGTTCACACTGGTATAAACCACATTAAGACGGGAGGCATATCCTTCAGGGAATACTACAGGTTTATATTCGGTTTCCTGGGCTTTGCCGGCAAAAACACCAGCTAAGAGGCAGGCAATTAGTAATATCGTTTTCATTTAATTTCGGCTTTATAAGTGAACAAAAGGCCATCCGGAGTTCTCAGTTCATCGTACTGAGCCGTCCGGATGACTTAATTCGTAAAATTTTATGGGTTGTTCTTTAGAAAATCTTCCCGGTGCGGACTGAATACATCTATTAACAGCCCTGGCTCAATACACACGCATCCGTGTAATACATGAGGAGGAATGTAATACCCATCGCCCTTTTTCAGTGTCTTCTTTTCTTCCCCTATTGTCATATCAAAAACCCCGCTCTCCACATAGGTTACCTGTGCATGATAGTGTTCATGTAAAACCCCTATAGCGCCTGCTTCGAATTTTGCTTTTACAAGCATGATTTGATCATCATATCCGTAAATCTGTCTTTGCACTCCTTCGCCTGCCGTTTCCCATGGAATATCCTGCTCGATCTGAAATAAACTGCTTCTTATCATGATTATATTATTTTATTAATTGGATAAAATTGTTCTTGTCCTTATAATTGATCACCACCCTGTAAGTCTTTCCTTCTACGTCAAATGAAATGTTGGTTTGCTCACGGTCAGACCGGATGATCCTGAGTGCTGAAACAATGCTTTTCGCCCCCGTGGTCGTTTCCGCCACCGGATCTATCTTGCCGTGGCTTTCCGTAACCGAAAGGAATGTCTGATAAGCGGTCCCAGCCTGTGATAAAATGAAAGCTTTCCCATTGAAAAGATTCAGCGACGGATCGTTAGCTCCGATAGAAGCCAGCTTAACATTTACCGGAGACGTCCCCGCAAAATGCGTTGTGTAAAAACGCCGGTTGTTCATCACTGTAATATAACCGGAGCCGGATGCTACAGAGTCGTTACTGTTGAGCCATAAATGCTGGTATCCATATTTATCTCCTGCCGGCTTCAGTTCTTTGGTATATTGCCTGACGGGAAAAGAAGTGTCGGTAATATATCCGCTATACCAGAAAGGGAGATCATATTGATGCACTTTGTCTGATTCGGCATTGAATACGTCAACCAGCAAAGCTTTAGACATTCCCGGAATATGAACAAGTGCAGATGTCCTGACAAGACTCACTCCCGGCCATGCATTTTCCTCTCTGCCGCTCACGGCCTGTATATCACCTTCGCCCTTGAAACAGATCAATTCGGGATGGTATTGCTGTGCCCGCTCTGCGCTTGCTTTGAAAGCAGAGGTCTTATCAACAACGATGGTATTGTGGGCAACGGTTTGTTTAGCCCATGTCTTGTTTTCCGGGAGATACTCCCCGTCATTTTTTGATTCTATATTAATGAACCGCGCAGCTCCATAATCCAGGAACACTTCAGAGCCATTATCATAATAAAGTATATTAAGCCTGTCGAAATGACCGTGCCCCATACCCTGAGAAGCCGCTTTGAATACCAGGCACTGCTGATCCTTATTAGAACCCGAACGCAATACCCCCAGTCCTCCTTCATTTCCTGCCGGGCCGTCCGTGATTAAGAGAGATTTATAATTAAAGGGCATTGCCTTCCCTTCCGCAACATCCCTGGCCACCTTTAAACCAGCATCAGATACTATAACCCGGCCCTGCCTCTGCGCTATATCGAGAAGATCTGCTCCCCCTCCCATTTCTGCATAAGCCAGGTCTACACCATAGACCAATTCTCCCGATTCGATTGTTTTATCCTTAATCGCATCATTAACAGGAAAAAAAGCTCCATTGGTATAGCTGCTCTGAAGAGAGGTGTTGATCGCCTTCTCAAGAATATTATTTCTGTAGGTATAAATGCCGGTCTGAGGCTCATATTGATTGATTGCTTTAGCAAATATCATGAAAGGCAGAAGTGCATACCGCTGATAATAGGGGCCTTCAGTGTAGTATCCGTCGGGAGAAAAAAGATGATCGAGTTGAGCAAGATAGCCCGATTTTCCTGACTTATCCGACCCTTTGAGCGCCATTTCCACATATTCACGCTTGTTCATCACATAGCCTGTAAGGCCTACGGCTGCCACAGCCCATGTGCCATGATTATGAATCCTGTTAAATGTTTCTTTAGATGTCTCTGTAATGAACTTTACTACCGGTGTAAAAAGTCGGGTCTCTATAATTTTCCGGTCGCGGGAATTAATAGCGTTGTATACCAGATCATATCCCTGAATAACGTTTACCTGCCATACGCAGTCGTTCAGAATTTGCCAGAATATCCTTCCGCTTTGATTGCTTGTTTTACTTTTGGGGTGTTTAAGCGGCCATTTTTCGTACTGAGAAGCATATCCAAGAAGCATATCTTTAACATAATCAGCATACTTTATTTCTCCTGTAATCTGATAGGAAATGCCACAGGCGAGTACAGCCTGGTAATTTCTTTTATGCTGTTCATGGGAAGGGCCTCCGCCGCCGTCATTAGGTACAGGTATGCTGATTTTAGTTCCCAGAGCTTTATCTGCATCCGCTTTAACCTGAGCGAATGATTTTTGAAGCAAGGGATACTTATTGCATCCTTCTCTTACTTCTTCGATTCCCGCCTTCGAAAGCATAATATTGGGATGCTCCTGTGCCTGCAGGATCGAAAAATTGAGACAAAATATGGCAATTACCACCTTTTTTAAGTAGTTCATATTATAAAATATGTATCGTTAAACGGCTTTACTAAATAACCTTACTATCTGAAAGACAGCGACCTATTCGTTTTCCTTGTTTAATAATTGTTTGGCAGCATAACCTGCCCGGCTAATTTGAAATATCTCATTTAAATGAATGGCCATAGCCCTCTCTGCTGCAATGGGGTCACTTTCTTCAAGCGCTTTCAGTATCGCCCGGTGCTCGGGAATTGAAAGTATTCCTCTTTCTTCTCCGCACACTTTATTCTCATTGATACTCTTGATCAGATCAGGAATCAAGATCAGCATCATTGACTCAAGTACCGGGTTCTTGGTTGCCCTGGCTATCTTAACGTGAAACAAAAGATCCTCTTCAACTCCGTTGAGTCCGTTGTTCACTTTATTCTCATACTCGTCAAGAGCTTTTGTCATCGATGCCAGATCTTCTTCTGTCCGTCTTTCTGCTGCAACACGGGCTACGCTCAATTCAAGATAATAACGAGCCTCAATAAGTGCATTAAAATCATCTTTATTGAAATTGATAACATCTGTAAGAAGATTATCCAGGATATTAATACTCAAACCGGAGACATAGGTACCACTCTGGGGGCTGGTCCTTAGCAGTCCGTAAAACTCAAGCTTCAGAATCGCTTCACGGACGTAGCTTCTGCCAACACCAAATTTTTCAGCCAGGTTTCTTTCTGCCGGAAGCCGGTCCCCCGGTTTCAATTGCCCTGAAACGATCAATTGCTTCAACTGTCTGATTATTTTATCAACAGGAGTCTCAACTTCTATTGCCTTTATAGTTTCTATCAATGGGTTCATCTGGTCGACCAATTATTGGTTAACCAAAAGTATGCAAAAGAATTATAACTCCAAATTTTATCTTTATATTATTTGTGTGACATAAAGAGCAATACAGGTTAAACGCATTTTAAACTTTTGAAAAAGGATTAGGAAAGTTAAAGGATTCGCAGTATTCAGCTGGCGGCCACTCCGCTAAACCAGGCTATACACCCGCACTGGCGTTTTCAGACTCGGTTCTTCCGGACGCCCGACATCAGTTTTAAGAACAAAGTTTCGCTCAAAAAGAAAGCTGATTTCGGTTTCCGGATATTCTCAATTGTTTCTCAATGGAAACTTTAGGGTAATCCTCTTGTTCACAGGCAACAGGAAGGATCACAGGCAAACAACAGGCAGTCCTTTCCTTATTTGCATGGGACCCGGTTGGTACTCTGATGGGGATGAGAGCACATTGAGTGCAGGGTGAGAGCACGGTGAGTGCACGTTTTGCTGGAGAAAGGTGCACTCACCGTGCTCTCAATGTGCTCTTACCGTGTACATATCTCCTACCGGGGTCATCGCGGGGCCGACTAGAGGCAGGACGGTTCTCCGAACTGGCTTTCCAGCAAGTATAGTACTTTCTGCCGGTAAAGTCAATATGCTGGTTTTCAGCCGGAGACAAGCACGTGGAACATTTTTGAAAGAGCATTAGATGATTCGGGACAGATGCAGTGCCCGTTGGCGCTGTGAGCCCTCAGCGAAAAATCGCTGTAGTAGAGGATTTATCATCAAAGCAGGTTAGTCTCTCATATAAGCAGTCCCTGGCAGAGGCTGAATGTTTTATGCAGGCGATAGACCAGTATTTGTTTTTTGAAAACATGCTCAGTTTGATACCTGGTGTTAGCTTTTAAGGAGGATGCTGATACAGAGGGGGAGGATCGAAAGCACAGCGGCTAAGGTCTCTGGAGCTGAAAAACGATCACCACTTGTCCGGATGATGTATATATAGGTTTATTCGCAAAGGTTCTAACCACGTTTATCCTGAAGGGACAGGAAAACATGGGATTTGTATCAATTTTTACTAACTTTCAGCTTTATCCAGTCAAGCAGTAACGCTCTTGAAGGACAAGAACAATATTCCTGAGTAATGAAAGTAATAAGTAAAGAAGAATTCGCTAAAGCAACCCGCATCGACAAGCTTCATCTTCCAGGCCTTGCATCTCTTCTTATGGAGGTAATGAAGATTAATCATGTAAACGAGGCGTTCTCAAAAGCACAACATCTCGAAGGCGTTGACTTTATCGATAAAATTCTGGAAGTGCTTGGCATTCGGGTGGAGTTCGATCCGAAAGAACTTGCCAATCTGCCTGCCAAAGGTGCTTTCATCGCGATAGCTAATCATCCCTACGGTGGTGTTGAAGGACTGGTATTGTTAAAGATTCTGTGCATGGCCCGTCCGGAAGCTAAACTGATGGCTAACTTCATCCTGAAGAAAATACCGAACCTTAGTGAATATTTTATAGCTGTAAATCCGTTCGAAAACATTGAGCATTCTTCCAGCATTAGCGGAATTAAAACTACACTAGCTTTATTGAAGCAGAACGTGCCTGTAGGTATTTTTCCGGCAGGAGAAGTTTCTACATATAAAATGAATACGTTGCAGGTCACAGACAGAATGTGGCATCCTGTTGTCGGAAAGATTATTGCAAAAGCCGGAGTGCCAGTGGTGCCGGTTTATTTTCACGGAAACAACGGACTGTTGTTCAATATCCTCAGCCTGATCCATCCTGCGCTCAGAACGGCAAAGTTGCCCTCTGAATTATTCAACAAGCAGGGGCATACTATAAAATTGAGGATTGGTAAGCCAATCCTTCCGGATGAAATTCCGTTTCAAAGTAATACAACAAAACTTCTGGCTTATCTCCGGGCAAAGACATATTGCCTGGGTACGAGTCTCGAAAACGACAGGAGGCTTTTTAATCCCCGGAACCTTTTTAAGATCAGAAAAAGGGCTGAGCCCATTATCCCGGCAGTCCACTCAGACTTGCTTGAATCCGAGGTAAAGATACTGAGAGAAAAGCATTGTGTGTGGCAGGAGAAACAATATGAGGTGTTTATCACTCCTACGACACTGATACCGAATATTATTAAAGAAATAGGCCGTCTGCGCGAAATGACATTCAGGTTGATTGGCGAAGGCACCAATAAGTCGTCGGATCTTGATGGATATGATATATACTACCATCATCTTTTTATTTGGGATACCGAAGCTAAGTTAATCGTCGGAGCATACCGCATCGGCAGGGGAGACGAAATATTTTTCAGCATGGGAAAACAAGGATTTTATACATCCAGTCTTTTTAAAATAAAAGATCAGTTTTACCCTGTTTTAAGAAAGAGTCTGGAATTAGGGCGCTCCTGGATCAGAAAAGAGTATCAGCAAAAGCCGCTTCCTTTATTTCTTCTATGGAAAGGGATCCTGAAATATCTGCTTACTCACCAACAATATCGTTATCTGATCGGGCCAGTGAGTATCAGCAATAGTTTCTCAAAATTCTCCAAGTCCCTTATTGTTAACTACATTACCCGCTTCCACTTTGATCACGAGATGGCGGAATATGTAAAGCCTAAAAAACGTTTTAAAGTTGATTTTTCTAAAATTGACTCAGATCTGCTGCTTGAGTCGAAAGATTCTCTGAAGTCTCTCGACAGCCTAATCTCCGAAATAGAGGTATCGCATATGAAGGTACCGGTCCTTCTCCGTCAGTATATAGCTCTGAACGCTAAAATAATATGCTTCAATATTGATCCGAAATTTGCGGACAGCCTCGACGGATTCCTTATTCTCGATCTTGAGAATGTACCGAAAGAAATGGTTGAAAAGCTCGGAAAGAACTTGTAAGCGCACGCAGTGCAAATGAGCGTTCAGGTTTTAGAGAAAGGCAAATATACGACCTGCACAACTAGCGCCTGGCTGAAAGCTAAGGTGTGCTTATTTATTGAAATCAGGCGTTAATTGCCTTCCACAACAGATCTTTCAGTTCCAGTAATCCTTTTTGAGCAACAGACGAAATAAAAACATAAGGAACGTCAGGCACTTCGGTTCTCATCTCCCCGGTTAATTCCTCGTCGAGCATGTCCGATTTACTGATCGCCAGCATACGGGGTTTATGCATCAGTTCAGGATTGTAGTCATTAAGCTCTTTCAAAAGGATATCGTATTCTTCCCTGATTGTTCTGTTGGTATCAGCCGGCACGAGAAAGAGAAGCACAGAGTTTCTCTCTATATGCCTTAAAAACCGCAGGCCCAGCCCCTTTCCTGTTGAAGCTCCTTCAATAATGCCCGGAATATCGGCCATTACGAATGAACGGTTATCACGGTAAGATACAATTCCCAGATTAGGGACTATGGTGGTGAAAGGATAATCTGCAATTTCTGGTTTTGCAGCAGAGACGACAGATAAAAGAGTCGATTTTCCTGCATTAGGAAAACCAACGAGCCCTACATCTGCCAGAACTTTTAGTTCAAGTACGATCCATCGTTCACCACCGGATTCTCCTGGCTGAGAAAATCGCGGAGTTTGCAGCGTAGGTGTTTTAAAGTGCCAGTTTCCCAAGCCACCCCTGCCTCCCGGCGTAAGGATTCTTGTTTCACCATCAGAGGTTATTTCAAACAACATTTCACCGGTTTCTGCATCTTTAGCTATAGTGCCGAGAGGTACCTCCAGGATTTCGTCCTTACCATTTTTTCCACTCCTCAAAGCACTGCCACCAGTCTCGCCATGTTCTGCAATGACATGTTTCCGGTATTTGAGATGCAGGAGTGTCCACAGCTGACTGTTTCCTTTAAGAATGATATGTCCTCCCCTGCCTCCGTCGCCGCCATCAGGTCCGCCCTTCGAAGTAAACTTATCCCTGTGAAGATGAGCAGATCCAGCTCCTCCGTTGCCTGAACGGCAACAAATCTTCACATAATCCACGAAATTCGATCCCTGAGCCATTCCTGCCTGATGATGAGATGTGCACCTGCTTTAAAAGCTATCTGTCACACGGACTATCTCCTCAAAAATAGTCTCAATGCTGCCAATGCCGTTAATGCTGAAAAATTTACCCTGCTGTTTATAGAACCCGGCAACCGGAGCAGTTTTGTTGTTATATTCCTCTATTCTTCTGCGAATGATAGCGGGATCAGCATCGTCTGAACGGCCTGAATCCTTTCCCCGAAGAAGAAGTCTTTTTTCAAGCTCTTCATCATTTACTTCCAGGGCAATCATACCCGAAATAGCGGTACTCTTGGAAGCCAGGAGAGCATCGAGAGCTTCAGCCTGCGCTACAGTACGCGGAAAGCCATCGAAGATAAAGCCGTTGGCATCTTTGTTAGCGTCCAGTTTATTGCTGATCATTCCGATTACTACTTCATCCGGCACCAGTAGCCCCTGATCCATGAGTTTCTTTGCCTCAAGGCCGAGTTCAGTACCATTGGCAATTTCACTTCTGAGAATATCGCCTGTAGAAAGATGGACTAATTGATACTTTTCAATTAGCTTTTGAGACTGCGTTCCCTTACCGGCGCCCGGCGGGCCAAATAAAACAAGATTTAGCATCAAGATTATTTTTAAAATGTGAAAAGCCTTTCCGTTTTATCGAAAAGGCTCTATTTGTTGTGGACTTGAAGGGAGTCGAACCCCTAACCTTCTGATCCGTAGTCAGATGCTCTATCCAATTAAGCTACAAGTCCGTCCCTTAATGGACTGCAAAGATAGAAGGAAAAAATTAACATCCACAAAAAAAAATTAATTTTTCCTTTCCGTGCAGCACTGTTTGACGGTATACGACTCTTTCTGTGAACTTTATCATGTAAAAACCGGTCGCAGAATTTTCTGCTACCGGCGTTCTATAGTTCCTTATGACTGTTTTCCTTTACCTGGCTTAGATATAGATTCTCTCATATCGGTATCCGATTTGAGGTTTTGCATTCTGTAATAATCCATTATTCCCAGGTTGCCTGAGCGGAATGCCTCTGCCATAGCAAGGGGAAGCTGTGCTTCAGCCTCGATCACCTTTGCCCGGGCCTCCTGTGCTTTCGAACGCATTTCCTGTTCGGAAGCAACTGCCATTGCCCTGCGTTCCTCAGCGCGGGCATTTGCCACTTTCAGGTCAGCCTCGGCCTGATCGGCCTGCAATTTAGCTCCAATATTATCGCCAATGTCGATATCTGCAATATCGATTGACAGGATTTCAAATGCCGTACCGCTGTCAAGTCCCTTCTCAAGCACCGTCTTAGAAATCCGGTCGGGGTTTTCAAGTACCTGTTTGTGATTCGTAGAAGAGCCTATAGTAGTAACGATACCTTCACCGACACGAGCGAGAATAGTTTCTTCTCCGGCACCACCTACCAGCTGGTTGATATTTGCCCTGACTGTAACCCTGGCTTTAGCAACCAGTTGAATCCCGTCTTTGGCAACTGCCGCAACGGGGGGAGTATTAATTACGCGCGGATTCACGGATAATTGTACCGCATCAAACACATCGCGGCCTGCAAGATCGATTGCTGTTGCCAGCTTAAAATCAAGCGGAATATTGGCCTTGTCTGCTGAAATAAGGGCCTTTATCACATTATTCACATGCCCTCCGGCCAGATAGTGTGTCTCAATTTCATTTGAGCTAATATTAAGGCCTGCCTTCGTTGAAGTGATCATCGCATTCACCACCAAAGATGGTGACACCTTCCGCAACCTCATCAGCAATAAATTCAAAAGGTTCACTCTTACTCCCGAAAGCTGGGCTGTGAACCAAAGGTTTACAGGCAAAAGATACAGGAAGAGGAACAGGGCGATAAATACGCCAACTACTGTTAATAACAAATTGACATCCATTTTTATATAGTATATTGGTATTCTAACTTTTTATAGCCTCCTTGATAGCGTCGAAATCAGGAAGATCTGCTGCCTGCTCGAGTACCTCCGCATAAATAACTTCCTGTTCTTCGTTTATCACAAAAACGGCTCTTTTCGCAACACCTTTTAAGCCGAATACAAATTCGTCATAAATGGCTTCATAAGCCTCACAAACATCACGGTTAAAATCAGACAATAATAAAAACTGATAGTGATTCTCCTCTTTAAACCTGGCGAGTGAAAAAGGTGAGTCAACCGAAATTGCCAGTATCGCTGCACCGTTGTTTTCATAATACTCAAAAGAATCTCTTATAGTACACAGCTGAGCTGTACATACTCCCGTAAAAGCTAAATTAAAAAAATGCAGCACAACTTTTCTTCCTGTATAATCAGATAGCGAAATTTCTTTAAGATCAGAACTATAAAGAGTGAATTGTGGTGCCTTTTGTCCTGTTGTCAGTGCCATAGATTTAAGGTTTCAAGACTTTCAATAATTGTCTTTGGATGCTATTTATTTTGCTAAGATACTTTTTAATTCGAAACATAAGCAATTCTTTGCCGCCCATTATCTCTCATTCAGGGTCACATTTTCTTTACGCTCTGCATTTGCAGATCAAGCAATTTAAGCCCTTCTCTGAATGAGCGGGGGTGATAGTTCAGTTCCTGCCTTGCCCTGTCGAGTATAAAACCAGTCCTTTCCGGGCGTACAGCGCTTTGATTTAACGTTTCTGATGATACCGGCTCTATGAGGGTTTTATCAAGCTTCCAGTAATCCGCCACCTCAAGTACCAACTCATGTATACTCTTCATATCCCCGCCCGAAATATGTAAAATCCCGGTTACACCCTTTTCCGCTACTCTCAGGCATGCCTCTGCAAGGTCTTCAGCTAACGTCGGCATTCTCCACTGGTCGTTCACTACGCTTATATTCTTATTTTTCTCCAGTGATGATTTTGCCCATAACACAAAATTCGAACGGCTCATATCACCGGTAATTCCGTATACCAGAATAGTCCGGATGATTGTCCACCTGCAGGACGAACTTTTCAGGTAATCTTCTGCATCTGCTTTGCTCCTTCCATAGAAGCTCAGGGGGTTCGGCTGCGCATCCTCCCGATAAGGACCTTCCTTTCCGTCGAACACAAAATCTGTAGATAGATGAATAAGATGAGCTCCTGTTTCACCGCAAAGAAGTGCCAGTGTTTTTACGGCGTCAGTATTAATCAGGCGGCACTGCTCTCTTTCTGTTTCACATACATCGACATTTGTGAGAGCCGCAGTATTGATCACCACGTCGGGGTTGACCGAACGGAAAACCCCGGCAATGTCATTCTCATTACTGAGATCCATTTCTATATAAGTATATCCCTGCTTTTCAGGATGACGGTTCTGCCCTTTAGAGGTTGCAATAAGACTGGCCCGGCCCGAAGATAAAATAAGGCTTGTGATCTTCTGACCTAACAATCCATTACTTCCTGTAACTAATATTGTTTTCATTTTACTGGCTTTTCTGACATACAATTATCCTGCACCGGCATTACTTGCGGCTGGATTAAAACAACCCGGAACAAAAAGGATGTTAATTGGGTGCCTTCACAAATATCGTTCTTAATTGAAATCAACGGAGACCTTTTTCAGCTGAGTTTTTAAGACTTTTCCGTTTGTTCCTTTTGGTGTAATATATAATGAATATTACGAGAAGTGCAATTATAATGACCCATATCCAGGGTTGCGCATACCATACATCGTTGCCCGCAACAATGCTTTCGTCTTTATCCGATGGAAGATTACCCTGCGGGTAAGCCCCCCGCCAGCTTAAGCTAAAAAGCAATAACCCTGTTAATCCGGCAATTTTTCCAGCATTCATGATCCAAATCATTTTCTTTTAAGAAGAACAGAGTTACATTCGTCAGGTTTGATATAACTTAAGTTGAGTTTCACCATTAACAGGCCGGGCGATGAGGAATATCAAACCAGCAAAGTCAAACACGGCACCGTGCATGAAAATTAAAATCTTTCATACAAGCCATTTGATTTTCAAAGATAAAGCGTATTATTGCAAACCCAAAAAGCGACCTTAAAAGTGGCTTTAAAACAGTGAAAAATAACATATTTACTCCAAAAATTATATGCCAAACGTTGGAAAAATAGCGCAAATCATTGGAGCGGTAGTTGATGTCAGCTTCGCCGATGAGGCAAAACTCCCTAAAATTTACAATGCATTAGAAGTTGTAAAGCCTAATGGACAGGTTATCATTCTTGAAGTCCAGAATCACCTGGGAGAAGACAGGGTTCGTACAATTGCGATGGACTCTACTGACGGGCTTGTACGCGGGATGGACGCTGTAGATACTGGCGCTCCCATCAAGATGCCTGTAGGTGAAGAAATTAAAGGTCGTGTATTTAACGTAGTAGGTGACCCTATCGATGGTATCGCAACTCTCGATAAATCGAATGGTCGTCCTATCCATGCTACACCTCCCCGTTTCGAAGATCTTTCTACAGAAACGGAAGTATTGTTTACAGGGATTAAGGTAATCGACCTTCTCGAACCATACTCTAAAGGAGGGAAAATCGGATTATTCGGTGGTGCGGGTGTTGGAAAAACCGTATTGATCCAGGAGTTAATTAATAATATTGCGAAGGCATATTCGGGATTATCCGTATTTGCCGGTGTAGGTGAGCGTACACGTGAAGGAAATGACCTTCTTCGTGAAATGCTTGAATCGGGCATTATCAAATATGGCGAAGAGTTCATGCACGGAATGGAAAAAGGTGAATGGAATCTCGACAAGATTGACGCCGAACAGCTAAAAGATTCTAAATGTACCTTTGTATTCGGTCAGATGAATGAGCCTCCCGGCGCCCGTGCCCGTGTTGCATTATCCGGTCTTACCGTTGCTGAATATTTCCGTGACGGAGATGGCCAGGGCCAGGGACGTGATATCCTGTTCTTCATTGACAATATCTTCCGTTTCACCCAGGCGGGTTCTGAAGTATCTGCACTGTTAGGCCGTATGCCTTCAGCGGTAGGATACCAGCCAACTCTGGCAACAGAAATGGGTTTGATGCAGGAACGTATCACTTCAACCAAGCGTGGATCTATCACATCTGTTCAGGCGGTATACGTACCAGCGGATGACTTGACAGACCCTGCTCCTGCTACAACCTTTGCTCACCTTGATGCCACTACGGTATTATCCCGTAAAATCGCTGAGCTTGGTATCTATCCTGCGGTTGACCCTCTTGACTCTACTTCACGAATCCTGAGCCCAATGGTTCTTGGTGAAGAGCACTACAGAACGGCGCAACGGGTTAAAGAAATCCTTCAGCGTTATAAGGAACTTCAGGACATCATTGCAATCCTCGGAATGGATGAACTTTCTGAAGATGATAAACTGACTGTTGCCCGCGCACGCCGCGTTCAGCGTTTCTTATCTCAGCCTTTCCACGTAGCAGAACAGTTTACAGGATTAAAAGGAGTACTTGTTGATATTAAAGAGACTATTAAAGGCTTTAATATGATCATGGACGGAGAAGTTGACGAGTACCCTGAAGCCGCCTTCAACCTGGTAGGAACCATTGAAGATGCAATTGAAAAAGGCAAGAAAATCCTTGCAGAAGCAAATGCGTAACTTAGTTATGAGTTATGAATTATAAGTTCTGAATTGCAGGC
>NZ_QEAS01000017.1:102202-107134 GCF_003130405.1 Pararcticibacter amylolyticus
TTACAACATGACATTAGAAATTTTAACACCTGATCAGACTGTTTTTGAAGGGGAAGTTAGCTCAGTAACCGTTCCGGGGACGCAAGGCTCTTTCGAAGTTCTGAATAATCACGCCCCTATCATCTCAACTCTTGAAGACGGAAAAGTGATTATTCGCACAGGTGGAAAAAGTGAAGAAAGTTACTTCATAAAAGGCGGGGTTGTTGAAGTTCTTAACAATAAAATTACTGTCCTCGCTGAGGGGATTGAATAACACGATTTAGTGCTTATCAGATACTGACCGGATGATAAAATCATCCGGTTTTTTTTTGCCCGTTTTTTTAAACTTCCGGTTGATTTTTCCGATTTCAAGAAGAAAATCATCCCTTTCCGCATCCAGTGTCAAATTTTAAACCGTATACCAAAACCAGTTTCGGTATAGTGAATCCAAATTTTTAAAACAAAAAAACAGACTTACACCAAATTTTATTTTGACAGAACAAAACCATTAGAATAATATACTAATTGAAAATTTCCGTACAGGGGTATTGACTTACTTCGCGGAAGTGCCTACCTTGAGGATAGATAAAGAAGACACGCTGCCTAAGCAGAATTTCTCTTTAAATATACGACTTTTTTAACCGATTAATAAAAGCAATACTCAGTAATAAAAATATTACGACAACATTATGGATTCGTCATCAGGCAACAACGCAGCAGCTGGAACAAATGAAGAAATAAATCGTTACAGCCGGATACTTACTCAGGATCCGACTCAGCCGGCGGCTCAGGCAATGCTTTACGGAATCGGTCTGACCGACGAGGACCTGAATAAGGCCCAGGTGGGTATTGCAAGTATGGGTTACGACGGGAATACCTGTAACATGCACCTTAACGATCTGGCAAAGCTTGTTAAAGAAGGTGTGTGGAAAGAAGATCTCGTAGGCCTGATCTTTAACACTATCGGGGTAAGTGACGGGATGGGAAACGGGACTCCGGGAATGCGCTATTCTCTCATCAGCAGGGATGTGATTGCCGACTCTATAGAAGCTGTTTGCGGCGCCCAATATTACGATGCACTGATTGCCTTGCCCGGATGTGATAAGAACATGCCAGGATCCCTGATTGCAATGGGACGGCTGAACAGGCCTGCGATCATGGTATATGGCGGCACGATTGCTCCCGGACATTACAAAGGTGAAGATCTGAATATTATATCAGCGTTTGAAGCCCTGGGAAAAAAAATCGCCGGGCAAATTGATGAAACAGATTTCAAAGAAATAATCAAACGCTCCTGTCCGAGTGCAGGAGCCTGCGGAGGAATCTATACTGCCAACACTATGGCAGCAGCAATAGAAGCCCTGGGGATGAGTTTGCCATATTCTTCATCCTCCCCGGCTTTGAGTGAAAGTAAAAGAGATGAATGTCTTGCTGCTGGAAAAGCGGTCCGGCTCCTCCTGGAGAAAAATATAAGGCCTAAAGACATCATGACACGCAAAGCTTTCGAGAATGCGATTGTGACCCTTATGGTACTGGGAGGTTCCACAAATGCCGTTTTGCATCTCATTGCAATGGCTAAGAGTGTAGATGTCCCCTTAACCCAGGATGACTTCCAGGAAATCAGCAACCGTATTCCTGTCCTCGCCGACATGAAGCCAAGCGGGAAATATATGATGCAGGATCTGCATGAAGTTGGTGGAGTGCCTGCGGTAATGAAGTACCTGCTTGAACAGGGCTGGCTGCATGGTGAATGTTTAACCTGCACAGGAAAAACGCTTTCAGAAAACCTCAGCGGGATCCCGTCGCTTGACTTCAATACGCAAAAGATCATTCTTCCGGTGGAGACCCCCGTAAAAGCTACAGGTCATTTACAAATCCTGTACGGAAACCTTGCAGAGGGAGGAAGTGTGGCGAAGATCACCGGTAAAGAAGGTGAATTTTTTGAAGGTCCTGCACGGGTCTTTGACGGCGAAGCTCATCTCATCGAAGGAATCAGCAGCGGAAGAGTAAAACCGGGCGATGTCGTAGTCATTAAGAACATCGGGCCAAAGGGAGCTCCTGGCATGCCGGAAATGCTGAAACCTACTTCAGCACTTATGGGCGCAGGTCTTGGCAAATCAGTCGCCCTGATCACGGACGGCCGCTTTAGCGGAGGAACACACGGTTTTGTGGTTGGACATATTACTCCGGAAGCATTCGAAGGAGGCCTGATCGGTCTGGTGAAAGATGATGACAGGATTGAAATAGACGCGGTAAACCGTCATATTACATTGAAAGTCCCAGACCAGGAGATAGCACAAAGACGCGCCGGATGGGTTCAGCCTGAACTAAAAGAGAAAAAAGGTCTGTTATACAAATACGCCAGGCTTGTAAGTTCTGCGGCAGAAGGCTGCGTTACCGACGAAAATTAAAGAACTGAAACTACATAGTCTTCAGATCACAAAATAGTATAAAGCAAAACAATTCTGACAGCTAATCTAAAATCTAATAAAATGGAAACAGCACAACAGGAAGCCACTGCAGCGAGCCCAAAGGAGGCAGAAGATACCGGAATCGAAATAACAGGGGCGGTAGCTTTACTGGAAGGCCTTCTTGCAGAGGGTGTAGATACGATCTTCGGATATCCGGGGGGGGCTATTATGCCTATCTACGATGCATTATATGACTACCAGGAAAAGCTGCATCATGTCCTGGTCCGCCACGAGCAGGGAGGGATACATGCAGGACAGGGATATGCTAGGTCTTCAGGAAAAGTCGGTGTTGTATTTGCAACCAGCGGACCGGGAGCAACTAACCTGGTAACCGGACTTGCCGACGCACAGATTGACAGTACTCCTCTTGTTTGCATTACAGGACAGGTATTTGCTCACCTGCTTGGAACCGACGCCTTCCAGGAAATAGATGTGATTAATATAACATCGCCAATCACGAAATGGAACTACCAGATAACTGATGCAACTGAGATTCCCGAAGTGCTGGCAAAAGCATTCTACATTGCCAGAAGCGGACGTCCCGGACCCGTTGTGATTGATATTACCAAAAATGCACAGCTTCAGAAGTTCAACTTCAAAGGCTATTCCGCCTGCCGTCATATCCGGAGCTACCGGCCAAAACCTATAATACGGAAAGAATTTGTCGAAAAGGCTGCAGAGCTGATCGATAACGCTAAAAAGCCGTTCGTCCTTTTTGGACAGGGAGTGATCCTTGGCAGCGCAGAAAAGGAATTTAAAGCTTTCATAGAAAAGACAGGAATCCCCTCTGCATGGACAATTCTGGGGGCAGGGGCTATTCCGAGCGATCATCCGCTGAACGTGGGAATGCTCGGCATGCATGGAAATTACGGGCCTAATGTTCTTACCAACGAATGTGATGTATTGATTGCTGTAGGAATGCGCTTCGATGACCGGGTAACAGGCAGGCTGGACAAATACGCAAAACAGGCAAAGGTCATCCATCTGGATATTGACCCTGCAGAAATAGATAAAAACGTACAAACAACTGTTGCAGTATGGGGCGACTGTAAGGAAACCCTTCCATTACTCACTTCACTTGTTAAACCCAATCAGCACGCAGAATGGCTTGAAAAATTCAGGGACTACGAAAAACAGGAAGTAGATCAGGTTATAAAAGATGAACTCTTCCCTGTTACTGAAGAAATGACCATGGGAGAAGTTCTTCACAATCTGAATCAGCTGACAGGCGGGGAAGCGATCATCGTATCCGACGTTGGCCAGCATCAGATGGTCACCTGCCGGTACGCAAAACTAAACAATACCCGCAGCAACATTACCAGTGGCGGCGCAGGTACCATGGGATTCGCTCTTCCGGCAGCCATAGGCGCCAAATATGGAACTCCAGACAAAACGGTAGTGGCAATTATCGGTGACGGCGGTATTCAGATGACGATCCAGGAACTGGGAACTATTATGCAAAGCGGCATAGATGTGAAAATCATCATTCTCAATAATCAATTCCTCGGAATGGTGCGCCAGTGGCAGCAGCTGTTTCACGACCGGAGATATTCCTTTGTAAATATCACCAGTCCCGATTACGTTAAAGTTGCAGAAGGGTACGGTATTCTTGGGAAAAGCATAGCAAAAAGGGAATATCTTGTTGACGCCCTGAAAACGATGCTGGAGCATAAAGGCCCTTATCTTCTCGAAGTGATGGTAACCAAAGAGAACAATGTATTTCCGATGGTTCCGCAGGGTTGCAGCGTCAGCGAAATCAGACTTAAGTAAGTTGAAAGACGGAAGATCTAATTCAAAGAAACCATGAGCACAGAAAACACTCCCATCAAACAGGAATATAATATAACCGTATACACGGAAAATCAGATAGGTCTGCTCGGCCGCATCGCTATTATCTTTACAAGAAGGAAAATCAATATAGACAGCCTCAATACATCGCCTTCTGAAATAGAGAGCATTCACCGGTTCAACATTGTGATCAATGAAACTGAAGATGTAGTCAGGAAAGTAACCCGTCAGATTGAGAAACAGGTAGAAGTGCTGAAAGTATATTACAATACGAACGAAGATGTCATCTGGCAGGAAATGGCCTTGTATAAAGTCCCCACAGACACCATTGCGGAAAAGGCACTGGTAGAGCGTCTTCTTCGCGAAAACGGCGCACGGGCGGTGGTGATCAGAAAAGACTATACTGTGTTCGAAACAACCGGACACAGGGAAGAGACCGACAATCTGATCAAAGCTTTACAGCCCTATGGCCTGATTGAGTTTGTAAGAAGCGCAAGGATTGCAATTATAAAAGACAGTGAAGGTTTCAATTGCAAGCTAAGGGAGTTCGAGAGAACAGAACCGGCTCCTGAAATTGTGGAAAATGAGTATCTTAACAGCCGCGATAAGGTCTTCACAATGTAAGTTATAAGTAATAAGTGATAAGTACTAAAATATTCACCTGAAGGGCGTTCAGAATTTAAGAGTTATACAG
>NZ_QEAS01000017.1:107212-116175 GCF_003130405.1 Pararcticibacter amylolyticus
ACAAAGAATCATGGCAAAATTAAATTTCGGCGGTGTTGAAGAAAATGTAGTAACCCGCGAAGAGTTTCCGTTATCAAAAGCACAGGAAGTCCTTAGAAGCGAAACAGTAGCGGTAATTGGCTACGGTGTTCAGGGGCCGGGACAAGCGCTTAATCAAAAAGATAATGGAATTAACGTTATTGTTGGTCAGCGTAAAAACTCAAAATCCTGGGATAAAGCTGTTCGTGACGGTTTCGTTCCCGGTGAAACTCTTTTCGAAATTGAAGAAGCTCTGGAAAAAGGAACAATCATTTGTTACCTTCTTAGCGATGCAGCACAGATCGAGCTCTGGCCTACAGTACAGAAACATTTAACTCCTGGTAAGGCTTTATACTTTTCTCATGGCTTCGGAATCACCTTCAACGAGCAGACTGGCATCATCCCTCCTGCAGGCGTTGACGTATTCCTGGTTGCACCAAAAGGATCTGGTACTTCCTTACGCAGAATGTTCCTGGAAGGCCGTGGCTTAAATTCAAGCTTCGCTATCTATCAGGATGCAACTGGCAAGGCATGGGAAAGAGTTGTAGCTCTTGGTATCGCTGTTGGCAGCGGGTATCTTTTCGAGACAGACTTTAAGAAAGAAGTATTCAGTGACCTTACAGGCGAGCGCGGAACTCTGATGGGCTGTATCCAGGGTATCTTCGCTGCACAATACGAAGTATTACGCAGCAAAGGACATACTCCATCTGAAGCGTTCAATGAAACAGTAGAAGAATTGACACAGTCTCTTATGCCTCTTGTAGCAGAGAACGGAATGGACTGGATGTATGCAAACTGTTCAACCACAGCACAACGCGGAGCTCTCGACTGGTGGAAAAAGTTCAAAGATGCTACCAAACCTGTATTTGAAGAGCTATACGAAAGTGTTGCTACCGGAAAAGAATCACAAAGGTCGATCGATCTTAACAGCCAGCCTGATTACCGTGAAAAGCTTGAAGCAGAATTAACAGAACTGCGTGAAAGCGAATTATGGCAGGCCGGTAAAACTGTAAGAAGTCTGAGACCTGAAAATCAATCAGTAGAGGCATAAGCCATCATTAGAGGACAGGAAGTATGACTACTTCCTGTCCTCTGTTATCATTACAGTACGAATTAATATATACTTAATTCTATTTCAAAACAAGTACTTAAGCTTAGCCCGGCAAGCCGGGGAACAAAACAAGAATATGTTACACGATTCTAACCGCATATTTATTTTTGATACAACACTTCGCGACGGAGAACAAGTACCGGGTTCTCAGCTTACAACACCTGAAAAGATCATTATAGGGGAAGCTCTTCAATCGCTGGGTGTAGATATTATTGAGGCTGGGTTTCCTATTTCCAGTCCGGGTGATTTCCAGAGTGTGATTGAACTGTCAAAAATAATTCGCGAGCCTATCATTTGCGCACTGAGTCGTGCAAAAAAGGGAGACATTGATCTCGCAGCCGAAGCGTTAAAATACGCCAAACATCCGCGCATACATACCGGTATTGGATCTTCAGACATGCATATTAAATACAAGTTCAACAGTACGAGGGAAGAGATCCTGGAACGGGCTGTAGAAGCTGTAAAATACGCGAAGAAGTTTGTTGAAGATGTTGAGTTCTATGCAGAAGATGCAGGCAGGGCCGATAATGTTTATCTGGCTCAAATGATTGAAGCCGTCATTGCGGCGGGTGCAACCGTAGTCAATATTCCCGACACAAACGGATATTGTCTGCCGGAAGAATATGGAGCGAAAATCCGCTTTCTGAAAGAAAACGTAAAAAATATTGATCAGGCCATTATTTCAGTACACTGCCATAACGATCTTGGCCTTGCTACAGCAAACAGCATGGCTGGCCTCCAGAATGGAGCCCGTCAGGTAGAATGTACGATTAATGGCATTGGAGAACGCGCAGGGAACACCTCATTAGAGGAAGTCGTGATGATCCTTAAAACACACCGGTCCCTGAATCTTCACAACAACATAAACACGCAGCATCTATATAAGTTAAGCGGAATGGTAAGCCGCATGATGCGAATGCCGGTGCAACCCAACAAAGCCATTATTGGCAAAAACGCATTTGCCCACAGCTCGGGCATCCACCAGGATGGCGTGCTCAAACACCGCGAGACTTATGAAATAATAAATCCGGAAGACGTTGGTATCGACCAGTCGGAGATTATCCTGACCGCCCGCAGCGGCAGGCATGCTCTTAAGCATCACCTTGAACGCCTGGGATACTCTGTAGATCGTATCGATCTGGACCATGCCTATGAGCGCTTCCTGGAAATGGCCGATAAGAAAAAGGAAATTAAAGATGATGATCTCCTTTTACTGATGGGCAATGGAAACGACACCACATATAAAAACGGTGTAAAAATTCAGTCGCTGAAAGTTGTCTGCGGCGAGGAAACAAACCCTCAGGCCGTAGTAAAACTAAATTACAAAGGAGAAGACATTGAAGCTACAGCGTCGGGCAACGGACCTGTGAGCGCCACGATAAAAGCAATTGAGAGCATACTCGGCAATCATGTAGAAATTAAAGAGTTTAATATCCATGCAATCGAAGGAGGAAGTGACGATGTAAGTAAAGTAGACATGCGAGTGATCCATGAGGATAAATCATACATGGGCTACGGCTTCAGCACCGATATCGTAAGAGCGTCTGCTAATGCATACCTCGATGCCCTGAATAAATTTGTATAGATATATCTCTTCACAGATGAGATCCGTTTAAGAAACAATATAATTTTGATTAAGAAATGAGCAAGACATTATTTGACAAGGTGTGGGATTCGCATGTGGTACGTAGCATTGAAGGCGGCCCGGATGTGTTATTTATTGATCGCCATTTAATCCACGAAGTCACCAGTCCCGTAGCATTCCTGGGTTTAAAGACCCGTGGAATCCCGGTATTATATCCGGAAAGAACATTTGCAACCGCAGATCATAATACACCAACAATCAATCAGCACCTGCCTGTGGCTGATCCCCTTTCTGCGAATCAGCTGAAGGCGCTCGAGGAAAATGCAGACGCTTACGGAATCAGGCACTGGGGGCTTGGCCACCAGAAAAATGGGATTGTACACGTTGTGGGACCAGAAAACGGAATAACACAGCCAGGTGCAACCATTGTTTGCGGCGACTCGCATACCTCAACTCACGGTGCTTTTGGGGCTATCGCTTTTGGAATCGGCACTTCCGAAGTGGAAATGGTACTTTCCACGCAGTGTATCATGCAGCCGAAACCTAAAAAAATGCGGATTAACATCACGGGCAGCCTCAGCAAGGGCGTCACTCCAAAAGATGTGGCTCTTTTTATCATTTCTAAGCTTACTACGTCAGGCGCCACGGGATATTTTGTGGAGTATGCCGGGGAAGTATTCGAGAATATGACCATGGAAGGCCGTATGACTGTTTGTAACCTCAGTATTGAGATGGGTGCCCGCGGAGGCATGATTGCACCCGACGAAACCACATTCAATTATATCAAAGGCCGCGAGTTCACTCCTAAAGGTGAAGCGTGGGACAGGGCGATGGCTTACTGGCAGACGTTGAAGACTGATGCTGACGCTACCTTCGATAAGGAATTTACGTTTGACGGAAGCAGCATTGAACCTATGATCACTTACGGAACCAATCCCGGAATGGGCATGGGAATCTCCGGTAGAATTCCTGAAGCACAGGAAGTGGAAGGCGGCGTTGCCACATATGAGAAGTCGCTACACTATATGGGCTTCCATGAAGGCGAACCGATGATCGGGAAGAAGGTAGACTATGTTTTTGTAGGCAGCTGTACGAACGGCCGGATCGAGGACTTCAGAGCTTTTGCCTCAGTTGTTAAAGGCAAGCATAAAGCAGATGATGTTACCGTATGGCTCGTGCCCGGATCGCATGTCGTTGAAGAACAGATTAAAGAAGAAGGACTCCTTGATGTACTGACAGAAGCAGGGTTCTCTTTACGTCAGCCAGGATGTTCAGCTTGCCTGGCTATGAACGACGATAAAGTGCCCGCCGGTAAATATGCGGTAAGTACTTCAAACAGGAACTTCGAAGGCCGCCAGGGTCCCGGCGCCAGAACTATGCTGGCAAGTCCGCTGGTCGCAGCAGCTGCTGCTGTCACGGGTGTGGTAACAGATCCAAGAACTTTAATTCAATAATACTAATCACACGGGCATTCATTTACCCGCAAAGAAATAATATGGCTTACGATAAATTCACTGTCTTAAAAAGTACCGCTGTTCCTCTTCCTATTGAGAATGTCGATACTGATCAGATCATCCCGGCCCGCTTTCTGAAAGCAACAGAAAGAGTAGGATTTGGAGATAATTTATTCCGCGACTGGAGATACAATCCAGACAATACTCCTAAAGCTGATTTCGTTCTGAACAACCCGGTTTACAGCGGTAAAATACTTGTGGGTGGCAAGAACTTCGGATCCGGATCATCCAGAGAACATGCGGCATGGGCTATTTACGATTACGGTTTCAGATGTGTGGTTTCCAGCTTTTTCGCTGATATATTCCGGAATAATTGCTTGAATATCGGGGTATTGCCGGTACAGGTTAGCGCCGGGTTTCTCGAAAAGATATTCAATGCCGTCTTCGCTGATCCGCAGACACAACTGGAAGTAAATCTTCCCGAACAAACCATTACACTTCTGGCCACCGGAGAGAGCGAGAGCTTCGACATCAGTACTTATAAAAAAGACAATTTGTCTAACGGCTTTGACGATATTGATTACTTACAGAACATAAAGGGAGAGATCCAGGAATTCGCTTCGAAATTACCATTCTAAAAAGAATCATACGATAAGTGCTCTTTAAAAAGGCGTTTCAATCAAATAATGAAACGCCTTTTATTTAAAGCGTTGAAGGAAATTAAGCAATGAGCGAGCTAAACGGGGAAAAAAGAAAAATTGAGATCATGGATACTACACTCCGCGATGGTGAACAAACATCAGGAGTGTCGTTTTCTATTTCAGAAAAGCTAACCATCACACAATTACTCCTTGACGAACTCAGGGTAGACCGTGTAGAAGTTGCATCCGCCCGTGTTTCCGACGGAGAGTTCGGAGCAGTTAAAGCAATAACAGACTGGGCAGAAAAAAATGGTTACATCAAAGCGATAGAAGTATTATCTTTTGTAGATCAGGGCGTTTCTATTGAATGGATGGAAAAGGCGGGCGTAAGAGTTCAGAACTTGCTAACAAAGGGTTCACTGAACCATTTGACCCATCAGTTAAAAAAAACGCCCGAACAGCACTTTACCGAAATTGCTTCCGCTATTCAGTCTGCCGGCGAAAAGGGAATTGATACGAACATCTATCTCGAAGACTGGAGTAACGGGATGCGGCATTCGCCTGATTATACCTGGGAGTATCTAGAGTTTTTATCAACGCAACCTGTAAAAAGGATCATGCTGCCCGATACACTCGGCGTTCTTACGCCAGCAGAAACGGCCGTGTTCATAGCGTCTATCAGAGCAAAATACCCCCTGCTCCATTTTGATTTTCACGCACATAACGATTACGACCTGGCTACTGCGAATGTATTTGAAGCGGTTAAAGCAGGTATAAATGGCCTTCATCTAACGGTAAACGGAATGGGAGAAAGAGCTGGAAATGCTCCTATGGCGAGTGTTGCTGCCGTCATTAACGATTTTCTTCCTGAAGCTGAAATTGCATTGAATGAATCCTCCATTTATAAAGTAAGTAAACTGGTTGAAACTTTTTCGGGAGTAAGAATTCCAGCTAATAAACCCATTGTTGGAGAAAGCGTGTTTACACAGACGGCAGGAATCCATGCAGACGGCGATAATAAGAGCAACCTTTACTGCAACTCGCTGCTGCCTGAGCGCTTTGGCCGGAAACGGAAATATGCACTTGGTAAGACGTCGGGTAAGGCAAACATTGAAAAGAACCTCCAGGAGCTGGGTTTGAAATTAAACCATGAAGACCTGAAAAAGGTGACGCAGCGCGTTATCGAACTGGGCGACAAAAAGGAAGCTGTCACTACAGAAGACCTTCCCTATATTATCTCCGATGTGCTCAACAGTAAACTCTACGAAGAAAAAGTAATAGTAGAGTCCTATGTTCTGACGCATTCCAAAGGACTCCGGCCTTCTGCTACACTTTCAGTTTGTATCAACGGTAAACTTTTTGAAGAGCATGCGCAGGGCGACGGTCAGTTTGATGCTTTTATGAACGCGCTGACTAAAGTTTATGCAAAGAAGGACATGCACCTTCCCAAACTGGTAGATTACACGGTACGGATTGCACCGGGCAGTAATTCCGACGCTTTATGCGAAACAGTAATAACATGGGAGACAAGTGATAAAACCTTTATTACCCGGGGACTGGATTCAGATCAAACAGTTTGTGCTATTAAAGCAACTCAAAAAATGTTAAACATTATATAGAAAATAAACCATACAATGAAGTTAAATATAGCCCTTTTAGCAGGAGACGGAATTGGGCCTGAAGTAGTAGATCAGGCAGTTAAAGTAGTAAATGCAGTTGCTGCAAAGTTTAACCATGAAGTGAACTGGACTTCTGCTTTAACCGGAGCCGTAGCTATTGATGCGGTTGGCGAACCTTATCCTGATGAAACCCATGAAGTATGTATGGCGGCAGACGCCGTTTTATTTGGCGCCATTGGTCATCCCCGCTTTGATAATGATCCTAAAGCTACTGTACGCCCTGAGCAGGGATTGCTTAAGATGCGAAAAAAACTTGGTCTTTATGCCAATGTTCGTCCGACCTTCACATTTCCTTCTTTAATTGACAATTCACCTTTAAAGAGAGAAAGAATTGAAGGTACCGACTTAATTATCCTGCGGGAATTAACCGGAGGCATTTACTTCGGCGAAAGAGGAAGAAAAGATGATGGCAATACAGCTTTTGATACATGTACCTATACCCGTGAAGAAATCCAACGACTTGCTAAGCTCGGGTTCGAACTTGCCATGACGCGCGGGAAGAAATTGTGCTGTGTGGATAAAGCCAACGTGCTTGAAAGTTCACGTCTGTGGAGGGAGACCGTGCAGGACATGGAAAAGGATTTCCCGGAAGTGGAAGTAACCTACGAGTTTGTTGATGCCGTGGCTATGCGACTGGTTCAATGGCCTAAATCATATGATGTCATCATTACAGAGAACCTTTTTGGTGATATCCTCACAGATGAAGCCTCTGTAATCTCAGGGTCAATGGGATTGATGCCTTCCGCCTCTGTCGGCATCCACACTTCTCTCTACGAGCCAATTCACGGATCATATCCGCAGGCAGCGGGTAAAGATATCGCGAATCCGCTGGCAACGGTATTATCGGCAGCAATGATGTTTGAAGATGCATTCGGTTTAAAGGAAGAAGCAGAACTCATCAGATCGGTAGTGAACAAGTCACTTACTGAAGGCATCGTGACGGAAGACCTTGCCGGAAAGGACAACAAAGCCTACAAAACCAGTGAAGTCGGCGACTGGCTCGCAAAAAATATATAAAAGCTACACAATTGCCTCCTCTCCCCCTTCCTCTAGCAGGTAAGGGGGATTTTCTGTTAATACGCGATTGCTTACCGTCTCTGCTTTCATAATTTAAAGAACCTTTGATTTACAATTCTTTTCCTGGCAACAGGTCATTTCAGGCCCTGAATTGTAACTATCTATAATGATCCCTACATTCGCACTAGCAAAGACAAAAAATGAGTAATTATCTCTATACTTCCGATCCTGTAAAAGCGCGGGAACGCTTAAAGGCGGTTATTAAACGTACGCCACTAATATATAACGCCCGCCTTTCTGAAAAATATGATTGCCAGGTATTCCTCAAACGGGAAGATCTTCAGGCAGTCAGGTCATACAAATTGCGCGGAGCCTATAATATGATCTCCCAGCTTAGCGAAGAACAGCTTTCTAAAGGTGTTGTATGCGCCAGTGCCGGCAATCATGCCCAGGGCGTGGCTTTCTCGTGCAGGGAACTAAACACGCGGGGCGTAATTTTCATGCCCGAGATAACTCCTAAACAGAAGATCGATCAGACCAGGATGTTCGGTAACGGGATGATTGAGATCATACTGGTTGGCGATACCTTTGATGATTGCCTTAAGGAAGCGCTGGCCTATACAGACGAGAACCAAATGACCTTTGTACCTCCTTTTGATAATTACAATATTATTGAGGGACAAGGTACAGTGGCTGTAGAAATCATGGAAGATCTTCCTGATACAGATATCGTCATCATTCCCGTGGGCGGCGGCGGCTTGGCTGCGGGCACCGGCAGCTATCTCAAGCAGGTAAACCCGTCTGTCCGGCTGCTGGGGGTCGAGCCTGAAGGAGCTCCTTCCATGCACAAAGCGTTTGAAGCCGGACGGCCGGAAACACTGCAATCAATTAACCGGTTTGTTGACGGGGCATCCGTAAAACGTGTTGGTGAACTTACGTTCCCCATTTGCAGAGATGTTCTCGATCAAATAATCCTGGTCCCTGAAGGGAAGGTTTGCACTACTATCCTCAGGCTTTATAACGAAGAGGCCATTGTAGCTGAACCGGCAGGCGCTTTATCTGTAGCCGCACTTGATCTTTGTGCAGATCAGATAAAGGGCAAAAAGGTGGTCTGCATAGTAAGCGGCGGCAATAATGATATCGAACGGATGCAGGAGATTAAAGAGCTTTCGCTGCTGTACGAAGGTCTGAAACACTATTTCGTTATTCGCTTCCCTCAACGTCCCGGAGCTCTCAAGATGTTCGTAAATAATGTCCTTGGGCCTGGCGATGATATTACCCGTTTTGAGTTCATTAAGAAAACAGAACGTGAAAGCGGGCCCGCTCTCGTCGGAATCGAGCTCAAATCAGCCGATGACTACGCCGCCCTGATACAGCGTATGGAGGCGCACCGTTTTGATTACAAACCTATTAACCAGGATCAGACACTGTTTGAATATCTGGTTTAAAGGGGATGTT
>NZ_QEAS01000017.1:116235-116459 GCF_003130405.1 Pararcticibacter amylolyticus
AAGGAATTGTTACAACCGCCATTATTAGTAGAACTGGTAATGGCGGTTCTGCTTTTCCCCTTAGAGATACTTTGAGACCGGCCAATCCGAAGCTAAAATTCTTTGTCAGTCTACCCCTTTCTCTCAAAGATTCAGGCATCAAGCTACTGCCTTTTTTCGCCTTTATTTAACCTTAAGCCTGCCTCTCTCATGTTAGGTCTGCCAGTATTAATCCGCCAAACTTC
>NZ_QEAS01000017.1:116493-126192 GCF_003130405.1 Pararcticibacter amylolyticus
GGCTGCCCTTCAGAACCCAACAAAGCGCTCTATTCTCCCGCCAACCTGCATTCCTTTTGTGTACTTTCCCGGATCAGTGCTGATAGCAATAAGCTTTACCCCGTTAAGGTTAAGCAATAATTCCTCGTAAGAACCTTTGAAGAAAACGTCCTTGATGATGAATTGCAAAGATGCACCTTCTTCAAGCCTGATCCACTCAGGGTAAATGGCGATTGTATCTTTATAAGAAGATATTCCGAGTTCCTGTGCCTCGTCCGCCGTGAGGACATTACAATTTGATAATAGTTGTGCTGTATACAAATATCCCGGGGCATTATACAAATGCCTTGGTACTCCACTTTCCAGTATTATCCCATTCTTCAGGATCACCATCTCATCTGCCAGGGAAAGCCCATCCAGAGGATCATGAGAGACGAGAATAACTGAGATTCCAAGATACCTCGCCATTCTCTTTATATCAGCCCTGAGCTCGTTTTTTACCAGGGTATCCACCTGACTGAAAGGCTCATCCAGCAACAGCACTTCGGGATCCGTGATAATTGCACGTGCTATCGCCACCCTTTGCTGTTCTCCCCCGCTCAAATCCACAGCCCTTTTTCGTGCCAGGTGATCGATCCGTAAGAATTCCATCACCTCATAAGCCTTTTGATCCTTTGCTTTGAGGTTTGTATTCGGCAGCAATCCGGCAATATTATCGTAAACCTTAGCGTAAATATTAAGATTGAAATCCTGTGCAACAGTCTTTATGGCTTCATGTCCGGGAATAAGCCTGCTCTCGGGGCCTCTGACTATCTCATCTTTAAATAAAACAGAACCTGTATCCGGGCTCATTAAACCGGAAATGAGTTTCAGCAGTGTACTTTTACCACTCCCGCTCTCCCCCGAGATTACAGTAACTGCACCTTGTCTGATAGCAAGGTTTATTGATTTTACCCCTGCAAAAGGACTTTCTATGTAGACTTTTGTTACATCCTTCAGCTCTATAATAGTGTTGCTCATCCCCTGAATTATAATATTACAAGAAGTAATCTTCTTTACATTTCACCACAGTTGCGATTTTTTAAAAATACTAATTATTAGTTCTACTAGCAGCAAAAACAAAAAACCCTGCGATTCCTAAAGGAAAAGCAGGGAAGGGTTAACCATTATAAAGGTGTGTTAAAATCCTACTGTAATACCAAAGGCCATACTTCTCAGACCTTTCTGATTGGGGCTGTTTTCAAAAGTATCATTGAAATAGTATTTAGCATATAAACCAGCTCCTCCATATCCAATGCGGGCAAAAGCACCGTATCTGAACTTAGTGAAGTGATAATCATCATCGAACTTTTGTTTGCCCCTTTCGTCACTCTTCTGCTTCACCCTGCCATTGAGAAGAAATCCCATATCAGGCCCGAAAACGAAGCGAAACTTTTTGCCGTTGTTGTCGTCCTTTGTTCTTAGCTCGAAAGATAAGGGAATTCTCAGATAAGTAGAAGAAAAACGATTTTTATCGAAATGAATCGTATCCTGATCCCAGGCCAGTTCCGGCCAGTCACGCTTTATTGTGATATCCTTTTGCAGGCGAATATGTGTCCAATCAAAACCTCCTGCCAGGTATACCTTAAAATTGCTGTTAAACCGGTATCCAAACTGAACAATATCAAACCCCACGTTACTTGTCTTCCACCCATTATACTCCAGGAAGTTATTCTTAGAGGAAAGAGTGAAGCTTCCATTATCAATCAGCTTGCTGAATCCGAGGTCAAACCGGGAGAATGTCAGGTCGAAAGATACCCCCGAATGCTTCGAAGAATGTTTAACTGAGTCTTTCTTATCCTCACGGTCATCATGTTTACCCCAGGTAACTTTAAATTGTATATCCCTGTTCTTCTTTTTGGTACTATCCGTTTTCACAGAATCAAGAGAAGCAACCGTATGATCTTGGGTATCTGCATAGACCGCCTGACCCGCTGCAAATACTATCAACAATAGAATTAACCGTTTCATATATTATTACCTAGTTTCGTTTATCTTCATTCTTTGCTTTAATTTTCAGGACGCCGAGATTGATCCCCGATATAAGAGTCCCTTCCTCATTTTCCGAAAACTCTATCAGCTTATCCTTCCTCTTATCCACTTTTGCCACTACAAAATTGACCAGATCTCCTACCGTTTTTATCCCCGGCCTTGATCTCTCAGCAGGTTCACTATCCCCCTCCTTCGCAGCGTTGTCTTCAGCTAAAGCAATAACAGGCTTTCTATGGTCAGGAATCTTCAGCTTTCCGGAAACAGGAGCCGGCTTAATATCAGTAAAAGTTTCTGTTGCCAGAACAGTGATCTGCTGAGGCGTTTCCTCCGGCGACCCAACTGGCTGTTGCACATAGTCATTTTCAACTGACTTTTCCTTCATCACAGCTGTTCCTCTTCCCTGATTATTTTTACCAACTTTAAGCTGAGCCAGCCTTTCCAGGAAACTCTCTTTCTTTGGGGATGCATCTGCGGGAACCTTTTCTTCAACCGGACGGCTTTGCTCAACGCGGGGAGCAGGTTCCGTAACATTTGCGGCCCTTAACTGAATAGGTTTTACAGGCCTCATGAACCAAAATCCAGCCGCCATAATAACTACCACACTGGCAGCAGCCATCCATAACGGAGAGAAAACTCTTTTCTTAGCAGGTTCTGCAAGCTCTCCCGCAATCCTTCCCCACACAGCATCTGAAGGAGCTACCTCAAAACCATCAAGTTTCTCCCTGAAAAATGCATCAAATTCTTTATCCGACATAGTTTGCATGTGTTGCACCCTCCATTTTTATCAACTTTTCTTTCAGAACAGCACGGGCCCGCGAAAGTTGCGATTTTGAAGCCCCTTCTGTAATTCCCAGTTGTTCTCCAATTTCCTTGTGTGAATACCCTTCTATTGCGTACAGATTGAAAACCATTCTGTATCCTCCCGAAAGATGCTGGATCAGAGCGAGAAGATCTTTTGCTTCAAGCCGGTTCATATCAAACATTTCCTGGGGCATGTCATATACCTCATCAATATCAACAACATTCAGCATACGCTGATTTTTCCTGTAAACCTCTATTGCGGTATTGACCATAATCCTTCTTATCCATCCCTCAAAAGATCCCTGCTCTTTAAACTCCTTCACCTTTTGAAACACCTTTACAAACCCCATCTGCAATATATCCTCCGCCTCATAACGGTCTTTAGCATACCGCATACAAACTCCCAGCATCTTTGATGCAAGTAATTTATATAAAAGCTCCTGACTCCGGCGCTCGCTCCTGCGGCAGCCATCCAGAAGCTCATCAATGGTCACTTTCCGACTTAAATTCATATGCGCTTCAGAAATAAGATGCGGATCTTATGCGTTTGGTTGCATGAAAAACAAAATTATTTCAATAAGCGGAATTCATGCTTATACACGAGGAAAAACGAATGATAAAAATCCAGTTGTTTTGATCCCTGGCTGGCAAGGTCTATAACAGGTTCCACACGAAAATCAAGGTAGAAATCAGGAATAAGTTGTTTTTGATAAGCATAGCGCACAATTAACAGTTCCCGCTTCTTTTCGGCATACCCTTCCTCTCCAAGCTTATAAGAAACCGACTGAAAAAGCGGCATCCCCGCAGACGCAATGTATTTATTTCCGTTCCAGTAAGACAGGATCAGGTTACCAAGGCGGCTTTCAACCCCGGCATTCAGATAAAACGCATTTCCTTTCTTATAGGGCAATTGCTGAACTCCCGAGTTATCATTAAATCCAACAAGATAGTTTTCAGTGCTTACCGATTTAATAAGACCTTCCGTATAATACTTCAGCTTAAAACCTACGGCACCGTTCAGGTAGGTCTTTAAGGGTTTATCCAGTGTATCGATCTGTCCGCCCTGGTGAAAAACCATTACCTGCAGCGGCACAGAAAATCTCCATTTAGAAGTCTGCTTTATGGTGATATCGGACGATAAGCCAGCAAAGATTTGTTCCTGTTCTCCGGAAGGCTTATAGATCATATTATTCCAATTGATAAAAGCATCCAGAAATAAAGACTTTTTATTCACAATGAACTGGGTGCCGTACTCCACCGGATTGGTAATCTTTCGTTCAACATCATATAAGGGCTCAATCAGCCTGTGCTGTACGTTACCCTCCAGTACCCCGTTTATTAATGCGCTATTACCACTTTGATACTTCACGCTGAACAACGGGTATGTACGGTAAATCCCGCGTCCGCCGAAATCTTTCCTCAGATGTACACCCGCTGTCAGCAATAATTTAGGATGCGCATAATAAGCCAGTTGTGGTTCGAGCTGGGTTCCGTACAAGGTGTAGCCATCCTGAAAATCATTAAAAAACTCATAATTCCTGAGGAAATTGAAATTATGAATACTTAAATATAAGGCTCCCGTACGGGCACTGTCCGGCCTTAACCGGTATTCGAGACTGTCATTTGGCAGCTGAGCTTTTCCTGAAAGCCCGGAGACGATACACAAAAAAGCCAGAATAATTTTTTTCATTCTCTGTTTAACAACTAAGATAAATTTCTTATGCGCCAATCCCACCCAATCAATCCCTTATACTATTTCTTCAGCCGGTAATACTTGTAGATCTTTACAGCAAGCATAATTACGAAAATAAAGAGAAACAAGCCGATAAGCCCGTAAATCCAGTCCAGTGCATTCTTCAGCACCACAACAAACACGATGGCCACCAGCAGGATCGTAGCAACCTCATTCCATATACGAAGCTGCATAGAAGTCCATGCAAAAATCCCGCGCCGCAACTGAAGCATCACCCGCTGGCAGGTAAAATGATAAACCAGCAGTCCCACAACAAAAGCCAGTTTCACAAGCATCCAGTCTGTTCGTAAAAGATAGGGATTAAGGTAAAGCATTCCGACTCCCGCCAAAACGGAAAGAACCATAGCGGGCATGGTAATCACATTCCATAGCCGGCTCTCCATCAGTTGAAATTGCGGAAAGAGGATCCTGCGCTCCTCCTCAGTCTTGTCTTTTGCCTCTATATGATAAATAAACAACCTGACGATATAAAAAATCCCGGCCATCCAGCAGACGACGAAAATGATATGTATAGATTTTACATACAGATACAGCACTTACCTACGCCTTTTTAAGTTCATTCTTTATCACCTCAACGGCATACTTAACATGGTCAAAAGGAATGTCAGGCATTATTCCATGTCCAAGATTAAAAATAAACCCTGGTTCATCTTTCATCTTTTCATATAACCTCAGGATCCTTTCCCTGATCACTTTTTTATCCGCATACAGAATGTGAGGGTCAAGATTTCCCTGAACTGCAATTCCGGAAGGAAGACTCTTCTTTACCGAGAGCAGATCAGCATTCCAGTCAACTGAAATAACATCCGGCTTCGTCTGCGCCATAAGCGGAGCAAACACCGAACTTCCCTTGCAAAAAGAGATTACAGGGATATCCTTACGCTTCAATCCTGAAATAATCCTGGCAATATAGGAATGCGAAAACTCCTGATAATCGTCCCATGAAAGAGCACCGGCCCAGCTATCAAATATCTGAACAGCATTTACTCCGGCATCTATCTGAAGGTTCAGATAGGCAGTAGTTACATCAGCAATTTTTGACAGAAGACGGTGAGCCAGTTCCGGCTCATTATGCAGCATCAGCTTGGTCAGTTTGAAATCTTTCGAAGAACCTCCTTCCACCAGATAACTCATTACAGTAAAAGGAGCACCGGCGAACCCGATCAATGGAATGAGTCCGTTCAGCCTTTGCTGGATCACCACAATAGCGTCGGCCACGTACTTCAGCCTGTCCATCACATCGGTTTCCAGCTTGTCGACATCCGCACTGTTCCTTACCGGATTAGAGAAACGGGGGCCGACCCCCTGGGTAAAGCTCAAATCTCCCCCCATCGCTTCGGCAGTAACCAGTATATCAGAAAAGAGTATAGCAGCATCTATTCCCAGTAAATCAACCGGCAGCATCGTCACATCAGCAGCAATTTCCGGAGTTTTACACATTTCGAGAAATGAATACCTGTTTTTTATATCCCAGTATTCCTTCATAAAACGACCTGCCTGACGCATCATCCATACTGGGGGACGCTCTGTCGGCTGCGAAAATGCTGCCCTTACAAATAAAGATTCTTTCTGATTGTTACTCACTATGCTCCTGGTATTTCTTTTTCAATTTTTTGTATAATTCCCTGAATGCGGGTACTGATCTTAAGTTCTTTAGCCCTTTCAACATAGGCTCTCACCCTTTGGTATTCCTTCTTCCTTAGATTGATATTCGCAAGATGGACAAGAATGATCCCCTTGTCATTTTCGGAAGCAAGAGGGAAACGGCTGGCGATTTGAAAATGAGTTTCAGCTTCCGCGTAATTCTGCTTTTGAAGTTCTATATTCCCATAGATGAACTCGTAATATCCTCTGCGCTTTTTTCTCAGATAGTCGGGATTCGGCACTTCTTTCAACAACGTTTCTGCTTTCTGGTAGTCCTTGTTCCTGAACGCCTTTGCTGCCAGCACGACCGTTCCGTCCTTAAAATAACCTCTTACCAGAAGAACGATACCCAATCCTGCGAGCGCAGCCCCTTCATACGACTTTTCATAAAGCGCCCATATGAGCAGGACCGCTACGAGTGCAAGAACAGCAAAACGCACCTTTGTACTAATCATTATCTATTGAGAATCGGTAAACTTGTACCCTACTCCCCTGATAGAGTGAAAATAGATCGGGTTCTTCTGATCCGGTTCAAAGTACTTTCTGAAGGTAAGAATGAAATTGTCGATTGTCCTGGTAGACGGATACACATCGTAATTCCACACGGTCTCCAGAATTTGCTCCCGCGAAACAGCATCATTCCTCCGTTCGATAAGAAGCTTCAGGAGCATGGTTTCTTTCTTTGTAAGAGGAGTTACAGAACCGTCCTCATTACGCAGTTCAAAAGAATTAAAATAGATCGTTTTTCCACCGATCTTATAGGTATTCAGCTCCTTTTTTTCCTCTCCTGAAAGCCCCCTTTTAACAAGGTTATTCACCCTCAGGATCAGCTCTTCCAGGTTGAAAGGCTTCACCAGGTAGTCATCAGCTCCCTTCTTCAGTCCGGTAACACGATCCTCGCTGGTATTCTTCGCTGTCAGGAACATGATCGGAACCTCGGTATTTTCGAGCCTGATCGTCTCAGCAACCTGGAAACCATCGATTTCAGGGAGCATAACATCCAGAACGATGAGGTTAAACCGCTCCTCTTTAAATATGCGAAGAGCTTTCTTTCCGTCTGTTGCAGTAGTTACCTTGTAACCTTCAAGTTCAAGGTTCAGCTTAATTGCTTCGAGAAGATGTTCTTCATCTTCAACCAATAAAATACGTTGTTTAGTTGCCATTTGTGCTAAAGCTTACTTCAAAAATGCTTCCGGCCGGCCGGTTATTTTTAACTTTTATCTGCGCACGATGTTTATCGAGCACCTGTTTTACAATATAGAGCCCTAATCCTGTACCTTTCGTCTTCCGTGTATCCTCACTTCCCACACGGTAAAATTTCTCAAAGATGCGGATTTTCTCTTCATCTCTGATACCAATGCCCTTATCAGCTACCTCAAAAGTGATCACATCGTCTTTTTTAGACACTTTCGCCTTTATCTCCTCACATGGGGGAGAATATTTAACGGCGTTTTCAATAAGATTAGAGACCACAAGAGTCAAAGCAAACTTATCACCCGTAACAAATATTTCGGGCTCAACCTCAGTCTTAATGATCTGTGTACTGCACGTGTGGATCTGCAACCTCTCAGCCACTTTTTCAACCAGCTCAGAAAAATTAAAGTTCTCTTTTGGAAAAGTATAGGAGTGATTCTCTATCCTGGTAGCGATCAGCATGTTCTCAACAAGATCGTCCAGCCTCTCAATATCTTTTAAGGAATTATTCAAAAATGTATGGGTCTGCGCTTTATTCAAGTCCCTTTTAAGGATGGTTTGCAGATACAGCTTGATAGAAGCCAGCGGAGACTTCAGCTCGTGAGTCACCGAAAGAAGGAAGTTCTTCTGCTGTTCACGAAGTTTCCGCTCTTTCTTAAGCGTTTTATGCAAATAATAAGCCCCTGTGAGGAAAAGCAGAATGAACACTGCACCCTCTCCCAGGATCATACCCTTACGCTCGGGACGCACTTCTATAAGCAATACCCCCCACCAAATTAATTCTGCCAGAGCATATAAAATAAGAGCATAAAATATGAGAAGAGACTTATGCATAACAGTTTATATTAGGGCTTCACAATATCCAGGCTTTCAAATATAGCTCTTTTTGCGTTCTCAAGAACTTCAGGAGTATGCGCAGCAGATATAAAGCCAACTTCATATCCCGACGGCCCAAGATATATTCCCCTGTTCAGCAGCTCACGGTGAAACTCTTTAAAAAAGTCCATACTGGCAGGATCAATCTCCTCTGCTTTTTTAATATCCTTATCTGTAAACGCAAACCAGAACAAAGACCCGATAAAGGACACCTTCACACGGTAACCCTTATCTTGTATATATTGTTCTATTGCCGATACGAAAGCTTGTGTTTTTGCATTCAGTTCATCATAAAAGCCGGGGCGAAGCAATTCAGACAGCTGCCCTATTCCCGCAGCCATCGCAACGGGATTACCAGACAGAGTACCAGCCTGGTAAACAGCACCGTCAGGAGAGATATTTTTCATAATAGCTGCAGAAGCGCCGTAAGCACCAACCGGCATACCACCTCCTATGATCTTCCCATAGGTGATAATATCAGGGCTGACGCCATAATATCCTGCGGCCCCCTCAAAACCCAGGCGAAATCCGGTGATCACCTCATCAAAGATCAGAAGACTGCCGTACGACTGAGTTATCTCCCGCAGGTATTGTATATATTCCTTATCCTGGATAAGAAGGCCGTTATTGGCAGGAACTCCTTCTATGATCACAGCCGCTATCTCGTCTGGAAATTGCTTAAATGCTTCTTCCAGCGCCACCTTATCATGAAGAGGTATAACAATCGTCTCATCAGCAAAGCTCTTCGGAACTCCAGCTGAAGAAGTTTCACCAAATGTTACCAGCCCCGATCCTGCCTTTACAAGCATTGAATCAGAATGTCCATGATAACAGCCATCAAACTTCACGATCTTATCACGTCCTGTATATCCCCTGGCAAGCCTGATAGCCGACATTACTGCCTCTGTACCCGAACTGACAAAACGCAGTTTCTCAATTTTCTTATTATTCTTCAGGATCAGCTCAGCAAGTTCATTTTCAAGAGCTGTAGGCGCTCCGAAACTCATTCCTTTACCAAGAACATCCTCTACCTGCCCTCTCACCGTAGGATGATTATGTCCAAGGATCAGCGGCCCCCATGAACAGCAAAAATCAATAAACTTATTTCCGTCAGCATCCCAAAGGAAGCAGCCGTCGCCTCTTTCTATAAACAGCGGAGTTCCATAAACCGATTTGAATGCCCTAACCGGCGAATTAACACCTCCGGGAAAATACTTCTGAGCTTTTTCAAATAACCGGGCCGACTGTTTCCGTGATATATCGTTCATTTTATCGCTTTTAGCTATAGCTGTCAAAAAATCAGCTATCAGATTTTCACATGGCGTCTTACGCCACCGCTTTTTATACTTTGAGCAAGTTTTTCTTTATCAGCAAATCCTGCCTCCACTTCTTACCGCTCCACTTTTCAACTTCTCTCCCCC
>NZ_QEAS01000017.1:126222-132896 GCF_003130405.1 Pararcticibacter amylolyticus
CCTTCTAAATCCACTTATTTGCCAGCACTTCCTTAGCATGATAGCTTAATATCGCAGTTGCGCCGGCGCGGCGTATGCTTGTCAGTACTTCCGTGATAGTACGGCGTTCATCCAGCCACCCGTTCTGAACAGCAGCTTTAACCATAGCATACTCTCCGCTAACATTATAGGCAGCGATAGGGAGATGAGTGTTGTCATTTAAAAGCTTGATTACGTCAAGATATCCAAGTGCCGGTTTTACCATCAGGAAATCTGCACCTTCCTGCTCATCCAACGTTGCCTCTATCAGCGCTTCACGCTGGTTTGCAGGATTCATCTGATACGTTTTTTTATCTCCGAACTTAGGAGCAGAATCAAGAGCATCTCTGAACGGACCATAGAAAGCACTGGCATACTTAGCGCAGTATGACATGATAGACACATTTGTAAACCCATTACTGTCTAATATGTTACGGATGTATCCTACCCGACCGTCCATCATGTCCGACGGAGCAATAATATCTGCACCAGACCGGGCATGGGCCAGGGCCATTTTGCCCAGAACTTCAAGGGTTTCATCGTTCAGGATTTCGCCGTTTTCAACAACACCATCGTGGCCGTCGCTGCTGTAAGGATCCATCGCAACATCAGTCACCACACAAGCTTCAGGAAAGCGGTTCTTAATCGCACGGATAGCCCGCAGATACAAGCACTCCTCATGATAACTGATCGTAGCATATTTATCCTTCAGAGCCTCATCAATGTTTGGAAACAAATCAAAAGCCTTCAGGCCGAGGTTAAGGCAGCTTTCCACTTCACGCAGAAGGTTATCAATTGATAGCCGGTACACCCCCGGCATGGAAGCAACCTCCACTTTCTTATTATCGCCTTCCACAATGATCAGCGGCAGGATAAGATTAGACGCTGTCAGGTGCGTCTCTTTAACCATCTCGCGAATAACTTCGCTTTTGCGGTTTCTTCTGGGTCTTTGTAACATCATTATTCTTTTAAAAAATGAGCGTACAGATCACGTTCAGCTTTACAGTCCGAAGACCGCTTCGGCCAGCCCGATCTCATCAGGAGAATAAGGCAAAGTATACCTGACACCCATCTCATCAAATTTCTTTCCGGTAGATCTTCCGATACAAACCACTTTCTGGCCCGGCTCAAGAAGATTGTCGGCAAAATATGCTTCCACATTTGAGGGACTTGTAAAGATCAGTACGTCGGCATACGACTGCTCCACATTCTCCTCAATAACCGTTTCATAAACAGGTAGATCAATAATCCTGGTCTGCACAGAAAGCATCTGCTGAATAGTCCGGAGCGAACCCTTAGCCCCTGGGAACAATACCGTTGTCCCACTGGCAATAGCAGCAAACTCCTTTGCAATTTCAGTTGTATCTATTCCTTCCTCTTCCCCGTTAAAATCAGGCACCCGGCCAAAACGCCGTAACGTCTCTTCCGAAGCACGTCCAAGCACACCCAATTGTGTCTTTTTTCCGATCTGCGGATCCAATTTAAAGAAGTATTCAATAGCGTTCTTACTGCTGAAAAATATCCAGTCAATGTCCCTCAAAATATAAGGGTCGAGCTTATTAATAATGGGAAAAGTACGGATCAGTGAACGTGATTCAATCTTTATACCGTGATTGTCCATCGCACGCTTAAAATAACTCGACTCCGGAATATCACGGGTAATAAAAACCTTCGAAGGAAATTTCCTGTCGGCAGAGAATTTAGACACAATCCTTTCAGCCAGCCCCACTGTCGTTTCCGACTCCAGGAACAATCTGTCAGGGAACAGGTTATCGTCAGACGCTTTAGAGGTCCAAACCTGGTAACGCCCCTCCTCCTTCCGGCAATAGCAGCCCAAGGGCATGTGGCATCCTCCATTGAACAATTTAAGCACCCTTCTCTCAACCGAAACAACCTCAGCTACCTCTTCATTATGAAGCTCCTGAAGAACATTATACAGGTGCGAATCTGTTTCTCTTATCTGGATTGCAAGAACCCCCTGTGCAGGTGCAGGAACAAACTCCACTGGTTCCAGTTCTTCAACATAAAACTCACTCAGATCTATTCCCAGGCGCTCTACGCCGGCTTTTGCCAGGATAATGGCATCGTAATCTTCGTCTCTGAGCTTCTGGATCCGCGTAGGAACATTTCCGCGAAGATTTTCGATCTCAAGGTCTGGCCTTAAAGCGAGTAGCTGAGCTTTGCGGCGGTTAGATGATGTTCCCACCATTCCCCCGTACTTCACAGATAACTTCTGTTTAAAGTCTACACAATCCTTGAGAATTAACAATAACTCTCCCGGGTCTTCCCGTTCAGAAACAGCAGCGATAATAAGGCCTTCCGGATTTTGGGTTGGCAGGTCTTTATGCGAATGAACTGCAACATCAATACTGTTATTCAGCAGTCCTTCCTCAAGTTCTTTAGTAAAAAAGCCTTTTCCTTCGAGCTTATCAAGCCTTAAGTTGAGTATTTTATCCCCTTGCGTCTTAATGATTTTTAACTCCGAATCTACACCTATACCGGCAAGCCTGTCTTTAATATGATTAGCCTGCCAAAGAGCCAGCTCGCTTCCCCGTGTACCTATAATGACTTTTCTATCCACAATAAAATTTAACCTTTTTTGCAAAAATAACGACTTCTACCGATTGCCGCAGTATGAAAAGAGGTTAACTGTTATTTACCAGGATTTCTTTGGCCATTACCATTGGAACGCTGATATACTTCTTCTCCATATAGTTAATGATCCGCTCGAGCACCTCTTTTGAATTACTGTCGAGTTGTTGAATATCGTCGGCAAAAACAGAATTAACCGCTACATGCCGGATCTCCTTGATTTTGAGAGGAACTTCCCGCATAGCAAGCTCAATACGACGCTGCTTTAGAATAGGTTTGAATTCGTTAATATTCTGTTCTATTATATGTTCGGCGTGCACCAGTTCCTGGTACCGCTCCTGCATGTTCTGATTTGCAACTTCCTGAAGACTCCTTACTTCTATAAAATGAACAGGGTTCTTCTCAAGCACCTCCTGATCCGTATCATTAGGGATTGCAAGATCAACTATTACTTTCTTATTTGTTTCTCCGTTTAAAAGGGATTGATAGATTTCGTTGGTGATTATCGGCTCTACACAACTCGTACAGGTTATGATCACATCAAATCCCTTCTTATAGTTCTTCAGATCCTCAATGCCAAACGCCTCTCCATTCAAATCTTTTGCAAGTTCCTGCGCTTTTGATAAAGTACGGTTAAATATTGCGAAATTCGAGAATTTATGTTTCTGAAGGTATTTTGAGATATTCTTATTGGTTTCGCCGGCGCCGATAATCAGGATCCTGGAATTGGAACACATATTCAAATCGCGGAGCTTCCTGTATGCCAGCGAAACTACCGAAACAGGGTTTTTAGATATCTTGGTATCCGTGTACACCTCCTTAGCAGTTTTTACAACATGGCTCATAAACAAGCGCATATAATCGCCTGTAAAACCAGCCGCCCGGCAAGTCTCGTATCCCTTCCTCACCTGGGCCAGAATTTCCTTTTCGCCAACTACAAGACTTTCAAGCGAACAGGAAACCCGAAGTAAGTGGTTAAAGGCTTCGACATCCTCATATACCTTCACTTTGCTTACGAAGTCGTCAAGCTTTTCGTCCTGAATACAGAAATCTAATGTCTGGATAAAGTCTTTTACAAAACCCGGCGTTACTGTAACGGAAGCACAAAAAACAAACTCAACCCTGTTACAGGTGCCAATATAAAAGATTTCAGGTATGTCAAATTTCTCCCGGACAGAATTTAATCTGACGGACAGCGTTTGGTTGCAGATCACAAACTTCCCTAAATCCTTTAAATCTATCTGCTGATGAGTAAATGCTAAAACTTTTAACTGTTTCAACTGCTGAATATCTTTTATAAAAAAACACAACAAAGGTATCAATAGGGCTCAATACCGCTGTCATTCCTTTGTCAAACAGCGGTATTTAGACTTTTTATAAATAAACAGGAAGATCATATGACACAGCAAGTTGTTTTTAAACAAACACTCCTTACCATGATTCAAACTATGTTCTGCTGCGATTGTTAAATCTATATACAAAAAAGCATTAGTTTAGCATCCGGGCATAATCATCAAACTCAATGAATAAAATAGAATTTACTATACAAGGAGCTTCAGGACGCCCCATTCATGCCGATATAACCAGTCCCGAAGACGCCGGAAGCTTCCCTCTTGTAATTTTTGTCCACGGATTCAAAGGGTTTAAAGACTGGGGGACGCACCATCTGACTGCCGGTTTATTCGCCGGAGAAGGATTCCGCTTCCTCAAATTCAACTTCTCCCATGCAGGCATCAGCCAGGGCGGGAAAGATACCTTTGATGATCTTGACGCATTTAGTGCAAATACATTCACCAAAGAGCTTTTCGATCTCGACCAGGTGATCACGCGTGCCCTAAGCGGAGAAGACTTTCCGCCCCCCGGCGAAATTTTCCTTATCGGGCATAGTCTGGGCGGAGGAATAAGCATCATACAAACAGCAGAGGATAAGAGGGTCGATAAACTGGTTACATGGGCAGCTGTAGGCAATTTCAGGAGCCTGTGGAGCAATGAGCAGGAAGAAAGCTGGCGTAAAGATGGTGTGCTCTATTTTGAAAACAAGCGAACGAATCAGCAAATGCCCATAGATATCGGTTTACTGGATGACCTGAATCATCATTCAGAAAGGTTAAATGTTCTGAATGCTGCAAGAACCATCAGGAAGCCCTGGCTCATTGTGCATGGAGATGCAGACAGCAGCATTCCGGTTCAGCAGGCAGAGGAATTAAACCGGCAGCAGGAACAGGCACAGCTGCTGTTAGTGCCCGATGCTGACCACGTTTTTGGAGCAAAACATCCCTGGACGGACGACAAAATGCCTGATCACCTGCATCATGTTTGCATGGAAACTATCGCGTTTTTAAGAGAACAGAGCAGTTAAACCTTTTATAGCTCCGGCAGTCTTACCCTGAGTAATAATCCGCCGAACTAAATGTAAAAATGGCAGCAACACATATATGGCGCAAGTTGAAGACTCTGAAATACTTTTAAAATTTGCCGACGAACGGACCCGAAGCGAGGCCTTCAACTTACTATTAAGAAAATACCAGCAAAAAATATACTGGCACATCAGAAGGCTTGTGATTGATCACGACGATGCCGACGATATTGCCCAGGACGTTTTTATTAAGGTGTGGAAAAGCCTCGGCAACTTCCGTAATAACTCACAGTTGTACACCTGGTTGTACCGTATTGCAACCAATGAATGCCTCACTTTCTTAAACAAGAAAAAACACCAGAACAATATCCCGCTGGATGAGGTAGCCTATGATCTCGCTGACTCACTGGCAGAGGGCTCATATTTCAACGGTGACCGTGCACAAATGAAGCTCCAGCAGGCATTGCTGACTCTCCCGGAAAAGCAGAGGCTCGTATTTAATATGAAGTATTTTGACGATTTGAAATATGAGGAGATATCTGAAATACTCGGCACAAGCGTAGGAGGACTCAAAGCATCATTTCATTTCGCAGTGAAAAAAATTGAGGATTATTTAACCAGCAATGATTAAACCTTCCGTCATTTACCACATCTAGATTTATATGGAATTGAACAAGGCAAATGAAGATTGGGAAAAAGAAGCACCGGTATTAGCAGCTTTGGGAAAGGATAATCCATTTACAGTTCCCGATAACTATTTTACTGATTTGCACTCCCATCTGAGCAGCGTCGCCCGGCTCGACCGCTTAAAGCAGGATAACGGAGGCTTTCAGATACCAGAAGGATACTTTGAAACTCTGGCTGAACAAACTGCTTCGCTTACGAAGATCGGGAACTTACCAGAAATAACAGCTGATAGCGGCTTCGGTGTTCCTGAAGGGTATTTCTCACATCTTCAGCAGGCTATTAACAGCAAAACGGTACATGCAGAGAATAAAGAAGAAAAAGGCATTCGTAAATTAATTCTGCCTGGGGTAAGATATGCAGCCGCGGCGTGTATTGTTATCGCAGCCGCAACGATCCTGTTTTTCAATATTAAGACAAACAGCATTGAATCAAAGTTATCCGGAATTCCGGAAGACGAAATTGTAAATTATCTTCAGGTCCACAGTGACACGGGCGACACTCCGGTCATAATGGATAATCTGGGAGCAAGTACTGCATCTTATAAAGGAACCGACTTGTCGGATCAGGAGATCGAACAATATCTTGAAACGACATTATAAAATAATAAAATGATGAACAAACTGATTGGAGGCGCTTTCTTATACCTGTTGATTTCCCTTGGTTCACCAGCGATGGCCCAACGCGGACCTAACCGGGTAGAAGCGCTTAAAATTGAATTCTTGACACAAAAACTTGAATTAAGTCCGGACGAAGCTCAAAAGTTCTGGCCGGTATACAACAATTATCAGAAGGAAATGAACCAGATATTCAGGGAAAGACGCCAGGCGAGAATGTCTCAGCAAGATACAGGCTCTCCTCCCGACGAACTGAAGTTTGAAGCTAAGCTCCTCGACATAAAAAAACGCTACAAGAAAGAATTTCTGGAAGTTCTTCCCCAGCAAAAAGTCGACAAGCTATACCCGGCAGAACGTGAGTTCAGAGAAAGACTCATCAATCAGCTCCGTGAACGCAGAGAGCAACC
>NZ_QEAS01000017.1:132929-139239 GCF_003130405.1 Pararcticibacter amylolyticus
TATATACAGCCTCCTCTATTGCGGAGGCTTTTGTATTTTTGCGGAATGATAAGCCTCCGGCAATTATTCCTCCTCAATAACGCACAAACATCCTCCACTCCCCGGCTTCTCCAGGTAGACCGGGCCAAAGGGATTTATCTCTACGACCCTGAAGGCAAAGCCTATATGGACTTCGTTTCGGGCTTCGCGGTCAGCAATGTAGGCCATTGCCACCCTGCTGTAGTGCAGGCCGTAAAAGAGCAGGCCGACCGATATATGCACGTGGCTGTTTATGGCGAATATGTGCAGGCTCCTCAGGTGCTCTTTGCAGAGAAACTTGTTTCAGTACTGCCCGCCGGCCTTGACTCCGTGTACTTTGTAAATTCTGGAGCCGAGGCTACAGAAGGGGCGATAAAACTTGCAAAACGGTTTACCGGAAGAAGCAAGATCATTTCCTGCCACCATGCCTACCACGGAAGCACACACGGGGCTCTCAGCGTGATGGGCAATGAATACTACAAGCAGGCATACCGTCCGCTTCTTCCCGATGTGCATTTTATCCACTATAACCAAACGACTGATCTGGAGCTCATTGATTCCGAAACAGCCTGTGTAATTCTCGAAAGTATCCAGGGGGAGGCAGGCGTAAGAGTAGCCAGTAATGACTACATGCAGGCCTTGAGAAAACGCTGTGACGAGACCGGCACACTTTTGATATTTGATGAAATACAAACGGGATTCGGACGCACCGGCAAACTGTTCGCGTTTGAGCATTTCGGAATGCAGCCTGATATTCTGCTTCTTGCCAAGGGTATCGGCGGCGGAATGCCTGTTGGTGCTTTCATTGCCTCGCAGGAAGTGATGAACTGCCTCAAAGACAACCCGATCCTGGGCCATATTACGACATTCGGCGGCCACCCTGTCAGCTGTGCCGCAGGCCTGGCTACATTGCAAACCATCATTGACGAAAACCTGATGGCTGACGTTGATAAGAAAGAAGCTTTGCTTCGCAATCTTCTGGTTCATCCTTCAATAAGGGAAATCCGGGGGAAAGGTTTAATGCTATGCATTCAGCTCGATACTTTTCAGCAGGTAGAAGAAGTGAGCAGGAAGTGTGTTGAAAACGGTGTAATAGTCGACTGGTTCCTTCATTGCGACACAGCGATAAGAATAGCTCCGCCTCTTATCGTCAGCGAAGAAGAAATCCGCAAAGCATGTAAGATAATAACGGATGTTTTAACTTCAGTACAAGAAAGAGCCTGAAAAATCAGGTTCGTTCTTGTACAACCTCTATTAATCTATTCTTCCAGCCAACATCCACTTCCTATTACACTTACCTTCTGCCAAACCCCTCCCAAAACTCAACCAAAAAAGAATACACTTTTCTATTTTTTTTATATTTTTAATTAAAAACCAATTAATAATTTAATATTTTTATAAAAAAGATTTAAAAAAATATGAATGAATTAAATTTTCTAAGCAAATACCTACCAGAACCATCAACCTGGGATGAAATGTTTAATTCAGATTGCAAAATCCGCTCGCCTTATCAGAAAATAATCAATTATCTTTCATCAGAATCCCTGGAAGAGCTTAATAAAAAGGAAGAGCTTGCAAGAAAGCTATTTATGACGCAGGGAATAACTTTCACCGTATATAACAGCGGGGAAGGAATCGAAAAAATCTTCCCCTTCGATATTATTCCACGTATAATAACAGCCCAGGACTGGGAATTGATAGAAAAAGGCATAAAACAGCGACTGAAGGCGCTCAATATATTCCTGAAAGACATATACAGCAATATGTTTATAGTGAAGGACGGAGTCATTCCCATTGAAATGATCACCTCGTGTCCTCACTTCCTCCGGGAAATGTATCAGGTAAAGGTTCCTCACGACATCTATGTTCATATCGCCGGTATCGACCTGATCCGGGACTACGATGGCTCCTTCTACGTGCTGGAGGATAACTTGCGCACCCCTTCAGGAGTAAGCTACATGCTTGAGAACAGGGAAATAACCAAACGTCTGTTTCCAGACCTGCTTCCGCAGTGTCAGGTAAGAAGTGTCACCCAATACCCGGAAATTCTCTATCGAAACTTACTGGCGATATCCCCCCGGCAGATCTCTAATCCTACCATTGTTCTGTTAAGCCCGGGTATCTACAATTCAGCATATTTCGAACACACCACACTCGCGCGCCTGATGGGCGTTGAACTGGTGGAAGGCCGCGATCTGCTGGTTGAGAACCATAAAGTTTACATGAAGACCACCAATGGCCGCCAGCAGGTAGACGTAATCTACAGGAGGGTGGATGATGAATATCTCGACCCGCTCACTTTTAACCCCCAGAGCATCCTGGGAGTAGCGGGCATTATGAGTGCTTACCGTAAGGGAAATGTCGCAATAGTGAACGCTGTGGGCAATGGTGTGGCAGACGACAAGGCCATTTACACCTATGTACCCCAAATGATCAAGTACTACCTCAATGAAGAACCCCTGCTGAAAAACGTGCCGACCTATCAGCTCGGAGATACCGAACAGAAAGAATATGTCTTTTCAAATATCAGCAAAATGGTTATTAAGAAAACCAATGGAAGCGGCGGCTATGGAATGCTGATGGGACATACGGCAGATCAGAAAGAAATTGAAGATTACAAATCCGAAATTGAAAAAGATCCCCGTCAATACATCGCACAGCCTACCATCAGCCTATCTGCTGCACCATGTTTCCTCGACAGCCAGCTTCATCCCCGGAGGATAGACTTACGACCTTTCGCATTGTGCGGACCTGACGGTATTGAAATTGTTCCGGGCGGATTAACGCGGGTTGCCCTCAAGGAAGGATCCTTAATCGTTAACAGTTCGCAGGGCGGAGGAAGTAAAGACACCTGGGTACTCGCATCATAAATTCATTTGAAATAGAAAAAAACTGTACATGTTAAGCAGGGTTGCAGCAAACTTATATTGGTTAAGCCGTTACGTGGAACGCAGCGACGGCATCCTCAGAATGTTAAAAATACATTACGCATCGTCGCAGGACTCTCTTCAGCCATTCTCCTGGGCTCCTGTAATGAAGATCTATAGCGGGCTTGAAGAAGACCTTCTCCGGGCAATAGAATATAACAGCCGGGAAGTACTGCTGTACATGTTTTCCGGGAAAGACAATCAGAATTCAATTGTAAACATCATCACACTGGCACGCGAAAATGCACGCAGTGTCCAGGATCATATTCCTAAAGACTTATGGCAGTGCCTCAACGAATATTATCACCTGGTAAAAGATCAAAGACTTATCCATTCGCTGAAAAGAGACGATCCGACCTCAGTTCTCGATGAATTGATCAGACAGGTGATGCTCTATTATGGAATAGCTGAAATAACCATGGTACGAGGAGAAGGAAGAAGTTTTATGAACATCGGGAAGTATCTGGAGCGTAGCATCCAGTCAGCGGATATCCTGGATATAAAGCCCGAAAATAACCAAAATAACCCCGACTTACTTTCAGGCACATCCTATCTTAAATATCTTCTGCTGTCACTCGGGGCCTACGATTTATATTTTAAAACCTATCGCAGAGGTTTTGATATTGAGAACGTGGTAGATCTTGTTGTACTTAACAATGACTTTCCAAGATCAGTGCTCTACTCCGTCAATAATATCTACCGCTATTTCGAGAGACTCAAAGCCAACAAGAACATATTGGATTTTAAGGAACTGTCGTTTATAATAGGACGGCTTCAGAGTATGATCCAGTACAGCACTGTAGAGTCAATCACCCAGCAGGGACTTCATCCCTATCTCGCGCAGATAAAAAAAGAACTTTACAGCATCGGCAATACCTTGAATGCACAATATTTTGCGTATTCTTAAACATAAATTGCAACACACATGCCCGAGTTTAAAATCAAACATATCACAAAATATACCTACCAGGGTCTGGTCAGTGACAGCGCAAACCAGATTATTCTGTTTCCGGTTACCGACCAGTACCAGGAAGTGCAGAAACACGACCTGAAAATAAGCGGGGACCCTGTAGTGGATATTTATGAAGACTATTACGGAAACCGTGTAGGGAATTTCACCTACAGCGCTCCCCATCCGGAACTAAGCATCGTTTCAAGAGTGATCGTCACCACTAAAAGCAAGCCTCTGCCTGAAGATGATATATTCCCCTCACACCAGTGGCAGGATCTGTTAAAAGTTCAGAACAATATACCGTTCATAGACTATCTGAAACAGGAGCCATTTGAAGGTCTGGAGGAACTCAAAGAAATAGTATCCCGGGAACATTTGTCGGCAGAGACACCTTACCAGACAGCCCTGCATTACTGCAAGTACGTGTATGAAAATTTCAACTACATACCTGGCATTACAACAGTTGAAACGACCCTTGATACCATCTGGCAATTAAAAGCCGGCGTATGTCAGGATTTCGCTCATATCCTGCTGGTAATGCTGCGCCTGATAAATATCCCCGCGAGATATGTAAGTGGATATATCTGTCCGCATAAAAACGGAATGCGCGGAGAAGGGGCCACTCACGCATGGGTAGAAGCCTATCTGCCCAACTACGGCTGGCTGGGATTTGACCCGACAAATAACTGCATAGCCAATGAAACACATGTCCGCCTGGCAGTGGGTAGGAGTTTTTCGGATTGCTCGCCGGTTAAGGGAGTCTATAAAGGCCTTCCCGAACATAAGCTGGAAGTTTCCGTTACCGTTTCTTATGAAGACGAGCCGCCTTCTCAGGACGAAACGCCGGAGATAGTCATTGAAAAAGCACATACCGATTTCCCGGTCAACAGCTTCCGTAAATACCAGGAGATGGAACAGCAGCAACAGCAATAAGTCCTTCTTCATTCATTTTCGAACAAATTCCGAAGAAAAGGGTTAAAGCAATAATAATCCTACCTATATGAATCCGTTTGAAAAAGACAAGGAAGAGAACAAAAAGAGCACAGAAGATCTTTCACAGGCAGAGAAAGACACGCTCGCCGCAGAAGAGTTCATTATAAGCAACTCTAACGGAAATGGCATTAATCCCAATCCCATAGAGAGCGGAAATGCATCCGACTGGGAAACAGGCACTATGCAAAACGAGCACTATAAGGAGGACGCTTCTTCCCCGGAAGAATAATAAGTCTTTAAAATTAAAATTCAGGAATCCAAAACAACAGGGCAACCTTTGCCCTGTAATATCCCTACATAGAATGAATCCAGCTAAAATGATACTCAACGGGGCTACTTTTCATTCGCTCTGCAATTCTCATTAAGCGGTCCGGCAATTTCATCAGATAATCTCTCGCCTTTTCCCCTGTATCATTCAAGCTTTTAAGACTCTCCACCTCCCAATCGTTCAGAAGCTGCTTTAGAATATCAACATAATCGACAGAAGTATAAACCCCGAGCCTCTGAGCCGCATCTGCAAAGTGAGTGAACGTCTCACCTGCCTTTTTTCCAACCTCTCTAAGGAAATGAGCAGGCATTACGATTTTCTTACGCATCATGTCCTCAAAAGCGACCAGAACCTCATTGGGATCGACTTTAATGATCTGGGCAATAAAGTCTTTATAAGCTCTCGCATGACGGGCTTCATCCGCGGCGATCACTCCGCACATTTTAGATAATAGTGTGTCGCCATCCTTTTTCGCCAGGCTTGCCACTCTTCTATGTGAAATATTAGTAGCAAGTTCCTGAAAACTTGTATATATAAAGTTCCTGTAAGGATCCTGGTCTGTCCCAATATCAAATCCGTCAGCCAACAAGTACTGTGTAGAGATCTCTAACTGACGCATATTAACCCTTCCCGATAAGTAGAGATATTTATTTAACAAATCTCCGTGACGGTTCTCCTCTGCAGTCCAGTGTCTCACCCACTTCATCCACCCGCCTTCTTCTTCCTTAGAAACACCCTCCACCATAGTCAGCCAGGATTCATAAGTGGGCAAAGCCTCTTCCGTAATCGTATCTCCAATCAGTACCGCAATAAGATCATAGGAAAGTCCTTTTGCACTTTCCCGCAGCTCTTTAACTTCCTCAAAAAAGTTCTCATTAGTGGAATCTGGAAGAAAATCTGCTGGCTGCCATATTGTATCAATAGACTTCAGGTAATTATTCATATTATCCAACATATATTTCTCAATATGCTGCATTACTTCCCTGCGTATACCAAAACTGTTAGTCATCTTATCGGATTAAGTTGCAAAGATATATTTTTTAAATGTTTAAACCTACGTCCTTCAATAACGATTCTAAACAAGAATAGTTTACACGAAGAATGGGGAAACGACATTCAGATTGGGGTAGCTGGAGTTTCAGCTTTAATCGC
>NZ_QEAS01000017.1:139340-139696 GCF_003130405.1 Pararcticibacter amylolyticus
TTAAGCGGTCAGCTATCAGCAATCAGCTTTAAGTCACCTGTCTGTAATACCAGCAATTAATCAGGATTATACATCATGTTATTGGGCTATCAGGATTTATAGATAATCGCCAGACCAGGAAAAAGGTGAAGTTTTGCTGTGTAAAGATCTATGAACGTCCCCCAGCAGAAGTCCTCCGGACAATGCCTGTCCCATCCCGTTCGCTTTTCCCGCCCGGGCCATCCCTGCGTTTCTGGCACAAAAAAAGCCCGTCAGTTTATCACTAACGGGCTCTTGTAAAGGTTGGCACCGACCTACTCTCCCACGTGTTACCGCAGTACCATCGGCTCTGGCGGGCTTAACTTCTCTGTTCGGAA
>NZ_QEAS01000140.1 GCF_003130405.1 Pararcticibacter amylolyticus
ACCCGGCCTTCGTCGTCGTAGTAGTTCACGCTCCACAGCATGTGGGCGGGGTTGTTCAGCACGGCGGTACGGGTGGCCGTCAGCAGGCTGTGGATCATCTGGCTGCCGTTCCGGGCGTACCCGGAGGGAAGGCCGGGGATGTTATAGTTGTCGTAGTAGCTGACCGTCAGGGGGGTATTGAAATTCTGGGGGTAACTGACGATCTGGTAGTCGGCCCCGGGGGTACGGCTGTCGTACTGGGGGGCGGCATAGACGAGGGCTTTCAGGGCGGCGGGGTCTATGGCGGTATTGCCATTGTTCCACAGCCCGGTCATGATCACACGGCCCAATCCGT
>NZ_QEAS01000141.1 GCF_003130405.1 Pararcticibacter amylolyticus
CGTTCCCCCAGCTGCCGCCTGAGGGGCGCTCCTGGTACAGGGCGTTCTTCAGCCGCTGAAGGTTGTCGTACTCAAAACGGTAGCTCCGCTCTTTGGGACTGCCCCCCTGGGGGTCTTTGACCTTCCATTTGACGGCCGAGATCATCCCGTTATAATAAGGGCTGTTCCCGATGGCGGCTTCCTGCTGGTCGTAAAGGACCTCCATACCGAACACATCATTGCTCTCGTCGTTGCGGTCGTCAGCCGTCAGGCTGCTGTTGTTGATCGAGGTCAGCTGGCCCCGGATGTTATAGCGGTAGTCGACCGACTGCAGGTAGCTGGAACC
>NZ_QEAS01000142.1 GCF_003130405.1 Pararcticibacter amylolyticus
CCATCTACCAGGACCTCTACGGTCGCGTTGGGTTCTGTCACACCCTTGATCGTCGGCGTGGTCGTGTTCACATGACCGCCGTTACCCGGAGCGTCTGGTGTCACAGGTTTATCCGGGTTCTTAGTGTCGACATCAATTTTGATTGGGTCGGATTCTGCACCCGTGTTTCCTGCCTGATCGGTGACCTTGATAGTGATCTCATGCTCGCCTTCGGTCAGCGCAGGATCAAAGGTATATTCCCATTTGCCGTCACCGTCAGCTTTTGCTTCACCAACTTTAACGCCATCTACGAGGATCTCTACGGTAGCGTTGG
>NZ_QEAS01000143.1 GCF_003130405.1 Pararcticibacter amylolyticus
CGACCTACTCTCCCACGTGTTACCGCAGTACCATCGGCTCTGGCGGGCTTAACTTCTCTGTTCGGAATGGGAAGAGGTGGACACCGCCGATATAGGCACCTGAAGATCTTTTGAAAGTTTTAAGTCTTAAGTTCTAAGTAGTAAGTCTTCCTACTTCCTTTTACTTATTCACTCTCTAATTTCTTTTCCGGCTATATCTATAGTTAGTTCTCGTTTCTTATAACGTATAACTTACTACTTATAACTCATATTTAACATGATCAGAAGAAGTACTTGAAGAGATGGCCAACAGAGTGTCTGCTCTTGAA
>NZ_QEAS01000144.1 GCF_003130405.1 Pararcticibacter amylolyticus
GTCCGGGCCATGCCCCAGAACCCACCCCATGAGCCTGTGGCCGAGATGTATTCTGCCCCTTCGTAGAGAGCATCCGTTTCAGAACCGAAGTAGCTGAACCCTCCGTCCGGTGTCCAGCTCCCCCCGAAGGCCGAGTTCAGCATCATGCTGATCACATCAATGGTCCCTCCACCACTATTCCCTCCCCCATGCGGCGGCAGCGCCTCCAGCTTCTTGTCCCCCAGCGGGTCATTGTACATCACCGGGTTGTTCCCCGAATAATGATACGTGCTCACCGCGTCCGAAGCTTCCGCCATCGGGTCTACCC
>NZ_QEAS01000145.1 GCF_003130405.1 Pararcticibacter amylolyticus
AACCTGTCATACAGCTATGAAGGCAACCGGCTGAGCAGCCTCAGCGACGGGGGCAGCAGCACGCTGGGGGTAAAGAACCTGACCGGCTCTGCTGCTGCCTACAGCTATGACCAGAGCGGGAGCCTGACGGGCGATCCTAAAAAAGGGACCACGCTGAGCTACAACATCCTGGGACGGACGGAGAAAGTGACCATCACCACCGCTACAGGCCGTTACATCAACTACACTTACGATGCCACAGGGGTGCTGGTGCGCAAGCAGCAGTACGACAACAACAGCCTTCAGAAGACCACCGACTA
>NZ_QEAS01000146.1 GCF_003130405.1 Pararcticibacter amylolyticus
GGCAACGGCAGATGGGCAAAACAATACGGCGTCAGCATCGACGCCAGTGGCAACCGCAGCCTGAAAGACGAAGGCAGCTACGGGCAGAACCAGCTCTATGTCAGCGAGACCCGGGACGAAAACTGGAAAGAAGGCGACGGCAAAGCCGGCCTGCTCCAGGAGTTCAAAGACAAAGAAGCCCGGGTAGTGCTCAAGCGCACCTGGAACCGCAAAGCCGACCAGAGCACCGAAGCCCTGTCCACCTATTACGTGTACGACGATTTCGGCAACCTGTGCTATGTCCTTCCCCCCAAGTCAG
>NZ_QEAS01000018.1:0-3703 GCF_003130405.1 Pararcticibacter amylolyticus
GTGAACCGCTTTAACAGCGCTGTCTACCAGAGTATCTTAAGGAGCAAAACAGCCCTGCGGGGTGCACGCGACCTCCACGACGGTGATCTGAGCTGCCTGGAGGGTTTCGAGTTCAATGCGAACAGCCCGCTCAGGGAGGCGCTGAAGGTGAGGCCCACGGTCTCGCTGACCAGCGGGGGAAAGGTGCGCGTGCAGATGGACGGATGGGGCAAGCTTAGCGGGCTGAAGATCCCTGCTGCCGTAAAAGAGGCCACAGACAGCTACCGGCTGCGGTTCCTGGTCACAGCTCTGAACTTCCGCAGTGAATTTTATGAGTACGTGGCGGTAAAGGATGTGGCGGTGACGGACTGGAAGGATATGGAGGCGCTGGACTTTGAGATGGAAGGGACGATCCCCGAAGGGTGTATGGTGCTGGTAACGGCTTCACTGGATTGCCTGGGCGTAAGTGATACGGGTGCAGGGGGCGGACTGGTGAACACACCTTCGTTCAGCCCTGCTGCGATCCTGGCGGCTTTCGGGACGACGGAGCCTCTTTCGCTGGAGGAGCCGCTGAAAGCGAGGAAAGAGGCCCGGGGGCGTCATCCGGGCTTGTGTTATGCAGGGAATGAGTTGCTGGAGAAGATGGCGAAGGTGGCGGAGAAGCGGAGGGCGAGGGAGCAAAGGGGCGGCCGGAGGGTTCGGGCGGATGGGATAGCGGGAAATGGCACGGGAAGGAACGGGCCGGAGGGTGTTGTGGAGAATGAGAGGGTGTTGAGTTCGGAGGGTGTGTTGAGCGCGAAGGAAAGGTTGAGCACTGATGGTGATGAGGGGATGCCTTTTGTATTGGGAAAGAGGTTTTCTCTTTAAAGGAATGGTTTGTCTTTAAGGGGTGCGGATAAAGAGTAATGAGGATGGATTAATCTTTTTCAAGAACAGCTGAAGACTGAAGGGCTCTTCTGTGACCTTCAGCCTTCTTTACACGTTACCTAGTTAGGACTGTAGTTCACAAAGTTGTGATACGCCTGACTCAGGTCACGAACAGAGTTCACTTCAAAATGGTCGCCCCAGGGTGTCCAGGAAATAAACTTCTGTCTTTTTCCTGCTGTACTTTTAGTAGGGGTAATTTCTTCGTACACCCCAAAATTACCAAGCGTATAATACTTGATTTTCTTAGTCCGGTGATCCAGCTGATGGGATTTAGTTAGCTCGAATCCCATAGTTCTAATCCAATTTTTAATGGATAAAGCTCTGTTCCGTGTCATAACGATTGGTTTTTTGTCCTTCATTCAGTTGATTAACAACCTATTAACACGTCTTTAATAATATGGTTCTGATAAATTAACTTTTTTACCACCCAAATGTGGAAAACTTGTGTGGAAAACTTCAAAATCCGATCATCACAACTTTTTTACGTAAGTCCGTTATCCAGACTCTTATATTGCGGTTTTCGCATTCAAGGCTACCCCTTTTTTCATACATAAAAATGAATTTCTTCAAACACTAAGCCTTTTTTGCCCTTTTAATACAAGGAGACCACAATGAAAACAATTATAGTTTCAAACAGACTGCCTGTTAAAATCAAAGAGAATAACGGAGAGATGGAATTCAGGCAAAGTGAAGGAGGGCTGGCGACCGGCCTGGGTTCAATTTATCGTCAGGGAAACAATATGTGGCTGGGATGGCCGGGAGTAGAGGTATCTTCTGAAGAACATAAATCACAGATTACCGGCAAATTACAGGAAATGAATCTTTATCCTGTTTTCCTGACACAGGAAGAGATCAACCTTTACTATGAAGGCTTTTCAAACGAAACACTCTGGCCCGTCTTTCATTATCACCCAACCTATGCTAAATACGAACAAAGTTATTGGGACAGCTATGTAGCCGTAAATCAAAAATTTAAAGAGGCAATTTTTCAGGTGGCCGAGCCTGGAGACAGGATATGGATCCACGACTACCAGTTGCTGCTGCTGCCGGGGCTGATCCGGGCCGAACAGCCGGAAATCACCATTGGCTTCTTTTTGCATATTCCATTTCCATCGTATGAATTATTCAGACTCATTCCGTGGCGGGCAGAGATCCTGCAAAATATGCTTGGTGCAGACCTGCTTGGCTTCCACACATTCGATGATGTAAGGCATTTCATCAGCTCTGTCACCAGGCTGTTGCCGGTGCACTCCTTTGGAAATGAACTGAATTACGATGACAGGCAGGTGGTGGCAGAGCCTTTTCCGATGGGAATTGACGACAAGAAATTCGAGGAACTCACTACAAATGAAGAGGTCCTCGCAAATGTAAACTCACTGAAAGAAACCTTTCATGATAGTAAGATGATTCTTTCTATCGACCGACTCGACTACAGTAAGGGCATTCTGCAGAGGCTTCAGGCATTCGACATGCTTCTCCAGAGAAACCCCGAATATCTCGAGAATGTCGTTCTCTATATGATCGTCGTCCCATCACGCGATACCGTCGCCCAGTATAAAGATCTGAGAGATGAAATAGACAAACTGGTAGGCAATATAAATGCCCGGTACCGGACGCTTAACTGGACGCCCGTCAATTATTACTACCGGTCATTTCCCGTAGAAATGCTCTCTGCCCTTTATAGCATGGCAGAAGTATGCCTCATCAGTCCAATGCGCGATGGCATGAACCTGGTCTGTAAAGAGTATGTGGCAAGCCGGACAAATAACACAGGCGTTCTGATTCTAAGTGAAATGGCCGGAGCTGCCAAGGAATTAATAGACGCACTGATCGTAAATCCCAATAATGTTGGCGAAGTCTACAGGGCAATGATCGAAGCGCTGAACATGCCCCTGAATGAACAGGAACGCCGTATGCAGGCCATGAGAGATGTAGTATCAAAATTTAATATCAAACACTGGGTAAAAATTTATATGGAAAAACTCGGCGAAGTAAAACAAATGCAGGATTCAATGCAGGCCAAACACATAGGCTTAAATGCCCGCTCATATATCGAAAACAGCTACTTAACTTCGTCCAACCGTGTCATCTTCCTCGATTATGACGGAACGCTGGTTGGATTTAAAGCTAATATTGATCTGGCATTTCCGGATGAAGATCTTTACGATATCCTCGAACAGCTGACATCAGACCCTGCAAATAATGTAGTGATTGTCAGCGGCCGTAATTATCAGACGCTTGAAGATTGGTTCGGCCGCATGCCTATGGATATCATCGCAGAACACGGAGCATGGCAAAAACGAAAAGACGGCGAATGGCAGAAACTCCCCGGCCTTTATAACCAGTGGAAGCAGGAGATTCGCCCTATCCTGGAAACTTACGTAGACAGGACTCCCGGATCATTTATTGAAGAAAAAAGCTATTCCCTGGTGTGGCACTACAGGAAAGTAGAGGAAGGTCTCGGAGAGCTAAGGGCAAATGAACTCATGAATACTCTTCGTTTTATCACCGCAGACAAAGGCCTGCAGATGCTTCCCGGAAACAAGGTCGTCGAAATCAAAAACGTAGAAGTGAATAAGGGAAAGGTCTCCCTCTCCTGGCTGGAAAACAACGACTACGACTTTATAATGGCGCTCGGCGATGATCACACAGATGAAGACATGTTCAAAGCACTCCCGGACAAGGCATTCACAATCAAGATAGGCAGCAACATCTCTTCCGCCCGCTACTATCTCCGTGACTACCGCGAAGTACGCCGCCTTCTCCGGACCCTGGCTCTGCGCCGGCTGCTAACATA
>NZ_QEAS01000018.1:3742-3840 GCF_003130405.1 Pararcticibacter amylolyticus
CCGTTGTGTACTTGTACATCTAAATCATAACTCAAGACATGAAGAGTTATAGCAGTAGTAAATAAGAGAACTCAACGCTTATTTACTACTGGTTTTAA
>NZ_QEAS01000018.1:3896-5716 GCF_003130405.1 Pararcticibacter amylolyticus
AAACACCGGCCTGTCCAGCTTCATCGCGATCCTGTAAGCTGCGTTCATTAATCCCACGTGACTGTAAGCCTGGGGAAAATTGCCCCACTGGGAACCATTGAGCTCATCCACGTCTTCACTGAACAGCATGAGGTGATTAGAGAACTGAAGCAGGTTTTCAAACTCGCGGATAGCTTCTTCAAGACGTCCCACACAAGCGAGGGCCTCCACGTACCAGAATGCACAGATCAGGAAAGTAGTCTTGGGTTTCCCGAAGTCATCTGCATGAAGATACCGGTAGAAAAGTCCCTGCGGGGTTCTCAGCTCCGATTCAAGTGCTTTCAGATGATCTCTCGCCCTTTGAGAAGCAGGGTCAAGGTAATTCATCATGATCAGCTGAAGCGTGCTTGCGTCAAGATGTGAACTTCCGGTCGCATTGGTATATACCTTCCTTTTGGGATCGTAGCAGCTCTCTATGTGGGCAGCAGCCTTCTGCATTAAGTACAGTGCCTTTTCTTCCAGCTGTTTGTTCCCGATAGTTTTCGCCATTTTCATAGCGGCAGAACACCCTGCCCACTGGAAAAGATTACTATAGCAATGCGTATTAGCAAAATTCCGGAACTCCCATATCCCGGCATCTTTCTCATCTATCGTACGTTCGATCTTTGAGAGTACCGTTTTAATCCACTTATCCGAGTCCTTACGTTCCCTGAAAACAAAACGGTGATCCGTATAGAGAGGCATCAGCGAGATCATCACCTGACCGTATATATCATTCTGAATATGTTCGTATGCCTGGTTACCCACCCTGACAGGTTTATTTCCCTTGTAGCCATCCAGGTGATCCAGGATCACTTCATGAAGCTTACTCCCGCCGTCAATCCTGTATAAAGGCTGATATCTGAAATCTTCCGAAACCGAGATATCTGCCACATAGTTAAAATAATGCTCCATTTCTTCGAAATGGCCAATGTGATTCAGTGCGCTGATCACATAAAAAGTATCCCTCAGCCAGCAATACCGGTAATCCCAGTTCCTTCCGCTCCCGTCCGATTCAGGAAGGCTCGTGGTACTGGCAGCTATAATGGCACCTGTATCTTCATATTGGTGAATTTTAAGAGTCAGCGCAGACCGTATTACATAGGGCTGGTAAAAACCGGCAATTGACGAATGCTTGATCCACACGCGCCAGTAAGCAGTGGTTTCCCGAAGGAAGTTTTCTGATGTACTAACCAGTGGAGCCTCCAGCGGCTGACCATACGTCAGCACGAGATACTTCGTTTCATTAAGAACGAAATACGCTTCCTCGAACACATACGTCACCGGTATATTTGTTGTCAGACGGACCTTATCGTCAGAACCATGATACTCAATATGATTACTGCCCCGGTGTGCCCTTAGTTTAGTTTTACCGTATTCACCAACAGGCTCGCATTTCACCCTTACCCTTGGCTGGCCTTCCAGCGGTTCGATCTTACGGATCAGCATCAATGGTTTAAAGAAACGCTCATATTGATGAAACCTTGGCGCAAAATCGGTCACCCTGTAGCGCCCGTTCTCACACGTTATTTCTGTACATAATACATTCGTGTTCTCAAGATAGTACTGATGGGATGAATAAGTTGAAGCAGGCAAAATAGAAAACTCGCCTCCCTTTTTTTCGTCGAGAAGCGAACCAAAAATAAAAGTGCTGTCGAACCTCGGCCAGCACAACCATGCTATGTTGGTATTTTTATGAACATGCGCCAGAAAGGAGCAGTTACCTATAATACCAGTTTCGTATACATGTTTAGTCTCCATTGTTTTTATACAGCGAAAAACGCAGAAGGTTTGAATAGAGC
>NZ_QEAS01000018.1:5961-10000 GCF_003130405.1 Pararcticibacter amylolyticus
TCCTCACAGCGACGCCCTGTTATTCAGATAAAACGGCACCTCTACATGCCTGCTCGAATTGTCGAGGATCATCTTTGCCGCAATAGTTCCCATTTCACGGAAGTCTGTGGAAATAGTGGTGATTCCGTTCAGGATAATTTTTTTAAGGGGAGTCTCATTATAAGAAATAACCCCCACGTCCTTCCCGACCTGCATATTTTGCTGCACCAGCCGTTCTATCAGCACCACCAGGTCATTTTCCATCAGGTTGATATAAACCTCGCCGGCCTCAATAGGTTCCGCAGAGATATCGCTGATGATCTTATGATTAAAGGCATACTGCCTGCAGAACTTCAAATACCCTTTCTTAATTTCCTTCGGATAATAGCTGTGTTCGGGGAAAATCAGTTTTATCGTATGATACTTACTCAGCATTTCCTTTGCCTGTTCCAGCGCACTGTAAATATCCTTCTCAAAATTTTCATAAACCGCAGCATACTCGCCTGACAGGCCCGGAATAACTTTATCCAGGATAATAAGCTTTTCCCTTGGTATTGTATCGATGATCTCAAATGCCTTTTCCTCCCCTTCAATAAAATGCGGAATGATCACATAATGCGAGTACCCCTCCATCTTATTGTCCAGCAGCTTCTTGAAGAGCATATAATCGCTGTTATAAATATAGAAATCCACGGGTACCTGCTCACCGAGAGTTTGAACAAAGGCGTCGTAAATGATCTTCTTATGGGAGCTCAGCTTATTGAAAAAGAGACAGATCCGGAGCGTCTGCCTGAATTCCGTACAGGTGATAAAGTAGCCTTTCCCCGGAATCGAGCCCAGGACTCCGATATTCTTAAGATATTTATACCCCTTCTCAGCTGTATCCCTTGAGATTTCAAGCTCATAGCTGAGTTCATTGATCGAGGGAAGCATATCATTCTTCTTAATCTTCCCGGCTTCTATGGCAATAAGTATCGAATTGGTAAGCTGCAGATACTTGGGAGTTGCAGAATACTCGTCGATATGTATATGCTCAAAAATTTTGACAGGCTTCATTGGCTATACAAATGAAAATCACGCCTAATATACGTTATTATGACAGTAAGCATCATGATTAGAAACATCAATTCCTGATTTAATCAGAATATGGAATAATTCTAACCGTTCCCCCGAGGCCTGAAGGCTGAACCTTCCAGTTTGACGCATTCAGTGGTTTGTAATTGATGTCGACGATATTCGCATCATGGAACTTTTTCCACTCAATACCGTTACGGTCCATATACCTGATCCGGTTCGCCATCAGGTTGGCTACCTCTATGCGGATAGTATTTTTTCCAGGCCGTAAAAACTTACCTATGCGCAACCTGTACGGAATACTCCAGGCGGTTCCCGCTTCCTGCCCATTGATCCAAACCCGTGCACTTTCCATCACGTTTCCGAGATCAAGAACAAACTCAGAAGCTTTCACTTTAGGAAAGTTAAAAGAGACCGTATAGTCGGCCAGCCCTGAGAAATTCAGAGCAGCAGTATCTGCAAGGCTGGTCCACTCCTTCGGGCGGTCAAGTTCTGTATCCTTTGGAATTGCAGGCCCTCCGCTTGCAAAATGAAGCTTCCATCGTCCTTTCACTTCGATGGGCTGCAAAGCCTTATTGAGATACGGCCAGCGCTCACCACAAGCAACGCCTGATGAAAGAACTTTTACGATCATCGCTTCTCCCGGTTGTATCTGCAACCTCACCTTTATTCCATCAGAAACCTTCGAAAAAGATGCAGAACCAGAGGACCCCGTCTGAGGATCCATTAAAATAACAGCGCCTGCTTCAATCCGGAATGGAACATCCCCGTCTATCGCCTTCGCTGTATGGTTAACCAGGTAATAATACTTCTCAGTCCCGTTCTCCCTCCGAATAAACTTCAGACCAGTATCTGTTAATGTCTCTCTCAATATCCCGGCATATTCCAGTGCTGCGTTCACATCAGAGGCCAGGATGACCTTTCCTGCTCCCCTGCTGGTCATTTTGATCTTTTCATTTACATCCGAAAGCGTTAATTGACCAGTCAGCTGTTTCAGCCTTCCGCGCCTGGCTTCGAGATCCCCCAGTCCGGGTACGTCTTCCGGCATAGCCTGGAAGATGACAATTGCCCCTTCTTCAGCAAGCCGGAGTATTTTTTCAAAAGTTTCAACAGGCATCAACTCCAGTTTCGGTACAAGCAGCACCTTGTAAGGAGCAGAATTCGCCGAGGTCCGGATCCCTCCGCTGCTTACAGATGAGCCGCTAAGCTGCCTGTCCGAAATAAAATCAAGCGAATATCCGGCGTTTTGAAGTTCTGTAACATCTCTATAAAATGCAGTAGGATGAAGCCATTCATCAATATCATGCACCTTCAGGGGCATATCTCTGCCTGTCGGCCTGTTCCACGCATCATATACCGGCCAGTAAAGAAGTATTTCATTATCAGCCTTACCACTCTGCAGAACCGACTGCACCCGGGTGATATAAGAAGTCAGGCCGGGCAAGTGCGGCCAAAAGCTGTTAGACGGCACAAAGTTGACAGAAGCATAAAAAAGCCATCCCGGCCACGAGGCCTCCCGGGGAGAATACGTAGTACCGTGAAAGAAAACATGATTGATCCCTGATAAAAAGACCTGCTCCACTTCAGGCTTACACTGAGACAAAGACGTTTTAAAATGTTCGGTAAGCCATGTAAACGTTTCACAGGAAATAAGATTATGACCGGCCACGTGCCCGGCAGAAGACGCGAATTTCAGCATGACGGGATCTGGGTCCACATTCCGGATATCGGCACTGTCCCTTCTGAGCCCGGGAACAGCAAAGTAGCTCGATCCGAACGTTTCACATTCCGGAATATCCACTGCAGCATAGAGATCAAGAAGGTTTCCCGGGGAACCATGGGCTTGATTACGGGTGATGGCTTGATATTTCCGTGACCAGGCGGTCCAGGGCCGGGTAAAATTCTCAAGCAGCATTTCAGCCATCGTCTCCCTGTAATCAGATTTCAGCCTGGCTGTGTGACCGGAGGTTTCCTTCCCCGTAAACTCACGGATATTTAAACGCAGATCATACCCTCTTCTTTTCTTGAAGAATTCCAGAAAATCTTCCGTCCAGTCGGCATTATATACCTCGTAGCTGTCATTGTAGAAAGCGCGTACACCAGGGGAATGTCCGCCAAAAGCCTGATCAAACCGATCCAGATACCGGTCGAGCGCCGGACGCGAAAAATGATCCAGCGTAAACCCTTCTCCTCCCGGAGAGGAACGCTTGACCATCTGCCGTGTTTTGCCGTTAAAAGCTGCGTAGATTTCCCATTCCCCCGAAGCCGGTTTCCAGTTAAGCGTACCGTCTGCACCGACTTTACCGGCCAGCTGCAAGACCTCCCCCTTATTACTGTAAGCAGTAACAAACTGCAGCTTTGCCGCATCCTGCTTAGGATCATCCACCTTTATCTTCTCCTTCAAAACATTTCCCCCGGTAAGCTTATAGGTCTGAACGATAAGCTTAGACGCCGCATACGGAGCAGAGATCTGAGGCCCGCCGAAAGGCCAGCCGGTACCATTCGTCAGATCTACCCCCATACCAAACTCAGATGCTTTCTTTACCGTAAATCCCAGCATATTCATCCACTTCGGCGACAAATAATCAATATACTGGCCTTCATATCCCTTCACCCCATAGATCGGCGCAATTTCCACTCCCCCGATCCCTGCTTTCCTGTAAAGGTCGAGGGAAAATGTCAGATCTTTTTCATTGACCGCATTTCCCATCCACCACCATCTTGTCCACGGCCGCATCTCCTTTGTAACCTCCGGCCAAACCGGCTGCGCATTCACACCAGGTGAAGAAAAGACAGCTGCAGCCGTCCATACAAGCGCGATATAAAATCTCTTTTTCAATTTTCTTTAGATATGGATGGCTATCGGCGGTCAGCTGTCAGCCATCAGCTTTCTGAACACTTTTATCTTATCAGCTTCCAGTATAACACATAACGTTAAATCCTGGCATCGGCCCCCCTCCTCTTTCCATCTATTTACATGCCGCCC
>NZ_QEAS01000018.1:10063-12893 GCF_003130405.1 Pararcticibacter amylolyticus
CATTCTTCCAGACGAAACACTTCCTCCAGTCCCACCGACACCGGAGATTGATCCACATTCGTTTCCATAATATCAGCCATATACGCCCACCATTTCTGAACTATAGGTTCAGCAGACAGATCCTGTGAGTTTTCGCCGCCCCTGACATTCTGCACTGCAAACAGGATATTGGTCTCCTCATCAAGAAAAATACTGTAATTGCTGATCCCGCGGGACAAAAGCAACTGACGAAGCTCCGGCCAGATCTGCTGATGGCGCTTCCGGTATTCCTCTTTCATACCGGGATTTAACTTCATTTTGAAGGCTATTCTTGGCATACTTCTGATATTTGGTTATAAAATGGTACTTCTACTGAAAGCGAATGTTCACAGAGATATCCTTCCGGTTATCTGAAATCGTTTTCACATATAAGACTCTGTCCTTCTTGTCCAGGTTAACCCCTCTGACATTCTTCTTCCCATTCTCGGTAACCTCCGGTATCTTACCCGGTAACTCTTCCAGCCTGATCTTTAGCAGATACGTATGAGATGAAGGCTTAAAACTCCCCTCCGGTTTCCTGATATCAATTTTCACCCCATTGGCATCACCGTCCACCGAGATCTCTGTTAAAGCAAATTTACCCGATTTATAGCCGAGGCTAACCCCATCATCCTCGTACAAGGAAAATGAACCGCTGCCGGGAAAAATATCCAGCATAATTTCATTCACCGGCTTTTCCCCGCTGTACAGCATCTCCGGCTGCATCGGTATTACAGCCCCCGCTTTTGCAAATAAAGGGATAGTGTCCAGCGGGCACACTACATGAACATATTGCTTCCCGGCGTATTTCTTCCCTGTCCAATAGTCAAACCACGTACCTTCAGGCAAATACACGGTACGTGTCTGCGCACCTTTTGTCGTCACAGGACAAACCATCAGGTTATTTCCAAACAAGTACTGGTCGCCGATATCATACACATTGGCATCCTTCCGGTAATCCATCACCAGTCCCTTCATTAAAGGCAGCCCCGTTTTATACATTGTATAGGCATTACTATAGATATAGGGGATCAGGCGGTATCTCAGGATATCATACTTTTTAAAATTAGCAAGAGCCTGGTCTCCATAGGCCCAGGGTTCCTTGTAACCCGGATGGTCCATACCAAAGACCAGGGCAACAGGACTGAACATACCAAACTGCACCCATCTGATATAAAGCTCGGGATCAGCCGGACGTTCGAACCCGCCCATACAATGAGCCCAATAGCCCACGCCAGAAAGTCCTATATTAATACCCGCTTTAATAACCGGGGCAAAATACTGCCATTCACTGGGCCAGTCTCCTGCGAAGATGAAAGGATACCGTTGAATCCCGGCATACCCCTCCCGGGTTTGATTCAATCCGCGGATGCCGTTAAACTCCTGGAACTTTTCATAAGGAGCCTTTGCATAGGCAACGGGAAAAACGTTATGAAGCTTCTGAGCAGCTTTGTCTGTCGGCCCCGTCTTATTACTTTCATTTGCCAGGCCGCCAAAAGCACTGCCCTCATCGGTCTTCAGAAACTTAGCACCAATGGAAGCTACCCGCATCACCCCGTTATCCCACCACCAGTCTACCGACTTCCTGTCAAAGAAATTGACAAATTCACCCTTATTGTCAGGTTCGGGATATACCAGTCCTTTTTCGCGCGCCTGGTCAAGGAGATTAAGCTTAATGCCATTATCAAACCGTGGCCGCAAATGCAGCCCCACCATCTTATACTTCATGGCATAGAGACTGTCAAACATTCCTTTAGGATCTTTAAACGTATCCCGCCATTCAAAAGAAGTGGCGCCATTCCCTCCGTTCGTTCCGAAGATCCGCCAGGTTGAGTCAAGCCATAGCAAATCAACCGGGATACCCAGTTCCCGGAATCGCCTGGCGAGCGCTACAACATAAGCATCGGAAGTTTCTTTTTCATGCCCCCAGGTACCACCGCTGTAGGTCCCTGCATGCAATCCCAATGCAAACTGAGGCAGTAAAGGCGATCGCCCTGTCAGGGCTGTATAATCATTTAAGATAGCCGGAAAATCAGGTCCGTAAATAAAGTAATAATCAAGTTCGCCCGATGCTGCTTTAAACAGATAACGGTCATCCGATCCTGATCCCATATCCCATTCCGTCGCATAAGAATTATGAAGAAAGACCCCGTAGCCTCTCGTACTCATAAAAAATGGAACCGGGGAATAGTTGGCTTCAAGAATATTATACGCTCCTATCATATGCGGCCTGCCTTTTCCTCTTCCCACATTCAGGTTCACCTTCTTACTGCGCCGGTCGATAAAGTCCATTCGTTCTCCGAATCCGAAAAAGTGCTCGTCGGGCATCAGCACTTTAGCACACGACACCGTGTCGCCCTTTTTTTCTGCCCCTAAACCCTGCTCTGTTGAGAGCAACTGCCCATCTTTAGAATAAACCTCTATATAAAACGGCGCCTTGAAAACTTTTATGTCCAGCTTTTCTGTCTTCAATAGAAAACAGCCAGGCTCTTCAGAGGCATTTACACCCACTGCCGCCCATTTATAATTCGAAACCATCAGGTCTTCCTCCGGCTCAAAAGACCGGCTCCAGGAGGTCCTCACACGGAACATTCCAGGAGTACAGAATTCCAGCTTAACATCCGCATTCCCGTTTCGAAAATGATATTCATTCCCCTCTTTTTTAAAACCAGAAGAATAATTCCCAACGGACTGTGCCTTGTTAAGTAAGGGAAATAAAAAAAGAAATAAAAAGATAAGAACCCTGTCTCTCTGCATTAGCCACTTATTTGAAAACGATAGTCAATATCCCCCCGCATAACCCCTAACTCAT
>NZ_QEAS01000018.1:12927-17032 GCF_003130405.1 Pararcticibacter amylolyticus
TCAATCTCTCACGTCCTGCTTCTGCTAACGCAGTTTATACACTTCGCTTCCTGCAAGCAGAAAACATCCCAGCCCATAGTCTTCAAAATCTGGTTTGCTGGTATAGGAGACAGGCTGGCCATCCTTAGGTTCCTTACCCGTACCCTGAAGGTAACCCAGGAAACCATTTTTATGAACGGACTCTTTAGACATCGCATTCCAGGCACGGATCACAACAGGCAGATACACATCGCGATCAATAATCCCTTTATTAATTCCCCACGCCATTCCGTAAGCAAATAATGCTGTACCGCTGGTTTCTTTACCGCCAAAGTGAGTAGCATCATGAAGACTTACATTCCAGAATCCATCCGAACGCTGCAAAGGAAGCAGAGCCTTCAGCATATCTTTATAATCCTGCAGATACTCATTATAATGAGGATCCGACGGAGGAAGCATTTCGAGAGTACGTACAAGAGCAGCCACTACCCAACCATTTCCCCGCGACCAGTAGCAATCCTCACCGTTAGGTTCTTTGTAAGGAGGAACGAAATCTTTATCGCGCCACCATAACTTATCTTCCGCATTAAACAATCCGTTTCCGCCATGATTATGCTTGCTGTAACTATAGAGATCGTACATCTTTCTGAAGTAGGACGTATCCTGGTAAATTACTCCCAGACGCGTAAATACCGGCATTGCCATCTGAAGGGCATCAATCCACCACCAATCATCTTTCTTTTCACTTTTAACCATGAGATCAATACTTTCTTTGATGTCCTTTATCTGCTCCGGCCTCTTATCCATTAAGTAGAGATCTATATAGGTTTGCCCCGCACAATGATTATCCGCATTTCTGGTTCCTACACCACCGGCTAAGCCCCATTTGTGCTTTTCGCCCCACTGAACAGCATAATTGTAATACTCTTTTTTCCTGTCGACAGCATAAAGGGCCATCAATCCTTCATAATAAACGCCCCGCGTCCAGATATTACTGGGCCTTGCCTTATTCGTTACAATTTCCTTTCCTGCATCCGGCCATTTATCCATAAAATATTTATTAGCCAGGCGCATCTGCTTCAATACCATTTTTTTCTTAGGCAGTTCCTGCGCGAACGACTGAAACGCACAAACCGTCAAAGCCGCAACAAGAAGGGATATTCTCACTTTATTCATATATATTCAGGTGTTTAATTTTTAGTATTTAAATAAGACGACAGCTTAAGTCCTTTAACAGATCTGATTCCTCCGGCAACAGAAGCAGCATTGATTTTCGCCCCCTCATAATTAGTATGGGTGTGGTCAGCCGGGAAGAACGACCTGACCTTCGTCTCTCCTATAGCATCATACTGATCAGAAACCAGCTTATTCAGGTTGATAAAATATGCTCCCGCAGATACAGCAGTCTCTTCTGCCCATTTTTCATACCCTCCGCTCCCTCTTTTCAAAGTACCATTTTCCCAGTTGTTTCTCGGAACAGGCGAACAAACAATAGGAATTGCTCCCTTTGCCTTTGTCTCCCGGATAAATTGAGTCAGGTACCATCCATAGGTATGCACCACTTCCTGCTGTTTCGTGATCGGATTATAAATTTCCTTTGTCTCGTCCCCGGTTCCTTTAATGGTACCGCGGGCGCGTGCAGTATCATCAAGAGGGCTGCCGTCATTGTGCCCAAACTGCATGATCACAAAATCTCCCGGCTTCAGATCTTTAAGAACAGCGTCCCAAAGCCCTTTAGAACGGTAAGTCCTGCTGCTCGTTCCACCCAGTGCCCGGTTTTCTACTTTGATCTTCGTGGTATCAAAGTACTCACCGATCACACTTCCCCATCCCCATTGTGCCCCGTCGCCTTTTCCCTTCCCGTTCTTTACAGTCGAGTCTCCTATCAGAAACAAAGTCGGCTTTTCTTTCGGTTTAAAAAGGACGAATGAAGTCAGGACAATAAATGCTGAAATCAAAATAAGTCTAACTGGATTTTTTTTATCTGGCATATCTCTATTCTTTGTGTGCATGTGTTGATTTTAAAGCATGGTTCCCTATCGGAGTTATGTTGGGCTTAGGCGCCCGCTTCATATCTTCGCCTACATAAAAACTGGTATGAGGAGGCTGGTTATACCCGACATTCTGCCAGGCGATACTCAGACGGTACTGCGGATCCTGCATGAAGGTGTAAAACCGGTGCCTGGTAGGAATAGTGGTCGTATAGATCCTCAACTCTGAGTTATCAGCTGTTCTGAAAATTACTTCTTCCCGCCAATCGCCAAAAAGGTCGGCGCTTAATACCGGATTCGACTTGGTACCGTTGTTTGAAACACAGCCGTCTGCAGTTAAAAGTCTCCCTTTTTTATACTTGTCAATATGGTTACCGTCAAGAAGTTCTCTGGTCAGATCACCATCCCACCAAATCAGGAAGTTCGTCGACGGGGGATTATCACCAATCCGCTCCCCCTTCAGATTCAGAAGGCCTCCGGACCCGGAGTACCACAGTTCTGCGCCCGGGTTATCCGGATCTATGTTTTCAGCCACTCCGCGCCCGATATCCTGTCCTTCCGCCCCCTGCCACAAGACCTCCCCGGTTCGCGCATCAAACAGGGCAGCCCCCGGCCCTTTAGGCCGTTCGTGTATCCCGAACACCTCAAGCCCCGGCCGGGAGGAATCAAGATCTCCCACATGGAGCGCATCGCCATGCCCGAAACCTGTCGTAAACAAGCCCGTTCCATTATCGTCAATCACCATAGATCCATAGATGATCTCGTCCTTTCCGTCCGAATCCACATCTGCAACGGAAAGATTATGATAGCCCATTCCCGAGTAGGGGTTGGATCCATCCTTCGAATCAAACGTCCATCTTAAAGTCAGCTTTCCGTTCCTGAAATCCCAGGCCGTTATTGCAGTACGTGCGTAGTAACCACGGCACATCACCAGGCTCGGCAACCTGCCGTCAAGATAAGCAGCACATGCCAGGAAGCGGTCCGCTCTATTCCCCTTAGTATCGTTAGCGCCCGGCTTCCCCCAGCTCTCTATAGGATCCCGCCCGGGAATATAAGGAACCGTAGCCAATGCTTCTCCCGTTTCACCTTTAAAGACAGTTAAATATTCAGGCCCCTCAAGAATACGGCCGGCGCCATTTCTCCAGTCTTTTGAAGAATCTCCGATCACTGTTCCTTTGCCATCTATTGTGCCATCAGCAGTTTTGCATGCAATTTCAGCCTTGCCGTCGCCGTCAAAGTCCATCGCGATAAACTGTGTATAGTGCGCTCCTTCCCTGATATTCTTCCCCAGACGAATAGACCACAGACATCTGCCGTCCAGTTTATATGCCTGAAGAACCGGGGGATCGGTAGGCCCGTCCTGGGAATTATCTTTCCCGCGGCCTGCCATGTGAAGGATGATTTCGTACTCCCCGTCACCGTCCAGATCTGCTGCCGAACCATCATTAGGTACATAGCCCGGTATCTTTTGAAGAGGAATAGAAAGATAAGGACGCACAGGACTGTCTCCCGCAAACTTAAACTCTTTACTTACTTCCGTCTCCTTCCCTTTTACAACTGCCTTTACAACATAAGAATGCTCCGAGGAGAACCTCGCCAAACTATCCCTGAAGCAGGTCGCCTCTTTAATAAGTTCCTGATTCAGCTTTACAAAGCTCCCCGCCTCAGAGCGGTATACATTAAAAGCAATGTCATCCGGGTCCGTGGCCAGAAGCCTCCAGCTCAGGAAAACCTTGTTCTTGTCCTCCCTTATTCCAACCAGGCCCCTGTCGAGATATTCTGTCCTGCGCTGAGCAAAAGCAAAAGTGCCCCACCCCGTGATCAAAAAGACCATCAGAAAAAAACGCCGGAGCTCAAGTCGTTTAAGGAAATCTCGTAACAACATTGTTTCAGAAAAACTGGTTCTTATTCGTTTATAATTCGTCTTCAACTTCAGGAAAGGCCTCAAAGAAATCCGATTCGCTCCTCAGAAATTTCATCTCTGATCAGGCTCAAAACCCGGATTCTTTATATTACAGCACAAAAAGCATAATTGGTAAAACGCTTATAATTCCTCTCGTTCGTTTAAAACGTTTACGAGTTTACAGCCTTATTATTACTTCCGCAACCTGCGGCATCCTGTATGCCAGCCGGGA
>NZ_QEAS01000018.1:17067-33881 GCF_003130405.1 Pararcticibacter amylolyticus
CCCGGCAATGAAGTTCAAAGTGGAATGTTCAAAATCAAAAGTTTCTGGCTGATTCCTGACAGTTCCGGGTCATTAGCCCCGGCTTTGCCATACTGCAAGCAAGAGCCAAAGGCAGGCTGATTGCTGAAAGCTGATAGCCAAAAGCCAACTGCCAATAGTCGGGAACTTTCTACTTTGTACTTTTTACTTTGAACTTTATCGTGATTTATTTCACAAATGACGAGCGTCAATTTTTAAGCGCTCCTGTGTTGCTACTTTTGCGCCCATTCAATAATAATATATGACTTCGAAGAATAAATGGCTAATGGCATTAGCCGGAATGACACTTCAATTATCTATCGGCTCTATTTATGCCTATAGTGTATGGATAAAACCGATAGAACTGTTGAACGGATGGGATGCCCATCAGCTGAAATTTGCTTTTAGCCTCGCAATTTGTTTCCTGGGCCTTACAGCAGCATTCATGGGAAAATTCGTGCACAGGGTTGGCCCTAAGAAGGCAGGGCTTCTGGGTGCGCTGTTTTTTGGAATCGGCTTAGCCGGAGCAGGCTTGGCAAACTCAATCGGATCGTTGCCCATGTTCTATCTCTTTTATGGGGTGATCAGCGGCATCGGGCTTGGTTTCGGATACATCACACCGGTTTCTGTCGTCGTGCAGTGGTTTCCCGATAAGCCCGGATTTGCCTCCGGCCTGGTTATTATGTCTTTTGCAGCCGGTTCAATTCTGGCCTCCCAGATCATTTCTCCTATTACAGCGAGCCTCGGGGTTCCGGGAACTTTCTATGCTCTGGCTGCAACCTACGCACTCCTTATGGCCCTTGCATCGCTTTACCTGGCAGTTCCGGCTGTTTCTACAGGTTACGTAGACGATCATGCCGGAGGAGCCGATGTTTCCGTATCCGAACTCTTAAAAGATGTGAGGTTTTACGGGCTCTGGCTGATGCTGTTCTTTAACACCACCTGCGGAATTGCATTAATCGCGGTTGCCGCACCCATGGCAAAACAGGTGATCCACATCAGCGAAGCCGGAGCAATCGTGTTTGTAGGCATCATTGGATTGTTCAACGGTTTAGGGCGGCTCATCTGGTCAAGCGTTTCAGATAAGATCGGCCGCTGGAGTACCTTCATGTGCTTTTATATTATAGGTACTATTTGCTTCCTTCTGCTTACTCAAACCACGAACGCCTTTATGTTCCAGGCGGCCGTTTTCATTATCATCAGCTGCTATGGCGGCGCTTTTGCAACTATCCCCGCTTTCATCAAAGATATCTATGGCGCAGACAAAATGGGATCTGTTCTGGGCTACGTCTTAATAGCATGGTCTGCGGCTGCGTTTACCGGCCCCTGGCTGATCACATTGAGTGATAATTATTCGATGATTTTCTATCTTTTTGCAGGAATACTAGCCTTTACAGCTATAATGGCTTTTTCTTTGAAAGGCAGACTGGCAAAGGGACACTAGGTAAAAATACGTATACAAAACAGAAACAGTAAAACAAACATTTGTGGCAGAAGTTATTTAACTTAACAGCAATGGAATTTACTCGTTTCTGACAAATGCGAATAATTCAATAATCAGAGAAAATCAATTAAAACAATGCAACAAACAAAGTTTTTTGTTTAAAATGTCCAAATCACACCAATTTATGATAACGGTCACATTTATCCGTTTAAACATTCTCTAACTTTGTTGCATTCAAAAGAATTAATACAAAATTCAGTTAACATGAAAACAGATGTCACAGCAGTTCCGTTCGAATCAGGAGAGTGGAATAAAACAATCGATGTGTATGACTTTGTTGTAAAAAACATCAAGCCTTATACCGGAGATTCTTCCTTTTTAGCAGGCCCCTCAGCAAAAACCACAAGTCTTTGGGATGCATGTAAAGCAGAGCTTTTAAAGGAAAGAGCTAACAATGGGTGCCTAGCGGTAGACACTGAAACAATATCTACAATGACAGCCTTTCAACCAGGCTATATAAAGAAAGAAGACGAAGTAATTGTAGGACTTCAAACAGACCAGTTGCTGAAAAGATCAATGAAGCCTTTCGGAGGTATCAAACTCGTTGAATCTGCTCTTAAAGAACGTGGTCTTAAGCCTTCTGACAGGGTTATCGACATTTTCAATTATGCAAAGAACCACAATGACGGAGTATTCAGTGCTTATGATTCTGAAATCCGCGCATTCCGTTCAAAACACATATTGACAGGCTTGCCTGATAACTACGCACGTGGCCGTATCATCGGCGACTTCCGTCGTTTAGCACTTTACGGTGCAGATCAGCTGATCAAATTCAAGAAAGCAGATTTCGAAAAAGTTGGCGGAGAGATGACCGAACATAAAGTTCGTCTTCGTGAAGAGATCTCTATCCAGATCGGCGCCCTTAAAGACATGATCAAGATGGCTGCTGACTATGGTTACGATGTAAGCCGTCCTGCAGCAAACGCACTTGAAGCAGTTCAGTGGGTTTATTTCGCATACCTTGCCGCAGTAAAGGAACAAGACGGAGCAGCGATGTCTTTAGGTAACGTTTCTTCTTTCCTTGATATCTATATTGAAAGAGATCTTGCAGCAGGAATTATCACAGAAGAAGAAGCACAGGAAATGGTCGACCAGTTCGTGATGAAATTACGGATGGTGCGTCACCTGCGTCCCGGCTCTTATGATGAGATTTTCGGTGGCGATCCAACCTGGGTAACTGAGTCAATCGGTGGTATCCTCCATGACGGACGTACTAAAGTGACCAAAACTTCATTCCGTTTCCTTCAGACCCTTTATAATTTAGGTGCTTCACCAGAACCAAACTTAACAGTACTCTGGTCTGAACAACTTCCTGAAGGATTCAAGAAATTCTGTGCTCAGGCATCTATCGATACTTCTTCTATCCAGTACGAAAACGACGACCTGATGCGTCCGAACCGTGGATCAGACGACTATGGTATCGCTTGCTGTGTGTCTTACCAGCCGATTGGTAAAGCTATTCAGCACTTCGGTGCCCGTGCTAACCTGCCAAAAGCATTATTAATTGCTTTAAACGGCGGACGCGAAGAACATGACGGAGTACAGGTAATTAACAACATTCCTCAGCTTCCTGCAGGACCTCTTGATTACGACATGGTATTTGACCTGTTCAAACGCACCATGAGCGAACTCGCAAGGGTATATGCAAAAGCCATGTTTGTTATCCACTACATGCATGATAAATACTATTACGAAAGAGCACAGATGTCCCTGATCGATTCAGATCCACATGTAGACATCGCTTACGGTGCTGCTGGCATCTCTATCATTGCAGACTCTCTTTCAGCAATTAAGTATGCTAAAGTAACTCCTGTTCTGAACGAAAAAGGATTAACTGTAGACTTCACCATCGACGGAGACTTCCCTAAATATGGTAATGATGACGACAGGGCAGACAAGATCGCTCAGGAAGTAACTCACTACTTCATCAACGAGTTACGCAAGCACAAAGCGTATAAGGATGCAACTCCTACTCTTTCACTGCTTACCATTACTTCAAACGTAATGTACGGAAGCAACACAGGAGCAACACCTGACGGACGTAAAGCAGGAGAATCTTTTGCTCCCGGCGCAAATCCAATGCACGGACGCGATGCCAGCGGCGCTATTGCTTCTCTGAACTCCGTAGCAAAATTAAGCTACAGCGATGCCCAGGATGGTATATCCAACACCTTCTCTATGATCCCTAAATCATTAGGAGACACCAGAGAAGAGCAGGTAAACAACCTGGTAAATACCATGAACGGATACTTCAAACGCATGGCGCACCACCTGAATGTAAACGTGTTAAACCGCGAAACGTTAATGGATGCTTACAATCATCCTGAAAACTATCCGCAGCTTACAATCCGCGTATCAGGTTATGCAGTGAATTTCGTACGCCTTTCACGTGCACACCAGCTTGAAGTGATCGCCCGTACATTCCACGATCATATGTAATAAATAAGCCACTTATTTCATTTTCATAAATTCAAAAGCCAGGTTCTGTAAAACGGCCTGGCTTTTGTTTATCTACCTTTTTTTAATATTATTACAATATGTATTTCCCATTACAGGATATTGAAGCAGCAAAATTAAACATAGATGATCCGGAACACCTGAGGATTCATTCCCTGGAAACGTTCGGTACTCACGACGGCCCCGGAATAAGAATGGTTATCTTTGTGCAGGGATGCCAGTTCAGGTGCCTTTATTGCCAGAACCCCGACACTCTTGATGTCAGGGGCGGTACCATGGTTGAACTTAGAGAGCTCGTAAACCGCGCAATACGCCAGAAAAGCTATTTCGGTGACACCGGCGGCGTAACCGTCTCCGGCGGAGAGCCCTTACTCCAGCGAAGCAAACTTCTGACACTGTTCAAAATGCTTCACGAAGAAGGAATTAATACCTGCCTGGATACCAATGGTCGCCTCAATAACGCTCAGGTGCACGACCTACTGGAACACACAGACCTGCTCCTCCTCGATGTAAAGCACATCAACGACGATATCCATCATAAGCTTACCGGATTGACCAACAGGGCCACTCTCGAACTCGCCGCCTACCGCGAATCCACCGGCAAAAGAATGTGGCTCCGCTACGTCCTCGTCCCCGGCTGGACCGACCAGGAACAATACCTCGAAGAATGGGCACAGCACTTCTCAGACTACAAAACGGTAGAACGTGTCGAAATCATCCCCTTCCATCAGCTCGGCCAGCACAAGTGGAAACTGATGAACATGGAATATCCCCTGAAAGACACTCCCACTCCATCTGAAGAGATCAGGCAAATGGCTTTAGGGATCTTTAATAAGCATTTTGATAATGTGATATTGAAGTAAGGTTATGGCATTTCGTTCAAGTAAACGAACAAAAAACTTCACTATCTGCAGCAGTGAAGTTTTTTTGTACAAGAAAAATCATCCTCCCCGAACAGCAGCAAAAGCTATTTTACCTTTCTAAAAAAAGCTAAGAGAATTAAAAGCAAAACAACAGCAGATGTAATAGTACAAATCCGTTTATAAAACTTCACTTCCTGTCTCGAAGCCTCTAGAGCAAGCTGCATTTTTCTAGTCCTTAAGACATTTATTTCATTTCTAAGGACTAAAGAAGAACTATTTTCAATTGAAAGCCCATTCAGTTTATCCATCTTATTAACTTCTTGTCCCGGGGCGGGCGGAGGAGGGAGCTTTAAATCGACCAGGAAAGACTTTAGCGAATGGTTGAAACTCCTGCTTAGAGAGCATTCACTAACCGTTATTCTTTCACTTTCCTTATTTGCATATATCAACCACGTTTCTCCTGACGACATAGCCGGAGTACAAGCTCGCTCTAAATCAATCTTAAAAGTATGCCTAAAATTCCCCTTAAAGATTTCAACAACCTTAATAAAAACGATTCCAGAGGAGACTTTCGTTATCTCTCCCAAAAAAATCAGTTCCGATTGTTTGTAATCCCTTTCAAAAGCATCATCATAATTTATGTCTCTGCAATCACAGCCCATGGAAACACTTCCCGTAAAAAGGAAAGAGAAAACAAGTATTTGAATCGATTTTATAACAATGCTAGTACGCACACTACATTCTAAACTCGCTTCCATGATATTCCATCCTTTACTTGTATAATACTTTTAAATCCGGAGGTAGGCTAGTTAACAATTTCCGAAGCTGATTCTTTTTAGCGCTGAACAGATGTCTGGTAAGATAAAAGATAAATGGGGCTCCCCCTTCTCCCACTACATTACATCGTATGTAATTGAAACTTAAATCCCGTTGTGCCAATTCTATTTCTATTGCATGCAGATCATCATGTAAATGAGTGTCTCATTTCTGTACATTAACTTAAAGCAATCTGAAGTAACTTCAATTACAGCATTCAGATAAGGGAAACGCATAAGCATCACACCAATCACAATATCTAATAAAGTCAGCCTAAACCAGCTCTCTGACATAGATCCAAAAGCAAGAACAAAATTAACGAAACAAAACCAAGAGAAGCGTTTATAACATCAATCTTATACCTTTTCTCGTTGTTCAAAAACACATTAACCTTCAAGACCACAACAACGCTTTTATTCATTCAACGCTCGATTACAACCTATTTATAACGTACCTCTACGTCCGGAGGCAAACAGTACCGCAACTTCTTAAATTGACTCCTTGTTCTGCTGAATAAATGTCTGGCAATATAAAAGCGCAATAGAGCCCCCCTTCTCCTACAACAATGTACCTTACGTAAATGAACTCTAAATCTTGTTTTGCAAATTCAAATTCTACTCAAGTTACGTCTTCTCAATGAATGAGTAATTTATCTTTATACTTCAACATAAGGAAGTCGGGAGCGATCTCTATTTTCGCATTCAGGTAAAACAGGAAATAGATAAGTAATACCCCTGCTATCGCACTTGCCAGATTTATCCAGAACAGACTCTCTGATATAGAAGCAATGAAGAGCAATATTACAACTGAAACGAGCCCAGGCAAAGAATTAACAGTTTTAATCCTATCAAATTGGCTCTTATCTAAAACAACGTTAACATTCAAAATCATAATTGTCACTCCAAGTCTATCCACATATCAAATGGTTTAATATTAACGTAGACACACCCTTCTTTCGCTTCCTTACAATTCCCTTGGATCCCCGATAACCTAAGCTACATTCACTATTCTCAACCTTATACTCCAGATTATTATTAAAGACGATATTACCTTTTAATTTTAATTAAAGATGTGAATACCATTACAAGTAGTACAATTGCTATTAAATACACATTACTAAGCTTCCCTATAACGTCAAGGTAGTTAATAAATAATATAGCCGCTATACCCATTATAATAAGTATTAATATTTTTAACCACATATTAGTTACTCGTCTCCTTAGCATGTTTTGAAATTTAAAAAGAGGGAATCTGTCCATAGATTTGAATTACCACAAACAAAGATATGGTCACTCAATTTAACGAGCTCACAGATTCCCAGTGGAAAGTTATATCGCCGCTGTTAGATATGCAAAGGAAACGTAAAAATTCGTTGCGAAAAGTATTAGACAGGCAACGCCATCGTTGTGTTGCTCTGATAGTCAAAGTATTAAAATAGCCTTTATGATCTTTGAAGCCAAAGGAGTGGATGGCAACAAGAAGATCAACGGCCGCAAGCGGCAGATTATGGTAGATACTCAGGGTCTGGGCTGTATTTATTCATGCGGCCAATCTCTCCGACAGCGTCATGGGATGTCACCTGTTATCAAAAGCAAAAGGGCATATGCACAGGCTGAAAAGATCCTGGTGGACGCAGGATACCGGGGACTGTTTACAGAACTGGCTTCAGAATACTTACAGGTAACGACAGAAATCAGCTCCAGACCACCCACCCAAAAGGGCTTTGTTCCGGTAGCTAAACGATGGGTAAATGAGCGCACTTTTGCTTGGTTCAATTTCTTCCGACGGCTCTCAAAAGACTATCAACATTCTCAAGATGTGCTGAATCCATGGTCCTTTTGGCCAATTGCGCTATCGCTCCCAACATAACAAATTAACAGTCAGCGATTTAAAATCAAAACATACTCTAAGCGAGCTCGATGCTTTTATCAAAGCCAATCATCATTTGCCGGAGACCCCTTCTGCAGCCAAAATGCAGGATCAGGGAGTGGGTCCGGGAGAATTGAACACACGCTTACTTCAAAAGATCGAGGAGCTGACGCTTTATCTAATTGAGAAGGATAGGACCGACCAGATACAAAAGGCCGACCTGGAGGCTCTCAGAAAACAAGGTGAAATCCTGAAGCAGAGGATACATGAACTGGAACAAAAGATAAAGCAATAAATAGACACAAAGTAAGGGGCTGTAATTGGCCTGTCATTGGCACCCGGGGCAGATTGAAAGATCATTCTTTCAGGAAATCAGCGGCTCTCACGATCAAAACATCGCAAAACGATAAGGTCGTTAAGCTAAACTGAAGGGTATTATTCATCAGCCCTTTCAACATCTGATAAATAATACCCTCATTTTGAATTAATTATACCCAGAATTCTGAGTATATACCCCACTTTTTGCTTCCAGCTCCGACAACGGTATCGGATAAATAAGAGAATTTACACTAAAGTTCTTTATGACCTTATTGACATCCTCTTTAGCAATCCATGCTTTCATTACTGATTCAGCCAGACCGCTTCGCACAAGATCATGCCAGCGCTTCCCTTCTCCTCCAAATTCTTTCCGGCGCTCTTCCATCAACTGGCTTAAGTTAACATTACTGAGATCGGACAGCCCTGCTCTTTTCCGGATTTTATTCACGATACGGTCAACCTCCGCCTGGTCCTGTTTTAGCTGAAGAAGGCATTCCGCTTTCAGCAATAAGGCATCCGTGTAGCTAATAACAATATAGTTGATAGGCCAGTCTTCCCGGTTTGTCGGTGCCTTGCTCACATCAATATATTTCTTCCAGAACGCCCTGTCATCCTGAGTGCCCTGATAAACGTATCCGTGCTGAACGCTAAATGCATCACGAAGGTCTCCCGCTCCATATGAAGCCAGCAAATCCTTTGATAAAGGACGCACCTCAAGTGTACCCTGCGAAATAAGGCCTAAAGACAGAAACCAGTTGTTAGCGGCTAACATCACGGGAAACCAACCGCCAACAATCGGAGAAGCACCGGTACTATACTGGATATCGAAAATGACCTCTTTGTTATTTTCATTATTGTAAGCATAAATAGAAGAATAACTATCGAGAAACCCGTATGAAGAGTCTCCGGTCACTTCATTCAATAGAGCGAGTGCTTTATCCCACTCATTGCTGCCTGTACCGGGCCCCTCAATTCCATAAGTTGCACCAGATTTAGTCATGTAAACAAGTGCAAGTAACGCACGGGCAGCAGCCTTATTAACCCTTCCAACCTGTAAACCTTTCACCGGAAGATTCTGGATGGCATACTGAAGATCAGAAATAATCAAGTCATACACCTGAGATGCCGGAGCCCTGTCAAGTTTTGCAGCCTCCGCTGCCGAGATCAGCCGGTCGACAACCGGAACCTTTCCAAACCACCTTACCAGGTCCAGGTAGAAGAACGCCCGAAGAAAACGAGCTTCAGCCTCAAGATTTTTTTGCAGCGTTTCATCATGCAGAACAGCACTTCCGTTCCTGGCCAGCTGGTCAAGTAAAGTATTAGCATACGTAATCCCTGAATAATTAGCAGACCAGGCCTCGTCTACAAAAGTATTCGCACTAATTGTCGTCTGAAAATTATTAATAGGATCCCAGTCCCGAACACCTTCCGTTGAAGCAGCCCATAAATTATCTGACCTCGTTTCTGAAAGATTCAATTGCCTGTTTGGATAAGCCCTTAAGCTGGAATAAACCGCATAGACACCTTGAGTGAAATCAGAAGGTATTTTATAAAAAGTCGACGTCGTTGCATCAGAAACAGGCGTTTGATTAAGTTCCTTTTCGCAGGAAGACAGAATAACTACCAGGGAGAAAAAGGCTGCCAAAAATTTATATTTTGATTTCATAACAGTAAGATTAGAATGAGAAATTAACACCAAACACTAAAGACTTAGGCAACGGAAGACCGCCGTAATCGCCTGCTTCAGGATAATTATCATTACTTCCAAGGTTAGTATTATTAGCCTCAGGATTAAACCCGCCGTCATACTTGTCTGTCCCAAAGAAGTTCTCCGCAGTAATATAGAGGCGCGCACCCGAAACTCTTTTCGATTTTATCACATTCCCCAGATTATACCCTAATGTAATGTTACGAACTCTGACATAATCGGAAGCATACAACCAGTCAGTGTTCTTTATAAAACCGAAAGAAGAGCCCGCACGGCCAGTCATACCATCACCCGGATCTTCAGGAGATCTCCATCTGTCCCGGTTATGCCCAAGCACATTTTCCTTATATCCCATCGAAGTCCGGTCGATAGCGCGCCCCAGTAAAGAATATATAGAACCACCCCATTGGCCTTGAACCAGAACACTAAGATCAAAGGCCTTATACCTGAATGAATTGGTGATACCCCATGTATAGCTGGGGTTAGGTTTGCCCGCATACACTCTGTCATTTTGGTCAATCACTTTATCTCCGTTTGCATCGAAATATTTGGGATCCCCTACTCCCTGGTTCCCATAGAGCGCAGCTCCGCTATTAATATCATCCTGCGTTAGTATACCTGTCTGTTTAATCACATGCAGGCTATATAAGGGCTCTCCTACTTTTAATATGCTGTGAGAGATATCAAACGTTGAGGGAACAAACATCTCTGATTGTCCGGAGCTGAGCTCAATGAGCTTGTTGCTGTTGTGACTAATGTTGCCGGAAGTTATCCACTGGAAATTGCCTGTAAGATTGCGGGTCGTCAGCTCTAACTCCCAACCCGTATTCTTTACTTTTCCTGAGTTACCAAGAAGCGTAGAAAAACCAGTGATCCGTGAAACAGGAACATATAGAAGAAGCTTACTGTTCTCCTTATTGTAAAAGTCAAAAGAACCGGTAATTCTGTTTGCGAAAAAACCAAAATCTAAACCTGCATCAAATGTTCTGGATTCTTCCCAGGTAAGATCCGGATTAAACAACTTATTGGGAGCTTGTCCGGTTACAGAGGCACCGCCAATCGAATAAACATATTTAGCCATTGTTGCCACCGCCCCATAGTCTGGAATTCCGTAATTTCCGGAGATCCCCCAGCTTCCCCTCAACTTCAGGTCACTAAGCCAGTCTGTGACTTTGTTATCCTTCAAAAAGCTCTCTTCAATGACCCTCCAGCCCACCGAAGCAGATGGAAATGTTCCCCATTTCGTATTCTCACCAAACCTGGATGATCCGTCTCTGCGGACACTTGCCGATAACAGGTATTTACTTCCCCATGCATATTGAACACGTCCAAAGTAAGAAAGAAGTACGTTCTTCGACCCTGTTGTATTTCCGGTAACAGCATTTGCCCAGTTGAGCGTCTGAATCACGCTGTTACCATAACCATCCCTTGATGACATAGAAGCGTTGGTAATTTCATCCGAATTATAAGAAAAACCAGCAACCGCAGATACGTCATGCACCTTATTAAACTGCCGTGCAAAGGCCAGTGTATTTTCATTGACAAAAGTTTGTTTCCTGAAAGTATTATAAGTACCACTGGTGAGAGTCAGACCTTTCGAGTTCCTGTTGTTCAGGTCACTGGCAATGGTATACGGAATATAACGATTGAAAGTATAATCTGTATTATCAAGGTTAAGAGTACTTTTCAGACTAAGTCCTCTTAAAATTTCATATTCCCCATACAAAGTGGATAAAGTCCTGAACACTTTATTTTGCGCAGTTGTCTGTTCTATTTTTGCTTTAGGACTTACCGTCGAAACACTCCAGGTATAAGATGTGTTGCTTCCGGAATTGGGATACAGCCCTGAAGATGCTTCCTGAACGGGTGTCATCGAAATCATTTGATGAAGGATATTGTCCTTTCCTTCTATACCAGGGTCATTCCCAATTGAGTAAGTTGGCGAAATATTCAAGCCGAATTTCAGTTTACTGCTTGCTGTTACATCAACATTGGCGCGGGCTGAATACGCCTTATAGTCCATTCCCATCACCATGCCGTCCTGATCAGTATAATTTCCAGCGATATAGTATTTAACCGACTCAGTACCACCATTAGCAGATAACTGATAATTTTGCACCATTCCTTTCCTGAAAAGCTCATTCTGCCAGTCGACAAGTTGTAAGCCCGGATACCCTGGCTGATCCCATCTATCATCATACATGAGATCAGCATTTACATTTCCTGCAGCCAAGCCTAAAATCTGACGTCTTTGTTCATTTGTCTGGCTGGCAGATCTTCCCGTTCCGGACGCTTCCCACTTTCTATTAATGATTTCTTTTGCCCTTTCTATCCATTCTTCTCCGCTCAATAAATCAAGCTTCTTACTTCTTTCATTATATCCTGCATAAGAATTAAAGTTAATTACAGGCTTACCCGTCTTACCTTTTTTGGTTGTAATAATTACAACGCCATTTGCCGCCCGGGACCCATAAATGGCAGCCGAAGAAGCATCTTTAAGAACCTGCACAGATTCGATATCGTTAGGGTTAATATTGTCGAGCGGATTACCCGTCGAGTAATTACCAGATCCATTGGGTTTAGCCTGAGCAAGAGGGAATCCGTCAATTACATACAATGGCTCGTTTCCGGCACCAATCGAACCCGCTCCTCTCACCTGGACACTCATCCCTTTTCCCGGCACACCATTGGTTTGCTTAACAGCTACACCTGCAATTTGCCCTACCATCGCCTGATCTACCCGTCCTACAGGCCTCTCATTTAGCTTTTCAGCATTGAAAGTAGCAACGGCACCGGTAACATTGCTTTTCTTCTGGGTTCCATAGCCTATCACCACCACTTCGTCCAGCTGTTGATTGTCTTCCTTAAGAACAACTCTCATTGTCGTTAAATTGCCGACAGGAATCTCCTGTTTTGTAAATCCAAGAAACGTAAAAACGAGTACCTGTCCCTTCGAAGCACGAATCGTGAATACTCCGTTCGGATCTGTTGAAGCACTTGTCTTTTGCCCCTTTATCATCACTGAAACACCAGGCAGGGGCTGATTATCGGTTGCCGAAATTACGGTACCCTTAATTATCTGTTGCGCAAAGGCAGAAAAGCCCGCCCCCCCAAAAGATGCCATCACCAAAACGAAGCAAATTGCCCGTCTTCCGACAGAAAATAAAAATTTCTGAAAATTCATAATTGGCCAGATTTTAGTTTATAATACAGTTCAGGTTAGCCCTATAGCTAACATCCGGCCTAACATCAAAATATTTTTCCCTTTCGGCAACCTGTAGTATCCTGCCTCTATCCCCCTGCTTTAAGCAAACACAACGCTACATACTTATTTCGCAAACACGAATAACCTGTTCAATTCAGGCCCCAACTCACCTCTGCAGCGTCACACTCATCAACCCCACCACCACATCATTCGCCAGCGTCTTAAGTCTCAGCTCCCTCAGTTCTTTTGAAGGATTGAGCGGCAGATCAAAAACAGTAGCAGCGCCTCCGTCAATAGCACGGTTTGTAAATCCTTTGATCGTAGTGTAATTGATATTGTTCCGTCCGGCAGTTCCATGTTTCAGGTAGACCCTGTAAGGCATTGGAGCGTCAGTCGTGAAAGCATATCCATCGACATAGTAATCCTGCTCAACAGGCCACCAGCTTTCAGGATTTCGCAGAACGAGGCGGTCAAATGTATTGTCTGTATAATAAACCAGGATCTCACCATTGTCCAGGCGGCTTTGCATAGGATTGGTAGATCCGGCCAGCATAAAGTAGGCATGAGACGACTTACCGGTAAGCGGAACTGAAACAGAATCCGGATAATTATCCCATTTCGAGGTGAAGATCACATTATTAACGAGCGCCTTTCCCGGCGTTCCGAGAGGAATGCCGTTTGGCAGCACGATCTGATCCTTCCCAAAAGCCATTCTTCGCAGTCCCGAGTCATCAATGACAGGCTGTACCAGTGGGTAGCACCAGTTACCGATACCCTGCCAGGGAAGCTGAAGCGTAGGAGCGGAAGGACGCGGAGACAGGTACTTGTTTTGAAATATGGAAGTTACCTTATCGTTATAATACGGCTGAAGGTCTACCTTCTGCCAGTAAGCACCACCTGTCCTGGCATTCCAGTTGATGATATTCGCCTCTGCAATCTCCCCGTGGCGGTATTCGATCTTTACCTTATTGGTACCCGTCAGCACATAGGACGCTGGAATCACATACTCCTTCGTCTCCCCCTTGTACACATCAAGGTTCTGGAAATAATCTTTTACCCCCTCGTTCACCCTTACAAAGCCCCGTTTCGCGATCCCTTCGTTATTCGTGACCGAAAACCTTAGCCCTGCGCCTGTCTGCTCAGGAAAGGAAATCTCCAGTTCCGGCTTAATATCAACAGGTACAGGCACCCACCAGGAGAAATCCCTCTGCTTTACTTTAACGAAGATGGTCGCCTGATCTGTTCCTGTCAGGCGGTCGGCATTCAGGCTGGTCACGTCCACAATCCTGACACCGGATAGTACTTTCTGCGGGTCGTAATAATCTTCCACACGCGCGAGTGTAAAAGCAATGTTAAAGGGTGCTCCGGCAATTGCCTTCCTGACCTTTGGCTGGTCGGGAAGGATTCCTTCCCACAAAATCTCAATCGTATATTGCTTACCCTTGGGTGCGGTTATTTCAAGTACAGGTGCCCCTGTCGCAGCCGGGTAACTCCTCCAGGTTGCAGGCTGGCCGTTCAAACTTACAGAGCGCACAGCAACGGAGCGCGCCGGCAGCAGGAACCTCACATGCATCGTCTTCTTAAACGACTGGCTGACCGTATAGATATCTTTATCCCCGTCCCGTTTATAATCAAATGCTACATCCGGAATTTTCAGGGAAGCATGCCCCCAGGAAGACGGAAGTCCCGGCTGTATAGTAAGTGTGTCAGACAAAGCATCAGGCCTGATACCATATAACCCTTCAACCAGGCTCCTGGCAGCCACCCCGATCGGATCGCCAAAATCACGGTACAGCTCACCTCTTTGTGCATCATAGAAAGACAGCTGTTCAAAACCTCCGGGACTTGAACTCAGATACATACTTTCAAGAAGACTGCTTTTCCATAACCTGAAAGCGTCATCCGGCCGCGAGGATTGCCAGTAAGCCAAAGACGTATGAAGCATCTCTGCCAGGGCTACATTATTGACTGACCACGTATACGGTTGCCAGCTGGTGGTGGAAAGAGAATACAATCCAGTTTCCTCCAGTCCCTTTGCTTTAACAGGGATGTGAGGGATCTTCGTATCGATATACCGGGTGGCCTGGTAAGCCTGAAAAGGATCCGGCACCTTCGAATCCACTGCATGGTAGACAGTCCAGAGCCCAGCATAAGGATGCACCATCTTATTTCCAAGAAGATCTTTATATTCCGCATACCAGCCCCTGCCAGGCAGCCACAAGTTCGACTGAATGGCTTTTAATATTTTTTTTGCTTCCTGCTGAAAAGGAGCAGGGTTCTCCCCTATCAATCCGGCGATCTTTGCAGCAAGAAGGTTCGCCCGGTAGTTATAGGCAGACGAATGGGTCACGCCTCCTCCACTGTACTGCAGAGCATCACTCGCCCAGATAGCACAGTAGGCATCATAAAGTCCATCCCCGTCAGCGTCGAAATTTCGTTTTTCCCAATCCAGGTGGCGTTTGATGACCGGCCAGATTTCCTTTGCAAAACCCAGATCGCCAGTCCACTGCAGGTGCGACAGAAGCTGATCGATATACACCAGGTTCATGTCATAATGATGAGGCTTCGTATTATCATTCGGGTTCCTCGATATATATCCGCTGCTGAAAATCGCCGTTCCCATCTTCTCAAGCTGCCGCGCCATGTGCAGGGATGTATCCGGCACCACCGGCCCCCTGTCCGGCGATGTTACCTGCGACTTTGCATAACTGCTGAAATGCTGGCGCGCGCGGTCATGCCAGCCCAATGGATCAGCCACGTAGGGACCTCTCCAGGCAGGAAGACGCATCCGCCATGCAACAGCTCCATGTAAAAAGGAAGGTTCCTCCCAGATCCCGTCCGCAGCGATGGCTAAAGCACCTCCAAGAGTATTGATATAAGGATCCGGGGTGCTGATCTTCACACGCTGCACAAGCGCCTGACGGGCGTGTTCTGCCTTATCAAACAAACTGTGAAGTTTCGAATAAGACGCACCCTTTGCACCCTGTGAATTCCTGACAAGAAAATATAAGCCCTTACCCTGCCTGACGGGCAGACGCCCGCATACAAGGGGCATTGCTCCCGGCATCGAGGTATACAAGGCAAGCGGTGAGGTCTGCTTCTCCGAATTAGACAATTTCAACTTCATTCCGGAAGGAAACACTCCATCCATCTTGCGCGCAGAACCAACCGGCCCAAAACTCAGATTAAACCGGTTCTTTTTCAGTGAATAAATATTTCCCAGGCAATTAGACGGATTCAGATCAAAGGACGACTCAGGGTCCGCACCAATGTCTCCATCCCGGCTGAATTTTTTACCTGTCACCCCGCCGTACGCAGCAAATATCTCTACTCCACTGACCTGGCCTGTAAAACTCGCTTTTATGACAACACCCTCACCTTCCGAAAGCGCCAGTACAGCCAAATGCAGCACGCCACTACCTAACAAAGGATCTTTAATATCATAAAGCATCGATCCCGGCCTGTACCGCGTCCTGATCTCCTGAGCCTCCGTAATCCATTTACTCGCATTCCCCCTGATGAGCCCTAGTTTCAGATTACCTCCCATACCCGGCAGATAAAGCGCAAACTCAGGCAGATCACCTGTCTCCACCCTGAAAGCCGTATTAGTTCCATACAGAGCCCTGTTAAAGCGCTTCTTCCCGTTCACCAGCAGGAAATCTTCCCCATCCGGCTTATAATGCACTTCCCGTTCCGTCCCGTGCCAAACTGCATTCGCAGCAGTTTGCTGTCCAAAAACATTACCGGTTATCAGCAAATAAGCCGCCGAAACTATCAGCAACCGGCTATCAGCAATCAGCTTCCTGTATATTTTGTAACTCATTCTTTCAGCATTAAATTAGATATTTGGCTGTTGGCTATTGGCTGTCAGCAATCGGCCTTCAGCTATCAGTTCCTTGTATGGCTTTTATTTAGCTGTCAGCAAGTCCAGCCATCATCACCAACCGGTCTTCCGCTATCAACTTCCATGCATATCTTTATTCATGTCCTCACCACTCCTCCGAACTCAGCTTCCTTATGATATTCCAACCACCCACTTCAGCACTCCCCTTCTCC
>NZ_QEAS01000018.1:33925-90538 GCF_003130405.1 Pararcticibacter amylolyticus
CTACTTATTTTATGCTGTCCGGCAATACCATCCGCTCCCCGTTGATCACCACATTCTCCATTTTCAATCCTTTCACGTAATCAACTTTATAAGGCACCTTTACGCCTTTGATATTACAATTGATCATGCGAAGGTTCTCTACGGGAGATTCTCTGTAAGCACTAACAAGTAAGCCATAAGTGCCACCCTGTTCAACTTCCAGGTTCTCTACCCAAACATTCCGGATTGTGGGGATAAAGTTACCGGGTTTTTCGTAAAACATATTACATTTCACGGCAGCTTCACGATATGTCCCCACTTTCACGTCCTTCATAAATACGTTCTCTATAATACCGCCCCTGCTCGAACTTGTTTTAATCCGCAGAACCCTGTCGAGGTCGGGACTGTCCATAATGCAATTAAACGAATAGATATTTCTGGCACCACCTGAAATTTCACTCCCGATCACCACACCACCGTGACCGTCTTTCATGGTACAACCCTCTATAATATGATTTTCCGCCGGCCTTCCGATCCGTCTTCCATCTTCATCTCTGCCCGACTTGATCGCGATACAATCATCGCCCGTATCAAAGTAACAATCTTTAATCAACACGTTCTTACAGGACTCAGGATCGCAGCCATCATTATTCGGGCCATGAGAAATCACCTTCACATTCTCTACGATCACGTTCTCGCATAATACCGGATTCAGATTCCACATCGGGGAATTGACCATCTTTATACCCGAGATCAGCACATTTTTACAATTATAAGGCTGTACAAAGTTGGGGCGCAGGAAATGTCCCGGTCCAAACAACCTCTTCTTAGGATCCTTTTGCTCATGATTCAGGTCATGCAGCAGCGCTCTTGCCGGGTTCTGGCGGCCGAGCCCCTCTTTCCATCCATATTTTTTTGCTCCGCACCAGTACCACCAATGCTCATTATCTGCATTGCCGTCCAGCGTTCCGTTCCCCGTGATGGCGATATTTTTCTGCCCGTAAGCATAAATAAAGGGCGAGTAGTTCATAAGCTCCATGCCCTCCCATCTCGTAAACACCATCGGAAGATAATCAGAAGAATCACGACTGAAGAGGATAGTGGCCTTATCAGACAAATGCAGGTTTACATTACTCTTCAGGTGGATAGCCCCTGTCAGAAATACCCCATCCGGAACTACAACACGACCTCCGCCTCCTTTATTGCAAGCCTCTATCGCTTTCCGGAATGCTTCTGTATTCTTAGTCTCTCCACCCGCCACGGCACCGAAGTCCGTGATCAAAAATTCCCTGTCGGCAAAAACCGGAGCCTTTATCTGCTTTCTCAACTGTTCAATTTCGGCAGATGGCTGATCTGAAGTGGTCCAGGTGGTCACCCGTTTTGCCGCACATCCCGCGACAATGAACAGGATAGCGAAAGCGGCATAAAAAGTATGCGTAAAAGCAGGTCGTTTCATAATGATCTGTTTAATTTTCAATTTTAAATATAAATGCTGAAGATGTCATAAACTTACCGCCCTGGGCTGCAGTGAACAGGTATGCAGGTTTTCCCTTTAAAAAGAGCAACTGCGGTCTTTCCAGGCGGCCATACCGCTTGAGGTGCGAAGGCGCCCCCGGTTCCTGCACATATTCCTTTAAACTCCGGTATGCAATTTCCGGCTCCCCCCACTTTATTCCATCCCGAGATTCCATATACAAGCCAACTTCATGATTAAAAACTCCCATGTCCCTGGCAAGCAGCTTAAACTTTCTCCCCTCCCGCCATACAAAGGCATCCTCAAGCTGTCTATTATTTCCTTTCTGAGAGAAATCTATCACAGGATTACCGGAATACCGCACATAAGGACCTTCGAGCTTCTCTGAAATTGCCAGTCCATATTTACGGTTTCCCCTTATAGCCGGGTCTTTAGAATGCTGGTATTCCTCCGTATTCCAGGATTTGTAATACAGCCAGTACCGGCCATCAGGATGTTTAACAAATGAAGGATTAGTAGTGCAGTGATCGTCCCATGCCCCCGGCGCTCCGGCTTCAAGCAAAGGCCGGTCTGGTCTTTTCCATGGCCCGTTAAGAGAGTCGGCAATGGCAAGCCCGATCCGTTTGGTATCAGTCCTGCCATTCGAGTTCCCCATATAAAAAAGACAATACTTCCCATCCACATACCGTATGTGAGGATTATGGCAGGTCGTAGCGTCCCAGTAACCAGGCCCACGCGGAGCTAGTACCGTTTCAACATACCTGAAAGGAGATTCAGGACTCTCAGCCACTGCATGAGCAATTTCGGAACTGTTGATCCAGCCCCCCATGCCTTTTTTTGAAGGCCACCTTGAAAAGAAAACATGAATATTGCCGTCCGGAGCCTGTACCGGGCTGTTACACCAAACGTAATAACCCTCCATTTCCAGAGCTCGGCCGACAGGCTTCAGCTTTTTGCAGAAATCAGAGACCCGCTCCCCCTCCGCCCCGTATGCCATTGACTCAACAGGCAACAACGATGCAGCAGAAAAGCACGATAGCTGAAAAAGAAAATATCTTCGTTTCATTCGCTTTATAATGGCTAATAGATTAACCGGCAGTTTGACGCGATCATACCAAGGATTTGCCGGTTCCGCAACCTGTGGTGTCCTGAACTAACACTATCGAGCTAACTGACAAACCTTTAGGGGAGGCAACAATGCCGTTACACGATTAGATTCAGGTTTTCATGCTGGTATTCCAGCTGCATAATGAAGGATGTAAGGGAAAAGCCCCTCTTACATCCCTATTGAATTTAAATACGCCTCAAGGTTCGTATACCCGTTGCTATTATAAACAGCCCCGTCAGCCTTCCGCCTGTTCAGTTTATGTTTCTTCTCCCAGCGATCAGGCATTCCATCTCCATCCGTGTCCTTTTCAGGCTTCCCTCCAGCGATCTGTCCCTGTCCCCCTGCTTCCTGCTCCGTACGAAAGATCTGTCCTTCCTTTCCATAGCTTTTCAAATACCCGATCAGCCTCTGATCCACTGCATCCCTTTTAACAGAGGCGCCCGCTTCTTTAAGAATACGCCCCAGGGCTTCTTCTGCACCTGTTATCACAGCCTCAGGAATAGAAACATTTTGTCTTGCTGCTTCCAGCGTCGCCTTCTGCCTGGTAAAATCCTCATCGGTAACCAGCCTGCCGGAAAGAGATCCGTCCTTATCTGCATCTACCATATTTGCCTTGTGATACACATGATCCGTAGTATCGAACATACTCACAAAATTACCTTTTGACGAAGGTCCGGCTATGAAGTAGTTCCCTATCAGATCCTGATGATGGTGAGCACTGGAGTGCCCCCCTACGAAGCCGCTGCTGCCCCAGTTATAGATGACATTATTGACAAATTCAATATCAGCCTTTGCTTTCGGATTGCGGCTCTGGTTATCAATCCACAGACAATGATAGATTGTTAGCCTTTCAGGTCTTTCCAGCAGAGCTCCGAACCGCTGCGGATCAATAGCTTCCCCAACGATACAGTATTGCAGCGTAATGTTCTTACTGTTCTTAATATGCAGGTTATCCCACCGGCCCCACTGAACAGAAACATGATCGAATATCATATTCTCAGCATTATCTGCGGTCAGGGTACATGAACCTCTTGCCATATTAATACTCCCCCTGAACCGCATATAACGGACAATCACATTTTTCTGACCGGAAAAAGAAATGCCATGCCCATATACCACGATCCCCTCTCCCGGTGCTGTCTGGCCCGCAATGGTAAGGTCAGAAGCAGTCTGGATCCTGGAGTTCAGTTTGATAACCCCACCAACATCAAACACCACCGTTCTTCCAGGTTCACTGACGGCCTCACGAAAAGAGCCAGGCCCCGAATCATTCAGGTTCGTCACATGATAGACGGTTCCGCCCCTGCCCCCTGACGCTGCTTTCCCAAAGCCTTCCGCCCCCGGGAAAGCCCGCTGCTGAGCGAAGCTGCAGCAACAGGCAAATATTAAAATACAGAAAGAAAAAAAACGAATAATCATAAGATGTGTGTGTGTGTATCTTTTTATTGAATCTTACCGCAGCTTACTCCCATTCAAAAGGGAGGAACCATTGGCTCATCGACGTCTTTTCAGTGAATCCCCCGGAACCGGAAGCATTAAACTTCGCCTTGATCTTACCATTAAGAAAGCTTAACCCGGAACCGGCCATTTCCTTCTCCCTGCGGAAAGCAATCCTGAGGAGATCCTGCCACCGGTTGCCTTCATACGCCAGTTCCAAAGCCCCCTCGTCGATGATCTTGTTCTCCATAAAGAGGGTTAAACCAGCCCTGTCTTTAACTGTACGATTGGGGTAAAACTGCTCATATCCGGGAGCATCCCTCTCCACCCCGTTGAAATAAGCAACAGAGTCGGCATACGAAAGCCCGGAGACCTTTGCATTCATCCGCCCCCTGATCCCCAGGTTGCGGTGAAACTTTCCCCTGATCCTGGGCGCGTCGATCTTGCGGCCGTCGAGATTATACGGCTCGGGCAGGAATGTAGCCGACTTCTCAGTTTCAACAGAAGTATTCGGATTAAAGGAATATGTAGTCCGGATCCCCTGGTTGATCAAAGCATACGCAATTTTATCATATCCCTCTCTATTGGCTGCTTCGGCATAACGCAGATGAAGCAGGCTCGCACGGTAAAGGAACCATTTCCCATTCTTTTCAAGCGTGTTCGCCGGCACACCAGTAGTAGCATTCAGATAGTTATACAAAAACTTCATAATTACGGGCTGACCGTTAATCATTTTATAACTATTGTTTTCACCTCTTAAGTCATAGGGTGTATTATCGGTCTGGTCCTGTGCCTTCCAGTTACTAATAGCAACAGCAGAGGGTTTTACCAGGTATTTACCCCCGGCATTCGAAAACAAATCAATAAAAGGGTTTGCCGGCCGGAAATTCTTATCAAAAACCATTGTCCAGATCCATTCCCACTGAAACTCCTTGTCCTGAAGTGACCTGGAAAAAAAACCCTGGTAAGCCGAAGTCTTAATCTCATCAACGCTTCCACTGCTGCCCACAAACTGATTATAGTAAATATCACCTGCAGCATCTCCCAGAGGAGTAGATGTTTCCAGTACTTGCTTATAGGCAATAGCAGCATTGTGATAATCGTTCTTCCACAGATACAGGTCGCCGAGGACACAATATTTATTCACAAAAAACAGTTTGCTCGGGTAACCGTCGATCTGAGTATTGAGGGAGCTCCCCGACGCATAAGCATCCTTATATGGAAGCGATTCCATAAAGCTGATCAGCTCCGGAACAAGTTCATCCAGGTTCAGCCTGCGGAATTTTGCTGGGTCTTTCACATCGTCTATATTTTCAATAGCTTCTGTAACATACGGAATCTGCCCGAAATGAATACCTAACTGAAAATACAACCAGCTCCTTAACGCCCCCATATCCGAGTAACGCTGATCAAAATCGCTCTTCCCGATCTTACGGCTATCGTACATCAGCCGGAGGTTCTTCATTACGTCGTTACAATTCTGGATTACCGCATAGAAAGGCTTCGGATTTGCATAGGGATTATCACCTGTCACCGTATGGGTATTGATCTGCTTCAGATAACTATCCGAATTAACTGTTACATCCATCAGATCTCCCCTCAGTTCGTTCAGCACTTCATACTGCCCGGCAACCGACAACAGCTGACCATACACTCCGGTTACCCCGGCATCAGCGTCATAAATATTCTGCCATGCTTTACTCTCATCCACTGCATCCTCCGGCAGGACATCAAACATATTCCGGCAGGATGAAGCTGTTACAGTCACTAATACGAAAAAAGTTAGCCTGACTGACCATGTAAATATCTTACTTCTCATATTTCTTTCTTTTATAAACCAACCCGAACCCCCAGTTGTACAGATCTGAACTGCGGCTCCTGCGCAATGTCATATCCCATTGTCAAAGGACTGCCGCCTGAGCCCATCTCAGGATCATATCCCAAATATTTGGTTATTGTGAACAAATTATTCCCTGTTAAGTAAATACTCGCCGATTTCACAGTCCTGGTTTTCACAGGCAGCGAGTACGTAACGTTTAACGTCCGCAGTCTCAGGTAAGAGCCGTCTTCAATCCAGCGATCTGAAAACCGTGCGTTCCCCATAGGATCCCCATAAGTAACCTTCGGGATATCAGTAGCCTGTCCGTCGTACTGCCAGCGGTTATTCATGGCGGCAGTTTGGTTTACCGGCATAGAACCAGACTCAAGAATGGCTCTTGTACCATTGTATACATCATTTCCCTTACTGAAAGAAAATATAGTCTGCAAAGAAAACTTCTTCCAGGCAAGGGTTGTCTGAATGCCTCCGGTAAAGTCGGGGTTTGGGTTACCGATAACAGTTCTGTCCCGGTCGTCGATCACCCCGTCATTGTTAAGGTCCGCAAAATGGATGTCGCCCCCTCCGGGAACACGAAAACTTCCGTCTGCCATTTTTACCTGCTGACTGGCCGCCTTCGCTTCTGCATCTGAAGCAAACACACCCTGTGTGCGGAAACCATAAAACTCATTCAGAGCGCCACCGGCGCGACTGATAACAGCGCCACCGGAATAAGTAGTTACAACAGGACTACCACCCGGCAGTGAAGTCACTTTATTCCTGTAGACGGACACGATCGCCCCTACGTCCCATTTCAACGTACTGTTCAGCAGCCTGGCATTCACACTTGCCTCGATCCCCCGGTTCTTCATGCCCCCATTATTAGCAACCACAAAATCAAACCCTGCACCGGCAGGAACCTGGTTATATGTAACCAGATCCGTTATCCTGGTTTGAAATACGTCAACAGTAGCAGAAAGCCGTTCATTAAAGAGGCTGATGTCCATCCCCGCATTCAGTTTCCTGCTCCTTTCCCAGGATAAATAAGGATTTCCGATATTCCCTCTGATCAATCCCTGGTTGCCCAGCAGGTTCTGCGACACGTAGTATCTCCTGGAAGTAAAATTCCCGATATCATCATTTCCGGATAAACCATAGCTAACCCTGAACTTAAGTAAATCCACCGGCCTGACATCTTTCATGAAGCTTTCTGATGACATGATCCAGGCGGCTCCGACTGAAGGAAGAAGCGCATAGGTATTTCCGTTAATCTTTAACGCTTTCCTTGCCTCTTTTCCAAACCTGGAAGAACCATCTGCCGAAGCATTAAAAGCCAGCAGGTATTTGCTCTTGTATGAATAGTTTATTCCCAGGTAGGCATTCAGCCAGCGCCATTTCCCCATGTCACCACCTATCTCTCTCAATGAATTGGAACTATACCCAATAGTGACAAAATCATCCGAAGGCGAATTATAGCCCGTTGCCCGGTCCTGTTCATTCTCCGAGCTCTGATACCTGAAACCAGCATTTGCCTCCAAGGTATGAGCAGAGGAGAAGCTCCGTTTATATGAATAATAAGTGTCATTATAGATGGATGAGTAACGCTGTACACGGCTTGAAAGGGTGCTGTAAGCAACAGTATTGCTCAAGGTGTCGGGGGCTACACCAAGTCTCGGCACAAAATAACTTTCCCTGACCTTGCTGTAAGCCAGCCCTACAAGAGATCCGATATTCCCGAACTTACCCGTTTTGTAATTAAACCTCACCGAACCAAAAAAGCGGGAATGTTTGTTTACAGCATTCACATTCTCAAGTACGGCAACAGGGTTACTCATGTTAAACACATCCACACCCGCCAGGTTAGGCGACTCGGTACCGTCATCCGCAACCTGCATAACCGGCAGAAACGGCGATTTGGTAAGACCCAAAAGAAGCGGGTTCGTCCGGAGATTCAGCCCCTGGTCGGCTAATGACTGGTCTGCCGAAGTAAAGGCAATGTTGGTTTTCGCTGTCAGTTTTGTCGTAAGATTAAAATCAGCATTAAACCTTGCACTGTATCTCTTAAGATCCGTATTGTCTATAATCCCCTTGTTGCTGAGATAACCGACCGAAAGCGCGTATTTCGCAATATCATCACCTCCGGATACCTTCATATAGTAATTCTGATCATAACTTCCCGACAGGGTTTTGTCCTGCCAGTCCGTATTGTAATGATAGCGGTAGTAATCAGGAGAGGCTGTATTGTCATTCATATAAGGCAGCGCTTCAACCTGTGAAGCCGGAAGCCCTGAGCTCCGCAGCAGATCTGAAAGGTACAGGCGGTAATCGCCCACACCCATTACCGGCAGTTTTTCCGGCCGCATATTTACACCTCCGTAAACCGAGAAATCAATCTTCGTAGCCAGTTCTTTCGCATGCGCCGTTGAAATGATGATCACCCCGTTAGCCCCCCTTGTTCCGTAAAGGGAAGTTCCGTCTTTAATGACAGTGAAGCTTTCAATGTCTTTAATATCAATAAGAGAAAGAGGGTTACTGATATGGGATCCGATCAGAGAGGTCCCGTAACTGTTTGCATCGTAAAGCATCCCATCCACGACGATGAGCGGCTGATTCGTTCCATACATGGAAGAAAAGCCGCGCATAACCAGGTTCGACCCAACTCCCGGGGTTCCCGATCTTCTGATCACATTTAAACCGGGGACCTGTGCCTGCAGATAATTATCTGCATTTTCAAATGGCCTTGAATAGCTGTCTCTCACCACTACGTTCGACACTGCCGATACAGAGAACAGCCTGGAGGTCTTCCCGGAAGCGACAGATAAACTGATCTCATCAGAAAACGAACGGGCTGATTCATCATTCAGCAGAACACGCAGTACACTTTCGCCCCTTACAGGTAGTATTTTCGTGGTATATCCAGGTGCGGAAAACTTCAGAACTGCATCAGGAGAAGGAATCGCAATACGGAATTTTCCTTTCTCATCAGTAATTGCGGCGGAGTATCCTTCCACTGATATATTGACCCCTATTGCAGGTTGTTTGGTCGACGCATCCAGCACAGTCCCCGTTACATGTTCCTTAGGTGATGATGAATGAGTAACAGAATCTATTTTTATTCCTTTTCCGGTTGTATTTACAGCAGCCTGCAACATGAGCGGCCCTGAAACAGCAAACATCAGGAGAAGGTGTTTTTTTATCTTATTTAATAACTTCATATCCTATGTATTAATATCAGGTCAGGGGAGTACGGGAACCAGTTTAAAATAATCCAGATTAATGGAGTTGATTCCATCTGTCCCGTTGTTGTCGGCGATAATGTAGACGGTAAGGTCTCCGTATTTATCTACAGTATATTCGCCCACTTCCACCTCGGAATAATCCTTCAGCGGAACAGTTTTTTCAAGGTAATCACCATCAAAATTGTTAAAGGCAATCCTTTGCTTGAACGTTTTGTCCTGTGAATCATTAGGAGCCACCCAGTAGATCTTATATTTCCCTTTATAAACCTTGTGAAAATTATACTTCACGTGGAACAGGGGAACTTTGTGATTGAAAACATAGATATCATTATACAGGTAGGCGCCTTCCGACAATGGCGCCCTGCGCAGACGGAGAGCAATATTCCCCGCTTTGTCTGTTCTGCTGAATCCGTCCGGTGTCTCACCTTCTCTCCGGACCGGCATGATCTTATCAGCTAAAGCCACGGAGGCAGAACTCATCCGGTAAATAAACCCGTTGCTCGTTTTGATCTTTTCCAGGACAGCGTCTTTCCTGAACGGCACTCTTACTCCGTCATCCGATATCAGTTCAGCTGATTTAAGCGTATCAATATCGATTGCTTTCCTGAAAACCAGGTCCTTCAGAACGGTATACGCATTATCAACCAGGGGATGATCGCCTCCGGTATAAGGCTGGAACTTTGCAAGCTCGGCATCTATCGCGTCGTCCTGCAACAGGATAACAGTATATTCCTGTCCCTCATCTGCCAGTCCGCCGGTCTTATCAAAAAGATAATTCTTTTTAATAATACCAGTCCCCGGCTTATAAATTGGCTTGCTTGTCACCGGATCCACCCCTATCTGCTCTGCCCTGGCAGAATCAATCGCATCATATTCCAGGCTTTTAATATAATCCTTCTGCTTAAAGGATGTATTATTCATATACTCGAGGATATTCTGCTTAGGATAAACAATCCCGTTCAAAACATGCAATACTCCGTTCCCGGCAAAAAGATCCTGCTGAACAAGGGTTATACCTTCCAGTTTTTTAGCACCAAACCTCACATATTTTCCGTTCAGCGTTTTAAGCCGCAAAGTAACAGTGTCGGAGATCTTTGTTGAATACGGCTGGCTGACAATATAATTCCCCACAAACTGTTTCAGCCTGGCCGTATCATTCAATACCGATTCGTCCAGTTGTTCAAGAGCGCTGTTTTGAGGGGCCCATACAGTGAATTTATAGGAAGACGCCAGCGTTTTATCATATCCGGTCCTGACGAGCAGATCTTTGAACCTGCTCAGATCCGGGTTCGTTTCGATAACCTCCAGCAAATTCTTTCCTAACAAAGGCTCATTAAGTTCAGAATGATCGTTCCACGGATCCTTACATCCCGCCATAATACATTGCAGGGATACCAGGAGCACGAATATTTTAGTGAGTTTAATCATCATGTTATTTTTTGTTAATTACTGCCGGAGACTCCGGCAGTATGTTTAAATTTCTATTTAGGTCTCTGAACTACTGATCCATCGGGGTTGAATTTGGGCCAGAGCTGATCTTCATTCTCAGGAATAAAGTGGACCATATCAAACTGCACATCCCCGGACTTATCTTCACCCACCGCCTGAAATCTCAGGGTGTGCCGGTCCGTCTTTTCCACCGTGATCGTTCCTGCCAGCAGGGCAAAGCTGTCAGGATAATAGTCAATCATGTAGCCAGGGTCAGTCACATGCTTGTACAATGAAAAAGCCATTTTCCGGCCCATCATCTCAAGCGACTCAGGCGTCATCCCATCGGGATAAGTATACACTTTATTGACCTCATCCTTTTTTGCTGCCGGAAGGGTTTCATTAAGCCTCAGGGTTCTGAGTACCTGGTTATCAAAAGACACCTGAACACCCTGGCCTCCGCCGCGCCTGATGATAGATATCCAGACTTTATACCGTCCTTTTACAAGAAGCGGCGTTTTAAACTCTATCCAGTTGGTAACACTAGATGCTGAATTGGTCCTGAGCGAAGCAAACTGAAGGTAATCGTCGTGATAGACGTAGAACTTCCGGGCTTCAGGAGCCACATAGTATCTTACACTTCCCCCCGGTCCCCACTGGACATCTTTCAGATCGCCCGGAGCCATTGCCGGCCCGCTTGAATTCTGCCGCCTGAAGTTCGATAACTTCGTAATTTCCGGCTGGTCTGTTACCTCCCAGTACACAGCAAAAGGAAGACGCAGCTTTACCGCGTAGTGTTTATTCATAAAATGCAGTACACCGTTAGCCGCGGTGTTGTCGCTCGCTTCACGGTTAATTTCTGCACCCGGCTCATGTACGCCGTTAAAAGTATCATCATTGAATAAAATAGCCCTGCCCTGCAGCTTCGTGGTCACCACATCCTCCGGAGAGAGAGTAGAATGTGAAGATGCATTGTAGATATCCGACAGATATTTCCTTCCCGGTATGATATGATATGCGACATACAGGTGCAGGCTATCGGTAGCACGGGCAGGATCGCCTGTGTTACAATATTTATCAAACAGGTCCTGATAGCTGTTAATCCCCGCATCTTTCAATACTGCATCCGATTCAGCCATCACGGTATTCCACAGGCGGGTAGTGTCGGGATTATCCTTCGGAAGTACATCCAGCATCGCATAAAGCCCGGTAGTTTTAAGCGCCTGAGAGAAAATAGAGTATTCCGTATTGCTCTCCAGCATTTTTGCCAGTGTTCGTTTTTCCGGCTCCAGTGCATGGTCGATAACATGAATGATCCCGTTTCCAAGCCTTATTTCGCCTCCTTTGATAACAGCCTGCCGGTTCACAGTAATATCAACTTTTCCTGCTGCATTTGTCGTTCCGGTGATAATATACTGACCATACATGGTAGGCGTCCGCAGCCTGCCTTCCTTAAAATCGTTCCGCGACAATGTGTCCCGGATCACATGGATCTGCACGAACTCCTTTAATTCCGGCACACTTAAAGCAGAAACGCTGCCTTTACCATGTTCTTTCAGATAAAGATCAATAGCTCCGTTATCGGGGACAAAACACGTATATCCCCCGTAAGCACCTAAAAACCCGTCATTCCCTGTAATCTCCAGGATTTGTGAAAACTGCGAGAATTGCTCAGGATTCTCCAGCAGATATTCTGTTATATTGACGTCAGAGGTAGTAGACATATCAAATTTTTCCTTCCTGCAGGCATTTAAACCAAGCAAGACACACATTCCAACGACACCAATCTTCCAAACTTTCAGCACCTTTTTCATGACAATGATTTTCCTTTCTTTGATTACCGTTAACTATTGATAAAATGGATTCTGAACCAGGGCCTTGTTAGACTGGATCTCCTGGAAGAAGTAGGGGAAATAGTGGCTGTTAAAATCCCGGTATTTAGTTATAGCCGACGACTGGTATTCAGGAAGAGCGGTGGTGAGCACCACATCCATCAGCAGATCGAGCCTCTCGTAATTGTTTCTTTTGGCGTTCCGGAGCAGGTCATACCATCTTTTTCCTTCAAATGCGAATTCACGTGCCCGCTCCTCCATGATATAATCAGCCATTTCCAGCCGGTTGTCTGCACTAACCACCTTCTCTGTCGATGGCAGGGCCCCCGCCCTTTGCCTGATCTCATTCACCAGGTCAAGCGCTTCCTGTCCCCTGTTCACCTGGTTAAGGGCTTCCGCCTTCATCAGCAAAACATCGGCGTACCGGTAGAAGAACCAGTGCCCGTAAGAGGTCGAACTGTTGTCTCCCCTTGTGGTACCGGCATTCACTCCCTGGTATTTCCAGATACTCAGATCACTGATCTTATACGATGCTCCGTCACCCCGTATGTCTTTATCAACCTGCATGGGGTCCACACCGTAAAGCACCATGAGTGATAATGCCGCTTTGAAGCGCTTGTTATTGACGGCGAACATATCGAAAAACGGATTTGTACGGTTTACATTGAAGTACAACTCAAATATCCCCTCTACCGAACCACCCTGGTAATACAAGGTGCTAAACCAGGTATCGGTAGCGGGAACCAGCGCATACTGCCCTGAACTGATCACTTTATCACAATAAGTTATACAGTCTTCATACTTCTCCATCCAAAGAAAAACATCAGCCAGGATCGTCTGAACGGCGTATTTTGTAATCTTCCCCTTGTTGAACTCTTTGTTGGAGTAACTGGCAAGGGTATACTCTTCAGCCGTCTTTAAATCTGTGACAATCTGGTTTAAAACCTCAGCTTGCGTACTCTTGGGGATCTGGAGATCGTCGGAATCAGTATGCGTAGCCTTCATTTTCAGCGGCACATCACCGAAACTTCTTACCAGGTAGAAATACATCAGGCTTCTGAGCGCAAGGGCCTGCCCGGTATATTGGTTTAAATTCTCCTGTGTAAATGTTTTATCTGTCTTGAGTACCTGCGGTGCTGAGTCAATAAGATCATTACACAAATTGATCACAAAGTAAAGAGTCGACCAGTCCGTTATAGGGTTGTTGGCATTAATGTTTACATTCACCACATTAAAATCATTGGATTTGATCTGGTTCCCGTAAGTAACCATATCTGCCCTCAGTTCACCCCATAAAAACAGGTTCTCGGTAAGCTTCGGGGCCAGCAAAGCGGCATAACAACCATTCATCGCAGCCTCAACCTGCTCTTTTGTTTTCCAAAATTCCTGCCTCACCACACCGTCCTCCGGCTGGAGGTCCAGGTAATTATTACAGGAAGGAAAAATTAAACTTCCCGATAAGAAGGCCAGTAAAAGTATTTTCTTCAATTTCATAATATGTCATTTAAAAACCGACTGTCAATCCCAGGATAAAGTTCCTCGAAGGAGGAGTCATAGACTTATCTTCTACGATACTGAACGGGTCGCTCATCTTTGCCGAAACTTCCGGGTCCTGCCCCCTGTATTTTGTAAATGTCAGCAGGTTCTCCCCCGTAACGTAAATACCGAGAGTCTTCATGCCCAGCCTGTCGAGAAGCGCCTTCTGCAGATTGTACCTGACCGTTAAAGCCCGCAGTCTTATAAAGGAGGCATCTTCGACATACCTGTCAGAGCCAAGCCAGTTATAACCGTCCCCCAACAGAGCACGCGGTATATCCGTAACATCCCCTTCATTTCTCCATCTCCTTAAGACTGCAGTACTCTGGTTATCATATCCATACATTCTGGTGGTATTGATCATCGTTTTGTTCACGACGTCATATTTATACCTGAAGCTGAAGAAAGCCGTAAATTTCCAGGCGCCTTTATAGGTGATGTCCGGACCAAATCCACCGATGAACTTAGGATTTCCGTTCCCCAGGTACTGAACGTCCATATAATCGATATTTCCGTCATGGTTCAGGTCTTTATACTTAGCATCTCCCGGCTGAAAAACATAGTCCGTCGACGGGTAGTTAAACCGCATGTAAACAGGAAGTCCGTCTGCTCCAACTATAGGGTTCCCCCTCTTATCGGTCGCGATAGTAGCCTCTCTGTCTTTATATACTCCTTCGTACCTGTAGCCATAGAAAGATCCAAATGGATTATTGATTTTAAGGAATCGTTTATACTGACCGTTTTGGTCCGTCCTGCCGCTTTCCGTCGGATAGAAAGGAGAAATTTCCCGGATAATATTTACATTTCTGGAAAAATTAAAATTGAAGTTCACCGTCCATGTCTTGTTCCTGTACGCTGAAGTGCTCATGTTAATCTCCCAGCCCTGGTTATCCATCGTTCCCACATTCATATTAATGTTGGAGTATCCGGAAATTGTCGGGATAGCCAGGTCAGGAAAATAAAGGTTAGTGGTCCGGTTCCGGTAGATATCCACATCCAGATCAAAGCGATTGTTAAACAGGCTCATGGTAACCCCGAAGTTTTTCCCGGTAACAGTTTCCCATTTCAGGTCACGAAGCTCAATGCTTCCTGAATAGATAGCCGGACTGCCCATATAATCATAATTGAAGCTCTGATATTTGCTGTAGAACGCATAATTATCTTTAGGAGCATTCCCGCTTTGTCCATAACCGGCACGCAGGCTCAGATCGTCTATGAATTTAAACCGCTGCATAAACGGCTCTCCCGAAACGCGCCATCTTGTCGATATCGCCGGGAATACACCATACCGGCTATCCGGCCCGAACTTCGAATTGCCATCTACACGGACCGAGCCATTGATAATATACCGGTCAAGGTAACTATACTGCCCGTTCACCAGCCCTGCCACTGTCCGTGTTCTACCGGAAGGCGCCGATACATTTCTCTGGCGGGCCGGGTTTGCGGGGTCCTGCAAATAAACCGATGCAGAATTGGATGTTTCTGCTTGATGCGTATTACTTGTATTGTCATTGGTCTGAACCATTAACAAACCCGTGAAACTGTGTTTTTCAGAAGGCCTGGGAGTAAACACAAGGCTTGTCTTGGTCTGAATGCCAAACTTATCTGCATCCCCGTCATAGGCATTATTCACCACTGTCTCATTAACAGGGCGGCCTGTAGCGATCTGGGGCAGAAACGACTTATTCTTAGTGCTCCTGATGTCGAACTGGACATCGAACAATGCCTTTATAAGGCTCGGCTTAAGATCATATTGCAGTCCGAATATAGGGATGATCCGCTCTTCCGTCACGGTGTTCGTAGCACTCCGAAGCATCGCCACAGGGTTAAAAGTACTTTTATACTCTCCCTGAATGTTCTGCAAAGGCGAGAAAAAGATCCCTGTGTTATTTCCCTGCGAATCATACTCATACACCCCCATATTGGGCATCTTGGAATAAGCTATATTCCTGGTATCATCGTTGTAAACCTTATCTGTAACGTTATGAGTATAGGAGATATCTGTTTTAAACTTTATCCTGTCAGACACGTTGTAGTCCAGATTGATCTTGGTCGAAATCCTTCCAAGCCCCGTCCCAATCGTCGTTCCCTTTTCTCCCAGATAACCAACCGAAGCATAATAACGCGCTTTTTCCCCTCCCCCGTTCAAAGAGACATTGTGGTCCTGCTTAAAACCGGTGCGTGTAATTTCAGATATCCAGTTGGTATTGTTACTGTAATTATAGTAGTAGTACGGATCGCTCGGGTCATACTGAAACTCCTTGATCGTTTCTGTATTCAGCGGAATACCGGCACGGTTCATAGCCGCTTCAGGAATGAGCATAGAATACTGGTTCCCGGTCAGCATAGGGATCGGCCCCGGCTGCCGCTGCATCGTTCCCCTCAGGGTATAAGTCACCTGGGGTTTACCCAGCCTTCCCCGCTTTGTATTGATGATTAGGACGCCGTTTGCTGCCCTTGATCCCCACACAGCCGTTGCAGCCGCATCTTTCAGTACACTGATATCCTGTATGTCAGCCGGCGAAATATTTAAAAGAGAGGCATATCCCTGCTCATCTGCTGTACCAAAATTAAAATCCTGCGGAACATCTGTATCGTAGATCATGCCGTCGACAACTATCAGGGGATCCGTCGCACCATTGATGGAGGATGTCCCCCGGATCCTGATCTGCATTCCCGAGCCCGGATCGCCCGACATCGCCGCAATATCAACGCCAGGCAGGCGGCCTTGTAAAGCCTGGTCTATAGAAGCCGCGGACAATTCCTCCAGGTCCTTTGCATTAATCCGTGCTACAGCAGAAGTGGAATTGCGGGCATCAATCGGCAGCAATCCGTTGCTGGCCGGCTTTTTTGCCGTAATAGCCACTTCGGTCAGTTCATTGCGGCTTGGCTCCAGCTGAACATTGATTGTGCTTCTGCCATTTATATTTAATACAAGGGTTTTATATCCAATCACAGAGAAAGAAATTCTGTTATTGGGGTTTGTAATCTTCAAAACATAGTTTCCCTCTATATCGGTAGAAATTCCGCTTACTGTTCGCTTCTCATTATCGAGTTCCACGACAGAAGCTCCGATGACAGGTTGCTTATCAGCCTTATCCGTTACTTTTCCCTTTACTACCGCCACAGTCTGGGGCCGGGCCTGAGGACGCACCTGTGCATGGATCCCCGGTGCCAGTCCGGGCAACAAACCCAAACCAAGACAACAAAAAGAAAAGACTTTAAAAATATTCTTCATAATCTGTTAATTAGATCCGGGTGTTACTGAACGTTAAATTTTAAAAACCCATCCAGGAGGTGAATAACTGCATTGTTTGAGAGGTTATTACTGGATGGTAATACCACATTGACAGTCGCCCCGGTCATATCTTTTATTTGCATACTATTCAGATGATTCGTGACAGTCACAAGAGTAGCGTCTCCGTTCCCGTTTTGAAGCAATGTGGTAAATCCACCCTCCTTTTTTCCGTCGGGAACTACTGTGGCTTTCTGAATAATATGATAGCGTATAAAGGCATTTACCTTATCCTTATCTGCCTGTGCAGAGGGATTCTCTGCTGATGGCAGATACCCTTCCGCAATTGCCTGGGTGATTGCTGTATTGCCGGGGACAAGGATGGTATACTGACTACCCGCTGTTACTCCTAAAATTTCGCCTGAGTTTTTATTGTAGAGCTGCGAGTTGTTCAGGTAATTAAAAAATTTAGAAAATTGAGAGCCACTTGCGGTCCCAAGGTCCTTCAGATCTGTTCCTATCAGTTTCTCCGGATCCAGGAGTAAGCGATCAAGATAATACACGGTCCCGTTAGAGGCCGTCTTTTCAGTATTCACCACTGCCTGCTCTCCTTTTTCCTGGTTTCCTTTTGAAAATACCCTGCTACCTGCATACCGGATATATTCACCACCATAGGTTTCTGCTATTCCGCTTCCTCCAAGAGAGGTCACATCCTCGTTGATCAAATGAAGATTAAGGATCCGGCTAAGCTTTGTCCATGCCCCAGTTCCCGTAATCGTTGTTCCCCCTCCGGGAGCTTTATATTCCCACCGGTTAGCATCCAGGTTATAGATAAATCCGGCAGTTTTCAGTGCTTCATCCGAAACAAGAAAAAGGGTATATTTCAGGTTTGTATTGATAATTGAAGGTTTCAGCGACACACTAAGGGCACGCGTCATAAGCGAATACCGCGGATCGAGATATGCTTTGCCGAAAACAGAACTGAACACATTGGCTTCCTGAACCTTGTTCGTTCCGTAAAACACCCCGTTGCTCAACACCTTCTTATCCGTTATATCTGTCTGGGGATCAAACAAGGCACCCTGTCCCTGGCCGTTTAACGTGGAAGAAAACTTACCTGGCCAAACTGTTGTCGCCCACATATGGGCGTTCAGAAAGTCAAAAAGCACTTCCAGCGGCAGGTTGTCGAGAGATTGATAATGCTCTAACAGCACTTCACTCAGGTATTTATTCAATGCTTCATTGGAGGGTGCGAACATCGAAAACCCATCTCCCTGACCATCGTTATCAAAAAACTTCAGGAAGTTTTCATTATTGGGAGAATACGACAGCCCTGAATTAAAAACTTTGACCAAAACGCTTTTATTCGTGCCGCTGATCTGCTGGTATTTCGCTGTCGCGTCCGCGTTTGACAGGTAAGAAACCATGAATTTGTCGAAGATTGCCTTAAAGCCTGAATATTCCGGCTTTTGTCCCAGGTATTCGTCTATATTAGGGAGGGGCTCAATAACCGAATTGATCTCATGGATCACTCCGTTCTCGGCTATGATGTCTTTATTAACAACCGCTGCCTGCGCAACATTAAAACCGGTAAAATCAGATGAAGGATAGAAATACTTATAATCGCTCTCAGAGAGTCCCTTCGCAGCGAAATAATTGTTCAGGAAATAGGGAATATACTTATTGTTATTATCTTCTTTTACATAGTAGCCTCCCGAAACCCTGTTATTCCTGTTTGAAGATACGACTAGTTGGTTCTGGTTATTGATTTCCGTTTCAAGTGCCCCCCTGTAAAATGTCGTTCTCCTCTTAAAAGCCATACCGGGATCCCAGCCCGAAAGGCCCTGCACATCTGCAAGGTGATCCGTTTTAAAGGCGTTGTAGACAAGAGAGTATCTGACAATTGCTGAAGCCGCTTCTTCTGGTATATCACCAGCCTTACTGATACCTTTCTGCTCAAAATACTTCTGAAAGGCATCATCATTTGGCGCAAAAATGGTCCAGTAACCGGCAGAGCTGAGGATGTCCTTATAGCCAGCCTTATCAATACAGGTTAAGAAGCTGTCAAAGTTCTTCCTCGCTTTAAGTTGCTGGTAAATCGGATCCGCGAGCCAGTCCGGCCTGCCGTAAAAGTCGTCAAACGCTTCTTTCCGGCAACCTGAAAACACTAAGGCCAGGGACAAAAAACACACTAAACGCTTAAAAATCATGATGGTACAAATAATTGGTGTTTGAAAATAACGCAATAGCGTTCGGGTACAGCATTTTCCATGCTGTTACAATGCTTAAAAAGCTACGCTGTGAAATTGATTGACAATCCTATCCGACGGAAAGGGCAATGAAAGTAAATATTATCTCATATTAGTTATTGGTTGTTTAATTTAGTTAATCTTGGTTTTGATACAGTACAAACAAGATAAATGGGTTTACCCTGTTTATATTGCTAAGCTAATCACGACCCGTGCCTGCCGCAACCTGTAGTGTCCTGCCCGGATGGGTAATGTAAAAATGACACTTAAATGATCGCCGGGCTAAAACCTGCCCCAAAACAACAAATAGACCGTTTTTTGCTTTAGCAACTCATTCCCCTGAATCGGGCTTTTTTTTAAAAAAAACAACTTTGTTACAAATATTGATAAACAAGCGATCAGGTCACGTCCCCCTCCTCGCCCTGTAACTCCTTATCGTGATCTTTATACGAGTGGAAAGTTTAGAGTTGAAAGTTCAACATGTTCTTTAAGATTTCGAAGCGGACCAAAGGGCGAAACACCGCCCCCCCGAGCCAGTCATTTTGAGCGACAGCGGAGGGCTGACGGGAAAGAGGGTAAAAAAGTAAATAGCAATCCTACTTTTTATTTCCCTGAACCGGCTTTAGTTCATCAGGACTATCCTTCGTATAGGTATTATAAACCTCGCGTGAAGGGTGGACAAAAATATCCTTTATCGTTTCGAAACCAACCTGTGCAGACGGACTGAACGCTGGGGACGCCATATACTTCATCAGGCTGGCAAAAAGCTGACGGGCAGCCGGTCTGCCGGATGGATTTTCACTCAGATCCGCACTGCTGACGATGAGACTGCCTTTTCCCACCTTTGCCTCGAATATCAGCCCGAGCCTGCGGTTGAGGAACCAGGTATCGATCGGCTGGACCAGCGGTCTGAAGCCTGCCGGAAAATCTTCGAGGATCATCACCTGCGAACGGTTTGCAATGTCCCACCATTGAAGGTCGCTGTAAGAAGCGGTCGGGAAAGTGCCGAAAGCAGGACTTTTGTCCTGGATGAGCATGCCAGTGACATGAGGCGGCCGCATTTTAAACCATGAGGTATTCCAGAAAACTGGGACAAAATGCATGGCAACCTCTTTTCCCTTGACCACCTTCCCTGCAGCATTGAGAAATACTTTTCCTCCCCGGTTCAGGATCTGTCGTGCTTTTTCATCCAGATTTGTGGTGTAATATATATCCCGGCCCACCGAAGGAATTGCGGCAGGAAACACCCAGAAATTCCAGTCGTTTGCAAACTGCGTACCCTTTAGTTTTACTTCAAGGGTGAGTGCAACAGGTTCCTTTATTTCACTGAGCGGTATTTCAATCTTCCCGACAGGAATACCATTTCCAAATGAAATCTCCCGGGAGGCGAAGGATCCGCTGAACAGTACGGAGCCATCCGTTTTTTTGATAACCCACTCTGTCACGGCATCGCTGAGAGGATGCTCCCCTGAATGAGAAATGCAAACGGCTGCGCTAAAGGATTCATCATTGCCGAAGACGAACTTTGGCAGGCGGGCAAGAGGAACCGTGGTGTTACAAAAGCGGGAAAATTCCTTTGCTCTGATATATCCCTTTTCATCCCAGAAGGCATTCAGCACACCAACCAGAGCTGTTCCCTGTCCCGGGAAATCCTGCAGTCCCAGCAGCTGGAAGCCCGCGTATCCAGGTGTTCTCAATGCTTTTTCAATTTCATTCTTGTAACACAGAGCCTGTAGCCTGCCTGAAGCACGCAGAAAGTCCCTCGCCTGATCCCCCATTCCACGATCATTAAGGTCCTGGCGGAACATTTCGAAATTCTTCGCCCTATAGATACCTGTATAGTTCTTTATTTCATCAAAATCAGGGTAAGCACACCACTGCCCCATTTCGTGGGCTACAAAGGGAACAGAAAACCGGGCAATTCCGGCAGAGTAGTCTGACTCACTCTCCGGCTGGCGGTCCCAGTTAAGCCCGCGGACACCACCACGGACCTGATACTCAGCATTTGGGATGACCGGCCAGCTTCCTCCCACCGACATCCCTGTATACACCCTCCTGGCGTCTTTCTTTTTCCAGTATTCCACAAATTCCGTGAGATACTTAACCTGGTTGCCCGCCGGCTCATTACCTGCGGAAAGCATCGTGAAAGAAGCGTAGTTCCCGTAGTTTTTCGCCATCCGGTTCGTTTCGTCGTACAGGTACTGATCTACGGGTTGCCCCAGACCAATCTTTGGGCCGTGGTTCGGCCAGCTCGGCCCTTCAGGCTGCAGATAAAATCCAGCTTTATCTGCGGCAATAAAAGCGGCTTCAGGCGGGCACCAGGAGTGAAACCTCATATGATTAAGCCCGAAGGACTTCGCAATCCTGAAGATCCTTTCCCATGCAAGTGTATCGGTCGGAGGATAGCCTGTAAGAGGAAACTCACAGTTATTGACTGTACCCCTTAGGAAAACAGGCCTGCCATTGATCAGGAACTTATTTCCCTGAATTTTAAATTCACGCATTCCAAACTGCACTATATGCACAGAGCGTTCTCTTCCAGAATTAACGGATGCGGTAAGCCTGTAGAGAACAGGGTGAAACTCGTCCCAGGTAAGCATCCCCCCGTCAAACGGCAGATCCGCCTCCAGGGAAAGAGTTCCCTGTTTCGTTACAACAAAGGGTACCGTTACCGGCTTCGTTTCGTCTACCGCCTCACTGTTAAAGCTTTTTGCCCGGAGGGTAATACTACCTTTCTTCACTCGCCCTTCTGTATTGGCAATCGTCATTTTCACCCTTGCTTTCCGGTTTGCCGGATCCGGGAACACCTGTACATCTTCCAGGAAAACCTTCGCTCCTGCCTGCAACGCTATTTTGCCAATTATTCCGTTCCAGTTGCCCTGGGTGTGATCCGTGATACTGTGCGAATCCGGCCCGACATTAATATCTTTTATAGAATTATCAATTCTGATCGTGATAAGATGACGTCCGGCTGAGAGCAAAGGAGTGAGATCATATTCGTGTGCCGCAACGAGACTGTTCTGCATCCCGGCCTCCTGGCCATCAACCCATACCGTTGTTTCAATATGACAGCGCTCAAGTGACAGCACAATACGTTTTCCCTTCCACCCGGAAGGGATCTGCACTTCTTTCTGGTACCAGGCAATTCCGACGAAGTGTTTCGCAGGAGTCAGCCAAAAAGGAATATGAATATTGCCCGGCTGACGGTATTTCGCCAGCCGGGGGTTAAAGTAAAAAGAACTATCGTAGATGCTGCCGGTCCACTTTGTTGTAAGGCTGATGTCATCCCCTTTCTGGTTTCCAGCCATTGATCCCGGCAGTGTCACATGATCCGCCAGGTCTTTTGCAAACCACCTTTCCGGGGTTCCTTTATCAAGAGGATCGGCCTGGAATTTCCAGTCTCCTTGAAGTGAAATTTCCTCCTGTGAGGCCGCATGAAAGGGAAGATGGGCCAGAAGAATAAAAAACAGGATGCGAAATTGTACTCTCATATGCTTTTTCATCTTATGGGACTGTAAATATCTGCTTCTATAATGCTGATCGTGCCTTTCGAAGCGATCCCGGTTTGTGTTACTCCATCATCAAGTTTTTTTCCGTTCATCTCAACTTCAGCGGAAGATGCCCGGCTTTGCAATGCGCCATCTCTAAGGCGCACTGTTACTGTCTTTCCTTTAACAGGAGGCCATGATACATCAAAATAGCCGAGACTTTTCTCTGTAAGGCCTTTAAAAACTTCCTTATTATCGACAAGGATGCTAATCGGATACGATTTGCTCCGGAAATTATTAAATTTAAAAGACATCCCTTTCACCAGCACCTGTTTCTCAAGGGTGTATTTAATCCATGCTGTACTAAGATTTCCGTCATTGGCCCAGTCTGAAAGCTCATTATCGTCGTAACTCGCTTTGGTGCGGTCGTTATTTGCACCGGCCTCAGCGCTGACAACTTTTACCGATTTACGAATGTCCGTATATGTTGGTTCATCGGGGGCAGGTCCCCGCTTCATTAGGGAAGGAAGGCCTTCGGCCGGATTGAAGACAGAGAGCCCCTTTGATACCGGAACGGGCTGAGAGCGGATAGTAACCTTCGCGGATTCCAGCCCTTCGGAAGCTGCGGAAACTGTAATGGTTCCGGCTGCAGCGAGAGAACGGATCAGAACCCGGTTGACTCCGCATTCAACAGGGAGCGACTTTGAAAGGATATAATTCTCCGGTCCCTGGGCTATGCCGCCCCTCCATTCCGCCGGTCCCTCCAAGCTGAAATGAATCATATCAAGCGCCGTCGGACAACGTCTGCCAATACTATCCACCACTTCTACCTGGATTAAAGCCATATCTGCACCGTCGGCCTTCAAACCTGTCGGGTGCTGCATAACTGTTAGCTTTAATGCTTTTGATATTCCTGCAGTAGAAAGGCTTGTTTCAGCCAGCTTTTTATTTCCGGCGTCAAACGATACGGCCCGGATTATTCCCTGCTCCCACTTTACATTCTTAAAGGTAAACAGGAAACCGTTACTCCGCTCTCCGAAACCTAAGGGTTTATTATTTACAAACAACCGGACTCTCTCGCCCGCAGCTACCACATATACATTTTTCTGTACACCATGCTTATAATTCCAGTGCCCGATAATATGAATACCACGTTTGTCGGGATTCACCCATCCATCCCACATTACCTTGTGCGCATAGAAACCATCCTTGGGAATCCTCATAGCATCTACTTCTCCGCTGCGCCTGTAGTTTTCGGCTCCTCTGAAATGAGTATTTGAATCAGAGAATATAATATTGACTCCTCCCGAACTAACCCGCTCTCCTGTTCCCGGTCTTTCACGCCAGAACTCATACGAGCGAACGACATCTTCTATAGCATGCGAATCCTGATTGCGGTTATACGCCTGTGCATCTGCACCCTTGTAAAGGGGGCCTGCACCGTCTTTATGATAAGGGGGGCTATATTCATCCCAATATTTACGTAAACCTTCATCTCTTGAATATTCCATAGCCCAGAGCGGTTTACCCGCACTTTTATTGATATACAGCATTTCGCCGCCATACTCTGCTTCGTCTATATCAAGCATTTCCCGTGAGCCGATAGCCCGGCCGCCGTAGGGATCAACCTCGTCACGTATCTCCTTCATCTCCAGCATGTGTGCCCTGCTGATTGACTCATTGCCACACTCATAAAAGAGAATACCCGGATTATTCCGGTTATATATGATAGCGTCGTGCATCAGGGCTTTACGCTGCTCCCAACGAGGCCCCTCAATGTCCTTCTCGGCGTCGCCCGCGGGCATAGCTCCGATCAGGCCCATCCTGTCACACGATTCGACGTCCTGCTTCCAGGGCGTGATATGCATCCATCTTACCAGGTTGGCATTACTCTCCACCATCAGGCCGTTGCTGTAATCGCTCAGCCAGGGAGGAACAGAGGCACCGACCGCAGGCCATTCGTTGCTAGTTCTCTGAGCATACCCTTTCATCATGAGCACCCGGTCATTTAAATAAACCATGCCATTTTTGAAAGCTGTTTTTCTGAACCCGGTCCTGGTAACCACTTCATCGACAATCTGACTATTACTGATTAACCTCGTGGAAACATCATAAAGATATCCATATCCCCAGCTCCAGAATTTAAGATTATCGACAGATGCTGATGCTTCAAGTTCCTTCAGCTCACCCGGGTGTATGGTGTCTGGCAAACTTTTGAACGTTTTCACAATGCTGCCATCCATATCGCGTATCTCCGTTTCAAGAAACACCGGAATAGCATAGTCGTGGTCATTTTTCACCTGTGAAGAGGCATGAATCACTGCTGATTTTTTTGGAATGTCAAAGTCTTTGGCATAGATATAAACACCCCTGGTTTTCAGGAAAGAAAATAACGGCAAAGTTTGGTATAACTTGCCGGTTGTGTGCAGCCAGACATTCTTGGCAATCCCGCCATAGTTCGCGTTAAAATTCTTATCATTCCATTGAAAACGCGAGCCGCTTGCCTTTTCATGGTAATCCCAGGAGTTATCAGTCCTTACCGCGAGAACATTTTCTCCCGGCTGCAGGATGTCTGTGATGTCAAGGCCAAACGCCATGGCGCCATTCTCATGTCGTCCGATAAATTTACCGTTCAGGTAAAATTCACCGGCCTGACGGATACCCTCAAATTCAAGGAGTACTTTTCCGTCACCACTCCCGGGAGGCAACTCAAAGTGTTTCCTATACCAGGCAATCCCTGTTGACAGCTGGTCAATTGCCACTTTAAATGCTTCATCCTCATTCCATGAGTGAGGCAAAGTAACCTGTTTCCATGATGAATCATCAAACTGCGGTGTCTCCGCACCTTCAGTATCACCCCTGAATATTTTCCAATCCGGATTAAAGTTATATCGATGGCGTACCTGGCCGGATGCTGAAAATTCAAATGCTTCTGATAGGAGGATGGCAACTAAAATGCTAAAAAATGTCTTTGACACAGCTTTTCCTTATAATTCTGACTAATCCGTTAATATGTTCTCTTTGGGCATCACGAACTGCTTATTATCCCCTTCCTGCTTTGGAAGGCCGAAATAAAAGAACAGGGTGCGTTTCTTTGAGCCTTCTATCCTGTTGAGTTCACTCTGCGGACCAAGTCTCGATGCATCTGCACTGATATTTAAAGCCAGCTTCGTACCAGTCGGCGGTATAGCATCAAGAAAAGAAATATTGCCCGGCGGAAGGCCCGGGTGTGACGTAATACCAGATAATGCATAAAAATCAAACAGCCGGACAAACAGGTCATCGTCCTTGCTGGCAACAGTGAACTTTCCTTCCACCGTGTTCATTTCCATCCAGATCACATCAGCATAGTAGCCTTTAAACTCAGGATAGATCCAGGGTGCGCTCCCAGTGTGGGTATCATTGTTCCGGTTTTCCCATACATTGTAAGTAACGCCCTGTGGGCGGTTCTTCCACACCCTGTAAGGCCCCTTGCCAAGCCATTTGGCCCCGAGCACAAAGTTTTCCGGATAATTAAAGCTGATCCCGGCAAAAGGGAAACTCCCGTTCAGGGCATGCTCATAGCTCATCTCCAGCCAGCCGGAGCCATACATTTTCCAGCGCACGTATTTCAGATCGCCCGAATAAGAGGCTTCCACCACATGAGTCTCTCCTTCCTGGTAATGTTTCAGCCCGGTGAATGAAGCACTGCCACTGACCAGAACAGGGCCGTTTGCAAATGAGAGCCTCGCACTGTAGTCATTGGCAAGACGGCTCAGCTTTCCATCTTTCTTACTGAACGTCACTGAAATGCCGCTTGCCTTCATTGTAATGCTTGAGTCCGTTTCGGCCGTTTCTACCGGGGAAATGCTTTTAGTCATCACCAGGCTATCGAGCAACTGCTCATTTTTTTTGATCTTCCACACCCATTTGTAAATCTCATTATTGAATCGATCGGTTGCAGAAAACGTTAGGGCATCATAATCTCTCCAGTTGCCGGGAAGGTTAAGTTTTATTATTCCTTTTGCGATGGGTGTAACCGAAGGGGCCTTCACAGAGCCTTCCTTCTGCACATCGTAATCCCTGAAATAGTCCTTCGGCTTTTTAAAGTTCACTAATTGCCATTTATAGCTGCACTGGTTGAGATTTGTAAAGTGGTAACGATTTTCCACGGGTATTTCTCCCCGGAAATCTGCCGGGAGTTCTTTCAGGGTAATATGAACAGGAGAATATATTTCCCGGATGGCGTTTACGCTGCCTTCCCGTTCGCGATGAGGGCCGACAAGGCCGTCGGGGGCATTTACTCCATTGACATCAATGATATTGTTCTGATCTGTTCGTACAATGCCCTCATCCACCAGCGCCCAGATGAAACCACCGGCACCTTTCTTTGCATTCCAGTGCAGTTCCCAGATGTCGGCAAGACCAGCCGCCCCTCCCCCGTCGTCCTGGGAATGTAAGAACTCAGTGGTCATATAGATATTAGTATCCGCCAGGATCTTCTTCGTACTGTAATAGTCTTCATAATGATTACAGTCGATCCCTCCAAAAGCATTTCCCGGTTTGTGATGGGCATGAATTACAGGACGTTTGGATAAGTCGTACATTCCATAATGGCTGTCCAGTGCAAAATTGTGTCCTCCTTCATTCCCGTTACTCCAGAAAATGATGGATGGATGGTTGACATCCCGGATCACCATCTCTTTTACAAGCGGTGCACCAGCCTTTGTGCTATAGGCCTTTTGCCACCCGGCAAGCTCGTCGAGTACATAGAGGCCCAGGGAATCGCATATATTAAGGAAGCTCTGATCAGGAGGGTAATGTGAGCAGCGAACGGCATTCATATTCATCTCTTTAATCAGCTTCACATCGTTCAGATCGATTTCAGGATTAACAGTTCTGCCGGTCTCCGGCCACCAGACATGCCGGTTCACTCCTTTCATCTTGATTTTGGTGCCATTGAGATAAATGCCATCCTGCTTCCTGACTTCGATGGTGCGGAAGCCAAACTTTTCAACAGTCTGGTATAACACCTTACTGCCATCTTTCAGCGATAGCTTTGCCGTATACCGGTTAGGGGTTTCGGCAGTCCACAGAGCGGGATCCCTGACCTTCGTTTTCAGGTTTACCATGGAATCGCCCCCGTTGCTGATGCCATTTATAATAGCGGCCACTTTACCCGTCGCATCAAGGATCTCGGCAGAGAGAGTTCTCCCGGGAGCTGCATTTTTCAGGTAGACATTCATGTTGAAAGAGCCATCGGCTTTCGCGTCAATAGCTGTCCAGTCTATATGTTCTTTCGGGAGGGCCTCCAGGTAAACAGGGCGAAAGATCCCGCCAAACACCCAGTAATCGGCAAGACGCTCTGCATTGTTCACGGATTGATCTGAAGACATCTTACTTACCGTTACTTCAAGCTGATTTTGCTTACCAAACCGCACCTTGTCGTTGATGAGATACTTAAACCGGTAAAAAGATCCCTGGTGGACAGGCCCGGCCTTTTGCCCGTTGATCTTCACCTCCGTATCCGTCATGGAGCCTTCGAAGACGATATAAATATCTTTTCCCTGCCATGACAACGGCACATTGAACGAATGCCTGTAGATTCCTTTCTCGTCCTCAAACCGGAAGTTTTTCCCGTATGTAACATAGTCGCGCCCGTAATTGTAGGCGCCAAAGCCTTGCTGCTCCCAGTGAGAAGGAACTTCGATCTTCGACCATACCCCACTTTTCCGTCCCCCCGTACACCAGAAATCCCAGGTTACAGTGTGACGGTTGTCGGTACCCGAAAGGTAAAAGACCTCTTTTTGAGAATTATTTTCCTGTGCCATGCCGGGAGAGGCAGACAGGAGAATCGACGTAAATGCTGCGAGAATATATGTAAATTTCATTAGAAGGATATTATTATACCGGCCTATTGTGCTGCACGGCTGTTTATTTCATTCTTAGCTAAGCGGATCATCACCGGCTGATCCCGGTCACAGCTTATCTTTTCGCCGTCGTATTTAAGCTCCGCCACCTGGATCAGGCTTCTTTTTGACTCGATTGAGTTATCAGCCGCGGGTTTATCTTTCCGCCGGCCCGGATGGGTGAAGTAGAAGACAAATGCACGGCCGCCGCTTACCACGACATCGGCATGCCCGCCAATCGCCTGATCTTCGGCACCAGTGCCGGGCTCTCCGAGGATTTTCTGATCCTGTCTCTTCCAGTGTACCAGGTCGTCAGAGGAATAGAAGACCATCCCGGCCCAGACATCGACGAGCATCCAGTATTTATTCTTCCAGAAAAAAACCTTGGGACCCTCTCCTCTTTCACCGAGCGCTTTCCCCTTGTCCTGCCAGGTATAAAGATCCCTGCTGTCGGCATAATAGATGGACTTCCGGTCTCTCTCGTTGTTGTACCACATTCGCCAGCTGCCATCAGGCAGCCGGAAAACCGTCGCATCGATCACTTTATCGGATGTGAGCTTCACCTCCGACTGAAATTCCCAGTGGAACAGGTCGCTGCTGGTAAGATGAACGATACTCCGGGGATGGGACCAGTCGGTAAAAGTGCCGGGTACATACGTCAGATACATGTGATAGGTACCCTGGTATTCCAGTACGTCTGGTGCCCAGTAAGTATACCCTTTGTCGGGCCTGTAATTGATAACTGCGGTATCCAGATATTTCCATGAGGCGCCGCCATCCGACGATTCCGCAATGCCAATGCGCGTTCCATGCACCCATGTTACTCCGGTCTCACCTTCTGCCGTGGCACGACGGTTGGTGTAAAACATCCACCATTTTTTTAACTTACTGTTCCAGATGATAACCGGGTCGGCGGCTCCGTCATAGACAGGGTCGCGGTATAAAGGTTTTGCTGCGATCTTTCCTTTTTTCTGTGCAGTCGCGGGGTCAGACAATGCCAGGAGTACAGATACAGCAAGAAGCAGGAGTATTACCGTTCGATTCATAGCATCTTAATTTTCAAACTTGTCGGACTTCCGGTTTACTAATTGCTCAAATGGGATGACCTCTGCTCTGGCGGCCCAGCTTGTGTAGAGAGCCGCGAGCTCCATGACCTTTGCCGGATATTTTTCACTCAAGTCCGTCTTCTCCGACCGGTCGGCTTCAATATCATAGAGATACCACTTATTTTCAGGAAACTGCGAAACCAGCTTCCATCTTCCCTGTCTCACTGCCCTGTTGCCTTCATGCTCAAAAAACAAAGCATCGTGGCCTTTCCATTTCCGGCCTTGAAATAAAGGAACGAGGCTGAGCCCCTCTGTCGCCTTAATTTTATTGCCTTTCGACGTAGCCGGGTAAGGGGTATGTGCCAGATCGAGGCAGGTGCTCATCAGATCAATAATATGAGCGGGCTGCTCAGACACAAGGCCTTTCTTAACAAGCCCGGGTCCGTATGCGATAAAAGGAGTGGCCGTTCCCCCTTCATATTCCCAATGCTTAAACAGGCGGAAGGGCGTGTTGCTTACATTTGCCCCCTCAAAGCCGTAAGCTGTAAAGGAAGAAGGATCCGAGGCTGGCCTTTTGCTAGCCTCAATGATGCCGGGGAGAAAACCAGATCCTTTAATGCTCTCACTGCTGGCGCCATTATCTGAGAGGAACATGATGACCGTATTATCTTCTTCCCCGAGTTCCCTGAGCTTTGCTCTCAGCCGTCCGATATTCTGATCCATGCGGTCTATCATGGCTGCATATACTGCCATTCTCTCATCCCACTGCTCCTTTTCCTCTTCGGTAAGCGTATTCCAGTCCCTGACATGCGGATCGCGGGAAGAAAGGGTTGTTCCGGGTTTGATGATACCGCTTTTCTGCATGCGGGCGAAACGCTCTTCGCGTAAGCGGTCCCAGCCTTTCATGAATTTTCCACGGTAGCGTGCAATATCGCCGGGTAGTGCATGCAGGGGCCAGTGGGGAGCCTGGTAGGCAAGATAGAGGAAAAACGGCTTTCTGCTCTCCTCATTCTCCTGGATAAATTTCATGGCATAGTCGGTATAGGCATCGGTGGAATAATAGCCCTTTCCGGGAGTAACCGGCTGATCATCCAGAGCCACTGTCAGTTTCTGACCCGGCCTGTAAGGATAAAGATCAAAATAGCTGGCTGCACCGTCAATGAGCCCATAGTACCGGTCGAACCCCCTCTTCAGCGGCCAGTTTTCGGGAGCTTGCCCCACATGCCATTTTCCCGCCATGAAGGTGTTATAACCCGCAGGCTTCAGAGCCTCAGCAATGGTGACACAATTTCTGTTCAGATAACCCTGGTATGCGGGTTCAGGCCTTGTATTCATCATGTCGCCCACGCCAGCCTGATGCTGGAAAAGACCGGTGAGCAAAGAAGCCCGGGTCGGACAGCATCTTGAAGCATTGTAGAAATGAGTCATTTTTAAGCCTTTTCCGGCCATTTCATCGAGGTTGGGCGTGCGTGCGTCTCCACCAAAGCATCCAATGTCGGAGTATCCCATATCATCGGCAAGAATGACAATAATATTAGGGAACTTTTTCTTCTGCGAACGGGCTGAAATCGCCGAAAATGTTAACAGCAGAAAGAAAGAAACGGTAAAGAAGGTCTTCCTTGGCATCATGGTTTGTTTGCGGTAAATCTAATTCTATCCTCGTGTACAATCGTCATGATCTATCATGCTTTGCTGCCGATGTATCGTCAATGTTACTTCGTTTCAGTTTCCATCCGGTTTAAGCGCGGAGATCCTTGCACTCAGGGGCCAATACCAGGCCGGATAGGGATCGGGGGCTGAGGGATTAAAAGAAGGAAGGTCCTTTTTCAAATATTCTGCCAGATCCGGAACGGTGCTTTTTATACCCTCCGCCACACACCTGGCAAGTTCATAAGCACCATAGGGAGTGAAATGTGTGTTATCCTCCAGTTTCTGCGTTTGTCCGGGGAACGTGTTTGCCGGGTAGTGTACAAAGGCTTTCAATGAAGCCTCCGGTCCCCATGCCTCATAAAGGACTTTGCTCATCGCGTTCAGGTCGATCACAGGCACTCCCTCTTCTTTTCCTGTTTGCCTGACCGCTTCGGGATAATCACCGAGTGTATTGATAATTTTGTTGTTCTCATCAAAATTCCGCCTGTGCATAGATGTAACCAGTACAGGGATCCCTCCTTTTTTGCGGGCTTCCGAGATATAATACTTCAGCATTTCCTTATAAGTTGTAAAGGGATCAAGGTGGTTGCCCCCAGGCTTCTGATCATTGTGGGCAAACTCAATAAAAAGATAATCGCCTTTTTTCATCTGAGACAGGATCTTATCAAGACGTTTCTCTGCACGAAATGCCTTCAGGGTCTCCCCGGATTCTGCATAGTTTGCTACCGCGATCTTTCCGGGCTGAAAAAAAGCGGGAATCATTTGTCCCCAGGCAGCGTAGGGCTCTTCAGCCTGATCGACCACGGTAGAATTGCCGGCCAGGAAGACCACCGGGATAGCCGGAGAGGCAGGCCTGATCTCCAATCCACATACTTTTGCATCTTTACCATTGAACTCAATCGTAAGCTGGTCGTCCCAATGCAGGTAGGCTAACTCACGGGGTTTAAGCCTGACTTTGTCCTGCGTGCCCTGAATGAGGGGAGTACGAATGTGGGCGGTGAAATTTACGGACATCACCTGTCCGTTTGCAGTATTCACCTGTCCGGCCATCAGGCGCCTGTTCTCAACCCGGATGGTTGCAGAAGAGCTGCCCTGCCGATCTCCGAGAATGGCTGTCACCTCATAATTACCCTGAGGAAGCACTACACTAAAGTAAAAAGCGCCATCACCGGAGATAAAATCCCCGCGAAGAGCATCTTTCCCTTTCCGGTCTATCCCTTTTAAAGAGGCGCCAGGCAAAAAGCCGAATCCGCGTTCCCTGGAAAAGATTGTGTTTGTATCGACCTTCTGATAGCCTTTGGCAGCCTTCCCGGGTCCAAAGTCGAATTTGAAAGTGAGGGGCTGAGCCGCAGAACAGAAGGCGGAACAGATTAAAGCAACAAGCAAATATTTTTTTAGCATCCCTGTGAAGACAAAGGCACCTGGCAACAGGGATTTCGCCCCCTGTTGCCAGGCACGGTTAGTTATTTCTCTGTACCTGTATAGTGAGGTAAGAGGGGCTCATCCCCTATATGAAAAATAAAATCCAGGGCCGGTGTCAGTTCCATTTAAAGGGAAGATACCATTTAGCTTTATTACTCAGATCGGGAGCAGGGATCCCTTTTGCCGCAAACTTGGCATTGATCTTTGACTGCAGGAAGGTAACACCTGTCCCCGGCGCCTCTTTCTCGCGTCTGAGAGCAACCCGCAGTAAGTCGGGCCAGCGGTAGCCTTCGAAAGCAAGTTCGAGCGCTCCTTCTTCCACAATCCTGTCCTCCAGGAACAAGGCAAGCCCATGATGATCCGTCACCTCCCGGGTATACCAGTCGGGGTTGGACATGTCAAAGAAACGGGCGGAATCAGATTTCGCTATCGCCGATTGAGCAACCCCTGCCCTGTTACGGATTCCGGTGTGTCGATACCAGTCGCTTCTGAACCTTGGAAAATCACCATTCCGCGCATCGAAATTATAAGGTTCAGGATAGTCAAGAGAATTCATCATATTCGTCACATCCCTGTTTGCTACTCCCGGAGTCCTGTCAAACGAACCAGCTATTCCGTTATTCAGAAAAGCATAAGCAATCTTGTTCTGATGGTCCCGGTTAGCGGCTTCGGCAAAACGAAGGTGCAAAGCACCCGCCCGGTAAAGGATCCATTTTCCGTTTTTCTCAAAAGGAGTTTGCGAATTGTATGCCGCTATTTGTTTTTTCACCACCGGTTTACTATTATCAAATGTCCACGACGCGCCTCTTCCTCTCAGGTCGTAGGGAGTTGCATCGCTTCTCATCTGGCTGTCCCAATCATTTATTGCCAGGGCAGACGGGCTGACCTGGTATTTGCCTCCGCCCGAATTAGCCAGCAAGGAGATAAACGGGTTTTCCGGTTTGAAATTCTTGTCAAACGGCAACATCCAGATATTCTCATAATTAGAATAACGTTCACCATACGGCTGAACAAATATGTTCGTCCAATTGGCTCCTGTGATGTAACTGTAAGTCATCCTGTAGACTTCGTAATACTGATCAGTACCGGAGGCATAATTACTTGTGGCATATTCCAAAACCGCCCTGTACGACCGGGCTGCGGCGTTATAATCGCCTTTCCAGAGATGCAGATCACCCAGCACCATCTGTTTGTTGATAAAGAATTTAGTGGTACTGTAGGAGTCGACACTTGTAAGCAAGGTGGTTCCTGACGGATAATCGTTTTTAAATGGAAGTGCTTCCATAAAAACGATCAGCTGATCGAGAAGCTGGCCGAAACTCAGGCGCGGGAATAAAGCTTCGTTTTTAAGATCATCGATCTTCTCAATAGGTTCGGTGACATAAGGAACCTCGCCATATTGAATTCCTAATTGAAGATAGATCCAGGACCTGAGCGCCCCGATGTCCGAGTAACGGGTATCGAATTCGCTTTGTTTAAGCTTCCCTTCATCCAGCATGCGTTTGAAATTTTTCATTGCATCGTTGCAATACAGGATCACTTCATAAAAAGGCCGCGGATCTGCATAGGGATTTCCTTCCTGCACTGAGAACGAATTTAATTGATTAAGATACCTGTCGCTGTTAGGTGTTACGTCCAAAAGATCTCCCCTCAGCTCGTTTAGTATTGTATATTTTGAAGCCAGTCCCATGAACTTTCCATATATTCCAATTACGGCGGCATCGGCATCGTAGACATTCCGGTACATTTGCCCGTCGCCAAGTACCTCACCAGGCTCGGTGTCAAGCAGTTTTTTACATGACACCATGCTGGCACTCATGATGATTCCGAGGGCCAGGATAAATATTCTGATACTTCTCATTGTCTTCGTCATTCTTGATTATAGTCCAATTCTTATCCCCAGTTGTGTGCTTCGGAAGAGAGGCTGCAAACCGGTGTCAACTCCTTGTGCAAATACTCCCGGCCCCGCACTGAACTCAGGATCGTAGCCTTTATATTTTGTCCAGGTGAACAGGTTATTTGCTGTAGCATATACAGAGGCGTATTTGAACAATTTTACTCCCTTAAGATTGAGGTTATACGACAGCGATACGGTGCGTAACCGGAGATAGGAGCCGTCTTCAATCCAGCGGTCAGAAAACCGTGCATTGCCCATCGGATCTCCCCAGCCTAACCTTGGGACATCTGTAAGTTGCCCCTCACTGCGCCAGCGGTTCAGCACATTGAGGGTTTGATTTTCGACACCCGACTGGCTTTCAAGCGCAGCGCGCTGCGCGTTATAGATATCATTGCCTTTGCTGAATGTAAACAAAGTCCCGAAAGACCATCGCTTCCAGTTAAAGGAACTGCTGAATGAGCCGGTAAAGTCGGGATTGGGATCGCCTATTACCTGCCTGTCACTTTCGTCGATGTAGGTCCTGCCGGCGGCCAGATCTTCTTCACTGTTCACATTGTTGACAAAATGAATGTCGCCTGCGCTAAAGCGCCTGACCGAACCATCAGAAAGAACGGTGTAAAGACCGGCAGCCTCAGCTTCTGCGGAGGATGAAAAAACACCTCTTGTTTTATACCCATAGAACAAATTGGGAGCACTACCTCCTGATGTCAGAAATGTGGCACCTCCAAAAGTAGAGATCATGGAGCCTCCCGGAATGCTGACAACTTCATTTTTATATTTAGCCAGCCCCAATCCCAGATCCCATTTGAGGGCTTTGTTCAGGACCCGGGCATTCACTGTGACCTCAAACCCTTTGCTGGTCATCTCTCCCTCGTTTGTCAGCACATTCTTTAAGCCTGCGGCCGTGCTGACGTTTCTCCATGAAAGCATATCTTTCGTCCTGTTAGAGTAAAAGTCGGCACTGACATTAAGACGTTCATGCCATATTGAAATGTCGGCTCCTGCATTCGTTTTATAAACTGTCTCCCATTTAAGAGCAGGATTCCCGATGTTCCCGGGGATCAATCCCTGCATACCCAGGAGGTTTTGAGAGATATAATATCTTTTTGCAGAATAGTTGCCGATATCATCGTTACCTGTCAGACTATAGCTGGCTCTTAATTTGAGGATGTCAAGCCATTTCATGTCTTTCATAAACTTTTCAGAAGACAGAAGCCATGCGGCGGCAATTCCCGGCATGAGGGCATACCTGTTCCCTGAAACGGACAGGCCTCCGGATGCTTCCGTTCCAAAGCGGGAAGATCCGTCGGCAGCCATATTGAAAGAAAGAAAATACGTGTTGAGATAGTTGTAATCCACATTAAGGTATGTGCTCAGCCAGCGGCTGTTACCAAGTCCCCCGCCTATTTCCCTGAGAGCACCGGCTCCCTGGCCTACCGATATCAAATCGTCTGTGGCAGAGTTATACCCGTATCCAAAATCATTCTCCGTCTTCGAGCTGCTGTAACGGATTCCCAGATTCGCAGAAAGAGTATTGATATGATTGAAGATCCTGCTATAAGACAGCCTCGTATCATTATAAAGCATGAGCAATCTTCCCACGTTGGTACCCGAACGATTGCTGATAGCTGCGGTTGAGAGAGAATCATGGACCATTCCTTTTTCCGGGATGAACATGTTTTCCCTCATTTTATTGTAGGTGACACCAACAACACTTCCTAACTTCAGATTTTTACTAAAAGCATAGTTAAAACCGACTGAACCAAAAAAACGGTAATTCCGGTTCTTTCCGATGGCATCATTTACAGCAACTACCGGGTTGGCAATATTAAAAATGTCTTTATCTGCCAGGTTTGGAGACACAACACCATTTTCACTTACCTGATGAGTAGACAAGAAAGGGGCTTTTACAGAGGCAAGATAAAGGGGATTAGTTAAATATGCCTGACCTCCGTCTCTCAAATTCTGCTCATTATTCATAAAAGAAAGGTTGACAGTACTGCTGAGCTTCGAACTTAACTTCAGATCCCCGTTAAACCGGGTATGATATTTTTTATTGTTCGTATTATTGATCAGACCGTCATTATTGATAAATCCTACCGAAAGTCCATACGTTGCAATATCATCTCCTCCGGTCACTTTCAAATAGTAATTTTGATTTGACCCATTTCCCATTACCTCATCCTGCCAGTTGGTGTTATTATGATAATTATAGTACTGGGGATTGATGTTATCGTTCATGTAGGGCTGGGAAGCAATCATCTGAGGAGACCACCCGCGGTCCTGCAGGATATCAGAAAGATACGAACGATAAGCGGACGCTCCCATCAGGGGAATGTCTTTAACCTTAAAATTCAAGCCGCCGTAGGCTGCAAAGTCAATTCTTGTAGCCTCCTCCTTTGCTCTGATCGTTGTAATGAAGATCACTCCATTAGCCCCTTTGGTACCGTAAAGTGACCCTCCGTCCCTGACAACCGTTATATTATCGATATCTTTCGGATCAATAAAGCCCAGAGGGTTTTCGGTATTACCTGAAATTATAGAACTTCCATAAACGCCGGTGTCGTATATTACTCCATCGACCACAACGAGAGGCTGACTGGTGGCAGCCAAAGACGAGAACCCTCTCATAAAAAGATTGGCTCCAATTCCGGGAGTACCCGAACGGCGGATGGAATTCAGACCAGTCGCACGCCCCTGAAGATAGGTGTCGGGAGTTTCCGAATTAGCCGACCAGCCTCCCCCGGGATTGACTGATGCTACAGAAAAAGGCACTGTCACTTTCGGCCCCTCATAGAAGGGCAGGGAAACATGGGTAAACTGGGAGTTGTAAGACTCTTCCTGGATAAAGATTGCGGGAAGCTTGCCCTGCCCGACCGGAACTATTTTATCCTGATACCCTTCGAGACTGATCTTCAACGCAGCACGTCCTGAAGGAACAGAAATTTTAAACCTGCCCTTCTCATCCGTAAATGCTGATGAAAAACCAGCAACCGACACATTCACTCCTGCTACCGGCTTTCCGGTTGACGCGTCTTTTACAATCCCTTCTGTCTTACGGACAGACTGAGGGGGAACTGCCAGGGAATCCGGGGCCAGAGGCAATACAGGTGCAGCCTCCGTTCGCATAACCGGAAAGAGGCCTGCTGAAATCACCGCATATAATATGAAAGCCTTAAGCTTTTGATTAAAATTACACATATAATGGTACTATAAGTCAAAGTCCTTATTGAATTAATACACAGGTTCGAGCTTGAGATAGTCAAGTAAAATTGCATTCTGTACCGCCGTAGCAGTACGGTTGGCTACCAGGTAAAGATCGATAACGCCATAGCGGTCTACGGTCATTTCTCCAAGCAGCACCTCATTATAATCGGGAGAAAAAGTACCGTCGGCATTAGCAATAAACGGCTCATTCCTGTAACCGAACCCGTTCGACGCCAGGGGGTCGAACACGGTCCCTGCAGGAGTTTTCCAACGCTCATTCCAGGTAACTTTCTGGGGAAAATGAACAATATCTGTTGCCCCGGATGCCGGCACCAGCGAGAAGTCGCGGACCATCCTCCAGTAAACCCTGTATCTTCCTGAGAAGACGGTACCCGAATATCTTAGCCACACGCCGTTAACGGTATGGGTATTATTCATGATGTCCCTGAAAATTGTACCATCCGGTGCTTTTCTTGTTCTCCTGTTCAAACTGAGACTTGACGGACTGATTTCGTTAACGGACTCTCCCTGGACGAATACAGGTTTGACTTTATCGCTCATCTGGTAGGAAACAGAGCTAATAATATGGACAATACCATTACTCGTTGGAATACTCCTGACGATTGAGCTCTTACTTACTGAAAACCTCGTACTGTCCGGAGAATAGAAAAATGCCGGCAGATGATCTGCATCATAACGGCCTTTCACGACAAGGTCCTTCACGATATAAGCCTGGGTTCTGAATGAAGCAGCAAGTTCTGTAGAATCAGCGAAGAAATTCTTCAGCTTATCGCGCTCCTGGGTATAAGCATCATCGGCAAGAACAAAGAAGGTATATAATCTCCCCTCGTTACTGATATCGGCAACATTTTTCAGGAAGCCGTTCCTGGTAACAAACGCACTGTCGTAAATGGGCTTTCCCTGCTCGTTAACCCCTATTTGCTTTGAATTCTCCGGATCAAACTCTTCAGACTTCCACGAACTGATAAAGTTCTTTTGAGAAACGGGGGCATCCTGCTCCAGGCCCTCAAAAACCTCCCAGTTATTTTTCCTGGCGATCAGGGGGTGATTGATCACATGCAAAACACCATTGCCTGTATACTGATCCGGGGCAACGATAGAAGCATCTTCCACCCCGGTCCTGGTAAATTCTACCGCCTTTCCGTTCATTGTCAGGATACGCATGGTGGAGTCGGCAGTGTTCCGGGTAAAATAGGTCTGCCGGGCGATATGGTAGCCAACAAACCTGACGAGAGCGCTGTCTGATGCCTCAGCACCAGCCTGTTTCAGCATTTCGTCTATTTTTTCGTTTGACGGCGCCCATACAGTATACGTCTTAGAGGAGGATAATTCTTTATCCATGCCTGTCTTTATGAGCAACTCCCGGAACCTGGTAAGCTCAGGATGCTTGTCTATTAGCTGCATCAGGTTACCCGCGAGCACCGGGTCTTTTACTTCATTATAATCGGCCCAGGGATCTTTGCATGCTGTCAGTGCCAGCATGAGAAATCCGAAGATCAGGGCAGCATTCTTTAAACTCATCTTTCTATTATTAAGATTACTATCAGGGTTTGTTAATGATCGTTCCGTTTGTGTGGAAACGCGGCCAGATCTGATCCTGGTCCACGGGGATAAAATGGATCATATCCCACCAGGTTCCATTGGCATCACCACCGGCGGTACCTACGCCCTCAAAACGAAGCAGGTGCTTATCGGTAGTTTTTACGTCAACGGTACCGAGGTAGCGGCTGACTATCGCATTGTTGCTGGTAACATCAGTATGCCACTTGAAGCCGGCCCCCTCCATCTCCGCATCGGAAACGTTCTTAAGATTATATTCAGCCATGTTGAGGATGCGCGACAGAGGAGCTCCGTCAAAATAGCCCTGCAGTAATGGTGCCCTGCTGTTAGCTCGGTAGCACACCCAGATCTTGTACTTACCTCTCACGAGCATAGGCGTTACGAACTCAATCCAATGTGCCCTTTTTGTAGAAGCTGCTGCAGCCATTGGCAACTGCAAACGATTTCCCTTAAAGTGCCCTGCACCGGCATTTCCCTGGTAATTGATTGTATAACCGCTTTCCCATCGTATTGCATCGAGCTTCGTAATGCCATTGATGACGCCGCCGTTGAATGCCGGCTGCGATTTCAGTTCAGGCTGCTCTGCAACGTCATAATAAACAGCAACAGGATTTCTTACCTTGATAGTGAAGTGTCCGGCTGCCAGATGCAGAACGCCATTAGCAGCAGAATTGTCGCTTTGGTTCCTGACAATCTCCACCCCTGGCTCGTATACCCCGTTAAACTCGTCGTCATTAACCAGTACTTTTTGATTTTTTTCCTTCGTTGTGATCACCTCAAACGGAGCGTATGTCCGATGGGATGTAGAAGAAACAATATCAGCCAGGTATTTGGCATCGGGAAGAATATGATAAAGGGCAAAAAGATAAAGACTGTCGTGAGGATTCTGAGGATTTCCTGTTTTGCAATACCTGTCTTTAAGGGCCTGGTAGCTTGGAAAACCAGCCGCAGCGAGGGCTTCATCGGGCTCAGCGATGAGCGTCTTCCACCGGCCCGTACTATCGGGATCAGTATTATCGGCGGGCAGCACATTAAGGGAATCGTAAAGATGGGTTTCTCTTAACAGTTGTTTAAAGATAGAGAGACGTTCGTCTGCGTCTACCATTTGGGCAACCGTAAACTTTGCAGGCTTCAGTACCTGATCAATTGAATGGATAATGCCGTTCCCGGTCAGAATATTTGCTTTCACAATATTGGCTTGCCGGTTTACTGTTATTTTAGTTACACCGCCGGCATTTGCTGTTCCGGTTATGAGAAACTGACCATACATGGTGAGTCTCGGCAGCTTTCCATCAGTAAACGCTGTTGTTCCGATAGTATCCTGGAGTATATGATAACGCACCAGATCTAAAAGATCCTTCGCGGGGATCTGGTCTGCAGAGGATACTCCTTTTTCTTTCAGATAGGCATCAACGGCACTGTTTGTCGGGGCAAAAAGAGTATATTCGCCGTATGCACCAAGAAATGCAGCGGTCTTGGTTAAGTCAAGAATTTTCCGGAACTCAGAAAATTCGTCAGGATGATTATCCAGATACCCCGTAATATTCACATCAGAAGTGGTCTCGTAAACTATATTGTCTTTTTTGCAGGCACTCAGATATACGAGAATAACACAAGACATTCCCAGAATCATTGCAAATGCGTTCTTCTTAAGCTCTTTCATCTCCAATACAGGTTAATTATTTATAAAATGGGTTTTGTTCGAGCAAGCCGCCTCCGCGGGTCAGTTCATCAGCATTGACAGGCAGGTAGTGACTGTTAAAATCCCGGTACTTATTACGAACAGCCTGCTGGCTGTTTCCGGGTGCATTCACCACCACGATATCGAGCATCCTGTTGAATGCGGATGTAGAGTAATTATTCCTTTTAGCGTGGCGCAACACATCAAACCACCTTTTTCCTTCAAATGCAAATTCACGTGCGCGTTCAGAGAGTATATAGTCGGAGATTCCTTCCTGATCTTCGGGATCAGGGTTTTGCTCGGTTGCGGCCAGAGCGTGCGCTCTGGCCCGGATTGTTTTGACGAGGCTTAATGCCTCTGCACCTTTTCCAAGCCATGTTAAGGCCTCTGCCTTCATCAGCAGGATATCGGCGTAACGGTAAACAATCCAGTGTGAAGTGTAATCGTCGATGCTGCGGCCTTCAAGATCACCCTGACCTCCGTTTGCCCCCGCATATTTCCAGACGACGTTTATGGATGAATTTACGGAAGCGCCGTTCCCCCGGAAGTCGTACAATGAGGGATTTTCTATATTAACGGTGTAAATCTCATCCATCACGACGGGATTTACCTCAAACCGGCGGGTGGAAGCCCCAAACATGTTATAGAAGGGATTGAGCCGTTGCTTATCAAACTGAATTTCAAAGATGCTCTCATTGGAATTTTGTAAATAATACAAGATGCTGAACCAGCGGGACTGTGAGGATTCTGTAATGAGGCCGAACTTGCCGGAGTTCACCAGCTTGTCGCAAGCGTCAAGCGCCTTCTGATAATCTTCCATCCACAGATACACATCCGCCTGCATCGCATTCACCGTGTACTTTGTAATCCGGCCCTTGTCCTTTGCTGTTGAGCCATAGGTTATAAAGGCATGTTTGTCGGCAAAGTCAAGATCGCTTATAATCTGCCGGGAAACTTCGTCTTTACTGCTTTTGGCGATACGTTCAATATCCTTATCAGAGGAGGAAGGATCCAGCTTAAGAGGGACCTCTCCAAATACCCGTAAGAGATAGAAATACATCAGGCCCCGGATGCCGTAGGCTTCCGCCATATATGCGTCGAGTTCATCCTGAGACAGGGTCGGATCACTTTTCAGTACCTGGGGGGCAAATTTTATAACTGTATTACAATAATTGATCGTACTATATACGATCCCCCAGTTTGTATATCCGTTTGACGAAAGGATATTTGTCGTCATCAGGTTTTGCTCGTCGATCGTGGTACGGGTAGTCGCGGCGATCATATCGGCCCTTAACTCGCCCCAGACAAAAAGATTGTTTACCAGAGGATCCTTAAGAAGAGAGGCGTAAATCCCTGTCACGGCAGCCTGCACCTGCTCCTTTGTCTTCCAGAAATCACCTCCCGTTATTCCATCCTGAGGTTTCAGTTCAAGCCATTTATTACAGGATGATGTGCAGAGAACAAGAGTCAGTACAATTGAACACACCAATATCTTTTTCATTATCTTCAATTTAAACGATTAAAAACCAAGGGTTAAGCCCAGCACAAAATTCTTTGTCGGAGGAGTCAGGCTATCGTCCTGCGCATACTTGAAAGGATCGGTATTTCCTTTTACCGACACATCGGGATCCTGCCCTGTATAATTCGTCCACGTATAAAGATTCTCGGCAGTCAGGTAGATGGTACCCGTTTTAATTCCTAAGCGGCGGAGGAGATCTTTATCCATGGTATACCTCAATGTGACTTGCCGGAGCCGGACGAAAGATGCATCTTCCACATACCGGTCTGAGCCAAGCCAATTGTATCCCTTCCGGTAGAGAGCCCTTGGGATATCGGTTTCGTCTCCCGGATTCCGCCATCTTCTCAACACCGCAGTGCTTTGATTATTGAAGCTGAACATATTGGTCGTATTCATCTTTCCCCCGTTAATCATGTCATAATCCATACGGTAGTTAAAAAAGGTTTGAAGAAACCAGGTCTTCTTATAATTCACATTGAAGCCAAATCCTCCCGTCACCTTCGGAATACTGTTCCCTAAATACACCATGTCTTTATAATCGATATTACCATCATGATTTATATCCTCATACCTGGCATCTCCTGCCTGGAAAACATAATCCGTGAGCGGGTAGTTAAAACGCATTCTGACGTTCTGCCCTGTAGGACCTGTTATGATTTCTCCGTTCGCATCGCGGGCCAGGGTAGCATCGTCATCTTTGTAAACTCCCTTATACCGGAAGCCGTAGAAGGATCCAAAGGGATTACCAATTTGCAGATAGGTCTTGTACTTACCATTTTCTCCCACCCTTACTGTATTTTCACGGGGGTAGTATTCAGAAACCGATTTAACAACATTCAGATTCTGTGCAATATTGAAATCTACACCGATTGTCCAGTTCTTCGTTTTTAGGGGGATAGTGTTGATAAGGAGCTCCCAGCCCTTATTATCCATCGTACCAACATTAAACATGAGCTGGCTATACCCGCTGTAATATGGCAGCTGCAATTTGTCAAACAGGAGGTCACGGGTGCGGTTCCTGTAAATTTCGGCATCAAGCCTGATCCTGTAATTAAAAAGACCGAGATTGAATCCCAGGTTCTCACCGACCAGGGTTTCCCATTTCAGGTTATCTAATTGAATCGAGGCCGGGTAAACTCCCGACTCTCCTAAATAGGTCCAGTTCCAGGTGTTATAATTATTATAGAAAAGATAATTTCTTGAAGGTGCTTTCCCGGCATGCCCATAACTTGCACGGAAACTAAGATCATCTATAAATTTAAACTTCTGCATAAATGGCTCGCCCTGCTCTCCTGCAAAGTGCCATCGCAGGGATACTGCCGGGAAATAGCCGTACCTGTTCTGAGATCCGAAGCGTGAATTGCCATCCATGCGGATACTTCCGTTTATCATGTAGCGGTTTTTGTACCCGTACTGCCCGTTAAGCAGAACCCCGATGGTCCGGTATTGCTCAAGCCCTGAAGTGAGATCGCCTGTGATCGTCCTGGATGGTATGGATGGGTCTCCAAGCAATGAAGATGCAGTATTGGACGTCAGGCTGTATTGAGTCTGATTCCTTTCATCGGTGGTCTGTATTGAGAGCAGAGATGTGAAACTATGGTTCTCAGGCAGCTGCGGATTAAAGAAAAACTTAAGGTTCGACTGTATTCCAAAACCATCCCAGTCTGAATCTGTCGCCCTGTTTACAAATGTCTCTGTGAAATAGCGGCCTGTAGCAATCTGGGGAAGGAATGTATTGGTCTTGGAGCTATTAATATCAAACTGGAGGTCGAAAGTTGTCAGAAGCCACTTTGGAATCAGATCGTACCTTATATTAAATTTAGGCACTACCCTTTGAACGGTGGTATTCATGAAACCTTCATTAGCCATTGCAAGAGGATTAAAAGTACCGGTCACTCTTAGTTTATCGTCAAAGCCGAACTGTCCCTGGATGTTTGAAGCAGGCGAGAGATAGACCGGGGTCATATTACCATACTCGTCAAACTCATAAGGCGACATGTTGGGCATTTTCTGATAAGCCACATCCCTGATCCTATCGGTAAAATTAGCCGGGTTGTTTGAATACGTATAGGCAATATCGGTCCTGAACCGGATCCTGTTGGACACGTTGTAATCGAGATTTATCTTCGAGGTGATCCTTTCCAGGGCTGTGCCTTTGGTTGTTCCTTTCGAATTGAGATATCCGACGGAAGCGTAGTACTTCGCTTTCTGCCCGCCGCCGGTCATCGATATGTTATGATCGTGCTGAATACCTGTGCGGGTTATCTCATCGATCCAGTTGGTATTGTTGCTGTAATTATAATAGTAATAGGGATCATTAGGGTCGTAGGAGAACTCCTTGTTATTATTCCTGTTCAGGGGCAGTCCACCCGCATTGGAAACCATCTCGGGAACAAGCATTGAGAACTGGTCGCCTGACAGCAGCGGAATGGGTTCCGGCTGCTTGTTTACCGTAGCACGCAAATTATATGTCACCACCGGCTTTCCTATTGCTCCGCGTTTGGTGCGGACAATAAGCACTCCGTTAGCCGCCCTGGCACCCCAAACAGCCGTTGATGCAGCATCCTTAAGCACCGTAATCTCCTCAATATCAGAGGGGGCAATATTCAGCAGCTGAGCGTAGCCCTGTGCGTCGGCTGTACCAAAATCAAAGCTTTCGGGAACAGAAGTTTCATAGGGCATATCGTCGACGACAATGAGCGGATTTGAATTGCCACTTAATGATGCCGTTCCCCTGATCCTGATGGACATACCGGCTCCGGGGTCGCCGGAAGTACTGCCAAAATCGACACCGGGCATGCGCCCCTGCAAGGCCTGGTCTATAGATGCTGCAGAGAGCTCTTTGAGGTCGTCTGCCTTAACGCGGGTGATAGCTCCTGTTATATTCTTCTCGTCGATCAGAAGGCCTCCGCCGGTTGATACCTGCTTTTTCGCAGTAATCACCACATCCTGCAGTTCTTTTGATGATCCGTCGAGCTGGACATTCAGTACTGTCCGCCCGTTGATGCTGATAACCGAAGTTCTATATCCTATGTACGATACGGAGATCCTGTTCTGAAGACTGGAAACCCTCAGCACGTAGTTCCCTTCTATATCGGTAGAGATGCCGGTGATGGTTCTGCCGTCCTTGTCCAGTTCGACAACAGACGCACCAATAATTGCCTGCTTGTCCTGTTTGTCTGTCACCTTTCCCCGCAGGATCGCTTTCTGGCCTGCTGTCTGTGCTGCCAGCTCTGCCAGTGTGAATATAAATACAAGGACAAGACTTATCTTTTTCATGATGTATCTTACTCTTATGCCCATTTTATTCCAGATCTCCATATTTAAGGACTTTATTGATTGAGTGAATAAGAGTCCGGTTGGACAGATTATTACTATAAGAAAGATTTGTGGTAGTGGTATTTCCTTTCGAATCCCGGAGAAGAAGTCCGGAGGCCTGCCTGGTCACTGAGATATACTCCTTTCCTCCTTCAAGATTGGTCAGCAGAGTTTCTACAGAAAGGGCATCATCAGTCTTTCCATCTGCGGCAATTGTCTTTTTATTGAGGAGATGGTATTTGATAAACTTCGATACCTTTTCCGCATCGCCTTGTGCCGGATTAAAATTCGGAACACCGGTAGCTGCATTGCCAGGAAGGATTTCATCCCGGACAGCCTGCTCTATAGCGGCATTGGTGGGTACAAACAGGGTGTAAAAGCTCCCGGCTGCCGTTCCGGAGATCACTTGTGACGCCTGGGTATAAACGAGGGAGTTTAACAAATAATTATAAAAATGGCTAAACTGTGCAGGCATTGATGCAGCGAGCTTCTGCAGATGGAAACCAATTTCCTTTTCAGTGAATTTCAGTATCCCGTGGGTGTAGTAAACAGGTCCGTTAATGGTATTTTCCACCTTGTCTATCGTGACCGCGTCTCCGGCGTCTTCATTTCCGGCTGCATATACCTTCCCATTTTTATACTTGATATATTCTTCGTTAAAAGTCTGTAAGATGCCTTCCCCCGACAGGTCGGGAACTTTTTCGGGAACTACCGAGTTTTGTACAATCCGGTATACCCTGTTCCTGGAAATCTCCGCGTTCTGCTCAACTCCGTTGAGCGTATAAGCCCATCGCAGGAATTGTGTGTTATAACTATAGCCCTCATTCGCAAACTGACCATTGGAAATAAGGAAAAGGGTATAACCGATAGAAGGGTTGATCAAAGAGTATTTGAGGCTCGTTTCATCCAGCGCTTTAGTCATCAAAGAATATTGAGGATCCAGGTATGGCTTAGAATAAACCGTTCTAAACACATTGGCCTTCTGAACTTCATTCGTGGCATAAAACATCCCGTTACTCATCAGCTTTTTCTCCATGATATTAGCGGCTGAGAAAGTTGCGGTTTCATTCTGGCTGTTCTTTAAACTGCCAAGTTTCCCGGGCCAGAGGGTTGCGGTCCACATATGGCTATTGATAAAATCAGTAAGCAGGGATTTGGGAGCGTCTTTGAAAGATCCGTATTTATCTTTCAAGATTCCGCCTTCTTTATATAAAAAGGTCTCAAGAGCATCGTTGGTGGGTACAACAAGAGTGAATCCGTCAGTCTGGGGATCTGTTGTATTGTTGGTATAGTTTTCGCTGTTCGGCGCAAAAGAGAGCAAGCTGCTATACAACTTCGCATACACTTTTTCTGACGACCCGGTCAGTACGTTGTATCTATGCGTAAGGTCGGGAATCTCAGTATAGGTGACCAGATAGTCATCCAGTAATTTCTTAAATTCTGAGTAATCAGCATTCGATGCAAGTTGTTCGTCGATAGTTCTCAAAGGAGTAATCACCTTATCTATTTCATGAATGACTCCGTTTTCAGCCAGGATATCCGCGTTGACAACTTTAGCTCCGGCAACATTAAATCCCGAAGGTACTGACCCAGGGAAAAGGGTAGTATAGTCGTCGTCGGTCACTCCCTTATTATCCATAAAACCCTTTATGAAGTAGGGGACATGTTTATTGTTATTATCATTAAGGATATAGACTCCTGAATTAACCCCGTCGGGAGCAATGGAATTCCCATCCACAATTTTATCTATGCCATCCTTCTTTGGACCTTCTTTTACAAAATCATAATAAGCGGTACGCCGTTTATAGGCAGAATTGGGCACTGGTCCGCTTGCCGCCTGATAATTTGTAAGCTGATCCTTCCGGAATGCATCTATTACAAGTGAATATTTCACAATTGCCCGGGCCTGCTCTTCGCTGATACCGGCAACTGTGGTAAGCTTATTCTCCGAAAGAAATGCCTGGAATGCGTCGTCGTTAGGGGCAAATACAGTCCACCATCCCTGGGAGCTCAGGATATTCTTGTACCCTGCTTTATCTACGACCGACAGAAACGAGGTAAAATTCTTCCTTGCCTGCAACTGCTGGTAAATCGGGTCGCCCAACCATTCCGGCCGGTCGTAATAATCGTTCCACTCCTTTTTACTACACCCGGATGCAAGGATGAGCAGGAGAATGCAGATTAAGAATTTTGGTACTAATCTATTCATATTTAATTAATTGGTTATTTGGTCAGGCGAGCCTGTGTTTATAATCGTTAAAAGAACACTTAAAATAATATATAAAGAGGGACAGGGCCGGCTATGTACGTTGCAAGCGGCTATATCATGGCCCCGAAGGGTCGTATGTTAAGAAAAAGTGTTTGCTCCTGATTTAATCAGGCTATGACAGGCGTTCGTTACTTAAAGTAAGCTTTTCCCATATTTATTAGTTTAAATTTATATTCGGTTATACTATGTTCAGTCTGGTTGGCTTATAATTAACCTAATTTAGGATAAGGTTAAAGGACCGGCAACCTGCTGCATCCTGCTTCATTGGAAAATTGCCAGGTAAAAAGACAGAAGTGTTTCACTTGAACACTTCTATAACGTTTTAGCTATTTTTAAAAAATTTCATTTTTTTTATATAAAGGGAGAATGGCCGTTTAAAAGCAGGGTATTTTGCTGGAATAGTGGCGGATAGGCATCCCAAAACTCACTGAACAAAGTAATATTCCCCAACGTAAAAACGACTCAGGAAGCGCCGACTTTCATCGCATACGCTTCCTGAGAGGGCTTATCTAAGCCTTTTTTAATATCCAAAATTCTGATCCCAGTTGTTCCTCGTCTTTAATTCATTTTGGGGAATTGGTAAAAGCAAATCCCTCTTGGTAGGTAATTGCCCGTTTGTCTTGGAATGGTAATGACGTGCGAATTCTGCTAAGGTAGCTATAGCGTCTGTTTCACCCCATCTAACCAGGTCAAAATACCGACGCCCTTCTCCTATAAATTCGTACTTCCGTTCTTTTTTTATATCATCAAATGTAGGATTAGCTGGCAGTGCACCAATGCCGGCCCTTGTCCTGATCTTGTCTACATAATATTTAGCCGCTGAGGCTTTACCATTCCTGATTAACGCTTCAGCATAAAGGAGGAAAACATCTGCATCTCTTATGATAGGAAAATTACGGGGATAATCATTCCATGATTTTATTTTGGAGTCTGTATTGTCCTTTTCAAGGAATTTGGTCACAATATTTTTTGCCACCCAGGCCCGTTTTGTTACATCTGTACTGTTCCAAAAACCACTGTCAATACTTACGTTGAGACGCAAATCCTTATTTGCCTTCATTTCTTTTATCAACAGGGTATCTACCCGCATATCCTGCCCTTGTTGCGTGTAGTTGGAGAATGCCCATTCAGGAAATGGGGTCCCGGAAGAACTGGAACTGGTGATATATCCGGGCAAGCTTGATCCCGTCAGGGTGTTTCCTGAGGAAAACTGTATTGAGAAAAGATCGTACTTATTTTCATTTGTGAGAGTAAACAGGCCGGCATAGGTGGGACCGAACCTGGTTTCTACATCAGCGATAATCCCGGAAAAGACCGACTCCGCTTTTGCGTAGGCACTGGCATCATTTTGCGGATAGCCAGCCATTGTCATATATACTTCTCCGAGAAGGGCATTTGCCGCAAGGCTTCCAACCCTGCCTGCATCAGCGCCTGTATAGATCTTCGAAAGATTCGCAGCTGCATACTGAAGATCTGATATGATCAGGTCGTAGATCTTCGTTTCCGGTTCCCTGACGAGTAATACAGCATCCCGGTTTTCGATCGGCTTGGTTACAATGGCCACAGGTCCAAAAGCTCTCACCAATTCAAAATAAGCATAAGCGCGCAGGAATGATGCTTCTGCCCGGTATCGCATGTATTCTCCGTCATTTGTACGGATAAGCAGGTTATTAGCATCTTTGATCATAGCGTATAACCTGGCAAAGATGGCAGAGACAGTTCCGGAGTTAGGTGAGATAAGATATTTTCTTAGCTCGAGCTGATCATTTTGAGCTGAAGTTTCTCCCGCTATATAAAGCAGGTCGGAACGATTCTCTGAGGCAAGCCAGAAATAGTCAGTAGCAAAATCTGTATTGGTGCCATTCCGCCCCAGATGTGCGTAAATACCAAGAGCAGCCTGTTTCACCTCAATTTCCTTTGCGTAAAATTGTCCGGCAGTATTGTTTTCGACTGGCATAATATCGAGATTACTTTTACAGGCTCCTAAAACAAGAAATCCCGATAAGAAAGTGAGGAACTGATATAAATTTAATGCTTTCATCTCTTCAAAGTTTACAGGGTTAAAATGTTACGTTTAAGCCAAAGGAAAATGTTCTCGCCTGAGGATAAGATCCCCAGTCGGAAGAAGCATTGTCCTGACTGGCGGCTTCGGGAGAGAATCCGGGATAGTAATTATCCCACATGTAGACATTATCGATGGACGCGTAAAGCCTGGCCCTGCTCAATATTTTGCTTTTAAGTTTAAGGTTATATCCAAATGTGATATTTTTAATTCTCAGGTAACTGGCATCGTACAGCCAGTTCGTATCGTATTCACTGGTGACAGCAGAGAAGAAAGCAGGTACTTTCCCGTTACCGGGTTCCTCTTCAGACCAGTAAGCTTTTGTTAACCACTGCTCCATGTATTCCCACCGCGGGTCATTTGTTGCCCGGTTCCATCCCCTGGATCCGATAGACAGCAGATCGCCGCCGGCACGTCCCTGAAGGAGTACAGACAAATCAAAATTACGATAGGAAAATGAGTTGGTGAGCCCCCATTCAAAATCCGGCTGATAGCTGCCGGCCACTACATAATCAGATGCGTTGATCTTTCCATCGCCACTGACATCCAGATATTTAGTATCACCTGGCTTCTGACCAGAAAAGACAGGGACTTTAGCCACCCAGTTTCCGCCGGCATCCTTGTCAAAATCACTTTCTCTCAGAACTCCTGTAGCCTTCAGCAAATAATAAGAGTTAATTGGGCTTCCAACGCGCTGAATAATGGTGCCCCCCTGCCCGATTCTTATGTCGTTGTTATTAGAGCCGAGACTCGTAATCTTATTCCGGTTAAGGGAAAGATTAAAGGAGGTATTCCATCTGAACTTTCCTACCAGATTAGCAGAATTCAGCTCAATTTCAAGTCCCTTATTTTCCACATTCCCTACATTATCCATCATATCAGGGAAACCGGTGATAAGAGAAACTGGAGTACTTAACAACAGGTCGACGGTCTTTTTATAATAGAAATCGAAGGACATAAAGATCCGGTCACGGAAGATCCCGAGATCTATCCCTCCATTATAACTATTTGTCTTTTCCCACCGGAGCAGTGAATTCGAAATATTTCCCACAATGAACCCGTTGCCAATTGCCTGAGGATCTCCATAGGGATAGTTAAGAGCTGACATGCTCGAAAGAAATGCAGAAGTGCCAATTCTGTCATTACCGGCCTGGCCCCAGCTGCCCCGTATCTTTAAAGTTCCCAGCCAATCGATATCCTTCAGGAAAGACTCTTCATGAAGCTTCCACCCGGCTGATACCGCCGGAAACCATCCCCAATGGGTATCTGGCCCAAACTTTGAGGAACCATCACTTCTCAATGAAGCGGACAGCAAATATCTATCTTTAAATGCATATTGCAAGCGGCCAAAGTAGGAGATCAGTTTATTTTCAGTAAATCCAATATTATTGTAATTGACAGTAGTTCCTCTTGTATTGGTAAATACCCAGGATTTATCATCAGGGAAACCGGTCTTTCCCTGATCTGAGGTTTCTTGCTGGAAGGACTCTTCACTCATCCCCAGCAAACCTTCTATCGAGTGGTTCCCGAAGCTTTTGTTATAGGAAGCCGTAAGCTGGGTTAGAAGGCTGTTACTTGCTGTGGTCTGATATCTGGAAGATGAGAGAGATCCGGGAGTGGCCGTGTTCCAATTACCATTTATCCACGTAGGACTATAAGTCCTCTCCCGGTTGCCTCTGTAGTTCCATCCCAACAGCCCATTTACATCAAGTCCTTTGGCGATATTTAAAGTAGCATTCAATGCGGTATTTAAGCGTGTATCCCGATTATAGCGCTCATTGTATTCAGCCTGCACATACGGACTTACGTTATTGGCACCCGGGCCCCAGCCATCATAAAACTTATAAGGATCGGCACCGGCCATTTTGCCTGCACCGGCTGGCACCCATCCCGGGAAGCTCACAGAACGGGCTACAGCATTGTCTTTTCCATCTACATTCGCTCCGTCACGTAAACCTACGGAGGGCGCCAGACTGAATCCGACCTTAAGACGACTGTTTATTTTTGCATCAAGGTTAGCACGAACAGAATACCGGTCGAAGGATGATCCGTAAATAATACCTTCCTGGCTAAAAACACCGCCTGACAATGAATAGCTTAAGTTATCTGTTGCCCCCGATGCATTTACCTGTAAATCTCTTGTGGGTGCGGTTCTGAATATTGCATCCTGCCAGTCTATCGGCTCAAGTGCGCTGGTTCCCCAATAAGGATCGTAAATCCCATAAGCGGCACGCTGGCTAAGCAAAGAATCACGGGTTCCGTATAATCTGCCTGTTTTACTTCTTAATAATGCGATTCTTTGTTCCTGACTTGCATTGGGATTTTCATTTGGATTATTGATCCTCCATTGCCGGTCATACCATTTTTTATTGAACTCGATCCATTGCTGGGGAGTCATCACATCCAGCTTTTTCTCTGGATTGGAAAGGGCAGTATAAAATGAAGTAGTAATTACAGGCTTCCCTGTTTTACCTCTTTTTGTAGTCACCAGAACTACACCGTTGGAACCACGCGAACCGTAAATAGCAGCAGATGCTGCATCCTTAAGAACGTCTATTGATTGTATATCATTTGGATTAATTCCGGAAAGATTATCCAATGGCACACCATCAACCACATATAAAGGAGTAGCGGTTCCCGCGATAGAGGCTGCTCCACGGACATTGATAGTAATATCGCTGCCCGGCGATCCGGATGTGCTTCTTACTGCCACCCCAGCCATCTGTCCCTGTAAAGCTTGCTCAACACGGTTAATGGGGCGTTCCTCGATTGCCTCGGCAGTTACCTTTGCAATTGATCCGGTAACATTGGGTTTCTTTTGAGTTCCATAACCAATCACGACTACTTCCTCCAGTGCTTTTACATCCTCTTTTAAGGATATATCAATCTTAGACCGGCCACCAAGAGAGATTTCCTGAGTAGCAAAACCCAGGTAAATGACCACTAATGTGCCATTCTCCTGAGCGGCCGGAACATGTAATGTGTACATACCCGCTGCATTTGTTACGACCCCGATCTGGGTTCCCTTGATTTTTATACTTACTCCGGGAAGCGTTTCCCCTGTAACGGTTGTGACCTTACCCGTTACCGTATGATCAGGCTGTTGCGGAAAGTAGGCTTCTAACGTTTGCTGAATATCTACAGCCTCTTTTTTCTTCATCCTGCTCAGAACGATCTGATCATTCACTACCTCATACTTAATCCCCCTGATATAAAGAAGGGAGTTCAATACACTGACCAGCTTGTCGCCTTCTGCTTTAAGACTAACCTCCTGTTCTGTATCGATAATGTCTTTGCTATACACGAACCTTACGTTTGCAGCCTTCCCGATCTTATGAAGGGCTTCCTGCAAACTGGCTGATGCAAGATCAACCCTGACCGTATTATTCAGCACTCCCTGTGCCCTCCCAGATCCGGCATAAGAGACGCCCGAGAGGATAAATAACACGATAATCTGACTTAATGTGATTCTCATAATGTACAACAAGTCTTTAGGAAGTTGTAAATAAAATTCCATACCTTTAATTGTTTTATTTGATAAAAAATGAGACAATAAGAAAGCTGGCGCACGACGAAATGCACTATTACCAGCTTACCGGTTAAGAAGTGTGCGGGCACTTCTTAACCTTATTTTTAATTAATCAAGGATTTATTTTTCTATGTCATGTCAAAAATAGTTTTAGTAATTGGCTGCTAGTTTGAATTTCCTGTTATCACTATCCTGTTATCCGTTATTTCACAATTCACATCAAGAGATTTGCTGATCATTTCGAGAATGACAGGTAAGCTTTGACCGGTAAAATCGGCATTGAGAGTATAGCCCTGGAATCGCTGATCGGTTATATTGATCTTCACATTAAACGTTTCGCTGAGTACTGCAGTGACATTGCTTAGTGGCTCATCCTTGAAAGACACGCTTCGCTTCTCCCAGATTTTCAAATCGCTTCCCTTTTCCTGTTCTTTCCTGATGTTCCGGCTGCCAGACTGGTATACGGCTTTTTGATCTGAGAGCAGCGTCACACCTGGCATTTCCTGTTTCCCATTTTTCTGAACATACACGAATACCTTCCCGCTCACTACCGATACCTCAGATTTGCGGGAGCCTCCGTAAGCCTTAACATTAAAACTTGTACCTAATACCCTGGTGCAAAGCTCCCCTGAGTGAATGATAAAAGGCCGCAGCTTATCCTGTTTTATATCAAAGAAGCACTCTCCCTGAAGGTTTACTTCCCGGGTTTTATCGCCAGGCTTACTTAAGAAGGTAAGAGAGCTCGATTTTTTCAGCCAGACAGAAGACCCGTCAGGAAGTATATACTTCTTAAGTGAAGATGACCTGTTACTCAGCGTAACATTGCTTTGAAAAACGGGATTGCCCTCTCTCCGGCTATTGCTAAAATAAAATGTAAAAACTAAAAATATCAGGAAAGCAGCGGCTGCAAGAGATACAAGAGGGTACAAACCACGTACCTTACTGTGCTTTTCCTGAGAAATAATGCGATGATCATACTTCAGATTTCCCCTGATCTTACCAAGCATCCTGTCTTTCAAGACCTCCTGCTGATCCTCCGGCAGGCTTTCCACGGGATCCGGGCTTTCTTCAAATGAAGCGTACCAATTCAGCAGGAATTCTTCCTCTTCTTTACTGCACTCGTTCCTCAGATATTTATCTATTAATTGGTTTGGAATCTTTTCCTTCATACAAGATATCGTGCAAAAAGATATAATCAGTTAATATGTAAGTGAGCCGGGAGCAGCTTAGCCCCTACTCCCATGAAGATTTTTTTTAAAAATATTATGTCGATGCGACATCTCACTGCCCGGATGAAATGATCAGGAGAAGGATGTTCACATATTTCAGACTCACGCGCAGAATACGTAATGCCTTAGTGAGGTGGTTCTCAACTGTTTTTTCGGAGATACCTAATGCGGCTGCTATCTCTTTATTAGTCTTATATTGTTTTCTGCTGAGCTCAAACACAGAACGGCATTTATCAGGTAAATGATCAAGCTGCTTGTTCAGGCTTCTTTCGAGGTCGTTGAGGTTAACAACATCCTCCGTTGAATTATCATGAGAGGCAGATCCCGCAGATAAAAACGCTTCATATTTTTTCCTGCTGTCCTGTTTACTGAAATAAGCAAATACCATGTACCTGACAGAGTTATACATGTAATTCTGAAACGAGGTATGGATGTTTAGTTTTGCACGGTTTGTCCACAAACTGGTAAAGAAATCCTGCACGATCTCTTCCGACGCTTCCCTTACTCTTATTCTTTTGAAGGCTTCTGAATATAGCTTAGCCCAATACCTGTTATAGAGCTCTTCAAAAGCTGCGATATCGCCATCTAAAAACAATTCCACCAAATCCTGATCTGTGAGCTTATTGATTCGCCTCATGGTTCATTGGTTCATAGGGTTAACATAATGGTTACACCTTCCTGTAGCCTACAACTATTAGTTTTTTAAAATAAGCGCACTAATGCCACTTTGGCAACCTGCTCTGTCCTGCTCATAGCTCCGGCGATGTGTCGCACGCATTAAAGTTGTAAGTAGTCAGTTATAATTAGCAGTAAGTAGAAACCGCCTGAAATACTTTCTTTTGCTAAACAGGCGTTCACTTCATCTTCCACATACTACTAATATAAAAAAAGACAGTGATAATTACATTAAAAATATTGTCATGCTTCGCGGGCCGTGGGCTCCAAGAACAAGGGATTGCTCTATATCAGCAGTTTTGGAAGGGCCGGCAATGAAAGCTCCGAAACCAGGATTCTGTGTTTCCGGCATCTGGTAAGCTTCGTGCATGGTGTTGATAATTTTTGTTTTTTCTAAGACCAGGACCAGGTGCTGTGTGATAAAAGGAAGGATGCGCTGAATCATATTGGTTTCGGGCACCCACATTGACCCGTTTTCTGCCACTCCCAGTTCAGCTTTGAGTACAGCAAGATTAACATCCTGCAAAGAATGCGGATCGGGATCAGGAATTTCTGTCTCAGCGATATCAGACAATTCTGTAAAGGAAGAAACCGCCCGGCCGGGAGATAAGAATAGTTTCGCTATATTCTCCTTCAGTTCCTCAAAGTCTTTCACTTCGAATACACGGCTTCCTATAGCAGTAGCTACTGAGATGAATTTCTCAACCTTACCAACCTGGGAAACAGGAGGAATATTGAGCTCAGGAAGCGGAACAAGAGATGGCTGATTTGCTGCAACGGCGGCGAGTATTTTTTCTCTGCTGGTCATGACGTATAGGA
>NZ_QEAS01000018.1:90583-94263 GCF_003130405.1 Pararcticibacter amylolyticus
GTAAGAGTTGGGAGTGATTAGTTATAGAAGAAATATGAGAATGAGCGTAAAAATTCATATCGTTTGTAAGAAAACTCATAACTCATAACTCATCACTCCATTCGCCTGTTCTTCTCGTACCATTCGCGGAATGACTGCTCCGGCGGTTTCGGCATTTCGCGTTGCTTATACCAGGGATTCAGCTTGTTATTGACGATGAAGGGTAAGTACTTCATTGTCCAGCGGCCTGTCTTACCTGCAAAGGAGAATAAGCCGGGGAAAGAGAACACTTTTGACATAGCTTTCATTCCTGCTGCCTTGCCTTTGTTTACATGCCCTTCTTTTGCCAGGACCTGGCGCCATTTATATAGCTGGTCGTGGATATCAATCTTAACCGGGCAGACATTGGAACATGATCCGCATAGCGTGGAGGCAAATGGCAGATCGGCATACTCCCTCATATCCAGGTTGGGAGCAAGAATGGAACCGATAGGGCCGCTGATGACAGCATGATAGCTATGCCCGCCGCTCCGACGGTACACCGGGCAGGTATTCATGCAGGAACCACAGCGGATGCATTTCAGGGAATTCCGGAAATCTTCACGTCCCAACTGCCTGCTCCTTCCATTATCCACTAATATAATGTGCATTTCCTGTCCTTCGCGGGGACTTTTGAAATGGCTTGAATAGGTGGTAATAGGTTGCCCGGTGGCACTTCTTGTAAGCAAGCGCAAAAACACTCCGAGGTGCTTTCTTTCCGGGATGAGCTTTTCAATGCCCATGCTTGCTATATGAACATCTGAAAGATGCGCTCCCATATCGGCATTACCCTCATTGGTACATACTACAAACTCCCCGGTTTCGGCGACAGCAAAATTTACTCCTGTAAGGGCAACACGCCTCGTGAGAAAGGTGTCCCTGAGATGCTGGCGGGCAGCCTCGGTAAGGACCTGCGGGTCGGATTCGCCGGCTGCTGTTCCCAGATACTGGTGAAAGAGATCTCCGATCTCTTCCTTTTTCTTATGGATGCATGGGAGCACGATATGACTTGGAGGCTCTTTCCCTAGCTGGACGATCCGCTCTCCCAGGTCTGAATCAATCACCTCTATTCCGTTCTCAGCAAGGTATTCATTAAGATGGCATTCTTCGGTCAGCATCGATTTGCTCTTTACCATCCGGTCTGCTCCATGCCGTTTTAATATAGAGTGGAGAATCTGGTTATGTTCTGCGGCATCTGCTGCCCAGTGAACAATTATTCCGTTCGCCTTCGCGTTCGCTTCAAACTGCTCCAGATATACGCTCAGGTTAGACAATACATTGTTTTTTATACCTGATGCGGTATCTCTCAGCCATTCCCATTCAGGAATACCATGCACTGCCTTATCTCTCTTCTGGCGAATAAACCAAAGTGTTTCATCATGCCAGTTAACCCGTTCCTCGTCTTCATTAAACACCGAAGACAAAGAGGAATGATCTTCCGGCAGGTTTGCTCTTCCTGACCTTATATGCTTTTCGTTATCTATCACTTCTGCCATATCTAATACCTTTGAGGATCTTTCAGAGAACTCTGTTACTCTGCAACCGCCTGATTTAAGATCTCTGCAATATGAATGACCTTCACATTGCTCTTTTGCCGCCTGAGAATACCTTCCATGTGCATCAGGCAGGAAAGATCAGCGCCCGTAATATATTCAGCACCATTACGCATATGATCGGATACCCTGTCTTTTCCCATTTTTGCAGATACAGCTTCCTCGAATACGCAGAATGTTCCGCCAAAGCCGCAGCATTCGTCAGCCCGGTCAAGTTTTATCAGTTCTATACCATCCACCATGTGAAGCAACTGCTCGGGCTTTGAAAAAGGAGGCGCTACCAGTTCACTCATTTGGGAAAGATGCAGGCCGCGCAAGCCGTGACAACTCTGGTGAACTCCTACCTTATGAGGGAAGCGGGCTTTCAGATCCTTTACCTTAAGGATATCTGTGAGGAATTCCACCAGCTCAAATACCCGGGAGCGAAGCTTTTCAGCCACTACCGGGTATTTCTCTGAATGAAGATGCTCTTTAAGATGTAAAACACAGCTTCCTGAAGGCGCTACCACGTAGTCGAAGGCTTTAAAACTTTCGACAAACAGCTCATCACATCCGCCGGTAAGATGAGAAAAACCTGAATTCGCCATCGGCTGGCCGCAGCAGGTTTGACGTGGGGGATATACTACCTCCACTCCCAGTTTCTCAAGGAGTTGCAGGGTGGCAATTCCTGCCTGTGGATAAAACTGGTCTACATAACAGGGTATAAATAACCCGACTGTCATATTGCTATTTCTGATGCAGAATAAAACTTTAAGTCAATAATGTTGGCCGGGACAGACTGCGAATTCCAATATTTATGCAGAGCCAGGGCTGCCCCCACTGAAGTAGCCTGCGAGACTGACGCTGCAAATACTTCTAATTCGGGGAACACTGCTGCCAGCATATTCATATATTTTGAATTCTTGCTAAACCCTCCATCAACAAATATACGCTTCACCGGAGTCCCCTCACTCACTAATTTTGTCGATTTACTCTGCAATTTCAACAAGTCGGACAACAACTGGTAATACGCTTCTACTTCTGTAGCATATGCAGAAAGATCCCGTTCAGCAAATCCTGATGATACCAGGTTTCCTCCTTCCGGAACATTCCGCTCCGTCTCTGCCTCTGACAGAAAACGGGCGGCAAGCTTTGAATCAAATTCAAGCTTCTGATAGAAATTGGGAGCAATATTAAAATGCGATGCAATCCTCCGGGTTTGCTGCTCATGCTCATTGCCAGCAAACAGACGGGACGCTTTAACAGGATTTCTTCTGAAACTAATGTAACTCAGACAATCCTGGTAGAGCTCATCCTCCGTGAGAGGCAGGGAGTTGAAAGCATTGAGGCTGATACACCAGGTTCCTGTCGACAACAATACGAACGGGTCATGAAAGCTGGTAATAAAAGGAATAAAAGCTGCGGAGCTGTCATGTAAACCTACCCCAACAAAACGTTTCTTTCCCTCAATCTCCATTTCTATGCCCGAATCGGACGGAAATACTTCCGGGAACTTCTCTGCTATCCCTTCATTAGCTACCCATTCGTGATAGCTATTCTTCTGAAAGTCCCAGAGTCCGGTATGGCAGCCAATGCTTGTGATATCCGAATAGGTTTGGCCTGTAACCAGATAACTCAGGTATTGGGGAAGATGCAAAGACCATTTTATCTTTTTGAACACTTCCGGCTTTTCGTACTTCAGCCGGTAAAGCTGCATACCGGAGTTAAGATTTCCAAGCACCGGGGATGCTGTTTCGGTGGCTACTTTCAGTTCGCCGCCGTATTCTTCGTAAAACTGTTTCCTGAGATGCTCCGGATAGGGCTTCAGATAATTATAGAGAGGCGTTAATGGCTTTCCACCGGCATCAAGATGTACGAAACTTGCGCCATAGGCAGAAAAATTGATCGCCCTGATATCAAACTCTTCAAGCCTGGTAAGTTCCTTCAGGGTATCTTTCACCCAGGCTGTAAGAAGATTAAGATCCTCACAGGGATCTCCGTCTTCGTCTTTTGTTTCCTCAAATGAGGAGGTTCTTTCTAAAACAATATTATACCGCTCATCAAATAAGAAGACTTTCTTATTTGTCTTTCCAACATCAAATATTGCTATTACGGGAGTGGACATTTATG
>NZ_QEAS01000018.1:94376-115904 GCF_003130405.1 Pararcticibacter amylolyticus
TCTTTACAGTCCTGTTGCAACAGTTTTCAGGCCTCTTTCTCCGATTAAGTTTTCTCTGACCTTCAGGTCTCTGAATAATTGTACGGGGTTGAGGGCAGCGTTGCTGCGGAGGCGAGCTTCAGCAACGAGCGGTCTTACGTCGGTACGGAAAGCATTTTGCAGGATCTCCTGGCAGCGTACCACATCATTTTCCTGACGGGCGGCTTCAAGAGCGGCAGCGTCAACGAGAAGCGCCTGAGCGTAGGCCATCATAATGGCTTCTACTGACTGAAGAAGATCCTCGAGAGGGTCCTTTACATTGTGAGAGGCATCGATCATCCAACCCAGGCCACTTGCATGATCCATTCCTTTTGCATCCATACCAGCTACAAGCTCATTAAAGATCAGGAACAGCTGATATGGCTTCACACTGCCTGCTGTCAGATCATCGTCTCCGTATTTGGAATCGTTGAAATGGAAACCGCCCAGCTTGCCTTCCATCAGGAGCAACGAAACGATCTGTTCAATATTGGCATTGGGAAGATGATGACCCAAATCTACAAGTGTGTACGCTTTTGAACCGAGTTTATTGGCATACAGCAGGGATTGTCCCCAGTCTCCTACCGTAGTGGAATAAAAGTTAGGTTCAAATGCTTTATATTCTACAAATACCTTCCAGTTGTCGGGTAATGCCGAGTAAACTTCATGGAGGCTTTCGAGGGTATTTTCAAATGCTCTGCGGAAACTTAACTGCCCCGGGAAACAAGAACCGTCAGACAACCATACTGTGAGCGAGTCGGAGCCAAGTTCAACACCGTATTTGATCACTTCAATATTGTGATCTACAGCCTGCTTGCGTACAGCTTTGTCCACATGCTGCATAGAACCAAATTTATAGCTATGCTGCTGTCCGGGCTGGTCCTGGAATGTATTGGAGTTCATCGCATCGAAGCGGAGCCCGTATTGAGCAGCCAGTGCTTTGATTGCATTTGGATTTTCAGGGATATCCCAGGGAATGTGAAGTGAAACTGCTCCGCTTGACTGGTTTAGCTGGTGCAGTAAGCCTATATCCTCCATCTTTTCCTCCAGAGTGCGGGGCTCACCTCCTCCTGAAAACCTGCCAAAGCGTGTTCCTCCGGTTCCCAGTGCCCAGCTTGGTATGGCGATCTGAAATTTGATCAATTTCTGTACGATTTCTTCTGCACGTGATATATCCTGTGCCAGAAATTCAAACTTTCTCTGATGTCCTTCAGCCAGACGGCTATTGTGTTCATCAATCTGATACCTCTCGATTCTCATTATTATATAATTATAGTGGTTTAGGGTCCTGACTAATCAATTCCGGTCAATCAGGCCCTGCTTTTAGTTTTCTTCTTAACGGACAAAAGCCATTGCCACTCCACCGTCGACATTCAGCACATTGCCGGTCGACTTATTCATCAAACCTCCCACAAAGGTAAAACACGCATTGGCTATATCTTCGGGAAGAATGATCTGATTGAGCAAAGTACGTTTTGCGTAGTAGGCCGGAAGCTCGGCTACGGTGACCCCGTAAGCTTTTGCACGTCCTTCTGCCCAGCCGCTTTCCCATATTTTACTATCGGAAATAACAGCATCGGGATTGACTACATTTACACGTATTCCATCCCCTCCCAGTTCGGCCGCATTCAGGCGGCTTAAATGCAGCTGGGCGGCCTTTGCTGATCCGTATCCTGCATTATTAGGCCCGGACACCAACGCGTTTTTACTAACAATATTCAACACATCTCCACCCAGTGCCTGCTTCCGCATTACTTCAACACCCTTCTGAGTAACGAGAAATTGACCCTTAACGAGAACGTCGTAAAGAAGATCCCAGTCTTTTTCTGTGTGCTCTTCTATTGGTTTAGAGATAGACAAACCGGCACAGTTCACGATAATATCGACACCACCGAAAGCCAGTGTGGCTTCGCTGTAGGCGGCGCTTATCTTTCCGGTATCTGTTACGTCGAGCACTGCAGCGGCATAAGCATCTTTTCCGTATTGGCTGCCAAATTCGACTTTCGCTTTCTCCAGACGGTCAGAGTCATTATCATTGATCACAACACAGGCACCTTCTTCAATAAACTTTTTGGCAATTGCCTTTCCTATCCCACCGGCACTTCCTGTAACCAGTGCTATTCTGCCCGAAAGAGGTTTCGGCTTCGGCATGCGCTGTAATTTCGCTTCTTCCAGTAACCAGTATTCGATATCAAAGGCTTCCTGGCGGGGAAGCGAAGTATATTCCGAAACGGCTTCCGCCCCTTTCATTACATTAATTGCATTGATATAGAATTCGGCAGCTACCCTGGCAGTTTGCTTATCCTTGGAAAAGGTAAACATCCCTACTCCGGGGTAAAGGATCACGACCGGATTGGCGTCGCGGATAGCCGGGCTATTGTCGTGTTTGCAGGTTTCGTAATATCCGGTATACATCCTGCGATACGCATCGAATGCAGGAGCGAGTTTTTCTTTAAGGAATTTCACATCAGTCAGATCCGCTTCGGGCTGAAGGTCCAGCACAAGGGGACTGATTTTTGTCCGCAGGAAATGGTCGGGACAGCTTGTACCCAATGGCGCCAGGCGATCCAGGTCATTCGAATTGATAAATTCAAGGACCCTGACATCGTCGGTAAAATGACCCACCATGTGACGCTCACTGGAGCAGAAACCTCTTAATACAGGAGCTATAGCTGCAGCCTGTTTTCTGCGGACTTCAGCATCCGGAGACTGCAGTTTCTGGCCGCCGAACACCATTCCTTTCTTTCCGTAGTTCTGTTCAAGGAATTCAGCACAGGTTTCTATAACTTCAAGGCTATTGATATAACAATCATACGCTGTGTCGCCCCAGGTAAACAGGCCGTGAGAACCCAGCATAATGCCCCGGATCCCGGGATTTTCCTCCAGGCATCGCTTCAGCTGAAGGCCAAGATCAAAACCGGGACGCTGCCAGTCAACCCACCCGATTGCACCGTTAAACAGCTCTTCTGTTATCCTCCTGCCGTCTTTAGCTGCGGCAATTGCGATTGCTGCATCAGGGTGAAGGTGATCAATATGCTTAAAGGGAAGGAATCCGTGGAGCGGAGTGTCAATAGACGGAGCTTTTGATTTCAGATCGTAAATACAATGGTTGAAAAGCTCCACCATCTCATCTTCCTGCTCTATTCCTTTATAAATATGTTCAAGATTACGGAGGCGATCGACATAAAGTCCCGCCAGGCCACTGCGCTTCAATGTCCCGATATCTCCCCCCGAACCTTTGATCCACATCACTTCTGTTCCGGCACCTGTCAGAGGATCCTTTTCTATAGTCTTGCAGGATGTGTTACCACCTCCGTAGTTGGTCAGGCGCAGATCTGCTCCAAGCAGATTAGAACGGTATAAAAGCAACGCAACCTCGTCCCCTTCGAGTTTGGCGGCGTCGGCCTCATTCCATAAATAATTAACGTGTTTGAAATTAGTTACAATAGACATATGTTTCGAGTTTGTTTGATTACTTTAAGGAGTTCCCATATCCCACAATAAGTACCGACAATATCAGAACGAGAATACCTGCGATGACGGTACCATAGGTCTTGCGGCTAACCGCCTTCCATTCTTTCAACACCAGGCCCCAGATATTGGCAATGAGAATGATAAACGCCATGTGCAGGATCCACGAACTTGGCCCGTTGCCCAGCCGGCTTTCGCCCATTCCATAGAAAAAGAACTGCAAAAACCAGGTTGTTCCTGCCAGCGCAGAAAAAATGATATTCCTGAGGATCGGGGTATTTGTATTCGTATAATCACTAAAAGTCTTATTCTTTGCATTCAGCAGCATACACCATATAAAATTGGTCGTGAGTCCTCCCCACAATAAAACCACGTAGGTAACATTGTTCTGAAAAAGAAACTCCCCCTGACCGGGGTTTGCCGCCTTCCACAAGATATTAGCAGTTTCGGCCATCGATTTTCCAGCCTCAAGCCCGAAGTTAAAGCAGGCACTTAAAACCCCTGAGATAATGGCAACTGTGAGGCCAAGTTTCGCATTATATTCCTTATTTCCCTCTCCTTTGGCACCTGCGCTGAGTTCTTTCTCCTTCATGGTACCTGCCTTGCCGCAGATAATGATCCCGATGATGCAGACCAGCACGCCGGCCAGTACCCATTGTCCCCATTGATTGGAGATTAGCATACTAAAAGAGTCTTTTCCTGCCTGCGGATATAAATCATAATAAATAGACGGAATGAGGGAACCGAATACAGAACACAGACCCAGGATAATAGAACTCCCCAGTGATACTCCTAAATAACGCACTCCCAATCCGTATGTGAGACCACCTATGCCCCATAAAACGCCGAAGAAATAGGTAAGCCAGAGAATATGGCCGTTAGTTCCCCTGATAATATCCCAAAATCCGGGAATAGTAATGAAGGCAGCCAGAGGGGGCACAATCAGCCAGGAGAAAATTCCTCCCACGATCCAATAACTTTCCCAGGCCCAGCCTTTTACTTTCTTATATGGGATATAGAAACTGCCCGACGCAAATCCGCCGATGAAATGAAAAATTACTCCAAAAATCGCTTGCATTAGGAAAATATAATAGTTGTTTTTTGCTAATATAAAGAGGTGATTTTTTTCATCTGTCATGCACTGTCATGGATAAGGTTAGATGAATTAAAGGCAGGCAGGTGCTGGGCCTGAATATCAAAGCCAGATAAGATATTGTAAAATATTTGTTGTCTCCGGCAGGAGTGGTCAAAAAAAAAGCCGGCAGTTGATGCTGCCGGCTTAATTCTATTTTATCTCTTCTTCAACGCTTCCGCAATTAAGCATGTCGTCTCCGTAGTAAGGATTCTTGACCGTTGATTCTGAAGCAAGCCAGTTGCCACCTTTCCCGTCATTGGCCATGGGGCAATGCTGCTTATAAATCTTACCACCCGCAAGTTTTGCAGCCCTGACAACTTTTTCTACTTCAGCACTCAGCTGATCGAACTGGCTTCTCTGCACACTGAGGGCGCTGCTGCTTGCAATCTTGCCTGCTAACTCTGCACCTTTAGTGCTTCCGGCTTTCATTAATGCAGTCTGCAGGGCTGCTGCTCCTTTTTGAGCTTCCTTAGCATCTGAACCAACAAGAGCATTCTTCAGGTGAAGATAGTGTTCAAAGACGGCGGTTGCTTTTGCATCCTTAAATGTGGGTGCGGGAACCTGGGATGATGAGGTTTCATGACCTGCATGCTGATCCGAATGATTCGAGTTGCCGGATGAACATGCCATCACTGCGGTAAAAACTAAAACTAAACTGCCTGATAAAAGGCATTTGACTACTGGATTTGTTTTCATAATTGTTATTGCTACGTGCCTTCCAGCAAAAGCTGCCGGCTAAATTTAAAAATTTATTTATTGTCTGTCACTTGTTTAATTCCGTATTACACTCCCTTTTTCAAAACGTACTCGCTGTAGAGAAGGTATGCGCCGCTCACTACAACTTCGTCCCCTGATGAGAGCCCCGAAGTTACCAGGATACTCCGATCATCCTCTGCTCCTGTTTGCACGGTCCGGATCGCAAATTTATTATGCCCTTTTTTAACCCAGGCATATGCGCCCTTTTCTTCGCGGATAACAGCTCCCAGCGGCAATTTCATCGCGGCATCTTTTATAGAAGAGGACAAGAATACCTGAGCTTGCATACCAGGCTGCAACATCCCCCCGGGATTTTTCAACGACGCACGGGCGGTTACGATCTGCGACGCACCATTTAACTCCGGAGCAATGAAGTTAATCCGTGACGTCTGCGAAGGATATCCGTCTATAGTAACAGTAACCGGAGCCCCCTCTTTCACTGATGTTGCCTCTGAAGGATAAAGCTCGGCCTCTACCCATAAAGAGCCATAATTTTCAAGCCGGATCACCGGGCTTCCTTCTGTTACGTAACCACCCTCCGAGATGTTCAGCTCCCTGATTATACCGGAAGCTTTCGAGTATACTGTTATCACAGGAGATGTCTTATTCGCACGCTCCAGCTCACGGATCTGTACATCGGTGACACCCAACAGATGTAACCTGGAAGCAGCTGCCTTCTTCAAATCCTTGTAGATCCGCTCCTGAGGAAAGGCTTCAGATTGTTTCACCTGCAATAAATAGTCCTGCTGAAGGGTTTGCAGTTGTTCGCTATATACCCGGAACAAAGGCTGTCCAACCGAAACGGGAACTCCTGTTTCCCTGACGTATAATTTCTCTACCCTGCCTGCGAACCGGCTGGACACTACTTCCGAGCCTTCCGGGTCTGTTACAACCTTTGCATTCAAAACTTTTGTTGTGCTGAATCCCTCTACAGTTATTTTTAAAGTTCTGATATTTGCAAGACTCACCTGCTCATTGTTTAGAGAAACCTCTCCCTCCGCAGCGTTTGCTTTAACAGGCACCAGATCCATCCCGCATATAGGACAGAGGCCCGGTTTCTCCTGAATTACCTGGGGATGCATAGGACACGTGTACTTTTCAGAAGAAGTGTGAGTGTGAGCGGACGCTGCCTCCTTCTTTTGCCGCGAGCAGGCGGAGAAAAGAAGCCAGGGAAACAAGATCGCTATAATAATAAGTTTGTTCATCGCATGTTCATTATGAAATCATTGATTTAAATCTATTCTGTCAAGGCTGTGGCGACTGACTTTCGCCGGTTAAACGGATAAAACTTTCGCTGTCTACCATAAACCAGGCATTCTCTGCCACTTCGGTACCCTCAGGCAAGCTATTCCCTACATCGTACCAATCGCCTGATTTTGCGGCAACATTCACATAGGCCGGAATAAAAACTCCGCCCTTTTTAATGAAAACCACATAACGGGAGCCCAGGCGAAGCACTGCGGGCCTGAGGAGCCAGTTCCCCGCCCGCTTGTTGTCAGCAACTGTAACATCCACTATCTGGCCGGCTTTCCATCTTTTGGCATCATTCTGAATAGTCGCCCTAACCAGTACAAAATTTGTCCCATCCTTAAAAAAGGGCTGCACCAGGCCTACCTTCGCGCTCACCTGCCATTCCTTTATGTCGGGCGATCCAACCTGAAGAGCGGCGCCATTTTTAAATGTGCGGGACTCGCTTTCCGGAACATAGAACTCCGCCCACATATCAGAATTATCCATGATATTAAAGAGGGTCTGACCTGTTGATATATATTCTCCTTCGGTGAGGACAACGGGACTGCCGGAAGGTACAGGCGGCACCTGCGAAGCAGATGGAGAAGCAGGCGCGTTCATTCCTCCCATAGATCCTGAGCCCTCTTCTTCTTTGGCAGCAGTGATCATGGCCGCTCCTCCTCCGGAAGCAGGTAAAGAACCACCCCGACTGGTACCTTCCGTGATATAGCCAGAATAAGGGCTGTAGATGCTGAACCTATAATTCACCTTTCCGGATTTTAACACCTGATCTATCTGGCTGCCGGTAACTCCAAGCAGCAAAAGCTTCCGGCGCGCAGCATCGATCAATTCAGCATTGCCGTTATTCTTCAGGAAAAGTAACTCTTGTTGTGCGTTAGCCAGATCAGGACTGTAAATCTCCATCAACTTCTGTCCTTTTCTCACCTGCTGATAGTTATACTTCACATACAGCTTTTCAATCCGCCCGCTAAATCTGGAGGAAACTATCCTGGAGTTCCGGGTGTTATAATTTATCACTCCTTTAAATGCCCTGTCCTCATATCTTACGCCTTTCTGGGGCCGTGTTGTCTTAACTGAAGCTACTACCACTTCGTCTGTTCTCTTTAATATATACTGAAGGCTATCGCGGATATATCCGGAGACCGCTACAGTCTCTTTTTCTAAACTACCGGCCGAAGGCTGTTTATCCCGGCTTTGATTGCAGGCGGCGAAAAGGAGAAAAGCGAAGAAACCGATCAAACCGCATCTATTTCTCAATATTCTTTTCATATTCCGTAAACATTTGATAAAACTTCTGTAACTGATCGAGGTAATTCATCTGAGCCATCGTTTTTGCTTCCCAGGCATCGATGACAGTGTTGAGATCCAGCTTGTTTTCCTGATAGGAAAGCATTGAAATACTGAGGTTCTTATTTAATACAGGAATTATCTTCTTCTCGTAATTACTTAATGCTACCTGCATCGACTGAAGCTCCAGTACCATTGACCGGGTCATCCCAGCCATTTCTGTCAGCATGGCTGCCCTCTGGCTGCGCATGGCATCAACTTCAAATTTCATGGATTTCACTTCGGATTTATACATTCCGGACGACCATGGAGCAATCGGGATAGAGAGCATTCCCATGGCCGTAAATTGCGACGGCATCATGGAGGAATAGCTTCTCATATGATCAAACTTAAGCCGGAAGTCGGGCTTCGCCTCTTTTCTCATCTGTTCGATATTTAATTGCATCGCGGAGATCGTGCGGTCCATCTGGAGAATATCGCTTCTATTAGCCGAGAGATAAGCCGAATCAACCGCGGCAGGGGGATTGAAATCAACCCTGTAGCTTGTATCGGGTTCTAAAACAGCGTCAACTGGCCGGTCCATCAGCGCATTAAGTGCGGCCTTCTTTGACCGGATCTCACCTTCTGTCATCAGGATCATATTCTCGGCTTCGTATTCCCTGCCTTCCGCCTTGAACACCTGGTTGAGCCCGCCTTGATTGTAAGGATAACGAATGGTGGCAAGCTTTTTCATATTCTGCATGATTGCCTGGTTTTCTTTCTGCAGCCTGATCTTTTTATAACCTATGAGCAGATCGAAATACAACTGTCTTGATCTTGCGCGCAGTTCATTAAAGGCTACTGCTCTTTCTGCCTGGGTAATTTTTGACTGAGATGCCAGATATTGGCTTTTGGACCGCGTTTTGGCCGGGTTAGGAATATCCTGTTCTAAAGAAAACATCAAAGCTCCCTTACTTTCATTTCCCATCACCTCACTCCCCGGGTAGGGTGTCATAAATGTTCCCACCCCGGCCATAGGGGCCATCCAGGCTTTTGCACCCGCAATTCTGGCATCCTGGCTTTTACTTCGCAGCTCATAGGATTTCAGGGAAGGGTTGTTTTCGTCCACTGCCCGGAGCACCTGATCCAGGCTCATGATCTCCTGAGCACTGACCACGTGTAAAGCCAGCGAGAAGATGGCCGCGAGGATTATATTTTTAATGTTTAACATCGTATACCTCCAGTTTTCCGAACTTTCTCAGTTCATATTCTTTTGTCATTAAAAAAATGAGCGGGGTGACCAGAAGGATATGCGTAGAAGATGTGAGCACTCCTCCTATCATGGGCAGCACGATAGGCTGCATAACATCACTGCCTACTCCTGCCGACCATAGTACCGGAACCAATCCGAACAAAGCCACACATACTGTCATAATTTTAGGCCGGAGCCGTTTTGCCGCACCGGCAATTACATATTCTCTTAAATCGTCCTTTGTTATTGTCGCCGCGGAGTTACCCTTTAACTCTACCAGCTGCCTCATTGCATCATTTAAGTAGATCACCATGACCACCCCGGTTTCAACAGCAATACCAAATAACGCTATGAAACCGACAGCTACAGCTACAGAAAGATTTACTCCCCAGAAATAAACCAGGTAAGCTCCTCCGATGAGGGCAAACGGAATGGTTACCAGGCTGAGGAATGCTTCCCTGACAGATTTGAAAGCCAGGTAAAGTGCAAGGAAAATAATTAAGAGCACTACCGGAAGAATGTAGATCAGGGTTTGCTGGCCCCGGATCATGTTCTCATACTGCCCGCTCCATTCGATAAAATAGCCGGAAGGCAGTTTAAGTCCATGATTGATCTTATTGATCGCATCCTGCACAGTAGTGCCAAGATCACGGTCCCTGACGTTAAACATCACGGCCCCGCGAAGGATCGCATTTTCGGATGAGATCATGGGAGGACCGTCGGCAAAACGGATATCGGCTACAGCCGACAAAGGAACAATACCGGCATCGGGAGAGGTAAGTGGGATCCGCTTTAAACGGTCAAGGCTGTTGCGATATTCTTCACCCAGCCTTAACTGGATGCTGAAACGCCGGCGTCCTTCGACTGTACTGGCAAAGGGAGCCCCGCCGACAGCGGTTTCCACCACTGCGTTTATGTCGTTGACAGTAAGTCCATACCGCTCCAGCTGATCCCTTTTGATATTAATTTCAAGATATTTTCCACCGGTTACCGGTTCTACGTAAAGGTCTTTTATGCCTTCGGTATTGGAAAGCAACGACCGGATCTCATGTGAAACCTGATCTATTTTCTTAAGGTCCTGACCGTATACCTTGACACCGACATCTGTACGGATGCCGGTGGAAAGCATGTTGATCCGGTTAATGATCGGTTGAGTCCATCCATTTACTACTCCCGGGATCTGCAGCTTCCTGTCGAGCTCATTGATGATATCTTTTTTGGTGATCCCGGGACGCCACTGAGCTTTTGGTTTCAGCATGATGATGGTCTCAATCATACTGATCGGCGAATTGTCAGTTGCAGTATTAGCTCTTCCCGCTTTACCGAGCACCTTATCCACTTCCGGCACAGACCTGATCATCTTATCCTGCACCTGGAGCAGACGCTTGGCTTCTGCATTAGACACATCAGGTAACGTTACCGGCATAAACAGGATCGACTGCTCATCGAGCGGAGGCATAAATTCTCTTCCCATGCTCAGCAGCAGCGGAATGCTTACAACGAGAGCCAGAATGTTGATCCCTAAAGTCGTTCTCCTGTGTTTCATGCATTTACGGATGACGGGCTCATACCATTTCTCCAGTTTTCGGTTGATGGGATTCTCATTCTCGGTTCTGAACCTCCCTTTCATGAAAAAAGAGATGATTACCGGCGCTAATGTGACTACCAGCAGGGCATCAATCAGCAGAATGAAAGTTTTGGTGTAAGCAAGCGGATGGAAAAGTTTGCCTTCCTGTCCTGTTAAAAGAAACACCGGCAGAAAGGATGTAATGATAATAACAGTGGAATAAAATACCCCCCTGGAAACTTGTTTACAGGATCTCTCAATAATTTCGAGCCTTTCCTTTTCGGATAATTTAATGTAGCCGGCGTCTTTTTTCCGCCGGAAAAAGTTTTTCAGTTTACTGAACATACTGACCTCCTTCCTGGTCTGCATTTAGCTCTGCCTGTCTATGAGCAAGATGTTTATAAGAATTTTCTGCCATGATGATCCCATTATCCACGATCACTCCAATGGCCAGCGCAATACCTGTCAGCGACATGATATTTGATGATATATCGAACAGGTTAAGAATAATAAAGCTGGCAGCAATGGTAACCGGGATCTGAATAATGATGCTAACCGCACTTCTCCAATGGAAAAGAAAGATGATCACGATCAGTGAAACGACGATCATTTCTTCTATCAGGGTGTGCTTAATGGAGGAGATCGATTCTTCTATAAGTTCTCCCCTGTCATAGACGATGTTAAACTTTACTCCGTCCGGTAAGCCCTTGCTCACCTCTTTCATCTTTTCCTTTACCCGTTGTATCATCTGGTCGGCATTTTCGCCATAGCGGAGGACTACTATTCCCCCGACAGCTTCACCTTCCCCGTTGTAGTCGAAGATACCCAGACGGCTCTCGCCGGCCATCTGTACAGTAGCAACGTCTTTGACCCTAACGGGGATAGAGTTGGCGGTCCTGACAGCGATATTCTCAATCTGCTCCACAGACTGAAGGTACCCGGTTGTTTTGATAATATACCCGATGTCGCTCATTTCGAATTTCCGACCGCCTGCTTCGTTATTATTGGCGTTTACAGCAGTCATAATATCCGAAACCTTCAGTTTGTAATAAGAGAGCTTGTTGGGATCAACTGCAATCTGATATTGCTTCTGAAACCCGCCGAAGGAGGCGATCTCACTCACGCCGGGCACATTCTGAAGGGCAAATTTGATATACCAGTCCTGTAAGGCCCGCTGCTCTCCCAGATCCATGCCGGGTGCATCCAGTTTATACCAGAGCACGTGACCGACTCCTGTGCCGTCAGGCCCCATTGAAGGCACCACCCCTGCCGGCAAAACATTTCCGATCGAGTTAAGCCTTTCCAGCACCCTTGACCGGGCCCAGTATATATCTGTATTATCATCAAAGATGAGATAGATAAAGCTCATTCCGAACATGGAGCTGGCTCTCACGTATTTCACCTGGGGAATGCCCTGCAGGTTAGTTACCAGTGGATAGGTAACCTGATCTTCAATAATCTGAGGACTCCTTCCCATCCATTCAGTAAAAACAATAACCTGATTTTCTGAAAGGTCGGGGATGGCGTCAATTTTACTGGTATTGACGGAATAAATGCCGTAAATAAAAATTCCTGTTGCGAACAGTAATACCAGAAACCTGTTGCGTAATGAAAATGCAATCAGCTTCTCAACCATAAAAGTTGTAAGTTATAAGTTGTAAGTTATAAGATGTGGGGGCTATGATGCCCTAAGAGAAGTTGAGGAATGTGCGGAAAATTCAAGAGAATCTTTACGACCGCGACATCCGGAAAAGGATCAGATCCGGAATTGACGAAGGAGTATCGTGAGAGGCTCCCTGAGGTGTTTGGTTATAAAGGGAGTGATTTTCACAGCGGGAAGTTCCTCTGTGCTGAACCAGCTTTTAAGCAATTCAAACGAAAAAAGAAAGGGTTGAACATGTTTTTCAACCGATTGCTCTTTTTGCTGTGCTGCCTGCACCTGGTTGTGCAGCCTTATATTCTGGTTATTGCAGCATGGAATTCCATTAACAGTTGAATGAGCAGAATGCTTGCCTGAAAAAGACGTTGAATGTTTGCTCATGTTGCAAACTTTGCTGTCTCCTAAAAGCGCAAAATTTTTAATTTTGCCGCAGCATCTGTGCACAGAGACATTCACTCCCGATGCCGACAATGTGATCAGCAGGGTAAGAGTTAAAATAATATATCTTCTGAGTAACTGCATGCCATACAAAAATAGATAATTTTATGTATGCAAGAATATGATCTATAACATTTTTTTCAAACTCACGTAACAATATTAGTGATCAATATCACATTGATTCACATTAAAATCATAAGTTTGACGAGTTTTACGGTATTTTAGCAACAATGAACGATGCAGCTCTTTTAAAAGCGATTATAGAGAATGCGATTGACGGAATTATTACGATCAGCACCAGGGGACTGATCGAATCTATTAATCCATCAGCGTGCAGATTGTTTGGCTATTCTCCTGAAGAAGTTATCGGAAGAAATATTTCTATGTTAATGCCTAGTCCGGACAGGGAGCGGCACGATGGTTATATTGAAAGATATCAGCAAACAGGAGAACGGCGGATCATAGGTATTGGAAGAGAGGTGAGCGGCCTTAGAAAAGATGGCAGCAGGTTTCCCTTTCGTCTGGCGGTCAGTGAGGTCAATTATTCTGACAGGATGATATATTGCGGGTTTATCAACGATCTTACCCGCGAAAAAGAGGCAGAAGAACGTATCCGGAACCATGCAGCCCAACTGGAGGAACTGGTAGAGGAACGCACTTTATCTCTCAGAAAAACAGTGAGGGCTCTACAGGAAGCGAAAGAAGAGGTGAGCATCTCCCTCGAAAAGGAGAAGGAACTCAATCAGCTTAAAAGCCGCTTCGTATCGATGGCCTCACATGAATTCAGGACTCCCCTCAGCTCTGTTCAGCTCTCGGCCTCATTAATTGAAAAATACGCTGCCCAGGAGGATTCAAAGAACATTTCCAAGCACGTTAATAAGATTAAGAACGCTGTAGGAAACCTTACTGCTATTCTCAACGACTTCCTCTCGCTGGAAAAATTGGAGGCTGGCAGGGTAGAACCTACTTTTACGAGGTTTGATATTGTGAAATTATCAGAAGAGATTACTGAAGAAATGCAGCTTATAACCAAGCAGAATCAGAATATTATTTACGAACATACCGGGCTCACAAGCACGGTATCGCTTGATCAGAATCTGCTCAAGAACTGTATCATTAATCTCATAGCTAACGCTATCAAATATTCAGGAGAAAATACATTCATTGAATTTAACACTGAAATAACAAACGATAAATACATCATTACCGTTAAGGATAATGGGATCGGGATCCCATCTGCAGACCAGAAACATTTATTCCAGGCGTTCTTCAGGGCACACAACACCGGGAGCATTCCGGGTACGGGGCTCGGATTAAATATTGTGAAACGTTACGCAGGCCTTATGAACGGCAAAGTAGACTTTGAAAGTACAATTAACAAGGGCACAAAATTTACTATATCTTTTGTAAAAGATGAAAAAACCAACCATTCTAATAATTGAGGACAACGACGATATCAGAGAAAGCACTACTGAAATCTTAGAGCTTGCAAACTACCAGGTGCTCACTGCCGACAATGGCAAGATGGGGGTAGAGATCGCAACCAAACAACATCCGGATCTGATCTTATGCGATATTATGATGCCTGAACTGGATGGTTACGGAGTTTTATACCTGTTGAATAAGAGTTCTGAAACTGCTGCAATCCCGTTTATTTTCCTCACAGCCAAAGCGGAGAGAATAGATATGAGAAAGGGCATGGAAATGGGAGCCGATGATTATCTCACCAAGCCATTCGACGATGTTGAGTTGCTGAACGCGATAGAAAGCCGCCTCCAAAAAAAGGAAAAACAGCAGGCCTATTATAGTAAATCGCTTGAAAGCCTTGACAACCTGATCGGTCACGGCGACGGGATGGCTGAACTGCAGAAGCTTATCTCTGACCGCAAAATACGGAATATAAAAAAGAAGCAGGTCATTTATTACGAGGGCGACCAGCCTGCGGGTCTCTATCTCATCCTGAACGGCAGGGTGAAAACATATAAGCTGAGCGAGGATGGCAGAGAATTGCTGACCGCCATTTACGGCCCTGAAGAGTATTTTGGCGTTAATGCACTTTTAATGACTGACAGTTACCATGAATCGGCTGAGGCAGTGGAAGATACAGCCCTTTGCATGCTTCCTAAAGATACTGTTGAACAGCTTATTAATAACTATCCTGAAGTTGGCAGGGAATTCATTAAGATACTATCAAATAATCTCAAGGAAAAAGAAGACCAGCTGCTGCAGCTTGCATACCATTCTGTGAGAAAGAGAATGGCGCAGGTGCTGATCAGGCTTGCCGGAAATGACCCGGACGGAGGTGTTCTGAAGATCTCACGCGATGACCTGGCAGCAATGGCAGGAATGGCAACAGAAACTGTAAGCAGAACGCTGAGTGACTTTAAAGATGAAGGATTAATTGAAAAGAAAGGAAGTCAGATCGTTATTTTGAATGCAAAGAAGCTTCAAAATATGAAAAATTGATTAAGATCACTTTTTACTCTGACTCTCCTCAACCGGTACGCAACGGCTCATTCTTAAATTTGTATTTATTATCCTATTAAAAATGAGAGCCGTAGCATACAGTATAAGGTCTTTTGAAAAAGAACCACTGGCAAAAGCCAATCATAAGAAGCATGATATTACTCTGATATCGAACGCTCTTGGCCTGGAGACTGCAGAATATGCGGCAGGAAAAGAGGCTGTGATCATTTCAGGAGACGATTATGTTTCTGATGCGATTGTTTCGCGGCTTGCCGATTTGGGTGTAAAGTTTATTACCGTCCGCTCAATTGAGTCGTCTAATGTCGACAGGATTGCTGCTTCAAGATTTAACATCAAAATAGCGACAGTTGCTGTACCGGCCAATGTGCCGGTTACCGGCCCTGAGTTTATTCTGCACCAGTATGAGATTGCATCGGGTACTATCAGCAATCTGGATCTCTGGCAGGAAAACAAGAACCTGATGGCCGATCCTGTCCTGAGCACAGCCGCCAGCAATATTATTTCTACCAAAATGACAAACAGTCCGGATGCGGGATGATAACAAAAGCATTAATCGATAAGTACCACGTTCCTGCCCCGAGGTACACGAGTTATCCGACAGTTCCTTACTGGAACCAGGACACTCCTGATGCAGAGAACTGGAAAGAATCAGTGAAGATTTCTTTTAATCAAAGTAACAGTAAGGACGGGATCAGCTTGTATGTGCACCTTCCCTATTGTGAAAGCCTCTGTACCTATTGTGGGTGTAATACCCGCATAACCAGGAATCACAGCGTGGAAGAGCCCTACATAAGGGCAGTGCTGAAGGAATGGGAAATCTATAACAGGATGTTTACGGAGAAGCCTCTTATCCGTGAGATCCATTTGGGAGGAGGAACTCCTACATTCTTCAGTCCCGAACATCTGAAACTGCTTATTGATGGTTTACTTGAGAATTCTCTTGTACATCAGGATGCCGAGTTCAGTTTCGAAGCACATCCTGCTAATACCACAGAAGAGCACCTCAGAACATTATATGCTCTTGGATTTCGCAGACTGAGCCTGGGCATCCAGGATTTCGATCCAGTAGTACAGCTCATCATTAACAGGATCCAATCCTACGAGCAGGTAAAGAAAGTGACCGATCTCGCAAGAGAAATCGGATACATGTCTGTCAACTACGACCTGATTTACGGGTTGCCGGTTCAATCGCCCGAAGGGCTGGAAAAAACCATTCAGCAAACGCTGACCTTAAGGCCCGACAGAATTGCTTTCTACAGCTATGCACATGTGCCATGGATTAAGCCAGGGCAACGCAGGTACACTGAAAAAGATCTTCCATCTCTCGAGATTAAGAGACAGCTTTATGAGCTTGGCAGGTCAATGCTTACAGCAGACGGCTATGAAGAGATCGGCATGGATCATTTCTCGCTTAAAAGCGACAGCCTTTACCAGGCTGAGATAAACGGCTCCCTCCACCGGAATTTCATGGGCTACACTCACCAATATACACAACTGATGATCGGCCTTGGTGTCTCATCTATCAGCGATACATGGTTTGCCTTTGGTCAGAATGTAAAAAAGGTAGAGGACTACATCCAGCTTATCAACGAGGATAAACTTGCTGTTTTTAAGGGACATTTTCTGACAGAGGAAGACCTGATCATCCGGAAGCATATCCTTAATATTATGTGTCAGGGAGAAACGTCATGGTCTGATCCTTCCCGGCAATGTGAGTCACTCAAAGAAGGGATTGAACGATTGAAGACCTTATCTGAAGACGGGCTTGTAGAATTGTACAAGGATCAACTGAAGGTAACACACCAGGGAAAACGCTTCCTGCGGAACATCTGTATGGCACTTGACGCAAGACTTTGGGCGAATCAGCCAACGACGACAATGTTCAGTATGGCGGAGTAATATTGGGATAGCTATTTACAAATTACCGAACTGTTCTCTTTAGCGGGGCTCAGATAGGGGATATTTAAAGTGAGGCCTTTCATTACAAACCAAAAGCCCAGGCAAATCATCAAAACAGGGACGAACTTATTTATACGCCTTCTCAGTGCGGGGGTAGCAACGCCCATGCTAAACGTTGCAGCAAGCATAAGAGGGATAGTTCCTAGCCCAAAGAACAACATGTAGGCTGCTGCGTTGCCGGTGCTTCCGGTGTTAATGGCTCCTGCCAGGCCGATGTAAACAAACCCGCATGGCAGCAATCCGTTGAGAGATCCAATGATGAGATGATTGGCACGGTGTTGCAAAGCGTACCCGAAGAGCCTGTTAAAAGGCTTCAGGAAGACAGATGAAGACCGGGTAACGATCACTCTTTTGAAAAGCCGGGAGAATGCAGCCATCAGGATAAGTATCCCGCTTACGATGCTCAAAGACTGCTGAAGCCCCGACATCCACAGCTGTTTTCCTATAAATCCGGTGACCAGGCCTAAAATCACATACGACATTACCCGTCCTACCTGATACATCAGCTTATCCAGTAATACAAGCCATCTGTTAGAGTGATTGGAGGGAACGGCGAATGCTAAAGGCCCGCACATCCCGATACAATGCACACTGCCAAACAATCCCGTAAAAAAAGCCAGGGCCCAGATGCTCATTGTATAAAGATTTCTTTATCGTACATATACATTTTATCTCCGCTTTTCCACTCAAAAGTTAAGCGCCAGCTTCCCCGCTGAATATCTTTCAAAGACACTGCTGTCTCTGTTCCTGCACCACTATTAATCGTAACAAGGCGGTCAAACTTTCTGTCCTTCGAATGGATAAACTTTAAAGTACCGGTTGAGGGTTTGCTGAAACGGATATTGAGACTATCTCCCTCCTGTGTTATGGATGGGGCTGCTTTATCGGCTTCAACGTTCATCTTCCGTGAATAATCCTGATCGTAGCTTAATCCCTTTTCATAATAATCTTTCTCAACAAGATCATCCTTATCACTTAAGATCATCTTCACACTTAATGCTATGATAAAGCTCATAAACAGAGCCATAGCAATTACCAATTTCTTTCCCCAGTTCATCTCTTACAAATTAGGTGGTGCAATAAACGTCGTTTTTACTTTATCTACAAGCTTTCCCTTTGAAATTATATCCAGCTCTATATCGGACTTATACTCGGTGATCGATTTTTTGGACCGGATTACAAAGAAGGTAATTTTTGTACTTCCCGCTTTCTCAAGTCTGCTCTCCTGCCGGATAAACTGCACCTTGGTGCCCGGTTCAGCGGCCCTGAGTTCAAAATCAACAGGGCTGTTCGTCTTATTTACAAGTTCGGCATTATACAAATTACTGACGGTCCCGTCATCCCGCAATTGATATAATGTGCCCCCGGCTCTGAGCACAGTTGTCTCCACATCCGTACGTCTCACCAACAAAACCGTTAACACAGTGATCATTATCACCAGGACAGCCGCGTAAGAATATAGTCTCTTCCCCGGCTTAAATGGCTTTTGAGTAACAATCTGATCCTCAGACTTAAAACCAATAAGACGTTGGGGCCTGTTGATCTTTTCCATAACCATATCGCAGGCATCGATACAAAGAGTACAATTGATACACTCAAGCTGAGTGCCGTTGCGTATATCTATTCCTGTTGGACACACCTGCACACAGAGGCCGCAGTCGATACAATCTCCTTTTGTTTGTGCCGAAAGCACGTCTTCGTTGCGCTTACGTTTTCCACGGGGCTCACCGCGTTTGTAGTCGTACGCAACTACCATTGAATTGTTGTCGAGCAAAACACCCTGCAAACGGCCATAAGGGCAAACCACAATACATACCAGTTCCCTCATCCTGGAAAAAACCAGGTAAAACACCCCGGTAAATACCCATATGGCAATAAAACCCGTAACGTGCTCACTTACAGGTTCGCTTATGATTTTCATCAATGACTGCGAGCCTATGATGTAAGAGAGAAAAATATTGGATATAAAGAAAGAGATGGTTATGAAAATAAAATGCTTAAACCCCTTTTTCCAGAACTTGGTGAACGTCAGGGGCGACTCATCCAGCTTTTTCTGTTTTTGAGCGTCTCCTTCGATCCAGTATTCGATCCGCCGGAACACCATCTCCATGAAGATAGTCTGCGGACATGCCCAGCCACACCATACCCGGCCGAAGACAACTGTAAATAAAAAGATAAATACAATCAGGATGAGCATCCCCAGTACGAAAAGGTAAAAATCCTGTGGGGAAAATATCACTCCGAAGAATGCGAACCTTCGTTCGATTATATTGAGCAGCACCAGTTGTTCGCCATTAACCCTAATGAAAGGGCTTGCAAAAAGAAGGGTGAGAAGAAACCACCCGAAGTAATTCCTGTATTTATACAGCTTTCCTTTAATAAGCTTGGGATACATCCATCTCCTCTTCTTGCCGTCTTCGGTTACTGTCGTGATATGATCCCTGAATGAACCCGCTTCTCCCATTGTAGTGTATTTAAAAAAGCTGCGGGTTGTATGTTTATAAGACTGCAGGCACGATACCCGCAAACCCGTAACCTACAACCCGCAACCTGGTCTTATCCTTCTTTCTCTCCCTGAGGCGCTTTTGCACCAGCAGGATTAGTCCCCTTTAAGGATAAAATATAGTTTGAAATTTCTGATATCTGTTTGGGAGTAAGAGTTTTCTCCCATGAAATCATTCCTTTGTCAGGAATTCCGTATTTAATTGTTTTAAATACGTCGTTAATTTTACCGCCATGCAGCCAGTACTCATCGGTCAGATTAGGTCCAACAACTCCCTGTCCCTTATCGCCGTGGCAGGCAACACAGTTTGTATTGAACAATGCTTGTCCTGCTGATATTACTGCTGCATCTTTATTCTCTTTCACCGTATTCTCATCGATCAGATTAGCAGCTTTTGAAAGATACGCATCCTTGGCTGCTTTTGCTTCTTTCATTTCAACCACATATTCCTCATCCTGCAATTTCCCCCAGTTGAAAACATGATAATTGAGTAAATAAGCTCCCGCGAAAATGATGGTAGCATAAAACAGCCACATGAACCATGCCGGTGTAGGGTTATCCAGTTCTGCGATTCCGTCAAACTCATGGTCGAGCATAATATCTTTTTCCTGCGATATCGGCTTGAGTCCAAGGAGTTTTGTCCAGAAACCAGGCTTACTTTTCTGCAAAGCTGCCCACTCTTCATATTCCAGGCGGGGCTCGGCAACTCTCACCTGCAACTGTGAAGGGTTCAGCAGTTCCTTAGACAGCACCTTAAACGTTTTCAGTAAAACCAGAGATACCGCCAGAAGAACCAGTGCCGCAATAATGAAAACAACAATTACTATATCCATCAAAATGTTTCCCGAAGGTGCAGCAGCGTTGCTTGCTTCAGGAGCTGCCTCCTGCGCAAATAACTGTACATCAGGAAGTAATAAAATCAACAGGTACAATAGCTTTTTCATATAATTAGTTTTCATCATTTTTTAACGGAAGTTCACTCATGTGTTTGATATGCTCCTTTTTCATCAGGAAGAGCATGATAAATACCAGGATGAAAAATACAAGGAATATCCCGAGTGATGAGATCAGATAAATCTGACTGCCTTCTACTTTATCTAAAAATTGCTTAAACATTTTCTTTTCTGATTAACTTGCTTGTTCAACCTTCACCTTACTGTCTTTCTGCCCCTTCCGCTGCTGGATTTGCAGCCGTTTTGCTTGCTTTAATATCCACCCCAAGCCTTTGCAGATAAGAAATGAGCGCTATAATTTCCCTGTCGCTTTGCACCTTTATATTATCCTTCGACAGATTTTCAGCGATAGCATCTGCCTGACGGCCCAGATCTCTATTCGCGACGCTTTCATATCCTTCTTCGTAGGGAACTCCCAGCTTGCGCATCGCAACAATCTTTGAAGATGTTGTAGTGGTGTCAAGCTTCTGTTCTATCAGCCATGGATAAGGAGGCATGATACTTCCCGGAGACATGGTGGTAGGATCAAACATATGGTTAAAATGCCATGCGTTGGAGTATTTTCCGCCTTCTCTGTGCAAATCAGGCCCGGTACGCTTAGATCCCCACAGGAACGGATGGTCATAAACATATTCACCAGCTTTACTATACTCTCCATAACGCTCCGTTTCTGATCTGAAAGGACGGACCATCTGAGAATGGCAGTTCACACATCCTTCCCGGATGTACAAATCGCGGCCCTGTAATTCAAGAGGGGTATACGGTTTCACACTGGCGATAGTGGGAACATTGGAAGATACCATGAATGTTGG
>NZ_QEAS01000018.1:115942-133543 GCF_003130405.1 Pararcticibacter amylolyticus
AAGATAAAACGAGGAACTGCATAGGACGGCGCTCTAAGGCACGATGCCATGTTTTCTCTCCGGCATGAGGTGTAAATGCAGGAGCCAGCGGCATTGCTTCTGCCGGTTCATTAGCTACCAGTTTTCCCTGAGCCATTGTCTTCCACAAATTCCATGTCATAACGATTGCTCCTGTCAGGTACATCGCTCCACCCAGGGCCCGGAACATGTGCATCGGAATAATAGCAAGAGTTGTTTCGAGGAAGTTCGGATATTTCAACATACCTTCCTGGGTAAACTCTTTCCACATAAGCCCTTGTGTAAAGCCAGACCAGTACATTGGAATGGCATAAAAAAGAATCCCCAGCGTGCCGATCCAGAAATGGAAGTTTGCTGCTTTTTTCGAAAACAGGGAAGTCTGATATATTCTTGGTATCAACCAGTAAAGAATAGCGAAGGTAAGGAAACCGTTCCATCCGAGGGCTCCTACGTGAACGTGAGACACGATCCAGTCGGTAAAGTGCGCGATTCCGTTAATCTGCTTTAACGACAGCATCGGCCCTTCGAAGGTTGCCATACCATAGGCAGTTAAACCAACCACCATAAATTTAAGAGTCGCATCATCGCGCACCTTATCCCAGGCACCCCTGAGCGTCAGCAGCCCGTTGATCATCCCTCCCCAGCTCGGAGCAATCAGCATGATTGAAAAAACAACACCAAGTGATTGTGCCCATGACGGCAGAGATGAATATAAAAGATGGTGCGGTCCGGCCCAGATATAAATAAAGATCAGGGACCAGAAGTGCAATATACTTAGCTTATATGAATATACAGGCCTGTTAGCCATTTTGGGCAGGAAGTAATACATCATACCCAGATACGGGGTAGTCAGGAAGAATGCCACCGCATTGTGGCCATACCACCACTGAACCAGCGCATCCTGCACACCTGCATATAAATAGTAACTTTTGAAAAGAGAAACCGGCAGCTGAAAAGAGTTCACGATGTGAAGAACGGCAACGGTAACGAAAGTAGCTATGTAGAACCAGATCGCCACATACATATGCCTTTCCCGCCTTTTGATGATGGTTCCGAACATATTGATACCAAACACTACCCAGATGAGGGTTATGGCAATATCAATTGGCCATTCGAGCTCTGCGTACTCATGAGAAGAAGTAATACCCAGCGGCAGTGTGATTGCTGCTGCTACAATGATCAGCTGCCATCCCCAGAAATGAATCCTGCTAAGAACATCGCTAAACATCCTAGCTTTGAGCAATCTTTGGAGAGAATAATAAACTCCCATAAAAATCGCATTCCCAACGAAAGCAAAAATTACCGCATTTGTATGTAAAGGCCTTATCCTACCAAAAGTAGTATACTGCGATCCCATATTAAGTGCGGGTTTAAATAATTGCATCGCCACTAATAGCCCCACTGTCATCCCTACGATACCCCATACTATCGTTGCGATACCAAAATTTCTGACAATCTTATTGTCATAATTAAACTTTTCAAGCTGCATAAACCAAATGGATAGATTTGTTTTTGTAATGTCAAAAATAGTCTGTTCAAACGCTTAAAACCGTGACGGAAGTAGTAAGAAAAAAGTGATAGTCATCACAATTCATACTACAGAAGGATCAGAATCACGATGCAGGCTATAAGCAAGCAGGTAGCAACAATGAAGAGAAACGCATAGTTTTTTTATCTTAGCTTAAATTTAATTCTTATGAAGTCAAAAATATTTTATAGTGGCCCGCTTTCGGCTGATTTCGGGCTGCTGATCCTGCGCGTAGTAGCCGGTGCACCGATGATCACTCACGGATGGATGAAGTTGCAAAATGTACTCGCTGGGAAACTTGAATTTGGAGATCCCATAGGGATTGGAACGGAGGCATCGCTTTATCTTGCGATCTTTGCCGAGTTCTTCTGTGCAATCCTGCTCATTTTAGGATTTCTAACGAGAATAGCACTGGTGCCCCTCATTATCACGATGCTGGTCGCATTCTTTATTGTACACTCCCCGGATCCATTTAACGTAAAGGAACTGGCCTTCATTTATCTCGGCCTGTATACGGCGCTGTTCTTTACCGGACCGGGCAAGTTATCTGTTGACAGCAAGCTCTGAAACCAAACAGGGGACAAAATAAATATTCTGTCCCCTGCATATTCACATGGTCTGTATTACGTTTCTCTCTAAACCTGCTCTTCCTCCGGCTTATCATCATCAAACAACATTCGCACGGCCGGAGTATGAACATCATCATGCTGCCCGTTTTTCGACGCCCAGAAGAACGCCCCCAGGAAAATCAGTGCCATAAGCACGCTGCATCCTATCAGAAAATATAAAATGTTCATTTCAGTTTATTCTTTTTTGCAAAATATCTGTTGGCAATATTTGTAAAAGTAATGATTGTGATCGTACTTAGAGGCATCAGTACCGCTGCAGTAAGAGGCGAAAGTTGACCCTGAACCGCAAAGTATACCCCAATGAGGTTATAAACGGATGCGATACCAAATCCATATTTGATCACTCTTACTGCATCTTTTGCCTGCTTAATAAAACGGGGTAATTTCCCCAGTTCATCTCCCTGAAGTATGGCGTCACAGCCAGGAGTAAAGTTGTTGATATTATCGGTAACGGCCACTCCAAGGTCGCTCTGCCTTAAGGCCCCTGCATCATTCAGGCCATCTCCCAGCATCATTGTCTTATACTGAGCTAGCTGGAGTTTTTTAATGTAATTTAGCTTATCGTGGGGGCTCTGTTTAAAAAGCACAGGCACATAAGAAGGAAATATAGCTTCAAGGCTCTTATTTTCAGATGATGTATCTCCTGAGATCAGGTGCATTCTGAATCCGCCCTTTAAAGTATCTATTAATCCCTTCAGCTCACTTCTCCATTGCTGCCTTACATGAAAGTATCCCTTATAATTTCCGTCAATACTAATATGCACGCTGGAGGAGTTTTCATTAACAGCTGAATCCGGAGCAATAAACGAACGGCTCCCCAGGCATACTTCATGCCCGTCTATACCGGCAACTATTCCTTTTCCAGCCATCTCGCGATATTGAGAAACAGGCACTAGCCCGGAAGCTCCCAGCCATTTAACAATCTCCCGGCTCAGGGGATGAGAGGAATTTCTGGCCGCTGAGGCAATTAACGTTTCTTCCTGCAAACTTAAACGCCCTGTAAAAGTCAGGTTCACCACATTAGGGCAGGTGATGGTACCGGTTTTATCAAATACCACGGTATCTATTCTGGCTAATTGCTCCACTACATCGGTATTCTTAAGATAGAAACCATTTTTATCAAAGATGCCAAGCACCGTTGATAATGTAAGAGGAGTGCTCAGCGCCAGCACACACGGGCAGGCAACGATTAATACAGCCGAAAAAGCATCCCATGCTTTTTTCGTATCTCCGAGTACCCACCAGGAACCCAAAGAGGCAAATGCTATCACCAAAACTACAGCACTGAAATACCGGGCAATGGTGTCATTAAAATTCCTGATCTTGTTATCGTTCCTTTTAAAAGTCTCGTTGTTCCAAAGTCTTGTCAGGTAACTTTGAGATACCGGCTTGACAATTTCCATTTCAAGGGCTTCCCCTATCTGCCTCCCCCCGGCGTATATTATCTCTCCCAAAACTTTATTGACAGGCTGAGATTCCCCTGTTACAAAGCTAAAGTCGAAATATCCTTCCCCCTTCATCAAAATAGAATCAGCGGGAATAATCTCATTATTCCTGATCAGGATCCGGTCGCCAATATTAAGATCACCGATAGGCACAGGCTTCTCCTGCCCATCCTTAATCACAGTAACAGCAACCGGAAAATAAGAGCGGTAATCGCGGTTAAAGGAGATATGCTGATACGTCCTTTGCTTCACCCAGCGTCCCATGAGAAGGAGAAATACCAGTCCCGTCAGGGTATCGGAGAAACCAGGACCCGTTCCTGTAATGATCTCAAATGCCGATCTTATAAACAGAACGGCAACAATAACGGCAAGAGGAGTATCAAGATTAACGATCTTATTTTTAAGGCTCCCCCAGGCGGATACGAAAAAATCACGGCTGCAATAAAATGTCACGACGCTTCCGAAAGCCAGGTTTAACCAGCCGAAGAGAGATTGAAACTGGTGTTCAAAGGACGACAGCCCCAGATATTCAGGAAAGCTGAACAGCATGACATTACCCATGCAAAATCCGGCAACTGCAATCTTCCTGATCAGATCCCTGTTAACAGAATCTTTCTTCTCCTTCACTACGTCCTGCAAACTAATCAACGGCTCATATCCAATGGAAGCGAGCAGTTCAACCAGTTCCTTAAGAGAAACAATATGCTGATTGAAGGTAACGGCCACCTGCTTTTTCAGAAAATCGACCCTCGACTGCATCACACCCTTATTCAGTTTATGAAGATGTTCGAGCAACCACAGACATGAGCTGCAGTGAATAGCCGGAATATAGAAGGTGATAAGCGTAATATTATCATCAGTATAATCTACCAGCTGGGAAAAAATCTTCGGCTCGTTCAAAAACTCAAAATGCTGTTCCGTCTCCTGCCTGGTTTGTCCCGGTGCCTCGTTATAATTATAATAATTACAAAGATTATTCTGATTTAATATCTGGTATACGCTTTTACAACCTGCGCAGCAAAACTGTTTTTCATCTGCAATATGAAGTTCCCCGCTTATTTCATTCCCACAATGAAAACATAAAGTATCTGTAGAGGTGGATGAAGATTTCATTAAATTGATTTTAGCATCTCAAAGATGCAATATAAGTTCAAACATCAGAATGACAGCCATTAGAGTAAAAAGTGATCTCAGTCACAATAGATTTCTAAGATCGCAAAAAAACGCGCTGACAATGTGTTTCTTAGCCAATGACAATAATCAAACCCGAATATGATCAATATCATTTATATGCTCATTAACGAATCCTTTATTTGTAATCAGAATAGTGCAAAGGAATAGGTTGGAAAATCTCTCTCACTTTAAAATTTTAAAGAGATGGAAAAGAAGGAATTTGATCATTTACTTACCACGCAGAGTAAATACCTGAAACCACAGGCACTTAGATTCACGAGGGATGCAGATGATGCGAAAGACCTGATTCAGGATACTTTACTTAAAGCGATTCTGAATTCTGATAAGTTTCGGGACGGAACAAACTTTAAAGGGTGGCTGTATACGATAATGCGCAACTTGTTTGTAAACAACTATAGAAAACGCGGTTTCCATACATGCACCCTGGAAAATGAAGAGGCCACTAATCTGCATGTCGAAAATAACGGTGAATCGAACATGAGACTAGAGGGAATCAGAACGGCATTAAACCGCCTGCCCAGACAATATTACAAGCCGTTTACTATGTATCTGGAGGGGTATAAGTACCACGAGATTACAGACAGCTTATTCATTCCCATAGGAACGATTAAGAACCGGATACATGTAGCGAGAAAAATACTTAGACAAACCATATCATAATATTAAATTAATAAGACTCAGAAGAAGCTTGAAGTAATTAATTTATTAAGCCACAGTTAATCGAAAGCCAAACGCCCGGACCACCAATTCCGGGCGTTTCTTATTCTATACAATCACCGCCCTGTTTTTGAAGCACTTTTTTGATACTCAACAAATTAGCACCCTCTCTTTATTAAAATGAATGAATTATTACAAAAATCTCCGGATGCGAAATCCATAAAACAGGAGGCGGATTTATGAAAATTTATAAAAGGCTGGAGGGTTTTAACGATTCTATTTGAGTTTTCGCTAATATCCTGACAAGGAATACAAAGAACAAGTATGGAAAAGCATTTATAAACTGATCCCTAAGAGATTATGGTCTAAATATTGCTTTTGTACTTTCATAAAGGCGTTTACCATGATATTGAAAACTTACTCTGAATCACCGCTCGAATCAAAGCTGTCTTTTGAAGAAAGAAGAAAGGCAGATGGAATGGTTTATCTTATTCTGACAGTCATCGTATTGATTATGTCTATTCTGTTTTCAGTGTAACCTATAACACCGGCAGGAACAGGCATAAAAAGGACAACTATTTGGGAAGGAATTATCCTCTATCCTGAAGTTATTCCGTATCTGATTTTAAAAATATAAAAAGAAAAAGGGCTGTGAGTTTGTTGACACAACTCACAGCCCTTATATAATGCTAATCCAGTAACCCCGCTAATCGTTTACCTTACGCCTCTGCAAATGTTCCTATCACAATCTGCTTTATCTGCGCTTCAATTTCGAGCAGGTCATCCAAAAGCTTTTTAAGATACTGCTCCGTGTGGTTATTGATATGACTGATCAGCTTCTTATAGTACTCGATACCGATCAGTAATTGTTCTTTAAATTTCTCCAGTTGCTTCAGTTTTTTTGCATCCAGATTCTTGATATGCACGGTTATATCCTTCTTCAGGTAATCCAGATATAGCTTCAGCTCGTTGACAAACACACTGGGACGACTTACTCCTTGCAACAAGTTCAGCTTCCCGTAAATATGCTTCACCATTTCATCAAGAGAAAACACTCTTGAAAAATACGCCAGATTCGGACCCGGGCAGATGGCTACTGCTTTACTTTCTTTCCTTTCAAGAATATCATTCTTAATATAAGCCGAGGTACATAAGCCTTCACAAAGACATAATTTCTCTGTGATGGTGTCAAACCGCACTTTATATTCATCCGCAGGGAGGTTTAATTCATCCAGCTGCTTTAACTTAAGATTCTGATACTCGCGGGAAGCAGTGCAGATAGGCTCCTGGGTAAACTCTGTATTAGAAACTAAGAACTTCTTCTTACACGGACTTCCAGGCCTCCCCTTTTCGATACGTTCTATCCGTTGAAGTTCTGCCGTACTCTTTCTGTAATTATTAAAAGGAATACCAAGAGGTGAAGATCCGCTGATATAGAAGTCCGATGAGTCTGAATGGATTAAAGACTCCAGTGTTTCATCGTCTACATTCGTAGCTTCCGGAACAAGCAGAAAAGGACTCCCCCATCCTGTTGAATCCAGTTCATAGTAATTCATAAGAAAGTTTTGTTCTTCAGCTGTGCCAATGCCTCCCTGTACAGTGATTCTCATTTTTGGTGCCTCGTCAACCACCAGCTCTTTCGCAGCGAGTGCAGACTGGTAAAGAGAAAAGACATCTGCTATCATCTCCGGACGCTTGGACTTAAACTCCTCAAGTATAGGTCCCAGAAGGTAACCATCAGTCGCAAAAGCGTGTCCACCACAGTTTAATCCCGACTCAATCCTGAACTCAGAAACCCACAAGCCTTTTTTCGCTAAGAATTTAGCTTGAATAAACGCAGAGCGGAAATCACTGACCTTAAGAACGATCCGCTTACGCAAACGGCCTTTTTCATCAGGATAGAAATCTTTAAAATTCTCCAGGTAGCTATACAGCCTGGGATTCATCCCGGCAGATAATATTACAGAAGAATTCAGGTCACTGTTAGCAAAACCTCTCAATCCTGCCAGTGCGTCACTGAACTCTTCGCCCAGCACATCACCTTTAGCTGTATAGTTCATCTTATCCACCTTCGACATAATATTCACATCGACAGCCCCCTTTTCCATATCTCCGCGCAGCTCAGCTTCCATCTTTTTCTTCAGCCCGGGATCATTTACCGAAAGCATCACCATGTAGCGTTGCTTTAAAGAAGATGAGTCAGGCAAAAGATCAAAGTACCGCGTGATATCGCTCCCTTCTTCAAAAGGCTGCAACCTTAGTTCATCGAACTGCTGATTGACCTTCCGGTTCACGAAATTGAGATAAGCCGTAATCCGCCTGGCCCTTGAATCGGGTTCGCCGGGACCGATAGGAACAAAAACTTCACCCTCTTTTTCAGTGTGAAACTTTCTGATTCTTTCGATCAGCATGTCGTCAACGATTGATAGCACGGAAGAGATGCCGTACCGTGCAACTTTAAGTGGAGTATCTATAGTAAATCCCAGTCCCAATACCGGGATATGAAATGTGTGACCCATTAAAATACTGGATTAAATGTATTTTACAAAATACCGGATATTTTCAGTACTAAAACATGACGACCGTCACATTTTAATATAATCGTAATTATTAAAGCTTTAAAATCAGGGCTCCCGGGAAATACGCAGCTTCACTTTTTTTCAAACATTTTATCCGGCTGCGCATTTGTATTTCGATATGAATACAACTATATACCCTGGATCCCCTTATCCTCTCGGAGCTACCTGGGATGGCGAAGGGGTTAATTTTGCTTTGTATGCAGAGAATGCTACCGGAGTCGATCTGTGTCTTTTTAAGACAAAGGAGGACCCTGTCGAAAATATAAAGATCAGACTAAAGGAACGGTCGCATCATGTATGGCACGTGTATGTCCCCGACGTTGAGCCCGGGCAATTGTATGGATACCGGGTTTACGGCCCTTATGAGCCGGAAAACGGACATCGTTTTAATCCGAACAAGCTCCTGATTGACCCTTACGCCAAAGCCATTGCAGGAACGATACAATGGCATGATTCTTTATTCGGTTACAAACTTGGAGATCCCGCAGCCGACCTGAGCTTCAGTGAAGAAGACAGCGCTCCTTATATCCCCAAATCAGTAGTCATTGATCCGAACTTTGACTGGGGCGACGATAAGGCTCCTAAGATCTCTTATCACAGATCTATTATCTACGAAACCCATGTAAAAGGCTTCACACAATTACATCCGGATATTCCCGAGGATATCAGGGGAACCTATGCAGCACTTGCGCATCCTGCTACCATACAATACCTCAAAGATCTCGGCATCACATCGATTGAGCTTATGCCTGTGCATCATTTTGTCAGAGACTCCTATCTCGCAGATAAGGGCTTAACGAATTTCTGGGGCTATAATACCATAGGATTCTTTGCTCCTGATGTTCGTTATTCCGGAAGCGGAGTATTGGGAGAGCAGGTGACAGAGTTTAAGGGAATGGTTAAAGAACTCCATAAAGCTGGAATTGAAGTGATCCTGGATGTGGTGTACAATCATACCGCAGAAGGCAATCAATTAGGCCCCACCCTTTCTTTCAAAGGCATCGACAACGCCTCCTACTACCGGCTGGTAGAGGATAATAAACGGTATTATATGGACTATACGGGTACAGGAAACACACTGAATGCCCAGATGCCCGACGTTTTAAGACTGATTATGGATAGCCTTCGCTACTGGATCCTCGAGATGCACGTAGACGGCTTCAGGTTTGACCTTGCATCTACGCTTGCACGTGAACTTCATGAAGTAGACCGCCTCGGTTCCTTCTTTGATATTATCCATCAGGATCCGGTCATTTCGCAGGTAAAGCTTATTGCTGAGCCATGGGATATTGGAGAGGGAGGATACCAGGTCGGAAAATTCCCTCCCGGATGGGCAGAATGGAATGGCAAATACAGGGATTGCCTGCGTGACTACTGGCGGGGTGCTGATAGTATGCTGGGTGAGTTTGCAGAACGCTTCACCGGCAGTTCAGACTTATACAAAGATGATTACAGAAGTCCGACAGCTAGTATCAACTTCATTACCGCGCACGATGGATTTACGCTTCATGACCTGGTTTCATATAATGAGAAGCACAATGAGGCCAACGGCGAAGATAACAACGACGGAGAAAGCCACAACCGCTCATGGAACTGTGGTGCAGAAGGGCCGACCGACGATAAGGAAATCATTGCTCTCCGGAACCGTCAGAAACGCAATTTCCTCACCTCCCTGTTTCTTTCACAAGGGGTACCTATGCTGGTCGCCGGCGATGAATTAGGCCGCACCCAGCAGGGAAACAACAATGCTTATTGCCAGGACAATGAGATCTCATGGTTAAACTGGGCAGAAGCAGACCAGGAACTGCTCAGCTTTACGCGTAAACTTATTCATTTCAGGAAGAAACACCCGGTGTTCAGACGCCGTCGCTGGTTTAACGGACAGCCTATCAAGGGAATCGGCCTGGAAGACATTGCATGGTTTCTCCCTGAAGGCACAGAAATGCCCGATGAAAGCTGGAGCCACGACTTCGCTAAATCCCTTGCCATATTCCTTAACGGAAAAGGCATCAGGACCATGGGACCTAAAGGTGAAGTGATACAGGATGACAGCTTTTATGTCATCTTCAATGCACACTATGAACCACTGAATTTCGTACTCCCTTCCTCCAGGTATGGAGAAGAATGGATCAAAGTACTGGACACAAGTGAAAACCTGGTTGATGACGAGGGCGAAAGACACAAAGCCGGGGAGGCAGTTAAAGTAGAAAGCCGTTCAGTAGTCCTCCTTAAACAACCTTTGAAGAAATAAAAATGGATAGCAGCATTTTGAACAAGTATAAGCCGGGAGTAAGATTTAACAGCACCGGGCAGGCAGAGATTGTGCTATGGGCGCCGGAAGTTCAGAAAGCAGAAGTTGTTGTATCCGGCCGCGACGAGACTATTTCTCTCACCCGGCAGGAACTGGGTTACTGGACCGCCACTACAGACAAAATAAAACCAGGGGATCTCTATAAATTCAGGCTCAACGGAGAAAAGGAACTTTCGGATCCCGTGTCTCTTTCCCTTCCGGAAGGAGTACACGGGCCTTCGAAAGCCGTTAAGCCCGATGATTTTGTTTGGTCAGATGGCAACTGGTATAATCATCCCCTGGATGAGTACATCCTCTATGAAATACATACGGGTACCTTCACCTCTGAAGGTACCTTTGCTTCAATAGAGGAAAAGCTGGATTATCTGAAAGAACTGGGGATCACCGCAATTGAACTCATGCCGGTAGCTCAGTTTCCTGGTGAACGAAACTGGGGATATGACGGCGTTGCGCCCTTTGCTGTGCAGAACTCTTACGGAGGACCGGAAGGCTTACAGCATCTTGTAAACGCCTGCCACCGGAAGAATATTGCAGTTATCCTGGATGTAGTCTATAATCATCTGGGGCCGGAGGGCAATTACCTCCCCGAATTTGGCCCGTATTTCACATCTAAATACAATACTCCCTGGGGAAATGCGGTTAACTTTGATGACGAGTATAGTTACGGAGTGCGCCAGTACTTCATAGAGAATGCCCTGATGTGGTTTCGTGACTTTCATATTGATGCGCTTCGTCTGGATGCGGTACACGCCATCAAAGACTTCAGCCCAACCCATATTCTCCGTGAAATCCGTATGGAATTGGACAAGCTAATGTCAGAAACCGGCAGAAAACATTATCTTATTGTTGAACTCGACCTGAATGATAACAGGTTTATTAATCCTCTTGAAAAAGGTGGATATGGCATGGATGCGCAATGGATAGATGAGTTTCATCATGCACTTCGTGTAACGGCGGGGGAAGAACAAACAGGATACTATTCAGATTTTCACGGAATAACGCATCTTGCAAAAGCTTACCAGGATGCTTATGTGTATGACGGCCAGTTCTCAGAGCACCGGAAGAAGTTCTTCGGTATAAAAGCAGATGAAAACCCGGCCGGGCAGTTCATCGTTTTTTCACAAAATCATGATCAGGTAGGAAACAGGATGTGCGGCGAGAGAATCAACCGCCTGCTCAGCTTCGAAATGAAAAAGCTCGTTGCAGCTTCAGTCCTTCTGAGCCCTTACCTTCCCATGTTATTTATGGGAGAAGAATGGGTAGAGCCCAATCCTTTCCTCTACTTCGTCAGCCACACAGATCCTCAGCTGGCAGAAAGTGTAAGAGAAGGGAGAAAAGAAGAATTTGCGGATTTCCATGAACAGGGAGAAGCTCCTGACCCTGTATCAGAAAAGACATTCCTGCAGTCGAAGCTTCAATGGCATCTTCCCGGGCAGGAGCCTCACAGTACCGTATTAAACTATTATAAAAAGTTGATTTCGCTCCGCAAAACGCATCCCGTATTAAAAAATGCGGGACGAAAAGAAATGAGGGTTTCCTCAGATCAGACCACTGAAACACTGGTATTGCAGCGCTGGTATGAAAACAGTATGGTGGTTTGCCTGATGAACTTTTCTGAAAAAGAACAGCAGATCATGATCCCGGAAATAAAAGAAACATGGACGAAGATCATCCATTCTGCAGATACAGAATGGCACGGAAAAAACGACTTTCCTGATACCTATACTGCCGGGGAAACGATTACCCTTCGGCCCGAATCAGTGCTGGTACTAGAATAAAGCACGTGTAAGTAATTTTGATTTTACCTCACAATTACTACATTTGACTGCCCGTTCAGGAGCAAGCCGATGTAGCTCAGCTGGTAGAGCAACGCACTCGTAACGCGTAGGTCGCAGGTTCGATCCCCGTCATCGGCTCCTTCTCTAATCTAATCCTTCTAAGATGTTCCTGATCGAATCCAGGAACTTTGTAATGATTGTTATCATGGCTTTTACTAGTTTATTTTGTGTATTACAATAATATCACGAATACGTCCCTCTAAAAATGACATAACGCACGTTACCATTTGATAATCATCTCCTTCAGGCACATCGCTGCCGGGCTGCGGAACCGCAGTTCATAAACGGATGCCGGAAGAATACCTGTTTATTCATTTTTATCCCTTTGACCCAAACAAGGATCTATAGTTGGGGTTGTAAATGCTGAGAAAATTTCTTTGTATTGTAATAACCAGATAACTTATTCATCATGTCAGTTAATCCTGTCTCCACATATCGTTTGCAATTTCATAAAGAATTTACTTTCAATGACTTTGAACGCATCATCCCCTATCTCCGGAAACTGGGCGTCAGCACAGTATACGCTTCACCCGTTTTTAAATCCACCCCGGGCAGCACTCATGGATACGACGCATTGAACCCCCATCAGATAAATCCTGAGATCGGCACGGAGGACAAGCTAAAAGAACTAAGCAAACAGCTCCGGGAGCGTGGGATTGGCTGGTTACAGGACATCGTGCCTAACCATATGGCTTTTTCAACCGAAAATCCCTGGTTGAACGATGTACTTGAAAAAGGTATACAATCCAGGTATGCCTCGTTTTTCGACACACCGCTTAGCAGCCCGTTATATAAGGACAGAATAATGGTGCCTTTTCTCGGAGCTCCGCTGGAAGATGTTATCAGAAATGGTGAACTCAAAATAGATTACCGGGAGGGCAGGCTTGTCTTCAATTATTACGACAGCTTCTATCCTGTAAATCCCGGATCTTACAACAAGATCATTAAAGATGGCGATGCCGCGCTTTCCGAGGGATGGGAACAACTGCTCGGACAAATGCAGCAAATCCACCAGGTAGAAGACCCTGAGCGCTATGCAGATGCGTGGAACGAGTTTCTTTTACAGTTTACCGGCCTGATGAAGAACAAAGAAACCGGGGCCTACCTGGCTGAACGCTTACAGAAGATCAATGAAGATCAGAACTTATTAATACAACTGGCAGAAGAGCAGGTTTACAGGCTCTGCAGCTGGAAGGAAACAGACCGTCAAATTACGTTCCGCCGCTTTTTTACCGTTAACGGGCTAATTTGTCTCAATATTCAGAACAAAGACGTCTTCGCAACTTATCATCAATATATTAAATCCCTTCTTGATGAGGGGATATTTACAGGACTAAGGGTTGACCACGTCGACGGACTTTTCGATCCCTCAGGTTACATTGAAGAGCTAAGAGAACTGGCAGGAAAAGATATCTACATTGCCGTAGAAAAAATCCTTGAACAGGGAGAGGATCTTCCCCAACACTGGTCCCTGCAGGGAAATACCGGATACGATTTTCTCGCCCTGGTCAACAACCTGTTCACCAATAAGGAAAGTGAGAAATCCTTTACCCGTTTTTATAGCAGTATTACGGGTGAAGAAGCAGATGTACAACAGCAGATTTACCATAAGAAAGCCTACATCCTTTACGAACACATGAGAGGTGAACTGGATAACCTCCACAGGCTTTTGATTGAATCAGATCTGCTTGATGCAGGTGCCCGGGCTCAGGTAAAAGAAGAGGACTTAAAGGCTTCTATAGGAGAATTGCTGATCCAATGCCCGGTATACCGCTATTACGGGAACCAGTTTCCGCTCGAAAACGAAGAAGAAGCTGCAATAAGAACCATTCTTAAACAGATTCCCCGCGAAAAACCAGAACTCACCGCCTCCGTCAGGCTGCTGGAAGAGATCTTTCTGAATAAACCTCAAAAAGGTGATAACGATTATAATCAAAGAGCCTTATACTTCTATCAGCGCTGTATGCAATTCAGCGGCCCGCTGATGGCAAAAGGTGTTGAAGACACCCTGATGTATACCTACAACCGCTTTATTGCACATAACGAGGTAGGAGACTCTCCGGAAGCCTTTGGGATAAACCAGGAAGAGTTTCATGAAAAGATGTTCCAGCGGCAGCAAAACTGGCCTCTGTCGATGAACGCAACCTCTACTCACGACACCAAACGCGGAGAAGATGTGCGGGCACGGCTAAACGTCCTGAGTGATATTGGGGATGAATGGATGCAGATCGCAGAAGAATGGTTTGAGATCAACTCCCCCCATAAAAAAAATGGTGCCCCCGATAAGAATGATGAATATCTGATCTATCAAACTCTGGCAGGAGCTTACCCTATGCCCGGACAAAATGAGGATAACTTCAACGGACGGATCCAGAATTATATAGAGAAGGCCCTTCGGGAAGCAAAACAGAATTCGAACTGGACTACGCCTGATACCGCTTACGAAGAGGCAGCTAAAAACTTCGCCGCAGATATCCTCCGGGAAGGAAGTACGTTCAGAAAGAGCTTTGATCCATTTCACCGGAAGATAGCGGATCCCGGCATCATTAATTCCCTTGCCCAGGTGTTACTGAAATTTACCTGCCCGGGACTTCCCGACACGTACCAGGGCTGCGACCTCTGGGATCTCAGTATGGTAGACCCGGATAACCGGCGGCCGGTAGACTACGAACTGCGCGCCCGAATGCTCGGAGAGCTTGAGGAGAAGGAGAATACCGCAAACTTCCCGGCATGGCTCTGGGCAAAACGGTACGAGGGACATATTAAACTATGGCTGACCCAGAAACTTATGAAGGAACGTGCAGCCAACGATGATATTTTTTCTAAAGGTGAATACATTCCCCTGAAAGTAAAAGGCAAGTATAAAGACCACATATTTGCCTTTGCCAGAAGCTTCCGCGGAAGCTGGTATGTAATCGTGGTTCCTTTACATATTGCACAGATCTGTAAAGAGCAGGATGAGACCCCGATGAACATCAATTGGAAGAGCACCCGTATTATTTTACCAACTTCAGTGCCGGATAAATGGAGTCATCTTTTAATAAGCGGGCTGGAAGGTAAAGCTGAACATGAACTGCCGGTTAAAGAGATATTCGGGAAACTCCCGTTTGCACTGTTAAAATTGCAGCGAAAGGATTCAGGACGTGGCGCAGGTATCCTGATGCATATTTCATCTCTCCCCTCCCCTTTCGGTACCGGAGATTTCGGTCCTGACGCCAGAAACTTTGCGGATTTTCTGGCCCGAAGCAGGCAGAAATACTGGCAGCTGCTTCCTCTTAGTCCCACCGAGCAGGGATGTGGTTATTCCCCCTACAGCTCCTATTCGAGCATGGCGGGTAACCCATTGCTCATCAGTCCCGAACTCCTGGTCCGGGATGGACTTTTATCGCAGAAGAAAGTAAATGAACAGATCTTACATCCTAAATCAAGAGCAGATTTTCAGGCCGCAGAGAAGCTGAAAGATATATTATTTGAAAAAGCATACCGTAAATTCTTAAAAGGAGAGTCCTCAGTACTAAAAAAAGAATTCGCAGAATTCTGTCAGCGGGAATCAGCATGGCTCGACGATTTCTCGAAATACATCGTACTCAAACAGCAACATGGAGGGCAAGCGTGGTATCAATGGCCGGAGAAGTACAAATTTCGGGAACAGGCTGCGCTGAAAGAGTTTGAGCATGCCAATAGGGATGCAATTGAAAAGGCCAGATTCCTTCAGTTCATATTTTTGAAACAATGGAATGACCTGAAAGCGTATTGCAACAACCTGGGGATACAGCTTTTCGGCGATATGCCTTTCTATGTCAGTTATGATTCCGCTGATGTTTGGGCAAACCCCGGGATTTTCTGTCTCGATCAGGATGGAAACATGACCGGGGTGGCAGGCGTTCCGCCTGATTATTTCAACGATAACGGTCAGCTATGGGGAATGCCTGTGTTCCGGTGGGATGTCCTTAAAAAGCAGGGATATTCCTGGTGGGTGAAGCGGGTTAAGAAAAACATCGAACTTTTCGACTTGCTTCGCTTTGACCATTTCAGGGCCTTTTCTGCTTACTGGGAGGTACCAGCGTCGGAAGATACCGCTAAAAACGGAATCTGGAAGCCAGGCCCGGGTAAAGATCTTTTCAAAGCTCTTCAGAAAAATTTGGGCAGACTACCTTTTGTTGCAGAAGACCTGGGAGATATTGACGCTCCTGTTTATGCGCTGCGGGATGCCTTTGGTTTCCCCGGAATGAAAGTTTTACAATTTGCCTTTGGGGATGACATGCCTGAGGCCATTGCTATTCCGCATCATTTCACCTCTAATTTCTTCGTCTATACCGGAACCCATGATAATAACACAACGAGAGGCTGGTTCGACAAAGATGCAGACGAGACTATTAAGAGAAATCTCCGGGATTATACAGGACTTGAGGTGAAGGCAAAAAATATACATCTGATTCTTGCCAGGATGGCATATGCATCCGTCGCAAGAGTGGCGATCATTCCTTTACAAGATATACTGGGGCTCGATGAAAAATCGCGGATGAACAGCCCGGCGTCTGTAGAGAATAACTGGATTTGGCGCCTTAAGCCCGGCCAGTTAGGGAAGAATGAGGAAGATTTGCTAAACGAATGGACACGAATTTATGACAGGTAGGCAAATAGGGCATCACAGGTGTGAGAGGTAAGTACCAAAACTCATATCTCACACTTGTATACCCTTGTCTATGTTTTATTGTGTCTTTACAGCCTGACGTGCAAGTAAAACCCATCTTCCGAATTGTTTCTGAAAAACGAGCATAATATTCAGACTTACTGTTCCCACTTTTCCGCTATCGTTGGTGTCGGCGTCGAGATGATGCCTCACAACAGCTGTATTACCAGAAACCTGGATAGTCTGATTGGACAGCGTAATGGTCACAAAATCGGATTTCCCTGAAGCAATACTTTCCACGAAAGCAGCTTTATCTTCTACTTTTCCGCTCGAATGTCCGTAACTTAATTTCTCTGCGGCTATCGCTTCCAGCTTAGATCGCGTACCATCGATCATTGCTTTTTTAAGGGTTTCTACTGCAGCTGCTACTTCCTTTTCTGCTTTTGTCTGGGCTGTTACTGCAACTGCCGTTAAAAAGCATAGTAACAATAAGCTGATTGTCTTTTTCATTTTTAAACTGATCTGATTAGCTATCCGCCAAATGTAATAATATTCAGAGAATATGACCCTCCGTTTTTCGAACAGGCAGCAACAGGATAACTACCTGTTTGTAAGAAAACACAAACTATAAGAGAGACGGCCTGTTCCCTTTACGCAGATATCAAAGAATACTATACGTTTACCCATTAACTATCTATCTAGCTATGAAAAAGATGATTATTTTACTATTGATGCTACCATGCACCATTCTTACACTTCAGTCGTGCAG
>NZ_QEAS01000018.1:133568-134613 GCF_003130405.1 Pararcticibacter amylolyticus
CAAAGCCAGCAGTTCGTTACGGAAGCCGGGAGCGCAAACAGATTTGAAATAGAAACAGCAACATTGGCCAAAGAGCGGTCAGACAACGCCCAAATAGAAACTTTTGCTAATCACATGCTGGAAGATCATGGAACTGCCACAGTAGAATTGAAAATGGTGGCGGAAGCAAATGGCCTTTCACTTGCTACTCCTCCAGCGATGACGCAAAAGCACCAGGAGAGATACAACAAACTTGCTGCTATTACCGATGTAAATGCTTTTGAAAAGGAGTATGCCAGTATGATGGAAGATTCTCATGAGGAAACAATCGACCTTTTTGAATATGCAGCAGGGCACGCCGATATAGAAGCAATACGGCAGTTTGCAGCCGGTAAAATTGATGTGCTTCGCCATCACCTTGAAGAAGCTGAAGCTTTGGATGATATGTTTAACCCATAAAATTACTGAGAAATATCTAACTTCTATTTGATTGTCTGCGGGCTGACTATTATTGTAGCCAGCCTTTATTACTTTATAGTTTTCTATCCGAAGCTAACGTCTTAAGAAGTTCGAAAACTTATTCCAGATCATAACAGTCTTTTCAGGAGAACCAGAGCCATCACATTTAATTCTGTCCATGTGCTTCTGTCCGGACACTTAAAGACCACTCTTTTATTCACAGATGACAGGAAGGTTCAGAGGCACCCGACAGGCAGGACATTCCCTCCCTGCATGTATCCCGGCAGGTACTCTATTGGGGATGAGAGCACAGTGAGTGCAGGATGAGAGCACGGTGAGTGCACGTTTTGCCAGAGAAATGTGCACTTACCGTGCTCTCACTGTGCTCTCATCCTGCATATATCCCGGATTGGGGCAGCAGCGGAGCCGGCCAGGGGCAGGATAGTTCTCCGAACTGGCCATATGACAAGTATAATACTTTCTTCCTGTTGTCTTATCCTAGAATGGCTATACACCTTACTGAATAAATCCTGAATTAATTATACACGATGATTTGTTATTCCTGGTTGAATTATACACTGCAATTTGGTAATCCTGTTTGAACTAT
>NZ_QEAS01000147.1 GCF_003130405.1 Pararcticibacter amylolyticus
AAACAGGAGGAACCCCGAATGGGAATCAAGCAACTGTGCAGACTGTTTGGCAAAACACGTCATGCCTGGTATGACCATCAGTGGCGCTATCAGGATACCGGATTAAAAGAGGAGATCATTCTGCAACATGTCCATCAGGTCCGCCAGAGCCTGCCGCGGACGGGTACCCTGAAATTACATTACATGCTCACTCCCCTGCTGGCCGAGCATGGCATCCGGATAGGGCGGGACTATTTATTTGACCTGATGCGGGAACACGGACTGGATATCCGGCGGAGAAAGAG
>NZ_QEAS01000148.1 GCF_003130405.1 Pararcticibacter amylolyticus
GCCGGAATGGTCGTAGCTGAGGGTGCTGAGCACCGTGGTGCTGCTGCTGGCAGCGGCCTGAACGGTCTTCACCTGGCGGGCCTTGCCGGTAAAGTCGGGCACCACCGTCCGGCTGTCGTTCAGCCCGGTATTGAGCTGGTTGTTGCTCCTGACCTGGACCACGTTCCCCCGCTTGTCGTAGAACTGGACGCTGAGCAGCCAGATATTGCCCAGGCCTGCCCCGACCGTCCGCTTTTGTATGGCCGTCAGGAGGCCCCGGGTGAGCGGGGTGGCGGCGGCTT
>NZ_QEAS01000149.1 GCF_003130405.1 Pararcticibacter amylolyticus
AAACAAAACGCACTGTGTTACCAGTACCGCTACGACGAGCGTAACCGGATGAGTGCCAAAAAAATCCCCGGCAAAGGCTGGGAGTACCAGGTATACAATCAGCTGGACCAGGTCGTGGCCAGCCAGGACGCAGAGCAGAGAAAGAAGAACCAGTGGCAGGTGACCAAGTACGACGGATTGGGCCGTGTGATCATGACCGGGCTGTGGAACAATGGCAATACCGCCATAGACCCCGCCGCCCTGAAAGCCCTCGTCTATGCCGCCCCCCAGTACGACAGCCG
>NZ_QEAS01000150.1 GCF_003130405.1 Pararcticibacter amylolyticus
TCTTCAGCCGCTGAAGGTTGTCGTACTCAAAACGGTAGCTCCGCTCTTTGGGACTGCCCCCCTGGGGGTCTTTGGCCTTCCATTTGACGGCCGAGATCATCCCGTTATAATAAGGGCTGTTGCCGATGGCGGCTTCCTGCTGGTCGTAAAGGATCTCCATGCCGAACACATCATTGCTCTCGTCGTTGCGGTCGTCAGCCGTCAGGCTGCTGTTGTTGATCGAGGTCAGCTGGCCCCGGATGTTATAGCGGTAGTCGACCGACTGCAGGTAGCTGGAACC
>NZ_QEAS01000151.1 GCF_003130405.1 Pararcticibacter amylolyticus
TTCAAGAGCAGACACTCTGTTGGCCATCTCTTCAAGTACTTCTTCTGATCATGTTAAATATGAGTTATAAGTAGTAAGTTATACGTTATAAGAAACGAGAACTAACTATAGATATAGCCAAAGAAAGAAATTAGAGAGGGATAAGAAAACTTAGAACTTTCAAAAGATCTTCAGGTGCCTATATCGGCGGTGTCCACCTCTTCCCATTCCGAACAGAGAAGTTAAGCCCGCCAGAGCCGATGGTACTGCGGTAACACGTGGGAGAGTAGGTCG
>NZ_QEAS01000152.1 GCF_003130405.1 Pararcticibacter amylolyticus
TACGCCCGGAACGGCAGCCAGATGATCCACAGCCTGCTGACGGCCACCCGTACCGCCGTGCTGAACAACCCCGCCCACATGCTGTGGAGCGTGAACTACTACGACGACGAAGGCCGGGTCACCAAGAACATCAGTCAGCATTACAAAGGCGGCACCCTCTCAGACGGCAATTACGATGAAACCGACAACACCTACAGCTTCACCGATGAGCTGCTCACCAGCACCCGCCACCATAAAGTAAACAGCACCGAACAAGTAAA
>NZ_QEAS01000153.1 GCF_003130405.1 Pararcticibacter amylolyticus
ATGGTCGGCGAGAAGAAGGACATGGGCGGCTGGGACTAGTCATCAGCAGTACAACAGATAAAAACAGAAATACAACCCACAAAAAGAAAAGACAATGAAAAAGGCATTAATCGTAGCAGTATTATTCGGAATAGGATTTTCTTCCTGCAAGAAAGAAAATGAAGTAAAACCCTCAGTGAAGTCAGAAAAGAGTGTGATGGTCGGCGAGAAGAAGGACATGGGCGGCTGGGACTAGTCATCAACAGTACAACAGATAAA
>NZ_QEAS01000154.1 GCF_003130405.1 Pararcticibacter amylolyticus
GCCACGACCTGGTCCAGCTGATTGTATACCTGGTACTCCCAGCCTTTGCCGGGGATTTTTTTGGCACTCATCCGGTTACGCTCGTCGTAGCGGTACTGGTAACACAGTGCGTTTTGTTTGTCCGGGCCGGGGATTCCGCTGTCGGCTTCTGACTTGGGGGGAAGGACATAGCACAGGTTGCCGAAATCGTCGTACACGTAATAGGTGGACAGGGCTTCGGTGCTCTGGTCGGCTTTGCGGTTCCAGGTGCG
>NZ_QEAS01000019.1:0-8033 GCF_003130405.1 Pararcticibacter amylolyticus
CGAATGATCTCCGCCAACAGGGAGGAGATGGGGCGGCATGGCCGGTGGTGCACAAAGGCAAGGATCTCCTGGAGAAGATGGGGAGGCTTCACGGGAAAAAGAAGAAGCCCGAAAAGCAGGGGCAGGAGGTGCCTTCTGGTCCGCCGGGGGGTGAAGGGAGCGGGCTGACGGGAAAAAGAATGAAGCTTTTTTAAGGTGGGGATCTCGAAAATGTCAAACTTTAGACTAATACGAGCAAATGATGAAAGTCAGGTAGAGATTCTTGCTTCCATGCACCATTTAAGATGGGAAGTTTTTTCAAAGGAACTAAAGTGGACTGTGGGACTCCAAACTTTCAATTGCATGGAGCATGATATCTATGACAAGGATGGATCTGTCTACATTGTCAGGGTCAATGATGAGCTAAAAGTAGATGCATGTTGCCGGTTAATGCCCACTTCACGGCCTTATATGCTGGGAGAACACTATTCCCACTTTATTATGCACGAGCCAATACCAAATTCAGACAGAATTTGGGAAATATCGCGAACCTGTGCAAGCCAGGAAGCTCGCCGCGGGTCTACGTCTATTACAGCGCAGTTAATTGCTGCTTCAATTGAATTTGGGCTTACGAATAAAATTGAGTCTTTTATATCCCTGACATCCACACGTCTTTATCCGATCCTAAAAAGAGTCGTTGGCTGGGATTCTTGTTGCCTGGGAAACGCGATGATAACAAACTTTGAAGATAACAATGAATCTTACGCGCTGAAACATCCGGTAAGTTATGAAGCCCTGAAAATTATTCGAAATAAGAATCACTTCTCTGAGCCCTTTCTTTTTGATGTTGATAGAGATCTTCTGAATGTAACATCGGTTTATTGTGTTGATTTTTAAAGTACAGGAGCTGGGGCCGCCATATCTGGTAAAGGGCAGACTAATACAAAGGGAAAAAAAGACTCTGAACCGGAAGTTTTGGGAGTGGCTCTTTCAGTTTCGGGAATGACTCTTATAACTTTACTCACTGATTATAGTAATCTTCTTTGAGAAGTGTAATTTTGTCAGAAATGGAAATTAAACTTAATACAATAGAGGAAGCTATTGAGGAGCTTAAGGCCGGAAAAGTGATAATTGTTGTGGATGATGAGGACCGTGAAAATGAAGGGGACTTTGTTACTACGGCAAGGAATGTCACTCCTGAGGTGATTAATTTCATGGCGTCTTATGGCAGAGGCCTTATTTGTGCTCCCCTTACTGAAAGTCGTTGCGACGAATTGCGGCTTAACCTGATGGTTGGGAAGAATACGGCTCTTCACGAAACTAATTTCACTGTTTCCGTTGATCTTATTGGTAACGGATGTACTACTGGGATATCAGCTTCAGACAGGGCGAAGACTGTGCAAGCTCTGATTAATCCGGGCACACAACCGGAAGATCTAGGAAGGCCGGGGCATATTTTTCCTCTGCGTGCGAAGGATGGGGGAGTGCTGAGAAGGGCCGGGCATACCGAGGCAGTCGTGGATCTGGCTAGTCTTGCGGGTATGGAACCTGCGGGAGTCCTGGTTGAAATCATGAAGGATGATGGAGAAATGGCGCGTCTTCCGGATTTGATTAAGATTGCTGAGAAGTTTAATCTCAAGATCATATCCATTAAAGATCTGATCACTTACCGCCTTCAGACTGAGACTCTGATTTCAAAAGAGGTATCGGTTAACCTGCCAACGGAATGGGGCGATTTTCATATGATTGCCTATACGCAACTTAATACAGGAGAACATCATCTTGCTTTGGTAAAAGGGGAATGGGAACCGGATGAGCCAGTAATGGTAAGGGTCCACAGTTCGTGTGTGACCGGAGATATATTCGGTTCATGCCGTTGTGATTGCGGTCCGCAGTTACACAAGGCTATGGAGATGATTGAGAAGGAAGGAAAAGGTGTTGTGATATACATGAACCAGGAGGGCCGGGGTATCGGTCTTATAAATAAGCTGCATGCTTATAATTTGCAGGAACACGGTTTTGATACGGTGGATGCAAACCTCAAGCTTGGTTTCAAAATGGATCAGCGGGATTATGGTATCGGAGCTCAGATCCTGAGAAGTTTGGGAATAACCAAAATGAGACTGATGTCTAATAATCCGACGAAGCGTGCTGGCCTTATAGGATATGGTCTTGAAATAGTTGAGACGGTAGCCATTGAGATTAAGTCGAATGAGCATAACGAAAGATATCTGCAAACTAAAAGAGACCGGATGGGGCATACCATTCTTGGGAACCAGGACTTGCAGGTGTTAAGTGGTACGAATCAGATTAAGTAGTACCTGTCAGATACTGTAAATCCCGGTGATGATTTTTACCGGGACAAATTTCTTTAACGTTGTCTTTTGCCTGATTCGGCGGAGGATGGGAGGATTGCCGGCGATCTGGATGGTTGGCCGGGAGAGGTGGGAAGCGGAGAGGATGTTCCTCTTCTGGCTCTTTCTTCGCGGCGTCTTTGCCCGATAAGTGCCCTGAGGAATTCTCCCAGGGTTTCAAAATCCTGCCTGTAAACGAGTCCGACTGCACTTATATACTCCTGATCGGGATTGAGGAAGTTCCGGTTGTTAAGCCGGTTTGAAACGCGGGCTGTCAGGCTTCCGTCTTTTTGGATGAGATAGAGCATTTCGGCATCCCTGGTAACATTATTGCCTATAATACTGTAGTCTGTTACATCTGCCCTTCTGTCGGTAACTCCTGCTGTGATTACCAGCCGGTCTTTCATAAACCTGAAAGAGGCGCTTGCTTCGTTAAACGAACGGATATTGAGATCTACGAAATTCAGATTAAGCCACTGTGCCAGAATATTGTTAAACTGATTGACCAGCAGTTCGGTTCCTGCGCTGAAAAGGGTATTGTTAACTGCCTGAACGTTGACGTTTCCGGTATTGGGAGAGAACGATCGTCTTACTATCAGGCTGAGTGCCTGGGTGTTTTTATTGTTTACATCATTAAAGTAGGTCTGCAGCTCGTCTTTGATGTTGGCATCATTGGGGAAATTTATATCAAAGGAGATATCCGGTCTCATCAGATTACCACTCAGGTTCATGATTGCTTCTGTCTGGTAGCGTCCTTCGATGGGCGGACGTCCCGCGGCAACATACAAGGGCCTGATGTCGGTTCTTAATGAATAAATGGCCCGGAGGTTAATCAGGGCATCTGTCGGGTCGCCGGTCCAGCGTATGGACCCTCCCTGGCTAAGGTCAAAGATCTTGTTAATAAAGTCCTGAGCCGTAAACTGGAACTTTCCGCTTGAGATCAGGTAATCGCCATACATTTCAAAATCGCCCTGACTGGTGATCTTAAGATTGATATTGGCATTTCCCCTTCCATTGAGGCGTCCAAGGTTGGTGTAGATATTTACCAGTGAATTTTCGTCTACTGTGAGGTCCATATTCAAAACCAGGCCGGGCAAAAAGAAAGATTGGTTTTTGGGGGTGAAGGTTGAATCTTTAGCGACGAATGTAATGAAATCATTATTCGCGACAGTTTCAGATGCATTCAACGGGATATTAAATACAGTACCTTCTTCGGTTTTTGCATTGATGTCGATCCTCATATTGTCCGTTGGTCCCTTGAACCTGAACATACCGGTGGCGTAGGCGGTTCCGTAATATATCGGGTTGTCTTTGGCAGTAGTGTTCAGTACCATGAACTTACTTGTGCGGACAGAAACATCAATATCAGGGTTGCCCGGATCTTTCATGTTGACAGTTCCGTTGGCTGTAGCTGTATTGTTGCTAATATCTGTTAACTGCAGTCCGTTCAGCCGTATTACGCTGTTTTCTACGGTAACGTCGTCGGTTATTTTATATGGTGTTTTAAGATAGTTAACGGTCAGGTTTGCTTCTTTCAGGCTTAGAGTTCCATTTATTTTGGGGTCCAGGATATTACCGGATACATTAAGCCGTGCGGAGGCTTCGCCACTTACATCAGACACCAGGTGCCTGATGAACGGCTGGAAGATGACCAACTGGTTATTGTTCATCTCCACCGAAAGGTCAAGCGTGTTCTTTGCTGCGCCTGCATCGTATGTCCCTTTAACATTCATTGTCTTCTGCCCATTTCTGACGATGTCCATGTTTACATCTACCAACTTGGTCTCATTGTCGACTTCAGCATTCAGTGCGAGTTTGCCAATGCTGATGTTATTCATAGTAAGTGAATCGACGCTCAGTTCGGATTCTATTTTGGGCGTTTTTGTAACAGAAGATATAGAGATATTTCCGTTCATTTCGCCTGTCATGATCATTCCGGCTCCCCTTGTAAGAGGATTGAATGTGGCTGCCTGGAATTTTTTAAACTCAATGTCGAGCTTGTCATCGTGGCTTGCAGATACAATGCCGTTGATTGTGAGGAGTTGGTCGTTCCGGCTAAGCTCAAAATCTTCGATGAATATTTTGCCGGGATCGAACCTGAACTTTACCTGTTCGGGAACTTTCCATGATTCTTTGTTGATCACAAAATCAGAAGGCAGAATACTGAGTTTTGCCAGTGTATCGGTGCCAAATTCAACCAGGGCATTAAGGTCGAGCTGGTTGGTTGCATCTTTGTCTGATAGCTTCACGTTGAGGGCAAGGCTATCATTATGAACCACGTTTGCAATGTTGATGTTCTTGATGTAAAGGCTGTCTGTTATGTCGATCCTGTCGGCAGTGAGAAAGATATTCAATGCGTTTTTGCCGGCAGACTCGTCCAGGATGAAGTTGTTTACTTTTATTTTTTTATACCGGATGAGAGGGCTTGAGCCGTTAACTGCGGCGATGCTGTCTGCCGACACGAAGCGTCCATAAAACACAGCTCCGTCCGGGAGGGAGAGATCGGGAATGAGCAGCATGCTGAAAGGAGCGAAGTCCTTGATCTTGATATATAAGTTGAAGTTTTGATTTCCGTGTTTTACAATAGTCGTTTTCAGCGAAGGAACATATCTTTTTGCTACAGATTTGAAATAAGAGGGAAGAGTCTTAAGATCGTATTCTCCCCGGATGCTGGCTTCCAGCAATTCTGAATTTATTGCAATTAACCGCGAACCCCCTAATCCGGAAGCTGTTAATGTAATTGAATTGACAAGAAGGGAACTATCCCTGTTAGTGAGCCTTAAACCAGATAGCTGGAGGTCTCCCTGCAGATTCTCAATAGAATTGCCGCTGAAGTTGCTGCGCAATTGAGTTTCCAGCTGGATGGTGTCTTTAGAAAGGTTCAATTTATGGAGGTTAGCATGACGTATGTCGGCATTGAAGTTGAATTGGGGCAAAGAAGGGCTGAGGTTAACATCTCCCTTAAAGTTTAATTGTAAATTCCTGTCGTCTACAGCCAGCTGTCCGCTGAACAGCTTGTCGGAGAGCGTTCCATTGATATTCAATGCTGAATACCGATATCCATGGAAGTCGAAATAGTCAGCCGTTACGTCGAGGTTTTCTTTAAGCTTGCGGATGTTGAATCCACTGCCTTTAATGTTTGCTTTGAACGACGCTCGGCCAAGGTCGCGTTGCTGCAGCAGCTCCCGCAGGTTGAGGTCCTGTGCGGCTATTGTTCCGGAATATACAGGTTCCTTGTACAGGTTCATTTTGATATCCGGGATAATCCTTCCGAGGCTGGTCTTAAATTCACCAGCGGCGCGGAAGTCTTTGAGCATCCCGTTAAAGCTGCCTTTGAAATAAATATTGCCAAACTTCTCTGCTATCGGGGGGATAAGTCCCGTTTTTCCGCTGAATGCTTTTATAATATAGTCTGCGTCTTTTTTGTTAGTGGCAAGCTGGTTCACCGTAAGGTTGAGAGAGGTTTTGTTGATATAGGGAAGTCCTTTTATATTGAAGTTTCCTTTTACATAGGTGGCCTGTCCTGCTTTTACCGAGAAATTGCGGGCTCTGAAGTTGTCGACATATCCGCTCAGATCTCCGTTCATCCTCAGTTTTATATTCATGGCATCAAGGGCATCTGTGAAGTAGGCAATGTCTTTCGAAAAAACCACTGAATTCCTTAGATGTCCCTTCACATATACTTTGCGGATGAAGTCGTTGAAATCGCCGAAGTTTGCGTATTTCATCAATACGTAGTTCCTGATTGTTGTATTGGGGGTTTCGAGAAGCAGGTTTTTAAATTCCATGCTGTTGCTATCGATAACAGCGTCTGTGCTCAGGTTTTTTAAATAGAAGCCGCTCTTTTCCCGGAAGCTCATATCGCGGATGCCTGCTTTAAACAAGTGGTTTTTCGTGTCGAGGTTTAAAATGGTTGTGTTGAGCTGATAGAGCGAGACATCATCGAAGTTGATCCCCTTTATAGTATCCTGATTGTTGTAATTGCGGTATTTAAAGGCAGTATTATTCAGTACTATCCTGTCAAACGTAATGTCGAATGGCTTTTTTGATGGTTTCTTTTTGGGAGCAGGCTTTCCTGAATCAAAATAGTTTATAATGAACTGGAGATTGGTCTTCCCGTCTTTATACTGTTTCAGGAAGAACTTGCCGTTGTCGAGCTGCGCAGTATTGACGGACACTTTCCTTTGCCGGAGAGAAAACAGATTGAGGTCGACAGACAAGCGCGGGGTATAGAGCAACGTATCTTTGTCAAGGTCCTGAATATAAAAATCCTCTAGAACCAGTGACTTTAAAGGCTTGATGTAAAGCGACTTTATTCCGATAGTTGTATTCAGTTCTTTGGACAAATATCTTGCCGCCCTCTTTGCAATGTAAGTCTGAACCGGTTTAAACTGCAGCGCTATAATGAGAGATGCGATCAGTATGGCAATTACTGAAAGCGTCCACAACGTTATTTTTAGTAGTTTTTTAATAGTTTTGTACTTTAATTAGTTAACAACAATCTATTATATCCGGTTTGACTACAATTCTTGCAATAGAATCATCCTGCGACGAAACTTCTGCAGCTATCTGTAAAGACGGTAAAATACTGTCAAATATTATCGCTACCCAGGCAGTGCATGAAAAATATGGAGGCGTAGTTCCCGAACTCGCCTCAAGAGCCCATCAGCAAAATATTATACCTGTAGTACAGGAAGCTATTGCGGGTGCAAAAGTAAATAAAAAAGATATTGATGCTGTAGCTTTTACGCGCGGACCGGGACTATTAGGTTCATTGCTTGTTGGAACATCTTTTGCGAAGGGTTTTGCATTGGCGAAGGGCATCCCGCTGGTGGAGGTTAATCATATGCAGGCACATGTGCTGGCTCATTTTATTGATGATCCCAAGCCCCGGTTCCCTTTTTTGTGTCTGACCGTTTCGGGGGGGCATACTCAGATTGTGCTGGTTCGCGATTATTTTGATATGGAAGTTGTCGGAGAAACGAATGATGATGCTGCCGGGGAGGCTTTTGACAAGACAGCAAAGATCCTCGGACTTCCTTATCCTGGCGGTCCACTGATTGATAAATATGCCAGGGAGGGTAATCCTCATGCATTTGCTTTTCCGGAGCCCCAGATTGCAGGACTGGATTTTAGTTTCAGCGGATTGAAGACATCTATTCTTTATTTTGTCAGGGACCGTGTCAGGGAGGATGCTGAATTCCTGGAGAAGAATATGAATGATATCTGTGCTTCTGTTCAGTACCGCATTATCACCATTCTCCTTAATAAGCTGAAGAAAGCAGCCAGACAGTTCGGGATCCGGGATGTTTCCATTGCGGGCGGAGTTTCTGCTAACTCCGGACTACGGTCGATGCTGCAGGATGCGGCGGACAAGAATGGCTGGAACGTTTTTATTCCAGCTTTTCAGTACTGTACAGATAACGCCGGTATGATTGCGATAGCGGGATATTATAAATTTTTACAGAAAGACTTTGCAGGTCAGGATATTGCTCCTCTTGCAAGAATGAACTTTTAATCTGAAATACGATGCTTTTCCCTACTTTGTTATTTGTTCTTGTGTTTGCTCTTCCTTTGCTCGGGTTTTATTTCTATATCGCTTTGCGGGACAAGAATAAAAACAGGATGCTGGGACTTATCGTTATTGCTTTGCTTTTTGTGTTCGCTGCTATTGTTGCTTATGTTGTGAACAGAGGGAAG